>NZ_JBVAXS010000019.1:0-233 GCF_055419465.1 Mycobacterium sp. IDUB_17 | reverse complement strand
GCCGGCGGGTATGAGACGAACACCGCCCCGGTGTACAAGATGCCGTGGGGCACAATCCATCCCACCACCATCTCGACTCCGATCGTGGGTATGGCCTACGGCGCCTACGACGCACACGTCGAGCACCAGGGCAAGCGCGTCCGCGCGGCCTACGCGGGCGAGAAGGCCAAGGACGATCCGTTCGCCAAGATCCGGATCGCCGAGGCGGCCAGCGACATCGACGCCGCCTGGCG
>NZ_JBVAXS010000018.1:0-379 GCF_055419465.1 Mycobacterium sp. IDUB_17 | reverse complement strand
GGCGAGAAGGCCAAGGACGATCCGTTCGCCAAGATCCGGATCGCCGAGGCGGCCAGCGACATCGACGCCGCCTGGCGTCAGCTGTCGGGCAACGTCGCCGACGAATACGCGCTGCTGGTCGCCGGCGAGGAGATCCCGTTCGAGCTGCGGGCCCGCGCCCGTCGCGATCAGGTGCGTGCCACCGGCCGCGCGATCGCCTCGATCGACCGGCTCTTCGAGGCCTCGGGTGCCACCGCGCTGTCCAATGACGCTCCGGTGCAGCGGTTCTGGCGTGATGCGCACGCCGGCCGGGTGCACGCCGCCAACGATCCCGAGCGTGCCTACCTGATCTTCGGCAACAACGAGTTCGGCCTGCCCCCGGCCGACACGATGGTCTGAT
>NZ_JBVAXS010000017.1:0-445 GCF_055419465.1 Mycobacterium sp. IDUB_17 | reverse complement strand
ACCTGGCGATCGTGACCGGCCAGGCGGGCACGGCCATCGGCTCAGTTTCGACGAACGTCTGGTGATCATGCGGGGGCTCGACCAAGGCCTCAAACAGGTCGAGATCGCCCGCCAACTCGACCGCGACCCGAGTGTCATCTCCCGGGAGATCCGGCGCAATCGCAATGCTGATGGGGACTACCACGCCGGGATGGCCCATGGCCGCGCCGCGCAGAAAGCCCAGCGGCCCAAGGAGTTCAAGCTCAACAACACTGGATTGTGCGCTGCTATCGAGACCTGGATGGATGACGGGTGGAGCCCGAAGCTGATCGCCGAGGTGTTGGCTCGTGATCACCCTGATGACAGGCTGGCTCGGGTGAGCCACGAAACCATCTACCAGTGCCTCTACGTGCAAGGGCGCGGGCAGTTGCGCGCCGATCTGAACAGGTGTTTGTCGACCCAGCGT
>NZ_JBVAXS010000016.1:0-465 GCF_055419465.1 Mycobacterium sp. IDUB_17 | reverse complement strand
AGCGAAAGCGGAGGATGGCTAAACCGTATGCATGTGATACCGGGTAGGGGTTGTGTGTGCGGGGTTGTGGGACCTGTTTTTCCAGTTCTACCTGACTGGAGGGTAGTGAGAAAATGTCGTGGTTAACGGAAGTGGTTTGGGATGACCTGCCGTAGACGGTGAGAGCCCGGTACGTGAAAACCTGACATCTACCTTAATGGTGTTCCCGAGTAGCAGCGGGCCCGTGAAATCTGCTGTGAATCTGCCGGGACCACCCGGTAAGCCTGAATACTTCCCAGTGACCGATAGCGGATTAGTACCGTGAGGGAATGGTGAAAAGTACCCCGGGAGGGGAGTGAAATAGTACCTGAAACCGTGCGCTTACAATCCGTCAGAGCCCTCCTTCGTGGTGGGGTGATGGCGTGCCTTTTGAAGAATGAGCCTGCGAGTCAGGGACATGTCGCGAGGTTAACCCGTGTGGGGTAG
>NZ_JBVAXS010000015.1:0-595 GCF_055419465.1 Mycobacterium sp. IDUB_17 | reverse complement strand
CTCAAAGTCAAGTGGCTAGTGCAACGTGGCTACGCAGCTTGATTGAGGAGGGTGGCGAGGCGTTGGGCTGGGGTGTCGAGGTCCAGGGTGGGTCGGGGCCGGCTGTTGAGTTTGTCTTGGACCCGTTGGAGGTCGGCTTTGGTGTAGCCGCTGAGATCGGTGCCCTTTTCGAACCAGAACCGCAGCAGCCGGTTGGTGTTCTCGTTGCTGCCCCGCTGCCAGGGTGAATGGGGATCGCAGAAGTAGACCGGGGCCTGCAGAGCCAGGCTGATGTCGTACCAGCCGGCCATTTCGCTGCCGCGGTCCCAGGTAATGCTGCGGCGCAGATGAGCCGGCAGCTCATTCATCGCCTCGATCATCGCGGTGGCCACCGAGTCGGCGGTGTGATCGTGCGGCAGGTGCAACAAGATGGTGAACCGGGTGCTGCGTTCGACCAGGGTGCCGATTGCGCTGCCACATGCGGCGCCCAGGATCAGGTCACCTTCCCAATGCCCGGGCACCGCGCGGTCTTCCACTACGGCGGGCCGCTGGCTGATGGTGATCACGTCACTGAACTTGCCGCGGCGCTCGGTCTGCCCCCGGGCCTTGCGGGCGG
>NZ_JBVAXS010000014.1:2512-5234 GCF_055419465.1 Mycobacterium sp. IDUB_17 | reverse complement strand
AGGGTAGTATCATCGGCGCTGGCAGGCTTAGCTTCCGGGTTCGGGATGGGACCGGGCGTTTCCCTGCCGCTATGGACCGCCGTAACTCTATTCACTCGTTGTTGAGTGTACATCTTGTGTTTTGGTGGTGGGGTGCGTGTAGCACGCCCGACACAAGTGTCGTGTGTGTTTGTGGTGTGGTTGCGTAGCAGATGTGCGTCTTACTGAAACTCATCAAACATTTGGTGTTTGTTGGTTGTTGTAAGTTTTCGGCCGGTTAGTGCCAGTTCCCTACACCTATTACTAGGCTTCCAGGTCTGGTCTATCAATCCCGTGGTCTGCGGGGGGCCTTATCCCTCTAAAAGGGTGAGAAGCCTGGTCTTGGAGGGGGTTTCCCGCTTAGATGCTTTCAGCGGTTATCCTGTCCGAACGTGGCTATCCAGCGGTGCTCCTGGTGGAACAACTGGTATACCAGAGGTTCGTCCGTCCCGGTCCTCTCGTACTAGGGACAGATTTCCTCAAGCTTCTGACGCGCGCGGCGGATAGAGACCGAACTGTCTCACGACGTTCTAAACCCAGCTCGCGTGCCGCTTTAATGGGCGAACAGCCCAACCCTTGGGACCTGCTCCAGCCCCAGGATGCGACGAGCCGACATCGAGGTGCCAAACCATCCCGTCGATATGGACTCTTGGGGAAGATCAGCCTGTTATCCCCGGGGTACCTTTTATCCGTTGAGCGACACCCCTTCCACTCAGAGGTGCCGGATCACTAGTCCCGACTTTCGTCCCTGCTCGACATGTATGTCTCGCAGTCAAGCTCCCTTGTGCACTTACACTCAACACCTGATTGCCGTCCAGGTTGAGGGAACCTTTGGGCGCCTCCGTTACATTTTGGGAGGCAACCGCCCCAGTTAAACTACCCACCAGGCACTGTCCCTGAACCGGATATACGGTCCGAGGTTAGAGGCCCAATACGATCAGAGTGGTATTTCAACAACGACTCCACCCACACTGGCGTGTGAATTTCACAGTCTCCCACCTATCCTACACAAACCGTATCGAGCACCAATACCAAGTTGTAGTGAAGGTCCCGGGGTCTTTTCGTCCTGCCGCGCGTAACGAGCATCTTTACTCGTAGTGCAATTTCGCCGAGTCTATGGTTGAGACAGTTGAGAAGTCGTTACGCCATTCGTGCAGGTCGGAACTTACCCGACAAGGAATTTCGCTACCTTAGGATGGTTATAGTTACCACCGCCGTTTACTGGGGCTTAAATTCTCTGCTTCACCCCGAAGGGTTAACAGGTCCTCTTAACCTTCCAGCACCGGGCAGGCGTCAGTCCGTATACATCGTCTTGCGACTTCGCACGGACCTGTGTTTTTAGTAAACAGTCGCTTCTCACTGGTTTGTGCCACCCACTCACGCTCAAGACCGTAAAGATCCGTCACGCCATGTGGGTCCCCCTTCTCCCGAAGTTACGGGGGCATTTTGCCGAGTTCCTTAACCATAGTTCACTCGTACGCCTTAGTATTCTCTACCTGACCACCTGTGTTGGTTTGGGGTACGGGCCGTGTATGTCCTCGCTAGAGGCTTTTCTTGGCAGCATAGGATCACCGAATTCGCCTCAAACGGCTATGCATCACCTCTCAGGATTAATGAAACGCGGATTTGCCTACGTTTCTCCCTACCGGCTTACCCCAGTACAACCACTGACTGGTACGGCTACCTTCCTGCGTCACCCCATCGCTTGACTACTACCCACCGGGGTCCCACGCAGCCCCGTCAACGCCTCACCCCGAAGGGATCGGTCACGACGGTTTTGGATGGTTAGCACAATGGATTCATCATGGACGCACATACACGGGTACGGGAATATCAACCCGTTGTCCATCGACTACGCCTGTCGGCCTCGCCTTAGGTCCCGACTCACCCTGGGAGGACTGGCCTGGCCCAGGAACCCTTGGTCTTTCGGCGGGCAAGGTTCTCACTTGCCTATTCGCTACTCATGCCTGCATTCTCACTCCCACACCCTCCACAGCTAGATCACTCTGCTGCTTCACCGGATGCAGGACGCTCCCCTACCCAACGTATAAATACGTTGCCGCGGCTTCGGCGGTGTACTTGAGCCCCGCTACATTATCGGCGCACAATCACTTGACCAGTGAGCTATTACGCACTCTTTCAAGGGTGGCTGCTTCTAAGCCAACCTCCTGGTTGTCTTCGCGACTGCACATCCTTTTCCACTTAGTACACGCTTAGGGGCCTTAGCCGGCGATCTGGGCTGTTTCCCTCTCGACGCACGGAGCTTATCCCCCGCCGTCTCACTGCCACATTCTTGGACTTGTCGGCATTCGGAGTTTGGCTGACGTCAGTAACCCTGTGGGGCCCATCGGCCATCCAGTAGCTCTACCTCCAACAAGAAACATGTGACGCTGCACCTAAATGCATTTCGGGGAGAACCAGCTATCACGGAGTTTGATTGGCCTTTCACCCCTACCCACAGCTCATCCCCTCAGTCTTCAACCTAAGTGGGTTCGGGCCTCCACGCGGTCTTACCCGCGCTTCACCCTGGCCATGGGTAGATCACTCCGCTTCGGGTCCAGAACACACCACTACACCAACCCCTACGGATTGGATACGCCCTATTCAGACTCGCTTTCGCTGCGGCTACCCCACACGGGTTAACCTCGCGACATGTCCCTGACTCGCAGGCTCATTCTTCAAAAGGCACGCCATCACCCCACCA
>NZ_JBVAXS010000014.1:0-2416 GCF_055419465.1 Mycobacterium sp. IDUB_17 | reverse complement strand
AAACAGGTCCCACAACCCCGCACACACAACCCCTACCCGGTATCACATGCATACGGTTTAGCCATCCTCCGCTTTCGCTCGCCACTACTCACGGAATCACTTTTGTTTTCTCTTCCTACGGGTACTGAGATGTTTCACTTCCCCGCGTTCCCTCCTGCACCCTATGTATTCAGATACAGGTAACACGACATCACTCGTGCTGGGTTTCCCCATTCGGACATCCTCGGATCAACGCTCGGTTGGCAGCTCCCCGAGGCATATCGCAGCCTCCAACGTCCTTCATCGGCTCCCAGTGCCAAGGCATCCACCATGCGCCCTTAAACACTTACAACACAAAAACCAAAAAATGAGTTTCAAAAGAAATTGCACATCAATCGCACACAAAACCAGGCCCCACCCACAAGGAGTGAGACCACACATTTCGCGTGCTAGATGCTCGCAACCACTATCCACAAATCAAACACCACACCCCACCACCAAAGATGGAGCAACAACACGCCTCCCACCCCACACAGGGGCCAGGGAAAAACGGGCCTGTTGTCTCAAAGCCCAATAGTGTGTCCGATGATTTTCCGCAGATGCTTTCCCGCATCCCACGTCAAGTTTGTTATTTGCACCAGACCCCCACCCACTACAGGTGTGAGGCCATCCAACGAATCGCCTGAAAGCTCAGCTGATCCCGCGATCTGCGGGGCCGGCCCAGGTCTCGTGGTGCTCCTTAGAAAGGAGGTGATCCAGCCGCACCTTCCGGTACGGCTACCTTGTTACGACTTCGTCCCAATCGCCGATCCCACCTTCGACGGCTCCCTCCACAAGGGTTAGGCCACCGGCTTCGGGTGTTACCGACTTTCATGACGTGACGGGCGGTGTGTACAAGGCCCGGGAACGTATTCACCGCAGCGTTGCTGATCTGCGATTACTAGCGACTCCGACTTCACGGGGTCGAGTTGCAGACCCCGATCCGAACTGAGACCGGCTTTGAAAGGATTCGCTCCACCTCACGGCATCGCAGCCCTTTGTACCGGCCATTGTAGCATGTGTGAAGCCCTGGACATAAGGGGCATGATGACTTGACGTCATCCCCACCTTCCTCCGAGTTGACCCCGGCAGTCTCTCACGAGTCCCCACCATTACGTGCTGGCAACATGAGACAAGGGTTGCGCTCGTTGCGGGACTTAACCCAACATCTCACGACACGAGCTGACGACAGCCATGCACCACCTGCACACAGGCCACAAGGGAACCAATATCTCTACTGGCGTCCTGTGCATGTCAAACCCAGGTAAGGTTCTTCGCGTTGCATCGAATTAATCCACATGCTCCGCCGCTTGTGCGGGCCCCCGTCAATTTCTTTGAGTTTTAGCCTTGCGGCCGTACTCCCCAGGCGGGGTACTTAATGCGTTAGCTACGGCACGGATCCCAAGGAAGGAAACCCACACCTAGTACCCACCGTTTACGGCGTGGACTACCAGGGTATCTAATCCTGTTCGCTCCCCACGCTTTCGCTCCTCAGCGTCAGTTACTGCCCAGAGACCCGCCTTCGCCACCGGTGTTCCTCCTGATATCTGCGCATTCCACCGCTACACCAGGAATTCCAGTCTCCCCTGCAGTACTCTAGTCTGCCCGTATCGCCCGCACGCCCACAGTTAAGCTGTGAGTTTTCACGAACAACGTGACAAACCACCTACGAGCTCTTTACGCCCAGTAATTCCGGACAACGCTCGGACCCTACGTATTACCGCGGCTGCTGGCACGTAGTTGGCCGGTCCTTCTTCTATAGGTACCGTCACTTGCGCTTCGTCCCTATTGAAAGAGGTTTACAACCCGAAGGCCGTCATCCCTCACGCGGCGTCGCTGCATCAGGCTTGCGCCCATTGTGCAATATTCCCCACTGCTGCCTCCCGTAGGAGTCTGGGCCGTATCTCAGTCCCAGTGTGGCCGGTCACCCTCTCAGGCCGGCTACCCGTCGTCGCCTTGGTAGGCCATTACCCCACCAACAAGCTGATAGGCCGCGGGCCCATCCCACACCGCAAAAGCTTTCCACCACACTCCATGAAGAGCATGGTCATATTCGGTATTAGACCCAGTTTCCCAGGCTTATCCCAAAGTGCAGGGCAGATCACCCACGTGTTACTCACCCGTTCGCCACTCGAGTACCCCGAAGGGCCTTTCCGTTCGACTTGCATGTGTTAAGCACGCCGCCAGCGTTCGTCCTGAGCCAGAATCAAACTCTCCAAACAAAAACTTCCCATCCAAAGACAGGCAGAATTCGAATCAGAAAAATCCGATCAAAACAAAAGACACCAACAAACTGGCATCAAAAAAACAAACAACCACACCCTAAACGGGAAAAAGAGCGTGGCCAAAAAACAACAAACAAAAACCACCAAACACACTATTGAGTTCTCAAACAACA
>NZ_JBVAXS010000013.1:0-32973 GCF_055419465.1 Mycobacterium sp. IDUB_17 | reverse complement strand
ACACCCCAGCCCAACGCCTCGCCACCCTCCTCAATCAAGCTGCGTAGCCACGTTGCACTAGCCACTTGACTTTGAGGTGCCGAAAATCGCCACAGCGTTACATACGTGATGCGCAACGGCTTTCACACAAAAACGCGCACCCTCGTGAAATCACGAGGGTGCGCGTAATGCTGAAAACTAGGACTCTTCGGCCAGGCGGTGCTTGAGGGCGTCGAACTCGTCCTTGATGCCGGTGGGCAGCTTCTCACCGACGAACTCGAACCACTCCTCGATCAGCGGGAGCTCGGCCCGCCACTCCTCGGTGTTGACGGCCAGCGCCTCGTCCACGTCGGCCGGATCCACATCGAGCCCGGACAGGTCCAGATCGGCGGCCGTCGGCACGATGCCGATCGGGGTGCTCTTGCCGTCGGCTTTGTGCTCGATGCGCTCGATGGCCCACTTCAGCACGCGGCTGTTCTCGCCGAAGCCCGGCCACAGGAAGCGGCCGTCGTCGCCGCGGCGGAACCAGTTGACGAAGAACACCGCAGGCAGCTTCGACTCATCGGCGTTCTTGCCAATGTTGATCCAGTGCTGGAAGTAGTCACCGACGTTGTAGCCCAGGAACGGCAGCATGGCCATGGGGTCGCGGCGCACGGTACCGACCTTGCCCTCGGCGGCGGCGGTCTGCTCGGAGCCGAGGGTGGCGCCGATGAACACACCGTGCTGCCAATCGCGGGCCTGGGTCACCAGCGGGACGGTGGTCTTGCGACGGCCGCCGAACAGGATCGCCGAGATCGGCACGCCCTGCGGGTCGTCCCACTCCGGCGCCAGCGTCGGGCACTGCGAGATCGGGGTGCAGTAGCGCGAGTTCGGGTGCGCGGCCTTGGATTCCGTCTCGCGCAGGAACCAGTCGTTGCCCTTCCAGTCGATCAGGTGGTCGGGTTCGCCCTCCAGGCCTTCCCACCACACGTCGTTGTCGTCGGTCTTGGCCACGTTGGTGAAGACGGTGTTGCCTGCGGCGATGGTCTTCATCGCGTTGGGGTTGGAATCCCAGTTGGTGCCGGGTGCGACGCCGAAGAAACCGAACTCGGGGTTGACGGCATACAGGCGGCCGTCCTTGCCGAACCGCATCCAGGCGATGTCGTCACCGACGGTCTCGGCACGCCAGCCGGGGATGGTCGGCTGCAGCATCGCGAGGTTGGTCTTGCCGCAGGCCGACGGGAATGCCGCGGCGACGAAGTAGGCCTTGTTCTCCGGGGAGATCAGCTTGACGATCAGCATGTGCTCGGCGAGCCAGCCCTCGTCATGGGCCATCGCCGAGGCGATCCGCAGCGAGTAGCACTTCTTACCCAGCAGAGCGTTGCCGCCGTAGCCCGAGCCGAAGCTCCAGATCTCACGGGTCTCCGGGAAGTGGGTGATGTACTTGGTGTCGTTGCACGGCCACGGCACGTCCTTCTGGCCGGGCTCCAGCGGCGCACCGATCGAGTGCAGCGCCTTGACGAAGAAGCCGTCGTCGCCGATCTTGTCGAGCGCGGCCTGACCCATCCGGGTCATGGTGCGCATCGAGACCACGACGTACTCGGAGTCGGTGATCTCCACACCGAGCTTGGGATCCTCGGCGTCCAGCGGACCCATGCAGAACGGCACCACCCACATGGTGCGGCCGCGCATCGAGCCGCGGTACAGGTCGCTCATGAGCCCGCGCATCTTGGCGGGTTCCATCCAGTTGTTGGTGGGGCCGGCGTCGATCTCACGCTCGGAGCAGATGAAGGTGCGAGACTCGACGCGGGCGACGTCGGACGGATCGGAGAGCGCCAGGTACGAGTTCGGCTGCTTCTCGTCGTTCAGCTTCTGGAAGGTACCCGCCTCGACCAGGTGAGCGGCCAGCCGGTCATACTCCTCAGCGGACCCGTCGGCGAAGACCACCCGATCCGGTTGAGTCAGCTCTGCGACCTCCTGGACCCAGGCCAGCAGACCCTGATGTTTCGTCGGTGCGGTGTCCAGACCCGGAATGGTCGCTGAGGTCATCAAATTCTCCTGCGTAGGTTTGTGGAACCCAAGCCACGTCACGACGCGGTCACGGCTACCCCTTGGGTAGAGGTTAACTCGGGTGACATACCCACGGTGAACCAGTGGTATGTCCGATCACTCACAGGAACGATTCAGATCAACGTTATCAGGTGGTTACTCGCCAGTAGCGTCGCTGTTGCCGTACAGATCCGCCCGCACGGCGTTCAGCGCCCGCTGTAACGGCGGGATCCGTCGGTCTCTCTGGGCCGCCGCCCGCGCGGTCGCGATGGCATGTTCACGCAGTTCGGCGTCCATCGCGGCGGTCTTCTCGGCTACCGCGGCCGCCTCGGTTTCCTCACGGGCCGCCAGCTCGGTGGTGAGCGCAGTCTCCGCGGCCAGGACCCGTTTCGCGACGAGCTCTTCGACCGCCGAACGGAGGGTGGTGGTGATCTCGCCGACCCAGCGATCCAGCACCGCCCGGTCGTGCAACAACCCACGGGTGCCGACCACCCAGATCGCCAGCAGCAGGCCCACCACCGCCCCGACCACCAGGCCGGCCACGGCCAGTCGCGGGGCCGCACCCACCAGTACCCGGCTGACCGCCACCGCCACACCCAGCCCGAAGCCTGCGCCCAGGACGAGCATCAGCCGGGTCTCGAGGGTCCGGGATTTCAGCTGGGGCGACGGCAGGTCGGGGACCCGCGCCGGGGCGGGCGATTCAGGTTCCGTCAACTCAAGTTCGTCCGCCATTCCGCGCAGGTGGGCGGTGACGCCCTCGTCGACCTCACCGACAACCTCGTGCGCGCGTTGCCGGGCGTAGTCCTCGAACGTCTCGATCCGGCGCCGGCCGATGCCCGCGACATCCTCCTGCAATTCGGTGCGCACCGAGTTACACCGGTTGCGGGCGAAATAGCCGAGCTGAACCCTGGCCTGCTGCAATTGACTGCGCAACGCGATGCTGCGCTCGGTACGGGTCAGCCTGCGGGCCCTGGCCACCTCGGCGCGACGCTCCCGCAACACGTCGACGCGGGCCTGGCGGTCGGCGCCGGACCCGTCGGCCTCATACCGGAGGATGACCGCTTCCAGTCGAGTTTCCCAGGCGCGCAACCTGTTCCGGCGCGCGATATCGGGATCGGCGAGCTGGCCGGCGAGCAGTTCGACGAGCTCATCGAGCTGCGGCTCACCGAGATCGGGCGCCGCCGCCACCCCCACCCAGGGCATGCGTTCGTAGCGCGCGTCGCGCTCGCCCAGGATTTCCGCATCGGCGTCGCGCACATCGCGCCAGTCGCGGTACGCATCGATCTTGGACACCACGCCGATCACCAGATCGGTGTATCGCGACGCCAAATCGACCAGGGCACAATCTGATTCAGTAACCGGGGCGGCTGCCGAAACCACGAACACCACAGCCGCCGGCGCCTCGCCGGCCACCAATTCAGTGGATTCCACGAAAGTCGTCTCCGGCATGCGCTCCCGCAGTGCCGCCATCACGCTCGTCGATCCGGCCAGCCATGGACCGGCCACCAGCACCGCATCGCGGGTTTCCACCCCCGGCGAGTTCAGGCCCGGGTCGATCGCGGCCACCAGGGCGTCCGCCTCGGCGATTTTTGCTCCTCGCGTGCCCGCCGCCGCCTGATCCCGGGCCGTATCCACGTCGGTCACCGTCGGCTACCCGTCGCACCCAGCAGTCGCAGGGAACCTCGCACGATGTCGTCACCGCACCGTCGATGCAGGGCATTCACCGGACCGTCGCGGTATTGCCGCCAGCGGCGGGCGCGACAGAGATGGGCATTGTGATCGTCGCCGGGGCCCACCGTCAGCCCTTCGGCCTGCACGACGTCGACGGCGGCGGCCATCACCGCGATCACCGTGTCATCGGCGGCCAGGAAACGCCCCACCGCCGGGCCGCCGACCGCACGCAGCTCAGCCAGTGCCGACCGCACCCGCCGGTACCGGACCGACGCGGCCGCCGCATCGATGGCCGCCAGCACCCGGTCCACCTCGCTGAGCCGTCGCCACAGCCCCGGCAAGGTCTCGGCGTCGACGCCGCGGCTCAACGCCAGCGTGGTGTGGGCGACCCCGAACCGGTCGAGACGTTCGAGCAGCTCGGTACGCACCTCACGCTGCACCCGGTGCGAACCGGCAACGAAGCCGTCGGCCGAGGTCAGGTCGGCAGGCTCGCGGGTCAGCAGCCGCAGCGCATCGAGCAGGTGTGGCCCTGGCGCCCGGGCCACCGCCAGCAGTGCCACCATCGGCACGACCGGCACCCCGGCCGGGTTCTGCAGGCGCTGTGCCCTTCGGTGTGCGGTCGCGATCGGGCCATCCGGCCCCGACCCGGCCAGATCAGCCTTGTTGAGCACCACGACCGTCGGCCGGCCCGCCCGGCGCAGCTCCTCGAGCAGGGCCTCGTCCTCGGGTTTGAGCACCTCGGCGATCACCAGCACCGTGACGTCACCGGCCGCACCGGTCTCGAGGCCCGCACCCGCCAGAGCGGCAGTCACCGTGCTCACCCCCACGCCGCGACGCCCGCGCACATCCACACATAACGGAGCCGACACCCGCGCACAGATCTCCGCCAACCGCGCATCGCCGTCACGGTCGGCAAAGCGTGCGAGCTCGTCTGCGAAAATCTGGCAGCCTTCCCTACGTGGTCACCGGCGCATCCGGGTGCCCCACGAAAAATCGTGACACGGGCCGCGGGCGCGCGCGAACAGAGGTTTACGCCTTAACAGTAGGAGGCAACTGTTGGGTATCAATCTCTACCACGATGCGAGCACATCGCCGCCGATAAGAGACCATGGACGGATGCACCCGTCCAGGTCCGATGTCGGTGGGCCGGCGCCGGCAGATGAAGCGGCCGACGTGCCGCCCGCCCAGCCGCACCGTTTTCCCCGGGTGACCAGCTTCCGTACCCGGCGGTCGACGCTGTCGCCCGCCCAGCAACAGACCTGGAATCGGCTGTGGCCTGAGCTGGGCATCCAAGCCCGTGACGAGGATTCGCAACCCGTCGTCGACGTTGACACCGCGGCGTGGTTCGGCCGCTCTGCCCCGCTGATCCTGGAGATCGGCTCGGGCACCGGCACCTCAACGCTTGCCATGGCCCAGGCCGAACCCGATCTCGATGTGATCGCGGTGGAGGTCTACCGCAAGGGTCTGGCCCAACTGCTCAGCGCGATCGACCGCTCCGGAGAAACCTCATCCCCCGTCACCAACATCCGCATGGTCCGCGGGGACGGCGTCGACGTGCTGGAGCACATGTTCGGCACCGGGACCCTGACCGGGGTGCGGGTGTTCTTCCCGGATCCCTGGCCCAAGGCCCGTCACCACAAGCGCCGTCTGCTGCAGCCGGCCACGGTGGCCCTGATCGCCGATCGGCTGCGGCCCGGCGGAATCCTGCATGCGGCCACCGACCACGCCGGGTATGCCGAGCACATTGCCGAGGTCGGTGACGCCGAACCACTGTTGCGCCGGGTCGACATAGGGGCCACACACCTGCCGATATCGGTCGAACGCCCGGTCACCAAGTACGAGCGCAAAGCCCTGGCCGGTCCCGACGTCACCGAGCTGGTCTGGGAGAAACGGCCATGAGTGTGACCGAAGACATGCAGAACGAGTCCGCGCAGGTGGAGGCGGGTGCCACTGCCACCCCCGCGCGCCGCGTATTGCTCGTGTGGGACGCCCCCAATCTGGACATGGGACTCGGCGCGATCCTCGGCGGCCGCCCGACCGCCGCGCACCGTCCACGGTTCGACGCTCTGGGCCGGTGGCTGCTGGGGTACACATCAGATCTGGTCTCCGAAGCCGGCGATGACGAGGATGTATCGCTGGAGCCGGAGGCCACCGTCTTCACCAACATCGCCCCAGGTAGCGCCGATGTGGTGCGCCCGTGGGTGGAGGCGTTGCGTAACGTGGGTTTCGCCGTCTTCGCCAAGCCGAAGATCGACGATGACAGCGATGTCGACAGCGACATGCTCGAGCACATCGCCCTGCGTCGCAGAGAAGGACTGGCAGCGGTCCTCGTGGCCTCGGCTGACGGGCAAGCGTTCCGCCAGCCCCTGGAAGAAATCGCCCGTGAAGGCACCCCCGTGCAGGTGCTCGGATTTCGCGAACATGCGAGCTGGGCGTTAGCGTCGGATACCTTGGAGTTTGTCGATCTGGAGGACATTCCTGGTGTGTTCCGGGAACCGTTGCCACGGATCGGACTGGACTCGCTGCCCGAGCAGGGAGCATGGCTGCAGCCGTTCCGGCCGCTGTCATCGCTACTAACCGCACGTGCGTAACAACTGAAGACCTACGTCCAGTCCGTGCGCGGGTCACCACAAGTTTTAAAGCGAAGTATTGAAGCGTTAGGAGCCTAAGTGTTCGCCTGGTGGGGTCGAACGGTGTACCAGTTGAGGTACATCGTCATCGGTGTCATGGTGGCGCTGTGCCTAGGTGGCGGCCTCTATGGCGCCAGTCTCGGAGAGCACGTCACTCAGAGTGGTTTCTACGACGAGGGCAGCCAGTCGGTCCAGGCGTCGCTGTTGGGCGACGAGGTTTACGGCCGTGACCGGACCAGCCATATCGTCGCCATCCTGACGCCGCCGGATGACAAGAAGGTCACCGACAAGGCGTGGCAGAAGAAGGTCACTGCGGAACTGGACCAGGTGGTCAAGGATCACCCGGACCAGATAGTCGGTTGGGTGGGTTGGCTCAAAGCCCCCGACACCACCGACGAACTCGTCAACCAGATGAAGACGCAGGACCTGAAGCACACCTTCATCAGCGTGCCGCTCAAGGGCGACGACGACGACACGATTCTGAAGAATTACCAAGTCATCGAGCCTGACCTTCGGAAGGTCAACGACGGCGACATCAAACTGGCCGGGCTGAACCCACTGGCCAGCGAGTTGACCGGCACGATCGGCACCGACCAGAAACGCGCCGAGCTGGCAATTGTGCCATTGGTCGCCGTGGTGCTGTTCTTTGTGTTCGGCGGAGCGGTCGCCGCGGCCCTGCCCGCCATCATCGGTGGCCTGACGATCGCCGGCGCTCTGGGCATCCTGAGACTCACCGCCGAGTTCGGGCCCGTGCACTTCTTCGCCCAGCCGGTGGTGACGATGATGGGCTTCGGCATCGCCATCGACTACGGCCTGTTCATCGTCAGCCGGTTCCGAGAGGAGCTGGCCGAGGGCTATGACACCGAGGCCGCGGTACGAAGATCGGTGATGACGTCGGGACGAACCGTCGCGTTCTCCTCGGTGATCATCGTGGCGTCCTCGCTGCCGCTGCTGCTGATCCCGCTCGGCTTCCTGAAATCCATCACCTACGCCATCATCGCCTCAGTACTGCTGGCGGCATTCCTGTCGATCACCGTGCTGCCCGCAGTGCTGGCCATCCTGGGACCCAGAGTCGACGCACTGGGTGTGACGACATTGCTGAAGGTGCCGTTCCTGGCCAACTGGCCGTTCTCCCGGAAGATCATCGACTGGTTCGCCGAGAAGACCCAGAAGACGAAAACCCGCGAAGAAGTCGAACAGGGCTTCTGGGGCAAGCTCGTCAACGTCGTGATGAAGCGGCCCATCGCCTTCGCCACCCCGATCCTGGTCGTGATGACCCTCCTCGTCATCCCGCTCGGCCAGCTCGCGCTTGGCGGTATGAGCGAGAAGTACCTGCCGCCGGACAACTCGGTGCGCATGGCCCAGGAGGAGTTCGACAAACTCTTCTCCAGTTTCCGGACCGAGCCGCTGACCATGGTCATCCAAAGTGACGACGGCAAACCGGTCACCGACCAGCAGCTCGCCGAGCTACGTTCCAAGGCCGCGACGGTCTCCGGCTTCACCGACGCCGACAACCCGTCCAAGATGTGGCAGGAACGCAACGCACAGGAAAGCGGAACCAAGGATCCGTCGGTGCGCAGCATCCAGAACGGCCTGGTCAACAGCAGCGACGCACCCGCGAAGATCAACGAACTGCGGGCCCTGCCCGCACCCCACGGCACTCAGGTCTACGTGGGCGGCACGCCGGCTCTGGCGCAGGACAGTATTCAGAGCCTCTTCGACAACCTGCCGCTGCTGGCGGTGATCCTGGTCCTCACCACGACGGTGCTGATGTTCCTGGCGTTCGGATCCATCGTGCTGCCGATCAAGGCCGCCCTTATGAGCGCACTGACACTCGGGTCCACGATGGGCATCCTGACCTGGATGTTCGTCGAAGGTGGTCATGGATCCGGGCTGCTCAACTACACCCCGCAACCACTGATGGCACCGATGATCGGGTTGATCATCGCAGTGATCTGGGGTCTGTCCACCGACTACGAGGTCTTTCTCGTATCCCGCATGGTGGAGGCCCGGGAACGCGGCATGTCCACCGCGGAGGCCATCCGGATCGGTACCGCGACCACCGGCCGCCTGATCACCGGTGCGGCCCTAGTGCTGGCAGTGGTGGTCGGTGCATTCGCCTTCTCCGACCTGGTGATGATGAAGTACCTGGCCTTCGGTCTGCTCATCGCTCTGCTGTTGGACGCCACGGTCATCCGTATGTTCCTGGTGCCCGCCATCATGAAGCTGCTCGGTGACGATTGCTGGTGGGCTCCGCACTGGATGAAACGCGTCCAGGAGAAGCTCGGCCTCGGTGAGACCGAACTGCCCGACGAGCGCAAGCGTCCGATGGCTCAGGAGTCCGGCGAGGACCCACGCGCCCTGGCCGGCGTCGGCGCCCTGCCGGCACCGCGGCCGCACGATCCGACCCATCCCGCGGCCGAGCCCATGCGCCCGCAGATGCCGCGGACCAATGCGCCCTCGGCCGCAGGTACCGCGCGGATCAACCCGCCCCAGGCCCCGCCCCAGGCCCAGTCCCACCAGCAGCCCAATCAAGAACCGGCCACCACCAAGTTCGCGATGGCGCGCAACGCCGTCCGCAACGCGGTGAACACGGCGGTCAACACGGTCAACACCGCGGCGGGTAACACCAGCGCCGGCACCGAGCGCACGCCGCAGCCGACCGGACGTCCTGCCGGTGGGCCGACGGCTCCCCCGCAGCGCGAAGACCGTGAGATTGAATCGTGGTTGGGTGCGCTGCGCGGCGGTCCGGCCAAGGGCGGCCCGTCCAACGGCACCCCGCCGCCTCCGCCTCCGCCCCCGCCCGCACCGCGTCCGTCCGCCGACGCCACCCGTGCGATGCCGCAACAGCAGCGTCCGCCCGCCGGTGGTGAGAGCGCACCGACGACGGCGTTCGGCGCACAGCGGCCGGGTCCGGGGCCGGTGCCGGGTCCGAATCCGCGCCAGCGTGATCAGGACCCGTCGACCCAGAAGTTCGACCCCCGCGACGACGAACCCCCTCGTCGCGGGGGCGGGATGAGCGCGCAGGACCTGCTGCGTCGCGAGGGCCGGCTGTAAGAACTCGCCGATCGAATGTCGGCTTGTGCTCGATGATTCGCTGGAATCTCGACGACAAGCCGACATTCGGCGCTAGTCGTCTGCTTCGTCCGGAGGAACCCCGACGACGACACCCTCTGCCTCCGCCAGTTGCGCTTCCTCGGCGTCCGGGTCCTCGGCCAGCAGGACCCGGGTCGCGCTGTTGATGAACGCCACGGTGGGCACCGCGAGCAGAGCGCCGACAATGCCGGCCAGCACACCGCCGCCCGCGATGGCCAACACCACCGCCAGCGGGTGGATCGACACCGCGCGCCCCATCACCAGTGGTTGCAGCACATGGCCTTCCAGCTGCTGCACCGCGATGATCAGCCCCAGCGTGATCAGGGCGTAGACGAATCCCTTGGCCAGCAGCGCCACCACCACCGCCAGGAATCCGGCGACGACGGCACCGACCAGCGGGATGAAGGCACCCATGAACACCAGCGAGGCCAGCGGCAGCGCCAGTGGGATACCCATGATCGCCAAGCCGGTACCGATGCCGAGCGCGTCGACCAGGGCCACCAGGAACGTCGCTCGCATGTAGCCGCCCAACGAGTGGAAGCCGGCCCGCCCGGCGTCACGAACCCGCTCACGCACATGGGTCGGGAACACCTTGGTGACGAACGCGAAGATGTTGCGGCCGCCCTGGAGCAGGAAGATCAGCGTGAACAGCACCAAGAGCGCGCCGGTGAGAAGTTCGGTGAGGGTGCCCGCGGTGGACAACGCCCCGGTGGTGAGCTTCTCCTGGTTGCGTTGCAGCGCCTCGATCGCGGTGTTGCCGGCCTGGTCGATCTGCTCCTTGCTCAGCTGCAGCGGGCCGTTGATCAGCCAGTTGCGCAGCCCGTCGATGCTTCGGGTCACCTGTTCCACGAGTTGTGGTGCACCCTCGATGAATTGGGAGATGACGAAGCTCAGGATGCCGCCCACCACAGCGAAGCTCGCGAGCAGAACCAGCGCAACGGCGGCGCCGCGCGGGGCACCGCGGCGGTCCATGAAGTCGACGGCGGGCAGCAGCAACGCCGCGACCATGGTGGCCAGCGCCACCGGCACCACGATCACCTCAAGGTGTTTGATGAGCCACAGCAGTGCCACGACGGCCGCGAATATGACGAGCAGCCGCCATGACCAGGCCGCAACCTTGCGGACGAACGGCGTAACGGCCTCATCAGCAACAGGATCCAGTGCCATCTCGGTAGCGTAATGCGGCGCGCCCAGCAACCGGCGATGTCGACACGACCTGCGCGGTTACCCTGTAGGGCGTGTCACAGGACGCGCCGGCCGACACGGCCCGGGCCCGGGCCGGCTCAACGCGCGGCAAGTACTGGTGGGCCCGATGGGTGGTCATCGCACTCGCGGTCACGGTTCTCGCCGTCGAAGTGACCCTGGTCTGGGACCAGCTCGCGAAGGCATGGCGCAGCCTGCTGACCGCAAATGGATGGTGGGTGCTGGCGGCGGTGGGTGCCGCGATGGCCTCGATGCACAGCTTCGCCCAGATCCAGCGGACCCTGCTGCGCTCGGCGGGTGTGCCCGTCAAGCAGTGGCGGTCGGAGGCCGCGTTCTACGCCGGTAACGCACTGTCGACCACCATGCCCGGCGGCCCGGTGCTCTCGGCGACGTTCGTATACCGCCAACAACGCATCTGGGGTGCCTCACCACTGGTGGCCTCGTGGCAGCTGGTGATGTCGGGCGTGCTGCAGGTCGTGGGCCTGGCACTGCTCGGCCTCGGCGGAGCACTCCTGCTCGGCGCCAGCAAGAACCCGCTGTCGCTGATCTTCTCGCTCGGCGCGTTCCTCGCGATCATCTTGCTGGCCCAGGCCGTGGCCACCAGACCCGAGCTGATCGACGGCATCGGGGCCAAGGTGCTGTCGTGGGTTAATTCGTTGCGCGGCAAGCCTTCAGACGCCGGGCTGACGAAATGGCGCGAGATCCTGCAGCAGTTGGAGTCCGTCAACCTGGGCCGACGGGACCTCGCGGTGGCGTTCAGTTGGTCGATGTTCAACTGGATCGCCGACGTGGCCTGCCTGGCATTCGCCTGCTACGCCGCGGGCGGTCACCCGTCACTGGCCGGCGTCACCGTCGCCTACGCCGCGGCCCGGGCGGTGGGCTCGATCCCGTTGATGCCGGGCGGTCTACTGGTGGTGGAGGCCGTCCTCGTGCCCGGGCTGGTCTCCTCCGGACTGACGCTGGCCTCTGCCATCTCCGCGATGCTCATCTACCGGCTGGTCAGCTGGATCTTCATCTCCACGATCGGCTGGGTGGTGTTCTTCTTCATGTTCCGCACCGAGAAGGACATCGACCCCGACGTGAACACGGACACGGCAACCGACTCTTCAAAACCCGAATCCGAACGCTAGGAGACGTCTATGCGAGTCCGGTACCCGATCGCAGTACTCGTCCTGACTTTGGCCGGGTGCTCGTCGGCGCAGACTCCCCAGTCGGAGTCCACCACAACCACCACCCCGCCGCCGGCTGTCACGCCGGTTGTGGGATCGGTTCTGGCAGAACCGGTTCCGGTTGCGGCCACCGACGGCCGCACCCACCTGGCCTACGAGCTGATGTTGACCAACACCTCGCCGGCCAATGTCACCCTCAACTCGCTGAGCGCCACCACGGCCGACCGCAAACTACTCACCCTGTCCGGGGACAGCCTCAAGTACTGGACCAGGGCCGTGGGTAATTCCGCCGTCGGAACCAACGTGCTCGGCCCCGGCCAGAGCGCCTACGTGTGGCTGGACGTCGTCGCCGACGATCCGACGCAGGTGCCAGGAGAACTCAACCACGAACTCGGGATCACCATGGCCAAGCCGATGCCGCCACTGGTCCCGCCGACCCTGACCGAGTCGGTGGCGCCGGTGGCGGTGCAGACCCGAAAGCCGGTATCCATCGTCCCGCCGCTGACCGGCGAGAACTGGTTGGACGCCAACAGTTGCTGCGATATGACGCCGCACCGCATGGCGCTGAATCCGATCAACGGAAAAGTCTGGGCTGCAGAACGATTCGCGATCGACTATGTGCAGCTCGGCGCCGATGGGCGGCTGTTCACCGGGGACCGGGCCAAGGTCGCGAGCTACCCGTATTTCGGCTCCGAGATCCACGCGGTGGCCGACGGACCGGTGGTCGCGGTGCTCGACGGACTGAACGAGCAGGTCCCCGGTGTCACGCCGAGCGGCCTCACCTTGCAGCAGTACGGCGGCAACCACATCGTGCAGGACATCGGGGACGGCAACTACGCCTTCTACGCCCACCTGCAACCGAACAGCCTCAAGGTCAAGCCCGGAGACAAACTCAGCGCCGGGCAGGTCATCGGCGCCCTGGGCAACTCCGGCAACTCCGATGCACCGCACCTGCACTTCCATGTGATGGACGGGCCGGATCCGTTGGCGTCCAATGGCTTACCATTTACCTTCAAATCGTTCCGGCTCGATTCGCGGCTGACCTCGCTGGCCGCCGCCGATGCGCTCTTCGACGGCAAGCCGGCCGCACGGCAACCGGGCTTCGCCGAGCGCGACCAAACCGACGTCAGCCCACTGGTACTGGATGTGATGACCTATGCGACGAGCTAGCGCACTAGCCCTCCTCACCGACCTCATCTGCGTCGTCGTGTTCTGCACGATCGGACGGCGCAGCCACGCCGAGGGCCTCACGGTGGCCGGCGTGGCCGAGACAGCGTGGCCGTTTCTGACCGGGACCCTGGTGGGTTGGCTGCTTTCCCGCGGCTGGCAGCGTCCGACGTCGTTGGCGCCCACCGGCATCGTGGTGTGGATCAGCACGGTGGTGGTCGGCATGGTGCTGCGCAAACTGACCTCGGCCGGCGTGGCCGTCAGCTTCATCATCGTCGCCTCCCTGACAACCGCGCTGCTGCTGTTGGGCTGGCGCGCGGTGGCCATGGCCGGGGATCGAATCCGGAATCACTGACAGCTTCCGGCGACAGCTTCCCATCTCCGGATGAGGCGGCGGCAGGCCTGGACGAGCTCAGCGGGTCTCACCTCGGTGAGGTCGGTATCGAAGGTGGCGAGAATTCCCGCCACACCAGCCCAGGACCAAGCGCCGACGGTCAGGCGACAATGCTCCGCATCGAGGTGCTCGACGACCGATCCGCCGGGCGCAAAGCGCGCGACCGTTTCGGTGGGCAGGTTGAGTCGAGCTGTTCCCGTGCACTCCCATCTGGCCGGGGTATCCCCTCGGTCGTGGCTGGTCATGACAAACTGTGCGACGTCCCCGCCGGGCAGATCTCTCGGTGTGAACGGGATGCCGGTCGGTGGGTGCAGATGCAGACTGTCGAGGCGATGTACGCGCCACGCGCCTCCTGCCGGATCACGGCCGACCAGGTACCAGCGGGCGGCCCAGACCACCAGGTGGTGGGGTTCGATGCGGCGGGCCGGGGCGAAATCGGCATCGGCCGGGTCCGCGCGGGTGCCGTCGGATCTGAGCGTCTCGGCGACGAGCAGGTGGCGGTTCCGGACTGCGCTGCCCACCGCCCTCAGCGCCTCGGTGTCAATCGGGGGCGCGGCGAACTCCCAGTAGTTCTGCACGCTGGTCAGCTGCAGCGACTCCATGGCAGCGCGCAACCTGGCAGGCACGATCTGCTTGAGAGTCTCCAGAGCCCGGGCGGCGTCGTCTCCGAGCCCGAAGACGGTGCCGGGGGCGGTCTGTAACGCCACCGCGACCGCGAGGGCCTGACCGTCATCGAACAACTGCGGCGGCAGCGCGTGACCGACGCCCAGCTGATACCCACCCTCCGGGCCGTGCACAGTCGCGATCGGATAGTCGAGCAGGCGCAATGTCTCGATGTCGCGCCTGACAGTACGTTCGCTGACGCCGAGCCGGGAGGCGAGTTCACCCAGCGGCCAACGACGCCGGGTCGCGAGCAATGAGAGCAGACGCAGCGTTCGCCGTGAGGTATCGGCCATCGTCACATCATGCTGCCCCGGTTGTGGCCATTTGGTGTCCACTACTGGTGACACTGTCGCAGGATGCGCATCGTGGTTGTCGGAGGCGGGATCGGTGGGCTGGCGCTGGCCGCCGGACTGCGTCGGAACGGGTTCGCCGTGAAGGTCTTCGAACGTGACATCGACGTGGCGGCGACCGGCGGTTATCACATCACGCTCGACAGTCAGGCTCAGGATGCGTTGCGGAAACTGGTCGCGCCCAACGTATTCGAACGACTGTTGACATCGGCGTCGGCTCTGCGGCTGCGGGAGCGCGACGTGTTCTGGGACCGGCGCGGCCGGCTACTCGGGCGAGGGCCGGATCTGAGCGAGAGCCGAAGCGTGGACATCGACCGCATCACCCTGCGAACGCTCCTGGCCGAAGCGGTAGGCGCCGACCTTGTGTTGGGGCGGACCGTCTCCGGCGTCGGCCGCACCGACGACGGCCACCCACTGGTCGAGTTCTCCGACGGTTCGACAGTCGGGTGCGACGTACTGGTAGGCGCGGACGGCACCCACTCACTGGTTGCCCGTCACCTGGCCGGCAGCCAGACGAACGAACCGGCCGGCATCATCGGCTTCTCGGGGCGAACCGCCGCCGGCGACCTCAATCCGCTTGAGCGGCAACGGTTCGGACCGCGATCGGCCTTCGCCATCGGTCCTCGGGGCGCGGCGCTGTATGTCGGTTTTCTCGACCCGGTGGGCAACGCCGTACTCGAGGCAAAGGAACCCCGCGCGGCGTTGACTACCGGGCCCACCTATATCTGGGGTGCGATGTTCACCGAATCCGCAACCACCGATGCCCTGCGCGAACTACGCGGCGCCCACCTGCAGACTGCGCTGCTGGACGGCTTCCGGGGCAACGGGTGGAGCATGCGCCCACTCGAGATCATTGCCAAATCCGATCCCGGCAGCATCGCCGCATTCCGGTTCAACGCGGCGTCGTCGCGGGCCGCCGACCTCGCGCCGTGGCCGGCCGGTCCCATCACCGCCCTCGGCGATGCTGTGCACGCGACCCCGCCGACCGCCGGGATGGGGGCCGGCGCCGCCATTCGCGACGCGGCGAGCCTGGTTGCACACATGTGTGAGTTCGCCGCCGGTGATCTCACCCTCGCCGTCGCCATCAGCCGGTTCGAGGCAGACATGCGGATTCGCGGCAGCGAGGTGTTGACCATGGCCATGAAGACCGTCCGCCTCATCCGGGCCACGGATACCCGGCTCGGAGCACCCGTCGCGGCGGCGGCCGCCCCCGTACTTGCCGCCGTCAACCGGCTCACGCACAGACGCTGAAGCCGCTCGCCGGAGTCAGTCGATTTGATCGGGCTCTGCCGACGAGATCGCTACCGTCAAGGTGGCCCGCAGGCCGCCGAGCGGCCCGTCGGACAACGTGATCTCACCGCCGTGCAATTGAGCCTGCTGGGCGACCAGGGCCAGGCCGAGCCCGGATCCGCCCGCCATCGCCGTGCTGCCCCGGCGGAACCGGCCCAGTACGGTCTCGTGCTCCTCGACCGGTAGTCCACGCCCGTTGTCATCGACGATGATGATGAGGTGCCCGTCGCCGCGGTGGGCGGTCAGCGTGATCCGGGTCGCCTCGCCATGGACGATCGCGTTACGCACCAGGTTGTCCACCGCGATACGCAGCCCACCGGGCCAGCCCATCACCAGGCCGATGTCGTCGGCCACGTGCACGTCGATCTGGATATGCTCGCTCCCCCGGGCGTTCTCCCTGACCACCCGGTCGAGCAGATCGGCGATGTCGATCAATTCGCGGTCCTCGGCCTGAGCCAGTTGCCCCGACGCGAGTTGACCCAGCGCGGTGATGATGGCCTCGACCCGGCGTTGCGCCCTGGACAGGTCGGCCACCACTTCGTCGCGCTCGGATTCCGGCAGGCTGTGAATGCGCAGCGTGTCCAGGTCGGCGCGCATCGCGGTGAGCGGCGTGCGCAGCTCATGCGCGGCGTTGGCGGCGAAATCCTGAGCAGCCTGCAGGGAATTGGTGGTGGCACGCTGCGCGGCGGCCAAGCGCGTGAGCATGCCTGACATGGCCTCCGACAGGTCCTCGGCCTCCCGCACGCCGCGCACCTTCGGCATCGTGTCGGTGCCGCTGTCCAGCTTCGAGGTGTGCTCGGTGAGCTTGCGCAGCGGCCGGATGGCCGGCCCGGCGAGTAGCCATCCCAGCCCGCCTGCCACCAGCACGGTGGCCACACCGAATCCGGTGTACAGCGGAATCCTGTTGGGGCTCAGCAAGATACTGTCCGCGCGGATGCCGATGGACATCAGCACCCCGCCGTGCTGGTCCACATGGACGGTGCGCACCCGGTAGTCGACTCCGTTGACCTGGACGGTCTCGGTGCCCGGCGGCAGCGCCGGCAACTGGAAACCCCGCTGGAACACCACCTGCCCCGTCGACCGCGACCGGCCGGTGGTCAGCACCCCGCGCGTGGGATCCTGCAGATGCTCGGGGTTGATGCTGGCGTCGACGATCGAATCGAGCCTGCGGTCCAACTGCGCGGAATCGTTGTTGGCCAGCACCACCGAGGTCAGGATGGTGAACAACGCCACCACGGCGGCGGCCGCCAGCGCCGCGGCCACCGCGACCCTGGTACGCAGTGACGCCGAGCGGATCAGGCTGAAAAGCCTCACCTGACTCCGGTTCTCATGGCGTCCTCACGCGTCTTCCCGCAGCACGTACCCGATCCCGCGAACGGTATGGATGACGCGCGGCACGTCAGGCCCTTCGAGCTTGCGCCGCAGGTACGAGATGAAGACGTCGGCCACGTTGGTGTCGACGTCGAAGTCGTATCCCCAGACCAGCTCGAGGAGCCGCTGCCGGGACAGCACCACACCGGTGTTCTCCGCCAGCACGGCCAGCAGGTCGAACTCGCGCTTGGTCAGGTCGACGCGTTCCCCGCCGACGAACACCAGTCGGCGGGCGGTGTCGATGGTCAACGGCCCGACGGTCATCGTGTCCGACGGCCGCTCGGCATGGCTGGCCCGGCGCAGCAGTGCGTTGAGCCGGGCCACGAGCTCGCCGAGGTCGAACGGCTTCGTCAGGTAATCGTCCGCGCCGGCTTCCAGTCCCGCGATGCGGTCGTTGACCGTGTCGCGGGCCGAGAGCACGCAGATCGGGATCTCATTGCCCAATGCCCGCAGCGCGGTGACCACGGCGACACCGTCGAGTTCCGGCATCTGGACGTCGAGAACGAGCGCGTCGTGCGACTCGTTCGACAACAGGCGCAGTGCCTCCTTGCCGGACGCCGCGACCCGGACGTCGAACCCCGAATGCCGCAGTCCGCGGGCAACCGAAGTACGCACATCCGGGTCGTCGTCGACCATCAGCACTGTGCGATTCGCACTCTCGGGCGTCACGTGTCCTTCACCGCTGGCGGGGGTTACTTCCACCCGCACTCGGTTACGGGATGGCCGGAGCCGGAGCTTCGCCGCAGCGGTTCTTCAGGTCTACCAGCGGCTGGCGGATACCGGTCAGCTCGGCCTTCGTCTGGGGGTTCGCTTCCAGGTAGTCGTGCACCTTGGTCTTGACCTCCTCGCGCGGCAGGCCTTCGAGGCTGGTGAAGAAATTGTTCACATCGGGATGGGTGAACAGGTACGCAGAGGTTGATGCCGATACACCCGAAGCCACGCCGGCCAGATCGGCGGCGGTGCAGTTGGGGGGATTGTTCGCCGGGTCGGCAAGCGCCGACGGGACGGCGCCGAACAGCATCGCACCGGCTACGGCGCCGGCGCCGGCCACGCCAGCTACCACGCGCCGCGCATTTCGGGCCGAGAGCAACATGGTCAAGCTCCTTCATCGGATGGGGAAGGCCGTAACCCCAAACGGTTATCGGCTCAGGAAAGCTAAGCAGAATCCGGGACGACTTTCCTGCCTTGCGCGCAAACCGAGGTGCCGGCTGGTGAACCCGCAGTTCAGCGGTATCACCGTCGACGACGCGACGGCGGCTGATCTAGCGGGTCGAGGCCGTCGCGGGGCCGGGAAGCGGACCGGCGCCCGACGTCACCGCCGAGGCCGGCGACGACTGCGCAGGCACCGCGACGCTGGGCACCCCGACGTTCTGCGCCGAGGGCAGCCCGGCCGGCAAACCACCGGCAGCCGTCCCGCCGCCCTGTTCGGTGGCCTGCATGAGTCCCATCAGTTGCGGCAGGCTGACCGGCAACTTGCAGCGCGTTCCCAGGTTCGCCAGCGGCTGCTGCAACCGCTGGATGTCCTTGGCGGCCTGCGGGTTGGCGTCGAAGTAGGTCTTGAGGGCGGCGATCGACTGGGGTCCGCCCTGCTGCTGACTGATCGTGGTCAGGGCCTGGTTGGTCTGCGGATGCGTGTCCAGATAGTTGCCGATGTTGGTGGCCACACCACCCGCGGTGCGGGCGACCTCACTGGCCGCGCACGGATCGGTCGCAGCGGTGGCGGACGGGACCATGAGCGCGGCCACCATTGCACCGCCGGCCCCCGTCACCGCGAGGGCGACAGCCAGACTGCGGCGCAATCCACCGTTGGTCGGTTGCATGGGGTACTCCTTCAGCGTGGGCCCCGGCGCACACGTCAGCCGGGGTCGTCCTTGGCTATGTCGCCGGGCTGAGAGATTTCGTTAGCACTGCCGCGCCGACGACACCGGCGCAACGCTACGGATATCAGCTGTGAGATGTCTCAGCGCGATCTCAGAACCACAAGAGAGCGGGCCACATTACACCGGTGGAGGTACGCTCTCGCTGGTACGAGCCAGGACACGCCCAGCCATGTTGGGGGGGAGAAAGCGGGGACCTCGCATCCAGCAGTTCATGATGCGCTTGAGCAGCTATCTGCGCAGATTCCGCTGGGCGGTTTTCGCGACATGGTTGTTGCTTCTGGTGCCCTCGATCTACCTCGCGATCAACCAGTCGTCCAATCTGACCGGCGGCGGGTTCGACGTCGAAGGTTCACAGTCGCTCCACGTCCAGCTGCAGCTCGAGGACCATTTCCCGGACCAGGGCGCGTCCCCGCTTGCCCTGATCGCAGCTCCCCGCGCCGACGCCTCGTTCCAAGACATGAACGCCGCGGTCGTGTGGCTGGAGAAGGTCGCGGGCCAGGTCCCCAGCGTCAAGATCGTGCCGAATCCGCAACAGCCTGCCCCGCAGCCGGACCGGCCCTACGTCATCACACTGCAACTGGACTTCAACAACACCGGCGCGGTGGATGTGGCCAAGCAGCTCCGCCAGAAGGTCGGTGTGCACGGCGAAGAGCCGGGCGAGAGCGAGAACGGCAAGGTCAAGTTCTACGTCATCGGGCAGGGCGCACTCGGTGCGGCCGCGACCCAGGCCACCAAGCACGACATCGCCGCGGCCGAGAAGTGGAACCTGCCGATCGTGTTGATCGTGCTGCTGGCGGTCTTTGGCTCGCTGGCCGCCGCGGCGCTGCCGCTGGTGCTCGGCATCTGCACCGTGGTGGTGACCATGGGCCTGGTCTATCTGCTGTCGATGTACACGCAGATGAGCGTGTTCGTCACCTCGACGGTGTCGATGTTCGGCATCGCCCTGGCCATCGACTACTCCCTGTTCATCCTGATGCGGTACCGCGAGGAGCTGCGGGCGGGCCGTGATCCGGCCGATGCGGTCGACGCAGCGATGGCCACGTCCGGCTTGGCGGTGGCCCTGTCCGGCCTCACCGTCATCGCCTCCGTCACCGGCATCTACATCATCGACACCCCGGTGCTGGTGTCGATGGCCACCGGCGCGATCCTGGCCGTGGCGGTCGCGGTGCTGACCTCCACCACCCTGACCCCGGCGGTGCTGGCGACGTTCGGCCAGGCGGCGGCCAAGCGCTCGTCGTACCTGCACTGGTCCCGCCGCGCCGAGGCGACCCAGTCGCGGTTCTGGACCCGATGGACGGGCGCGGTGATGCGCCGGCCGTGGGCTTCGGCCGTTGCCGCGACGATCCTGTTGTTGATTCTGGCGGCACCGGCGTTCGGCATGGTGCTGGGCAACAGCATGCAGCGCCAGTTCGAGCCGACCCACGAGATCCGCGGCGGGGTCAACGCCGCGGCCGACGCGTTGGGTCCCGGAGCACTCGGGCCGGTGCGGGTGCTGGTGACCTTCCCGGAAGGCAACGCCGACAGCCCCAAGGCCACCGCCGCACTCGACGCGGTACGCCAGGAGATGACCCGGGCACCCGAGGTGCAGACCGTGCAGCCACCGGTGTTCGCCGACAACAACACCAGCGCGCTGCTCTCGGCGGTGTTGTCGGTGGACCCCGAGGATCTGGCCGCGCGCGAGTCCATCAACTGGATGCGGGACAAACTGCCGCAGGCCGCGGGCCCGAACGCCCGGGTCGACGTGGGTGGTCCGACCGCGCTGATCAAGGACTTCGACGATCGGGTTTCCAGCACCCAGCCGCTGGTGTTCCTGTTCGTCGCGTTGATCGCCTTCGTGATGCTGCTGGTGTCGATCCGGTCGGTGTTCTTGGCACTCAAGGGTGTGCTGATGACGGTGCTGTCGGTGGCCGCGGCCTACGGCAGCCTGGTTGTCGTCTTCCAGTGGGGCTGGTTCGAGGGGCTGGGCTTCGAGAAGATCAGCTCGCTCGACAGCACCGTTCCGCCGCTCGTCCTGGCGATGACCTTCGGTCTGTCGATGGACTACGAGATCTTTCTGCTCACCCGGATTCGGGAACGGTTCCTGCAGACCAACAGCACCCGTGACGCGGTTGCCTACGGCGTCAGCACGAGCGCGCGCACCATCACCAGCGCCGCGCTGATCATGATCGCGGTGTTCATCGGCTTCGCTTTTGCCGGCATGCCGTTGGTGGCGCAGCTCGGTGTGGCGTGTGCGGTGGCCATCGCGGTCGACGCGACCGTGGTCCGGCTGATCCTGGTGCCCGCCCTGATGGCCATGTTCGACGAGTGGAACTGGTGGCTGCCGCACTGGCTGGATCGGCTGCTGCCCGAGGTCGATTTCGAGAAGCCGTTGCCCAAGGTCGAGGTCACCGATCTGGTGATCATTCCCGACGACATCTCCGCGTTGGGGCCGAGCGGATCTGATCTACGCATGATGGTGCGGACCGCCGCGCGAATGAAAACCCTTGCTCCGCAAACGATCATCGTCACCGACCCGTTGGCCTTCAGCGGTTGCGGCAAACCGTCCTCCCGGCTGGCGGCCCGGCGGCCCGGCGGCCCGAAGCGGTGCCCCGGGGTGCATCCGGTGACGATGTGGCGCGGCAGGCTTTCGGTGGCCGTGGACGCCCTGGAGACCGAGGCCGACGCAGATCGCGCACCGATGGAGCGACTCGGCCCGGTGGAGACCACCAATGTGCAACTGCCGACCGGTGACCGGCTGCAGATCCCGACAGGCGCGGAAACGCTGCGGCTGAAAAGTTATCTGATCATGTGCCGTAACAGCGCCAAAGACTTTGAAGAGTTTGCTGATCTCGTCGAATCGGTGGAAACCGAGACCGCTGCTCTGGTGTTGTCGGGCATGGACCGGTATTACTGTGGGCAGAACCCGAAGAGCAGATGGGTGGCCACGCAGCTGGTGCGCCGGCTGGCCGACCCGCAGCCGTCCGATGAACACGACGTCGTGTTGTCGGACCCGGATGCAGCTGCCGAATGGGAGAAGGTCAGGCAGCGCTGCCTGTCAGTTGCGGTAGCGATGCTGGAGGAGGCGAAGTGACGTTGGCCCCCGACGTCCGGGAACCGAGGGATGCGCGGATCGCGCGCCGCGAAGAGATTCAGCCGGTTCAATCGTCTGCTCGACGTCCTGCGGGACAACGTGTCCAAGGGCCCCAGACGCAACGCACGGCGGCCCAGCGGACCACTGCGCAGCGCACTGCCGCGGCAGAACGGACGCCGACCAAGCCGCGCGCGACGGCGCCTCGCACTTCGGCACAAAACAGTTCCGCGCAGCGCAGTTCCGCACAACGCCCCCAAAAAGCGCCTGCCCAGGTACAACGGACACAGGAGCAACGCGCTCCCGGGCAGGACACAAAGGCACAGCGCACACAGGGGCAGGGCACGCAGACACCACGCACACCGGTACAGCGTTCGCAGCAGCCGGCACAGCCGCGACAACCACGTCCGGCCAAGGCCGCACCGCCGCAACGTCAACCCGCATTCGACGACCGGCCGGTCGAGTACTGGCCGACCGCGGCGATCCGTGCGGCGTTGGAGACCGACGACATGGCGGTTTGGCAGCGCATCGTCGCCGCGATCAAACGTGATCCGTACGGCCGGACCGCCCGACAGGTAGAGGAAGTGCTGCAGACCGCCCGCCCCTACGGGGTGTCCAAGGCACTGTCGGAAGTGCTGGTGCGCACCCGTGAGCACCTGGAGGCCACCGAGCGCGCCGAGGTGGCCCGTCAGATCCAGGCCATGCTGCGTCGTTCCGAACTGCAGGCACCTGAGTTCGCTTCGCGCGTCGGGGTGTCCAACGAGTCCTTCGCCGACTATCTGGAAGGCACCGTCAGCCCGCCGGCCTCGCTGCTGCTGCGCATGCAACGGCTCTCGGACCGGTTCGCGAAACTCTCCGCGCAGCGTTCCGCGAAGTAGTCGCCGCCGCAGATGACGTCCCAGTCAGTCGCGACGGTGCAACGTGTTCTGCGGGAGACCCGGTCGGTGGCCATCGTCGGCGCCTCGGCCAACCCGGCGCGGGCCAGTCACGAGGTCTGGACGTACCTGAAGGCGGCCACCGACTACACGCTGTACCTGGTGAACCCGACGATAACCGAAGTCGACGGCACCCCCGTCTATCCCAGCCTGGCCACCCTTCCGGAGGTACCCGACCTCGTCGACGTGTTCCGTCGACGCGAAGAGCTTCCGCACGTGCTCGCCGACGCCATCGCGGTCGGAGCCAAGACGCTGTGGCTGCAGCTGGGCCTGAGCCATGAGCAGGTGGCGCACGATGGCGCCGCCGCCGGCCTCACCGTCATCCAGGACCTCTGCCTGAAGGTCGAGTACGCCCGCTTCGCTTAGCGCTGCCAGCCACGCAGCAGCAGTAGGGCAGCGATCCGCTGGGTCGGGGTGTCCAGCCGCCCCTGCAGAATCCGGTCGACTTTTTTCATCCGCAGCCGCACGGTGTTCGGATGTACGTTCAGCGCCGCTGCGGTGGCGTTGACGTCACCCCAGTTCTCCAGCCAGGTGCGCAGCGTGATGGTCAGTTCAGTCCCGTCCGTGCGGTCGAAGTCGCGCACCCGCTGCAGTTCGCTGTGTGCCACGGACTGCACGGCGGTGGTGGCACGGCTCAGAACAATGGTGTCCCAAACCTGCTCGTGCGTCGCAGATCTGAGGTCGAGGTGCAGCGCGGCGGCAAGAGTCTCGTCCGCTTCCACGCGGGCGGCCGGCAGCCCCGCGTGGCCCGGACTCAATCTGCTCGCGCCCACCGCCCCGGGCGATGCGGATCCGACGATCTCGCACAGCCAGGGCCAGCCGCCCGGCCCCGCGCGTTGCCCGACCACCGCGTAGACGGCATCGCCGATGTCGACGAGCACCGGATCCTCCCACGACTTCTTTCGCAGGAAGGTACGCCACAGAGCCAGGTCCTCTCGGGCATCTGCCGTCGAGAGTCTTTGCAACGCAACGACTCTGACAGGTTCAGACAGCAGCGGCACATCTTGACCGGCATCGCCGGCCGCTCCGGTCAGCGCCGCGCGTAGTTGACCCACCGAATACCTGCCGGTCAACTCGAGTTCGGCGCAGAACCGTACGAGGTGCAAAGCGACCGCGGTACTCGCCGCCGAGAGTCTCGCCTCGAGATCCGAGTCGAGGCGTCCATCGAAAATCGCCCAGATGGAACCGACGAGTTGTCCGCCGACGCGCAACGGGATGACCAGTCGCTGCGCAAAACCGGGCTCTTCGGCGGGCACCAGAAACGGACGGCTCTCCCGGGCCAGTCGTTTCAATGCCCCGCTGGCCCGCAGTCGCTTCAGGACATCGGTGGGCACGGCTCGGCCCATGATGGTGGAGGTGCGGGCGATGTCGGCGGTCTGCGTCGTTGCCGAGTAGGCGATCACGCGGCTTCGGGCATCTTCGATGGTGACCGAGGAATTCAAGATCGTCGCGACCACTTCGGCCAAGGCGAACAGCCCCTGCTGCGCCGACGCCGCCCCGGCCACCGCCGACTGCCCCTCAAGCAGCAGACCCCGCGCGAACCAGATGAAGTGCGACCACTCCATTTGCGGGTTCAGGCCCGCCAATGTGACACCTCGCGCGGCGCTGTGGGCGCAGACGTCGGGCGGAACCGGCTGCGGCAGCACCACGGCAGCAGCCCCGGTGGCCACCGCCACGTCGATGATCTCCATCTGCACCCGCTCGTCGGTGGCCCCGATGGCGGCGATGAGTGAACCAGCGCCGGGCGGCTGGCGATCGCCCCACAGATGCACGGCGGATACCGCCCGTGGAGCTCCCTCCACCAGCGTGGTTACCACCCCTGCGCCCAGCGCTTCGCAAAGGTCTACACCTTGGAGCATGAGCGGATTGTAGATACCGCACAGTCGAGCGAGGGCATGGTGTCAGTTCCGAACAGGGGTGGATCCCGTTGCAGGCCACAGTATTGAATCCGTGAACTCACGCAACAGTGTCCCGCGGAAGCAAGTGGCCGTGATCGGCGCCGGCATGGTGGGGTTGTGCACCGCCTGGTACCTCCAGGAGTACGACATCGAAGTCACGGTCTTCGACCGAGATGACGTCGCCGCAGGCTCGAGCTGGGGCAATGCCGGATGGCTGACACCGAGCATCGCCACTCCCCTGCCGGAACCGGCGGTACTGAAGTACGGCCTCGGCGCCCTGCTGAGCCACTCGTCGCCGGTGTATGTCCCGCCGACCGCCAACCCGAAGCTGTTGCGTTTCCTTGCACAGTTCGCCCGCAACAGCACCGCGAAGCGGTGGCAGAAGGCGATGCAGGCCCTGATCCCGCTCAACAACGAGGCGCTCGCCGCCTTCGCTGAGATGGAGCTGGATCTCGCTGAAAAATCCGCTCCTGCAGCACCTTTCATCGCCGCATACCGCACCTCCGCTGATCGGGATGTGCTGCTCGACGAGATCAAGCACATCCGGGCGGCAGGCCAGTCCGTCAACTTCGAGCTGCTCGACGGAGCCGAGGCTCGCGCACAGGAACCCGCGCTCTCGTCGGAGATCAATGCCGCGATCAAGATTCTCGATGAGCGGTTCCTCAACCCCGCCGCCTTCGTTCACTCTGTCGCCGACGCCGTGGTGGCCCGCGGCGGAAAGATCGTGCGGGATACGGACGTAAACCGCATCGACGGCGGCGCCGGCCCGGTCCGCATCGCCGGCCGCTCCTTCGACGCCGCGGTGCTCGCGACCGGGGCCAGGCTCAACCGCCTCGCCCGGCCTTTCGGTGTCAAACGGCTGGTCCAGGCCGGACGCGGATACAGCTTCACCGTCAAGGTCGACCATTTGCCGATCGGACCGGTGTACTTCCCCGCCCAGCGCGTGGCATGCACACCCGTCGGCGATCGCCTTCGCATCGCCGGAATGATGGAATTCCGCGACGTAGAAGCCCCACTGGATCCCCGGCGAATCCGAGTACTGCGCGACGCGGCGTCGGGTTTGCTTGCCGGTGCCCACCTCGACCAGCGTGAGGATGAGTGGGTGGGAGCCCGCCCGTGTACCGCTGACGGACTGCCGCTGATCGGACAATCGAACGATCCGCGAGTGTTCATCGCCGGCGGCCACGGCATGTGGGGCATCACGCTGGGCCCCGTCACCGGAAAGCTCCTTGCTCGACAGATCGCCACCGGCCAGACCTCGGCAGCGTTGCGCGCTGTCGACCCCCTTCGATGAACGGACGTGGATTCCAATGACTGAACTGAAAACGATCGCCTCACCCGTGGCCCCGAAAGCAGTAGGCCCGTACGTTCAGGCCGTCGCGCACGCGGGCGTCCTCTACTGTTCCGGCTCACTGCCGCTGAACCCGGCCACCGGAACGATCGAGGCCGCCGACATCGCCGCCGAAGTGCGCCAGAGCCTGGCCAATCTCGCGGCGGTGTGCGCCGAAGCCGGCACCAACCTCGGCCGTACCCTGCGGACCACGATCTACACCACCCAGCTGAGTTCGTTCGCCGACATCAATGCCGCATACGCAGAGTTCTTCGATGCGCGGTTCCCGGCTCGGACCACCATCGAAGTGGCGGCGCTGCCTCTGGGCGCCACGGTCGAGATCGACGCGATCGTCGCACTGAGCTGACCCCCGGGAGCCGGCCTTGTGCCGGCTCCTAACGGGAGTTCCTACCGGGAGTGCAGCGGGGTCACATTGTCGACGAGCCAGCGCCCGTCGGTCTTGCTCAGGGCGACCCGCAGTGCCATCACCGCGTTGTCGGTCGGTTTGCCCGGCGCGCTCTGAGTTCCGCGCAGGACCACGGCCACACTGGCCACCTGCGGACCCAGCGCCTCCACGCCTGCCGAGATCGTGGCCGCGGTGGCCGAGACGTTCTTGCTCGTCAATTCCTTTGCCACATTGGCGAATTCGTTCTTGAACTGCTCGGCCTGCTGCGGCGACATCATCCCGGTGGCGCGGTCGATCGAGGCGGTCGGGCTCTGCGGGCTGAACGTGGCGGTGGCCTCCGAGACGCTGCTGGCGATACGCACCACCTCGTCGCGGTCGTTGTTGAAGGTGCGGTCGGGCACGGTCCAGCGCAGGTAGCCCACCGTCACCGCGGCCACCAGGGCGGCGGCGGCCACGCCTGCGACCGCGAGCCGCAACCCGGGCGCATCGTCGTCGGTGCCCAGCGTCACGCCGTCGCGGCGGGCCAGCACGATGTTGACGATGACGCCCTGCACGATCAGCAGGCACAGCACCGAGCACAGCGATACCCACCACAGCGGCCAGGACAGCGCGAGGCCGATGTACAGCAGCGCCGCGATCGCGCCCAGCGGGGCCGCGATGTCGAAAGCCAGGACGCGCAACCGGTTTCTCATCGGATCGGCTCCAACCGCGAGACCATCAGGGTGCCGTCGACGTCGGAGACGTCCAGCCGCAACGTCCAGCGCACGGTCTGGGGCTTGTCACTGCCCGCGTTCTCGCTGACCGAGGTGGCCACGACCAGCACCGTGTCGGTGCGGGAAACCATCCCGGCCAGGTCCGTCTTGGGTGCGGACACCGGGCGGCCGTCCGGGCCTGGCGGTGGGTGGTACAGCGATTCGATGGCCACCGAGTCGATCTGGCCGGTGGTGCGGGCCTGCAGCCGCTGCACCAGGTCGCGGTAAGGCTGCACGGCCGCATCGAAGTCGGAATTGAGCTGGCCCACGGTGCCCTCGCGCAGCTTCTGCATACCGGCCTCGACCGAGTCCTTGTTGATGTTGATCAGGACATTCGTCCAGTCGACGGCGGTCCGCAGCACCCGCGTCTGGTACGCGCGCTCGGCGGCCTCGTCGCGGTGCCCGGTCCACACCATGACGGCCAGGACCACCGCGACGACCGCGATCAGGCCCGCGACCGCCGAGGCGAAGCCGAAGCCGGTGAAAACGCCATTGGGGTGGTCGGCTGTGCTGTCCTTGCTCGGCGCCTCGGGCATGGCCGTGAGGGTACCGGCAGCGAAACCCACCCAGCGCACCCGCGGCCTTCTGGAAGAATGTCGGGGTGACGGTAGAAGCGATCAAATCGGGTATCGACCTGAGCCATGTCGACCCGCAGGCCCGCCCGCAAGACGACCTCTTCGGCCACGTCAATGGCCGTTGGTTGACCGACTACGAGATTCCCGCCGACCGCGCCACCGACGGCGCCTTCCGGCTGCTGCACGATCGTGCCGAGGAGCAGATCCGCGATCTGATCACCCAGGCGGCCGATACCGGCGCCGCCGCGGGCACCGAGGAGCAGCGCATCGGCGATCTGTACGCCAGCTTCATGGACGAGCAGACCATCGCCACGCGTGGCCTGGCGCCGCTGCTGGCGGAGCTCGCCCTGATCGACGGTGCGGCCGACAGCGATGCGCTGGCCGCCGTGCTGGGCGGGCTGGAGCGCACCGGGGTGTCCGGCGGCGCCGGTGTGTACGTGGACACCGATTCCAAGGATTCGACGCGCTACCTGCTGCACATGAGCCAGTCCGGAATCGGGCTGCCCGACGAGTCCTACTACCGCGATGAGCAGCACGCCGAGATCCTGGCGGCCTACCCGGGACACATCGCCCGGATGTTCGCGCTCGTCTACGGAGACACTGCCGGTGATCCCGTCGACACCGCGGCCCGGATCGTCGCACTGGAATCCAAGCTGGCCGCCGCGCACTGGGATGTGGTGAAGCGGCGCGACGCCGATCTGACGTACAACCTGCGCAAGTTCGCCGACCTGTCCGGCGATGCCCCCGGGTTCGACTGGACCGGCTGGTTGGGCGCGCTCGGCACCACCCCCGAGAAGGTCTCCGAGCTGGTGCTGCGTCAGCCCGACTTCGTGACGGCGTTCGCGGCGCTGTGGGCGAGCGAGGATCTGGAGGACTGGAAGGCCTGGACCCGCTGGCGCGTCATCCATTCGCGTGCCGGGCTGTTGACCGAGGAGCTGGTGGCCGAGAACTTCGACTTCTACGGCCGCACCCTGAGCGGCACCGAGCAGAACCGCGACCGCTGGAAGCGCGGCGTCTCCCTGGTCGAGGGCCTGATGGGTGATGCCCTGGGCAAGCTCTACGTCCAGCGGTACTTCCCGCCGGAGGCCAAGTCCCGGATGGACGAGCTGGTGGCCAACCTGCGCGAGGCCTACCGGGTCAGCATCAACGAGCTGGACTGGATGACGCCGGAGACCCGGGCCAAGGCGCTGGTGAAGCTCGACAAGTTCACCCCCAAGATCGGCTATCCGGCCCGCTGGCGGGACTACTCGGCGCTGGTGGTCGAGCGTGACGACCTGTACGGCAACTACCGCCGCGGCCATGTGGTGAACTCCGACCGCGAGCTGGCCAAGTTGGGCGGCCCGGTGGACCGCGACGAGTGGTTCATGACGCCGCAGACGGTTAATGCCTACTACAACCCGGGGATGAACGAAATCGTCTTTCCCGCAGCCATTCTGCAGCCGCCGTTCTTCGACGCCGCGGCCGACGACGCGGCCAACTACGGCGGTATCGGCGCGGTGATCGGGCACGAGATCGGCCACGGCTTCGACGACCAGGGCGCCAAGTACGACGGTGACGGCAACCTGGTGGACTGGTGGACCGATGCCGACCGCGCTGAATTCGGGGTCCGCACAAAGGCTTTGATCGATCAGTACGAAGAGTTCAGTCCGCGCTCACTGGATCCGTCCCACCACGTGAACGGCGCGTTCACCGTCGGGGAGAACATCGGCGATCTCGGCGGACTGTCCATCGCCCTACTGGCTTACGAGCTGTCGCTGAAGGGGCAGGAGGCTCCGGTGATCGACGGGCTGACCGGCGTGCAGCGCGTCTATTTCGGCTGGGCGCAGGTGTGGCGGACCAAATCCCGTGACGCTGAGGCGATCCGACGTCTGGCGGTGGACCCGCACTCGCCGCCGGAGTTCCGCTGCAACGGTGTCATCCGCAACATCGACTCGTTTTACGAGGCGTTCGAGGTGGCTGATTCCGACGAGCTGTATCTGGAGCCGGCCCAGCGGGTCCGAATCTGGAACTAGGGCCGGTAGGCGTGTTCGTCTGGAAGATTGGGAGCGGCTTTGGTTGACGATGTTCGTCACGACGAGGGTCCGGACGTCGACTGGTTCTGGGACGTCATAGCGGAGGCCTCGCAGAGCCGCGATCACCTTCGTGAAATTCTTGGACGACTACCGAAGGGCGCCGTCTACAAGTTCCAAGATCTATTCTTGGACTTCGCTGCCGAGCTCCAAGACGAGCCATATCGGTCCAATCTCGGGCCCGACGAGTCTGAAGATGGCCTGGAAGACGCAGCACACTGGGTAGTCAGCCAAGGGCGGGTGAGATATGAAGCGGTCCTCGCAGAGCCAAGCCGGATGCCGTCACACGTCGACGTCGGTGATCCAGCCAACCTTGGTGGGCTCGCATACGAGGTCTACTTTCAGCGGTTCGGGGAGCCGCTGGACCTGATCTAGCCGCGCATACAACAAAACCCCTGCCAACGCGGCAGGGGTTTTGTTGTATCGACGTTCGGCTAGAACATCTGCCAGTCGGACGCGCCGTCAGGCGTGTTGTACCAGCCGCCACCGGTGTTCTTGATCACCACCGGGTCGCCGCTGCCGAAGTTGTCGTAGAACCACTGGGCGTTCTCCGGGCTCAGGTTGATGCAACCGTGGCTGGTATTGCTCTTGCCCTGCTGGGCCACCGACCACGGGGCGCTGTGCACGAAGACGCCGCTGTTGTCGATGCGGACGGCGTCCTGCACCTTGAGCTTGTAGCCCTCCTTGGAGTCCACCGGCACACCGTAGGTGGACGAATCCATGATGATGTCGGGGAACTTCTCCAGCACGTAGTAGGTGCCGTTCTTGGTCTCATGCTTGCCGTCGGGCTTGCCCATCGACACCGGGAAGGTCTTCTCCAGCTTCCCGTTGCGCAGGATCTCCATCTGATGGGCCTTGTCGTCGACCGTCGCCACCAGGTAGTCGCCGACCCGGAAGCTCGACTTGGTGCCGGCCGCGTCGATGTTCACCACGGTGTTGGACGGCCAGAAGTCCTGCGGGCGCCAGCGCAGCTGCGTGTCGGTGACCCAGTAGAAGCGGCCCGCCACCGGCGGGTTCGAGGTGATCCGGATGGCATCCTGAGCCATCTGCCGGTTGGCGATCGGCCGCTGGAAGTTGATGTAGATGGGCTTGGCGACACCCACCATCGACCCGTTGACCGGGTTGAACGACGGCGGCAGGAACGGTGCCTCACCGGTGAACGGCTCGGAGCTCTGCCCGGGCGCGGTGCCCTCGAACGGGATGGTCGGGGAACCGTAGTTGATGATCGGCGCGGGCCCCGCCGGAGCGCCCGGGGCAGCGGCGGCCGGAGCCGCAGCGTCGACCGGCGGCGCGAACGGATCGGCCGCGGGTGCCGGGACCGCAGGATCGACGGGTGCCGGCGGCACCTCGGGGTCTGCGTAGGCGGATGGGCTGAGCACCATTCCACCGACCACTCCGGCGGCCATGAATGCGGTGATCAGTGCACGTTTTGCCGATTTCGGCATGAGTAACCTCCAGACAGCACAACTCGATCCAGTGTCTCACAACGCAATGACCAGCTACTGCTGCGAGAAGCCGTGATTCCCCCACAGCGGCCGATTCCACAGCGCTGAACTGCGGTGTTTATCGACTGTGAGCGTGATCGCGTTACATCTCGGTGGTAGCGCAGGAAACGGTGAATACGCCACGGGACAGCGCGACGCCGCACATCGCGACGATGATCAGCACCGCGGCGGCTCCGACGGTCGGCGCCGCACCGCCGTGGTCGTAGATGCCACCGCCGATGAGCGCACCGCCCATGATGCCGACCTGGAAGGCCGCGACGTACCGGCCCGACGCGCCGTCGGGGTCGTCCGGAGCAGTGCGCATCGCCGAGGCCTGCAGCATCGGCGGCAAAGCCGTGGATGCCGCGCCCCAGACGACCACCGCCACCGCGCCGAGCGCCACGGCAGCCCGTCCGGACCACGAGTCGAGGGCCAGCACCGACAAGGTCAGCAGCGCAGCGGCCAGCGCGGCCAGACAGCCCAGCACCGAGGCTTTGGGCCACAGGTCCAGGGGCCTGGCCATGGCAGCCATCCCGGCCAGACCGGCGATCCCGAACCCCGCCAGCAGCCAGGCCAGATGCGGGCCGTGTATCCCGACCACGTCCCGGATGATCACCACGATGAAGGTGTAGGCGATGAAGTGCCCGGTGACGCCGATGAGTGTGAGCACCGACAAGGCGAGCAGCCGGCGGTTGTGCCGGTGGCCGTGCGGTGACCCGGCGGCCGGCGTGGCGCCGGGGGCAGGCGGTAGCGGCGGCAGCATCGTCCACGCGGCCAGGGCCACCGCGGCCGCGGCCCCGGCGATGACCGCCACCGCCGGCCGCCACCCCCACACCGCGCTCAGCGCCGCGGCGAGCGGGTTGCCCACCACCAGGGCCAGGCCGGTGCCCACATAGACCGCCGCGGTGGCCCTGCCGGCGTGGCTGGCCGGGACCAGCCGGGCCCCGATCGGTGCGATCACCGACCACATCAGCCCGTGGGCCAGCGCGCACAGCACCCGGCCGCCGGCCAGCACCGCGAAGTTCGGCGCGAGCGCCGAGATCACCTGTGAGACCGTCAGGCACACGAGGGTCGCGACCAGGGTCCGGCGTCGCGGCCACCGTGCCGTCAGCCGCACCAGGGCGACGGTGGTGAGCGCGGCAACCAGGGCGTAGCTCGCCATGAGCGTGGCGACCAGCCCCTCGCTGACCTGAAGATCTGTGGCGATCGCCGGCAGGGCACCGATCGGGAGCATCTCGGCGGTGACGTAGATGAACGCCGCCGCCGCGAGTACGGCGAGTTGCGTGGCAACACGCGGTGTCCACGGGCTGGTGTGGGCGGGGAGCGATTCGCCGGTGACGCTGAAGGTCATGCTGGAATGCCACGGTAGTGCCATAACGTCGCCGTGCGCGGTTGCCGACCCGAGCGGATGCGCAATGGTCGCTGCACCGTGCACCAGCCGTCGCCCACCAGCCCCGGCCGCCGCGTTCGTAACGCCATGGCGGAATTTCGGCGGCAGATTCATACGGTCAATGCAATTTCCGTGACTAGGGAGGTTGCAGGTGCCGCCGGCTTATCCACGTGTGA
>NZ_JBVAXS010000012.1:0-40314 GCF_055419465.1 Mycobacterium sp. IDUB_17 | reverse complement strand
TAATCCGCAGGTCGTAGGTTCGAGCCCTACTGGGGGCACCAGCAGCCCCCCCGTCGTCGCCATCGCCGGGGGTCAGCTCGACTTCTGGCATGAGGTCGGTGACCGGCACGTCAAGCCACGCGGCGGCGGCCAGGAGATCCACAACGGTCCATGCCGTCTTGCCCTTCAGTCGATTCGAGATCGACCCTTGGTCAACGTTCAGCACTGCGGCCAACTGCTTTTGAGTGCGGCCAGTTCTCCACATCAGGGTGTGAACACGTTCGCCGATGACGGCGTTGCCCTGCTTTTTAGGGTCTGGCGCATCAACTAACTCAATGGACATAGACGTCAAGATACGCCAATCACGTCACCAACGACAATAGATCGTGGCGTGCTTGACATTCTATGGCGTATCGCCATACCTTCGCCGCATGGCCAAATCCCATATTGATGGCTATCTGACACCTTCGGATCTTGCCCAGCGATGGAAGGTCTCGCTGCGCACCGTTCAGCGGTACCTCAACGAAGGACGCATCAAGTCGATCCGACTTCCCGGCGGCCAGTACAGGATTCGGCCCGAGGACGCTGAAGCTGCCATCACCGAGGCCAGCGCGTGACTGCGCCGGCGTTCCGCAGCATCGACCAGCTCACCGGCGACAGGGCCCTGCCGTCCGCGTTCTTCGGGGCTCTCGAAGAGGCCGGCCGACGCGCAACTGACGCCGAGCTGGTCCGCGATGCGTTCGCCAGGGCTGTTGCTCACTACGCCTGCCCGTGCGGTGAGTCCTTTGAGTTCCCCGACACCGGGGGGATTGACGACTACGCGGCGCTCAACCGTTGGCTCGGTCATCACGGGCGGTGCACGGCATGACCGACGCACTGTTCCTGCTCGGACTTCTCGCCCTGGCCGGCATCACCGCGGCCCGCGCCGGCCTTCGATGGAGGGGGCGGCGATGACTTGGGTGGGCAACGTGTTCGACGCGGTGGGCCGGTTCCGGCTCGGCTACGACGTCGACACACCAGTAACCGATTCCGACTTGGCGCGTGCTGACGGGCTGCAGCACGCGGCCGCCCCCGGGGAGGTGAGCGACGGCGACTCCCCCTCTGCGCTGTCGCCCTCCCCGGGGGATCTCCCCGATTCCGCCCTGTTCGGCTACCTCGCCGAACTGGTCGATAGCTACTGCCGCCGCTACCTCGGTTCATTCACCGATTCGGTCGTCGCCGTCGTGCGCGATCGCGCCGCCCAGTTCGCGGTGGCCGAGGCCGAACCGTATCTACCTGTCCGCGAGGACGACCTGACCGCGCATATCCACGCCTCGTGGCACGCGGCCGGCGGCGACTGGGCTGCTGTCGCCCACGAACTGCTCGCAGATTTCCGCATCACCACCAAGTAAGCGGCCCGCGCCCCGGTGTGCGCCGGGGGCGGGCCATCAACAACAGGAGGTAGTTCCCGTGTCCGAAACAACGATAAAGCAGCTCGCCGGCAGAACCTCGCAGCGCAGCGTGTTGCGCCGCGGCCGCGGCCGGCACCACATGACCGCCGCAAGCCTGCGGGTCGTCGACATTCAACGATCAACATCAAACGAGATCCTCGCAGCCGCGGTCAACGCGCCAGAGCCCATTGCGACCGCGCCGGCCATGGCCGCCGAGATCGACGCTCTGGCAGAGGCATACGAGAGCGCGCTACGCGCATCGGCTGCATGGGCGGTATCGGCATGATCACCGTGCACAAGCGCACCGCCGGCCGAATCCTCGCCGCCGCGGCATCCCTCGCCGTGGTCACCGGTACCGGCGTCGGGTTCGCCGCAGCCCGGGCCGGCGCTGATCCGATCATCGTGGTTGTCCCGGCGCCGCGGCCGGTCCAGTTGGACCCGTACGTCCCGAATCCGCCGACCTGGTGCCCTGGCGGGGGCAACAGCTCGGCGTGGGGCGGCTACTGCGAGGGCAAGACCTTCGCGGACGGAACTCGGCTCAACCTGCACCGCATCGGATTTGCCTGGCAACCGTTGCGCTGCATCATCTCTGACGGGTCACCGTTCCCGCCGGTGGCCGGCCCCGGCGGCTGCGGTGGGGCGCTCGGATGACCGCCCGCCTCGCTCTCGGCCTGGCCGCCGGCTTCGCCCTGGGCTTCGCGCTCATGTCGCTGGTCACTGGCACGGACACCATGGTCGGCACCTCCCTGGCCCTCTCGATGGTCCTGGGCCTGGCGGCCGATCTCGCCGGCAAGTGCCAAACCAGAGGCCAGATCAACCGGTGACCACCCCGGCCGCCTCGACCAGTGGACCGCCACGAGTGCTGTTCACGACCGAGGAATGCCGCCGGTACGGCCGCTGCGAAGGCTGCGGCTGGCACCCCGTGCGGCAAGGCCATCACGACAACTGCCCAATCCCCCGGCGATCACGCCGAACGCGCTGACCGCCATCCCCCCACAGGAGACTCTCATGACCGAATTCACCACCACCACAATCCAGTTGGCCGCCGGCGCAAACAAGAGCGACCCCTTCGCCGTCGAGGTATCCGCTGAGCTGACGGCATGCCCCTACCTGGTGATCACCCCGGTTGTTCATGTCGACGAAGGCGGCCGACCCTACTTCGGTGGCGGTGTCCGGCTCACCCACACGGGCACCGGCCGCCTGGTCTCGCACGGGGACTACAGCTACCAGCTCCAGAAGCTGGCACAGAAGCTCGTTGACGAACTGCCCGGGTTCGACTGGAACTTCACAGACGTCAACCACCTCTACACCAACGACGACGCACGCAAGGCGGCCTACGACATCATCCAGAACTGGCAGATGGCCGACGCCTACGACGGCCCGGTCGAACTGTGGGGCGACGACGAGGAGAAGCAGGCCGCCCGCCAACGCGATCCCGCCGGCACCCTGCTCGGCGAGCAGCTCGACTGGTGGATCGAACACAGCAAGCACTACATGGACGGCCTCGACTGGGACAACCCCGACCACGCACGGGTCCGCATGGCCGAAATTGCCACCAGCTGCGAGGGCTACATGGCGATCTACCTGCTCGCCGTGCTGCGCACCATCAACCCGAAAGTCGCGGCCATTGCCGCACGCAACCTTGTCGGTGACCTTGATGCCGGCGACGGCCTTGGCGAATGGGTCTGGCAGTGGCGCGAAGAGTTCGGCAAGAGTGAACCGCTCACGCTGCGCGGCATTCCTGACGCCGATCCGCTCGCGGACTTCACCGCCTGAGGCCGGCGCATGTTGAACATCGAAACCAATGTCGTCGTTGCCCGGCGGTTCTGCTGGGGCTGGCTGATCGGCTCCGCTGCGGTGTCCGTCCTCGGCGTCGTCACGCACGCCGTACTCGGCAGCGCACGCTCGCCCCTGATCGCCTCGGTGCTCGCGTTCGTCATCGTGATGATCCAGCTGGCCGCCACCTACGCGGTGCACGTGCTAGTGCAGGCTGGCCTCGTCGGCAGCGCGTACCTGTGGGCCCGGGGCGGCGCGGTGGCGATCGCCTTCGGCGCGTTCGTCGTCAACTTCGTCGCGCAGCTCGGCCTCGTGATCGGATGGGCCGGCATTTCCGTGTTCATCGCCTGGATCGTTCCGCTGATCATCGACCTGGGCATGACGGTCAGCACTATCGCACTACTGGCGCTCGCCAACGCGCAACGCGATGAGCAGCTGCAACCGGTTGCGCACCATGACGCACAACCCGCGGCGGCGGTGCACGTCGAGGTGCACAACACGGTGCGCACCGAAACGCAGACCGGACACCTTCACGCGCACCCCGCACACGACGGTGCGCACCTCGACACTGCGCAGCGCATCGCAGCGCGGGCCGGTGTGCGCATCGAGATCGAGCGGGTCGCCCAGGTGCTCGCCGCCCACGCTGAAACTGGCGGCACACCGAGCGTCATAGCGCGCCAGACCGGGGTCCACCACAAGACCGTCGAGCGCATCCTGGACGCCGCATGAACGGCCTGGTGTGCACGCTCGGGTCCAACGTCCGCTACCGCCTCGCCCTGCTGCACACGTGGCAGCTGGCCCTCGTCATCTTCTGGCTGACGGGGGCCGGCCATGGCGCCTAACGCTCCGGGCGTCGTGGTGCGCCGGCTGTTCGCCCTGTATCGCGAGGGCGGTGTAGGTGGCCAGGAACAGCGCCCGGCCCGCCTCGCGGTCGCGTCCTACGTCACCTGGCGGCCAATCACGACGACCGACGAACTGGCCGAGCGCGACATACGCGCCATCGTCGCAACCCTTGAGTACTGGCGGGCCTGCGGCGAAATCGAGTACCGATGCCGGCGCATCGCCGAAGCAATGCAGGGCGCCGCATGACGGCCCGGCCGGTGCTGACCGAGGATCAGCGATGGCTGCTGCGGGCGGTCGGCGGCTGGAAAATGCGCGACTGCCTGATCGGCCCAGGCGGGGTCGCGGACCTCATGAAGTCGATGTACTCCAGCACCGCCGGCAAGGTCCGCGGCGGCCCAGACTGGGTCGCTCACGGATTCAGCTGCGGTCGCGGCAAGATCGTCGCGCCGTGGGATGGAGCGATCGTCACGGTTACGGCGGCGCAGATCAACCGATACGCCAAGACGATCCCCGACGAGCTGATTGACGAGCTGAAAGCCTGCCAGCGCGCCAGCGTGGCCAATGCGGTGCTGCGGGGTCGGTTCTGCGGCTGCGGCAGTACGCCGTGCGGCTACGGGTGGATGAAAGATCGGATCTGCCCGCCGACCGAGCAGCAAGAGGCCGAAGCCAGCGCCGAGTACTGGCGTGTTCATGACTGGACTGAGGACCTGCTGGACCGGGCGCTCGGCTTCGCGGTGGTCGACGAAACCGCCGAGCTGGTGGGGCAGCTCGCACTGTTTGCGGTGGCGTCATGACTGCCACTGAGCACAGTCACCGGGCGTGGGTTCTCGTTGACCCTGTCCAGGACTACGAGGAGTCGTTGGAGATTCTCGGCGTCTACGGCAGCGACCGAGCGGCCCGATATGCCGCTCGCGGGCACATGCGCAACGAACCGGGGCGCGATATCGAGGCGCGGGAGATGCGTGGCAAAGACGTTTTGCGCGTCTGGATCTGGCGATGGTCGTCCAAGCGGTGGTCACTCTGCGACCGCAAGAACTGCTGGCATGACCACGCCGAGGTCGAGGCATAGCAATGACCAACCTGCCGGCGCGCTGCCCGGACTGCTGGCACCCGGCGCACCGGGTGCAGTCATGTCCAGTGTGCTGGCAGGTGGTTCACCCGACCGCCTCTGAGTTCATTGCGCCGCACTGGGATTCGGCAGGGATAGCCCTCTGCCCCGGTGAGCGACTCCCGTACGACCGCACCATCCCGAGTGAGCGACAGATCGGACTGACCGCATGAACGAATTCCCAACGGCAGGAGGTGATCCAGCGTGAGCAATCCCGACGACAAAACCCTAGCCACAGTGGCCTCCATCGGCCGCCGTATGGGCCCAGAGCTTGTCCGCCAATGGGTTCGGCGGGTACTTGGCCACAACGACCTCACGTCGACGCAGAAGACCGTCCTGGTGGCCCTGCAGACGTTCGCCAACTACGACGACGGCACCAACGCGCACCCTGGCGAGATCCTGCTGTCCGAAACATGCGGCATCACAACACGTGCCGTGCGGTCCGCGATCAAACGTGGCCGCGATCTCGGGCTGATCGAACAGACCGCCGAGGAGAACCCCCGCGCACACCGCGCAGCGGTCTACCGGATCGTCCTGATCGAATCCACCACCGGAACAACGGTTCCTGTGAACAACTCCACCACCAGAACCGCCGTTCCTGTGAATAACCACACCACCGGAACCGCCGTTCCTGTGAACAACTCCACCACCGGAACGGCCACGTCACCATCACCGGAACAGCCGTTCCTCCCACCAAGACAATCACCAAACTCACTTGGGTTACGTAACTGGGGTACGTCACCAGCGCCCGTCGAACCGACCCACACCCCCCAGGCTCCATCGCGGTATTGCGAACTGCACCCGCACGGAACCGATCGCGGCTGCTGGGGATGCAAGGCCGCCGGCCGCGTGTTCCGGGCCTGGCAGGCCGAGCAGGCCGCGATCGACGTGGCGATCGACCAGAGCACGCGCCGAGATCGCGAGCAGCTCCGTGAGAACTGCCCGGACTGCGGCGGCACGAACTGGATCACCGACGAACACGGCGAGCCCATCAAGCGATGCGAACACCAGCGGCCCCTGCAGGGCCACGCAACCCTCGCTCTGGTGCCAGCACTGGCCGAGCAGCTCCACGACGTCAGGGCGGCCCGATGAGCACCGACAGCGAGGTGAAGTACTACGGCGTTGGCCCTGGCCGGCGGCGCCGCACCCCCGGCCCGAACATCGAGGCATACGCAGACGGCGCCATCGACCGAGAGTGCTCGAACTGCGGTGCAAAGCCTCTGGATTTCTGCCGCTACCCCGATGGCACTGAACGCAAAATCCCCTGCCGGCAACGACTCTCGGAGGCGACACGATGACCCCGCTAGATGGGCTGGCCCCCCGCCAGCCCCTGAGCTTCGACCTCGACGGTGCCCGAACCGCATACCTCAACGCGGCCGGCGCGTGGGCGGCCATCACGGTCGCGCAGGTCGTCGGCGTGGCCACCACCGAGGACGTCGACACCGCCTGGACCCGCTTGCAGTGTGCTGCAGCCATCCTCGCCTGGGAGCACGGCCGAGCCGCGGCCGGCGCCCAGGGCGCGGACTACGACGACGAAACGATCGAGGCACTGCTGAGAGGCGCCCGATGACAACCGAGTGCCTCAACAGCGCCTGCAAGCGGCCATCACAGCTGTTCCTGTGCACCGACTGCACCACCGTGCTGCGCAACATGCTCGACCGCGTCCCCGAGCTGCTCGACGACCTCGACTCACGAATCCAGAAGCTCGATCGAGTACCTCACGGCACCATCGGCCGCAGCCGCGGGGCGTCGGACCTCAACGTCATGGACTTCGACGCCGTCGAAACCGCACGCTCGACGCGAAAGCTGCTGCGCGGCTGGGTCCAGAAGATCGCCGAACAGCACACCGGTCGCCGGCCGCCAGGACTCGACACCATCGCAACCGGCGATCTCGCCCGCTGGCTACAGGTCAACGTTGATGGCATCGCACGCTTGCACTGCGCCGGTGACGTCTTCCGCGACATCAACCAGCTCGTCGGCTCGGGCGACAAGGGCGGTGAGCTGGTCCGCGCCATCGACCGCCGGGAACGTCTCTTCGCCGGCCCCTGCCCCACCATCACCGGCCACGACGACACCGGCAACACGATCGAGTGCGGCGAGATCCTCCACGCACAAGCGGGAGACCGGACCGTTGACTGCCCGAAATGCGGCCAAGAGATCGACGTAGCACGAAACCAGCGCCGAGCCCTCGCCAGCCGCGACCTGATGACCGAGCCCACCCTGCTCGAAGCGCTCGACAACGCCGGGGAGTCAGTCAAACCCGCACTGATCACCCGGTGGATCGCCATAAAGAGGCTCAGGCCCCGCGGCTACCTACATCAAGGCGAGTTCGTCAAAACCCGCGTCCAGGAGGCAGATAGGGCCCTTTACAGCTTCGACACCGCACGCCGACTCCTACGGCGAGATAACCAGATCAGCCGACGACAGAAAGCAGATATCAAATGACAACCACTGAGCCACAAGACATCCTGGACCGCGCCAAGGCGGCCCTGGACGGCACCACCGAGGGCCCCTGGGGCACTGACGGCGAACTGATCGCATCCGAGCTACTCGTTGAAAGCCCCGGCGTCACCTCGTACAAGCACGCCATTGCCGAGATGGAAACCGACGAATACGCCGAAGAGGACGCTGCCGAAGGCGAAACCTACGGCGGTAATGAGCCATGGCGGTCCCACGACCAGATGGAGGCCGACGCACGGTTCATCGCCGAATCACGCACGCTCGTAGAGGATCTCGTCTCCGAGGTTGAGCGGCTTCGCGGGGCCTGCAAGACGCTCGGGCAGACCATCGAGAGTCAATGCCAGATGGTCCTGAACATCACCGGCCTGCATCACCTGATCGGCGAGGACGGCGACGGGGACTGGGGATTGGTGTGGGAGAAGCTCGCCGAGCTGGGCACCGGCCGGCTGATGTGAAGAACTGACGCAATGAGCACTTATCGGCCAACAATCACAGGAGGAAAGCTATGACGAACAGCGAGACGCCCACCTACGAACACCACTTTGTCACGCTCGACAAGGACGACGATCACAACGACGTTCGGTTCGGCCTGATCGAGGACGAGAATGGCGGAATCTTCTGGGGGTACGGGCATATCGTCGCCAGTGAGTTCGTCGCCGAGGTCAATCGCTGGCTGCGTCATTGCGGATTTGACGCCGGGGAGCTGCCCAGCGAGACCGCTACGCCAGTCGAACACCTTTGGGCAGAGGCGGGCGACGATGACGAGTTCAGGTTGACGACTTTCTCTGGGGCTCAGGACAACCCGAGAGCATTCCCAGTAACCCAGCTGATGCTCTGACAATGCAACCGATCGGTGAGTGGCCAGCGCTGCCCTGGAACTTCTGGCGTTCGCACGTGACTCCGCGATTAGTCGAGTACGCCTACACCTACCACGGTCGCGGTCGCGGGTACGGCGCCTATGAGCACCGCACCGAGAACGCAATGTCGGCCGAAGAGCTGACCTGACAGAAGACCGTCGTTGGCGCTGGGGACTGCCGAGGTCATACCCGGAGGACGGACGCGCAATGCGAACCCCACGCCAGCGACCCGACATAAGGACCGAATACCGATGAGCGACAACGCTAATGCTGAGTGGACCCGCGAGGACGGAACTACGGTCCGGTTGGGAACCGTGGTGCCCGCAGATGAGCCGTTCGCGTGGATCTGCTACCACCACGACATGGGCGCCCACATCGACGCAATCTTCGCCGAAGAAATCGACGCGCTCCGGTACGCAGTTCGTAGCGGCTACCTCAACGTCGCACCCGTCGGAGTCGGCGAAATCGGCAACTTGCCGTGATCGGCTGTCCTGCAACATCACTCACCCGAAAGGCTTTGGAAGCAAATGGCATCAGCACCTGACACCCACGACGTGACGGTCCATATTGAGTTCGATGACGAGTCCAGGGAGCAGATCAAGCAGATGATCCGCGACGAGGTCGCGATGTTCGCCGCAGGGGCGCTAACCGCTGCGGTCGATCGCCGTGACGGCAGTGGACCGTGGCACAGCGCTCACCGCTCCGGTGGCCAGCCAGACGTTCGGATGAGCATCGGAGTACTGGCCGGCAGCAAGGAGCGGGCGCGGCACATCATCCGCACTGACCCGGTCTTGGCCGGCAAGCTGAGTGCTGAACTCGAACCGCTATCGGTGCGCGGCGGCGGGCATCGAGGGAGGACGTTCGAAGCCATCATCGTGGACTCGGAACTCTGGCCGCTGAGCGAACAGCTGAACGCCGAGTACGCACCATGCCTGATTGGAAGTGGTGGCAGCTTCTACGTGCGGTCGGCATCGTGATGAAGCCGGGCGATGCCGAGCGCCTGTACGACGGCATGGTCCTACTCGGGATGAATCCGGTTCCGTGGCAGTTCCACCTCCTGGCCCAGATGGAGCAGCAGGGCATTGACCAGACGTTCCGTGAACTCACCAGCCGGGCCAGCAACTAGGCGAGTCGCCTAGCAACACACCGCCCGAAACGATCTGCGCGGATATGTCCATCCTGACCTGCTAGTATCCCCTTTCGAGTCGGTACCCCCATGTCTGAACCCCTTCAGACCTGGGGGTTTCCTCGTTTCTAGCTACCTTCAGCGGGGGTGAGATGAGGACAGGACGAGCGGGCCGGGGCAGGGCAAAGGTTCAGCGCAACACCACGACACGCGACCGGCACCGCCGCATCATCAGCCGCGGACTACCGCCAAGCCCGTTCGGGCCAAAGCCACCGTGCTACCACTGCGGCGAGCCCATCGACTACGACGCTCACCACCTGGACCCGCTGAGCTTCACCATCGACCACCTCAAGCCGCTGGCCATCACCGGGCCGGCCGGTGACGTGCTCGACAACATCGTGCCGGCACACCGCAAGTGCAACCGCGACAAGTCCGACAAAGACCCGGACGAGCAGCTCCCCGCCGGGGTCACGTTCGTGACCGAACGGCGCTGGTGGACCGAGCCCGCGTGACCCCCCTGGGGCGGGTCGACCCGAGGGGGTCGGTCGCCGCCCCTCAGGGCATAGGCGGCCCTCTCTCCCCGGGCTTTTCTTTCTTTTTCGATCCGTAGGCAAGGAGGTGATCGACCATGGCACGCAACCCAGATACTCCCTGCTCAAGCTGCGGCAAGCTGCTCTGGGGGGGTAGCAGATCACTTCCGGGGGGAACGCGGCAGTGCCAGGACTGCCGCGAAGCCGGCAAGCCCAGAGACCATGTCCTGTTCAACGACGCCCCGGCGTCGGGCCGGCACCTGGCCCTCGTGCGAGCTGACGGCACGATCCCAGACACCGCGGCGCAGTCGGTGGCGGCGATGAAGGAACTGACCGCGTCGGTGCTGACCGCCGCGGAATCCGGCAGTGAACTTGATCAGCTCATCGCGATGAGCGCCAGGATCGCCCGGTCGATTGCCGATCAGTCGACCAACGCCACCGCCTTAGCCGCTCTCGTGCGCCGGCAGCTCGACTTGCTCCGCGAGATCGCTGATCTGTCCGGTGAGCCGATCAATCCCGACCGGCTGATCACGATGCGCGCCCGAGTCGCCCGAGCTCTTGATGATGCCCGGACCAGTCCCACCGCTCTGTCGGCGCTGACGCACCGCCAGACCGACATCAGCCGCGAACTGACCGCGCTGGCCGCCGCTGCCGGCGACCAGGACGGCGCGGTCATCGCCACCACCAGCGATGAACTCTGGGACGCCTCGGTTATCTGAGGTCGCCCGCCACCTGGTCCAACCGGCCGGCATTGTCTCGACCGCGTGGCCGAAGGTGCGCGACACCTGCGTCAATCTCGGCTGGGGCTTCGACAACTGGCAAGACGGCGCCGGCCGGCTGATCCTCGCGCTCGACGCCGAGGGTCTCTATGCCGCTGACACCATCGTCATCTCGATCCCCCGCCAGGTCGGAAAGACCTACCTGGTCGGGGCGATCGTGTTCGCCCTGGCCCTGATCATCCCCGGCCTGACGGTGATCTGGACCGCACACCGATTCAAGACCGCCCGCGAGACGTTCGACTCGATGAAAGCCATGGCCCGCGGCGACAAGTGCTGGCCCCACATCGAGAGAATCTCCGACTCGCACGGCGACGAGGGAATATTCCTGCGCAACGGATCACGAATCCTGTTCGGAGCCAGAGAGAACGGTTTCGGCCTCGGCTTTACCGGAGTCGGTGTGCTGATTCTCGACGAGGCCCAGCGCGTCACTGAGAAAGCCATGGACGACCTGATCCCGACCATGAACACGGTCGCCAATCCACTGCTGTTCATGATGGGAACGCCGCCCCGGCCAACCGATCCCGGCGAAGTGTTCACCATGCTTCGCCAAGACGCCCTTGACTCGGTCAACAGCGATTGGAGTGAAGAGGACAACCCGTCGGTGCATGGTGTCAGCACCGAACTGTCGCTTTACATCGAGTTATCCGCCGACGCTGATGCCGACCTTGACGACCGCGACCAGGTTCGCAAGGCCAACCCGTCCTACCTGATCCGAACCAGCGAGCGCGCAATCCGCCGTATGCGAAAGGCGTTGTCGGATGACGCCTTCCGCCGCGAGGCGTTCGGTATCTGGCCCAAGATCAGTGTCCACCAGGACATCATCAGACCCAGCCGCTGGGGAAAACTGTTCGCCAGCGGACCCGACGAAGACGTTGCCCCCGACTCCCTCGCGGTGGACATGTCCCACGGCGAGGACATCTCGATCGGGGCCGCATGGATCGAAAAGTCCAATGCCCACGTCGAGGAAGTGTGGGCCGGAACCGACGTAGCCGCCGCCATCGACTGGATCGCAAAGGCGGCCGGCCGACGCATCCCCGTCGTGATCGATGACCTGTCCCCGGCGGCGCAGATGATCCCCGGGCTCAAGGCCCGGAGGGTCAAGGTGATCCGCTCGACAGCCCGATACATGGCCAAAGCCTGCTTGCTCTTCAAAAACCGCGGCAGGGGAAAGGCTGGCACGTTGACCCACGCCAGCCAGGATTCGGTGACCAATGCGCTCAAGGGCGCCCGGCGCCGACCGATCGCCGATGCCGGCGGGTGGGGATACGACCGCCGCGACTCGACAGCAATCATTCACCCACTCGTCGGCGTCACCTTGGCGCTGGCCGGTGCGACTGAAAAGCACCGCCCAGCAACGGAATCGACCCGAACAGGAAGGAGGGGAGGCGTCCTGTGACCTCCATTGAACTTGCCCGGGTGCACCTGCCCGGTGTCGACGGCGACATCAATGATCTGATCAACGGCCTACTCGGCGATCTGCGCAAGCGCCAGCCGCGCAACTACCTGCGGGCCTGCTACTACGACGGCCGCCGCGCTGTGCGTAAATTCGGATCGGGCGTCATCCCGCCGGAGTACTTCAAGCTGGGCCTGGTGCTCGGCTGGGCGGCGAAGTCGGTGGACATCCTGGCGCGGCGCTGCAACCTCGACGGCTACACCTGGGCTGACGGGGACCTGGATTCCCTTGGCTACCAGGAGGTCTGGGAGACCAACTTTTTCGGCTCCGAATCCTCCAGCGCGATCATTTCGTCGCTGATCCACGGCCCGTCGTTCCTGATCAACACCACTGGCGCAGAAAACAGCGACGAACCCGATTCGCTGATCCACGTGGCCGACGCGATGAACGCCACAGGGGAACTCAACAACCGCACCCGCCGGCTGGACAACCTGGTGCGGGTCCTCAAACGCGACGAGGACCGCAATCCCCTCAGCCTCGTGCTCTACCTGGACGGTCGGACTCTCGCCGCTCGCCGCGAGAGTGCCGGGCACAAATGGTCGGTTGACTGGAATGAGCATCCGTGGGGCGTGCCGGCCGAAGCGGTCGTCTACCATCCCCGCGTCGGCCGTTCGTACGGCTCCTCGAGGATCTCCCGTGTCGTGATGGCGCTACAGGACCGGGCGCTGCGCAGCATGATTCGGATGGAAGGCCACGCCGACCTATTCTCCTACCCCGAGCTGTGGATGCTCGGCGCGGACCCGCGTGACGTGCTCGTAGACGAGGCCGGCAACCCACTGCCGATGTGGCAAGCCGTGATGGGCCGTATCAAAGGCATCAATGACGATATGGAAGCCCTCGATGACCAGGGCAGGCCAAGCCGTGCGGATGTCAAACAGTTCCAACAGTCCTCACCGGCGCCACACATCGACCTGTTCACCCAGTGCGCCAACGACTTTGCCGGTGAGACCGACCTACCGGTATCTGCGCTCGGTGTGCAGGCCCGCACCAATACCACCACCGCAGACGGCTCCGACAACGCCGAAAAGCAGCTGATCGCCGAAGCCGAAGGTGCCACCGATGACTGGTCGCCGGCTTTCCGGCGCTCGATGATCCGCGCACTGGCCATCAAGAACGATCTCGACGAGATCCCCAAGGAATACGCAAGCATCAACAGCAAGTGGCGCCCGCCGGGCTACCTTTCGCGGTCGGCAGTGGCCGACGCCGGTCTCAAGCAGCTGTCCGCGGTGCCGTGGCTGGCTGAGACCGCGGTCGGCCTGGAGCTGCTCGGCCTGTCCGACTCGCAGATCCAGCGGGCCATGGCGCAGAAGGACCGCGGCACCACGAGGTCACTGGTCGACAAGCTCACCGGTGCGTCAGCGATGACCGAGGTTCCGGCGCCGGCACCCGGCACTGCAGAGCGGGCAGCCGCAGAAGCGGCCAACAACGGGACCTCGGGTGCCGGTAGCGGTTCCTGAGTTTCAGCTGCTGCTGACGCAGCTGGCCGCCGACCTCGGCGTGAAGATCGATCGGCTGCTGACCCGGATGGACCGCCTCGACCAGCGGGAAGCGTTGGCGTTCCTTACCGACGCCTACCCCGAGCTGGCGATGCCCTACGTCAACCTCGCCGCGCAAGCCACAACGGTCTACTACGCCGACCAGCCCGTAGCCCAAGCTGCCCCCGGCCAAGAGTTCATCCCAACCATTCCCGATGAGCTGATCCCTGTCGATCGGCTGGCGGCCTCGGCGCGATGGGCGTGGCTGCAGGACAAACCCGTTCCGGCGCTGCAGGGATCGGCGATGCGCGCGGTGTTCGACGGGTCCCGGGACACCATGATCCACAACGTCGACCGTGAACGCGGCGCCCGGTGGGCTCGGCACGCCTCGGCCAATGCGTGCGGGTTCTGCCGGATGATGGCTATCCGCGGCGCGGTGTACCGGTCGGAAGCATCAGCCACCACCGTGGGCGGTCGCAGCCTTGAGCTGACCCTGTCGGATCGGCGCAGGCTGCACCAGGGCCAAGGGTTTACCCCGCTCAGCGAGCTAGATCCGGCCGCAGTCGATGAAGCGCTGACACGTCGATCCAGGTACTCCAACGCCCGCGCTGCCGGCAAGGCCGGCAAGCTCGTCGGGGACAAGAAAACCGGCGCTTTGCGAGGTGGCCGCAAGTACGGCGAGAAGTATCACGATCGCTGCCACTGCATCGCCGTGTGTGTCCGTCCCGGCGACACCTATGTACCGCCGCCCTATGTCGAGCAATGGGACCAGGACTACATCACGGCCACCCGCGACATGACCAAGGCCGGCAAGACGAAAGGCGAATACGGCGCCATCAACGGCACTGCCGTCGCCAGCCGGATGGAAGCCATCGACCGTGAACGCCGAGTGGCAGCGCTCCCGCCAAAGAAGAGCCCAGGCGCTCAGCATTCCAGCGATGCTGAGCCCAATGCCCAGGCCGCCAGCGACGGGCCACGTGGCCCGAAAGACCCCGGCGGCGGACGCACAGGATTGGCCGATCCCGGCGACGAGCCGAACGTCCCATGGAGCGGCCACGTCAAGGGCTATCGCCATCCCCACGGGGTTGGCGTGTGGCCGGAAGCCGAACGTGTACGGCGACAAAACGAACTGGGCATCGTGCCGGCCGGGGAACAGCTGTTCCAACACGAAATCGAGACCGTGGAACGCATGCAGGCCGCACACGAGACGCTGCAGTGGATCCCCAAGGACACCAAGACGTTCAAACCGACCAACGACATTGTGTGGGTCAGCAACGCCGGCATCGAAGCTGATCTGAAAGCAACGTCCGCCAAGTACAGCCTGGTCAGAACTTTGATCCACAAAGCCGTGGCCGCCGCACGCGATGCCGGGGTGATCAAAGAGAACTTCGTGGTCGACCTCGGGGAGTCTCGCCTGACCACGAAGCTGCACGGCCAGTTGTCCAAGTACAACGTTCGCAATCCCGACAACTCGATTAGCGGACTGTGGGTCCTCTCCCGGGGGGAACTCACCCAGATCGAACTCAACGAATGAGCAGGGCCCCAATCCCGCGAGTTCTGACGGCCGATCATTTAACGGCTTTCACGGGGGGAACCCTGCTCGCTTCGCATTCTACGCGCCCGCTCTGACCTGAACAACGGACATCTCGATCCACCCACGGGGGTGATGACGCTGGTGCGTCACCCGGACTGTAAATCCGGTGCGGAAACGCGGGGCAGGTTCGATCCCTGCCACCCCCACGACCACCTCGGCCGAAACGGCAGGGGACAACCCGAAACGGGAGAAAACACGCATGTCTGAAAACAGCGATCTGCCCATCCACCCGACAACCGGTCTGCGAGCCATCGGCATCGGCAAGCGCGGTCCGTGGTGGCCGGTCATGGGCGCATCGGAGGACCACGGGGCCGGCGACGGCGCCGCTGGTGGCGAAGGAGGCGGCCAGGGAGATCCCGCAACGGGAGTCCAGGCCGGCGAACCGAAGCCCACTGAAACAGTGGACTTTTGGAAGGGTAAGGCCCGCGAGTGGGAGGACCGCTCTAAGGCCAACTCCAAGGCCGCCGGCAAGCTGGCCGAGGCCAACGAACGGGCCGATACGGCGGAAGCTGAGGTTGCGACCGTGCCGGTGAAGATTGCCGAAGCGCTCAAGACCCATCTCGTTGCGCTGCACAAGATCTCCGATGAGGACGCTGAGTTATTCCTCACCGCAAGCGATCCCGATCAGCTGCTCAAGCAGGTCGCGGGGCTACTCGCTAAATCAGGTAAGCGGAAGAACAACAACTACGTGCCCGGCGAGGGCGCCACCACCACCACACCCGAAACCGAAGGCGGTATGCGCGAATTCGCGCGCAACCTCTTCGGCAACGGCAACTAGTAAGGAGACATCACCATGGCTGTCATGACCAGCAATATGCTCAACCTGCCCGACGAGAAGCTCGATCCGTGGCTGGGCAAGGTCAAGTTCGGTTCCTCGATCGCCACCCTGTCCGCCTCGGAGCCGATGAAGTTCGGCACCGGGGAGTTCATGACCTTCGACATCGGAGAAGCCGAGTACGTCGGGGAAGGCGCGAACAAGGGCGCCTCGACGATCACGCCGACCACCAAGAAGACCAAGCCGTTCAAGTTCCACAAGACGGTGCGGTGGACCAACGAGGTCGTGTGGGCCGACGAGGACCACCAGCTCAAGGTCATTGAGCAGATCCTCGCACTGATCCAGCCCGCACTCTCCCGTGCGCTGGACTTCGGTGTGTACCACGGCATCAACCCCACCGGTGGTGCCGCGGTGCCGGCGATGACCGAGTACCTGTCTCAGACCACCAACTCGGTGGTGCTCGGCGCTGGTGACGCGCCCCAGGTGGTTCTGGACGCCGCCGACGAGCTGGTGCTCGGTAACCGCTACCTGCCCAAGGATCTCGCGCTTGACCCGGTGCTGGCAGGTCGGTTCGGCAAGGTGCGCATGCCCGTGGGGGCCAACGGTGACCCGATCGGGCCGAAGATGTACCCCGACCTGACCTACGCCACCGCGCCCGCAGGTGTGCTGGAGAACCACCGGACCTCGGTGTCGGACACCGTGGGCGCAGTCGGCATCGCCGGCACCGCCACCAAAGTCGTGGGCTTTGACGGCGACTTCTCCGCGATCCGCTGGGGCATCCAGCGCGCAATCGGCATGGAGATGATCGAGTACGGCGACCCGGACGGCCAGGGGGACCTCAAGCGCAACAACCAAGTCGCGTTCCGCGCCGAGGTCGTCTACGGCTGGGGCATCGCGGCACTGCCGGCTTTCTCGAAGGTGGTGACGGCCTGATGCCGCGCTACACCAACGCGGCCGGGGTGCTAGTCGACATCCCGGCAGAACTGGCGGAACGCCTCGACGGGTACACGCCTGCCGAGATGGCAGAGGACCCAGCTCAAGACCTGGCGCCGGACGGCGGGTACACCCCCGCCGAGTGGGCCGACTGGCTGGAAGCCGAAGAGGACTACCACGCCATGGTCGAGACCTGGCTGGAGGCCGAAACGGCGGCCGCCGCACAGGCCGAGCCCACCACCGGCTCTCGCGCAGGCCGCAAGTAGCCATGGCTGAACCGCTGATCAGGCCGGCCGACCTGGTGCCGTTCGTGCCCGACATCGACATGGGCAAGGCCCAGGAGATGTGCGACGACGTGCTGGCGTTGGCCGGTCTGGCAGCGCCATGCCTCGATGACGAGGCCCTGGACCCGAAGAAAGCCAAGCAGGCCAAAGCGGTCCTGCGCGGCGCCGTCCTGCGGTGGAACGAAGCCGGTCAAGGTGGTCGCAAGCAGGTCACCGACGTGGCCGGACTGTTCCAGCACTCCGAGACGTACGACGACTCCCAGCCGCGGCGGTCGAACCGGCTCTGGCCATCTGAAATCGCCGACCTGCAGAAGATCTGCGCATCCGATGATGGTGGACGTAAAGCGTGGAGCTACGACACCGCCGGGGGCGGGGGTCTGCAGCACGCCGACACATGTGCGGTCAACTTAGGTGCCACGTTCTGCGACTGCGGGGCAATCCTTACCGGCGCCGGCCCACTGTGGGAGTCCTCGGGTGACTAAAACGCCGCTGCCGTTCACCTGCCAGCACGAGACCTATGCCCCGGCTGGCAAGGACGTGCACGGCAACATCAAACCTGGCTGGGCGGAGCCGGTTACCCGGGCCTGCGCCTGGTGGTCGCCGTCGTCTACCGAACCTCCACAGCCGCCGGCTGGCGGCAATCGGGTTATCCGCAACGTGGTCTTGATCCTGGATTCCTCGGTGGCAGTGGACCACCGGGACAGATTCACCCTCGACGGCCGAACGTTCGACGTCGTTGGGGTGGATCAGGACTACAACCACGGGCCGTTCGGGTACGTCCCGGGCCGCCTCGTGGTCAACCTCAGGAGGGTCGAAGGATGAGCGTACGCATCAAGATCAACGAGGCCGGGTTCCGTGAGCTGCTGACTGGCGCAGCGGCTCAGGGCATCCTCGACGAAGTGGCCGAAGACGTTGCCGACAAGGCGAATTCGGTTCCCTCAACAACGAGCCCACCGTATGACCAGCCGTACTACGAGGTCACGGATGGGTCGGATGAGGAACGTGCCCGACGTCGCATCATCGGCACCGGCGCCCGGTCCATGGCTCACGAGGCCAAAACCCATGCGTTGATCAGGGCCGTCTCGTGACCGTTGTCGTCGGCCCGGACGTCGAAGAGATCGCCGCCGTGTGCATCTCGACCGGCCTCGGGGACCTCGGGGCGCAGGGCTGGCCGGTCGCGACCGGGGTACCGAACCCCCGTCCTGACCGGTTCGTCAACTTCGTCGTCACCGGCGGCCGGAAACGCAATGCCCGCATCGCCAATCACCTCGTCACTGCCCGCATCCATCGGCCAAAAGCCGAAGCGGTCGCATGTGGCGAGGTGGCGCGTGGCATCGCTGGGGTGCTCGAAGCGGCCGCCGAAACCGTGTCGGCGGTGACGAGAGCGACGGTCGAATCCTGTGAGCGGTTCGATGACCCGGACCTACCCGAGGTCGCCGTCTACCAGACCGTCGTGGCCTGGACTATCGCAATTCCCGTGTAACACAACATCATTTGAAAGGACCGTGCCATGGCACACACCAACGTCAAGAACACCGGCGTGCTCGTTCCGAAGGCCACCGGCGGCATCTTCCGCTACCCGCTGGGCACCCCGTTGCCCACCGACCCGTGGACTCCCCGGCCCGTCGTCCCCAACTGGGACTCCCGCCTGGGCGGCGTCTCCAACGAAGGCGCCACCAGCAACACCAAGCGTGACACAGACAAGAAAAAGGACTGGAACGGCGACAAGGTCCGTTCTGTGCAGACGGGCAAGGATGACACCCTCAAGGTGACCTACATCGAGCCGCTGAACCCGCGGACGATGGAGGAGTACTTCGGGAAGGCCAACGTGACGGTCACGGAGGCCACGGCCGAGCACGGCACCCTGATTGCCGCGAAGAGCAACTCCGACGTGCTGCCGCACTACGCCTACATCATCGACGTCTTCGACGGCAACGTGCGCAAGCGCCGGTGCCTGCCCGACGCTCAGGTTGCCGAGATCGGAGACGAGGTATGGAAATCCGAGGATTGGTCGGTGTACCCGCTGACCTATGACCTGTTCCCGGACCTGGCCGGCAACACGTTCTACGACTACACCGAGCTGGACGACAAGCTGGTGACCACGGCGCTGACTGCCACGCTGACTGGCGGGCCGACCGGCGGTAGCTGGCTGTTCAAGGTGGCCGGCGAGCCCGCCACGATCGTCTTCGACGATGACGGCACGGAATTCCAGGCGAAGCTGGAAGCGCTGGTCAATGTCCGCTCGGCGACCGTCACCGGCGCGGCCGGCGGCCCCTACAGCATCAGCCTCGTCACCGCCGGGGCGGCTCCGGTCACCGTCGACGCATCGGGTCTCACCCCGGCCGGCGGCGTGACCATCGCGCCGGCCTAATCAGTCCTTGGTGGCCGCGTCCTCCTGGGCGCGGCCACCGGGCTGGTACCGGCGAACCAGCCCGATCCCCAGAAGCCCTACCGTCACTGCCCCGCTGATCAGCAACAGATTCTTGTCTTCCTTCTGCGCTCGGCACCCGTCCTCGTGGTACGCCCGCGAGTAGGTATCGCAGCTGTTGCTCGGGTGATGGTCGTTGTTCCACACCCCGATCCAGATCGTGAACACAAAAGCCACAGCGGCCAACGCCAACGCGACGCCGCCTTTGGCGCCCGACTTACCTGCCATCCCGCGAATGTACAGCCGAGTCACAAGCTGCATTCCAGAACCGTCTCCCCGCGCCGTAAACACACCTTGGCGCGGCGCGGGGAGGCTCCAAACGCCACAGCCAAGGTGAGCCAAGGTGAAACCGAAGAATGGCAAAGAGAAGAGACGACGAAGCGCCGGATCTGGCCGACGAACTGGCCCAGGACAATGCGGCGCTCGATCGAGAGCCGCTGTCCACCCACGAAGCGCTGGCCGACGCCCGCGCCCAGGCATCCGACGACGTACGCGACATGCTGCCCGAGCCGGTGCCGGGCGATCCCGACTATGACTGGTCTGGCCACTACGGCGCCGCCGAGCTGTACGTCCACACCTACCCCGATGGCCAGGTGGTCGCGTTGCGCCGGTTCAAGCACATCTACTCCAAGCAATGGCTGCGCAGCATCAAGAACCTGCCAACCGAATTCGACATCGAGTCCGCGGCGATCGACCGGGCCGCGTGCGAAACCGCCAAGGAATTGATCGACAACCGACCGTGCCCGGTTGATGGCCCTGACGACTTTCAGGCGCTGTGGAACGCTTGGACGGCGGCAGATAAGGCGAGTGACGGGGAAGGCACCACCGCGGGGGAATAGCGTGGCTGGTCGATCAGGTCACGGGCGATCTGGCCGACGCGATCACCCGTGACCTGCTCTCAGATCGGCTCGACTTCAACACGATTCACCCCCGCGACATGCGGTCCTACATCGAGTCGGCGCAACCCGGTACTGCGATCTACCACGTCCGAAACGGCGGGTGGACGCTCAGCGACTACCTGGCCGCTGCCCTGCTCGATGAACTCAGCGAAATCCGTTGGCGCTATGCCGCGCTCCATTTCGAGGGGTGCGCGGAACAGCCCTTCCCGGAACGGGTTCCGCGACCAGGCGGCGACGAGCCAGCGGATACCGGTCCGACATGGGACACCGTCGAGGACGTCACCGACCTCATGAGCCCACAGGTGCTCGAACTCATGAAAGGAATTTGACATGCGTTCTGGCGTAACAATGTTGGGGGGTGCATCATCCCGGAGTTGATGACTGCGTGGGTGACCTTGGCGGTCTCCGCGCAAGACATGCAGCGGGACATCACGCGCGTCCTGCACCAGGCGGGTCGCAACGCGAAGGTCACCCCCACGGTGGACAGTGCGAAGCTGTCTAACGAGGGCACCGCCAGCGGCCGGCGGTTCGGGTCCCGGTTCTCGGCCGCGGCGAAGCTGGACCCCAAGGTGGACACCGCCGGGATCGCCGGCCAGGGCACCGCAGCCGGCCGCAGCTTCGGCGAACGGTTCTCCGCTTCGGCCAAGACTGCGATGGCGACCATCGGTGTCGGGGTCGGGGTTGCCGCCCTGGCGTCACAGTTCAAAGCGGTCATGTCGGTCGGCATGGACTGGACCAACAACATGAACACCCTGACCGCGGTCACGGGTGCCACGGCTGACCAGCTCAAGCAGGCGGGGGACGCTGCCCGGGCCCTTGGCAACGACGTCTCGTTGCCGGCCACCTCGGCCAACGACGCCGCCGCGGCCATGACCGAACTCGCCAAGGGCGGGTTCACTGTTCAGCAGGCGATGGACGCGGCCAAGGGGTCGCTGCAGCTGGCCGCGGCTGCCGGCATCTCGGCCACTGACGCGGCCACGATCCAGTCTCAGGCATTGCAGGCTTTCGGATTGCAGGCAGCCGGCGCGGGCAAGATGTCGGACACCCTGGCCAACGCTGCCAACGCATCCTCGGCCGAGATCACCGACGTTGCCTACGCTTTGCAGGCCGCCGGCACCGTGGCCAATCAGTTTGGGCTCTCGGCTGAGGACACCGCCGCGGCGATCGGCCTGCTGGCCAACAACGGCATCAAGGGTTCTGACGCCGGCACCTTGCTCAAGACGTCACTGTTGGCGTTGACCGATCAGGGCAACCCAGCCCAGGGCGCGATCGAGCAGCTCGGCCTGACCGTCTACGACACCAGCGGCAAGTTCGTCGGCCTGCACTCGCTCTACGGGCAGCTCGGCGAGGCCGCCAAGCGGATGACCCCCGAGCAGTACCAGGCCGCTACCGCGGTGCTGTTCGGCTCGGATGCCATGCGTATCGCAGGCGTGGCGGCCAAGGACGGTTCGGCCTCCTATGACGCGATGCGCACCGCGATCGACCGCCAGGGCGCCGCGGCCGACGTCGCAGCGGCCAAGACCAAGGGCCTGCCGGGCGCGTGGGAGCGCGTCAAGAACGGCATCGAGGCGCTGCAGCTGAAAGCGTATGACGCGGCTGAGGGCCCGGTTTCCAATGTGCTGGACGGGCTTTCGGGTGGACTCGACAAGCTCGGCGACTCGTGGGACCGTCTGGCCGGAAACCCCCAGGCGCAGTCGCTACTGACCGAATCCAAGGCGGCTCTGGCATCGCTGAGTGAGAGCGCGAAGGGCGCAGCGCCGGCCCTGCTCAACATCAGCAAGTCGCTGGGGTCGGCCGCGGTCACCATCGGTGGAGCTGCCTGGAAAGCGTTCGTCGTCACGCTGGAAAGCGCGGCGGCCGTGGTGCGCGTCATCACTCCCCCGCTCAAGGTGATCGGCGACCTGATGTCCGAACACCAGGGGTTGGTCACCACCGCCGCGGCGGCCTGGCTCGCGTTCAAGCTGGTGCCCGGAATCATGGGCCGGGTCACCCCGGCGCTGAGGACGGTCAACACGGCGGTGTCCTCGATGGGAAAGACGGTCGGCGCAGCTGGTGGCGGGGTCAAGAACCTCGTCGACTCGTACCGGACCTCGGTGCAGTGGATGCGCCAGTCCAACCCGACCGTCTCGACTGCCGGCCGTGTGCTGTTCGGCATGGGGTCGCAGGCGCAGACCGCCAGTGCTCACTTGCGGGTGCTCGGGTCGAATGTTGGCGGCGCGGTCACCGGTGGATTCAACGCGCTCAAGGGCGCGGCCGGCGGTGTCGTGGGGGCGCTCGGCGGGCCGTTCTCAGCGGCGCTCTTAGTGGCCGGCGCCGCGTTTACCGCGATCGCATCAAAGAACGACGCTGCGACCACCTCGCTGGACAACTACAACGAGGCGCTCAAGCGGTCGAAGGACGCGCAAACCACCCTCAACGATGCGCTGATCGCCTCGGGCGGCGTGCTCGATGAGAAGGCCCTGGGGGACCTCCAAAACCGTCTCGGCACGCTCAAGGGCGAGCTGGACACTGAGGGCAACCGCACGGGTTCGTTCGCCGACCAATTCCGCGACGAATCCGGCAGCCTGTGGGGCGGTTTCAAGAAACAGATCTTCTCGCTCGGAGACAACCCCGAGGGCAACCTGGACACGAAGATCCGTATGCAGGCCGACACCGCGAAGTCGGCCAGCGCCGCGATCGACAACCTCAGCCTGTCGCAGGAGGAACTGGCCAAGCAGGTCGGCGGCGGCCAGCCGGTGTTCGACGCCCTGGTGGCCAACCTCGAAAAGCAGGGCGCCGGTGGGGTTGTCGCGTCCGAGAAGCTCAAGCAGCTGCGCATTGACCTACTGGGGGCGCAGCAGGCTGGCGCCACCGTCAACCCTGTGCTCAAGCAGCTCGGCGACGACGTCGTGGGGTCAGCCTCGAGGATAAAGACCGCGTTCGACGCCGTGCCGAAAGATGTGCCGATCAATGTGTCCGCACCGGGCGGCCAGGCCGTGTTTGACCTGTTGGTTCAGTTGGGGCAGAGGGTTTCCCAGGACAACGACAAGACCATCAACGTCGATGCACCCCTGGCCCCGGACGTGCTGGCCACTCTCAAATCGCTGGGCTACGAGGTCAAGAACAACAACGGCAAGCTGATCGTCGTCAAGCAGACCGGCGCCGAAGAGGCCTCCGATCAGATCGACAAGGCCGCCAAGGATCGCAAAGTCACGATCGAAGCGGCCTTCGCCGGCATCACCGCCTCGGGCACCGTCGAACTCGATCGGCCGGCGCGCCGAGCCAATGGCGCCATCGTTCCCTTCGGCGCCATCGTCCCGATGGCCAACGGCGGGCTGCGCTGGATCGACAAGCCGCAATCGGCCGGCATCTATCAGGGCCGCGGCGCGGGAACGATCTTCGCCGAGAAAGAAACCGGCGGCGAGGCGTACATTCCGCTGGCACGGTCCAAGCGTGGCCGGTCGATGGCCATCCTCAAAGAGGTTGGCCGGCTGTTTGGGGTCAACTCCAACGCTGAGGGCTCCATCACCGTCGATGACCTGAAATCGTTCGCCTCTGGGGTCGGTGGGCACAAGTACGCCTGGGGTGCCGGCAACGGCGACACATTCGATACCGACTGCTCGGGCGCGCAATCCACCATCGCGAACTTCATCACCGGCGCGGGTGGCCGATTCTCTACCGCCGACCAGTCCCAGGCACTTCTGGCCCGCGGCTTCCAGCAGGGCGATCCGCCTGCCGGCATCGCCGCCTACTGGGTGGGGTGGAAGAACGGCGGCCCGGGCGGCGGTCACACCGCCGGCACGATCGTTGACCCCGAAGGCGGCAACGTCAACGTCGAGATGGGCGGCAAGGCCGGCAATGGCCAGTACGGCGGCAGCGCCTCGGGGGCATCGGAATTCCCCAACCGGGCGTGGATCGCGCTGGCCGGCTACGGCGACGACCCGACCAAATCCGGCGGCGGTGGATCGTCCGCGGCGGTGCAGACCGCGCAGGCTCGCGTGACCGGCGCGAAAGCCTCGACGCAATCCGCCCAGAACGCCTACGACAAGGCCGATGCCGAGGTGAACAAGCTCAAGGCTGAGGGCGCGGGTGCCGACAAGGTCACAGCTGCGGAGAAGAAACGTGATGTGGCACAGGAGAAGCTGACCGCTGCGCAGGAACGGCAGAGCGCAGCTGAAACCCGACTCTCTGAGGTCAAGGACAAAGAAGCGCAGAAGGCCGACAAGGCGGCATCGGGCGGTGGTGACGGGCAGTCGCTGGGGCAGGGCATCCTCTCCGGTCTACTGCAAGGCATCGGCCTGGACGGCTCGGTCTTCTCCAACCCGCTGGAATGGCCCAACGTGAAATCGGCGATGGCTCTGGCCAACTGGGGTGGAGGGCTGGCCAAGGCATGGGCCGGCGCAGGCAACGAGGACCAGGCCGGCGGCGGCCTCGGCGGCGGAATCGGCAGCGGGCTTGCGGGGGGCCTCGGCATCCCCAACGCCGCGGACTTCCTCAAGCCCATACCGCCCCCGGGTTCCACCATGCCTCTACGCGGGCCTGACGGACAGCACGCCGGCAGCGGCGCAGCGCCCGGGCCGGCGCGCGGTGGGGACACCTGGAATATCTCCGGTGTCGCACCCAACGAGATCCTGCCGAAGATCGAGGCCCGCCAGAACTCGGCGCAACGTCGCCAGTCGGGAGCGTTGAAATGAGCAAGAGTCAGAGCAGCTGGCTGCCCTATGATCCGGTTCTCAACCGGGTGTCGGCGCCGACGTTCCAAGCCTGGGATGACATGGGGCCGTTCACCAAACAGCTGCAATCCGAACAGACGAAGATCGTCTACGTCTCGCCCGATGGTGAGCGGGTGTACACGTTGGCCGGCGGATTCAAGGGCAACTACGGGGTCATCCTGGCGCCAGGTCTCAAGGGGCACACCGGCGCCGCGTTTAGTCAGCTGTACTCGTCGGGGCCGTGGATGCTCGGCGAAGAGCCCGAGCGCACCGACTACCGCAAACGGGTCATCCACTTCGGCGTGCACTTCGGCCCACACCTCAACGCCGTAACGCGGCTGAAATACGCCGACACCGGCCTTGCCCTCGATGAGATCCGCGAGCAGTGGTGGGACGACTGGCCCGAGGACTCCGAGCTACCCATGGGGTTCTGGGGTGAATTCAGCCGCTTCACCGGCTGGCGCTGGACCCGGGTCCGCAACGGGGAACCCAACTTCGACGAAGTGGAGATCGACCCGAAGGCATACGGCAACAACTACGCCACCGCCGCGATGACCATCCACGCGCCGTTCCCGTTCTACGCCAAACGCGCACTGACCCGCGAGTGGCGCAACGACGAGGCCAACGAAGCTATCAACGGCCGCAACCATGGTGTGCTGCGACTGCCCAACCGCGGCGACTACGAACAGCACCCCAAGTTCATTGTCGAAGGCGCCGGCGAGGTGTCCATTCAGGACGGCATGACCGAGCGCATGGTGGAGCTGGAGATCCTGCCATCGGACGGCATGGTCCTGGTCGACACCGACCCGTCCAAGCGGACGCTGACCAGCGAGCATGACCCGATCGACACCGCGTTCTACAAGCTGATCCGCAACAGCGAGATCCTGGACTTCCTACTCGGCGATCTCACCAACGCCAAGGCTGGATTGCCGATCGGCCGGCGGGTGCCCGGCGGCATCGGATTCATGTCACCAATCCCGGCGCAGACCATGGCGGTCATCAAGGTCACCCACACCAACAAGGCCGGCAAGATCAGCATGATCATGCCCCAGTGGTACCGGCGCGGGGTGGCGTGATGGCCCGCAAGGTCTACACCGCCCCGACTGATCCGTTAGCCAAGTACCGGCTGCTCGACGGCCGGCGCGAAGTGTGGCGCCGCGCCAGCAAGCAGCCGCCGCTGATGCGAGTGCTCGACAAACAGCTGAACTACATGGGGACGCTGCGCGGTCAGGTCCGATCCGGGGACTGGGAACGGCTCTGCGATGACACCGGCGTCGGGAAAATCCGTGTACGACGCCAGGATTGGCTCGCTGATCTGATGGCCCGCGGCACTCGCTACCTCGAAGATCTGCACCTGGCCATCGACCCCAACCCCAACATCCGATCGTGGAAAACCCGTCTCGGCTACCGCATCCAGTCCGTGGTGGCAGTCAAGGACGAGGACGGCACCCACTGGGTCGAATTGGAACTGATGTCGCTGCGCGAGCACGCCAAGCACATCGCGATGATCCCCACGCCAGTGAGCGCACCGGAATTCCAGCCGATGAAAGCCTGGCTATGGGTGCAAAACGCGCGATCGGGCCTGGCGTTCTCGACATTCCTGAACCTGCTTCGGACGTTCTGGCCGGTCCTATCGCTGATCACCTCCTGGGCCGACCCCGTGCACTGGCTGACCACCCGCGCCGGCAACCTCTCTCCGCTGCACTGGCCGATCCAAGTCCAGTTCGTCAACCCGATCCTCGATACGTCCCGAATCGTGCCGATCGCGGCGAAAGCTCAAATGGTGCACGACATTCACGAGCCCATCGGTGAAGACACCGGCGTAACCCTGATCGACTATCTCTGGCTCGAAGAGGACGAAACCAGCCCGCACCCCGAGCTGGCGGCGATCGTGGGCGAGCAGCTCGCACGGCCCACCCGCAACTGTGTTGTTCTAGCGTTCGAGCAAAAGGACGGTGTCATCGGGCCGACAGGCACCGCCGCTGACGGTGCGATCTCGGCGATCGGGGCGATCCTCGACGACACGATCACCGAGGTGATCCTGCCGCTCGACCAAGACGGCGACGGGCTCACCGATCCACTGTTCCGCCGGCTGCTCGGCGTTGCTCCGGAGAAACCCTCGCTGGTATGGCGGGAGTGCAAACACTCAGGCATCATCACCAGCGCTCACCGAATGCAACGCGCCACTGCCCGCACCATCTGGACCGGTGGCCACTCACCGACGATCCTTAACCAGGCCATCACATTTGGTGTCCGCTATGGGTTGGCGCAATTGGAACAGGTGATCCCGTATCCAGGTAGCGCATACCAGCAACTCGGCTCCAGCGGGCTCGACAACGTCTACCAGGGCCAGGCCGACGATCTGTTCTTCAGTTGGCAGAAATTCACGAATCCTAAAGTGGCGCTTTGGCTTAACGACTACGCCCTGATCGACCACGTCGAGCCAGGGAACGGTTTCGCCTGGGTGGTTTCCTCGGCGCTGACCATCCGCCAGGGCATCGGCAAGACCGGGCCCGAGGTGAGTTTCACCATGACCACCCGCGACGGTCACCCCTGGGTGTACGGATTCGACTACCTCGCGGGCGACCGCGGAATGTGGGAGATCGACCAGATCTACTACGTCAACCAGATCCGCGGAATCAAATGGGCGGTAACCGAATCAACCGCCATGACACAGGACCTGGTCATCGGCAAGGCCAGAAAGCACGACGCATTCGAGGCCGGCATGAAAGCACTCGCTGATGGATGGAACGCGATCGGCTCGCTCATCGGCGGCGCCGCAATCGCGGCCTGAACCAACCTCTCCCTTTACCCCTGCACCCTTCGGCGGTCCGGGGTGATTCGTCATACCCGAAAGGACAGAATGACCGGCGACACGAAAGCCCGAGATCCCAAGGCGCGAGAGCTGATCGAAGCGGCGGCACGCATCACCGACGCGCTGGCGTTCGCTCGCGGCCCACGCGGTGAAGTGCTGTACCTCACCGACGACCAACGTGTCTGCTTCGCATTCCACCTCGCCCGCGCCGGCTGCGACGTGCACGCCGACAAAGCCATCATCAAGCGCCGCGCAATCCCTGATCGGCCCGGCCAGCTCCCCGGCGTCATCGACTGGGTACCCGTCGACACGCCCGACGATCGCAATGCCCCCGAACCGATCTCAGCTGTCGGCCCGGTGCCCGAACCGCCCGAGCTGCCCGACCTCGACGCCCTGGCGCCCTGGCACACCACCCCCCGAATCGAAGGAGACTTCACGTGACTTCCGCGATGACGCCCGCCGGCCAGCCGTTCCACATCATGGACGTGATGGCCATGCTTCACTTCTTCGGCTACCTGTCCGACGGAGATGTGCCCGGGCTGAACACGGTCACCATGGAAGGCATCGGTGACGACCTGGTGATCACCGTCCCGATCGCCAAGGGCGAAAAGGGCGATGATGGCCTGCCCGCGCCGGCCGTCGACATGCAGATAGACACCGAGGTCACCCAACCGTCCGATCTGCCGAGCAACCTCGGCCCGGGCGACAAAGGCAAGACGTGGTGGCTCGGTGACCTGCTGTACTACTGGACCGGCACCACCTACATCACGCGGCCGGCCGGCTACCCGGGCCGGCCCGGGCCCGTCCCCCAATTCACGGTGACCACCGAGGTCATCCCGCCGGACCAAACCAGCGACGTCATACAGGGCGGAAACGCGCTCAATCCGCAGCTGCATTTCAAGATCGCTGCCCCCCGAGGTTTCACTGGGCCAGCCGCGGCGATCAGGGCTGCCACCGACTACGACAACACGGCGCCTCCGAACAACGGTCAGATCCCGACGTGGAACGAGACCAAGCAGAAATGGGTCCCCAGCGACTTCGCAACGAAAGGCGTTCAGGCGTACTCGATCCCGGAGTCGGCATTCACCAACATCTCGCAGGTCGTCAACGGCCGCGTGCCGATCCTGACCTACCCGCTACCGGTGTTCGATTTCGCCTGGGTCCCGTGGGTTACCGGTCACTTCAAGGCATTCGGGATCGACCTGAATATATTGGACCCCTTCAAGATCGGCGCCGAGGTCCGCCTGGGTGATCCCAATACCGGGCAGATCATCGGCCGCGGCAAGGGCACTGTGGCGCAGGAAACCACGGTGGTCCCCCACTTCTCCACCCCGGGTGATCCAGACACCGCCGCCATGCCGGACAACGGCATCGGCCAGATCAACGCCGGGCAACAGGCCAACCTCACCGTCAACCTCGTCAACGACGGCCTGCTCGGCATGTACGCCTTCAACAGGACCGATGCCCAGCTCGGTTTCCTCGTCGTGCCACAGGGGCTCTGATGGCCTACACACGCGAACTGAGGACAGTTGTCCCCGTGCTGGCCGCCGAGCACACCGAAGCGGATGACGAGGTCCTGGTGTGGCTGGTCCGCGAAAGCTTCGAACGTGAGGCGGCCGGCCAGGGCCTGGTGATCACCGAGTGGCGCGACGGCGGCGACATGGACCCCGCCGACGTATCGCCGCAGACCGAGCGGGAAGTACTCAAACGGCCGGCCACCGACTACCGCTGGCGCATGTTCGAAGGTGTCGCGACGAGAGAGGTTGCCGGTGCCAGCCTCAATTGATCTCGGCCGCTCCGCGGCGATCACCCACAACCCCAACCTGCGCCTGGACCAAACCCTGCCCAAGCTGCCAGATTTCGACCCGGCCGACCTCATCGAGGGCTGGCTGAAGATCATCAAAGAGGCCACCGGCATCGACCTGTCGGGCATCGTGCAATTCCTCGACCAGGTCGGGGCAGCGCTGGGGCTCGGCGCCACTGGCGGCGTGCAAGCCTTCCTCAACTGGGTACGTTCGGTATTCGGCAACATTGACCTGACCAATCCGCCTACGCCTGAAGAGATTTGGGCGGCCGTCATGTCGGCGTTCGTGGTGCCGCTGAACCTGTTCGCGGGACTCATCGGCGGTCTGATCCCGGGTGGCCTGATCCCTGGCCTGGATGCCAGCAAGATCGTGTCCGGGCTATTCCCGATCAGTCGTATCGGGAATCTGCAGGACACACTGGACGCGCTCGACAACGCGATCGGCTCCATCCCCGGTGGACAGGCACTGATCGACACGATCTGTAATGCGTTGGGCGTAACGGGAACTGGCCACACGGTTACCGATGCTTACAACGCACTGATGAACATTCCCGGCCCGAACATCGGATCGCCTATCGGTGCGATCAACGTTCCTGGTTTGGACGGGTCGAAAATCACTTCGGGCACGATCGCGCAGACGTTCCTGAATATCTTGAGCATTCCGGGTTCGATCGTGGCGGGGCTGTTGTCGGGCGCGAACATCCCAGTACTGGACGCCAGCAAGATCGGCACCGGCAGCTTCGCACAGTCGAGAATTCTTGGTCTCGTGGCAGATCTTGGCGCCGCGAACACGAACGCCAACAACGCGAATACCAAAGCGCAGAACTGGATTGACGGCTTCTGGAATGGCTACCGGGGCGATACCGCCTCTGGTGTCGACGTGGCTGACGCGCAGGATCAGGCCGCAGCAATCGCCGAGACGCAGGCGGCGCTCGCGTCTGCCCTCGCCGCGCTGCAGTCCGACCAGGACGGCTCCACATTCAACGGGGTATCCGGCACCGACACGTTCGACCGCGTGACCGCCAGCGGGGCGGGTGGCCCGGGCTTCTGGTCGGAGTCCTGGGCCGGCAACCCGACCACCGGCATCTACTGTGACGGCGCCGATCTGCGCATGAAGGACTCGACCAGCGGCGTGGGCGGCGCGTCGGTGGAAATGCGTTGCCTGAGTCCCGTTTTCGGGCACACCCTCACCAGCTACCAGAAGATCACGTGGACCTGCGGGGCGATCTCGGGTGACAACCCTGCCGGCGCGTCCAGCATCATGCAGCACACCCGCTTGAAGTTCCGCGAGAACGACGCTGAGACACAGTACGGATTCCTCGAGTTCGGCGGCAATAGCCAGGCTCAGTGGGGCTACAAAAACGGCGGCTCGGACACCCTGGTTGGCTCGCCGTTCACGCTGGCCGAGCCCACAGCGGGCGTGAAAATCGTGCTCATCATCGGCACCAACAACGTCACTGGACTGCGCAAGTACCAGGTGTTTCGCAACAACGTGTTCATCAGCGAGTGGGACGACTCCAGCAGTACTTTGGTTGCGGAGGGCACCAATAACCTTGGATGGGGCGCGCAACTGTTCTGGGGCACATGGCTGTTCGCCACCACCAACACTCAGCACAGCCCGCCGTCGATCGGGTCGATGTCGATCTCCGACAACGTGCCGCCCACGTACAAGGGCACCACCGCGCGCATCTACCGGGCGTCGGGCACCGGGGTGTCATTCCCGGCGGCGACGGCCGGCCAGTTCGTCCCGGCCAACTTCTTCGACACCGTGGACTACTGCACGTCCGATATAGCCATCACCTTCGGCCGCAGAATGACGGTCACCAAAGAGGGCAGCTACATCGTCGTGGGCCGCATTCTCATGGGCAACTGGGGCGCGAATAACGAGGGTTACCTGGGCCTGTACAAGAACGGGGTAATGGCCCGAAGGGGCGACGGCTTCGGCGCCTCAAACATCGGCAACAACACGGCGTATTGGGAGATGGCCACCTGGACCATCTACCTGGTGCCGGGCGACTACGTCGATCTGGCCTATGTCCACGACGCCGCGCAGAGCAATTGCCGCGGTGAGGCATCCGGCACCGAAACCTATTTTGAGATAACTCGCATAAGTGGATGAAGGGAATAACAATGCCGCAGGCAGACACAAACTCCTACGAAGTGACCTACGAGCATTTCGATACGATCGACAAATTGCCCCGGATTCTCACGCTCATGCTTGGGATCAATTACAACGTCGATCTGAACGCTAATCGCGTCATCATTCCCGCCGTGCCGGCCGAAGGTGAGAACCCCGGTACCCCGGAGCAGGTCATCGACACTGTGACGCTACAGATCAGCAAGAACGGCGTGAACCCCGTGACGCTCGTGCTGGACCGGGTTCTCGTGTGGGACAACAACCGGCTGTCTGTGCTCAGTACCTCCGATTTCCTGGCCCGCTACACCCCCCGCGCCGCCTAGAGCAATCCGAAAGGAAAAACTGGTATGGAACGTCCAGAAGTCAAGCAGTGCACCGACCCCGAGTCACACCTGTTCGGCGCCGTCGCCGTCCAGGCCGGTGAAGACCGTTGGGGAGTCATGCACCCCGTCAACGGCGGCCACTGGGCTACCACCGCCGAGGTCAAGGACTGGCCCGCCGGCACGTGGCCATGACCCGAGCACTCGCGCTCGGTGTGTCCATCGGCGCTGCGGTGTTCGGTGTAGCCGCCGCCGCGTTCTGCTACGGGGTCTGGCCGATCAGCGTTCTGCTCGACCGCGACACCATCGCCCCCTTCTAACTCTCAACTCTCGCTTCATCGTTCGCCCCGGCGCCACTTGGTGACCGGGGTTTCTGTTGTGCTCGAAAGGAACTGACATCATGACCGAGAACGGCTGGCCCGCGTGCGGCCCCGAGCTGCTCGACCGAAGCGCAGTGCCCGGCACCAGCATCGTGATCCCGCTGCAGCGCGGCATCCCGAGCAGAATAATGAAGGCCTTCGCCGCCGACTTCCACGCCTACGCCGAGTCGCTCTACAACGCCCGCGGCGGGACAGATGAAGGCGGCTGGACCCCAACCAATTCCGTCGCGACGTCGAATCACCTCGGCGGCACCGCGATGGACCTCAACTGGTCCGACCACCCCATGGGCAACGCGCTCGCTGGATACACCGCCGCCGAAACCGCGGTCGTGCGTGAGCTTCTCGCGTTCTACGAAGGCATGATCTTTTGGGGCAACGACTGGAATAGCCCCAAGGATTCGATGCACTTCCAGATGGGCTACAACACCTACAACAACCAGGCCAAGTGCAACGACTTCATCAAGCGCAAGATCCGCGCCGACGGGTTCAGCACGTTCCGCCGCGGCGGCACCGGTGGCGGCACCACCCCGGCGCCGACACCGGCCGAGAACATCTATGCCCAGCTGGGCGACAACAACGATCGCGTGCGCAGCCTGCAACAGTTCATGAACGACAACTTCAGCGGCTACTCGGATCTCGCGGTCGACGGCGACTTCGGGCCGGCCACCGAACAGGTCGTCAAGACGTTCCAGGCCCGGGTGAGTGTCGCTGCTGACGGCATCGTTGGGCCGGTCACCCTGGCCAAGCTAGTCGATCACGGCTACGTCCCGCTGGGGACGATCTCGGCGCCGCCGCCAGCTCCCGCCGGGTTCGCCTACCCGTCGCACGACGAGATGGTGAAGCAGATGTGGGAACAGTTCTTTGGCCCGGAAGCCAAAGGCTGGCCCGACCTGTTCGGCAAGCTCGCTGACGGCAGCCGCGGCAAGTTCACCGTCGAGGCCGTCGCCGACCTGCACGCGGACGCCGGCCTCTGATGACGGAGCTGCGGTACGGCGGCGCCCAGGCCGCCGAGGCGATGGCCTGGCAGCGCGCCATCCGAGACTTCGCCAAGTCCTACGCGCTCGCCGCAGACGGCGGCCCGCTCAAGGTCGACGGGTGGATCGGCGACGACGATGCCAAGGTCGCCGCCGAATACCGGCACCGGCGCACTCTGCCGGCACCGCCGCCGGGCATCGTGGTGACCCACGAGGAGTACGGCGCGTTGGTCAAGACCGCGCCGGCACCACCGAAGCCCCGGCACCTCGGCGTCATGTTCCGCGGAACCGGCGGCGTCATCGGCCTGGACCTCGTCAGCCGCGTCTGCCAAGGCGCCACCGACCTCGTGGAGGAACGCAACCCGGAATGGCCGGCCAGCATGGGCGGGCTGCCACCCGGCGCGGCCGTCACACCGTCGATGAACAAGGCGGTTCAGATCGCCGTCGCGGCCGGCGCTCGTGAGATCCAATCCGGCCGCACGTTCATCCTCGGCGGCTACTCGGCCGGCGCGCACGTGGCCGCGAAGCTGCGGGCCATGCTCGAACCCGGACAACCGCTGGCCGAGTACCGCCGAAACTACGTGTGCGGATTCGCGTTCGGGAACCCATCGCGGGCGTTCGGGCACACCTACTACCTCGGTGCCATCCCCGGCGGTCGCGGGATCTCCGACTTCATCATGCCCGCCGGCACGCTGGGCTGGGATTGGTGCGATCTCGTGCATCCCGACGATATGTATGCCAACGTCCCGCTCGGCGATGCCGGGGACATCATGACCGCGATCTACCAGGCTGTCACCGACACGCAGCTGTCGGACCCGATCGGCACACTGCAGGCGATTATCGCGGCGATCCCGAAAGTCCTGGCCGAGGCGGGCGTTTCGATCCCGCTGCTCGCGCAGCTCGGCGTCGGTGCGCTGTCTGGGAATCCGATGGCGCTGGCCGGCGTGCTGCTGCCGGTACTCGTGTCGACGCTCGCCGGCCTCGTTGGCGGGGCGACCGGGGGCCAGCTGACCGGGCCGGCCGCCGCGGTCCAAGCCGCGATCATCGCGCTCAAGTTCGCCGCGTCGGGCACCGCAGCGCACATCAACTACCACGCCTGGGAGGTCTGGCCCGGCCAGACCTACCTCGGCTTGGCGATCCAGCACGTCCGCGACTGGGCCGGCCGCACGCCGGTCCGCAACTGAAAGGCGCAACAACGCAATGGTCGATCAACCTGCAACCCCCGTCCTGCAGCTGCCTAGCTGGTTGGGCACTCTCGCGGCCAAGATCAATCCGGCCCAACGGGAAGGTTGGTACCGGGCGATCTCCGGGCTGTTCCTGATGCTGTGGGCTATAGGTGTGCTCACTCAGGACGAGGCCGCGAAGTGGACACAGTTCGGGATCGCTACCGTGACACTGCTGTTCGCCGCCCTATACGCCACCTCAAGCTGGCGGCTGGCCCTCTACGGGCTGATCGTGCCGCTGGCGGGCCTGCTCACCTGGTACGGCATCGCCACCGGTATCAACTGGCCCCTGGTGACCGCCGCCGTCGCCCAGGTGCTCGGCATCACCACAGCCGCAGCCAAGACCGTGCAGGCTGCCGCGTGACCCTGCCCGAAGTCATCCGAGCGGCCGCCGAGTACTACGAGCCGAACGATGCCATCGGGCTCGCCGGCCTGTTCATCATCGGCTTGCCCAGCATCCTCGCGGCAGTGGCCAGCGTCGCCGCCATCGTTGTCAGTGTCCGCGGGCAACGCAGGGGCAAGGACCGCCGCGAGGAAGATCGGGCGGTCCTCAACGACGTCAGCGAGAAAGTCAACGTTCTGCCCGATGTACAGCGGAAGGTCGACGTCGTCCGCAACAACGTGCAGAACGGCCACTCCGATCAGCTGCGCGATGACCTTGACAGGCAGTTCGCCGCGATTCATCGGAAGGTCGAAGAGAAGTTCACCGAGCAGGCCCGTGACCTGCGAGCGATGAGAAACGATGTGCGGCGCGACATCGGCGGTATCCGCGAAGAGATCCGCACAGAACGGCAAGAGCGCATCGAGGGCGACAAGCGGCGCTGCCAGTGAAAGGTGGGGAATGGCGTGCGACCTGGCCCGCACGGGTGCTGAGGTCAGCATTCACGTATCGCCAGATCAATAACTATGTAACGGATACGATCGTTACATGGAAGGGTTTGCCAACCTGTCAGACGAAGAGCTAGACCGGCGAATCCAATGAACCACGACATGAGCGGATGCGCCGAGCCGGCAAGACACAGAAGTGTCTCAGTTGCGCACGCCCCTTCACCGGTCGCCGCGGCGCCCGCTACTGTTCAACTTCATGCCGCGTTCGGGCCTGCCGCTCACGCGCAAACAAGGACATAGCCCGGCCAGATAGGAATGCTTCAGTGGCGACAAGAACTACGCCGGCGCCGTTGACCATCAGGGCCGAAAATCGCAGTGCGGCCGCCAGTCCGCTGCGCTACCCCGGAGGCAAAGCCGCTCTCGCCGGCTTCTTTGCCGACATCATCAAGCGCGTTGGGATCCGCTCCACCACATACATCGAGCCCTACGCGGGCGGCGTCGGCGCCGGCATCGTGCTTCTCCAAAAGGGCCTGGTGCGCAGGCTTGTCATCAACGACATCGACCCCGCTGTGTACTCCTTCTGGAAGTCGGTCACTGAGCACCCTGAGGAATTTGCCTCCGCGGTACTGGACGCCCCGCTGAACGTCGACGAATGGCGAACCCAGCAAGCGATCTACCGCCAGGCTGATGAATCTGACCCATTCGCACTAGGATTCGCGTTTTTCTACCTCAACCGCACCAACAGATCCGGGATCTTGAACGCGGGCCCAATCGGCGGCGTCAAACAAACCGGCAACTACAAAATCGATGCACGCTACAACCGAAAACAGTTGGCAGACCGCATACTTGCAATCGGAGCGCTCGCAGATCGAATCACTGTTCTCAGTGTCGACGGCATGTCAGTCATCCGCCGCTACATACGCAAGAAATCATCGTTCATCTACATTGACCCTCCCTACGTCGACATGGGAGGAAGCCTGTACCTCAACGCATTTACGCACCGTGACCATGCCGACCTCGCCCAGCTCCTCACCGAAGAACGCAACGGCAAATGGGTACTCACCTATGACCCATCAGATTTCATTCGGCGCCTGTACCGCCACCATGACGTCCATGACTACCAGCTGACCTACAGCGCCAACAGGCCGGGCAAAGCTCAAGAGCTAATGATCGCGTCGGACCCGGTCTCGATAACACTCGCCAACCAGCTAGATCCGACCTTCAGCCAACAATCGTCACAACGATCGGCTTGATGCGCTCCCACGCTTCATGCACGTCCGCCGCTCTTACGAACGAGTCGGGATCATGATTGCTCGCGTTAAGTGAATACGCGGTGCCGGCATACTGATCGGCTGTCATCTTGCCCTTGCGATTAATCGAATTGATAAGGCCCGTCATGCGTCGGTCGCTTTGGAACTCCTTGCTCAGCTCCTCGACGCATCCCTTAAGCATCTTGTCCCCCAACGGCTTACCAAGTCGAGCAAAATAGTCCTTGATCGCGCACTCGAAAACCGTGCGAACCAGATCATGTGCGGCATTGGGGAAATCGCGAAGGTCGAGCCGTCTCAACTCCTCCAACCGCCGACGCAGACCAGCCGAATTTCCGTTGTACTCGAAACCTGTGAAGTCCAGCCGAGCGAGAGTGTCGCCACGGTTTGGCCCCCGCGAGCCGGCGCCCGATCCGCTCCCATCATCACCCGAGTCCTGAGTGCCATTCCTCTGACCGCTGCCCGAGCCCGATGCATCCGCATCAGAAGCACCGCCGGAGCCCTGGCTAGCTCCGCTGCCGACACCGCCACCGCCACCGCCGCTCTGTGCATCTTCGCTCGAATCCTCGGACCCCTGCGCAGTATCGTCGGCCGACGTCGCGTTCCCTTGCTCGCCCGAGATAACCCGCGACAGCCGGTCTACGAACAAGACGTGGTCGGGGTGACGCTCCTTAAGTTCGTTCGAGCGGGTGTTCAGCGTTCCGTCCTTGAATCTTCCGAGCAAGTACATCAGTCCGCGAAGTTGCCCAGCGTTCAGCTTTTTCGTTCGCAAGATTCCGTCGTCATCGAACTCCAGTCCGAGTAACTCACGAATACGGGGTCGGTCATAGGCGTATTCGAAGGAAGTCATCTTGAGCTGACTCGACTTGACGAACTCCTCCAGTTCCTTGTCGTTGTATCGCACGGACCGGATGAGATCCCGCATCTCGCCCATGCGGATGAAGCCAACGATTTTGCCGGACTCTCTCGGATAGGACGTACGCAAGTCGTCTACCGAAGTCGTCTCTGAGAGCTGAGCATGGAAAAAGACTGCCTGCTGTTCGCGGAGCCAAGACCGTTTCGGCTTTCCCGTATGAAGGCGAGCAAGTACCGGTTGAGCGGCAGCCCGTGATGGTGCCACCATCACGCGAATCTCGGATGGGCGGTCAGCGTCCGGAAAGCGACTGAGCAAACGGTCCATCACGGATCCAAACCTGCCCAAAAGCTCCGGATCGCGCATACCCTTCAACGCGGCGACGCGCCGATTAGCTTCCAACACAGTGTATTTGCCATCTTCAGACACAACGAGCGGCATCTCGTTATCGATGTAGCCATCACGGAGAAGGTCGCGCGCGAGACCGAGAAGGTCCTCGGCCTCGCACAAATAGGTCGCGATTCCCTGTTCATCGAGATTCTCGACAGCGATTCGCACGTTCTTGGTGTCAAGCACAAGGTCCTTGAGCGGAACGTCGATGATTGGCCACTGCCCGTTCGCCATACTCAACTCACTTCCCCGTGTCCGCACGGGACTTGCCCTCAGCCTGACTACAGGCGTGAGGGCAAGTCCGACTTTGCTGAAGCTTAGTGCCACCTGCGAATGGCGTGATGCGATTTATGTCACAAAAGTAACGCCACCGTAAGCTGTGACTCATGCCTCACGTCGGCGACCTGGTGCCCACCACCAAAGGCGGCTGGATGACCCTGCCGCCCCAGCGTTGCCCAAATGGGCATTCGCTCACTGGCGGCCGGGTGCTCGTCGGACACGCGCCGTGCTCATGCGGGATTCGAGGCGGTCACACCTCGTGGCGGTGCTGCGAGTGCGACACCCCTGTGTACGGGCCGGCGCTATCAGCCGACTGTCGGCCTCTCGCTGGGCCCGCTGCCATCCGCGCGTAACCGTTCATCGAGTAGCCGGTCAACCACTGACGTGGAGCGCACCGGGTCGCCACTGCCAGCGCAGGCGGCTCGGTACGCCGCCAGGGCGCGCAGCTCGGCCTCAACAGTCTCCGGTTGACGGGCTGCAGGCGTTGTCATGTGCGGGATCGTATTGCCATCGGCGGGGAGCGCGATGCGGAACCTATGCCACCGATTCCTCGATGTCGCGAGGAAGGCCACGGAATGGATCAAGACGATTGATGGCGTCGTGCCGACGCACGTCGGGGACCTTGGTGTAGATCTGCGTGGTAGCGACCGATCGGTGGCGCAGAAGCTCTTGCACCGTGCGCAAGTCCGCACCGTCATCCAGAACCGTCGTACCCAACCAATGCCGCAGGCTGTGCGCAGTTCCGCGGGCACCGGCTCGACGCATCGCATCACCGATGATGTCTGAGACCCCCTTGCCGCGGACATGATCGCCTGGGCGACGGCTGTTGGACGGGAACCACCAGCCGCGGCGCGGCATCGTGAGCGAGGCATCGACAAGCAGCGGATGCAACGGAAGCCAGTTTTTGGACCCGCCCTTGCCCAGCACGTAGATCCGGGGGCCGGTGACGTCGAGGTCCTCACCGCGTACCCGCGCGATCTCGGAGACGCGCATTCCGGCCAACGCCCCGAGGAGGATCATCACGCGCGTTCGGTGGTGCATCCGGGTCAGTAGTAGGTCTACGAGATCGGCATCGGGAACCGGACGCGGAACACGATCGGGATACCGCGGTGTCGGCAACTTCAACATCGGATCGCCAGGGCGGTGATCCATTACGTTCAGCCATTTGAACCAGGCCCGGAGATAAGAGTGGTACGTGGCCGCGGTCGACTGGGACCACTCGGTGTGGCACGCCAGCCACCTCATGAGGTCTATAGGTTGCGCCGAAACGGGGGAGACACCAGTTTCCTCGGCAAACTGCGCGATGACCCTGATGCGCTCAGTGATCGTGACCGGCGACATCCGGGCGGCGTATTGCCAGAGTTCCCATTCCTGGATCAATGGGTGCTGAGCGTAACTAACCTTCATGGCCGTCAGTTTGGTGTGCTGCGACTCAGCTTCACAGATCTTTGCGATCACAACGTCATCACGATTGCCATCGGCAAGTGGCATTGCTCGCAGTCGGCTATTGGCGTTCACGCGACGCGCCTGTCCGGAACTTCGTAAGCTACTTCCGCAAGTTCGCCCTCAAGTTCCGACCTGATAATCCGCAGGTCGTAGGTTCGAGCCCTACTGGGGGCACCA
>NZ_JBVAXS010000011.1:0-93147 GCF_055419465.1 Mycobacterium sp. IDUB_17 | reverse complement strand
CAACGATCCCGAGCGTGCCTACCTGATCTTCGGCAACAACGAGTTCGGCCTGCCCCCGGCCGACACGATGGTCTGATGACCGCCACCCGGCAGATTCCTCCGATGAGCATCCGATCGCTGGGGTATCTGCGCATCGAGGCCACCGATATGGCGGCCTGGCGTGAGTACGGGTTGAAGGTACTCGGAATGGTGGAGGGCAGGGGTCTCACCGAGGGGGCGCTCTATCTGCGGATGGACGAGTTCCCGGCCCGACTCGTGATCGTCTCGGGCGAGAGTGATCGTCTGCTGGAGTCCGGCTGGGAGACCGCGAACGCTGAAGCGTTGCGTGATCTCCGTGCCGCCCTGGCCCGGGCGGGCATTCCCTACCGTGAGGCCACCGCGGCCGAGCTTGCCGATCGGCGCGTTGACGAGATGATTCGACTGCGGGACCCGTCGGGTAACACGCTGGAGCTGTTCCACGGCGCGGCGCTCGAGCATCGCCGGGTGGTGAGCCCCTACGGGCACAGGTTCGTCACCGGGGATCAGGGTCTGGGGCACGTGGTGCTGACCGCTCGCGATGACGCCGAATCGCTGCGTTTCTACCGAGACGTGCTCGGCTTCGCACTGCGTGACTCGATGCGGCTACCCCCGCAAGCGGTCGGCGGGCCCGCCGACGGCCCTCCGGCCTGGCTGCGGTTCCTCGGGGTCAACCCGCGCCACCACAGCCTGGCGTTTCTGCCGGGTGAGACTTCCAGCGGGATCGTGCATCTGATGATCGAGGTGGAGAACAGTGACGATCTGGGCCTCTGCCTGGATCGTGTGTCCCGCCGCGGGGTTCCACTGTCGGCGACGCTTGGCCGCCACGTCAACGACGAGATGCTGTCCTTCTACATGAAGACGCCCGGCGGCTTCGACCTCGAATTCGGCTGTGAGGGATTGCAGGTCGACGATCACGAGTGGACTGTCCGTGAATCGACCGCGGTCAGTTTGTGGGGTCACGACTTCACCGCCGGGTCGCACAACCGGTGACGGACGTGGGCTCCGGGGTGTGGATCCAGGGCCGCGGCCGGCCCTGGATCCACCGGAATCAGCTCAGGCGGGGGCCTTCTGCTGCGCTCCTGCGGGGATGAGGCCGAGCTGGTGCAGCATGCCCAGGGTGTCCCAGGTGACCCAACTTTCGGCGATCTTGCCGTCCTCGATGCGGTCGACATTGGTCAGGTTGATCCGGCTGTGTTTACCGGTGGCCGGCCGGCCCATGATCTCGCCGGTGTTATCGCCCTGCGCCTCGATCATCGTGCACACGTGATCGCCCTCGGCGAGTTGCATCTTGACGTCGAATCGCATGTTGGAGAACGAGTTCCGGTACATCGCCATCAGGCTCCGCATATGTTCGGGGCCGCGTTGATCTCCGAACGGATCCTGGGTGTCGTGGAAGGCGGCACCGGGAGCGACGAGATCGTCCAGCTCGCTTAGGTCACCGGAGGCAAACACCTCCCATATGCGTCGGGAAATCGCCTTGTTCTGGTCATTGGCCATGATTCCGGCCTTTCATGGGGACACCGCACGGCAGAGAACGTCCGCACAAGAACCGTAGAACTGCCGCAGGCGATGCGACAGACGCGTCGCAACGTTTGCTGCCGGACGCAACCACAGTCGCCTCGGCGGGGACTGGATGACCTGCTTCGACACATCGAGCTCAGGTGCAGTTTCGATCCTGATCTGTCTGTCGTTCGGGGTGCGGCACCGGTTTGGTGCTCAACATCGATACCCGCGGCATGCGATTGCCGAAGCCGGGTTGATCCTTCCGCTCCCCGGGCAACCACGGGCCCCTGCCCGGTGCCGGGCAGGGGCCAGTGGGGTGGGCGGTTTAGCCGTTGTCCGAATCGCCGTTAGCGCTGCCGCCAGTGGTTGCGCCTCCGGCGGTGTTCTTCTTCTTGTCGGCGCCGCTGTTCAGTCCTTTCAGGGACTTCTTGACGTTGTCGCGGATGCCCTTCAGCGTCTTGTCGACCTGGCCTGCGGCGTGGTCGATCGAGGCGCGCAGCTTCTGGCTCTGTCGCAAGGAGGTGGTGCCGGTCTTGCCGGGCCGGATCTTGTTGCCTGCTGAAAGATCGGTTACGCCATTGGAACTGACGCTGACTGCGGCAGGAGCCTCGGGGTCGGCCTGGGCCGCGGTGCCGGTGACTGCGGGGAGTTCAGGTGTGGCCGGTGCCGCGATCGCCAGGGTGCCTGCGCTCGCCGCTGCCGGGGCAGGCAGGGCGATCCCCGCCGCAAGTTGTCGCGGAAGCTTGATGAGTTGGTTGAGGACCAGCCCGCCGCTGACCAGACACCCGCAGCCGCCCCACTTCCGAAACTCGAAGATTCGCTTGAGCTGCTTCTCGGCAATATCGGCTGGGATATTGGCGATCGCGAATGCCGCCCCCGTGAGGTCACCGGAATTGGTCGCATCGAGCGCGTCCTGAGCGCCGACAGTGACCGAGGTGATCAGGTCGGACGGCACTCCAAGGGCCAAGCCGACCAATGTGCTCGCCGTCGGTACCGACAAGACTCCCTTCACCAGGGTGCTGAAATGATCAGTCATCAATCCGGGGATGCTCAGCAGATTCATCATCGGGAACCCGGCCCACATGATGTTGCCGAGCGCGTTTACCAGGACGGTTCCGGCCTGCTCGGGCTGTCCGGCTTGGATCAGCGCAGCGGCCTGGTTGATCGCGGGGGCCATCGTCAGTTCCGCCCAGTTCTGCAGGGCGGGAATGGCCTGTTGGAGACCCGCGACGTACCACCCGGCGTACGTCGACAGATTGGTGACGACTTGGCGCGCCAATGGCGCCGGATTCTCCATCCAGAAATCGGCGAGTTCGCCGATGTCCTCGCCGGTGTTCGCCGCAATCTGGCTCCAGCGGGTCAACGGATCAACGGTGGAAGTCAGTGCCACCTGTGCGGTCGAGATGGTGTTGGTGGCCGACTGGGTGACCGGCGGTGGCGCCAGCGGCGACACGGCGATGACACCGGCCCCCACAATTGCTAGCCCCGCTGTGGCGTACGAGCGTAACGCTGCGTGTATCAATGGTTTCCTTCCAAGGAGCGTGGAAACCGGGACGCTAGCAACGTGAGAGGCCGTCGCACTATGAATACAATAAAACTGGAATGGGGCAGCTAGATCCGAGTAAACGCTGAGAAATAGCCGCGTGGTGCATGTTTACCTGGTGAAACGGCTTGGCCGAGACTGGCGTCAGCAATCGTGCTTTCAATCGAACATATTGCAATGTGCAACAAGACGGGACGGCACTGCAACCTGTTCCAGGCGCCGTCCCGGCTCGGGCCTAGCCCGCCCAGTTCGGCGGGCGCTTCTGCAGGAACGCCGTCATGCCCTCGCGCGCCTCGTCGGACACGAACAGTTGTGCCGACTGCCGGGTCAGATCCTCGGCCAGCTCGTCGAACCCACGCAGGATCGCCGCAGTCGTAAGCCCCTTCGACGTCGCCAGCCCCTGCGGTGACCCCTTCGCGATCTCACCCGTCAGCGCGGCAACCGCACCGGATACGTCATCGGCGGACATGGTGATCAGCCCGATCTCGGCCGCCTCGGCGGCACCGAACTTCTCACCGGTGACGAAGTACCGTCCCGCCGCCCGCGGCAACATCTTGGGCAACAGCGTCAGCGAAATGATCGACGGTGCAACGCCGATACGCGCTTCGGTCAACGCGAACGTACTCTGCGGACCGGCGACGACGAGATCGCACGCACCGACCAGTCCCATCCCGCCGGCCCGCACGTGCCCGTCGATCGCGCCGATCACCGGAATCGGTAATTCCAGGATGGCCCGCAGCAGCTTGGTCATCTCGCGGGCCCGGTCGACAGCGATGTCGCCGGGATCCTGGCCGGCGGCCTCGCTGAGATCGGCTCCGGCGCAGAAGGTCCCACCGGTGTGCCCGAGCACCACCGCCCGGACCCCGGGCTCGTCGGCGGCATCGGAGAAGCCCTGGAGCAACTGCTCGATCAGGGCCGTGGACAGCGCGTTGCGGTTGTGTGGGGAATCCAACGTCAGCCGGGCGACGTTGCCCTCGACCGCGTAATGAACTAAAGACGTCATTGTCAGTACGGCCCGTCAGTATGAGCGAGGAAGACCCAGCGAGGTCTGCGCGACGAAGTTCAGGATCATCTCGCGGCTTACCGGCGCGATGCGGGCGAGCTTCGATGCCGTCACCGCAGCGGCGATGCCGTACTCCTTGGTCAGGCCGTTGCCGCCGAGGGATTGCACGGCCTGATCGACCGCCCGCACCGACGCCTCACCTGCCGCGTACTTGGCCATGTTGGCGGCCTCGGCCGCACCGAAGTCGTCGCCGGCGTCATACAGCGTCGCGGCCTTCTGCATCATCAGCTTGGCCAGCTCCACCTCGATGTGGTTCTGCGCCAGCGGGTGCGAGATACCTTGGTGTGAACCGATCGGCACCTTCCAGACCTGGCGGGTCTTCACGTAGTCGACAGCCTTGTTGATGGCGAACCGGCCCACACCGACCGCGCTGGCCGCACCCATGATGCGTTCGGGGTTCAGCCCGGCGAACAGCTGCGCGATCGCGGCATCTTCCGAACCCACCAGCGCATCGGCGGGCAGCCGGACGTCGTCGAGGAACACCTGGAATTGGCTCTCCGGGCTGATGATCTCCATCTCGATCTTGGTCCAGCTCAGGCCCGGGGTGTCGGTGGGGATGACGAACAGCGCCGGCTTGAGGTTTCCGGTCTTGTGATCCTCGGTGCGGCCGACGACAAGCACCGCCTGCGCCTGGTCGATACCGGAGATGAACGTCTTCTGGCCCTTGAGGATCCAGTCGCTGCCGTCGCGTTTGGCGGTGGTGGTGATGCGGTGGCTGTTGGAACCCGCATCAGGCTCGGTGATCGCGAAGGCCATGGTGATCGACCCGTCGGCGATGCCGGGGATCCAGCGCTTCTTCTGCTCCTCGGTGCCGAACTTGGAGATGATGGTGCCGTTGATTGCGGGGGAGACGACCATCATCAGCAGCGCCGACCCGGCCGCCGACATCTCTTCCATCACCATGGACAGCTCGTACATGCCGGCGCCGCCGCCGCCGTACTCCTCGGGCAGGTTCACCCCGATGAAGCCGAGTTTTCCTGCCTCATTCCACAATTCGGTGGTGTGCTGGCCGGAGCGGGCCTTCTCCAGGTAGTAGTCCTGCCCGTAGTTGGCGGCCATCGCGGCGACCGCCTGGCGCAGTGCCTTCTGTTCTTCGGTTTCGATGAAGCTCATGACTGTTCTCCTTCAGGGTTCTCTACGCGGGCAAGTACGGCGCCGACCTCGACCTGTTGGCCTGCGGCGACATTGAGTTCGGCCAGCACCCCGTCTTCGGGTGCGGCGATGGTGTGCTCCATCTTCATGGCCTCCAGCCAGATCAGCGGTTGGCCGGCGGTGACGGTGTCGCCGACGGCGGCGCCGACCCGGACCACCGAACCGGGCATCGGTGCCAGCAGCGAGCCGTGTGCGACCGCATCGTCCGGATCGGGGAAGCGCGGCAGCGCAGTGAACGCCACGGGGCCCAGTGGAGAGTCGACGAACACCTGATCGCCATAACGCGCCACGTCGAACGCGCGGTCGACACCGTTGACCGTGAGCACCACCCGGTCCGGGGTCGCCGACGCCGGGGAAACTCCGTCGTCGTCGGGCAGCTCGACCCCGGTGCGGGTGAACCGGTAGCGCACCGCGACGTCATCACCCGCGGCGTTGCGGTACGTCCGTGACTGGTAGCCCGAAACCAGGTTGCGCCATCCGCTGGGTGCGGCACCGAAAACCGTTGCGCTACTGCGGTTGTGTGCGGCCTCGGCCAACGCCGCCGCGATCGCCGACAGCGTCACCACTCCCGCACCGGCCAGCGGAGCGGCCAGGACATCGAGCCCGTGCGTGTCGAAGAACGCCGTGTCGGTGGCCCCGTCCAGGAATGCCGGATGCCGCAGCACATTCACCAGCAGATCGCGGTTGGTTCGCAGTCCGTGAATCCGGGTGCGGGCCAACGCATCGGCCAGCACGGTCGCGGCTTGACGGCGGGTCGGGGCATACGAGATGACCTTGGCCAGCATGGGGTCGTAGAAGATCGACACCACCGAGCCGTCCTCGATACCGGTGTCGACGCGCACCTGCCCGGGGACATCGAACCGGTGCACGGTGCCGGCCTGAGGCTGCCAGCCCTTGGCCGGATCCTCGGCATACAGGCGGGCCTCGATGGCCGAACCACGCGAGGCCGGCGGCTCGGCGTCGAGTCGGCCGCCGTCGGCGACCAGGATCTGCAGCTCGACCAGATCGAGCCCAGTGGTGGCCTCGGTGACCGGATGCTCCACCTGCAGGCGGGTATTCATCTCCAGGAAGAAGAAGTCCCCCTGCTCGTCCGCCATGAACTCGACGGTGCCCGCGCCGGCGTAGCCGATCGCCTCGGCGGCCAGCCGGGCCGCGTCGAACAGCTTCTCCCGCATCCCGGGGGTACGTTCCACCAGAGGCGACGGCGCTTCCTCGATGACCTTCTGGTGACGCCGCTGGATCGAGCACTCACGCTCGCCGACCGCCCACACCGTGCCGTGCTCATCGGCCAGCACCTGTACCTCGACGTGATGGCCGGCGGCCAGGTAGCGCTCGCAGAACACCGTCGGATCACCGAACGCCGACTGTGCCTCACGCTGGGCTGCGGCCACTTCGCTTGGCAGATCCGACAGTTCGCGCACCACGCGCATGCCGCGGCCACCACCGCCGGCCGAGGCCTTCACCAGGACCGGCAGCTGGTCGGCCGTCACCGTCGACGGATCGAGCTCGGTGAGCACCGGAACGCCGGCCGCGGCCATCATCTTCTTGGCTTCGATCTTGGAGCCCATCGCCTGTACGGCGTTCACCGGCGGACCGATCCAGGTCAGCCCGGCATCGATCACGGCGGCCGCGAAATCCGGGTTCTCGGAAAGGAACCCGTAGCCGGGATGAATGGCGTCCGCGCCGGACGCCTGGGCGGCGGCGATGATCTGCGCGGAATCGAGATAGCCGTTGTTGCCTTCCAGCCGCACCCGGGCGTCTGCCTCGGCGACGTGCGGGGACCCGGCATCGGGGTCGGTGTACACGGCGACCGTGCCGATGCCGAGACGACGGCAGGTCTCGAACACCCGGCGCGCGATCTCGCCGCGGTTGGCGACCAGAACTCTCGTAATCACTGTTCGCTCACATCCTGAAGACGCCGAAGTTCGACGTCCCCTCGATCGGGCCATTCGCAATGGCGGACAGGCACATTCCCAGCACGGTGCGGGTATCGCGGGGGTCGATCACCCCGTCGTCGTACAACCGGCCGGACAGGAACATCGGCAGCGACTCGGCCTCGATCTGGGCCTCGACCGCGGCCCGCAACGCGGCGTCGGCGGCCTCGTCGACCTGCTGACCGCGGGCCTCTGCGGCGGCGCGACTGACGATCGAGAGCACCCCGGCCAGCTGGGTGCCGCCCATCACGGCGGACTTGGACGACGGCCAGGCGAACAGGAACCGCGGGTCATAGGCCCGCCCGCACATGCCGTAGTGGCCCGCGCCGTAGGAGGCTCCCAGCAGCAGCGAGATGTGCGGCACCGTGGAGTTCGACACCGCATTGATCATCATCGAGCCGTGCTTGATCATGCCGCCCTCTTCGTACTGCTTACCCACCATGTAGCCGGTGGTGTTGTGCAGGAACAGAAGTGGGGTATCGGACCGGTTGGCCAGCTGGATGAACTGGGTGGCCTTCTGAGACTCCTCACTGAACAGCACCCCGCGGGCATTCGCCAGGATCCCCACCGGGTAGCCGTACAGCGTGGCCCATCCCGTCACCAGCGAGGACCCGTACAACGGTTTGAACTCGTCGAAGTCCGAGCCGTCGACGATGCGGGCGATCACATCGCGCGGGTCGAACGGGATACGCAGATCGGCGGGGACGATGCCGATGAGCTCCTCCGGGTCGAACTTCGGCTCGACCACCGGTGCGGGGACGGGGCCCTTCTTCCGCCAGTTCAGCCGGGCCACGATGCGCCGCCCGATCCGGATCGCGTCGAGCTCGTCATTGGCCAGGTAGTCACCCAGACCCGAAGTGCGGGCGTGCATCTCGGCACCGCCCAGTGACTCGTCGTCGGACTCCTCACCGGTGGCCATCTTGACCAGCGGCGGCCCGGCCAGGAACACCTTGGAGCGTTCCTTGATCATCACCACGTGATCGGACATGCCCGGCACGTACGCACCGCCGGCCGTCGAGTTGCCGAACACCAGCGCGATGGTCGGGATGCCCGCCGCCGACAGCCGGGTCAGATCGCGGAACATCTGCCCGCCCGGGATGAAGATCTCCTTCTGCGTCGGCAGATCGGCGCCACCGGACTCGACGAGGGAGACCACCGGAAGCCGGTTCTCCATCGCGATCTGGTTGGCGCGCAGGATCTTCTTGAGCGTCCACGGGTTGCTGGTGCCGCCCTTGACCGTCGGATCATTCGCGACGATCAGGCACTCGACACCCTCCACGGCGCCGATACCGCAGACGACGCTGGCGCCCACGGTGAAATCACTGCCCCAGGCCGCCAACGGGCTCAGCTCCAGGAACGGCGCGTCGGGATCCAGCAGCAGCTCCACCCGCTCGCGTGCGGTGAGCTTGCCGCGGCCGTGATGGCGGTCCACATACTTGGGTCCGCCACCGGCCAGGGCCTTGGCGTGCTCGGTGTCGAGTTCGGCGAGCTTGGTCGCCATCACCTCGGCGGCCTCGGTGAACCCGGGGGAGCTCGGATCGATCGTGGATTTGAGAGTGGTCATGACTGGAACCCCAATGTCTTTGCGGCCAACGAGGTCAGGATCTCGGTGGTACCCCCGCCGATACCCAGGATGCGCATGTCGCGGTACTGCCGCTCGACCTCGGACTCGGCCATGTACCCCATGCCGCCGAACAGCTGGACGGCCTGATTGGCCACCCACTCGCCGGTCTCCACGGCCGTGTTCTTGGCGAAGCACACCTCGGTGATCAGATTCGCCTCGCCCGCGAGCTGCCGCTCCACCACATGGCGCGTGTAGACCCGGGCCACGTCGATCCGCCGGGCCATTTCAGCCAGGGTGTTCTGCACCGACTGCCGGGCGATCAGAGGCTTGCCGAAGGTTTCGCGGTCGCGGCACCACTGCACGGTCAGATCCAGGCAGCGCTGTGCGCTGGCGTAGGCCTGCACGGCCAGGCCCACCCGCTCGGAGACGAACGCCGCCGCGATCTGGAAGAAGCCGGAGTTCTCCGCGCCGATCAGGTTGGCCACCGGTACCCGCACGTCGGTGTAGGACAGCTCGGCGGTATCGCTTGACCGCCAACCCATCTTGTCGAGCTTGCGGCTGACCTCAAAGCCCGGCGTGCCCTTGTCCACCACGATCAGTGAGACGCCCGCCGCTCCCGGTCCTCCGGTGCGGGACGCGGTGACGACGTAGTCCGCACGCACACCCGAGGTGATGTACGTCTTGGCGCCGTTGAGGATGTAGTCATCACCGTCGCGGGTGGCCTTCGTGGTGAGGTGCCCGACGTCGGAGCCGCCACCGGGTTCGGTGATTGCCAGGGATCCGATGAGATCCCCGCGCAGCGTGGGCTTCACGTATGTCTCGATCAGGCGCTCGTCGCCCGAGGCGATCATGTGCGGCACCGCGATGCCGCAAGTGAACAACGAGGCGAACACGCCGCCGGGCGAACCCGCGTAATGCATTTCCTCGCAGATGATCACGGCGTCGGCGCCGTCGCCGCCACCACCACCGGCCGACTCGGGGAAATTGGCCCCGAGCAGGCCGGCCTCGCCGGCCTTGCGGTGCAGTTCGCGCGGCAGCTCGCCCGTGCGTTCCCACTCGGCGGCGTGCGGCAGCACCTCGCGCTCGGCAAAACTGCGCACCGTCTTGCGCAATGCCTCGCGCTCGGGCGAAGTCCAGATGCTCACTTGATGAGTTCCTCCGGGATATCGAGATGACGGCTGCGCAACCATTCGCCCAGCCCCTTGGCCTGCGGATCGAATCGGGCCTGATACGCGACGCCCTGGCCGAGAATGCCCTCGATCACAAAGTTCACGGCCCGCAGATTCGGCAGCAGGTGCCGGGTGACCGGCAGATCGGCTGTCTCGGGCAGTAATTCACGAATCTTGTCGACAGTGAGCGTGTGGGCCAGCCAGCGCCACGCCTCGTCGGTGCGTACCCACACGCCGACATTGGCCGACCCGCCCTTGTCGCCGCTGCGGGCGCCGGCGATCGTGCCGAGCGCGGCGCGCCGAGTGGTCCCGGTGGGGAGCGCCTCGGGCAGGGCGGGATCGGGCACCGAAGCCAGATCGAGGGTTTCGCTCGCCGGAGCGATACCGATCCGCGTGCCATCGGCGTGCACGGCGATGTGCGGCACCTCGGCGGCATCGACGTAGCCGGGTACGAACACCCCGTATATCTGACCGTCGCCCGGGGGTGCGGTGGTGGTGAATCCCGGATAGCTCGCCAGCGCGAGTTCCACACCTGCCGAGGAGAATTGGCGTCCGACGATGTTGGGATCGGGATCGCGGACCACGCAGTGCAGCAGGGCGCTGGCGGCCTCCTCGGTATCGGCATCGGGATGATCGGTGCGAGCCAGCGTCCAATCCAGTTCGGCCGGGCGGACTTTCAGGCCGGCCTCCAACTGGCTGCGCACAAGCTGGGCCTTGGCCTCGATGTCCAGTCCGGTCAGCACGAACGTGGCGGCGTTGCGGAATCCGCCGATGCTGTTGCACGACACCTTCAGCGTCGGCGGTGGGGCCTCGCCCGTCACTCCGGAGATGCGTACGCGGTTGTCGCCGTCCTGGCTCAATTGCAACGAGTCCACCCGCAGCGTCACATCGGGATTGGCGTAGCGGGCGCCGGTGATCTCGTAGAGCAGCTGCGCGGTGACCGTGCCGACGCTGACCTGCCCGCCGGTGGCCGCATGCTTGGTGATCACCGAGGAACCGTCGGCGGAGATCTCGGCGATGGGGAATCCGGGGCGGGCCAGATCTGGAATTTCTGCGAAGAAGGAGTAATTGCCTCCGGTGGCCTGGGTGCCGCACTCGATTACGTGACCGGCAGCCACCGCCCCGGCCAGCGCGTCGTAGTCGGTGGCCTTCCAGCCGAAGTGTGCGGCCGCGGGCCCGACGATCACCGACGCGTCTGTGACGCGGCCGGTGACGACGACGTCGGCGCCGGAATTCAGACAGTCGACGATGCCCCACGCGCCCAGGTAGGCATTGGCGGCCAGCGGCGTGCCCAGGCCCAGCTCGGAAGCCCGCCCGACCAGGTCGTCGCCCTCGACGTGGGCGACGTTGACGTCGAGGCCCAGCCGTTCGGCCAGCGCCCGCACGGCGGCGGCCAGCCCTGCGGGGTTCAATCCGCCGGCGTTGGCCACGATCTTCACGCCGTTGTCCAACGCCAGCCCGAGCGACTGCTCCAGCTGGGTCAGGAAGGTCTTGGCGTAGCCGCGGTCAGGGTTCTTGGCCCGGTCGCGGGCCAGGATCAGCATCGTGAGTTCGGCGAGGTAATCGCCGGTCAGATAGTCCAGCTCACCACCGGTGAGCATGTCTCGCATCGCGGACAGCCGATCACCGTAAAAGCCCGAACAGTTGCCGATGCGAACCGCACCAGTCCCTGAAGGCACATGCACTCCCGTCGACGCTGACAATGAATACCTACCAACCAACCAACCGGTAGGTTAGCCGGTGTCGCAGGTCTCACGTCAAGCGCTGACCCGCGTTTTGGATCCGACGCGGGACAACCGTTACTCTGTACCTAATCGTCGCCGCCGGCGTGCCCATTTCGGTTCGCGCGGCAACAACCCAGAACAAGGAGATGCACGTCATGGCTGTGCCCAAGCGCAGAATGTCGCGCGCGAACACCCGTAGCCGGCGCGCGCAGTGGAAGGCCGAGGCCACCGGTCTCGTCGGCGTCAATGTCGCCGGTCAGCAGCACAAGGTGCCGCGCCGTCTGCTCAAGGCCGCTCGTCTCGGCCTGGTCGACCTCGACAAGCGCTAGAACCGCAGAACACTTCCTCAAAAAGCGCTATCACTCGTGATAGCGCTTTTTGTCGTGCTCAGGGTTGTCCAGGCCCCCTGAAAACGCTCGGGGAATTTGCGGCGCGCCTCTCAGCCCACTCTCAGACAGCAGGTTGAAACTGTGCCTGTGCGCATACTTGTCGTTGACGACGATCGCGCTGTGCGCGAATCCCTCCGCCGGTCGCTTTCCTTCAATGGTTATTCGGTCGAACTTGCCCAGGATGGGGTCGAAGCCCTCGAATCGATTGCCAATGACCGGCCTGACGCTGTGGTTCTGGACGTGATGATGCCGCGGATGGACGGCCTGGAGGTGTGCCGGCAGCTCCGCAGCACCGGCGACGATCTGCCGATCCTGGTGTTGACCGCGCGCGACACCACCTCGGAGAAAGTGGCCGGGCTGGACGCCGGCGCCGACGATTACCTGCCCAAGCCGTTCGCCCTCGAGGAACTGCTGGCGCGGATGCGCGCGTTGCTGCGTCGTACCGTCAGCGACGATGGCACCGACTCGCAGAAGATGACGTTCACAGACCTCACGCTGGACCCGGTGACCCGCGAGGTGACCCGCGGCGAGCGTCAGATCAGCCTCACCCGCACCGAGTTCTCGCTGTTGGAGATGCTGATCGCCAACCCGCGGCGGGTGCTGACCCGTAGCCGCATCCTCGAAGAGGTGTGGGGTTTCGACTTCCCGACCTCAGGCAATGCCCTCGAGGTGTACATCGGCTACCTGCGCCGCAAGACCGAGGCCGAAGGAGAGCCCCGGCTGATCCACACCGTGCGCGGCGTCGGTTACGTCCTGCGTGAAACGCCCCCCTGATTTGATGGCGCTCAACGCAAACACTTGGCGAACCGCGACCGACTCCGGGCGGCTCGCCGCCGTGAACCTACGGAACACCAGCTCACTGTCGTTGCGCTGGCGCGTGATGATGCTCGCGATGTCGATGGTGGCCATGGTGGTCGTTCTGATGGCCGTCGCCGTCTACGCCGTCGTCTCGCGGGCGCTCTATGACGACCTGGACAACCAGCTGCACAGCCGCGCCCGGCTGCTCATCGAGAGCGGATCGCTGGCCGCCGATCCGGGTAAGGCGATCGAGGGCACCGCGTACTCCGACGTCAACGCGATGCTGGTGATCCCGGGCCGGTCCATTTACACGGCCAACCAGCAGGGCCAGATGCTGCCGCTGGGCAAGCCCGAGAAGGACGTCATCTCCGGCGAACTCCTGATGTCCCTGCGCACCGCCAACCACCAGCGGGTGCTTGCGGTGCACCTGGCCAACGGCAGTTCCCTGTTGATCTCCAAGAGCCTGGCGCCCACTGTCCAAGTGCTGAGACGGTTGGGCACAGTGCTGCTCATCGTCGGCGGCGTCGGGGTGGCGGTGGCCGCCATGGCCGGTGGTGCGGTGGCCAGGGCGGGCCTGCGGCCGGTGGGCAGACTCACCGAAGCCGCCGAGCGGGTGGCCCGCACCGACGACCTGCGGCCCATCCCGGTGGTCGGCAGCGACGAGCTGGCCCGGCTGACCGAGGCGTTCAACATGATGTTGCGGGCGCTGGCCGAATCGAGGGAACGCCAGTCCCGGCTGGTGTCCGACGCCGGGCACGAGCTGAGAACGCCGCTGACCTCACTGCGCACCAACGTCGAACTGCTGATGGCCTCGCAGGCGCCCGGGGCGCCGCCGCTGCCCAAGGACGAGATGGACGGGCTGCAGCAGGACGTGATCGCGCAGATCGAGGAGCTGTCCACCCTGGTCGGCGACCTTGTCGACCTCACCCGCGACGACGCTGGCGGCATCACTCCCGAGCCGGTCGACATGTCCGAGGTCGTCGAACGCAGCCTGGAACGGGTCCGGCGGCGCCGCAACGACATCGAATTCGATGTCGACGTCATCGGCTGGCAGGTGTTCGGCGACGCACCCGGGCTGGGCCGTGCCGTGCTGAACCTGCTCGACAACGCCGCCAAGTGGAGTCCGGCCGGCGGCCGGGTCGGTGTGCGGTTGCATCAGGTCGACCCGACGCACGCCGAACTGGTGGTCTCCGACCATGGGCCCGGCATCCCGCCACAGGACCGTGCGCTGGTGTTCGAGCGCTTCTACCGCTCGGATGCGGCGAGGGCGATGCCGGGATCCGGCCTCGGATTGGCTATCGTCCAGCAAGTGGTGCTCAAACACGGTGGCGCACTGCGGATTGACGACACCGTGCCGGGCGGCACTCCACCGGGCGCTTCGTTCCACATGGTGTTGCCGGGGCAACCGATCCCCAGCGGCGACGCGACACACCTGCCGCTGGCCGACGGTGGGCGCACTGTCGGCGCGGAGAAAAGGTGAGACAGTTAATTCAGTCGGGGGACTAGTCATGGATGGATCAGAGATCTCTAAGTGGATTCTCAGCCCATCTGGGCAACCTGAGTGGCAGCGAGTTCGTTTGACGAATTGACAGACACACAAGGGTTGGACAAACGGGTCGGACCGGACCGGCGTTACACGCCGACGGACCAATTACCAAGAGAAGAGCACGCAGCACAATGACGAACCACCCGAGGTACCCCCAACAGCCGGAGCAGCATCCCGGCGGCGTTGCCCCCGGATACGGCGGTGCGCGTCCTGATCCTTACCAGCAACAGCAGTACGACTGGCGCTACGCCCGTCAACAGCCGCAGCAGCACCCGCCGCATCAGAGCCCTCAGCACCAGAACCCGCAGCACCAGAGCCCGCAGCAGGCGTACCGCGCGCCCTATGACCCGTACCGGATTCCGGCCGGCCCGCAGCCCGTGCCGGCCAAGAAACGCTCCAGGACCGGTCTGGTCGCCGGGGCGCTTGCCGTGGCCGTGGTGTCGGCCGGCATCGGCGGCGGTGTCGCCACGCTGGTGAACGACGATCACCCGCGCCTGGGCAGCCAGGGTCTCGGCGCCGCGCCGACGGTTCCCGCGGCTGCGCTGCCCCCCGGTTCGGTGGAGCAGGTGGCGGCCAAGGTGGTGCCGAGTGTGGTCAAGCTCGAGACCGATCTGGGCCGCGCTTCCGAGGAGGGCTCAGGCATCATCCTCACTGCCGACGGCCTCATCCTGACCAACAACCACGTCGTGCAGGGCGCCAAGCCGGGAGCGCCCGCCCCGGCGACCGCACCGGGCGGGGCACCGGTCGGCGCCCAGACCAAGGTGACGTTCTCCGACGGGACGACCAAGCCGTTCACCGTCGTCGGCACCGACCCCAGCAGCGACATCGCCGTCGTGCGCGCGCAGGACGTCTCGGGTCTCACCCCCATCACCCTCGGCTCGTCGGCCAACCTGCGGGTGGGCCAGGACGTCGTCGCGATCGGGTCGCCGCTGGGGCTGGAAGGCACCGTCACCACCGGCATCATCAGTGCGCTGAACCGGCCGGTTGCGGCCGGCGGCGACGCCCGCAACCAGAACACCGTGCTCGACGCCATCCAGACCGACGCCGCCATCAACCCGGGCAACTCCGGTGGCGCGCTGGTCAACATGAACGGCGAACTGGTCGGGATCAACTCGGCGATCGCCACCATGGGCGGGGATTCGCCTCAGGCGCAGAGCGGCTCGATCGGACTGGGCTTCGCGATCCCGGTGGATCAGGCCAAGCGCATCGCCGACGAGCTGATCCAGAGTGGCACGGCCTCGCATGCCTCGCTGGGTGTGCAGGTGGCCAACGACAAGGCCACCGACGGCGCCAAGATCGTGGAGGTCACCAATGGCGGGGCCGCCGCGGCGGCCGGTCTGCCCAGCGGTGTGGTGGTCACCAAGGTCGACGACCGGGTGATCGGCAGCGCTGACGCGCTCGTGGCGGCGGTGCGGTCCAAGGCCCCCGGCGACAAGGTCACGCTGACCTTCCTGGACCAGGGCGGCAAGCCGCAGACCATCGAGGTCACGCTCGGCCGGGCGGAGCAGTGAGCACCGTGATCGGATCGGACAGGATCGCCACCCTCCGTCTGGCTACACCGTTGTCTGCCGCCGGATATACGGTTGCAGGCATGGAACAACCAGGGGAGTTGGTGGGCCGGGCGCTCGTCGTCGTCGTGGACGATCGCACCGCACATGGCGAGGAAGACCACAGCGGTCCATTGGTCACGGAATTGTTGGGCGAAGCAGGTTTCGTCGTCGACGGGGTCGTGGTCGTGTCCGCCGACGAGGTCGAGATCCGGAACGCGTTGAACACCGCGGTGATCGGCGGCGTCGATCTGGTGGTATCGGTCGGCGGGACGGGGGTGACACCGCGGGATGTGACGCCGGAGGCCACCCTGGACATTCTCGACCGGGAGCTGCTCGGCATCGCCGAGGCGCTGCGGGCATCGGGGCTTTCGGCCGGCATCGTCGATGCGGGGCTGTCCCGTGGTCTGTGTGGCGTCTCGGGCAGCACGTTGGTGGTGAATATCGCCGGGTCACGTGCTGCGGTGCGCGACGGTATGGCCACCCTCGGGCCACTGGCCGCACAAGTCATAGGCCAGCTATCAAGTCTGGAGATCTGAACGCAAATGAAACGGCGGCCACCGGCCGCCGTTTCGTTTTCCAGGCGAATGTCACGCCGAGCGACGTTGCTGGTTAAGAGCAGGTTAACGGTTGGCGTACCGGCACATAGGATGAGATGTGATGTTCGTCACAAAGGGGATTGAAGATGTCAGAAGCGAACAAAATGTCCCGCCACGCAGTTAACAAGATCTTCGGTGAGGCCCTCCCGGACATCTCTCCCGACGAACGCGACACAGCTTCGCCGGACGACGACGCCGACCGTGACCGGTGGTTGAGGAACAACATTCCGCCGCATCACCAATGAATAGGTGAACGGCTTGTAAGGGCAGGAAACATCCGCCTCGCACTGTGTTCTGGACCTCAGTTCGTTACTAAGGCGAACGGCATCACAGCATTGCCGCGGGGCCCAATTCGCAGCGTCGTGGCGTAGTGAGCAATCTTCCAGCCACTTTTCAGCAAATTTTGATCGATCGACCGTATGCAGCTCTGCGGATATGTGCTTGCGTTGCCGCCCCGGTGGGCTGCCGTTATGTTCCTGATGTCAACGATGTGCATTTCGTAAGAGCAACGTGTGGGTTTCTAATCCGCGTCACATGTTGGGCTTGCGAGGCGATACGGTCTGCGGGGGCCGGGTAGCCGACCACAAAAGGTGAGCCTCCGGGATCACCGGCGAAATAGCTAGGGAGAACATGAAGGCATTCAGTCGGGTGCTGGTCGCGATGGTGGCAACCGTCGCGGCGCTGTTTACGAGCACGGGCACTTCTCATGCGGGTCTGGACAATGAATTGAGCCTGGTTGATGGTCAGGACCGGACCCTGACCGTTCAGCAGTGGGACACCTTCCTCAACGGTGTGTTCCCGCTGGACCGCAACCGGCTGACCCGTGAGTGGTTCCATTCGGGTCGGGCCAAGTACACCGTGGCCGGCCCGGGTGCCGACGACTTCGCGGGCACCTTGGAGCTGGGTTACCAGATCGGCTTCCCCTGGTCGCTGGGTGTCGGGATCAACTTCTCCTACACCACCCCGAACATCCTGATCGACGATGGTGACATCACCGGCCCGCCCTTCGGTCTGGAGTCCGTGATCACCCCGAACCTGTTCCCGGGTGTGTCGATCAGCGCTGATCTGGGCAACGGCCCGGGCATCCAGGAAGTGGCCACCTTCTCGGTGGACGTCAAGGGCCCGGCCGGCGGTGTGGCGGTGTCCAACGCGCACGGCACTGTGACCGGTGCGGCAGGTGGCGTGCTGCTGCGTCCGTTCGCCCGCCTGATCGCCTCCACCGGTGACAGCGTCACCACCTACGGCGAGCCGTGGAACATGAACTGAGCTAGGCCTCAACGAAAGCAGCCCCTGGAGAAATCCAGGGGCTGCTTTCATGTCCGGGTGTTGCTCCGTCAGGAGCGGTCTGCACTGGTGTGCTTGGCGGTGTCCGGGCTGGGACCGGTGCCGGGGCCGGTCACGTGCTTACCGGTGGAACCGTTCTCGGACAGCAGGTCGCGGATCTCGGTGAGGATGGCCAGCTCGGTGTCCTGGGCCTGTTCGACCTCGCCGCGCTCGCGCAGCTTCTTGTACGGCACCATGATGACGAAGTAGATCACCGCGGCCACCAGGACGAAGTTGATGGCGGCGGACAGGACGGCGTTCAAGTCGATGAACGTCTCGGGATCGCCGCCCAGTGAGATCTTGAGGATGCCGTATTCCTTGCCGGGGCCGGCGCCGATCCGGTCGACCAGTGGCTGGACCACTTTCTCCGTGAAGGCGGTGACCAGGCCCGTGAAGGCGGCGCCGATGACCACAGCAACCGCAAGATCGATGACGTTGCCGCGAGACAGAAACTCTTTGAAGCCCTTCAACATGCTCAGGAACCTTCCTGCAGTGTGGTGTTTTCGGTGCGACAAGCAAACAGTAACCGAGTTGGCCGAATGGCCGGGCGATTGTCGGTCAACATCTTCGTAACGAACGAATTATGTTGTGCGACAGTGAGAGTCGTATTCAGTGGATGGTCAGGGTGACGGCCTGCGCCAGGCTGGTGGCCGCGACCTCGTTGGCTGAGCGTGCGGGCAGGGCCACCAGGGCCACGCGGTCGCTGCCCACTCCGGCCCCGCGGGCCTTCTCCGAGACCAGCACCACCACCGCCCCAGAGGCCACCACGACCGGCCGGGCCGGCTGCGTGTCGTCCCGATCGGCCGTCACCGTCAGCACGTCGACCACGTCGCCGGGGCGGATCAGATCGAGCAGCGCGGTATCGCTGAGTTTGAGCGGCACGATCCGGGCATCCGGGCCCGCGGCCGATTCGGCCAGCCGTGACCCGAGCAGCCGGACATCGGTGAGGACCTCGCCACGACGTGCCGGGGCGGTCAGCGTCGCACCGATCACCGGGGCCACGTCACGTTGGGCGCCGTCGGGCACAGCGGCTGTGCTGCGGCGTTCCAGTCGTACGTCGGCGGCGGTCAACGCGACGCCGGGGGACAGGTCGTGGGTAGCCACCGCGATCTCGGTGTACTCGCCCCGCGGATCGGAGCGCAGGGCCGCGATGGCGGCCAACACCACCAGCGCGGCTGCCGCGGCGCGGCGAGCGGCCACCGTGCGGGTCCAATCGGGCCGGGCAGCAGTCAGCCGACGCCAAGGTGGCGGGTTGAGTGATTCGGCCATGGCGCCACGGTAGGCGCGCGACGGCCGGGTGAGAACGGCGTCTTCGCCGTCCTGTGGATAACTTCTGGAGCTAGCTGGAAGCGGCCGCGGCGGGGGCGGAGCTGGAGCTGCCGGACGAACTCGAGGACGAAGACGCGCTCGAGGAAGATGACGAGTCCGAGGACGTGCTCGACGAGCTGCTCTCCGAGCTCTTCGAGGGCGCGCCGTTGGACGAGCTCTTGCCCGACTCGCGGTTGTCGGTGCGGTAGAAGCCGCTGCCCTTGAACACCACTCCGACCGAGCCAAAGAGCTTGCGCAGCTTGCCGGAGCACTTGGGGCAGGTGGTCAGCGCGTCGTCGCTGAATGCCTGCACCGCGTCGAACCGATTGCCGCACTCAGTGCACGCGTAGGAATAGGTAGGCACGAAAACCCTCCGAGTTGGTCAAACTTGTTAGCACTCTACCGGCTCAAGTGCTAGAACCGCTACGTGGGCCATGTCATTCCCGCGGGCCGCCGGCGCCGGCGCACCGGAAGATTAGCGGTACTGGTCGTGGTGGCGGTAGTCGTGGCGGTGCTGGCCGTGCTCGTGGTGGCCCGGATGCGTCAGGCCGACCCGCCGGCCCAGCCTTCAGCCCCGCCTTCGGTCCCGCCTCCGACCACCGGTCAGGTCAGGCAGCCGACACCGCAGACTCCCGGCTATGACCACGCCCGCGCGCTGTTGGCGGGGCTGCCGGTCAAAGGCTGGGACCGTGACACCGACTACGCCCGGTCCCGCTTCGGGGAGGCCTGGAGCGACGACGTCAACGTCGAGTTCGGCCACAACGGCTGCAATACCCGTGACGACATCCTGCGCCGCGACCTGGCCCAGCTGACTGTCCGCCCCGGGACCTGCTACGCCGCCAGCGGTGTGCTGCACGACCCCTACACCGGTGCGGAGATCGCGTTCACCCGCGGGCCCGACACCTCCGGCACGGTGCAGATCGACCACCTGGTGTCGTTGTCGGACGCCTGGTACAAGGGGGCGCGCACCTGGGACCCGCAGCGGCGCAAGGATTTCGCGAACGATCCACGCAACCTGATCGCGGTGGCCGCGCAACCCAACTTCGACAAGGCATTCCGCGACGCGGCCAGCTGGCTACCGCCCAATGTCGCGTTCCGCTGTGAGTTCGTGGCCCGCCAGGTCGAGGTGAAAACCGCCTACCAGCTCTGGGTCTCGGCGAAAGAGAAGGACGCCATGGCGGCGGTGCTGAACAACTGCTAGCCCGCCGGTCTGTGCTGAGCGCTAAACCGAGGATCGCTGCTCAATAGTGACTGGAATCCTCGGTGTAAGCACCCGATGTCCCTGGCACCAGGCTGCTAGCCCGGCTGGTAACGCGGCGCGATCATGACCGGAACCGGGGAGTGGCGGAGGATCTTTCCCGCGGCCGAGCCGAGGAACACCTGCGCACTCGGGGCGGCCGCACCGGAGCCGAGCACCAGCATGTCCCCGGCGTCCCACCCGATGCTCTGCACAGCGGTGTTCCAGTCGTGGCCGGCGCCGACCACCACGTCGACGTCCGGAACCGCCATCTGATCTCGAATGGCGTTGAGCTGCTTGGTGATCTCGGCAATGGTTCGCCGTGACCACTGCTGGACCACCAATTCCTCGGCCGAGGATTCGATGGTGCCGGCGAATGCCGCGGTGTTGCGGACCGTGAACGAGACGATGCGCAGCTTGGCCTTCCACGACGCGGCCAGCTCGGCGGTGGCCGGGATGAGCCCGTTGACGTCGGCTTCCCCGCCGTAGGCCGCGGTGAGGCGGCGGATGGGGGCGTCGGTCTGGTTGTACCCGCGCGGCGCGAAGACCACCGGCACCCGGGCGGTGTGGACCAGGCGCTCGGTGACGCTGCCCAACGCGACCCGGCCGATCATTCCCGACGAGGATGAGCCGACCGACACCACAGTCGCCCGGTGGGCATCCGCGAGCTCGATCAAACCGGTTGGTATCGACGTGGATTCGTGCACGACCGGGGTGACGTCGAGGTCGATGGGCAGCACCGCGACCGCGCGCTGCAACGCCTGTGTGGCCTGCGCGCGGACATACGCCAGATACTCGCCCTCGACCGGGTCGTCGCGTGGTGGCCAGGCCCGCTCCACCACCGCCGCGGCGATCACCTTCTCGCCGGTGGTACGGGCGAGCTGGATGGCCAGATTCAGCGGCGCGCTGCTGTGCCGGCTGGCACTGAATGCCGCCAGGATGGTCACGACGCATGCTCCTGGGTGCGCATGCGCGACACCACATGGGTAACCGGGATCTGGTATTCGGTGCGGGCCCGGTCGACGACATCGAAACGGTGCCACACCGAATCCTCCGGCGGCAGAGTTGAAATCACGATCTGGTCGGGCCGGAACGTCTCGACGGCATGGGCCAGTGCCCGCAGCGGGCGGTAGTCACCCAACTCACCGTCGGCCTTCAACTGCTCGGAACGCAGCGTGCTCAGTGTCTGATCGAGGCGGCGCTGGGCCGCACGCGTGGTGGCCTCGGAGATGTCGAGTGGACCATGGGTGGCGGCCACCCCGGTGTCGATCGGACTGGCGGGCACCACGACCTGATACAGCGCGTCGCGGTCCGCGCCGATGCGCCGTAGCTCGTCGAGAAGTTCGTTGGATTCGACAGTCTCGTTGGCCAACACCAACACTCGGTGCGGATGTTCGGCGCCGGGTTCCGGGGACACCCCGGCCACCTCGGGCCGGTGCCCGATGAACCAGCGGTTGGCCAGGAAAAGCAGGATCACCACGGCCCACGACGCCACGCTCAGTGTCAGGGCCTTCCGGTTGTCCCCGCCCTGTACGTACATCTGGATCAGGATTCCGAAAATGGCCGCGGCGGTGAGCAACGACAGCACCGGGAACAACCACATCTTCACCTTGAGCTGGTCCGGGGAACTGCGGTACCGCAGCACAATCTGCGAGATGCAGATGAGTAGGTAGACGAACAGGATCACCGCGCCGCTGGAATTCAGCAGGAACGCGAAGATGGTGTCCGGCCAGAACGCTGCGGCGATCACACACAGGAAGCCGATGACCGAGGAGGTCAGAATCGCCGGCGCCGGAACGCCGCGCCGGGTCACCGCGACCAACTGTGGCGGCGCCTCGCGGCGGGCGGCCAGCACGAACAGCATGCGCGATGCGGTGTACATCCCCGAGTTCAGGCAGCTCAGCACCGCGGTGAGCACCACCGCATTCATGATGTGATCGGCGTAGGGGATACCCATCTCGGTGAACACCGAGACGAACGGTGACGCGACGTTGCCCGCGGCGTCCTTCTTGAAGTGATCCCACGGCAGGATCGTCGTGATCAGGAATGCCGAGCCGACGAAGAAGATCGCGATGCGCAAGATGACCGAGTTGGCGGCCTTGGCGACCGCCCGCTCGGGATCGGCGGACTCGGCGGCGGCGATGGTGGCGATCTCCGCCCCGACCATCGAGAAGATCACCGTCACCACGCCGACGGTGACGGCCATCGCGCCCATCGGGAAGAACCCGCCGTGGGAGGTCAGATTGGAGAAGTCCATGTCCTTGTTGGGCCACAGCCCGAAAACGAAGAGAGCCCCCAAGCCGATGAACGCCAGGATTGCCGCCACCTTGATGCCGGCGAACCAGTACTCGAATTCACCGAAGGACGACACCGAGAACAGGTTGGTCGCCGTCATCGCGATCAACAGGAGCAGTGCCGTCAGCCAGATGGGTACGTCCACCCAGAACTGGATGATCTTGGCTCCCGCGATGGCTTCGAAGCCGACGACGATCACCCAGAAGTACCAGTACAACCAGCCGACGGAGAATCCCGCCCAGTTGCCCAGCGAGTTGCGCGCGTAATCGGCGAACGAGCCGGTCGACGGATTGGCCACCGCCATCTCGGCCAGCATCCGCATCACCATGATGACCAGGACACCGGCCAGCGCATAGGTGATGAATGAGCCGGGCCCGGTAGCGCCGATCACCACCCCGGAGCCGACGAACAGGCCGGCGCCGATCACGCCGCCGATGGCGATCATCGTCAACTGTCGCTGACTGAGCGCCTTTTTCAATGCGGGTGTGTCGCCCATGTGCGCACCGTCCTCCTCCGTTATTTGTGACTCAGGTCACAAGCGGACAGAAGTGAACGCTATGCCCGGCGACCGGTCGGCGGAGCCGAATTCGGGCTGAAACTGTCGGAATCTGACCCGGCTCGTTCAGACAGCTGCCGAATCCGGGTGGTACGGCCCGGCCCGACGAGTCAGCGCTGCAACGTCACGATTCCGCCCGACGGCGTCAGAGCATGTGTCATCCGTACGTCGTGGGGATCGGCGGGCAATTCGTCGACCAGTTCGTCGTCACGCACCACCGCGACCAGCCGTGCGTGCGGTGCGGCGTAGATCAGGCTGCGGTCGTAGAACCCGGCGCCCCGGCCCAGCCGGTTCCCGTTGCGGTCGACGGCCAGCGCGGGCACGAGGACCACCTCGGCATCTGCGATCCGTCCGGCAGGCAACCAGGGTGGTGCGGGCTCGCGCAGGCCGAACTCGGCGGCCACCAACTTGCCGGGCGCGTACTGCCCCCACTGCATCGGCAAACCCCGGCCGTCCTCGTCGGTGCGGGCGACCGGAAGCAGCACGCGCACACCGAGTTCCAACAGAGCGTCCAGCAGGGCCTGCGACCCTGGTTCCGAGCCCACCGGAACGTAGGCGCACACCGTTTGCCCGCTGCGCACCAGGGTGGGCAGCCAGCGGCAAAGTGCCTGCGCCTCACTGTCGCGGCGGTCGGCCGGTACGGCCCGTCTTGCACGGAGAACGCCGGTTCGCAAATCGGTCTTGGTCGGCGGGGTCACGCCCTCCACCTTTTCAGAACGGACGTTAGTGTGTGAACGATGAGCACGTCTCACAAGGCGCCTGAGGTGCCGATTCCCTACACGGCCGTGGTCCCGGCGGCCGGTCTGGGTACGCGATTCCTCCCGGCGACCAAGACGGTCCCCAAGGAATTGCTGCCGGTGGTCGACACCCCGGGCATCGAATTGGTGGCGGCCGAGGCGGCTGAGGCCGGTGCCGAGCGGCTGATCATCATCACCTCCGAAGGCAAGGACGGCGTCGTCGCGCACTTCGTCGAGGACCTGGTGCTCGAGGGCACGCTGGAGGCTCGCGGCAAGAAGACGATGCTGGAGAAGGTCCGCCGCGCTCCCGCGCTGATCAAGGTCGAGTCTGTGGTGCAGGCCGAGCCACTGGGACTGGGGCATGCCGTCAGCTGCGTCGAGGCCGCATTGGCTCCCGACGAGGACGCGATCGCGGTGCTGCTGCCCGATGACCTGGTGCTGCCCACCGGTGTTCTGGAAACCATGTCGAAGGTGCGGGCCAAGCGCGGCGGGTCCGTGTTGTGCGCCATCGAGGTGCCCGGAGACGAGATCAGTGCCTACGGCGTCTTCGACGTCGAGACCGTGCCCGACGCGGCCAATCCGAACGTGCTGCGGGTCAAGGGCATGGTGGAAAAGCCCAAGCCCGACGATGCGCCGTCCCCGTACGCCGCCGCCGGCCGCTACCTTCTCGACCGGGCGATCTTCGATGCGCTGCGTCGTGTTTCGCGCGGGGTGGGCGGGGAGATCCAGCTGACCGACGCCATCGCGCTGCTGATCGAAGAGGGCCACCCGGTACATGTGGTTGTGCACCGCGGAGCCCGACACGACCTGGGAAATCCCGGCGGCTACCTGAAGGCTGCGGTTGACTTTGCGTTGGAACGTGACGACTACGGCCCTGATTTGCGGCGGTGGTTGGTCGAACGATTGGGTCTGACCTGACAGGAGGGCTGGCAACGAGCTGGCCCGGTACGCCGCACGTCGGCCCGGAGATGGGATAGGAAGGCGTGTTGTGCGTTCGGTGGAGGAACAGCAGGCTCGGGTAGCGGCTGCCGCAGTGGCCCCCCGGCCGGTGCGAGTGGCCATCGCCGAGTCGCAAGGCCTGATGTGCGCCGAAGAGGTCGTGACCGAGCGGCCGATGCCGGGATTCGATCAGGCCGCCATCGACGGCTACGCGGTGCGCAGCGTCGATGTGTTGTCCGTGGGTGACGGCGCCGGTGAGATCAGCCTGCCGGTGATGGGCTCGATCGAAGCGGGTGCGCGTACCCCGAGCCGGTTGCAGCCGCGGCAGGCCGCGCGGGTGCAGACCGGCGCGCCGATGCCGACGCTGGCCGACGCGGTGCTGCCGTTGCGATGGACCGACGGCGGTGAGAGCCGGGTCCGGATCATGCGCAGCGTGCGCTCGGGTGCCTATGTGCGGCGCACCGGCGACGATGTGCAACCCGGCGACGTAGCGGTGCGGGCCGGCACGATCGTGGGCCCGGCCCAGGTGGGCTTGCTGGCCGCGGTGGGGCGTGACCGGGTGTTGGTGCACCCACGGCCCCGGCTGTCGGTGATGTGCGTGGGCGGTGAGCTCGTCGACGTATCCCGCAGCCCGGGGACCGGGCAGGTGTACGACGTGAACTCCTACGCGCTGGCGGCGGCGGGCCGGGATGCGGGTGCGGAGGTCAACCGGGTCGGCATCATCAGCACCGACCCCCGGGAACTGCGGGAAACCGTTGAGGGCCAAGTCAATCGCAACGAGATCGTGGTCATCGCCGGCGCGGTGGGCGGAGCCGCCGCCGAATCGGTGCGGACCGTGCTCGCTGAACTCGGCGAGATGGAGGTGTCCCGGATCGCGATGCACCCCGGATCGGTGCAGGGCTTCGGTCAGCTCGGCCGGGACCGCGTTCCGGTTTTCCTGCTGCCCGCCAACCCGGTGAGCGCGCTGGTGGTGTTCGAGGTGATGGTGCGCCCGCTGATCCGGCTCTCGCTGGGCAAGCGGCAGCCGATGCGTCGCATGGTCCAGGCCCGCACGCTGTCGCCGATCAGTTCGGTGGCCGGGCGTACGGGATACCTGCGCGGGCAATTGATGCGCGACCAGGACACCGGCGAGTACCTGGTGCAGGCCCTCGGTGGGGCGCCGGGGGCGTCCACCCATCTGCTGGCCACACTGGCCGAGGCGAACTGTCTCGTGGTGATTCCGAGCGAAGTCGACGAGGTTCGCACCGGCGAAACGGTGGATGTGGCATTCCTGGCTCAGCGCGGCTGATAAGACTTCATTCGATGAATGAAGGTGTGACGAATCGACTGTGCGGATGAGCCTGTTCCGGTCCAACGCTTTTCACCCCGGGTGGCCCGGTCCGATCGGACCGGTGCGGGTGAAGGCCGGTGTGGTGCGGCTGCGTCCGGTGCGGCTGCGCGATGCCGCGGTGTGGAGCCGCATCCGGTTGGCCGACCAGGCCCACCTGGAGCCGTGGGAGCCGGTGAGCGGTGTGGATTGGCATGTCCGCCATGCCGTTTCGTCGTGGCCCGCGATCTGCTCGGGGCTGCGCAGCGAGGCCCGGCGAGGGCGGATGCTGCCTTATGTGATCGAGCTCGACGGGCAGTTCGCCGGCCAGCTCACGATCGGCAACGTCACCCACGGCGCGCTGCGATCGGCGTGGATCGGCTACTGGGTGGCCAGCGACAAGACCGGCGGTGGGGTGGCGACCGGTGCGCTCGCGCTGGGGCTCGACCACTGCTTCAACGGAGTGCAGTTGCACCGGGTCGAGGCCACGGTGCGCCCGGAGAACGCTGCGAGCCGGGCAGTGCTGGCGCGGGTGGGCTTCCGCGAGGAGGGTCTGCTGCGCCGTTATCTTGAGGTGGACGGCGCCTGGCGGGACCATCTCTTGGTGGCGGTCACGTTGGAGGAGCTCAAACATTCGGCGATCCAGGCCCTGGTTTCGGCCGGCCGGGCCAGTTGGTGCTGATTCGGCTGGTTCTGGGCGCGGCGCGCCGCGCCGAAACTGCGCCCACGGTCGCGATTTCGCCGGATCCGCAGCCCTGGAAGCAATCTCAGCGAAGTTCGCCTCGTCAGCTGTTACCAATGTGGCAAATGTGACTGTTGGTGCTTGTATCGATCGAATTACAGGTGTGTAATTGTGTCGGCGCGCCACCCATGGATGCGCTGGTCACAGACCTAGCCTGAAGGGGAAAGGAGCAGGCGTCATGCCAAGCATCCCCCAGTCACTGCTGTGGATTTCCCTTGTCGTTCTCTGGCTGTTCGTTTTGGTCCCGATGTTGATCAGCAAGCGCGACTCGGTCCGGCGTACCAGTGACGTCGCCCTGGCGACTCGAGTTCTCAACAGCGGCCGCAACGCACAACGGTTACGACGCGGCCCCGCCGCCGGGCATCACAGCGATCCGCACTGGCGGCCGAGCGCCGACCACCTCGACGAGGATCTCGATGAAGAACTCGAGGACGACGAGGCACCTGTCGAGGTGCGGGTGCACGCCACGGTGCAGCACACCGTCGTGGTGGCAGCGGTAAGCGTCGAGACCCCCGAACCGGACTACCTTGACGTCGACATCGTCGACGAGGACTCCGGCGCACTGCCGGTCGGCACGATGGCCGAGGCGGCCGAGGCAGCGGCCGAACCCGAGGAAGTGGCCGAGCCCGAGCTCGAGCTGGAATTCGAGACCGAGCCCGAGGCCGAGCCTGAGGCGGAACCCGAGCCCGTCGCGGTCGAGGAGCCCGTCGAGGAGCCCATCGCGGGCTTCGAGGCTGTCGAATCGGAGGCTCAAACCGAGCGCATCGCAGTGGATCTCGACGAGGCCGAGGATCCCCAGGATCTCGAGGACGTTCAGGAGGACGAAGATCCGGAGGATCTCGCCGACGACGAGTACGAGTACGTCGCCGACACGTCGGGACTGGAACCCGAGGCCGAGGCCGAGGACGAGCCGGCCGACGAGCAGCAGGCCGACGAGCCCGTCGCGTCGCTGAGCGCGACCCGGCAGCGTCGGTTCGAATCCAAGAAAGCCGCGGAGATCAGCGCCCGCAAGTTCCAGTTCCGCAAGCGCGTGCTCGCGGTACTGGCCGCCACGTTGCTGTTCTCGGCGGGTGCCGCCCTCCTGGTGACGCCGTCGGCCTGGTGGGTGTTCGGTGGTGCCGGCACGCTGACCGTGCTGTATCTGGCCTACCTGCGCCGTCAGACGCGCATCGAGGAGCAGTTGCGGCGTCGTCGTGCGCAGCGGATGGCCCGGTCCAGGCTGGGCGTGGAGAACACCGACGACCACAAGCTCGACGTCGTGCCGGCACGGCTGCGCCGGCCCGGTGCGGTGGTGCTCGACATCGATGACGAGGATCCGATCTTCGAGCACCTGGCGTACGCGTCGTACGCGTCGACGTCCCGCGAATACGATCTACCGCGCGCTTCCGGGCAGTAGGGCGGCCGGTTTCCGGTTCCGGGCGGATGGCTGGTAGCCTTTCCACTCGGTATCAGGGGCTATAGCGCAGTTGGTAGCGCGTCTCGTTCGCATCGAGAAGGTCAGGGGTTCGATTCCCCTTAGCTCCACCAAGTTGGAATAGGAAAGACCCGCCGGAGACGGCGGGTCTTTCTCTTTCCTGGAGAACGCACCGGCCGCAGTTCGTCGGTAGTAGCGTCGTCGAACAGCGAATGCGAATCGAAGGACACACCATGACCGTCAGCATCGTTGACGTGGGTCCGAATCAGGTCAGCCGCTCCGTGGAGGTCAATGCCTCTGCGGCCGAACTGTTCGCCATGATCGCCGACCCGCGTCGTCACCACGAGATCGACGGTTCGGGCACCGTCCGCGACAACGTGTCGTGCCCAGATGACATCGCTCCGGGTGCGAAGTTCACGACTGGGATGCGGATGTACGGGGTGCCCTACCGGATCACCAGCGTCGTCACCGCGGTGAGACCCGACGAACTCTTTGAATGGCGACATCCGGTGGGGCACCGTTGGCGCTGGGAGTTCACCGCACTCGCCCCCACCCTCACGCGCGTGACAGAGACATTCGATTACCGCGACACCGGGCGGGTCAAGGACACGCTGAAGTACTACGAGCGAATGGGCTTCGCCAAGGGCAACGCAAAGGGTATCGAGTCCACGTTGACCAAGTTGCACGACCGCTACGCGACTTGATTCGCGTCGAGGGCGTTGCTTACGTCAGTGCGCGCGATCGCAGGGTGATCGGTAGGTCGTCGGCAGGGGTCGGCCCGGTGCCCCAGGTCAGCTGAGGGCGATAGTCGTCAGGCACGCTCCATTCAAACCGTCTCAGCATCTGGTGCATGGTGGTCTTGACTGTCATATCGGCGAACTGCTGGCCGATGCACTTGTGGGCGCCGCCGCCGAAGGGGGCGAACACGTAGCGGCTCACCGTGGCGCGGGACTCGGAATTGTTCACGAACCGTTCCGGATTGAACGTGTCGGGGTCGGCCCACCAGTCGGAAAGCCGCATGGAGGCATAGACATTGATGGCCACCTGGGTCTTGCGTGGGACGAAGTGCCCGAGGATCTCGGTGTCGCGAACGGTCTGCCGGAAGAGCGCGCCGGCCGGTGCATACATTCGGAGGATCTCCTTGAACGCGGCATCGAGCAGTGGGTAGGCATCCAGGTCGAGCACCGTCGGGCTGTCATTCGGGAGGCTGATCGCCTCCTTGCACAACGCGTCCTGCCATTGCCGGTTCCGGCCCAGTTCGTAGGTCAGCATGGACAACGCGATGGCGGTGGTGTCATGCGCAGCCATCAGCAGGAAGATCATGTGGTTGACGATGTCGGCCGGCGTGAACCGTGCGCCGTCTTCATCCTCGCTGCGGCACAGCATCGAGAAGAGGTCGGTGCCGTCGCCGCCCTGGCGGTCGGGAACCTGCTCGGCGAAGTAGCGTTCGAGCCGCTCCCGGGCCCGTAGACCCTTGGCCCACACGCCGCCGGGTACGTCCGCGCGTACCAGCGCCTGCCCGCCTCGCACGGTGTCGTGGAAATCCGCCGACAGTTGGTCGGACTCGGGACCGAGATGGGTGCCGACGAACACCTCCGCGGCCTGTTCGAGCAGCAGGTGCTTGATGGACGGATAGAACGGAAATCGCTGTGCCGACGGCCAATTGCTCAGGGTGCGATCGATACTGGGCCGCATCAGTTCCAGATAGCCGTCCAACGCGCTGCGGGTGAAGGACTGCTGCATGATGCGGCGGTGGTCACGATGTTCGTCGAAGTCGAGCAACATCATTCCGCGGTGGAAGAACGGTCCGATGACCGGTGCCCAGCCGCGCGTACTGGAGAAGACCTTGTCCCGGTTGACCCATGCGGCTTCCAAGGCGTCAGGGCCCATGAGACCGACGACGCGGAAGCCGACGCCCCCAGCCCACGACACCGGCCCGTAACGCTCGTACCGGTCCCGGGCGAAGGCCAGGGGGTCGGCCAGTGAGCTCAATACATGGCCGAGGAACGGAAAACCGTAATTGCCCATGACGGGCTTCAGATTCGATCCCCGGGGCGGCATCGCCAGCGGACGCTCGCCGCTCGGAAATCTGGAGGTGACGGCCGCGCCCAAGGTTTGGAGGCGGTGCGTGTTCGCAGGCGAACAAAGTTCCATTGGGTCCTCCCGGTCACCTATCTGGTACGAAACCGTGCCAGAATGTGATGGTGGTGTCAACGACCAAACGCGTCTACGGGGGCCAATCGGCCGAAGCCCGCCTCCGCCAACGGCGCGAGCGTCTGCTGGCAGCTGCAATGGATGCCATGGCCCGCAATGAATGGCGGGGAGTGACGGTCGAAAAGGTCTGCGCAGCTGCCACTCTCAACAAGCGGTACTTCTACGAGAGCTTCACCGATCTGGATGCCCTGTCGGCTGCCGTCGTCGACGACATCGCCGAGGGCGTACGTCGCGCCGCGGTGGCCGCGGCGGACGCGGCCGCGCATGAAGCGCTGGAAGTCCAGGCGTTTGCGAGCGTGACGGCGGCGGTACGGGCACTCGTGGACGACCCGCGTCGCGCCCGTGTCCTACTCGGTGGGGTGGCAGCGTCGCCCGAGCTCGATGCTCACCGCACCACGGTCATGCACCGGCTCACCGGCGTGCTCATCGATCATGGCCGCACCGTGCACGGCGTCGAGTTGGAGGCGGACCCACTGGCCAAGGTGGCACCGGCGTTCATCGTCGGCGGGACGGCCGACGCGATCCTGGAATTCGTCAACGGTGGCGTCGACCTGTCTCTCGACGATTTCATCGCGCAGCTCGCCACTCTGTGGCTGATCACCGGAAACGGAGCCGCGCAGGTGGCCCGCGCCCGGATCACGGGTGTGTGACGAGGTACGTCTCGTTGTCCAGGCCGGCCGTGAGCTCGTCGACATCGAAGGGCCGGTCCAGGCGCGCATGCAACGCCTTGGGGTCGATCAGCAGATTGATCTCAGCCGTCTGGCGGGCGAAGAGCCGTCCGATGAGCGGGTAGATCCGGCGCATGACCGCTCGCTCTGCTGAGCTGCAGCGTGATGCGCAGTAGCCGACGTGGCCGATCTCGTCGGTGAGGATCTCGCTGTAGAGCAGTTCGATTCGTTCGGCGACTTGGGGCTCGTCGGCGAAGAGCTCGGCACCGGCACGGCGCAGTTCGTCAAACATGATGCAGCCGGCCATCTCTGCGGCTCCGACGAACGTGAAGCCGAGGCGCTGGGGGAGGAACACGCCGGTCTTGACGAACTGCCGCATCACAAATGGCGGGGGGACGACCTGGAAGGTCAGGTCGAAGACGTCGAGCGCGTATGCCAGCAGCCGGGTGTGGTAGTGCTCTTCGAGTTCGAGGTAGACATTCTCGGGCGGCAGATTCTCGTCGCTGTTGCGCCCGTAGGTTTCGCCGAGTCCCACGCCGAACCGTTCCGCCTGATTGAGTTTGGCGGTCGCCAGCAGAAACAGCATCTTGCGGTCCAGGCCGGGTTCTGGCCGTCGGCGGCGCAGATTGCGAAGGAAGACGGCGCGGTCGGCGGGGTGGGCCGAGCGGACGGGGTGTTCCTCGAGTTCGGTGAAGAATCGCTCTCGATTCGCCAACCGCCTGTTGAGCAGGTCGGCTTCGCCGTCACGCCTGGCCAGGAATTCCCGGTAGCCCTCGATGCCGGTGCGGTTCATCGGTTCTCCATCCCTTTGACAATCGTTGTGACATAACGGTTCAACACCGAAGAATCGAAGACTCCGGTGGCCAGCAAGGCGAACAGGCCGGTCAGGAAGAACGTCGCGAGCTCACTCGCATTCCGGTCGGCAGACACCTGCCCTGCGGCTTGCGACCGGCTGATCACCCTCACCAGGAACTCCGCGAGCGGGTGCTGTGCCAACTCGTCTTCGACCGGACGCGTCGAGGAGAAATGCAGGCCGAGCATGTCCCGGAAAACCGCTGCGCCCAACCGGCGTTCGGCACTGAGGACCCGACGGACGACTTGCGTGAGTATCGACTCCAGATCGCCTTTGGTTTGGGCGAGTTCGCGGACGATCCGGGTTTCCTCGTCGCGCTCCGCCTCGATGAGAACGTGCTCCTTGGTCGGGAAATGGAAGTAGAACGTTCCCCGTGCCACGCCCGCCGCGGCCGCGATCGCGCTGACATCGGCGGCGGCCAACCCACGGCCCGAAATCTCGGCCAGCGCAGCGTCGAACAAGCGGGCCCGGGTTTCGATTCGGCGGGCCTCACGGACACCCCCGGCCGGTGATTCGGTCACGGATGGTGCGTGTCGCGACGTCATGGCGGCCACCGTACGCCCACTCGCTGACACTCGTCAATGACGACTGTCAGCGAGATCGGGAGTGTGCGTCCGTATGAAATTCCCGCACTGACTGTCGCGATGGCGCGCTTACGATCCCTGGATGGGCGACTATGCACAGACTTTGGTCGATGTTGACGTGACCGACGCCGAAGCGCCGGCGTTGAAGGCCCGTCTCGAGGCTGGTTGATCGAGCGGGGGGTCGTTGCCGAAGAGATCACCGACTGTGTGCTCGGAAATCCGGGCGGGCATCCGCCGGGCGAGCGCTACGGCTACGCGATCGGTAACAAATCGGTTGCGGCGCCGCACTATTGGACCAACGGCTTGGTGGTCGAAACCGGCCGGCAGGTGTACCACGGCGCCGATCTGGAAGCAGTGACCTGCCCGAAGTGCAGCCACATCGAGGCGATGTTTCCTCGTGAACAAGGACGTTGGGACACCGCGTTCGATGCCGCGATCAGCGAGTGGCTCGCGGGTGGGCCCGGGCTTGTGCCGTGTTTGAGCTGTGGTGCGGGCATCGGACTCAACGACTGGGACTGGGGCTACCCGTGGGCATTCGGTGCACTCGGCGTGACGGTCTGGAACTGGGATGAACTGTCAGAGGGTTTCATTGCCGAGATTCGTGACCTGCTCGACGGGCACCGCCTCGTCTATGGCTATTACAAGCTCTGAGTGTGGCCGGAAGGCGCAGTTCGTCCACCTGGTCGAGTAGTCGACCAGGCCCGGTTAGGATGGGCCCGTGGAGGATCAGCCCGCGGGCTCCAGTCGCGTGGCGCGCCGTCGTGACCGGCGTAAGGCCGAGATCGTCAGGACAGCCACCCGGATCTTGACCGAGTCCGGCTACCAGGGTATGAGTCTGGAAGATGTCGCCGAGCAGACCGACATCGCCAAGGCCACGTTCTACCACTACTTTTCGTCCAAGGACGCCTTGGTGGCCGCCGCGCTGGAGACCCTGACCGAGGAAGTGTTGCAGCGGCTCGGGGCCCGTGAGGAGGCCCTCGGAAAAGTCGGTGCTCGCGAACACCTGGCGGCCCTGATCGATGAACAGATCCGCATCCTCACCGAGACCGCACCCGAGGTGGCCGCGGTGTTCTCTTGGCCGCGTGGTTGGCCGGAGGTCTTCGAGGATCCGATGAAGGACATGCGGCGCCGTCATGACGCGGTGTTCCGTCGGGTGGTGGATCGCGGTGTGGCCGATGGCGAATTCACCTGTCCCGACGTCAATGTCGCCCTGCAGTGCCTGCACGGGGTTCTCAACCAGTCCTCGGTCTGGATCGGACCGGGGATGCACGACGACGACCGTGCGGAACTGCGCGCCGCGATCGTCGACCGTGCCCTGTGCCTGTTCTACTGAACGGTATCCGGCTGCGCGGACGGGAAACGGGGTGAACGCTTTTCACGCAGGGCGGTGTAGCCCTCCACCACGTCCGGTCCGAGGAAGGTCAACATCTCATAGGCTGCGGACTGGTCGAAGATCGGGCCCGCGTTGCGCAACCAGTTGTTGAGCGCACGCTTGGTCAGCCGGATCGCCTGCTGGGCACCGGTGGCCAGATTGTCGGCGATCCGCAGTGCCTCGTCCAGAACCTCCTCCCGCGGAAGGGCTTTGGCGACCATGCCGATCCGTTCAGCCTCGATCCCGCCGATCATCTCCCCGGTCATCAGGTAGTACTTCGCCTTGGCGGTACCGGCCAGCAGTGGCCAGATGATGGCGGCGTGGTCGCCGGCAGCCACACCGAGCTTGACGTGGCCGTCGCCGATCCGGGCGTCCTCGGCGATGATCGCGATGTCGGCGAGCAGCGCGGCCACAGCTCCGGCCCCGACCGCGACGCCGTTGATCGCGGACACGATCGGCTTGTCGCAGTTGATCATGTTGTAGACCAGATCGCTCATCTCGCCGAGCATGTGTGACACCCGGTCGTAGTCACCGGCCATTCGCTCGACCATGGCCAGGTCGCCGCCCGCGCTGAAAGCCTTGCCGGCGCCGGTGATCACCGCGACCCGGGTCTGCGGGTCGGCTGCGACGTCTTTCCAGATGTTGGCCAATTCGGTGTGCATGCCCTCGTCGGCGGCGTTGTACTTCTCCGGCCGGTTCAGCGTGATCAGCAGGACGCCGTTGTCCCGGCGAGTCAGCGTCAGCTGCTGGTAATCAGAGAAATCCATGGGGAGCGTCCCTCCTGTCGGCATGCGCGGCCTGCACGCACTCTGTTCAACCGAAGCTACGGTTTTTCGACTGTGCAAGTCAATTATCGACTGAATGGTTGATTTTCGATGCCCGTCGGCCGATAGTGGGCCATAGCGTCCACATCACCGCAGATCGGGAGGTCAGGTAGTGCGATTCGACAACAAAGTCGCCGTCGTCACGGGTGCCGCGTCGGGGATCGGCCGAGCCATCGCGATCGCGCTGGCGCAGGCCGGCGCCACCGTCGCGGCCGTCGACCGCGATGAAGCCGGCCTCGCCCGGACGGTCCGGGACTGCGCGAACGCCACCGCGCACCTTGCCGATCTGGCCGACCCGAAGGCGGTGAGCACACTGCGGGACGACGTCGTCGCCGCGCATGGACCGCCCGCCGTGATCGTCAATGCCGCGGGCTTCGACCGGGTCGAGCCGTTCATGTCCAACGACGACACGCTCTGGCAGGCATTGGTGGCGGTGAACTTTCTCGGGCCGGTCCGGCTCACCCATGCCTTCCTCGAAACGATCCTTGCAGAGGGAGGTATGGCAAAGATCGTCAACATTGCCAGCGATGCAGGGCGGGTGGGCAGTCTGGGGGAGACCGTCTACGCCGGCACCAAGGGTGGGGTGATCGCGTTCACCAAGTCGCTCGCGCGCGAGATGGCCCGTCATCGGATCAACGTCAACTGTGTTTGCCCTGGACCGACCGATACCCCGCTGTTCGATTCGCTTCCGGACAAGGTTCGCGACGGACTGATCAGAGCCATCCCGTTCCGTCGGGTCGCGAAACCGGAGGAGGTCGCCAAGGCTGCGCTCTTCTTCGCCTCCGACGATGCCAGCTTCATTACTGGCCAAGTCCTTAGTGTCAGTGGGGGCTTGACGATGGCTGGTTGATGGCCGTCCGGTGGCCGGAAGGCGACGAGCCCGGTCTTGGTCGACGCCAGTTTGCAATGGCATACTTGCTCAGCCCCTGGGCGCAACCCAGCCAGATCGGTTAGCCTCGGGGAGCAGATTGGCCAGTTGGGGGATTGCTATGGCAAACGATCTGGGAGTGGACCCGGGGGCGCTACGTGCGGGGGCCACTAGCAGCGAGCTGATCGCTGCCGAATTGGGGGTATCGCCTACCCGTCCGGATGCCGGGGGCTACCCGAGCAGTACTGGTGTCTCGGCGATGGATGACGCGGTGATCACCGCGCGAGCCTCCCAATCGGGTCGCGTCAGTGCGCAGGCGGGGCACCTGTCTGCGGCTGCACATCGATACGCCGCGATCGACGAACAACACGCCGGGGGCCTGGCGGAGTTGATGTGAATGATCTGCCCGTCGCGGGTCAGCCTGGTAGGGCGCTGACCCGTTCTCAGTTAGAAGCCTGGGACACAAGCTATCTCGCGGACGCTGCCGCACGCTGGCGTCAGCTGGCGGCCGAATCCGAGGAGCTGTTCGAGTGGCATCGGCGAAACGTTCACGCGCCCGGTGGGGCGGAGTGGTCGGGTACCGCCAGTGAGGATGCCGGTGAACAGGTCAGCGCCGACGCCGTGGTGGTCCGCAAGCAGGGGGACATTCAGCGGGAGGCCTCCGAGATCGCCGAGAACGGCTGCCGTGACATCCGCCTCGCCGTGGGGCAGGTGCTCGAGGCCATCACGGCTGCCGAGGAGAGCGGGTTCCAGGTGTCCGAGGACCTCACGGTGCGCGACACCCGCCGCATCGACGTCAGCACCATGGCCGTGCGCTACACGGCGTCTCGGGAACATGCCGAGGACATCCGGTGGTACTGCGAGCGGCTCGTCCAGGCCGAGATCTATCTGGGCCAGCGGCTCGAGGGCAAGGCCCTTGAGCTCGCCGCCATCCGCTTCTCGTTGTGACCGAGGGTTGTTCAGTTACAGCTGCGCCCAGATCGACTTGGTCTTGAGGTAGCCGTCGATGCCCTCGTAACCGAACTCCTTGCCGATGCCTGACTGCTTGTAGCCTCCGAACGGCACGTTGTGGTCGAAGGTCAACTGGCAGTTCAGCCCCACCATGCCGGCCTGCAGACGCTTGCCCAGGCTGTGCGCGCGAGCCAGGTTGGCGGTCCAGACGGTGGCGGCCAGGCCGTAGCTGGTGTCGTTGGCCATCGCGATGGCTTCGTCGTCGTCGTCGAACGGCAGGATGGTGACGACGGGGCCGAAAATCTCTTCCTTGTACAGGCGGCTGGTGGCGGGGTCGATGTTGGTGACCACGGTGGGCTTGACGAAGTAGCCCTTGCGGTCCAATCGGTATCCACCGGAAACGATTTCGGCGCCGTCGCGCTTGCCCTGGTCGATGTACCCCAGCACGCGGTCGAGCTGCTTCTGGCTGACCAGCGGGCTGATCATCGAGCCCTCGTCCTTGGGGCCGCCCAGCACCAGGTTGTCTCCAATCATCGCGATGCCCTGCACTACGCGTTCATAAACGCTGCGCTGCACAAAGATTCGTGACCCGCACACGCAGCCCTGCCCGGAGTGCACGAAGATGCCCATCGAGGCCATCATGATTGCCATGTCGAGGTCGGCATCTTCGTAGATCAGCACCGGCGACTTACCGCCCAGTTCCAGGGTCACCTTCTTGAGGTTGTCCGCCGAGTCCCGCATAATCTGCTTGCCGACCTCGGTCGAGCCGGTGAATGCCACCTTCTCGACGTCGGGGTGCGCGGTGATCGCGGCACCAGCGGTAGCGCCGTAGCCGATCACGAAGTTTGCCACGCCGTCCGGCACCCCGGCCTCACCGATCAGGCGTTCCAGCAGCACCGCCGACAGTGGGGTCTCTTCGGCGGGCTTGACGACGCTGGAGCAGCCGGCGGCCAGGGCCGGAGCGATCTTGGCACAGGCGTTGAACAGCGGGCCGTTCCACGGGTAGATGAGGCCTACCACGCCATACGGCTCCTTGGTGGTGTAGGCGTGCAGGTTGGAGTAGTTGCTGTTGACGCCGCCCTCCATCTGCACCTGGTAGCTGCTGCCGTTGATTTTGGTACACCAGCCCGCGTAGTAGCGGAAGAACTCCGCGCAGGTGGAGACGATCATCTCGGCCTGCATCGGGGGCATCCCGGCGTCAAGAGACTCCAGTTCGGCGAATGCCTTGGCGTGCTCGTCGATCAGGTCGCCCAGCTTCCACAGCACCTTGGCGCGCTGACGGGCCGGGATGTCAGTCCAAACCCCGGACTCGTAGGCGGTTTTCGCGGCGGCGACGGCCTCGTTGACCGCGTCGGCCCCGCAGTCGCGGAACTCGGTGATCTGCTCCTCGGTCGCGGGGTCGATGACCGGAATGGTCTCGCCTGTGCCGGGTCGGTTGCGGAGTTCGTCCAAAACCGTCTGCAGTGCCATAGTGTCCCCTTCGTCGTCGAAATGCTGAGCACCTGCTTAGCAGTCGAAGTGAGGAGCGGTCAAGACCGCACATGCGGATTGAAGCGGGCAATACTCCTGTGTTTGCGGTTGTTGAGCCGATGTCGTGTCGATACGCTGTCGCGGTGCCAGACATTCGGGTCCGCGAGGCGGCCGAACTGCTCGGGGTCAGTGACGACACCGTGCGACGCTGGATCGACGACGGGTCGCTGCCGGCGCATCTCGACGGTTCCGGGCGCAAGGTGATCGACGGGGCCGCATTGGCCGCGTTCGCGCGCGCCAACGCCGCTGCGGCGCCCCGAGATCCGCTCGGCATCGGCAGCTCCGCGCGCAACCGCTTCGCCGGACTGGTCACCAACGTCGTCGCCGATGGGGTGATGGCCGAGGTGGAGATCCAGTGCGGGCCGTTCACCGTGGTGTCACTGATGAGCAGCCAGTCAGTACGTGAGCTCGGCCTTGCCCCCGGCAGCGTCGCTGTCGCGGTGGTCAAGGCCACGACCGTGATCGTGGAAACCCCGAAAGGACAATCGTGAACAGAGTCCGGATGTGTGCGTTGGCGCTCAGCGCGATGGCCGCGACCGCCCTGATCGGCGGCTGCACCTCGGCCGAGAAAGCCGCGGCGCCCTCCAACACCGAGGGCGGCTCGATCACGGTGTTCGCCGCGGCCTCGTTGAAATCGGCGTTCACCGAGATCGGCGAGCAGTTCAAGACCGACAACCCGGGGAGCTCGGTGGAGTTCTCGTTCGCCGGATCATCGGACCTGGTCACCCAGCTCACCCAGGGTGCCGACGCCGACGTCTTCGCCTCGGCCGACACCCGGAACATGGACAAGGCGGTGGCCGCGGGCCTCGTCGAGGGCGGCCCGGTCAACTTCGCCACCAATACCCTGACCATCGCCGTCGCGCCGGGAAACCCGAAGGGCATCAAGTCGTTTGCCGATCTGGCCAAGCGGGGTACCAGCGTCGTGGTGTGCGCCCCGCCGGTGCCCTGCGGCGGCGCGACCGAAAAGGTCGAGAAGGCCACCGGGGTGACGCTGTCGCCGGTGAGTGAGGAGACCTCGGTCACCGACGTGCTGGGCAAGGTGACCAGCGGGCAGGCCGACGCCGGCCTGGTCTACGTCACCGACGCCGCCGGAGCCGGGGACAAGGTCAGCAGTGTTGCCTTCCCCGAAGCGGCCCAGGCCGTCAACACGTACCCCATGGCCGTGCTCAAGGAGTCCGGGCACGCGCGGTTGGCGCAGCGGTTCGTCGACCTGGTGACCGGGGAGGCCGGTCAAAAAGCGCTCGCCAAGGCCGGATTCGCCAAGCCCTGACCGAGCCCGTGGCGGCGCCGTAGCCTGGGACCGTGGCCGATCTGACCGAGATCAGTGCCGACGACCTGGCGGCACTGGAATTCTTCGCCGGATGCCGGCCGTCCGTACTGGCGCCGTTGACCACCCTGCTGCAGCCGCTGTCGGCCCCGGCGGGGCAGGTGCTGATCCGGCAGGGCGACCCGGCGCTGACGTTCATGCTGATCGCCTCCGGGCGAACCCAGGTGGTTCATGACGGGCCCGACGGACAGGCCGTCGTCGCCGACCTGGAACCGGGTCTGATCATCGGTGAGATCGCGCTACTGCGCGATGCGGCGCGCACGGCCACGGTGACGGCTCTCGACCCGGTCACGGGCTGGGTGGGTGACCGCGAGGCGTTCGAGGTCCTGCTGCACCTGCCGGGGATGTTCGACCGGTTGGTGCGCATCGCGCGCCAACGCCTCGCCGGGTTCATCACGCCCATCCCGGTGCAGGTGCGCACCGGCGACTGGTTCTATCTGCGGCCGGTTCTGCCCGGTGACGTCGAGCGGACCATGAACGGGCCCGTCGAGTTCTCCAGCGAAACCCTTTACCGGCGTTTCCAATCCGTGCGCAAACCGACCAAGGCTCTACTGGAGTATCTGTTCGAGGTCGACTACGCCGATCATTTCGTCTGGGTGATGACCGAGGGCGCACTGGGGCCGGTGGTCGCAGATGCCCGCGTGGTCCGCGAGGGCCACGATGCGACGACGGCCGAGGTCGCGTTCACCGTCGGCGACGACTATCAGGGTCGCGGCATCGGCACCTTCCTGATGGACGCGCTGGTGGTGTCAGCGGACTACCTTGGAATTGAACGATTTACCGCGCGGGTGCTGAGTGACAACTACGCCATGCGGCGCATCCTGGATCGGCTCGGAGCGGTGTGGGAGCGTGAGGATCTCGGGGTGGTGCTCACCGACGTCCCGGTGCCCGCGGTCGACACGCTGAGTCTGGAACCCGAGCTGGCCGCGAAGATCAAAGACGTTACCCGTCAGGTGATCCGGGCGGTGAGCCAGTGAGGCCACCACTCAGCAAGGACACGCTGATGTGCATCTCGCTGGCGGCCCGGCCCAGCAATATCGGCACCCGCTTCCACAACTACCTCTACGACGAACTCGGCCTGGACTATCTCTACAAGGCTTTCACCACAACCGATATCGCCGCGGCGATCGGAGGCGTGCGGGCGCTGGGCATCCGGGGATGCTCGGTGTCGATGCCGTTCAAGAAGGACGTCATCGCCCTCGTCGACGAGATCGAACCGTCGGCCCTCGCGATCGACGCGGTCAACACGATCGTCAACGACCTGTCGGTGCCCGGCGGCCGCCTCGTCGCCTCCAACACCGACTATCTGGCCGTGCAAGAACTCGTCGAGCGGTTGGACCCGGCCGATGCGGTATTGATCCGGGGTAGCGGCGGCATGGCCAAGGCGGTCGGGGCAGCATTGCGGGACAAGGGATTTCGTAAGGGGACCGTCGTCGCGCGTAATGCCGAAGCCGGGCGCGCGCTGGCTGAGGCACTCAGCTACGACTATGCGCCAGAGGTCGGCACATTGACGGCGCCCATCCTGGTCAACGTCACCCCGATCGGGATGGCCGACGGGCCCGACGAACATCGCAGCGCATTCGAGCCGGCCACGATCGAGGCAGCAGGTGCCGTGGTCGACGTGGTGGCCATGCCCGCCGAAACCCCGCTGATCACCGCGGCCAGGGCTGCGGGCCTGCCGGTCATCACCGGCGCAGAGGTGATCGCGCTGCAGGCCGCAGAGCAGTTCGAGCGCTACACGGGAGTGCGGCCGACGCCTGAGCAGGTGGCCGCGGCTTCGGCCTTCTCGCGGCAGTCGGCTATGGCGTGATGACCGTCTGCTCGTCGATCAACGCAGTTGCGTCCATCAGCGGGCCCATCTGATCCTCGGTGCCATCGGCGTTGAACTGCAACACAAACAGCCCATCGGCCCCGGGGATCACCACGGTCTTCTGGGCGATCAAGCGGGTGGCGCCGTCCTTCACATAGGTGCCGCCGATCTGGTACGCCTCGAATCCGCTCAGTTCCCCCGCCGAACCGTCGCCCTGGTTCTCGTAGCCCGGCAGGTTCTTGATCTCGTTAGGGGCGTACTCCAAGATCTTGGCCGGGTCCACGTTGCCGGTCAGCTTGGACATCAGTGCGATGATCGACGGCGGATCTGCGGCGAACTCCGGATCGGTGGATACGATTGCGCCCCATGCCCATTCGGGAGCCGACGAGGTCGCGTCCGCCCAGCCTTCGGGAATCGGCAGATCGAACCGGGGTGTGCCCGGATCACCCCGGTGAACCGGGGTTTCGGTGATCTTGTTGTCACGGATGTAGTCGACGATCGTGTACTGGTGCCCGGCCGTCGGCCTGCCCGTGTCACCGGCCTTCGTCGGTTCGGTGCTGGTCTCGCCGGCCCCGGTCGCCTCGATCGCGGTACCGGACACCGTCTTGCCGCCGCAGCCGGTCAGCATGACCCCCAGCGACGGCAGCGATGGCGATTCCGCCGGCCCTCATTGAGGTGGTCATCGGTCTCCAATCGGTTGGACGCCCCGGTGAGGCGCAACTGATTTGCACGATAAACGCTTTCCTGGGTCATAGCTGGCAGAAGGCGCAGTCCGCCGCCGCAATCTTTTGCGCAGTGAAATGTTCGGGTCGCTCACGGTGGACGCCTTCAGCAATTCGCGGACAGGTACACCGTTCGTTCGAGGATCTGGGCCGGGCGCACCGACGAAACGGTGCACCGGTCCAGCGGAGCAGTCCCGGCGCGGTAGATCACGACGTCGAAGCCCTGGCGTTCCAGTTCGTCCGCCGTGTCCTGCGCGGATCCGACCCCCGACGGCGCGGCCAGTGTGGCGGCGGGAAAACCCAGAGCCAGGGCCGACAGTGCCCCGCCGGCCAGCGCCGCCCCCGCCAATCCGTACACCGTTCTGCCCCTCATCGTCCTGCACGTCCCGTGGGTGGCAACCAGACCTGCGACCATTAAATTCCGCTGTATCCCAACACTTGTCGCGATGTCGACGTCCAGAAATCAGTTGACAAACAGCGCCCCGGCCGTTCTCGACAGCAAACCCGGGCTGTGGTATCAAAACCCGTGCGCCTTTTCGTCGTCCCGGCGGTCCTGCTGGTCTGCACCCTGGCTTGCGGGGTGGCATGCGGACCGCGGTCGGCACCAGGACCGACGCCGGCGTCGTCAACGCCCCAGGCCTCCGGCGGTGCCGTCACGGTGAACCCTGCCCGCATCGACCGGGCGCGCCAGGACCTGCCGCCCGGCTACGAGGTGGTGGCTATCGAACCGCAGGCGACCCCCGTATCGCTGTGGGGTTTCGGCCCGGAGTGGACGGCCGACCCGGCGGCTTGCGGGGCGCAGGCTGCCCGCGAAATCGAGCCGACCCGGGGTTGGTCGGCCTCCGGGCCCGGCGGCATCGTGTATGCGGGCGTCGCGAAGCTGGGGCCGGGTGTACCCGTGGAACTGCGCCGCGACCCACAGTGTGAGCAGTGGAGTGTGTCGGGCGGGCATTCCGTCGGAACCGTCACCGCCGTCACGGCCCCGCCGATCGAGGGTGCGGTGACCGCCGGGATGTCCACCGCCGTCACCACGACCGTCGAAGGGGGCACCGAAACCCGATCCCACGCCGACACGTTCACCGCGGATCTGGGCGGCGGCTACCACGTCTTCGTCAGTGTGATCACCGACCCCGGCTCACCGAATCCCGCGCTCGGCCCCGCGTTCGCCTCCGACCTGCTGGTGAAAACGGTTTCGGCGTTACGCGGCTGAGTCGGCGGTGCCGGGTATGTTGACGAGCGATGTGGAACCGCAACGTGTTACTCGCCAGCGTCGGCGTTCTCGCCTGCGCCTCCGGATTGGTCGCCTGCGGTCAATCGGACCAGTCGAATTCCGCCCAGGCGGACATCGCCAACGTCGCCAAGGTGCGCTCCACCTTCGGCCCGGAATTCAAGGTCACCGATGTGGCCCCGACCGGGATCGACCCGAAAATGCTGGCGCCGCAGAAGATGCCGCCCGGGGTGAAGGTCGACCCTGCCGATTGTGCGAAATTCGCCGAGGGGCAGTCATTGCCGGAGGGGCTGAAGGGCAACATGGCCGCCACCACGGCCGAAGGGGCGGGCAACCGGTTCATCGTGATGGCCGTGGAGACCTCTGAGCCGGTCCCGTTGAACGACCCGGGCGATGCGTGCAAACAGGTGAAATTCCTGGGCCCGGGCATGCGCGGGCAGGTGGATGTGGTCGAGGCCCCGCAGATCGACGGGGCTCGTACGACCGGAACCCACCGCATCGTGCAGACCGTGGTGGGTGGCCAGCCCCGCACCGGCGAGCTGTACAACTATGTCGCCAGCTTCGACACGTTCATGGTGATCGTCACGGCCAACCCGTTGGTGGAGCCGGGCAAGCCGGTGGCGCCGGTGGACGACAAGCGGGCCCGCGATCTGCTCAGCGCCGCCGTGGCCGATGTAAGAGGCTAGAGACCCTCAGCGCACGTCGTGCGGACGGAACTGGATGCTGATCCGCGGCCCGACCAGGCTGGTGGTCTTCGGTATCGAATGCTCCCAGGTGCGTTGGCACGATCCGCCCATCACCAGCAGGTCGCCGTGGCGGTGCTGTAGCCGCAGGGCGTGACCGCCGCCGCGTGGGCGCAATGCGAAAACCCTTGTCGCGCCGAGCCCGACGATGGCCACCATGGTGTCCTCGGTGCGGCTGCGCCCGATGGTGTCGCCGTGCCAGGCGACGCTGTCGTTGCCGTCGCGGTACAGGCACAGGCCCGCGGTGGTGAACGGTTCGCCGAGCTCACCGCCGAAGGTGTCGTTGAGCCTGCGGCGGATCTGTTTGAGCCTGGGGTGTGGCACCGGTTCGTTGAGCAGGTGGTGAAAGCTGACCAGCCGCGGCACCGCCACCACCCGGTCATACATCTCGCGTTCCTCGGACCGCCAGGGGATCCCGTCCATCAACTCCTCGAACAGCGAGTCGGCGTCGGGCAACCAGCCCGAGCGCAGTTCAACCCAGGCGTCGTTGCCGAGTCGACGACGTTCAGCGTGCTCGAACAGTGAGCCTTGCAACGCCAGCTCCATGCGCGCGAGTGTATCGCACAGACGTTCGAGTGCGTTAGAGGCGAGATGCGCCCGGACCGCTCTCGGCGAGGACGTCGCCCGGGTTGGTCAGCTGACAGGTCTTGAGGCTCAGGCAACCGCAGCCGATGCAGCCGGTCAGGTTGTCGCGCAACCGTTGTAGGTGCAGGATGCGGTCGTCGAGGTCCTGACGCCAACCGGCCGAGAGTCGGGCCCAGTCCTTGCTGGTAGGAACCCGGTCATCGGGCAGGCTGGACAGTGCCTCGCGGATGCGGGCCAGCGGTATGCCCAGGCGCTGCGACATCCGGATGAATGCCACGCGACGCAGTGTCTCGCGCGCGTAGCGGCGCTGGTTTCCCGATGTGCGGCGACTGGCGATCAAGCCCTCGCGCTCGTAGAAGTGCAGTGCGGACACCGCCACGCCGCTGCGCAGCGACATCTCGCCAGGAGTTAACTCGTGCGTCTCCATACACCTAAACCATAGTTGAGTTAACGTCATGACGTGGAGACTGCCGCGTTCGGTTCCAACTCTGAGGTAGGCACACTGCGTGCCGTCATCCTGCACCGTCCGGGCCCGGAGCTGCAGCGGCTGACCCCACGCAACAATGACGCACTGCTGTTCGACGGCCTGCCGTGGGTGGCCAAGGCGCAACGTGAGCACGATGCCTTCGCGGCCGTGCTGCGCTCCCGCGGCGTGGAGGTGATGCTCCTGGCCGATCTGCTGACCGAGGCGCTGGCCAGCGGTGCCGCACGGATGCACGGCATCTCCGCAGCCGTCGACGCACGACGGCTGGGTGTGCCATTGGCCCAGGAACTTTCGGCCTATCTGCGTACCCTGCCGCCCGCCGATCTGGCGCACATCCTGATGGCCGGCATGACCTTCAACGAGGTGCCCTTCCACGGGGCCGAACTGTCACTGGTGCGCCTGATGCACCACGGCGGCGATTTCGTGATCGAGCCGCTGCCCAATTTGTTGTTCACCCGGGATTCGTCGTTCTGGATCGGCCCGCGGGTGGCCATCACCTCGCTCGCGCTGCCGGCCCGGGTACGCGAAACCTCGCTGACCGACCTGATCTATGCGCACCATCCGCGGTTCCTCGGCGTCCGGCGGGCCTACGAGTCGCGCTCGGCGCCCGTCGAGGGCGGCGACGTGCTACTGCTGGGACCTGGCGTGGTGGCCGTCGGGGTGGGGGAGCGGACCACACCGGCCGGCGCGGAGGCATTGGCGCGCAGCCTGTTCGACGACGACCTGGCCCACACCGTGCTGGCGGTGCCGATCCGCCAGGAGCGTGCCCAGATGCACCTGGACACCGTGTGCACCATGGTCGACGTCGACGCGGTGGTGATGTACCCGAACATCGTGGACTCGTTGTCGGCGTTCACCATTCACCGCACCGAGGCCGGGATCCGGATCGATGATGAAGTGCCCTTTGTGCAGGCCGCCGCCGAGGCGATGGGGATCGAGCAGCTTCGGGTGATCGACACCGGGCTCGATCCCGTCACCGCCGAACGCGAGCAATGGGATGACGGCAACAACACCCTGGCCCTGGCGCCGGGTGTGGTGGTGGCCTACGAACGCAACTCGGAAACCAATGCCCGGTTGGCTGATTCGGGTATCGAAGTGCTGCCGATCGAGGCTTCGGAGCTGGGCACGGGCCGCGGCGGGCCACGCTGCATGTCGTGCCCGGCGGCGCGGGACCTGCTCTAGGTATTGCCGTTTGAGTGGACGCCGTTTTCTACACCACGGTCGCTAGACCAGGCTTTTGCAACCCTGGCGTAGAAAACGGCGATGGACGGCCGCAATTTCAACGCACACCTACCGCCAGCTCGGCAGCCAGATCTCCAGATTCCAGGTCGACTGTGAAATCGGGATGCCCGTCAGGATCGGGTACAGCCACGCGAAATTCGCGATCACGAGCGCCACGTAGAAGCACACCACCAGCAGCCCCAACGTTCGACGCTCGGGGTTCTGTCTGGGTTGGTACAGGATGTCACCGAGGATCAGTGCGATCGCCAGCACCAGGAACGGTGCCATCACGGTGGCGTAGAAGAAGTACATCTGCCGGTCGATGTCGAAGAACCACGGCAGGAAGCCGGCCGAGTAACCGACCAGCACCACGCCGTAGCGCCAGTCCCGCCGCACCAGGGCCCGCCACAGGGCCCACCCCAGCACCGGCACCGCGATGAACCACATCGCCGGAGTGCCCACCAGCATCACGGCTTTGACGCAGGACTGTGCGCCACAGCCGGCCACATCGTGGTTGTCGATCGCGTAGAGCACGGGCCGTAGCGACATCGGCCAGGTCCACGGCTTGGATTCCCACGGGTGGTGGTTGCCGTCGGCGTTGGTCAGCCCGGCGTGGAAATGGTAAGCGGCATAGGTGTAGTGCCAGAGCGACCGCAGGGCGTCGGGCAGCGGGATGATGCCGTTCTCGCCGATGGACTGGCCGGCTTCGTAGCGGTTGATGCCGGTCTCCGAGGCGAACCACGGCCCGTACGACGCCAGGTATACGGCGAGTGGAATGAACCCGAACACGTATGCGGCCGGCCCCACATCACGGCGCAGCATGCCCCGCCACGGTGCCGGCACGTGGTACTGCTTGCGCGCGATCGCGTCGAGCACGAGCGTCATGACGCCGAAGAACGCCACGTAGTACAGCCCCGACCATTTGGTGGCGCAGGCCAGACCGAGCAGCACGCCCGCACCGAACCGCCACCACCGCACGCCCAGCCGGGGACCCCACGGCGTCTCGGCGATGCGGCCCTCCATGAACGCGACGTGCATGCGATGGCGCACGTCGTCGCGGTCCACCATCAGGCAGGCGAACGCCGCGACCACGAACACCACCAGGAACACGTCCAGCAGCGCCGTGCGGGCCGAGACGAAACTGACCCCGTCGGCGATCAGCAGCAGTCCGGCGATGCCGCCGACGAGGGTGGAGCGGCTGATCCGGCGCGCGATCCGCACCACCAGCAGCACGATCACCACACCGCACATCGCCCCGGAGAACCGCCAGCCCAGCCCGTTGTAGCCGAACAGCGCCTCGCCGATCGAGAGCAGTTGCTTGCCCACCGGCGGATGCACCACGAGCCCGTAGCCCGGGTTGTCCTCGACCCCGTGGTTGTGCAGCATCTGCCACGCCTGCGGCGCGTAGTGCTTCTCGTCGAAGACCGGGGTGCCGGCATCGGTGGGCGAGCCCAGGTTCAGGAATCGACTTATGGCGGCCAGTGCGGTGATGATGGCCGTCATGAGCCAGCCCTGTAGCCGGTCCGTCGGCCCGAAATCCGGGGCCGGGATCAGCGGCGCCGGGCTGATCAACGGGACCGAGCGACCAGCCGTCGGCGATTCGGTGGCGGTGGCGGTCACGCAAGCGATCGTAGGCTGTCGGTCGTGACACCCGGCAAACTACTGATCGGCGCCACGCCGCTGGGCCGGCCCGACGACGCGTCCGCGCGGCTGGTCGAGGCACTGCAGACGGCCGACATCGTGGCGGCCGAAGACACCCGACGCGTGCGTGGTCTGGCCCAGTCGCTGGGCGTCCAGCCGACGGGCCGGATCCTGAGCTTCTTCGACCAGAACGAGGCGAGCCGCGTGCCCGGCCTGGTGGAGGAGATCGCGGCGGGTGCGACGGTGCTGGTGGTCAGCGACGCCGGTATGCCGTTGATCAACGACCCGGGCTACCGCCTGGTGGCGGCCTGCGCCGAGGCGGATCTGCCGGTGTCCTGCCTGCCGGGCCCGAGTGCGGTGACGACGGCGCTGGCGGTGTCCGGGCTGGCCTCCGACCGGTTCTGCTTCGAGGGCTTCGCCCCGCGCAAGCACGCCGCCCGGCTGGCCTGGCTGCAGACGCTGGCCGCCGAACCGCGCACCACTGTGTTCTTCGAATCCCCGCGCCGGCTCGCCGAGACACTTCGCGACGCCGTCGACGTGCTGGGCCCGTCGAGGCGCGCCGTGGTGTGTCGTGAGCTGACCAAGACGCATGAGGAGATCCGCCGCGGCAGTCTGGGCGAGCTCGCGGAGTGGGCCGCCGACGGCGTGCTGGGGGAGATCACCGTGGTGTTGGCCGGGGGCACCCCGACCGTCGAACTGCCCGATCTGGTGGCCGAGGTCGAGGAACTGGCGGCCGATGGGATCCGGGTCAAGGACGCCTGCGCCCAGGTGATCGCGGCGAACCCGGGGGCGCCGTCACGGCGCGAGCTCTATGACGCCGTACTGCGTGCCCGCGGCTGAACGATCGAGGCAGCCTTGTGCAGGCACTCCTCCCATTCCGCGTCGACTTCGGAATCGGCGGTGATACCGCCGCCCACCCCGAGAACCGCCGACCCGTCGGGGCCGAACTCCACGGTGCGGATCGCTACGTTGAGCTCACAGCCCGCCACGGGCGAAGCCAAACCGACTGTGCCGCAATAAACTCCGCGTCGTGCAGGTTCCCACTGACGCAGCAGCTGGCGGGCCCGCCGCTTCGGGGTGCCCGTGACCGAGGCCGGCGGGAAGGTGGCGTCCAGCAGCGCGCTCATCGGGAGGTGCGCGGGCACCTCGGCGGTGACGGTCGAGACCAGGTGCCAGACCCCGGGCGCCGGATGCACTGCGAGCAGTTCGGGCACCGTCACGCTGCCGGTGGTCGCGACGCGTCCCAGGTCGTTGCGGACCAGGTCGACGATCATGACGTTCTCGGCGACATCCTTGACCGAGGCCAGCAGTGCGGCCGGATCGGCCGAGCACGGCAGCGTGCCCTTGATCGGGCTGGAGGCCACCGCGGTGCCCGCCCGGCGCAGGAACAATTCCGGTGACAGCGAGGCCACGGCACCCCAGTCCCCGGCCACATACGCGGCCCGCGCAGGCGCAGTCCGGGCCACTGCCTCGGTGAAGAAATCGATCGGCTCGCCGTCGATGCGGCCGGTGAACCTGGTGCACACACAGGCCTGATACACCTCGCCCGCCGCGATGGCCTCCAGGCAGGCCAGCACGCCCCGACGGTGATCAGCGCGATCGGGGGCCACCCAGGTCAGGGTGGAGGCGTGTGGTGGCGCAGCCGCCGGCTCCAGTGCTCGGAGCCAGGTGGGAAGTGCTGCACCACTGAGACTTTCGAACCACCAGAGGCCGTCGGCGTCCTGGCGCAGCACGCAGTCCGACCAGCCGCCGGCCGCCACCGGGATGCGCGGCGGTGCGCCGTCGGCACCCGGGTCCGGGTAGCAGAGGTAGCCGAACCATCCGCCACCCACACTGCCTGCCGGTCCCGAGGCGTCCTGGGCCACATCGAAGACAGCCGCCGGCGCCACGGGGGCCACCGGTACCGAGGGCGCGATCACCGCACGTGAGCCGAACCAGTCGCCGATCACTGCGGCCGGCGGCGCCAGGCCCGCGGCACATGCGGCGGCGGCGACACCACGCAGCACCGCCGGGGCATCCCCCAGCGCGCCGAGCCTCTCGATCCGCATGCCATCAGCTTGCTTCCTCCCGCGAGCAGACGCAAAACTGCCCATTCCCGCGTGAAAATGGGCAGTTTTGCGTCTGGCCGCGGGGGAACTCAGCGGCTGATCACCCGCGGGACGTCGACACCGGTCAGCTTGTCCGGATTGCGCATCGCGTAGAAGTGGGTGATCTTGCCGTCGGTGACCTCGACGGTGACAACGCCCTCGAAGCTGTCTTCGAGGTACATCTTGAACGCGGGGGCGTTGTTGTACGTCGTGGGCTCGAAGTGGCCGCCCTGCGCGACAAACCGCATCAGGCCCATGACCAGCTTGGCCACCGATTGGGCCCCGGACACCGGCCTCCGGGCGGCGCTGCGCTTACCGTCGCTGTCTGCTGTCCACACCACGTCCGGCGCGAGCAATTCCAGCAACACGTTCATGTCGCCGGTCGTCGCCGCGGTGAAGAACCGCTGGGTGATCTCGGTCGACACCTGCGGATCGACGGGTTCGAACCGCTTGCGCCGTGATTGCACATGGTTGCGGGCACGGTGCGCCATCTGGCGCACCGCGCTCGCGGATTTGCCGATCGCCGAGGCGATCTCGTCGTGGCTGAACCCGAACACCTCGCGCAGCACGAACACCGCGCGCTCATCGGGTGTCAGCGTTTCGAGCACCACCAGCATCGCCATCGAAACCGACTCGGCCAGAACCACATCCGCTGAGGGATCGCCCACGCCGCTGATACTGTCGGCCAGCAGCAGCGGCTCGGGCAGCCACGGACCCACGTACTCCTCACGGCGTCGCGACTGGGCCCGAAGGGCATTGAGCGCCTGGCGAGTGACGAGCTGGGCCAGGAACGCCTTGGTATCGCGCACCGTGTCCAGATCGACCTCGGCCCAGCGCAGGTAACTCTCCTGCAGGACATCGTCGGATTCCGTTGCCGTACCGAGGATCTCGTAGGCGATGGTGAACAACAACGGCCGCAGCAGCGTGAACCGTTCGGCGTGTTCGTTCGAGTTACCTGCACTGGGGGTGTTCATCAGGCGAAACTCTCCTTGCGTGCCTCGGCGAGCTGCCGTGCCCGGTTGTCGCCCTTGAACCAGAAGTACGACCCCGGCTTGACGCCCTCCTTGCGCAAGAACGTCACGGTCGCGCGGCACACCTGCTCCTTGAAGAAGGCGGCCGTGCGCCCGCCGATGAAGGCGCGGCGCGGGCTGTCGTCGGAGTGGCAGAGCTGCACCGTGCCGTAACTCCGGCCGACGCTCACGCACTGTCCGGCGAAGGCCTGGTTGATGACCTTGGGCTCGGCGCCCGCGATCCGGGCCAGCACGGTGTTGGCGGCCTGGACCCCCATCGGGCCCGCCGACTGGCAGCTCATCCGCAGCGGAACCCCCGACGGTGAGGCCGCGTCTCCGGCCGCGACGATGCGCGCGTCGTCGGTGCTGGTCAGGGTTTCGTCGGTGAGCAACCGGCCCAGCTCGTCGGTGCGCAGCCCGCTGGCCGCGGCCAGCCCGGGAACCCCGAACCCGGTGGTCCACACCGTGACCGCACTGGGCAGCCGGTTCCCGTCGGCCAGCGTGACGGCATCGGGCTCGACCCCGGTCACCAGGATCTCGGGTCCGTCGACGATCGAGACACCGAGTTTGGTCAGCGCCTTGACGACCGAGCGACGGGCACCGGTGCCCAGTGACGCCCCGACCACGTCGGTGACCAGGGTCACCGCGCGGCCCTGCTCGGCGAACTCGCCCGCGGCCTCGATCCCGGTCAGGCCGCCGCCGACGACGACCACCGGGGCCGACATCGGGACATCCTGCAGGCGGGCGTGCAGCCGCTGGGCCTGCTCGAGTTCCGAAAGCGGATAGGCGAATTCGGCGGCCCCGGGCACCGAGGCGGGCACTCCGGCGGTGCTGCCGACGGCATAGACCAGGTAGTCGTAGTCGAGCACCTCGCCGGAGGCCAACTGCACCTGACGGATGTCGGCGTCGATGAACTCGGCGCCATCGACCAACAGCCGGACCCCGTTGCCCAGCAGTTCGTCGTAGGCCGTGGTGGCACCGCGGTTGCCGACCGCGAGCTGGTGCAGCCGGATGCGCTCGACGAACTCGGGCCGCGGATTGAGCAGCGTGACAGCCACTCCCGGAGTGCCCTGCAGTCGGTTGGCCGCCAGCACCCCGGCGTAACCGCCGCCGATCACGACCACTCGGGTGTTCTGCGCAGTTCTTTCGGTCATGGGAGCGTCTCCTGTTCTCAAAGGCTTGTGCCCTCAAGACACCGCGCATCCCCGATATGTGACAGCAGACCCGCGCGATGTGGCCTACATCACTCGAAGGGCTAGACCAGCCCCAGAGCGAGCATCGCGTCGGCCACCCGGATGAAGCCGGCGATGTTGGCGCCCGCCACGTAGTTGCCCGGCTGTCCGTACTCGTCGGCGGTGGTCAGGCACCGGTCGTGGATGCGCCGCATGATCTCGGCCAGCCGCGCCTCTGTGTCGTCGAAGTTCCACGAGTCCCGCGAGGCGTTCTGCTGCATCTCCAGCGCACTGGTGGCCACGCCGCCCGCATTGGCGGCCTTGCCCGGGGCGAACCGCACCCCGGCCTCCTCGAAGAACTTCACGGCCTCGGGGGTACACGGCATGTTGGCGCCCTCGGCCACGATCTGGCAGCCGGACTTGATCAGCATGGTCGCGTCGACGCCGGAGACCTCGTTCTGGGTGGCGCACGGCAACGCGATGTCGCACGGCACCTCCCACACGCTGCGCCCGGTCACGACCTCTGCCGCGCCGCCGCGGGCCTCGGCGTAATCCTCGATGCGGCCGCGGCGCAGCTCCTTGACCTCCTTGAGCAGGTCGAGGTCGATGCCCTTGTCGTCGCGTACGTAGCCGCTGGAATCCGAGCAGGCCACCACGGTCCCGCCGAGCGAGTGCACCTTCTCGATCGCGTAGATCGCCACGTTGCCCGAACCGGACACCACGACCTGCTTGCCCTCGAAGGACTGCCCGCTCGACCGCAGGATCTCGTCGACGAAGAACACCGTGCCGTATCCGGTTGCCTCGGTGCGGACCTGGGATCCGCCCCAGGTCAGGCCCTTGCCGGTGAGAACGCCGGATTCGTAGCGGTTGGTGATCCGCTTGTATTGGCCGAACAGGTAACCGATTTCGCGCATGCCGACGCCGATGTCGCCGGCCGGGACGTCGGTGTACTCGCCGATGTGGCGGTACAGCTCGGTCATGAAGGACTGACAGAACCGCATCACCTCGGCGTCGGAGCGGCCCTTGGGGTCGAAGTCCGATCCGCCCTTGCCGCCGCCGATCGGCAGGCCGGTCAGCGAGTTCTTGAAGATCTGCTCGAAGCCCAGGAATTTCACGATGCCGAGGTAGACCGACGGGTGGAACCGCAGGCCGCCCTTGAACGGTCCGAGTGCCGAGTTGAATTCGACCCGGAAGCCCCGGTTGATCTGCGCGGTACCGGAGTCGTCGAGCCAGGGCACCCGGAAGATGATCTGGCGTTCGGGCTCGCACAGGCGGCGGATGATGGCGCCGTCGGCGTAGTCGGGGTGCTTGGCCACCACCGGCCCGAGGCTGGTCAGCACCTCGTAGACGGCTTGGTGGAATTCCTTCTCGCCGGCGTTACGTTGCGCGACTTCCTCGTAGATCGCCTGCAGTTTCTCGTGTAATACAGCCATCTCAGTCCATCTGGTAGCGGGGGAAAACCCCGGTGGGCGCGGGCAATTCGGTACCTGGCTTGAGCCGGGTCCCGATGGAGTCGAAGTCGCGTGCGTCGGTCGGCTGGCCCAGCAGGTCGAGCAGCTTGGCCGTCGAGTCCGGCATCACCGGCTGCGTCAGCAGCGCCGCGATTCGCACTACCTCGAGCGTCGTGTAGAGCACCGTACCGAATCGCTGTTGGTCGGTTGGATCGTCGGACTTGCGCAGAACCCAGGGCTCCTGGGCGGAGAAGTAGCGGTTCGCCGCGCCGAGTACCGACCAGATCGATTCAAGTGCGAGGTGCATCGCCGGCACATCGTAGTGCGCGCGCACCTGTTCGAGTAGGGCATCGGCGGCCCTCAGCATGGCCGTGTCGTCGTCGGTGAACGCTCCCGGGTCGGGCACCACGCCGTCGAGGTTTTTGGCCACCATCGACAGGGACCGTTGCGCCAGGTTGCCCAGTTCGTTGGCCAGGTCGGCGTTGATCCGGCCGATGATGGCTTCCTCGCTGTAGCTGCCGTCCTGGCCGAAGGACACCTCGCGCAGGAAGAAGTAGCGCACCTGATCGAGTCCGAACGTGTCGACGAGTGCGATCGGGTCGACGACATTGCCGACCGACTTGCTCATCTTCTCGCCCTTGACGTTGATGAAGCCGTGTGCGAAAACCCGCTCGGGAAGCGCGATCCCGGCCGACATCAGGAACGCCGGCCAGTACACGCTGTGGAACCGGATGATGTCCTTGCCGATCATGTGCAGCTTGGCGGGCCAGTACTTGCCGAAGGTCTCTGACGCCGTGTCCGGATATCCCACCCCGGTCAGGTAGTTGGTCAGTGCGTCCACCCACACGTACATCACGTGGTCGGGATGGTCGGGGACCGGCACGCCCCAGTCGAACGTGGTCCGCGAGATCGACAGGTCCTTCAGTCCGCCGGAGACGAAGCTGACGATCTCGTTGCGGCGCACATCGGGTCCGATGAATTCGGGGTGGGCCTCGTAGTGGGCCAGCAGGCGCTCGGCATAGGCCGACAACCGGAAGAAGTAGGTCTGCTCCTCGGTCCAGGTGACCGGTGTGCCCGTCTCGATCGCGGTGCGGGTGCCGTCGGGTCCCTCGGTGGTCTCGTCCTCGGCGAAGAAGCGCTCGTCGCGCACCGAGTACCAGCCGGAGTAGGTGCCCAGGTAGATGTCCCCGGCCTCGAACATCGCGCGCCAGATCGCCTTGGACGCCTCATAGTGGTCGGCGTCGGAGGTGCGGATGAACCGGTCGAAGGAGATGTTGAGCTTCTCCTGCAGCCGCTGGAACACGTCGGAGTTGCGGTTGGCCAGCTCTGCTGCCGAGATGCCCTCGGCAGCGGCGGTCTCGGCCATCTTCTGGCCGTGGACGTCGGTACCGGTCAGGTAGCGCACGTCGAAGCCGTCGAGTCGCTTGAACCGGGCGATCGCATCGGTGGCGATGTACTCGTAGGCGTGCCCGATATGCGGCGCACCGTTGGGATAGGCGATGGCCGTAGTTATGTAGAAAGGCTCACTCATTTGGTCCCACCTTATTGTGTTGCGGTGGGTTCGAAACGCACCGCCAGGGAGAAACCGCCAGCCCCGGAGCCTTTGGGTCCGCTGGTCGACGCACACACTCACCTCGACGCCTGCGGTGCCCAGACCGCTGAGGATGTCCGCGCGATCATGGACCGCGCGGCCGCCGTCGGGGTGGTCCAGGCGGTCACCATCGCCGATGATCTGGACTCGGCACGCTGGGTGACCACGGCCGTCGAAGCTGATGAGCGAGTTTTCGGGGCGGTGGCGCTGCATCCCACCCGGGCCAACGTGCTCGACGATGTGGCCCGGGCCGAGTTGGAGCGGCTGGCCGCCCATCCGCGGGTGGTCGCGGTCGGGGAGACCGGGATGGACCTGTACTGGCCGGGCCGGTTGGACGGCTGTGCGACGCCGGCCGAGCAGCGCGAGGGTTTCGCGTGGCACATCGACCTGGCAAAGCGCACCGGTAAGCCGTTGATGATCCACAACCGCGACGCCGACGCCGAGGTTCTCGACGTGCTTCGCGCCGAAGGGGCGCCCGAGACAGTGATCTTCCACTGCTTTTCCTCCGGACCGGAGATGGCTCACACCTGTGTGGAAGCCGGCTGGGTGCTGAGCCTTTCGGGCACGGTCAGCTTCAAGAATGCCGCTGAGCTGCGGGAAGCCGCCCGGCTGATCCCTCCCGGTCAGCTGTTGGTCGAGACTGACGCGCCGTTTTTGACCCCGCACCCGTTCCGCGGAGCACCGAACGAGCCGTACTGCCTGCCATACACTGTGCGGGCACTCGCAGAGTTGCTGGACCGACCTGCCGAAGAGGTCGCGTCCGAGACCGCGGCCACTGCGGCGCGGGTGTACGGACTTAACGGGAGTTGCCGGTCGTAGGCCGATTCGTTACCGTCTTGTGATCAAAGCTCAACCGCCGGCGGTGATGCATGCCGTCCGAGCCGAAAAGCGAGAACTGTGGACGCTCTGAACAAACTTCATGAATCCCGATCACCGCTGCTGCGAGGCGTGGTGGGGGCCTTACTGGTCACGCTCACCGCGGCCGGGGGCTACGCCGTCGGATCGCACAAGACCGTCACGCTGAGCGTCGACGGCGCACCGATGACCGTGACGACGATGAAGTCCCGGGTGATCGATGTCGTCGAGGAGAACGGATTCTCGGTAGGCGACCGCGACGATCTCTACCCCGCCGCCGACGAGTCCGTGAACCAGGCCGACACCATCGTCCTGCGCCGCAGCCGGCCGCTGCAATTGTCGTTGGACGGTAACGACAGCAAGCAGGTCTGGACCACCGCCTCGACCGTGGATGAGGCCCTGGCGCAGCTGAAGATGACCGACAAGGCACCGGCCGCGGCGTCCCGCGGCAGCAGGGTGCCGCTGGGCGGTATGGCACTGCCCGTGGTGAGTGCCAAGACAGTGCGGATCGACGACGGCGGCAACGTCCAGACTGTGCATCTGGCTGCCCCGAACGTGGCCGGTCTGCTCGCCGCTGCGGGGGCACCCCTGGAGCAGAACGACACCGTGGTTCCGGCGGCATCGACCCCGGTCACCGAGGGTATGCAGCTTCAGGTGACCCGCATGCGTATCGAGAAGGTCACCGAGCGGGTGGAGCTGGCCCCGGGCAACAAGCGCATCGAAGACCCCGAGCTGAACATGAGCCGCAAGGTCGTCGAGGACGCCGGCGCCCCGGGCACCCAGGACGTGACCTACGCGGTGGCCAAGGTGAACGGTGTGGAGACCGGCAGGCTGCCAGTAGCCAATGTCGTGATCGATCCGGCGCGCGACGGCGTGCTGAGGGTCGGAGCAAAGCCGGGCACCGAAGTTCCGCCGGTTAGCAATGGGGCTGCCTGGGACGCGCTATCGCAGTGCGAAGCCGGAGGTAACTGGGCCATTAACACTGGTAACGGATTTTTTGGCGGGGTCCAATTCGACCAGAACACCTGGGAGCGACAGGGTGGTCTGCGGTATGCTCCGAGAGCCGATCTGGCGACTAGAGAAGAGCAGATTGCGATTGCTACGGTGACGCAGGCCCGGCAGGGTTGGGGAGCTTGGCCAGTGTGTAGTGGGAGGATTGGGGCGCGCTGACTATTCGACTCCTCGGGCGGACCGAGATACGACGCTTGGCGAAAGAAATCGACTTTCGGCCACGCAAGGCCTTTGGCCAGAACTTTGTTCACGATGCCAATACCGTTCGGCGCATTGTGTCGGCCTCCGGGATTCACCGGAACGACCATGTGCTCGAAGTAGGACCCGGTCTCGGGTCGTTGACTCTGCCCCTGTTGGACCGCGGCGCCAGGGTGACCGCCGTGGAGATCGATCCGGTGCTGGCCAAGCAATTGCCGGCCACCATCGCCGATCATTCCCACAGCGAGATCAACCGGCTCACGGTGATCAATCAGGACATCCTGACGCTGATGCCGTCTGATCTGACCGAGCAGCCGACCGCGTTGGTGGCGAACCTGCCGTACAACGTGGCGGTGCCCGCACTGCTGCACCTGTTGGCCGAGTTCCCGTCGATCCGGACGGTGATGGTCATGGTCCAGGCCGAGGTGGCCGAGCGCCTCGCGGCCGACCCCGGCGGCAAGGACTACGGCGTACCCAGTGCCAAGGCGCGTTTCTACGGAAACGTGCGCAGGCACGGGATGGTGTCGCCGACGGTGTTCTGGCCGATCCCGCGGGTGTACTCCGGACTGGTCCGCATCGACCGGTACGAGACATCGCCGTGGCCGACCGACGCCGAGTTCCGCGATGAGGTGTTCAAGCTCATCGACATCGGATTCGCGCAGCGGCGCAAGACCTCTCGCAACGCATTCGCGGACTGGGCGGGCTCGGGCAACGAGTCGGCCGAGCGGCTGCTGGCCGCCAGTATCGACCCGTCGCGCCGTGGTGAGACGCTGGGCATCGCGGACTTCGTCCGGCTGCTGCAGCGGGCCAAAGAGGCTGAGGGTGAGGCCGCGGCCGAAGTTGAGGCGGCACACTAGCCACCTGCGCTGAACGTGAAGAAGATCGCGAGATTGTTCGACAATCTCGCGATCTTCTTCACGTCGGAGGCTCGATCGCTTCGATCACCAGCCTGACGAACTCCGAGCACGATGCGTGGCGCCGGTCCGGTTCCTTGGCCATCGCCTTGGCGATGATCGAGTCCGCCCCACGTGGAATCCAGCTGCAGCGCTGCGATATTCGTGGCGGACGGCTGTACAGCTGCTGATCGATCAGGGCCACCGCGGTATCCGCGGTGAACGGGGGCGACCCGGTCAGCAGTTCGACCGTCGTGCAGGCCAGTGCGTACTGGTCCGTCGCCGCCGACGGCGTCCTCCCGACGAGCAGTTCGGGCGCCGAATAGGCCAGTGACGCTTGGATGTTCAGATGCGGCTGGAACGCCTGACGGGTGATGCGCCGGGCGGGGTCGAGGCTCATCCGTGAGCGATCGTGGGACAGGCGCGCGGCGACGTCCTCGGCCATCGAGTGCGCCACGCCGAAATCGATCAGCACTGCCCGCGAGAATGGTTGATCGACAAGGATATTGGCGGGTTTGACGTCACAGTGCACGATTCCGCGCCGGTGGGCGAGGTCGAGTGCCCCCGCGATCTGGGTCAACGCGGTGAGCCGCTCGGGTATGCCGGGCAGGTGGTTCGCCGTGCCGCCGAGGAGCTCCATCGCCAGCCAGCCCGGGCCTGCGGCATACACCGTGACGATGTTGGGATGGGTGAGCTGACGGGCGAAGTCGAACTCGCGTTGCAGCCGGGCCAGGTGGGCGGGTTGGCGGTGCTGATCATCGAGAACCTTGAGCGCGACGGTGGCCCCGTCGGGGTCGCGGGCCAGGTATACGACGGCTGAGCCGCCGGTCCCCACGACTTTCACCGCGGTGTATCCCGCGACGATCACCTCGGGTGAGGGCACCGTCTCAGCTTAAGTTCACCGACAACCGCGGGTGAGCGGCGATAGTGTCGTGGCCGTGTCAGCATCCGACGGCAGTACCGCATCCGAGTGGGTCCCCACCGGTTCTGTCACCGTGCGCGTCCCCGGCAAGGTGAACCTGCACCTGGCCGTCGGCGATGTGCGCGACGACGGTTACCACGACCTCACCACGGTGTTCCACGCAGTGTCGCTCCTGGACGAGGTGACGGTGCGCAACGCCGATATGTTGTCGCTGACCGTCGAGGGGGAGGGCGTGGAGTCGGTGCCCACCGACGAGCGCAATCTGGCTTGGCGCGCGGCCGAGCTGCTGGCCGAGCATGTGGGCCGGTCGCCGGACGTGGCGATCAGCATCGACAAGTCGATCCCGGTGGCCGGTGGCATGGCCGGCGGCAGTGCCGACGCGGCCGCGGTGCTGGTGGCGATGAACACGCTGTGGGAGCTCGGGGTGCCCAGGCGCGATCTGCACGCCCTGGCCGCTCGGCTGGGCAGTGACGTGCCGTTCGCGCTGCACGGCGGCACGGCGCTGGGCACGGGGCGCGGTGAGGAACTGGCCACGGTCCTGGCCCGCAGTACCTTCCACTGGGTGTTGGCGTTCGCACACAAGGGTCTGTCCACCCCGAAGGTGTTCGGTGAGCTGGATCGGCTGCGTGCGGACACCTCGACCGGCGGCCCGCCCAGGGCCGAGGAGCCCGAGCCCGTGCTGGCCGCGCTGGCGTCCGGTGATCCGGCCGAACTCGCCGCACTGCTGGGCAATGACCTGCAGCCGGCGGCGCTGAGCCTGTACCCGGACCTGCGCCGGACGTTGCGTGCCGGGGTGGAGGCCGGCGCGCTGGCCGGCATCGTGTCCGGATCCGGGCCGACGTGCGCGTTCCTGTGCCCGTCCTCGACGTCGGCGGTGGACGTCGGCGCCGAGTTGGCCGGGGCGGGGGTGTGCCGGACAGTGCGGGTGGCCAGCGGTCCGGTGAGCGGTGCCCGGGTCGTCCCGGAGCCGTCGACCTCGGCCTGACACTGTGACGCAGACCTCAATTAACGCGAGGGTTTGGCCAGTTACTTAAGGGTCTCTTAAGATGAGCGACGGTGAATGCTAGCGATCTTGCATCGGGTACGACTTGTGCGCCCGCCGCCCGTAACGGTGGGCGGCCGCGAAGCTGTATTCCCGGTTCTGGGGCATCACCTTTTCGAGACATAACTGCTCCCCAATCGTGTGCGCGCGCCTACCCAAAAGCGGTGTGCAGCGGGCGGAGCATGGATAACCGGGCAACTGCACCTGGCGCACTGTCGCTGGTGCCGGGGCCGCGGAAGCCAAGGAGGTCGTCGTGAGCAGATTCACCGAGAAGATGTTCCGCAATGCTCGTGAGAGCAAGCGCGGGATGGTGACCGGTGAGCCGCATGAGCCGGTTCGCCACACCTGGGGTGAGGTTCACGAGCGCTCCCGCCGCATCGCAGGCGGCCTGGCGGCCGCTGGTATCGGCCACGGCGACGCCGTCGGTGTGCTGGCCGGTTTCCCGGTGGAGATCGCGCCGACCGCCCAGGGCGTGTGGATGCGGGGCGCGAGCCTGACCATGCTGCACCAGCCGACTCCGCGCACGGACCTGGCGGTGTGGGCCGAAGACACCATGAACGTGATCGGCATGATCGAGGCCGACGCCGTCATCGTCTCCGAGCCGTTCCTGGTCGCCATCCCGGTGCTGGAGGAAAAGGGCATCAAGGTGCTCAAGGTCGGCGACCTGCTGGCGGCCGACCCGATCGACCCGGTGGAAACCGGCGAGGACGATCTGGCGCTGATGCAGCTGACGTCCGGCTCCACCGGCTCGCCCAAGGCCGTGCAGATCACGCACCGCAACATCCACTCGAACGCCGAGGCGATGTTCATCGGCGCGCAGTACGACGTCGACAAGGACGTCATGGTCAGCTGGCTGCCCTGCTTCCACGACATGGGCATGGTCGGCTTCCTGACCATCCCGATGTACTTCGGCGCCGAGCTCGTCAAGGTCACGCCGATGGACTTCCTGCGTGACACCCTGCTGTGGGCCAAGCTCATCACCAAGTACAAGGGCACCATGACCGCGGCGCCCAACTTCGCCTACGCGTTGTTCGCCAAGCGGTTGCGCCGTCAGGCCAAGCCCGGCGAGTACGACCTGTCCACCCTGCGGTTCGCGCTCTCGGGCGCCGAGCCCGTGGAGCCTGCCGATGTCGAGGACCTGCTCGACGCGGGCAAGCCGTTCGGCCTTCCCTCGTCGGCGATCCTGCCGGCCTACGGCATGGCCGAGACCTGCCTGGCGGTGTCGTTCTCCCCGTGCGACGCCGGCCTGGTGGTCGACGAGGTCGATGCCGACCTGCTGGCCGCGCTGCGCCGTGCCGTGCCCGCAACCAAGGGCAACACCCGGCGGCTGGCCTCACTCGGCCCGCTGCTGAAAGACCTTGAGGCCCGTGTCGTCGACGAGCACGGCGACGTGATGCCGGCCCGCGGCGTCGGCGTCATCGAGCTGCGCGGCGAATCGCTGACCCCCGGCTACATCACCATGGGCGGCTTCCTGCCGGCCCAGGACGAGCACGGCTGGTACGACACCGGCGATCTCGGTTACATCACCGAAGAGGGCAACGTCATCGTGTGTGGTCGCGTCAAGGACGTGATCATCATGGCCGGGCGCAACATCTACCCGACCGACATCGAGCGCGCCGCCGGTCGCGTTGAGGGCGTCCGCCCCGGCTGCGCCGTGGCGGTGCGTCTGGACGCCGGGCACTCGCGTGAGACCTTCGCCGTCGCCGTGGAGTCCAACGCCTGGCAGGACCCGGCCGAGGTGCGCCGCATCGAGCATCAGGTGGCCCACGAGGTGGTCTCCGAGGTCGACATGCGTCCGCGCAACGTCGTGGTGCTCGGGCCGGGCAGCATTCCGAAGACCCCGTCGGGCAAGCTGCGCCGCGCCAACTCGGTCTCCCTGGTCACCTAGCCTTTTCTGGCTTCCTGCGCCGCGAGCGTGCGTGTCTGCTGGTCGACACGCCGCTGGCGGCGCAACATTTTGCGCACCCTCGCGCACTTCTGAGTTGAGCCTCTCTCGACACACCGGGTTTCGGCGTGCATTTCGCAATGTGGGCACTGCGGGTACCTGCGACGTCGATCAAAAGCCATGACAGCACAGTCAATTTGCTCATCGTTAATGCAATGTTTGCGTATTCTGTCGCAGAAAGCACTTTGAAGAGAGGACCGGAATGGTCAAATCCCGATGGGTTTCGGCGATCCTCGGCACAGGCGTTATTGCTGCCGGGATTACCGCGGGCACCGCGTGGGCGGGTGGCCCCGGTGGTTACGTCGAGGACCCCGAAGACATTTTTGCTGCCGTCGGCACCGGCGAATTCATCGACACTATAGCGGGTTTCACCGCTACCGGTGATACGAGCGAAGAGGCCTCGGCGGCGGTGATCGCGGCCTGCCAGAGCGCGGGAGGTGTGGAGTGCACCGCTGACGAGGTGACCAACGACAACCTCTGCATCGTGTCCGTCGCGAGCCCTAGCAACCACGCGGTGGCCGGCGGTGCCGGGGCGACGGTCGAGGCTGCCCGCCAGGACGCATTCAACCGGGCGGCGGCGAACAACACCCCGCTCGATGCGGATTCCCCCGTCGTCGTATCGGCCTGCCCGTGATGAGCGGGCGGATGTCGGCGCGTTCGGCGCATCGCAGTTCGGGTGTAGCGGTCGTAGCCCGGAAAGGGAAGGACAAGATGACTGGTCGCGGCAAGTTTGCATTCTTGATGGCGAGTTTGGCTGCCGTATCGGTCGTTTCGGCACCGGTTGCCAGTGCTCGGCCGACCTGCCAGGACACGGCCACCAAGACGATCTGCACGACCAATGGCAGCACCTCGATCAAGGCGCGACCAGGAACGACGGCGCCGCCGGCCAATCAGCCGGTGTTCCCGTGGTTGGGGATGCCTGGGGCTCGCCGCTAGTTATTCGCCGAGTCGGTACCAAGCACCCGCGAGCGGGCGTGTCATTCGTGACGCGCCCGCTCGTAGTCGTTATGGCGCCGTCGAGCATGTCCGACATCATTTGCTGCGCTGGGTATTTGCGGTCTTGTCGGCTTGCATCCGGTTGTAGACCCGCCACCAGATCATCTCGTGGTCGACGGCGGTGATCTCGCCGCGGGCGAGGCACTCGTCGGCATGTAGGAGTTCGGCGGCCAGCACGACCAGGCGCTCGCGGGCGGCCGCAGATCCAGGATCGTCGTAACCGGCCATCGTCGTGGCGCACAGCGTTCGCACGCCGTGGAACGCGCTGCCGGCCAGGCCGAGCGCAACGGCTCCCGCGGCGAGGAACACCGCGGTGGAAATCCCGAACGCGGGCCAGGGTGACATCTGCCCGCCCAGCCACAGCTGGCACAGCAGCCACACGAACATTCCCCACAGCGGCCAGCCCCGTGCCAGCCGGACGAGGCGGCGTTCAGCGGCACTCAGGCCGGGCGGGTACACCACCAAGCGGTAGTAGGTGATGCCGAAACGGCCGGGCCTGACCTGCACACAGCCCCACGCCCGGGAGCCGTCGAGAAGCGGGTGCAGTAGCCGGTTGCCGTCCATACCTCGGGTGTACCCGCTACGTAGGTGCCCGCATCGCGCCCGAACGGTTTCTTTACGCCCACGAGCTGGATTCTTGCGTGCTGAGTATAGATAACTATACTCAGCCTGATGACGCCGAAACTCCCACCTCGCCTGGCCGACCACCCGACTGTCCGCGCGGTGCGGGCCCGTGCGGACACAGCTGTTCCGGACGTAATCGACGCCGATTGGCTGCGGGCATTGTGCCTGGACGCCGGGGCCGACGACGTGGCTTTCGCCAGTGCGGACGACCCCGCGCTGGCCTCGGAGCGCGAACACGTCGAGGCCGCACTGCCGGGGGTTCGCAGTTACATCTCGCTGGTGGTGAAGATGAACCGCGACAACGTACGTTCGTCCACCCGCAGCGTGGCCAACCAGGAGTTCCATCGCAGCGGCGAGATCATCAACGAGGCGGCGCACCGGATCACCCGGGCCCTGGAGGATGCCGGCCATCGTGCGGTGAACCCGTCGGCGACCTTTCCGATGGAGATGGACAGGTTCCCCGGGCGGATCTGGGTGGTGGCGCACAAGCCGGTCGCGGTGGCCTCAGGGCTGGGGGTGATGGGCATCCACCGCAACGTGATCCACCCCAGATTCGGCAACTTCATCCTGCTGGCGACGATTCTGGTCGGTGCGCCGATCAGCAGTTACGGCGTGCCGCTGGACTATTCGCCGTGCCTGGAATGCAAGCTGTGCGTGGCGGCCTGCCCGGTCGGGGCGATCGGCAAGGACGGTGAGTTCGACTTCGTCGCCTGCTCGGTGCACAACTACCGCGAGTTCATGGGCGGGTTCACCGACTGGGCGCAGACCATCGCCGACAGCAGCGATGCCGCCGATTTCCGGTCCCGGGTCAGCGATTCCGAGAATGCGTCGATGTGGCAGAGCCTGTCGTTCAAGGCCAATTACAAGGCGGCCTACTGCCTGGCGGTATGTCCGGCGGGCGAGGACGTCATCGAGCCCTACCTCGATGACCGCAAGGAGTTCATGGACCGGGTGCTCAAACCCCTGCAGGACAAGCGCGAAACGCTGTATGTTCTGCCGAACTCGGCGGCCAAGGCCCACGCCGAGAAGCGGTATCCACACAAGACCGTCAAGGTGGTGGACAGCGGAATCCGGGGTCTGTGACCGGCCGATGGAATCACCGTGAGTACAACGCCCGGCCGGTCATCCCTCGGCGGCTAACGTGGCGCGACGATGGCGACACAGCAGGGTGACTTTCGGCTGTGGGCATTTGGTGATGCCCACGTCGGGACCGACAGGCAGTTCGGCCGGGAGAGCCTCGCCGAGGCCATCCGACAGTCGGAATTCGGTGGAGCGCAGGGCGGTCCGCCGTTCGGCTGGGACATCGCCGTCGACGTCGGCGACATGTCCGGCGCGCATCACAGCCTGCCCGACGATGCCGAGGGGCAGGAGGTCCGTCGGCAGCTCTCGGCGCTGCGCAAACACCGGCGTGAAGACGTGTACTCGGTGTGCGGAAACCATGACCGCAGCGGTCTTTCCGAACCCGACGCCTGGTGGTGGCAGAAATGGATCGATCCGCTGGGCGCGCACCCCGCACATTCCGGTGTCGACGCCGCGGCCCGGAGATATCGGGTCAGCGGTACCTGGGAACGCTATTCGTTCCGGGTGGGCAACCTGCTGTTCCTGATGCTCAGCGACCGCAACGAGCCGTCGCAGGCCGTGGGCCGGGGCACGCTCGGCGGTAACCCCGGTGGGGTGGTCTCCGCCGAGACGTTCGACTGGTGGGCGAACATGGTTGAACAGAACCGTGATTCGATCATCATCACGGTGCACCACTACGTGCTCAAGGACACGACGGTGGCGTCAGGGGAGTGGGAGGGGGTGCGCCGCGACGCGGACGGAAAGCTCCACGAGCACTACCATCGCCCGTTCCTGGAGGGGACGCCGCAGGGCGCGTCCTACCTGTACTGGGTCGGCGGCAAGCCGGACTCCGGGGCCTTCGAGCGGTACCTCACCGAACACCCGGGTGCGGTCGCGCTGTGGCTGGCCGGTCACACCCACACCAATCCCGACGATTCCCACGGCGGCAAGACCCATATCGAGCAGGCTTGGGGCGGAACCTATTTCATGAATGTGGCGTCATTGAGTCGCCATCACATGCCGATCACGACCCTGCCGATCAGCCGGCTGCTCACATTTCGTCCAGGTAGCGCAGAGGTGCGGGTGCAGTGCTATCTGCACAGCGACCAGCATGCGCCGCAGGGCTGGTACCCGCCGGCGGAGCGCACGCTCACTTTGGAGAAGCCGTTCACCTGGTGATGCAAGATCACCAGGCGTGCACGGTGTTCTGGGCCGGCTCCAGGCCCTGAGCGATCAAAAGCTCGGTGGCATCGGCGGCCTGCTCGCAGATCGTCGGCAGTTCGGCGCGTTCGGCGGCGGTGAAGGCCTCCAACACGTATGCCGCCGGATCCTTACGACCCGGCGGGCGGCCCACTCCGATGCGGACCCGTTGAAATTCCTTGCTGCCCAAGGCTGATGCCACCGAACGCAGCCCATTGTGGCCGCCCTCGCCGCCACCGACCTTGAGTCGGATCCGGCCGAAGTCGATGTCGAGCTCGTCGTGGATGACCACGATCCGACCCGGCGGCACCGAATAGAACTTGGCCAACGGCCCGACCTGACGGCCGGACTCGTTCATGTAGCACCGAGGCTTGGCCAGCACCACCGGAGCTCCGGCGAGCCGGCCGGTGATCACCTCGGCACCGGATTTCTTGTGCACCTTGAAGGCCGAGCCGATGCGGGCGGCCAGTACATCGGCCACCATGAACCCGACATTGTGCCGGGTTTTGGCGTAGGCGGGCCCGGGATTTCCCAGGCCCACCACCAGCAGCGGCTCGGCCATCGAGGCAGTGTCCTACCTGGTTACTCGGCGGCTTCGGCAGCTTCGGCGGCCGGCTCCGCGGCCGGGGCCTCAGCGGTCTCGCCGGCACCCTCGGACTCGAGGTCCTCGGCGCTCGGGGCCTCGACGACGTTGACCACGAGCATCTCGGGATCCGACACCAGCGAAACGCCGGTGGGCAGCTCGATCTGGCCGGCCAGGATCTGGGTGCCGGCCTCGACGCCCTCGATCGACACGGTCAGGTGCTCGGGGATGGACAGGGCCTCGGCCTCGATCTCGATGGTGTTGGCGTCCTGGGTGACCAGGGCACCCGGAACGGCGTCGCCCTCGACGGTCACGGTGACCTCGACGTGGACCTTCTCGCCCCGGCGCACGACCAGCAGGTCGGCGTGCTGGATGTTGCGGCGGATCGGGTGGATGTCCAGCGCCTTGGTCAGCGCCAGCTGCTCCTTGCCCTCGATGTCGAGGGTCAGCACGGCGTTGGTGCCCGAGTGGCGCAGCACCGCGGCGAACTCACGGGCGCTGATCTCCAGGTGCTGGGGCTCGGTGCCGTGGCCGTAGAGCACGGTGGGGACCTTGCCGTCGCGGCGTGCCTGGCGCGAGGCACCCTTGCCGGTGCGGGTACGCACGGCGGCGGTGAGCTTGTTGGGGACGTTCTTGGCTGCGGCCTTGGCCATGATGTTGCTCCTCTAATTGCGGTACTGCGGTCAGATCGTCAGCACGGCAAGGGTCACAACACTTGAAGAAGTTCCCGCCGATAACGGTGGTCCAAAAGGTCCACCCTCGCCGTGACGCCAGGTCAGGGTAGCAAAAACCGGGCCGCTCCCAAAAATCGGCGCCGGCGAGCTACAGCGGATACGTGGTCTTGGTCAGCTGCTCAGACAGCTCCCACAGTGCCTTCTGGGTGTCCACCCGCCTGGCCAGCGGGCTGCGCCCGACCGGCTGGCTGGGGCCGAACTGGCCGAACCGCGGCCCGATGAAGCTGTCACCGGGGACGTCCTGGGACGCCGCGAACAGCGTCTGACGGGCGCCGAACGACGGATCGCTGGCGAAGACCCGGTTGGCGGTCGCCATCAGCCGGGCGCCGAACTTGTTGCCGGTCTGGCCCTGCAGGTTGGTGGCCGAATACCCGGGGTGGGCGGCCAGCGCACGCACCTGCGAGCCCGATGCCGTCAGCCGGCGCTGCAACTCGGAGGTGAACATCAGGTTGGCCAGTTTGGACTGCCCGTAGGCCAGCCACGCCGAGTACGGCCGCGATTTCCAGTTGAGATCCCGCAGGCTGATCTGCCCGAACAGATGCATCAGCGACGACACCGTCACCACCCGGTCGGCGATCTTGGGCAGCAGCAGGTTGGTCAGCGCGAAATGGCCGAGGTGGTTGGTGCCGATCTGGCTCTCGAAGCCATCGACGGTCCGGCTCAGCGGGACGGCCATGATGCCGGCGTTGTTGATCAGCACGTCGACGCTCTCGACCGTGTCGGCGAACTCGTGCACTGAGGCCAGGTTCTGTAGGTCGAGCTTGCGTACCTCGACCTGCCCGCCGGTCATCGTCGCCGCGGCTGCGGTGCCCTTGTCCAGGTTGCGGACCGCGACGGTGACCTTGGCGCCGACGCGGGCGAGCTCGCGGGCGGTGACGAGACCCAGTCCACTGTTGGCGCCGGTGACGATCACCCGGCGGCCGGTAAACGAGGGCAGGTCGGCGCTGGTCCATCCACTCATGCTGACCACCCTACGGTCGCGCCGGCACTTCTTCGCAGGTTCACTTCTTGGCGATGTTGAAGCCCGCGATGATCGATTCGATGTCCGGTCCCTGCGCGGCAGCCTCGTCGGCGTAGGTCGTCACGGTCAGTTGGACCAGATAGCGCTGCGGGGGCTGCAGCCCGTCGTTCGCGATGACGACGCGGTTGTAGCTCTGCATGCGCTTGCCGTTGAGGTCGTAGCTGCCCTCGATCATCGCCGACGGGAAGCTCTTCCAGTCCGCGTTGGATGCGTTGAGCTGCTTGAAGTTCTCCGCCAGTTGGGCATCGGCGTAGCCGTGGTCTTTGAGGGCCTTGGGTACGTCGAAATCGCCGTGCAAGGTGAAGGCCAGCATCATCGCGGTGGGGTAGGTGTTCCCCTTGGCGATCATCCGGGTACCCGGGGCCAGGTTGGGATTGTTGTAGGTGTGCCAGCCCGGCGGGTTCGGCATGGTGACGTTCAGGTGTGGGATCTTCTCGGGTGCGATGGGCTCGCCGACGACGCCGGAGTCCTCCAGGTACTGCCACAGGGGTACCGGCTGGTTGTCCGCAGGGGCGGCCGGAGTCGTCGAACTCGTGGTCCAGATCGACTTGTAGTCAGGCGTTTCGGCGCCACAGCCGGTGACCAGGACCGCCATCGCGGCGCCGGTGGCGAGCAGCCGCTTCACAGAATCTCGCGCACCGAATCGATCGGCCGGGCCAACCGGGTGCCGTTGTCGGTCACGACGAACGGCCGCTCGATCAGGATCGGATTCTCGGCCATCGCATCGAGCAGTTCCTCGTCGGATGCGTCGGCCAAACCGAGTTCGGCGTAGAGGGATTCGCGCTTGCGCACCGCAGTCCGCACGTCGATGCCGGCGTCGGCGATCAGTTGCTTGATCTCGTCACGCGTCGGCGGCGTCTTGAGGTACTGCACGACCTCCGGCTCGATCCCGTTCTCGCGCAACAGATCCAGGGTCTTGCGCGAGGTCGAGCATTTCGGATTGTGGTAGATGCGGGCCATCTAGGCGGACCCGTCGAACAGCCCGGTAACCGAACCGTTCTCGAACACCGCACGGATGGTGCTGGCCAGCAGCGGCGCGATGGACAGCACGGTCAGCTGCGGGAACTGCTTGTCGTCGGTGATCGGCAGCGTGTTGGTGACGATCACCTCGCGGGCACCGCAGTCGGCCAGACGCTGGGCGGCCGGGTCGGACAGCACGCCGTGGGTGGCGGCGATGATGACGTCCTTGGCACCGTCTTCGCGCAGCAGCTTGACTGCGCCGGCGATGGTGCCACCGGTGTCGATCATGTCGTCGGTCAGGATGCAGGTCTTGCCCTTGACGTCACCGACGACGCGGTTGGCCTTGACCTGGTTGGGCACCAGCGGGTCGCGGGTCTTGTGGATGAAGGCCAGCGGGACGCCGCCCAGCGAGTCGGCCCATTTCTCGGCGACGCGCACCCGGCCCGAGTCCGGCGACACCACGACCACGTCGCTGTCGGCGTAGTTCTCGGCGATGTAGCCACACAGCAGCGACTGGGCGCGCATGTGGTCCACGGGGCCGTCGAAGAAGCCCTGGATCTGATCGGTGTGCAGGTCGACCGAGACGATGCGGTCGGCGCCGGCGGTCTTGAGCAGGTCGGCGACCAGGCGGGCCGAGATGGGCTCGCGGCCGCGGTGCTTCTTGTCCTGGCGTGCGTAGGGATAGAACGGCAGGATCGCGGTGATCCGCTTGGCGCTACCGCGCTTGAGCGCGTCGATCATGATGAGCTGCTCCATGAGCCACTGGTTCAGCGGCGCGGGATGGCTCTGCAGCACGAACGCGTCGCAGCCGCGCACGGACTCGTCGAACCGGACGAAGATCTCGCCGTTGGCAAAGTCGCGGGCGGTCTGCGCGGTGACCTCGATACCGAGTTCCTTGGCCACTTGTTCTGCCAGTTCCGGGTGCGCGCGCCCCGAGAACAGCATCAGGTTTTTTCGATTGTCGGTCCAGTCCGTGGCCACTTGGCTGCCTTCGCGGTTGGGGATCGATACGGAGCAATCGTACGTAGCGTTTCTGGTTGTTCGTAGCCGGGTTACCAGATTGCCAACACGAAACGTCGGATTGCCCGGCCCAGCGGTGCCGACTGTGGCGTTCCGGCACGCGTTTGCCACGGATTTCGTGCACACGCGCCACGCTCGGCCCCGGTGGTGGCCGGTGGTGGCCGGCCTACTCCTCGGGGGCCTTGCGCGCGGCCTCTTCTGCTGCCGCCGCTGCCGCCGCAGCAGCCGAACCCGGGCGCTTGCGTTGCACCCAGCCCTCGATGGTGCGTTGGGCGTTGTCCGAGACCGCCAACGCGCCGGGCGGGACGTCGTCGCGCAGCACGGTGCCCGCACCTGTGTAGGCGCCGTCGCCCACGTTGACCGGGGCGATGAACATCGTGTCGGAGCCGGTGCGCACGTGCGAGCCGATGGTGGTCCGGTGCTTGGTCTCGCCGTCGTAGTTGACGAAGACGCTGGAGGCCCCGATGTTGCTGTGGTCGCCGATGTCGGCGTCGCCGACGTAGGTCAGGTGAGGCACCTTGGTGCCCGTGCCGATTGTGGAGTTCTTGGTCTCGACGAACGCGCCGAGCTTGGCGTCGGCCCCGAGGATCGTGCCCGGCCGCAGGTAGGTGAACGGGCCGACGGTGGCTCCGGCTCCGATCACGGCGAGCTGACCATGGGTGCGCACCACCGATGCGCCGTCACCTACCTCGACGTCGGTCAGCGTCGAGTCCGGGCCGATCTCGCAGCCGGCGCCGATCTCGGTCGTGCCGAGCAGCTGGGTGCCGGGGCGCACGACGGTGTCGCGGCCGATGGTGACGTCGACATCGATCCAGGTGGTGGCCGGGTCGATGATCGTGACGCCGGCCCGCTGATGGCGGGCCACGATGCGGCGGTTGAGTTCAGCGCCCAGATCGGCGAGCTGCACCCGGTCGTTGACGCCGGCCACCAGCGCGCTGTCGTCGACATGCATGGCCCGCACCGTCCGGCCGTCCTGCCGCACGATCGCGATGACGTCGGTGAGGTACAGCTCCTGCTGCGCGTTGTTCGAGCTCAAGCGGCTCAACGCCGAGCGCAGGTCGGCGATGTCGAAGGCGTACACCCCGGCGTTGACTTCGCGGATCGCCCGCTGCGACTCGGTCGCGTCGGCCTGCTCGACGATGCCGATTACCTCGTTGTCCTGGGTACGCAGGATGCGGCCGTAGCCGGTCGGGTCGGGCACGGTGGTGGTGAGCACAGTGGCAGCAGCCGTCGCGGCACTGTGGGTCTCGATGAGACCGGCCAGCGTGTCCGCATCGAGCAGCGGGACATCACCCGAGGTCACGACGACCGTGCCGGCGAATTCGTCGGGCAGCGAGCTCAGGCCACAGGCCACGGCGTGGCCGGTGCCCAGCTGCTGGTCCTGGATGGCGACGTCGATGGTGCGGCCCAGCTTCTCCGCCAGCTCACCGACCGCGGGGGCGATGCGCTCACGGTCGTGGCCGAGAACGACCACCAGATGCTGGGCAGCCGCATTGGCCACGGTGTGTACCGCGTGGCTGAGCATGCTGCGGCCGGCCAGGGTGTGCAGCACCTTCGGGGTGTCCGAGCGCATTCGGGTCCCGGCACCTGCTGCCAGTACGACGACGGCGGCCTCGGTGGTCGACACAGGTGCCCCTTTCTCGCCGAGCGACCGTGTCTGTACGCCGACAAACCGTCAACACCGGCATTCTGCGGTCGTTCGCGGGATCGTGAGCTCCGTCGCCAGGACTCGAACCTGAACTATCTGAACCAAAATCAGAGGTGCTGCCGATTACACCACGACGGAATGTCCGGGAGAGACTCTAGTCGAACGGTCTAGCCTTATATGCGTGGCAGCACCCGAGAAGGAAGTGCGGGCCCCCCGGGCCCGGATGACCGGCAACGAACGGCGACAGCAGCTCATCGAGATCGCCAAGTCGCTGTTCGCTGAACGGGGCTATGACGGAACCTCGATCGAGGAGATCGCGCAGCGCGCCAACGTCTCCAAACCAGTGGTCTACGAGCACTTCGGCGGCAAAGAAGGCCTGTACGCCGTCGTCGTCGACCGGGAGATGTCGGCTCTGCTGGATGGCATCACCTCGTCGCTTACCAACAACCGGTCCCGGGTGCGGGTCGAACGCGTGGCGCTGGCCCTGCTGACCTACGTCGAGGAGCGCACCGACGGCTTCCGCATCCTGATCCGCGATTCACCCGCCGCGATCACCTCGGGCACCTACTCGACGCTGCTCAACGACGCGGTCAACCAGGTCTCCTCGATCCTGGCCGGGGATTTCTCCCGGCGCGGGCTGGATCCCGAACTGGCACCGCTGTATGCCCAGGCGCTGGTCGGGTCGGTGTCGATGACCGCCCAGTGGTGGCTCGACGTGCGCGAGCCCAAGAAGGAAGTGGTGGCCGCCCACGTCGTCAACCTGATGTGGAACGGGCTGACCCACCTGGAGTCCGACCCGATCCTGCACGAGGAGTAGCGGGCTCATTCGTTCGCTCGCCCGACGGCGAGTCGGTAGGCAACACCAACTGCAACTCGGGGGTTGCAATACCGGGGATCTATGTGCAACTCTTGGGTTGCAACAATCCCGGCGGAAAGGACCCCCGATATGACCACCGACTACGACCGCATCGAGCGCGAGATCACCATCGACGCACCGGCGCAACGCGTCTGGGACCTGGTGAGCGAACCCGGCTGGTACATCAATGAAGAGCGGATCACAGAACACCACATCGATCGTGACGGCGACGTCGCCGTTGTCACCGATCCCACGCACGGGAGGTTCGCGTTCCGAACAGTCTCACTCGATGAGCCGCGCTACGCGGCCTTCCGGTGGCACATCGACGCCGACGACCTCGACAGCTCCTTCACCCTCGTCGAATTCTGGATCACCCCAGCGCCATCCGGCGTGGTCCTGCGGGTCGTCGAGAGCGGGTTCGCCTCGCTCGACGAGCCCGAGGCCAACCGCCGGTCCCGGTTCGACGATCACTGCGGAGGCTGGCCGGTCGAGCTCGGCCTCGCCCAGAAGTATCTGGTGGGGGCCGCCGCCGATGCATGAAAATGCCTCACCGGTGCAGGTTTTCGCTGCACTTGCCGATGACAGCCGGTGGCAGGTTCTCGTTGCACTCGGGCGCCGGCCCGCGTCGGCCTCGGCGCTGGCCGACGAACTCCCGATCAGCCGTCAGGCCATCGCCAAGCATCTGAAAGTGCTCACCGACGTTGGCCTGGTGGTAGCCACCCGGGCGGGGCGTGAGATCAAATACGAGGCGGTAGGTGCTCGGCTCAGCGAGGTGGCGAGACGGCTCGACGGAATAGCGGCGGGTTGGGAACGCCGGCTCGCCAGGATCAAGGATGTTGCTGAGCGGGATGCCTGACGGCAGCTCAGCCGAGCCGTTGGGTCTTCGCGCAAGCGCTCATCCCTGATCCCGCGCGAGCAGGTCCGCCGTCGTCTCCCGACGCACCAACACCCGCGAAGCGCCGTCGCGCACCGACACCACGGGCGGGCGGCCCACCATGTTGTAGGTCGAAGCCATGCTGTGTTGGTACGCGCCGGTGCAGGCCACGGCCAGCAGGTCGCCGGCATGGATGTCGGCGGGCAGCTCGACGTCGTGCACGATCTCGTCACCGGCCTCGCAATGCCGTCCCACCACGGTGGCCACCATGGTCGGTCCGAGCGGATGTCGATTGGCCAGGGCCACCGTGTATTTCGCTCCGTACAGGGCGACCCGCGGGTTGTCGCTCATGCCGCCGTCCACGGCGACGAACGTGCGCCCGCCGGGTTGGGACTTCACCCCGCACACCCGGTACAGGGTCACCCCGGCCCGTGCGCTGATGGCGCGGCCGGGCTCGACGACCAGACGTGGCCGCGGGAACCGTTCGGCCGCGCACGCCGCGGTCAGTTCATCGTCGAGGACGGCGGCCAGCGCTCCGATGTCGAGGGCTGCGTCGCCGCGGACATACGGAACCCCATGACCGCCACCGATGTTGAGCTCGGTCAGCACCAGGCCGTGTTCGGCGCGGATGTCGGCCATCGCGCCGATCAACCGGCGCACGGCCACTCCATAGGGCGCGGGGTCGGTGATCTGCGAGCCGATATGGCAGTGCAGGCCGACAAGATCGAGGTTCGGGGTGGCCAGGATGCGGGCGGCGGCGCGGGCGGCGCGGCGATCGGCCAGCGCGAATCCGAACTTCTGGTCCGTCACCCCGGTGGTGACCGCACGATGACCGTGGATGTCGATGTCGGGTGTGACCCGGATCAGTACCGGCTGGGGCCGACGCGCCAACCCGGCCAGGTAGGTGATCTCCATCGGGGAGTCGACCACTATCCGGCCGACCCCGACGTCGATCGCATCGCGTAATTCGTCGCATGACTTGGCGTTGCCGTGCATCACGATGCGCGCCGGGTCGACCCCGCCCGCCAACGCTGTCGCCAGCTCGGCGGCCGAGCAGACATCCAGTCCGAGGCCTTCCTCGGCAACCCAGTGGGCAACGGCGGTGGTTAGCAGTGACTTGCCCGCATAGACCACCTCTGCCTGGCCGAGGGCGGCGCGGTAGCGCCGGGCGCGGGTCCGGAAATCGGTCTCGTCGAGCACGTAGGCCGGAGTGCGGTATTCGTCGGCGATGTCGGTCAGCGGCACCCGGCCGACGGTGATCCTGCCCTGCTCGTCGACCCCTGTGGTCAGCGGCCAGATGTTCGGATCGAGTCGTGGTCGGGTGGCGCCGCGAAGTGAAGGCAGGATGTCCAGCAAGGTCATGACTCCACAGTCGGCCGTGCCGGGGCCTGCGTCATCGGGCTTGACGGTTCCTTGACGCTGCAGGGGCGGATCCTGACGCGAACGCGTCGGAGTTCAATCTGCAGGCGCCGATATTTCACTGAGTAGCAGTACGACTCGTTGCAGCGAGCGAACCGCACCATCTGCGTCCTCACCGATAGCGGCAGCGGCTGTTGCCAATTCGGTCCCGGCGACTGTCATTCCGGCGGCGCTGAGCCCTTCCGCGAGGCCGGCCAACCGCTCTCGCGCTGCCCGACTCTGATGACGCAACCCGCGGCGCAACCAGCCGGCGAGTTCGAGGCGGGCGCGTTCGAGTGGCCCGGCCGGCGCGTCGGGAGGGGCCGGCGGGAGCTCACGGCCAGAGGCCGCCTCGGTCGCGAGCACCAGGGCACGGTCTTGCGTCAACACCGCCAACGGTTCGCATATCAGCCGTCCGGCACGCCGGTGTACCCGGACGCTGACGCGGTGCAGGTTCCCGGCTTCCAGGACATCGGCGAGTGCGTCGACCGCGCCCGGCGCCGCAGCTGAATGCCCCAGCACCAAGCGGGTGTCGCCATCCGGTCCGGTCACGTCAGCCACCAACTGTTGTGCCGCAGCGTCAAAGCCCCAGTCGTGCACCGCATCCACGGTCAGCACCCGGATGCCGTCGCCGAGCCGGCGGGGGCACACGAACGCGGGCCACGATTCGTGGCCGATACCGTGCGGCAGTGTCCCGGCATCCCAGGCGGCGGGGCTCAGATCGTGCAGCGAGGTGCGGCCCCGCTCGGCGCTGATCTCGATGAGGCCCAAAGCTCGGCGCCGCGCGCCCGTCGTGACCACCTGCCCTTGCGCCACCCGCTGCAGTCTCGTGCCCAGGATCCGGCGTTCGGCGGCCGGTTGCAGGCCCGACCAACGGCGTTCCAGCACTGACACCGAGCCGGTGTCGGGATCGGCGAGATAGACCCGGGCGCCGACGCCGTGTTCGTCGCGCCATGACTCGGCGCCCAGCGAGATCAGCCGCAGGTGGGCCAGCTCGGTTTCGCCGGGCACCCCGACGCCGAGAATCTCCCCGGCGGTGCGTTGCGGTGCATCCAGTTCGCCGGCGGCCGCGGCGGCGCGCAGCCGGGCCGGGGCCTCGGCCACCAGCGTGAGCAGCGCCTCCGGATCTGCGTCGGTACGACGCTGGTGCAGGGCCTCGCGTTGCCTGCACAGTTCCTCCAGGTCGGCGGCCACCCAGCTCCACCCGGCGCGACGGGCCTGTTCGGTCAGGGCGCCCAGCCGGGCGTCGAGACCGGCGTCCTCGGACGAGGTCCCGTCCGACCACAGCGAAACGATCAGCGCATCGAGGTCGGCGGCGAACCCGTCGACTTCGGGTCGGCGATCCGTGTCACTACCGAGGGAGACCACCATTTCGCGGGCCATCGTCGAGCCGGCATCCCCGGCCGCTCGAAACGCCCACACTGCCACGGCCAGGTGGGCGCAGCCGCTGACGTCGCGGCAGTCGCAACGGGCATGGGCCAGCGCGGACGGCGAGAAGAACTGCACGGTGTTCAGCGGCAGGCGGGCGGTCGGAATACCGTCCGGTGCCGACAGGCGCACCGTGCCGCGTGCCATCCGCCGCGCCGCGGCCAGCGTCGCCGGAGCCAGTGCCTGCGTCAGGCTTTCATCAGTGAATTCTGCTGGGCTCCAATGGCCTTTGGTCTCCTTCGGGGCGTCATGGTGCCCGTCCTGGTACGCCAGTACCAGCATCACGCGGTGCCGGCACCAGCCGCTGGCCGGACAACTGCACGCGGCATCGCGGACGGCCGTCCCCACCGGCAGCGTGGTGACGACGCCGTCGTCGAAGCGTGCGGTGACCGCGCCGTCGTCGCCGATATCGAGGATGGGCCCGCGGCCCGCGTCGAGATCCTTCCGTGCGCGTTTGACGAAGCCGGGGTTGGCCAACGCGGTGAGCGCGTCGGTGGTCAGGTCGAGCAGATCGGCCCGGGCGCTCATTCGCGAACTTTCTCGGCGAGCCAAACGGCCAACTCACCCGGGGTCATGGCGGCCACCTCCGCACCGGCCGCCACCAGTTCCCCGGCCAGCTCGTGGTTGTAGGCCGGGTTGGCGTGGCGGTCGAGGGCGGCCAGCCCCAGCACCTTCGTCCCGCCGGCCACCAACTCGCGCACCCGGCGGACCAGCAACGGCGCCGAACCGCCTTCGTAGAAGTCGGAGATGACCACCACGACCGAACGATGCGGGCTACTGATCCGTCCGGCTGCCCAACCCACGGCTGCGGCGATGTCGGTGCCGCCGCCCAACTGGACTTTCATCAACAGCTCGACAGGGTCGACCAGCTCGTCGGTCAGGTCCACCACCTGGGTGTCGAACGCCGCCAGGCTGGTGTCCATGCCGGGTAGTTGCCACAGGCAACTGGCGAGCACCGCCGAGTGGATCACCGAATCCACCATGGACCCGCTCTGATCCACCAGCAGCACGATCCGCCACCGTTCGGTGTGCCGCTGCGTGCGGCTGGAGAACAGCGGCCGCTGCAGGTAGAGCCGCTGCCGCTGCGGGTCCCAGCGGTCCAGGTTGGCTTTGACGGTGCCGCGGAAATCGAAGTTGCGGGCGATCGGGACGGGTGAGCGCCGGCGACGGTCCAGGCTGCCGGTGAACGCCCGGCGCACCTCGGTGTCCAGTTCGGCCAGGAGCCGACGCACCACTTCGGCGATCAGTCGCCGCGCCGCCGCCAGCACCTCCGGATTCATCAGGTGCTTGGTCTGCATGACGGCCCGCAGGAGCGACTCGGAGGGTTCGATGCGTTCCAGCACGTCCAGTCGCGTCACCACCTCGGTGATGCCGAACCGCTCGACCGCATCGCGTTCGACCCGTTCGATCACCTCCTGCGGAAACAGCGTGTGCACGGCGTCGATCCAGTCCGGCACGCTCAGCGTCGAGTCCCCCTGACCGCCGGACCGCTCACCCCGTTCGGCGCGGTCCGGATCGCGGCCGTAGAGCCACTCCAGTGCGGCATCGGCCGCGCCGAGCTCTCCGGTGGCAGAACCGAGCGCGCCGTCGGCGGCCGCGCCCAGGAGTAATCGCCACCGCTGCAAGGGTTCTGGGACGTCGATCACGGCCACACCCCCCAGGACCGCAGCCGGTCGACGGCGCGGCGTTCGTCGGCAGCGGCCGCGGCCACGGCCTGTGGATCCGCGTCGAGACGGCGTAGCAGCACGCGCCGCGACACGTTGGCCGCGCCGTGAAGCTCCAGCACCGCGTCGGCCACGTCGCCGCGTTCCCGGGGCGGCAACCACGCGAACGCGGCGCGCAGGGCGGGGAGGGCGCCGACGAAATCGTCGCCGTGCAATCCGCCGATCAGCCTGTCGAGTCCGGCCACGAAGCCGGCATCGGAGATCAACTCCTCGCGGGCCAGCGCGAGCAATCCCGCCAGCGCATCGCCGAGCCGGGCCACCGAGACCGAGTCCAGCACGGCCAGCGGATCGGCGTCGGCCGCTGAACCGAGGCTGATCACGGCGCCGAGCGCCGCGCCCCGGCTCGCCGGATCCGACCGGTGCGACGCCGCCTTGCGGTGCAGCACCGCCACGATCCGATCGTCCATGGAGGCGAACAGCTGCGCGCGCACCAGATCTCGTAAACCGATCATCAACCGGAGGTGACCGTCGATCTGTGCGGGGGCCACGGCAGCAGGCGGCTCCAACAGCCACACCGCACGGTCGGCGATCGCCTCGACGGCGTCGAGACATCCGGGCACGTCGTCGAGACCGAGCAATTGCGGATTACGGGCCAACGGCAGCAGCACCCGCAGCGCCGCGCCCAGTGCCCCGAGATCGGTCTCGGCGGCCACCGTCTCGCGGAGTCGGCCGATCACATCGGCCTGTACCGAGCCCAGCCCGGCCGCGGCCGCAGCGTCTACCGCAGCGGCGAGTTCGGCAACGCCGATGTCGGGGCCGCTGATCATGGAGCCCCATTTGTTGCGGGCAGCGTCGAGCAGGGTGGCCCCCCACGCGCCGGCTTCGATGAGTGCGGCCAAGCGGCTGGGCGGATCGCCGAGGTGCCACTGCTCGGTGGGTTCGCGGCCGGCGTCGAGGGCCCATCGTGGTCCTGCACGGCGCTGGGTTCCCGGTATGTCCAGCAGCGCCAGGCGGTGCAGCACCCGGCTGCGCCGACGGTCGTTGTCGGACAACAGGTCCAGGGTGACTTCACCTGTCCCGGGCAGGTCGTGGGCGGCCAGTTCGGCGGCAACCGCCGCCACCAACGGCGGCTGCGGCGTACCCGCCGCGAGGGCACCGACCGCCTCGCCCGAGAGCACGTCCATCACCTCGACCAGCACCGGATCCGTGCCGGGCGCCAGCGGGCCGGGGTAGCTCCACGGCAACGGCACCACGAGCGCCTCGGTGACCCAGCAGGCCGCGACCGAGTCCAGCCAGTCACAGCGCAGCGGAACCTGGTGCCCACGCAGCCGGGCCAACCCGTGCGCGTGCGTGTACACGTTCTGCAGGGACGCGGTCGACACCGGTAACTTCTTGTTCCGCAAGCGGTCTCGCGTACGGTGTAAGAGCTGTCGCCCTGCGGCCGCGACACCGTTCTCCCAGGCCCACTGGTAATAGGAGGGCGACGGCATGCCCGATGCGTACCCGGTGAACGCATCGAGTTGGTGGAAGCTGAACGGCACCAGATACGAGCCGTGCCGGGAATCCGCTTCGGGGACGGGAACTGCCGGCGGTGTCTCGGATTCCGGTAGTCGAGGCCACAGCTGGGCCAGTGCGGGTGCGTGATAGCCGCCGCACACCACGAGAACCGGACCCTCATTCCGGCGGACGGCCCACGCGATCCAGCGCGCCATCAGGTCTTCGCGGGCGGCATTGCCCGTCGATCCGGGATCGTCGCCGCGCAGGCCCGTGAACCACACCGACAACCGCTGCGCCACCACCGCGGGATCTTCTTCGGATTCGAACAGGTGGTCCCACAACGCATCTCGACTGTCGATGCCGAGTTCGCGGGCTACCGCCGCAGTGTAGTCCGCGGCGCGGTGTTCGGACGCTTCGTCGGGGTCGTCGGCGTACCGGTTGGTGAATTCGGCGAAGGCGTCGTGCCACGCGGGTAGGTCGATGAACCGGACCTGCGCGCCGACGCGGCGGCCCGTCCGTAGCGCCTGCCACTCCGGTGAGTGTTCGGCCAGCGGCGACCATGAGCCGCGATGCACTCCTGGCGCGGACAGGTAACTGTAGATCGCGATCGGCAGCCGGTGCGCGGCGTCGAGTTCATCGATCCTGCCGTTGAAATCGCATGGTCCCTCGATGAGCACGTGCGCCGGGCGCAGCCGCTCGATCTCGGCGACCACCATGCGGGCGCATGCCGGCGAATGATGGCGCACTCCAACAATTCTGGGCTCATCAAGGGCTGCCATGGTCACGGCAGCAGGTCGCGCGCGGCGTAGAACTCCCGCCAATGCCGCCCTCGGCGTTCGGCGACCTTCTGTTCGAAGTAGCGCCGCAGCTTCGCCCGGTCGTCGGCGTCGTCTTTCACCACGGTGCCGCCGATGCTCTCGGCCAGATCGGCTGGACTGCCCTGGCGTTGGCCCAGATACCAGGCTCTGACCCCCACGGCATGCGCGACGTTGACGGCCTCGGCGGTCGACATCACCGCGCTCAGCCGGTCCATCGCACTGCCCCCGTCGTCGCGCAGGTCACGGAACGTGCGCACCAGCAGTTCGAGTACGGGCTCGGGCACCGTCACCGGGACGCCGCTACGTTCCAGCAGCGTCTGCGACGCGCGGGCCACCAGGTCCAGCTCGACATCGAAATCGAGGATGGGAAAGACGGTTTCGAAGTCGAACCGGCGCTTGAGCGCCGCGCTCATCTCGTTGACGCCGCGGTCCTTGGTGTTGGCCGTACCGATGATGTTGAAACCTTCGCGGGCATAGAGCATGCCGTGTTCACCCGCGAGCTCCGGCACCGCCATGACCCGGTCGCTGAGCATGCTCAGCAGACTGTCCTGCACTTCCAGCGGGGTGCGGGTGATCTCCTCGAACCGCACCACTTTGCCCTCGCGCATGCCGGTGTACAGCGGGGCAGGGACAAGAGCGTTGAGGCTCGGACCCTCGTTGATCAGCAACGCATAGTTCCACGAGTACTTGATCTGGTCCTCGGTGACCGACGCCCCGCCCTGGATGGTCAACGTGGAACACCCGCTGATCGCGGTGGCCAGCAACTCGGACAGCAGCGACTTGGCCGTGCCCGGCGCGCCGACCAGCATCAGGCCGCGCCCGGTGGCCAGGGTGACGAGCATGCGTTCGACCGCGGCGACCGGCACGACGACCTTTGCGGTGATGCCACGCGCCCGCTCGCCCAGGACGAAGGCGCGTGCAGACCGCAGCCCCATGCTCCAGCCGGGTGGCCGGGGTTCGGAAGTGTCTGCGGTCAGCCTTGCCAGCTCGGCGGCGTAATCGATCTCGGCCGGGGCACGTTGCAAGTTCTGGTCAGCCACGTAGGCCCTCCAGGTCACGGATCAGTTCACTCGCGGTGATCTCGTCGAGCTTGCCGAAGGGCTTCGCGTCGACGGTCCACTTCCCGGGAGTACCGACAACGACGCCGTCGATGCTCTGTTCGGGGAAGAAATCGAGGGCCCCGACGGCAAGGCCTTCGGAGAGCCCGGCGACCGCTCTCCAGCCACCCGGCAGCGGCTTCTCCATTTCGTGGATCACGCCGGCATCCTGTGGCATACCGCGTTCCCAGCCGCGATTGGTCAGGCCGAGGATCTTTCCGGTGGGGACGACGATATTGCTCCACCGGGTGAGTTCGGTGCTGGACTTCTCGGCCTCGGTGAGTCGGTAGGTGTCGCGGCCGAGCTGGGTAAAGGGCTGCAGCAGTTCGTAATCGGTGAACAGCTGACCGAAACCGCCGGCGTCGGCCTCGGGAAGCTCCAGTGCGTGCGGCAGTCCGATGACGGCATCGTCGGCCAGCGTGATCGGCTCGTCGTCGGCGTCGGTGTACTGACCGTCTTCGGCGACGCGGAAGCACCGGTCGATTCCGGCGTCGGTGTAGGTGGCCCACACCAGCCGCTGCACCAGGTGCCGCACCAACGGATGGCCGGCCAGGAACTGCTCGAACACCGGCACGCTCCAGCGGCGGCGTGCACACATCGCCAACTCGAGGCGCAGCACCTGCTGCCCCGCAACGGTGCGGGCGTCCTTCTTGAGTGCCCTCCACCGGGCCGTGGCGGCGGTGGCCAACTCGGCGTCGTCGTCACGACGCGCCTTGGGAAGCTCCTTGAGCCGGGCCCCATCGCTGTCGCGCACAAACGGTTTGAGGGCTTCGTCGAAGCCGACCCTGAACTGCCGCGGACCGAAATCCAGCAGCATGGTGCCGTCCGGTTGCAGCCCCAGGTCGGGCGCCAGGCGGTCTTCCAGTTCGGCGGTCGTCAGGCCCCGGTCGTCGGCGATCTGAGTGATCTTCTCCCGGGCGTGTTCCTGCAACGCCTTGAATTTGACCTTACTGGCGATGCCGTTGAGCATCATCAGCGCGACATCGGAGCCGATCCCGGCCAGCACGTCCAGGCCGACGACGGCTCGCTTGTGCTGAGATTCGCCGGGCCAGGCCCGCACAAACGGCGTGAACCGTCGCGCGGTGTCGTCGTTGCCGAACAACCCCAGGCTGGTCATGGCCCAGCTGTCCTTGCTGGGTGCACCCGCAGCCAGCCACGCCGAGAACAGGTCCCAGCCGAAGTCGGCCAGTGAGTCCGCGGTGCAGGCGTCGACGACATGGCCGATCCCGGCGTAGACGCCGTCCCCGGTGGGGAAGGCCAGCATGGTGCCGAGGTGGTCGACGGCGTTCAGCGGTAATGGCTTGCCGGAGTGCAGTTTTGGTCGCCGCCATGCGGCCGGTGCCCAGTAGGCCGGCAACTTGCTGCGCTTCGTCGGGTACAGGTCGGTGGGGTCCTCGTCGAGCATGGCCGTCACGGCTGCGGTCACGTCGTCGCGGTGGTACGCCGCCGCGGTGGACAGGATCAGCTCGCGGTGTCCCTGGACAGCCATGGCCCGCAAGGCTGTTGCGGCATTGTCCCTGGACTCGCCCGGTTTGCCGATGGCCGCGGGGATCAGCCCGGCGGCAGCGTGTTCGGGGTGGGTGCGCAACCAGGTGTCGGCCTCGCTGCGCAGGGTTTTCGAGAGACGGAAGGCGCGCGCGGCCAAGGGGGCAAGCTCGACCGCGCCGAAAACGATTGCCGTGGAAAGGTGTTCGGAGGGACGGCGGCGCACGACCGAAACCAGCCCGGGCAGCGCGTCGACTCCGTGCTTGGCCAGTACGTATGTCTCGCCGTAATCGGTTTCCACGGTCCCCGCCAGCGCATTCCACAGTCGTAACCCGAACCCGGGGGTGATGCGGTCGAGTACGTCTGCGTGGTCGCCGCACAGCGACTCGCCGCGGACAGCCACCGAGGCCCACCGTGTGGTGTCCCGGTAGGCCTGGGCCCAGGCATGGAAGGCCGCGACGCTTGCCGTGACGTCGCCGGTCTGCAGTGCCGCGGCGACATTCTGCACCAGCTGCGGCGGGACGTCGCTGGTCGAGTTCCAGGTGTAGCGGGCGCTGCACATCGCCTCCGCTACCTCGGCCACTTCGGCGGCGGTGACTTCGCCCCGAACGCGCGTGTTCAGCTTCTGAAACAGACCCCGTAATCGACCTTGGTTCGCGCCACCGGACGTCGGATCGTCTTGGCGGCTGGGTGTGCCGTATCTCGAACGTCGTGCCCATCTTTCGCGTTCACCGTCGCGCCAGCGCGCCACGGGCGCCAGCGGCAGTGGCTCCAGACCCTCGACCAGAAGCTGTTTCCGCTTGGGCCGCAACCAGGGAGGATCGGCCAGCACCTGCGGCAGTTCGTCGGGTGCGGCCTCGTCGTGGTGGCCACTGATCTGCTCGGTGACGCTGTCGAAGGCACCGGCAGCGTTGCCCGTCAACCAGGGGCGCACCGCTTCCGCCAGCTCGCGATGTTCAGCCACCAGACCGCCGAGCAACATCCGGGACGTGGCGGCGTCGCGACCACCGTCGCCGACTGCCTGGGCAAGCCCAGCGACGGCGGCCGCAGGCCAGCGGTCGATGGCGGTGCGCAGCCGTAGCTGATTGGATTTGCTGGCGCTGGCAACACCGGCCAGCGCCCGGATGGCCTCGGGCAACCCGATCCGCGCCAGTGCGTCGCCCGCCGCTTCGACGGACGCGTGCGGGACCAAAGTGCTCAGCGCCGCCGAGCCATGGTTGACCACCAGGGCGTTGAGGTACCGCGGGGTGTACTCGAAGGCCCCGTATTCGGGTCGCTTTCGTGGCCGGGCCCGGTCGATCAGCTTCGCGTCGGCCGCGGTGGCCTGCAGCCAGGGCAGCCAGGGCAGCCACTCCGAGTCGGAGTCGGCGAACTCGGCGATCAGCTCGTCGCTGAGGTCCGGGGTATCGGGCAGAGCCAGGGCAAAGGCGGCCCGGCGCACGGGTTCCATGTGCACCGCGGCCGCCCGTACAGCGGCGACGACCTGCGCGTATTCCTCGTCGGAGGCCAGGCAGGCCAACCGACGTAGCACCTCGAAATGAGGGTCTAGCGGGTCATGTGTGTAGCTTCGGTCGCTGGGCTGGTTGAGCAGGTGGAAGCGATGACTTCTAGTGGAACTGTCCCAGGTCTGGATGCGGCTGATGCGCAGCGATTCGATCAGGGTATCGACCGCCTCAAGAAGTCCGTTCTTGGCCGCGATCACATAGAGCAGGCCGCTGTAGCGACTCGCGGCCAGCAGCACAGCGTTCTCAGCCCGCGTGTGCTCGTTCGGCTGCCGGTCCATGGCCGAGATCACCGTGTCGCGGATCGCCGGATCGGTCTGATCCAGGTCGATCGCTTCTCGGCATTCAGCGACCACGTTTGCCGCGGCCTGCCAGTCGGGTTCCCGAAGGCTGCTCGGTGGGTGGGCGCGGGTGGGGAGCGCTGTGTCGATGAATGCGTCGTCGAGGTGTACGGGATCGCCGTCTGCCAACCAGGGCGGGATGTCCTGTGACGCGGTGCTCTTTGACTCCACTGAATTCCCCTCATCCGCGGCGCTGTTCGCCACCGGGAGTTAAACATCGTAAGGCTGCTCGGGCGGGTCCAATCGCGGAGATTTTCGGCCCCGCTACGGGTTTCGTCGAGCGTGCATATCGCTACTTGGGTGCGGCTTCGCGTGCCTTGCGCTTGTTCTCGGCGGTGAGGTAGCAGCCGGTCACCACCTGCAGGACCGCGTTGGTCTGCGAGCCGAACGACAATCTGCCGTCCTCGCTGTCGGTGATGGTGAGATCAGTCGACTCGTCGCCGACGGGGTTCTCGGTTCGTCCGGTCACGTTGGTGTAGCCGTGCCTGGCGGCGATGTCGATGACGGCCTGCGACGCCTGCCCCCACAACGTGGCAGGCACCGGGACCTCGGAGACGAAGTTCTGGCCGAAGTAGCGTTCGCCGTCGGTGGATCCGAACTCGCCGCAGTTGCTGCTGCGCTCTTCGCGATGGGGCAGCCATCGCGAACCCGGCACAATCCGCGATAGCTCGGTGGTGATCTCGGTGATCATCTTGTCGCGGTCGGCGAGGACCTCTTCGGCATCACGGCGGGCCAGCAGGGTGCCGAGTTCCTCAGGGGTGCCGAAGCCGTAATCGCCTTCGGCGGGACCTTTGTACTCGGACTCAAACATCGGACCGCAGCCTGTCAACGTGAAGGCCAGCAGCAAAGTGATCACCAGACGCCACATCAATCCTCCACCTTCACAAAGTTCTTGTCCTGTCCCAACCCTGCCACGACGACGGCCTGGTTGTAGAGCGCTGTGGTGTCGACGAACGAGTACTTGCTGTGGCCCGTCGACTCGTTGCGGGAGCCCAGCGCGGTGGTCTCGGCGTTCGTGGACAAGTCGATGAAACCGGGCAGGCTCGACGGGATCGAGGAACCGAATCGGCCCAGGTCGGCGACGACGTCATTCTTGGCATGTTCGACGAACACGTGGCCCTCTGTGAGGTGCAGATCCGACGGTGTGGTCTGGCCGAAGAACTGCCACGGATTGGTCTCCAATCCGGGCGACCCCATGAACACGGCGTCGTCGGCGGCCGTGCCGCGCTGCAGGGCCTCACTGGCCAGGGTCGAACCGTAGGAGTGGCCGAGGACGGTGAGATGCGGGTCGGTGTCGCGGGAGCTGTCGAGCCCGTTGATGAACGACGCGAGTTTGGGCGCGTTGTCGTCGGCGTAGTGGGCGCTGCCGGCCTGGGCCAGATTGGCCGGCGGCTCGTAGCCCAGCCAGGCCACGGTGGCCACGGTCTCGTTGCCCTTGCCCGCCTTGTCGAGCACCCGCTCGGTCTCGCTCTTCAGCCATTCGGACTGCTCGATGTACGTCGGCAGGTCATTGCCCTCGTTGGGCTTGTCGTAGGTCACCGAGCCGGTTCCCGGCACATAGACGCTGACATGGTCGGCGGTGTCGACGTTGCCGGTCGCGACCGCGACCTTCGGGTGCTCGCCGTCGAAATCGAGGACAAGAAGCTGCCGGTCGTTCTTGGACAGGGCGTCGTCGATGGCGGCGATGGTGCCCTTCTCCTCGGAGGTCAGGTCGGTGTCGTTGCGCAACTTGGCGAGCCGGTTGCGGTTGGCCGAGTCGCGCGCCGTACCGGGCACCCCGTCGAGATTTCCGACCCAATCTGGCCGCTCGACGATGATGCGGTTCTGCTCGTCTTCGCTCAACGAGTCCCACCACTGGTTCACCTCGGTATCGGTGGCACCGTCGGGTGGCTTCAGGGTGTCGAGATCGCGCTTGACCGGCGATGCAGGCGGGTCGCCCAATATGTTGCTTGCCTGCGGGCCATCGTTCGAGGAACCAGTTTTGAGGGCGTTGGCCGTCGCTGCGTCGACGGAATCGAATTGCTGGAGAAGGGCTTTCAGTGTGGCGGTGTACGCCGCGGCCAGCTTGGGTGTCATGAGCTTTCCGGCGCCCGTGACGGTGCCGTCGTCGGCGACAGTGGCGCCCAGGCTCACCGCTTGTTTGGCGACGTTGAGGATCTCGGTGCGCAGCGGCGTGAGGTTGGCGCCGCCCACCCGCAACGCGGACTGGGTGTTCTGCAGGCGGGTCCGGAGGCGGGTCTGATCGTCCAAGTTCTTGTTGCCGCGGGCAATTGCCGCGTCAGAAGCGGTGCCTTTCCACGCACCGGCCAGATCAGTCAGGGTGTTTCGTTGGCTGTTGATCAGCCCGTCCAACTGATCGATCTTGCCCTGCAATTGGTTTGCGGCATCAGACAACGCGGTCGGATTGCTGGCGGTGACGGTGGAGATCGTGACGGTCATCGGCGAGCTCCGCCCATCACTACTCCTGTCTGAAGATCTGCTGTCAGAACGCTAGCAGCATCCGGACGGGGCTCGACGCGCCAAAATCAGGTCCTACCGAAGGGCCTCGTGTCAGTGGTGGTGGCGATGAACCCGTTGCCCCTCTGCGGGTCGGCCATCCGGCAGGCCAACAGAATGTCGTCGGTGTGGATGCACATGGCGTTGCCCAGATCGAAGCGTTGGCCTGCGGGCAGCATCGGCGCCTCGTCCTCGGTGATGCCGTCGACCGGGCTGAGTGGCTCTTCGGTGCGGGAGAAACTCATCGGAATCGCGCCGTTGGTGGTGCCGTAGCTGAACAGGTGCGCGAGGTTGGCGTCGTTGGGGGCGCCGACGAACGGCCCGCGGCAGTCCAGCGCGTACATCGCCCGGTGCTGGGTGGTCATGCAGACGAAGCCCTCGGGCGTGCGGAACCCCTGCACCGGAAATCCTTCGCCCTCGCGCAGGACATACTGCGCCGCGTCGACGGCGGGGTAGGCGGCGAAGTCAGGTATGCCGTCCGGCCCGAGATGCGTCGGCACCGACTCGTGCTGGGAGTCCGACGTGTGCCGGCTGGTGAGCCAGATCACCGCGAACACCGCCGTCAGGACCACAACGAGCGCCGCCGCCAAACGCTTCATCGCTACATGATCGCCCCGGACAGATCGGGGCGGAGCCGAAATCCCGGGCCCGTAGAATGGCCCCATCATGACCGCACCGGGGCACAACCATGTTCAGACCCCGATTGCGGGTCTCGTCGAGCTGGCATTAACCGATCCGTCCCTGCAGGACGTCCTTCACCGCGCCGCCGACCGGCCCGCCGATCTCGCACTCGTCGGGCCGGCCAGTGCCCGCGTGCTGGTCGCGGCCGGCCTGGCCCAGCAGGGCCCGTTGCTGGTGGTCGCCGCCACCGGCCGGGAAGCCGACGATCTGACCGCCGAGTTGCGCGGCGTGTTCGGCGACGCTGTCGCCCTGTTCCCGTCCTGGGAGACGCTGCCGCACGAGCGGTTGTCCCCGGGTGTCGAGACCGTCGGTGCCCGGTTGTTGCTGCTGCGTCGGCTGGCCCATCCCGAGGACACGGCACTGGGCTCGCCGCTGCGCGTGGTGGTCACCACGACCCGTTCATTGCTGCAACCCATGGCCCCCGACGTTGTGGGCACCGAGCCCGTCACCCTCACCGTCGGTGCCGAAGCGGAGTTCGAGGCGGTCATCACCCGGCTGGTCAACCTGGCCTACACCCGCGTCGACATGGTCGGCAAACGCGGGGAGTTCGCCGTGCGCGGCGGCATCCTCGATCTGTTCCCGCCCACCGCCGAGCACCCGGTGCGCGTCGAGTTCTGGGGCGACGAGATATCCGAGATACGGATGTTCTCGATCGCCGACCAGCGCTCGATTCCCGAGATCCCGGTGCAGAACGTGGTCGCCGTGCCGTGCCGCGAACTGCTGATGACCGCCGATGTGCGCGAGCGTGCCGCGGTCCTGTCCGCCGAGCACCCCACCCACGAGAACAGCGTGACCGGAAGCGTGCCCGACATGCTGGCCAAACTCGCCGAGGGCATCCCGGTCGACGGCATGGAGGCGCTGATGCCGCTGCTGCATCCGGTGCAGCCCACGACGTTGACGCATCACCTGCCCGACGGGGCCCCGGTCCTGCTGTGCGACCCGGAGAAGGTGCGGACCCGGGCGGCCGACCTGATCAAGACCGGGCAGGAGTTCCTCGAGGCATCGTGGTCGACGGCCGCGGTCGGCGGGGATGCGCCCATCGACATCGAGGCACTGGGCGCGTCGGGATTCGTCCCGTTCGACCAGGCGCGTGAAGACTCCGTAGCCGGTGGGCACCCGTGGTGGACGTTGAGCCAGCTGCCCGACGGCAAGGCCATCGAACTCGACCTGCGGCCGTCGCCGTCGGCGCGCAGTCAGCAGAGTCTCGACGAGATCTTCGCCATGTTGCGCGCCCACGTCGCCACCGGCGGGTACGCCGCGGTGGTCACCCCGGGCGCCGGTACCGCACACCGCGTCGTCGAGCAGCTCGGCGAATCCGACATTGCGGCGACGATGCTCGAGCCGGGTGCGGCACCCAAGGCCGGCGTGGTCGGGGTGCTCAAGGGACCGCTGCACGACGGTGTGATCCTGCCCGGGGTCAACCTCGTGGTCATCACCGAGACCGATCTGACCGGTAACCGGGTGACGGCGTCGGAGGGTAAAAGGCTTGCGGCCAAACGACGTAACGTCGTCGATCCGCTGGCGCTGTCCGCCGGGGATCTGGTGGTGCATGATCAGCACGGCATCGGCAAGTTCGTCGAGATGACCGAGCGGGTGGTCGGCGGAGCCCGCCGCGAATACCTGGTGCTGGAGTACGCGTCGTCCAAACGCGGTGGCGGATCGGACCGGCTGTACGTGCCGATGGATTCACTCGATCAGCTGTCGCGGTACGTCGGCGGTGAGGCACCGTCGCTGTCCAAGCTCGGCGGAAGCGACTGGGCCAACACGAAAACCAAGGCGCGCAAGGCTGTTCGTGAGATCGCCAGTGAACTGGTCGCGCTGTACGCCAAGCGGCAGTCGGCGCCCGGGCATGCGTTCGGCCCAGACACTCCATGGCAGAACGAGATGGAGGACGCGTTCGGCTTCACCGAGACCATTGACCAGCTGACCGCGATCACCGAGGTCAAATCCGATATGGAGAAGCCGGTTCCGATGGACCGGGTGATCTGCGGCGACGTGGGTTACGGCAAGACCGAGATCGCGGTGCGAGCGGCGTTCAAGGCCGTGCAGGACGGTAAGCAGGTGGCGGTGTTGGTGCCGACGACGCTGCTGGCCGATCAGCATCTGCAGACCTTCACCAACCGGATGGCCGGTTTCCCGGTGACGGTCAAGGGGTTGTCGCGGTTCACCGATCCGGCGGAGTCGCGGACCACGATGGAGGGTATGAAGGACGGTTCGGTCGACGTCGTGATCGGCACACACCGGCTGTTGCAGACCGGTGTGACCTGGAAAGACCTGGGTCTCATCATCGTTGACGAGGAACAGCGGTTCGGCGTCGAGCACAAAGAGCACATCAAATCGATGCGTACGCACGTCGACGTGCTCACGATGAGCGCCACCCCGATCCCGCGCACCCTGGAGATGAGCCTGGCCGGCATCCGCGAGATGTCGACGATCCTGACCCCGCCCGAGGAGCGTTATCCGGTGCTGACGTACGTCGGTCCGCATGACGACAAGCAGGTGGCCGCGGCGTTGCGTCGTGAGCTGCTGCGTGACGGGCAGGTGTTCTACATCCACAACCGGGTGCGCACGATCGACCAGGCGGCGGCGCGGATTCGTCAAATGGTGCCCGAAGCCAGGGTCGTCGTCGCGCACGGGCAGATGAACGAGGAGACGCTGGAGAAGACCGTCGAGGGCTTCTGGAACCGCGAGTACGACATCCTGGTCTGCACCACGATCGTCGAGACCGGCCTGGACATCTCGAACGCCAACACGCTGATCGTCGAGCGGGCCGACACCTTCGGGTTGTCACAGCTTCATCAGCTGCGCGGCCGGGTGGGCCGCAGCCGCGAACGCGGATACGCCTACATGCTCTATCCGCCCAATTCACCACTGACCGAGACCGCCTACGACCGGCTCGCCACGATCGCGCAGAACAACGAGTTGGGTGCCGGTATGGCCGTGGCCATGAAGGATCTGGAGATCCGCGGTGCGGGCAACGTGCTTGGCGCCGAGCAGTCCGGCCACGTGGCCGGTGTGGGATTCGATCTGTACGTGCGGCTGGTGGGCGAGGCTGTCGAGGCGTATCGAGCCGCTGTCGACGGGAAAACCGTTGCCACAGCGGAGGAGCCGAAGGAAGTACGGGTCGACCTGCCGGTCGACGCACACCTGCCCCCGGAGTACATCGGCAGTGACCGGCTGCGGCTGGAGGGCTACCGACGGCTGGCCGCGGCTTCGGATGAGGACGCTGTCCGGGCCGTCGTGGACGAGCTCGTCGACCGGTACGGCCCGTTGCCCGAGCCTGCGCAGCGCCTGATTGCGGTGGCGCGGTTGCGACTGTTGTGCCGGGAGTACGGCATCACCGAGATCGGTGCGATGTCGGCGTCGACGATCCGCTTGTCGCCGCTGGTGCTTCCCGACTCCGCGCAGTTGCGACTCAAGCGGATGTACCCGGGTGCGCACTACCGGGCCACCACCTCGGTGGTGCAGGTGCCGATCCCACGCGAGAGCGACGGAATCGGCTCGCCGCGGATCCGCGACCTGGACATTGTCCAAATGGTTGCCGGTCTGGTGCTGGTTCTTCATGGCAAAGGCCAGTCGGATGTTGATATAACGAAGTTCTCGCAGGTAACTGGGGAGGTATGACCATGACTGTTGTTCTGGTTGATCCCCGCCGCCCCTCGCTGGTCCCGGTCGAAGCGATCGAATTCCTGACCGGCGACGTGCAGTACACCGAGGAAATGCCGATCAAGGTGCCGTGGACGCTGCCCGCGGCCCGGCCCATCTACGGCGATGACGAAGACAACCCGGCCCCGGTGCTGCTGTCCTCGGATCCTGAGCATCCGGCGGTCAAGGCCCGTTTGGCGGCCGGCGACCGGTTGATCGCGGCTCCGCAGGCGCAGGCGGGGGAGCGGCTCGTGGACGCCGTGGCGATGATGGACCAGCTGCGCACCGACGGGCCGTGGGAGAGCGAGCAGACCCACGATTCGTTGCGTCGCTATCTGCTGGAGGAGACCTACGAGCTGTTCGACGCGGTGCGCGGCGGCAATGCCGACGAACTGCGCGAAGAACTCGGCGATGTACTGCTGCAGGTGCTGTTCCACGCCCGCATCGCCGAGGATGCACCCGTTCATCCGTTCAACATCGATGACGTCGCCGATTCGCTCGTGCGCAAGCTCGGCAACCGCGTGCCGGCAGTGCTTGCCGGAGAGTCGATTTCACTGGACGAGCAGCTGGCTCAGTGGGAGGAGCGCAAGGCTCAGGAGCAGAAGGTGAAGGCCCGCGGGTCGTCGATGGATGACGTGCCCACCGGGCAGCCGGCTCTGGCGCTGGCGCAGAAGGTGCTGGCCCGGGTGGCCCAGGCCGGGCTGCCCGCAGACCTGGTACCTGCCGCGCTGACCTCAGTGGTCGTTTCGGCGGATGCTGATGCCGAGAATGACTTGCGCAGTGCGATTTTGGAGTTCATGGATACCGTCCGAGTGGTGGAGTCCGACGTGGCCGCCGGCCGGCGGGGCGAGGACGTTCCCGAGGAACTCGACGTGACACCGCTGGGTTCGATCACCGAGGACGAGTGGCGGGCGTACTGGCCGGGTGCGGTTGTCGAGCCCGAGCCTGAGCCCGATGCGGACGACGAGTTCGAGGCGGATGACGAGCTTGACGCCGAGCCCGAGCCCGAGCCCGCGGTGGAAGCCGCGAACGACGAAGACGCAGAGGCAGAAGCTGAGTCCGCGTCCGACGCCGACGCGGAGGGCCCGGCCGAGGATGAAGCGGCTGAGGATGAATCGGCTGACGAGGGCGAGTCGGAGTCTGAACCCGACGAGGACGATCACCCCCGCGACTGACGGCGGACGCGTCGCTGCCAAGTCGAGTCTGCCGCGCGCGTAACGCCAGGGCGAATTCGAGCCCTCAAAGTCAAGTGGCTAGTGCAACGTGGCTACGCAGCTTGATTGAGGAGGGTGGCGAGGCGTTGGGCTGGGGT
>NZ_JBVAXS010000010.1:0-116290 GCF_055419465.1 Mycobacterium sp. IDUB_17 | reverse complement strand
CCTAAACGGGAAAAAGAGCGTGGCCAAAAAACAACAAACAAAAACCACCAAACACACTATTGAGTTCTCAAACAACACGCCCGAGTTTGCCGCACAGAAACCCCGCGGCTAAAAGCCGCTGAACTCTACCACGGACAGTGAGAAGACCCACCGTAATGGGTGTCTCTCTCGGATTCCGTCTTCGCTCCCCGGCGCTTGTCCGTGTCGCTCTGACCTGCAATAAGTTACGCGAGTGCTAACAAATGAGTCAAATCGCGTGGTCACCGCGGAATCCCGGGCCATCGAGACGTTTCCGCCGCCCCTGACCGCCGGGCAAACGTCGCAGGTCGGTGCCGCATTACAGAGGTTGGTCCGGGTCACTTGTGGCTACGTCGGGCGACGATGGACGGGGATCGTCGTTCGTCGGCGCCCACCCGCCGGCAGGACCGGGGCCAAGCCCAAGCAACTTGACGCTCTCGTCACGCATGTCGACTTTCCGGATCTTGCCCGTCACCGTCATCGGGAACTCGTCCACGACAAGCACGTAGCGCGGGATCTTGTAGTGCGCCAGCTTCCCGGCGGCGAATGCCCGCAGCGACTCGGTGTCCAGCGGCGCACGGCCGGGTTTCATCCGGACCCAGGCGCAGACCTCCTCGCCGTACTTGGCGTCGGGCACGCCGATCACCTGGGCGTCGTCGATGTCGGGATGGGTGTAGAGGAACTCCTCGATCTCACGGGGATAGACGTTCTCACCGCCGCGGATCACCATGTCCTTGATGCGGCCGACGACCGTGCAGTAGCCGTCCTCGCGCATCACCGCCAGGTCCCCGGTGTGCATCCAACCCTCGGCGTCGATGGCCTCCGCGGTTTTCACCGGCTCATCCCAATAGCCGAGCATGACCGAGTAACCGCGGGTGCAGAACTCACCGGACTGCCCGCGCTCGACCGTCGCGCCGGTGTCCGGGTCCACGATCTTGACCTCGATGTGCGGATGGGCCCGCCCGATGGTGGCGGTACGACGCTCCAGATCGTCGTCGACCAGCGTCTGGCACGACACCGGTGACGTCTCGGTCATGCCGTAACAGATCGCCACCTCGGCCATGTGCATGTCGGCCACCACGCGCTTCATCACCTCGACCGGGCACACCGAGCCCGCCATGATCCCGGTCCGCAGTGAGGACAGGTCGAATTGGGCGAAGTCGGGATGCCCGAGCATCGCGATGAACATCGTCGGCACCCCGTACAGCGCGGTGCACCGCTCGGATTCGACCGCGGCCAACGTGATGCCGGGATCGAATCCCGGTGCTGGGATGACGATCGTCGCACCGTGGGTCAGCGCACCGAGGTTGCCCATCACCATGCCGAAGCAGTGGTAGAACGGCACCGGGATGCACACCCGGTCGCCGCGGTCGAAATTGATCAGCCCGCCGACGAAGAACCCGTTGTTCAGGATGTTGCGGTGGCTGAGCGTCGCGCCCTTGGGGAATCCTGTTGTCCCCGAGGTGTATTGGATGTTGATCGGATCGGTGTTGGACAGTTCACCGAACCGTGCCCGCAATTGTTCCTCGTCGGCCTGCTCGATGTGCAGCCGGTCCCAGTCCAGGGTGCCGAGGAAGATGATGTCTTTCAGCGCCGGACACTCCGCCTGCACCTCGGCCACCATCGTCACATAGTCGGAGGACTTGAAGGCGGTGGCCGACACCAGGGTCCGAATGCCGGATTGCTTGAGTACATAGGCCAGTTCGTGGGTGCGGTACGCCGGGTTGATGTTGACCAGGATCGCGCCGGTCTTCGCCGTCGCGAGCTGAAGCATCACCCATTCGGCGCAGTTGGGCGCCCAGATGCCGACGCGATCGCCCTTCTGCACGCCCAGGGCGATGAGCCCCCGCGCCACCGCGTCGACTTCGTCGTTGAGCGCTGCATAGCTCCAGCGCCGCCGGGTGGCCACCTCGACGAGCGCTTCGGCGTCCGGCCCGGCCGCCACCATCCGCTCGAAGTTCGCCCCGATGGTCTCTTCGAGCACGGGCACATCGGTGGGGCCACGGTCATAGGAACTCATCGCCGTACTCATTCCACTAGATCCTCATATCGGTATTCGGTGGAAATCGGTTCGCCCGCTTCATGAGCCGCGTCCTCACGCTTGCGCAACTCGACGCGGCGGATCTTGCCCGAGATGGTCTTGGGCAGGTCGAAGAACTCGACCCGGCGCACCTTGAGGTAGGGCGCGAGATGGTCACGGGCATAGGTCATGACGTCTTTCGCCGTGTCCGCGTTGGCTTCCCAGCCATCGGCCAGCGCGACATATGCCTTGGGCACGGACAGCCGGGTGTCGTCGGGTTGCGGCACCACCGCGGCCTCGACCACGGCCGGATGCTCGATCAGCACGCTCTCCAACTCGAACGGCGACACTTTGTAGTCGCTGGACTTGAACACGTCGTCGGTGCGGCCGATGTAGGTGATGTAGCCGTCCTCGTCACGGACGGCGACGTCACCGGTGTGGTAGTAGCCACCGGCCATCACGGCCTCATTGCGTTGCGGATCACCGAGATAGCCGGTCATCAGGTTGCGCGGGTGCGCCGCCAGGTCCAGGCAGATCTCCCCCTCGACGGCGGGCGTCGACGTGATCGGATCCACCAGCACCACCGGGACACCCGGCATCGGACGGCCCATCGAGCCGGGTTTCACCGGCTGGCCCGGAGTGTTGCCGACCAGCAGCGAGGTCTCGGTCTGGCCGAACCCGTCGCGAATCGTCAGCCCCCAAGCCTGTTCCACCTGGGCGATCACATCCGGGTTCAGCGGCTCACCGGCGCCCAGGATCTCCCGCAATCCCTCGGGCCGCTCGCCCAGGTCAGCCTGGATCAGCATGCGCCAGACCGTCGGCGGGGCACAGAACGTGTTGACCTTGGCCCGCCGCAGCTGGCCCATCAGTGCCGCCGCGTCGAAGCGCGCGTAGTTGTAGACGAAGATCGTCGCCTCGGCGATCCACGGTGCGAAGAAACAGCTCCAGGCGTGCTTTGCCCAACCGGGCGAGCTGATCGCCAGGTGCACGTCACCGGGTTTGACGCCGATCCAGGCCATCGTGGTCAGATGCCCGACCGGGTAGCTCACCTGGGAATGCTCGACCAGCTTCGGCTTGCTCGTGGTGCCGGAGGTGAAGTAGATGAGCATCGGGTCATCGACCGTCGTGCACGCCTCGAACCGCCGCGGTGTCACCTCGTAGGCGTCGGCGTAGCGGTGCCAGCCGGCTGGGGTCTCGCCCACCGCGATGCGCATGTAGTCGCCCGGCACCTCGGCGAACTTGACCGCATCGGCAGTGTTGACGATGACGAACCGCGCTCCGCCGCGCGCGATGCGATCGGACAGGTCCGCCGGCCCCAGCGCCCCGGTCGTCGGCATGATGATCGCGCCCAACTTGGCGATGGCCAGCATGGCCTCCCACAACTCGACCTGATTGCCGAGCATCAACAGGACCCGGTCGCCCTTGCTCACGCCGAGCCCCTGCAGCCAGGCCGCGACGCGGTCGGACCGCTGCGCCATCTCGGCAAAGGTCACCTGCTGCTGCGAACCGTCCTCCTCGACGATCCACAGCGCCGTGCGGTCGTTGCCCCTGGCGATGGCGTCGAACCAGTCGACAGCCCAGTTGAAGCTGCCGCTGATCTGCGGCCATTCGAACTCCTCGACGGCGCGGGGATAGTCCGCGATGGTGGCAACCAGCTGGTCACGGGCACCGCGGTAGCGGTCCGTGTTGCTCGCGACGACATTCATGACAGTTATGCTCTACGTCACACTTGCCCGCCCGCTACCCCCGAAAGTGTGTACGTACGATGCGCCCCTGGTTGCTGCGGCCTCGCGACGCCGACGCGGTACGCGCCGAGCTGCGCCGCATGGCCACCGATACCGGGCTTCCGATGGCCTTCGGTGGGCAGGTGACCCGGCGGTCATGCCGCTCACCCTGGCGTGCGGCGAAGGGCCGGGGCGTGTGCGGCGGCGCGGCGGATTCCGCACAACAGCAGGACCGACGCGACCACCAGCAGCGGCGCCGGGGTCGGCTCAGCGATGGCGGCGCACACGATGGCCCAGACCAACACCATCCAGGCAAGGAAGGCGGGCGGGGTCAGGCCGCGTCGGTCCATCCACAGCACAAGCAAACCGACGAGTAGCAACGGCAGACCGAAACCGGCAGGGTTGCTCCAGAAGGCATGGGCCGCCGGTGTGTCGTCCCGCCAGTGGCCCCACAGCCGCAACGTCAGCCAGTCTCCGAAGGAGGCCCGGCTGAACCACAGCCCGAGGGTCAGGTGTCCGCCGCCGATGATGGCGAGGATGCGGCCAGCCCATTTGGTCATGTGAAATCAGGCTCCTGTCGGGGTGACGCCAGTGGCGGGCCGGCCGACCGACGACTGCCAGCCGCGGCCGTTGGCAGTTCCCAGATGTCCTCGAGGGTGAAATCTGGGGCTATCTCGTGGATTCGCCAGGTGCGGGCGGTGTGGGCGGCGTTCGGGAGTCGCATCGCGCTCGCCTTCCTTCATCCATACAGTGGTGTACTGTATGGATGAAGACTAGGCTCCAAGAGACGGCGACGACAAGGTGCCATGTCGCAGATCACACAGACTGGAGACAACGATGGCGGCCACAGCCCGCGCCCCACGTGAAGCCTGGATCGAAGAGGGGTTGCGCGCGCTTGCTACAGGCGGCCCGGACGCCGTCCGCGTCGACGCGCTGGGCAAGGCACTCGGAGTTACCCGAGGTAGCTTCTACTGGCACTTCAAGAACCGGGAGGCGCTCCTGGAGGCGCTGCTGGACACCTGGGAGCAGCAAGGCGCAGACCAGGTCATCGCGCGCATCGAGGCCGATGGCACAGACGCCCGGGACAAAGTACGACTACTGGGCACCCGCGTCCCACTCTCTCCACTGATGCCCGTCGAGCTGGCAATCCGCGACTGGGCGCGCTGGAACCCAGTGGTCGCCGAACGCCTGCGTCACGTCGACAACCGGCGCATGGACTACCTCCGCACACTGTTCAGTTCCTTCTGTCCCGACCCCGGCGATGCCGAGGCACGCAGCATGCTCGCTCTCTGCCTCGCCATCGCCAACCAGTCGGTTTCCGCTGACCACAGCGCGTACAGCCGCGCCGAGGTCCTCGCCCTGGCCACCCAATACCTCCTGGCCTGAACCGCCAAGCTCAACCCGCATGCAGAGCAGACTCACCAGTTCCGCCATAGACCCGAACCGGGCACTGACCCTCCTGATCTGCGGCCATGCGGACTCCGCGACAGCACTGCGGTAGCCCGTGATGGTGGCGACCAGTTGGTCCCGAGCACCGCTGGAGCCGTCCGTGTTACTCGCGTTCATGACCGTTATGCTCTACGTCACACTTGCCCGCTACCCCGAAAGTGTGTACGTACGATGCGCCCCTGGTTGCTGCGGCCTCGCGACGCCGACGCGGTACGCGCCGAGCTGCGCCGCATGGCCACCGATACCGGGCTTCCGCTGGCCTTCGGTGGGCAGGTGCACGACGACACCCTCCTGTTGAGCGAGTTCTTCGGCACCCGCACCGGCGCCATGCGCGGGCTCGCGGTGCTGCCCCGCGCCGGGCTGGGCGGGGCCAGCGTGGTGTCCCGCCGTCCCATCTCGGTGCCCGACTACCGGCGCGCCTCGACCATCACCCACGACTACGACGAGCCGGTGCTGTCCGAGGGGATCCGCTCGATCCTGGCCGTGCCGGTCGTCGTCGACGGCGCCACCCGGGCCGTGCTGTACGGGGCGCACCGCACCAGCGCCCCGATCGGCGACCGCACCGCGACCGCGATGGTGGCCTCGGCGCAGCGGTTGAGCGACGAGCTTCGGGTCCGCGACGAGGTCGACCGGCGCATGCGGATGCGCGAGACCGCGCTGACCAACTTCACCGACCAACTGGCCGACACCGAACAGATCCGCGAGGTGCACGCCGACCTGCGCCGGCTTGCGGCCGACACCCCGGATCTGGCCGGGCCGTTGCGCGAGCTCGCCGACCGGTTGGCGGTCGCCTTACGTGGGGACCCGCCGGCCAGCGCCCCCTTGACCGTCCGCGAGGTCGACGTGCTGGCGCAGGTCGCCCTGGGCTGCACCAATGCCGAGGCAGCCCAACGGCTTTCACTGAAGCCGGAAACCGTGAAGAGCTATCTGCGCAGCGCGGCGGCCAAGCTCGGGGCGCGCAACCGTCACGAGGCGGTCTCCAAGGCGCGGCGGCTGCGCCAGATTCCCTGACCTCTGGAGCTGCCTCTGGCAGATTGGGAGGCATGGCTCAGATCCGCCCCTTCCGCATCGCAATTCCCGACGCCGATCTCGATGACCTCAAGCAGCGACTCAACCGGACCCGATGGCCCGAGGCCGAGTGCGTCGAGGACTGGACCCAGGGCATCCCGCTGGACTACACCAAGGATCTGGCGGCCTACTGGGCCAACGAGTACGACTGGCGCGCCCGCGAGGCCGCGCTGAACCGGTTCGACCACTTCACCACCGAGATCGACGGCCTGGACATCCATTTCATCCACCAGCGATCCGGGCGTGAGGACGCGTTCCCACTGCTGATCACCCACGGCTGGCCCGGGTCGATCGTCGAATTCCACAAGGTGATCGAGCCGCTGACCGAGGCCGGGTTCGACGTGGTGTGTCCCTCGCTGCCCGGCTACGGGTTCTCCGGCAAGCCGAGCGCAACAGGGTGGGGAATCGGGAAGATCGCGCAGGCCTGGGACACGTTGATGACCCGCTTGGGCTACGGCCGCTACGGTGCGCAAGGCGGCGACTGGGGCGCCGCGGTGACGACGCAGATCGGCCGCAACGTGGGCTCGTGCGTCGGCATTCACGTGAACATGCCGATCGCGCAGCCGCCGGCCGAGGGCATCGGCGAGATGACCGAGGACCTGCAGAAGGCCCTCGCCCGGATCGAGTACTACCGCAAGTGGGATTCGGGCTACATGAAGCAACAGTCCACCCGGCCACAGACCGTCGGGTACGGACTGGTGGACTCCCCCGTCGGCCAGCTGGCGTGGATCGTGGAGAAGTTCTGGTCATGGATGGACTGCGACGGAAACCCCGAGAATGTGGTGCACCGCGATGAATTGCTCGACAACGTCATGCTCTATTGGCTCACCGCATCGGCGGCTTCGTCGGCCCGGTTGTATTGGGAGAGCCACAACACCTGGGGCGGTGGCGAATACGTCAGCCTGCCGACCGGTATCGCGTCGTTCCCGCTGGAGATTCTGCGAGCGCCCCGCAGTTGGTGCGAGACCGGCTACAACGTCACCCACTACACGACGATGCCGCGCGGCGGACACTTCGCCGCCTTCGAACAGCCGGAATTGTTCGTCGAAGATGTGAAGACGTTCTTCGACACCGTACGGTGACGGACTAGCGTCTTGGGCATGGACCCGTTGATGCGTTCCCGTGCAGTGCAGGCTGTGATCTGGGGTATGCCCGCCGTCAACTTCGAGCTGCTGCGCGAAGCGGCAGCCGGAGTCGGCGCGGGCGACAACCAGGTGGTGTTCTGGTCGAAGCTGCTGGACTGGAAGAACCAGACGCTGACCCCGAATCCGGACACGCTGTACTTCTTCCCGCTCTACAACACCCAGGCCGGCCCGGTCGTGCTGGAAATCCCACCCGCAGAAGGTGGTTCGATCACCGGGTCGGTCGACAACGGTTGGCAGGAAGCGCTCGAAGACGTCGGGCCCGCCGGGGTCGACAAGGGCGCCGGCGGCAAGTACCTGATCCTGCCGCCGGGGTTCGACGGTGAGGTTCCCGACGGCTACATCCCGATGCCGTCGGCGACCTATACGGGGTTCGGGGCGCTGCGGTCCAACGTCGCATCGAGTGACGACGCCGACGTCGCCACGGCGGCCGAGTACGGCAAGCGCATCAAGGTCTATCCGCTGTCCGGTCCCGAGCCGACGGTCTTCGCCGACGCATCAGGTGCGTTGTACGACAGCACGATCCCCTACGACATCCGGTTCTTCGAACTGCTTCACCAGTTCATCCAGCGCGAGCCGTGGCTACAGCGGGACCGGGTGATGATCTCGGTGCTGAAGTCGATCGGTATCGAGCAGGGCAAGCCCTTCACCCCCGACGCTGAGCTCACGTCGGTGCTCGATGCGGCCGCCGCCGAAGCACACGACTGGCTCGACGCCAACTATCCGCGGTTCTTCGCCTCGCCGTATTTCGACGGGACCCACTGGGCCGTGCCCGCCTCGCCCGAGGTGGTCCAGGGCATGCAAACCGGATTCGCCGACCCCGCCAGCTACCCCGTCGACGATCGCGGCCTGCTGTACTCGTTCATCTATTTCAGCGCCAAACATCTTGGGCAGGGCCAGTTCTACGTCATGACGATCGCTGATGCCAGCGGCGAGCCATTCGACGGCGCCGCGACCTACCGGCTGCGGGTCCCTGCCGACCCGCCGGTCTCGCTCTACTGGTCGGCGACGGTGTACGACCGGGCGACCCACGCACTGATCCGCGACCTGCCGCACGCGAGCCGCTCCTCACACCGACCCGACCTCGTGACGAACCCCGACGGATCCGTCGACATCTACTTCGGACCGCGGGCTCCAGAAGGCAAGCAGTCCAATTGGATTCCGACGAAGCCCGACGGCCGGTTCGAAGTGCTGTTCCGGCTCTACGGCCCGAAACCCGCGCTGTTCGACAAGACCTGGACACTGCCCGACATCGAAAAGCTCTAGCCGGCACCGTGAACCGCTTGCACTGGCTGGGCATCGCCGTCATCGTCGTCGCGGTGGGCGCCGGCATGCTGTGGCTGTTGTGGCCGCAGCCCCGGCCGCCCATCGCCGCCGAGGCCACCGCGGGGCCGTACCTGGTGCGGTTGAAGGGTGATCCGCCCAAGGTCGGGGTCGGGCCACTGACCGTGGAAATCCTGGGAAGCGCAGGCGAAACCCCGACGCCGGAGTGGGTCCGTTTCGAACCACGGATGCCGGAGATGGGTTTGGCCGCACCAACGGTCGAGGCCACGCCAGAGCGCACCGATGACTACCGCGCCGACATAGACCTCTCCGCGCCGGGCCAGTGGGACATCACGGTGCGCATCGGTTCAGGCCCGCAGAGCTACGACGCCGTACTGCACGTCACCGCCAAGCGGTAGGCGCCGGCACCGTCACGCCAGCGAATCCATCCAGGCGCGGTGCAACGCGGCGTAGGCCCCGTCGGTCCGACCGATGAGATCGGCCGGTGCGCCGTCCTCGATAATGCGGCCGTGCTCGAGCACGAGTACCCGGTCGGCGATCTGCACCGTGGAGAGCCGGTGGGCGATCACCAGCGCGGTGCGGTCGGCCAACACGGTTTCCAACGCGCGCTGCACCATTCGCTCGCTCGGAATATCCAGTGACGACGTCGCCTCATCCAGGATCAGTACCGCCGGATCGGCCAGGAATGCCCGGGCGAACGCCACCAGCTGCCGCTGCCCGGCTGACAGCCGGCCACCGCGCTTGGCGACATCGGTGTCATACCCGTCGGGCAATGTCTCGATGAAGCGGTTTGCACCGACCGCGACGGCGGCCTCCCGCACCTGCGCATCGGTGGCATCCGGTCGACCGAAGCGGATGTTGTCGGCGACCGTCCCGGCGAACATGAAGTTCTCCTGCGTGACCATCACGACGTGGCGGCGCAGTTCCGCCTGCGCGAGGTCGCGCAGATCCACACCGTCCAGCGTCACCGATCCGGCCGTGGGGTCATAGAACCGGGCGATCAGCTTGGCGATGGTGGTCTTGCCCGCGCCGGTGGTGCCCACCAGCGCCACGGTCTGACCGGCCGGCACCGAGAGCTCCAGCCCGGGCAACACCGGACGGCCCGGGGCGTACTCGAACCGCACGTCGTGAAACACGATGCCGCCCTTGGAGGCAGGCAATGTGACCGGCACCTCCGGGTCGGCGATGGCGGGCTGCAGCGCCAGCACCCCGGCCAGCTTCTCCAGAGCCGAGGACGCCGACTGGAAGGTGTTGAAGAACTGCGAGATCTCCTGCATCGGCTCGAAGAACATCCGCAGGTAGAGCAGGAACGCGGCCAGCGTGCCGATGGTCATCTCGCCGCGCAGCACCCGGTAGCCGCCGTAGAGCAGCACCGCGCCGGTGGTGAGGTTGCCGACCAGTTTGACCCCGGGCATGAAGATCGCCAGCAGCTTGAAGGTCTTCTCGTTGAGCGCCCGGTACCCGTCGGCGACGTCGTCGAAGATCTCCTGGTTGCGCGGCTCGCGCCGGTAGGCCTGCACGGCCTTGATCCCGGTCATGGTCTCGACGAACTGCACGATCACCAGCGCCGCACTTTCCCGCACCAGCCGGTAGGTCTTGCCCGACTCGTTGCGGAACCACCACACCAGGGCGACCAGGATCGGGAACGCCGCCAGGCACATCAGGCCCAGCCGCCAATCGAGCGCCACCAGCAGGATCGCGGTGCCGAACAACGTCAGCGCCGCGGTGATCAGGCTGTCGAAACCGGTTTCCAGCATGTCCTGGATGGCCTCGACGTCATTGGTGGACCGGCTGACCACCCGGCCCGACGTATACCGGTCGTGGAAGGCCACATCGAGCCGGCCGAAATGGCGGAACACCCGGCGGCGCAACTCCAACAGCACCCGCTGGCCGACCCGGCCGGAGCGCCGCAGGAAGAACATGCGGCTGATCGCCTGCACGATGACCACCGCGCACAGCGTGCCGACGATGAGCATCAGCTCACGGGCCGGGCCGCCCTCCAGAATCGGCGGGATGCCGCGGTCGATACCACGCTGCACCAGGATCGGAACCGACAGCCGGGCAGCGTTTTCCACCACGACCACCAGTGCCAGCACGGCGACCGTCCACCGGTAGGGGCGCAGCAATGACATGAGCAGTGCCCGGGCCTCACGGCGTAGCGGCACGCTCTCGTCGATAGGAAGGGTGGACGTGCCGGCGGCGGTGTTGTCGGAGTCGTCATGTTCGTCGTCGCTCAGGCGGCCACGCCACTGTGTAGTGGTCATCGGCGCTGCACCTCCGCACTAAGATGCGGGGGCCCGCCCACCTCATCGATGGCCGCCCGTTCGGCATGCCCGCGCTGCAACCGGCCCAACTCCTCGTCGTCCTCCCATGCGCAACTGCGCTCGCAGGCGTCATCGAGTTGGTCATCGGCGGCCAGCAGGTAGCGGTATTGCGGTACCTGTGCCAGCAATTCGGCGTGTGTCCCGATGTGGGTGATCGTTCCGTTCTGCAGGAGCGCGACCTTGTCGGCCAACAGCACGGTCGATGCGCGGTGCGCCACGATGATGCCCGTCACCCCGCGCAGGACGCGCCCGAGGGCCTCCGTCACAACGGCTTCGGTATGCACGTCCAGCGCCGACAACGTGTCGTCGAGCACCAGTATCTTGGGCGCCGCCAGGATCGCACGGGCCAGCGAAAGGCGTTGGCGCTGACCACCGGACAGGCTCATGCCCTGCTCACCGATCCGGGTGTCCAGGCCGAACGGCAGGTCGTAGACGAACTGTGCGGCCGCGATCTCGATGGCCTGGCCCAGCTGCTCGTCGGTGGCATCCGCACGGCCCAGCCGCAAATTCTCGGCCACCGACATCGAGAACAGCGTCGGATCCTCGAACGCGGTGGCCACGGCCTGCCGCAGCACGGGCAGGCTCAGCTCGCGGATGTCGCGGCCGTCGATCAGGATCTGGCCTTCGGTGACGTCGTACAACCGCGAGAACAACGCGGCGAGCACCGATTTACCCGACCCGGTCGCGCCGACGAGCGCCAGCGTCTGTCCCGGTTCCACCACGGCGTTGACATGGCGTAGAGCCCACTCGTCACCGTCGGGAAACTTGAAGCCCACATCCCGCAGCTCCAGCCGGCCGCCGCGCGGCGGCTGCGACACCGGACCGTCGGTGATGTCGATGGGCGCATCGAAGATCTCGGCGATGCGGTTGGCCGCGGTGAACGACTCCTGCGTCATCGACAACAGAAAACCCAGCGAGGCGATCGGCCACACCAGCGACAGCATCATCGTGATGAAGGCGACCAGGGTGCCCATCGTGACGTGGCCGTGGCCCGCCGCGTACGCACCGAACCCCAACACCACGATCAGCGTGAGGTTGGGGATGACCTCCAGCAGCGTCCAGAACTTCGCCGAGACACTCACCCTGGCGAACTGCGTCTCGTAGAGCTGCGTGGCCTGCTCGTCGAACCGGTCGAAGACGTAGTCCTCGCGGCCGAACGCCTTGACCACCCGCAGCCCGAGCGCGGCCTCCTCGACATGGGTTGCGACGTGGCCGGTCTGGTCCTGCGCCAGCCGCGACAACCGAGTGTACTCCCGCTCGAAATGCAGGACGGTCAGCGTGATCGGCACGATCGACACCAGCACCACCACACCCAGCGGCCAGTACATGGCCAGCAGGATCGACGTCACCACGACGATCTGCAGGGTGTTGAGGATCAGGAACACCAACCCGAAGGACAGGAACCGGCGGATCGTGGACAGATCGTTCATAACCCGCGACAGGAGCTGCCCGGACTGCCAGCGGCCGTGGAAGCTCATCGGCAGGATCTGCAGCCGCGCATAGAGATCCTTGCGGATGTCGGCCTCGACGCCCATGGTGGCGCGGGCCACCATCCAGCGCCTGATAAACCACAGCACCGCCTCGGAAATGCCGACCGCCACCGCAGCCGAACCCAGTACCCACAACCCGTGCGGATCCTGGTGACGCACCGGACCGTCGATGACGGCCTTGGTCATCAGCGGAATCGCCACCGTCGCAGCGAGGCTGACCACCGCCACCACGATCATGACGATCCAGCGGGCCCGGTACGGCAACAGATAAGGCAACAGCCGCCACAGATCTGAACTGGTCCGGATCCGCTTCGGTGATGTGGCGATCGCGGGTTGACTCACTGGATCAATCTTCCCATCAGGGGCAAACGATTAACTTCATGCCGCCGGGACCTCCTGGGAGAACTGCGTGTCGTACAGCTCGGCGTAGCGGCCACCCCGGGCGAGCAACTCGCGGTGAGTGCCGCGTTCGACGATGCGCCCGTCCTCGATGACCAGGATGAGATCGGCGGCGCGAACCGTGGACAACCGGTGCGCGATGACGATCGAGGTGCGCCCGCCCAATGCCTCGGCGAGGGCCTGCTGAACGGCGGCCTCCGAGGCCGAGTCCAGCGACGCCGTCGCCTCATCGAGCACCACCACCCGTGATCGTCCCAACAGCAGGCGCGCGATGGTCAACCGCTGCCGCTGCCCTCCGGACAGACGGTATCCGCGCTCACCGACAACCGTGTCCAAGCCGTCGGGCATGGCCGCGACCACGTCATCGAGCCGAGCCCGGCGCAGTGCCTCCCAGAGTTCGTCCTCACCAGCTTCGGGCGCCGCGAGCAACAGGTTGGCGCGGATCGACTCGTGGAACAGGTGCCCGTCCTGGGTCACCATGCCCACCGTGTCCTTGAGCGACCCGAACGTCACGTCCCGCACGTCGGCCCCGTTGAGCTTGATGGAACCGGAGTCGACGTCGTAGAGCCGGGCCAGCAGCGACGCGATGGTCGACTTGCCCGCCCCCGACGATCCGACCAGCGCCACCATCTGGCCGGGCCGGGCCGTGAACGAAATGCCGTGCAGCACCTCCTCACCGCCGCGGTCGTCCAACGTCGCCACTTCTTCCAGCGAGGCCAGCGACACCTTGTCCGCCGAAGGGTAGGAGAACCGGACGTGGTCGAATTCGACCTCGACAGGACCATCCGGCACAGACACGGCATCGGGTTCCTCGGCGATCAGCGGCACCAGGTCCAGCACCTCGAAAACCCGCTCGAACGACACCAGGGCGCTGGCGATCTCGACCCGCGCGTTGGCCAGTGCGGTCAGCGGCGCATACAGCCGGGTCAGCAGCAGTGCCAGCGACACCACCGCACCGGCCTGCAGTTGCCCGCCGATCGCCAGCACGCCGCCCAGCCCGTAGACCAATGCCAGGGCGAGCGCCGACATCAGCGTCAGCGAGTTCATGAACGTCGACTGCAGCATCGCCGTGCGCACCCCGATGTCACGCACCCGGCCGGCACGCACCGCGAACTCGTCGGACTCGGTCTCCGGGCTGCCGAACAACTTGACCAGGGTGGCTCCCGGGGCCGAGAACCGCTCGGTCATCTGGGTGTTCATCGTGGCGTTGTACGTGGCCGCCTCGCGGGACAACCCAGCCATCCGGGTGCCGATGCGACGGGCGGGCAGCACGAACAACGGCAGCAGCGCCAACGACAGCAGGGTGATCTGCCACGAGATGCTGAGCATCACCACAAGCGTCAGCGTCAGGGTCACGACGTTGGCGACGATGCCCGAGAGCGTGTCGGAGAACGCCCGCTGCGCCCCGATCACGTCATTGCCCAGGCGGCTCACCAAGGCGCCGGTCCGGGTGCGGGTGAAGAACGCCACCGGCATGCGTTGCACGTGGTCGAACACCGCGGTGCGCAGGTCCAGGATCAGACCCTCGCCGATGTTCGACGACAACCACCTGGTCAACAGGGCCACTGCGGCTTCAGCGACGGCGATCGCAGCGATAGTGCAGGCCAGCAGCACCACCGTCGACGCCGGGCCGCCCTGCGTGATCGCGTCGACCACACGGCCGGCCAGCACCGGCGTCGTCACCGTCAGCAGCGCACTGACCACGCTGATCGCGACGAACCCGCCCAGCCTGCGATGGTGGCGCGCGGCGAACCGCCAGATCCGCGACAGCAGGCGCCGGTCGGCCAGCGCGCGGAGGTCTCCGTCGCGCGCATGGGCCTGTCTGTACAGCGACTGCCGGGCCACTGTTTCCATATTCATGTACATCACCGTAAAACCTGAACAATTATTGAGGTCAAAGACTTCCCGGGCGCCTGCGCGATTCACCGTTGTTCATCGGGCAAGATGGCGGTTATGGATAGCGCTACCGGTGGCATGGCCTCGCCCCGGGTCCTCGTCGTAGACGACGACCCTGACGTGCTCGCGTCGCTGGAACGCGGGCTGCGGCTGTCCGGGTTCACCGTCTCGACGGCCGTGGACGGGGCCGAGGCGCTGCGCAGCGCCACCGAGACCCGCCCGGATGCGATCGTGCTCGACATCAACATGCCGGTACTCGACGGCGTCAGTGTGGTGACCGCGCTGCGCGCGATGGACAACGACGTGCCGGTCTGCGTGCTCTCGGCCCGCAGCAGCGTCGACGACCGCGTGGCCGGCCTGGAAGCCGGCGCCGACGACTACCTGGTCAAACCGTTCGTGCTGCAGGAACTGGTGGCCCGGGTCAAGGCGCTGCTGCGCCGCCGCGGCGCATCGGCCACCTTCTCTTCCGAGACCATCCAGGTCGGCCCACTGGAGGTCGACATCCCCGGCCGCCGCGCCCGCGTCAACGGTGTGGACGTGGACCTGACCAAACGCGAGTTCGACCTGCTGGCCGTGCTGGCCGAGCACAAGACCGCCGTGCTGTCCCGGGCGCAGTTGCTGGAACTGGTCTGGGGCTACGACTTCGCCGCCGACACCAACGTGGTGGACGTATTCATCGGGTACCTGCGCCGCAAACTGGAAGCCGGCGGCGCGCCGCGACTACTGCACACCGTCCGCGGGGTCGGATTCGTCCTCAGGACCCAATAGCGAAATGAGGCCGCTGACCCGGATCTTCCGCCGCACACCGTCGCTGCGGACCCGGGTCGCGTTCGCCACCGCCATAGGCGCGGCGATCGTCGTCGTCATCGTCGGAACCATCGTCTGGGTCGGCATCACCAACGACCGCAAGGAACGGCTGGACCGCCGCCTCGACGAAGCCGCCGGCTTCGCCATCCCGTTCCTGCCGCGGGGCCTCGGCGAGATCCCCCGCTCCCCGAGCGACCAGGACGCGGTGATCACCGTGCGCCAGGCCGGAAACGTCTCGTCGAACTCGAACGTGATCCTGCCCGAGCTGCCCGACGGATACGCCGACACCTACATAGACGGCGTGCGCTGGCGGGTGCGCACCGTGCAGATTCCTGCCCCCGGACCCATGTGGGTGGCAGTCGGCGCGACCTACGACGCCACCATCGCCGACACCAACAACCTGCACCGCCGGGTGCTCATCATCTGTGTGTTCGCGGTCGGTGCGGCCACGGCGCTGGGCTGGGTGCTGGCCGCGTTCGCGGTGCGCCCGCTCAAACGACTGGCCGAGCAGACCCGCGAGATCGAGGCGGGCGACGAGGCTCCCGACGTCGAGGTGCGCGGTGCCAGCGAGGCCGTCGAGATCGCCGACGCCGTCAACGGCATGTTGAAACGCATCTGGAAGGAACAGGACCGCACCAAGGCCGCGTTGGCCTCGGCCCGCGACTTCGCCTCGGTGTCCGCCCACGAGCTGCGCACCCCGCTGACCGCGATGCGGACCAACCTGGAGGTCCTGTCGACCCTGGACCTGCCCGACGATGAGCGTAAGGAAGTGGTCAACGACGTCATCCGCACGCAGTCGCGGATCGAGGCCACCCTCGGCGCCTTGGAACGCCTCGCCCAGGGCGAGTTGTCCACCACCGACGACCACGTCACCGTCGACATCACCGAACTGCTCGACCGCGCCGCCCACGACGCCATGCGCGTCTACCCCGATCTCGACGTCGCGCTGGCGCCCTCACCGACGGTGATCATCATCGGACTGCCCACCGGGCTGCGGCTGGCCGTGGACAACGCGATCGCCAACGCCGTCAAACACGGCGGCGCCACCCGAGTGCTGTTGTCGGCGGTGAGCTCCCGCGAGGGCGTCGAGATCGCGGTGGACGACGACGGCGTGGGTGTGCCCGAGGAAGAACGCGTGATGGTGTTCGAACGCTTCTCCCGGGGATCGACGGCATCGAGGTTGGGCTCCGGCCTGGGACTGGCACTGGTGGCCCAGCAGGCCGAATTACACGGTGGCACAGCCACTCTGGAATCGAGCCCACTGGGCGGGGCACGGCTGCTGCTGCGCCTGCCCGGCCCGCATTGACCACGCACCGAACACAAATCGCCCGCCTCCGGTTGTGGAGGCGGGCGATCTGCGTTGCCGCTACTTCTTGTCGCGCTGGGACTTACCGCTGTCCCATCGGTTGAACCCGGCCTCCTCGGCGGATTCGACGTCGGCGAACCAGATCTCAGCGATGGTCACCGAGTACGACGGACTCTCCGGCGAGTGATAGAGCATCGAATCCTCGTTGCCCTTGATCAGATAACCCGTCGGCGTGCCCGCACCCGAGACCCGGACCGAACCGGCACCGTACGGCGTCTCCTCGACGACCTTGACGCCGTCACCGGCAGCCTCGTGGGCACCCCCGCCGGAGGCGAACTTGGCCGCCCCGGCGGCACCGGCGGCAGCCGCACCCGCCGCCGCGGCACCCGCGCTGGTGACCTTGGGCAGCTGGGTGGTGGGCTCGTCCCCCGAACCGACCCTGGGCAGCTTGGTCGTGGCGTCATCGGCGACAGCCGTTGCAGCACCGGCCGTTCCACCAGCGGCCGCGGCCTTACCGTCCCCGGCCGCCGCCGCAGCATCGGGCCGACGCCCCAGGGCGCCGTACACCGGCACCTCCCGCTTCACCCTGCGCAGGGTCAGCGCCAGCGTCAGCACCAGCCCGAGCACGAAGGCCAGGGCCATCAACCACCAGTTCAGATCGCTCATCGTCCTGCTCCAATCTCACGCGAGCCGGGCAGTTCGGCGAACGCCTCTTCCTCACTGGTGGGCTTGACGGTCACCACCGAAATCAGCCAGGCCACCAGAGACCCCACCACGAACGCGAGCAGATACCACAACCACTGGATTACGAAGTCCATGTCGAATCTCCCTAATTGACCGTGATCTCGACGCGGCGGTTCTTCGCCATGCCTTCGGGGGTGTCATTGCCGGCGATCGGATTCGCCGAACCCGCGCCGGACGACGTCACGTGATCGGCCGCCAGACCCTGCGAAACCAGATAATCGGCAACGGCTTTGGCGCGGTTGCCGCTCAGCGGGATGTTGATGGCGTCATTACCCGAGCTGTCGGTGTAACCGGTGACGGCCACCTTTGCGCCTTCGCACGACTTGAGCTTGTCAGCCACCTGCGACAGCAGCTGCTGCGACGACGGGGCCACAGCGAACCCGTCGGTGCTGAAGTTGATCGGAGTACGCAGCAGTGCACTCACATCGCCCTGCAACGCCGCGCAGGGTCCCGGTGTGCCACCGGGAGCACCCGGTGCACCAGGAGCCGCGGGCGCCGGTGGCGCGGGGGCAGCCGGAGCGGCCGCGATCTGAATGTTGTTGACGAGCTTGATGTTCGGCCAGGCCGCCTTCGCGGCCGCCTCGACCGCGTCACGCACCTGCGCCGACGGCGCCGTACCGGTCAGCGTCAGCGTGTCACCGTCGACGCTGAAGTTGAAATCCGGAATGCCCTCGGCCGCGGCGTCGAACACCTTGCCCAGGGCCGACACATCGGGGGTGCTCACACCCGGACGCAGATTCAGGTTGTCGACCAGATTGACGTCCGCACCGAACTTTCCGCGCAGCCAATCCAACAGCGAGGCTTTGGCCGCGGCGTCGGGCAGATCACCGGTGAGGGTGAAGCCGTTGCCGTTACGGGCGATCGACAACGGCGCGAACGAGAGGTTCGGCAAATTGACATTGGGCGCGTTGAGGTCCGGGGCATTCACGTCCGGAACGCTCAATGTCGCCGTGGGATTCACATCGGGAAGCGTCACATCAGTGTTCTTGTGCGAGCGGTCGAGTCCGCCCCATCCGATCAGGCCCAGCAACAATGGAACTGCCGCCAGCGCCAGCAACCAACCCAAACCGGGTGGTCGTCGATATAACTTGGAGGCTGTTTGCCAGCCTGTGATTGTCCGAGATTCGTCCGAACCCGACATTTTGGGCACTCCTGTAGTCGACGAACAGTTATCTACAGCCGCGAAACAGGTTGACGGTAGCAGCAAATGGAAATTGACGGTTAGGTTCGGCCAATACATTCCGAACCCAAGGACACGTCAACGGGTGGCGAGCAGATCGATCACGAAGATCAGTGTCTTGCCCGAAAGCCGATGCCCCGAACCCGCAGGGCCATAGGCCTGTGCCGGCGGAATGATGAGCTGGCGCCGACCACCGACCCGCATCCCGGGAATTCCGTCCTGCCAGCCCTGAATTAGGCCCCGCAATGGAAATTCGATGGATTCTCCGCGATTCCACGAGCTGTCGAACTCCTCGCCGGAGTCGTATTCGACGCCCACGTAGTGCACCTCGACGTTGCCGCCGGGCACCGCCTCGGCGCCGTCGCCGACCACCAGGTCCTTGATCACCAATTCGGTGGGGGCAGGTCCGTCCGGAAACTCGATCTCAGGTTTTGTACTCACCGGATCAACGGTAGTCCGGCAGACTGGTTGTGTGGCCAAAGATCAGGACATCCTCGCCGAAGTTCACCGGCTCGTTGCCGAAGAGCAGGAGCTCCGGACCAAACTGCAGCGAGGGGAAATAGACGAATCCGAAGAGCAACAACGACTGAGATCGCTGGAAGTCGCCCTCGACCAGTGTTGGGACCTGTTGCGTCAGCGTCGTGCGCTGCGTGACACGGGACAGGACCCGGGCCTGGCCGAGAAACGCGGGGCCGACGAGGTCGAAGGCTATCGAGGCTGACCGGCAGGGCGTGACGTGACAGGAAAGGCGTTGGACGCCGTCATCATCGGCGGCGGGCACAACGGCTTGGTGGCCGCTGCCTACCTGGCCCGTGCGGGACGCCGGGTGCAGGTGCTCGAACGCCTCGACCACGTAGGCGGCGCGGCAGTTTCGGCGCACGCCTTCGACGGTGTGGATGCCCGCCTGTCGCGGTACTCGTACCTGGTCAGCCTGCTACCCCAACGCATCATCAGCGACCTGGGAGCCCGAATCCGGCTGTCCCGGCGCCGAATCTCGTCCTACACGCCCGATCCGGCCACCGGCGGCGCCACCGGACTGCTGATCGGCCCGCAGCCGACATTCGATGCGATCGGCGCCGGCACCGACGCGGCCGGGTTCAGCGACTTCTACCGCCGGTGCGGGCTGATCACGTCCCGGATCTGGCCGACGCTGCTGCAGCCGCTGCGCAGCCGGGCCGAGATGCGCCGGGGCGTGCTCACCGGACACGACAACGAAACCGCCGCGGCCTGGGAAGCGCTGATCGAACGGCCGATCGGCGAGGCGATCACCAACGCGGTGTCGAACGATCTGGTGCGCGGCGTGATGGCCACCGACGCCCTGATCGGCACGTTCGCCGACATCGATGATCCGTCGCTGATCCAGAACGCGTGCTTTCTCTACCACCTGATCGGCGGCGGCACCGGCGACTGGGACGTGCCGGTCGGCGGGATGGGTGCGGTGAGCGGGGCCCTGGCTGCCGCCGCGGCCGGCTTCGGTGCCGAAATCATCACCGGTGCAGATGTTTACGCGGTCAACCCAGAGGGTGAGGTGCGCTACCGGCAGGGCGGAACGGCGCGGCAGGTTTCTGCCGAGCGCGTGCTGGCCAATGTCACCCCGGCGGTGCTCGCCGGCCTACTCGGCGAACCGGCCCCCGAGACCGCCCCCGGCGCGCAGGTGAAGGTCAACCTGATGCTGCGTCGACTCCCCCGGCTTCGGGACGAACACGTCACGCCCCAGCAGGCATTCGGCGGCACCTTCCACATCAATGAGACCTTCAGCCAGCTGGCCGGAGCCTATGACGCCGCCGCCTCCGGGCGCGTCCCCGATCCGCTCCCGTGCGAAATCTACTGCCACTCCCTGACCGATCCCAGCATCCTGTCTGAGGACCTGCGCGGCTCGGGGGCCCAGACGCTCACCGTATTCGGTCTACACACCCCGCACTCACTGGCCGCCGGCGATCCCGACCGGACGCGCGACCGGCTGACCTCGGCGGTGCTGAACTCGCTCAATTCGGTTCTGGCCGAACCGATCCAGGATGTCCTCATGGAGGACGGCGCCGGCCGGCTGTGTATCGAGTCCAAGACCACCGCCGATCTGGAACAGGCCCTCGGGATGACCGCGGGCAACATCTTCCACGGCGCGCTGCGGTGGCCGTTCGCCGAGGACGACGCTCCGTTGGAAACGCCGGCGCAGCGCTGGGGTGTGGCCACCGCGCATGACCGGATCCTGTTGTGCGGCTCGGGTTCGGTGCGCGGTGGCGCCGTCTCCGGCATCGGCGGGCACAACGCCGCGATGGCTGTACTCGAAGGCTGAGACGACAGGCTCAGCCGGCGTCGATGAGGTCAGCCAGCCCGTCCAACACACGCGCCAACCCGAACTCGTAGGCGTGCACGGCACTGTAGGCCGCGTCGAATGCCTGACCGGCCGCCGTCCCCACCCGTGAGGCCAACGGGTACCTGTCACCGTCGAGGACACGCTCCAGCAGCGGGCCGACGCGTTCCCACCACTGCCCGTCACTCTGGCCGCTGTCGGCTGCGGCCCGGCGCGAATCGATGGCGATCCGGGCCACCGAGTTGACGAAGCCCAACACATACGTCAGGGCCGAATCCATGTCGAGGTCAGTGAGTCCGAGTGAATCGAACGCGCTCAGCTCGTGGTCGTACTTGGCCATCATGCCCGGGCCCAGCGGCGGGCGGGTCGTGGGCAGGTAGGTGATCCAGGGGTGCCTCTCGAACATCGCGAGGTTGTCCTCGGCGATCATGGAAACCTTTTCCTGCCAAGTCTTTCCGGCGAAGTCGTGGCGCGGCATCTGCCGGTACACGGTATCGACCATCAGGTCCAGCAGTTCGGCCTTGCCCGGCACATAGGTGTAGGTGGCCATCGGCGTCACGCCCACTTGCCCGGCGACCGCCCGCATCGTGAGTGCATCAAGGCCGTCCGCATCGGCGATCCGGATGGCGGCGTCGACCACCGCGTCCACCGTCGTGCGTTGCTTCGGGCCGCGAGTGCGAGCGCCCTGACCGGGCTCCCGCCAGAGCAGTTCGAGCGTGCGGACCGGATCGCCGGCACTGCTGCGGTCCCCTCCTGCGCGTTCTGCCACGCCATCCATCCTCTCTGTACTATGTACAGTATATGCCGTACAGAGTAATTCTACCGCCGAGGAGCCCCATCGTGACCACGCCACAGGCCTGCGAATTCACCCCCACCACCGCCGATGTCGACTCGGTGCTGGCCTGGTTCGCCCGCTACGACGCACTGGCGCTGAACAAGGACGTCGAGGGCATGGCGGATCAGGCGATGTTTCCGCTCAACGAGGTGACCGACGGCAGCGCCGAGTCCGTCGACCGCGCCGGGTTCATCGCCCAGATGGCCGAACAGTTGGGCCAGAGCACCGATTTCGCGATGGAGTCGACGCGCACGCCGCACTTCATCAACGAGAACCTGGTGTTCGTCATCACCGACGCGACGTTCACCGCCGACGGGTTCAGCCAGCAGGTGCGCTACGGCGATCTGCTGGTCAAGTGCGACGGCGACTGGAAGTTCCAGACCATGGTGCAGGGCGGGTGGGGCGAGAGCTGATCCCGATCGACACGGCTACGGCCCGGTGACCTTGCGCAGGATCACCCGCAGGGCTTCGAGGTCCCCGGCGTCGAGCGCTGCGAGCACTTCCGGCGCCGGGTCCTCGACCCGGTCGATGCGCGCCAGCAATGCGCGCCCGGCGTCGGTGAGCGAGACCAGCTTGCAGCGCCGGTTGGCCGGGTCGACCTCACGCACCACCAGCCCGCGCTCCTCAAGGTCGTTGACCGCGACCGTGGCCGCCGGGGCATCGACCGTCGCCGCGTAGGCCAGTTGCTTGACCGTCAGCGGTTCGCGCGCCAGCCGTTTCAGGATGCGGATACGGCTGAACGGCAGTCCGGTTCGCTCGATCACCGCACGCCGCCACCGGTCACGGTGGTCGAACACCAACGCGGTCAGGGCGCGCCACACCTCGTCGGCCAACTCGGCCTGCCCGTCACCGGACATGGGTCACCTCCGGGACATGGTGCTGACCGATCAGCGGCGCCAACTTCTGCGCGGAACGCAAAGCCCGCGGCGTGGTGGAGATGACGCCCAGGACGAAGATCACCAAACCCAGTGCGGCACAGACGAACCACAGTGGCCGGGCGGCCGCGGCGAATTCCGCACCGGTTCCGGCCAATGCCGCCCCCGCCACCGAACCACACAGCGCCACACCGACACTCACGCCGACCTGACGGCTGGTGGAGGCCACCGCGGAGGCCGCACCGGCGCGATCGAGCGGCATACCGCTGACCGCCGTGGTGGTGATCGGCGCGTTGACCATCGAGAACCCGATGCCGAACACCGCGAACATGACCACCAGCTGCCACACCGGGGTGTCGCCGGTCAGCCGGGTCAGCAGAATGGCGGCCACGGTGATCGTCGCTCCCGACACCAGCAGCGAGGGCCGGCTGCCGTACCGGCCGACAAGACGGCCCGAAAGCGGCGAGAAAATCAGCGCGCCCACCGCGACCGGCAGGTAGATCAAGCCGGTGTGCATCGCGGAGTAGCCGCGCTCGGTCTGCAGGTACAGCGACATCATGAACAGGAAGGCTCCGTACGCGGCGAACGCACAGACCGCGATCAGGGTGGCCGAGGCGAACGGCACGCTGCGGAAGAACCGTAGGTCGATGAACGGGTCCCTGCGGCGCGATTCGTAGCGCAGGAACGCCACCAGGGCCACGAGCGCGACGACTGCGACGGCGAGGGTGCGCGGGTCCGTCCAACCGAACCCCGGGCCCTCGATGAGCACGAAGACGACGCCGAACAGGAATGCCACGCCCAGGACCTGGCCGATGGGGTCGAGATCGCGCATGGTCGCCGACTTCGATTCGGGGACGAAGATCGCGGTGAGCACGACGGCCAGGGCGCAGATGGGCAGGTTGATCCAGAAGACCGCGCGCCAGTCCACGTACTGGATCAGCGCCCCGCCCACGATCGGGCCGAGTGCCATCGAGATGCCGACCACCCCGCCCCACACACCGATCGCGCGGGCGCGCTCCACCCGGCCGGTGAACACCTGGGTGATGATCGACATGGCCACCGGGTTGAGCATCGAACCGCCGATGGCCTGCAGGAAGCGGGCCGCGATGAGGGTTTCGATGTTGGGGGCCAGGCTGCACAGCAGCGAGGCCACCGCGAAGATCGTCAGCCCCAATTGGAATGTCCGCCTGCGACCGAACCGGTCGCCCGTCGCGCCGGCCAGCAACAACAGCGAAGCCAGCACCAGCGTGTAGACATCGATGATCCACTGCAGCTGCGACGGTGACGCACCCAGATCCTCACGGATGCTCGGAAGTGCGACGTTCACGATGGTGGCGTCCATCGACACGATCAGCAGGCTCAGACAGCACGAGACGAGGATGATCGCCTTGCGCCGTGCGCTGAGCGAGCCGACAGTTGTATTCACACAACTATTGTGAAACTACAACTATCGTGGAGGCAAGTCGAAACCCGCCGCAGCGGTTCGCCGGCCCAGCGCCATCACCCGCGGAGTGGACCTCCAGTTCGACACACGCGACGCCATCCTCGCGGCATTGCGCAACTATGCACCCACCGTCGCCGGAGGCGGCCCGGTCCGCGGTTTCGGCTGGCGCTACGACGCATTCCCCGCGACCGGACCCAGACGCGAGGACCTCGACGCGATCTGGCCGGACCGGCCGGTGCTGCTGATCGCGATCGACGCCCACTCGGCATGGGTCAACACCAACACCCTCGAGCTCGCCGGGATCACCAAGGACTCCGCCGATCCGGTTCCGGGCTTCAGTGTGTTCCAGCGCGATCCCGACGGCACGCCGACCGGGTATCTCGTCGAGGTGCCCGCCTACATGCAGGTGCTGAATTCGGTGGTGCCGATGGACGAGGCGTTCGTCGCCGAATCGCTGGCCCAATGGGCGCCCAGGGCATCGGAGGCCGGCATCACCTCGATGTTCGACGCCGGCGTCGAGATCATGCCGGAGGACAAGGCTTTCGGGCACTACCGCGACCTTGAGACCGCGGGCAAGCTCCCGTTCCGGGTCACCGGCAGCTACTACTACAACCAGCCGAACGTCGACCCGCTGCCCAAGATCCTGGCGCTGCGCGACGTGCCACAAACTGAGCTGGTGCACGTCAACGTGCTGAAGATCGTGATGGACGGCGTGGACGCCGGACGCACCGCGGCGATGCTCGCGCCGTATGCGGACCAGCCCGGCACCAGCGGCCAGCCGCTGTTCTCCGCCGAACAGGTCAACGACGTCGTCAAGCGCGCCGACGCGCAGGGAATCGACGTCCACGTGCACTGCATCGGAGACAGAGCGACCCGCATGACGCTCGACGCGATCGAGGCCGCCGCCAAGACCAATCCGCAACGCGACCGGCGAAATGCCATCGCACATATGCAATGTGTTGACCCACAGGATATTCCGCGGTTGGGCGAGCTTGGTGTCATCGCGCAGGTCTCGGCCCAGTGGGCCACACCGGACCCCTACTGGCGCAACGTGACAACCGTGCGCCTCGGGCCGGAGCGGGCCGATCGCATGTACCCGTTCAAGTCGCTGTCCGACGGCGGCGCCCGCTTGTCCTTCGGCTCCGACTGGCCGGCCGCGAGCTACTACAGCATCTTCCGTCCACTCGAAGCGATCGAGATCGCCTTCACCAGGCAGGAATTGGGCAAGCCTGACCAGACGCCGCTTCCTCGGCCCGAGGAACGGCTGACCCTGGACCGGGCGATCACCGCCCAAACCATGGGCCCGGCCTACCAACTGCGCCGCGAGAACGACCTGGGCTCCATCACAGTGGGCAAGCTGGCCGATCTGGTCGTGCTCGACAAGGACCTCACCGCGATCCCGCCGCACGAGATCCTCCAGGCCGAGGTCAAGCTGACGATGATGAACGGTGTTGTCCGCCACGAGAAATAGTCTGGGCACGATGCGCGCCGATCCGACAGAATCGTCACCGTGAACGAACGGAACTCCCTCGTCGCCGCGGCAGTGGCCGCCGCCGGCATCGAACCGGCCATCAAGATCCTCGACGCCGACGCCAAGACTGCAGCGGCAGCCGCCGAACAGCTGGGCTGCGAGGTCGGAGCCATCGCCAACAGCCTGGTGTTCGAATGCGACGGCGAACCATTGCTCGTGATGGCAAGCGGTGCCGGCCGGGTGGACACCGGCGTCGTCGCCGACCGTCTCGGGGCCACTGCCATCCGCAAGGCCGACCCAAAACTCGTGCGCAGCGCGACCGGACAGGTCATCGGCGGCGTCGCGCCCACGGGCCATCCGGCACCGCTACGCACCGTCGTCGATCAGACCCTGGCGTCCTACCCGGTGATCTGGACGGCCGCGGGCACCGCCGATTCGGTCATGCCCCTGACCTACGCGCAGCTACTGGCGCTCACCGGCGGCGCCGCGATCGCGGTGCGCTGACAGATACTGCGCGAGCAGACACAAAACTGCCCCTTTTCGCGTGAAAAGGGGCAGTTTTGTGTCTGCTCGCGGAGAGAAACTCAGCGCTTGCTGATGTCTACGTAGCCGCGCTCGGTGTAGCCGGTGTAGATCTGGCGCGGGCGGCCGATCTTGTTGGGCTCCGAGTGCATCTCACGCCAGTGCGCGATCCAGCCCGGGAGCCGGCCCAGGGCGAACAGCACGGTGAACATGCGGGTCGGGAAGCCCATCGCCCGGTAGATCACGCCGGTGTAGTAATCGACGTTCGGGTAGAGCTTGCGCTCGATGAAGAAGTCGTCGGTCAACGCGATCTCTTCGAGCTGCTTGGCGATGTCGAGCAACTCATCGTCGCCACCCAACTTGCCCAGGATCTTGTCGGCCTGCTCCTTGACGATGCGCGCCCGCGGGTCGTAGTTCTTGTACACCCGGTGACCGAAGCCCATCAGCTTCACACCGTCTTCGCGGTTCTTGACCTTCTTGACGAAGGTCTGCACGTCGTCGTCGCCGGTACGGATCTTCTCCAGCATCTCCAGCACGGCCTGGTTGGCGCCGCCGTGCAGCGGGCCCCACAGCGCGTTGATGCCACCGGAGATCGAGGTGAACAGGTTGGCCTGCGACGAGCCCACCAGACGCACCGTCGAGGTCGAACAGTTCTGCTCGTGATCGGCGTGCAGGATCAACAGCATGTCCAGCGCGCGGACGATCTCGGGATCCACCTCATACGGCTCGGCCGGGAAACCGAACGTCATCCGCAGGAAGTTCTCCACCAGCGTCAGCGAGTTGTCCGGGTACAGGAACGGCTGCCCCTCGGACTTCTTGTAGGCATACGCCGCGATCGTCGGCAGCTTCGCCAGCAACCGGATCGTCGACAGCTCGACCTGCTTCTTGTCCAGCGGATCCAGCGAATCCTGGTAGTACGCGCTCAGCGCGTTGACCGCACTGGACAGCACCGGCATCGGATGCGCATTGCGCGGGAAGCCGTCGAAGAACCGCTTGAGATCCTCGTGCAGCAGGGTGTGCCGCTGGATCTGGGTGGTGAACGACTCCAACTGCTCGGCCGTCGGCAGCTCACCGTAGATCAGCAGGTAGCTGACCTCGATGAACGTGGAATTCTCGGCCAGCTGCTCGATCGGGATACCGCGGTAACGCAGGATGCCGGCATCACCGTCGATGTAGGTGATCGCAGACTTGGTGGAAGCGGTGTTGACGAAGCCACCATCAAACGTGGTGTAGCCGGTCTTGGCCAGCAACGGACCAAGCGCGATGCCGTCACTGCCCTCGGTGGCATGGACGATATCGAGATCAATCTCGCCACCGGGGTACTTGAGAGTGGCAATCTCCTGCCCACTCGACGGGTTTTCGGCCACGGGAATCCCTTCATCGTCCTGGGAACCGACAACTGCTCTACAAAAGGTAGTCGCAATCGATCTGCGCTGCCCGCGGGGGGTTACTAACGGGTCACTGCAAACGGCTCAGCCTCGGTCGGGACGCTGCTCCACGCCCGCGACAACCTCCAGGAAATCGGCGTACGTCGATTCGATCCGCTCGACGATGTCATCCACGGTCACGGTGTCCCAATCCGCCCGAGATCCCAGCTCAGCGATGCCGGTCATGATGATCGATCCCCACACCACGGCCGTCAGTTTGAGCCGGCGATCGTCGCCGGGCACCCCCATCCGCCGTGCCAGCGCCGCGTTTACCGCATCCGCCCGGAACTCCGAAGCCGACTGGATCAGCGCCTGCGACGAGGTGATGATGCGCGCCGAGGCCAGCAGCCGATCCGATGTGAGTTGGGTGGGCGGCGCGGTCTTGGTCTTGAGGAACGCCTGCAGGTGGGCCCGGTACAGCGCCTCGATATCGCCGATTCCGGCCGGTTGCGCCTCGAGTTCGATCGCGACAATCTCGATCACCTCGTCGACGAACGCCAGCACGACGGCGTCTTTGGTAGCGAAGTAGCGGCTGAACGTGCGCGGGGACACATCCGCGACCGCGGCGATCTGCTCCACAGTGGTCTGCTCGAACCCCTGACGGTCACACAGATCGATGGCAGCCTCGATCAACATCGCCCGGGTGCGCTGTTTTTTACGCTCCCGCAAACCCGTCTCAGCCTGCCGCACAACGTCAACCACGAGATCGGATGCTATCGCTCAAAGGCCTGCTTTCCGGTCCATTTCGGCAACTATGTGGCGCTGAGTGCCATTCGCCGGTGGTCATACTTTGTCAGCCTCGGACTGATCCTGCGGCTCGCCGGCCCTGCTCACAGTGGCCATACCGCCCGCAGTGGCTGCATCACCCGCTCCGCTCGCAGTCACCCGGTAGCGCACGAACGCCGGCACCGCGAGCGCCGCGATCACCACGCCGACGACCACCAGTGCACCGCCACCGGCCGCGGCGACCGTCGTGCCCACCGCTGCTGCCGCCGCCCCGTGCAGGGTGTCGGCCAGCCGCGGGCCACCGGCGACCACGACCGTGAACACGCCCTGCAGCCGGCCGCGCAGTTCATCGGACGCGGCCTGTTGCAGGATCGTCGACCGGAACGCAGCAGACACCATGTCGGCGGCCCCGCCAATCGCCAAGAACGCCAACGCAATCCACAACACCAACCCGGCCTGTCCGTGCGCCATTCCGCCCGCGATACCGAACCCGACCATCGCCACGCCCCACACCACGATGGCCAGCACCACGGCCAGCCCCTGCCTGCGGATCCTCGGCAGCCAACCCGAGAACACGCCGCCGGCCACCGCGCCGGCGGACATCGCCGCCGCCAGCAACGCCATCGCCGTGCCGCCCGAGACCGGGCCCCCGAAACTCTCGTGCGCCATCTGGGGGAACAGCGCGCGCGGCATCCCGAAGATCATCGCCACCAGGTCGACGACGAACGACATCAACACCACCCGGTTGCCGGCCAGGTACCGGAGGCCGTCCAGCACCGCCGTCAGGCCCCAGCGGGAGGCGCCTTCCTCGGTGCTCGCCGGCGGCATCGGCGCCAGCCGGAAAGTCGCCCAGATCGGCGCCAGGCAGGTCACGGCGTCGATCAGATACAGCGTCGACAGGTCCACCCAGTTCAGCAGGAACCCGGCCATCAGCGGGCCGACGATCGCGCCGAACTGCATGACCGTCATGTTCAGCGAATTCGCCGCCGGCAACTGCTCGCCCGGCAGCATCCGCGGAATGGCCGCCGAGCGCGTCGGGCTGTTGACGGCGTAGAACGCCTGCTGCACACCCAGCAGGCACAGCACCACCCACACGTTGTTCAGTGCCAGCGCGGCCTGCAGCCACAGCAGCACCGAGGCCCCGGCCAATCCGATCGAGGCGATGATCAGCAGCAGCCTGCGGTCCATCGCGTCAGCCCAGGCGCCACCCCACAGCCCGAAAACCACCAGCGGTACCAGCGCGAACAGACCGGCCAACCCCACGTAGGCCGAGTTCTCGGTGAGCACGTACAGCTGCACCGGCACCGCGAAGATGGTCAGGTTCGCGCCGATGACGGTCGGGATTCCGGCCAACCACAGCCGCCGGAAATCCCGTGTGCGCAGCGGCGTGGTGTCGGCGAAGAACCTACGCACTACGGCTGGGCGAGCGAAGCGAGGGCAGGATCATGGCTGCAGGCGTTCCGCTCGACTACCGATCACACGAATTCGGTTGTGTACCCGGTTCTCCCGGCCCTGCCAGAACTCCACGCTCTCCGGAGCGATCAGATATCCACCCCAGTTCGGCGGCACCGGAACGGTTTCGAGGTCGGCGAACCGCTCGGTCACCTCGGTGAGCTGGGCCAGCAGTGCCTCACGCGATGCGATCGGACCGGACTGCTGCGATGCCCAGGCACCCAGCTGAGAACCGCGGGGGCGCTTGGACCAGTACGCCTCAGTATCCGCGCGGCTCACCTTGGTGACCGAACCGCGTACATGGACCTGACGACCCAGCCGGTACCAAGGGAACGTCGCCGACGCATAGGGATTCGCCGCCAGCTGTGTGCCCTTGTCAGAGTCATAGTTGGTGAAGAACGTGATGCCCGTCTCGTCCATGCTCTTGCACAACACCGTTCGGGTGACCGGTCTTCCCGCATCGTCGGTAGTGGCCACCACCATGGCATTGGCCTCGGCCACGCCGGCGCGGTACGCGTCGGCCAGCCAGGTCCGCAGCAGCCTCAGCCACCCGGTTACCGGGTCGTCGCCGAGCCAGTCGAGGTCCAGGTCGCCACAGCCGTCCTTCTCGACGTAGTCCACGCGCATGGCAGCCAGGTCATGGTCGTCGTGTCCAGGGGTTTGTCCAGGGGGTATGGGCACCGCGGTAACGCTACGCCTGGGGTTGGTGCAAGAATCTGGCCATGCCAGCTGTACCGGAAGACTTCGTTGCCGGCCTCGAAGGCGTCGTCGCCTTCACCACCGAAATCGCCGAACCGGACAAGGACGGCGGCGCGCTGCGCTACCGGGGCGTGAACATCGAGGAACTGGTGACCCGCCGGGTCACCTTCGGGGATGTCTGGGGACTTCTGGTCGACGGCAGCTTCGGCACGGGCCTGCCCCCGGCCGAGCCGTTCCCGCTGCCCATCCACAGTGGCGACGTGCGGGTCGACGTCCAGGCCGGGCTGGCCATGCTGGCACCGATCTGGGGCTACGCGCCGCTGCTGGACATCGACGACACCACCGCGCGTGACCAGTTGGCCCGGGCCTCGGTGATGGCACTGTCCTACGTCGCCCAATCCGCCCGCGGCATCTACCAGCCCGCCGTGTCCCAGCGCACGATCGACGAATGCGACACGGTCACAGCGCGTTTCATGACGCGCTGGCAGGGCGACCCCGACCCGAAGCACGTCGAGGCGATCGACGCCTACTGGGTGACCGCCGCCGAGCACGGCATGAACGCGTCGACGTTCACCGCCCGGGTGATCGCCTCCACCGGCGCCGACGTCGCGGCCTCTCTGTCGGGTGCGGTGGGCGCGATGAGCGGACCGCTGCACGGCGGCGCCCCGGCCCGGGTGCTCCCGATGATCGAAGAAGTCGAGAAGACCGGTGACGCCCGCGCGGTGGTCAAGGGCATCCTGGATCGCGGCGACAAGCTCATGGGCTTCGGGCACCGTGTGTACCGCGCCGAGGATCCGCGGGCGCGGGTGCTGCGGGCCACCGCCAAACGCCTTGAGGCACCCCGCTACGAGGTGGCGGCCGCATTGGAGCAGGCCGCACTGGCCGAGCTTCGAGAGCGCCGCCCGGACCGGGCCATCGAGACGAACGTCGAGTTCTGGGCCGCGGTGATCCTGGACTTCGCCCAGGTGCCTGCCTCGATGATGCCCGCGATGTTCACCTGCGGGCGGACCGCCGGATGGTGCGCGCACATCCTGGAACAGAAACGGCTCGGCAAACTCGTGCGTCCGGCCGCCATCTACATCGGCCCCGAACCGCGCAGCGTGGAGACGGTCGCCGGATGGGACAAGATCGCCACGACATGACCGGCGCCCGCGACGTATTCGCCTCGGCAGCACATGCTTTCGCCCGATTGGTGCAGGTGCTGCCGGCGGACTCGTTCGCTCGCCCCGGCCTGGGCGAGTGGGATCTGCGCGCCCTGGTGGGCCACACCTCGCGCTCACTGATCACCGTCAGCACGTATCTGCAGACCCCTGCGTCGACGGCCGATCTCGCCGGTCCGGTGGAGTACTACGCGGCCATGCGCGGATTCATGTCCGACGCCGGCGCCGAAGCCATCATCGAGCGCGGCCGTCAGGCCGGGCACGACCTGGGCTCCGATCCCGCCGCGGCGGTGGACGCGCTGGCGAGCCGTGCCCTCGACGACATCGACGAGGCGGGCGATCCGTTGATCACCGTCATCGGCGGGTTCGGCATCCGGTTGAGCGGCTACCTGCCGACCCGCATCTTCGAGCTCGCTGTGCACAGCCTCGACATCGCCCGGGCCACAGGCCTTTCGGCGGACCTGCCGGCGGAGGTACTGGAGGCGGCCAGTGTGCTCGCCACGCAGATCGCGGTGGCGGCAGGCGAGGGCGAGACCGTGCTGATGGCGCTGACCGGACGCGCTGAGCTGCCGCGGACGTTCTCCGTCACCTGACTCGGCCCGCCGAAATCACGGTTTCTGACGAGATCAGGGCCATTTCCGTCACCGAGCGTAGGTTCGCGGTTCGTGCGCATGTCAGACCCCGGTGGTTGCATGGGACTTGTCCGGCGATGAGATCCGCCCGCCGCGCGGGTCTGCATTGAATCCGCTCACTATTCAGGAGAAGAACATGGCGATCGAAGTAACTCCCGCAGTCATTCCGCACCTGGTTGTCGACGACGCCGCAGCAGCAATCGATTTCTACGTCAAGGCGTTCGGCGCCACCGAGCTGGGCCGGGTGCCCGGGCCCGACGGCAAGCTGGTTCACGCCGCACTCACCATCAACGGGTCCACGGTCATGCTCAATGACGACTTTCCCGAGTACAACGACGGCAAGCCGTCGACACCCAAGGCCCTGGGCGGCAGCCCCGTGACGATTCACCTCACCGTGACCGATGTCGAGGCAATGTTCGCCAAGGCGGTCGACGCCGGCGCAGAGGTCGTGATGCCGCTGGAAGACCAGTTCTGGGGTGACCGCTACGGCGTCGTGCGCGATCCGTTCGGCCAGCTGTGGTCACTCGGTCAGCCGGTCCGCGAGGTCAGCCCCGAGGAGATCGCACAGGCCATGCAGTCGGGGCAGTAGCCCGCGGGGTGGCATCCTGAGCCGGTGATCGACGTTCTGATCGCGGAGCCCGGAGAACTGGGCCGCGACGTCCTGAGTTCGGCCGAGATGTTGGTCCGCTCGGCATTCGGTGACGGCTTCCGCCCGCATGACTGGCTGCATGGTGTCGACGGCGTGCATGTGTTGATCACCGAGGATCGCGAATTGCTGGCCCACTCGGCGGTGGTGACCCGCACGCTGCGCCACGCGGACGACACCTTCGACACCGGTTACGTCGAAGGTGTCGCCGTGCGCGGCGACCAGCAGGGGCGCGGTTTGGGCCGCTTGCTGATGGATCAGACAGAGGCCATCATCCGCACCCGACACGACCTCGGCGCACTCAACGCCATGGAGGACGCCGCCGGGTTCTATGCCGGCCGCGGCTGGCAACGGTGGGACGGCCCGACCCAGGCGGACACCCCCGACGGGGTGATCGACACCTCCGATCCAACCGACCTGATCTTCCTGTTCCCGACGGACAGCACGGCTCTCGGTTTCACGACGTCAGTGCCCCTGATCTGCGATTGGCGCGTCGGCGACCTCTGGTGACCGACGACACCGTGGCGTCATCCGGTCGGCTTCGCGCAGTTCATACTGGTCTCCTCGCGATACGCCACGAAGGAGCCCGATGAACACCCAGCCCACCGACGTCACGCCGGCCGCCCAGGCGCTGCGCTGGCGGGTCGTGGACATCGTCGTCGCCAGCGTCCTCGCGACGGCGGCCGGCCTGGTGTTCGTCGTGTGGAACATCGCCTCCAACCCGATCAGCGCGCCGCTGACGGCGCTGCTTCCCGGCCTACAGGCACTGCTCGCCGGGGGCTGGCTGTTCGCCGGGGTGCTCACCGCCCTGGTGATCCGCAAACCGGGCGCTGCCCTGTACGGCGAGCTGGTCGCCGCCACGGTGTCGGCCTTGGTCGGCAACCAGTGGGGTGTGCTCACCCTCGAATCCGGCCTGGTGCAGGGCCTCGGCGCGGAACTGGTCTTCGCGGTGTTCCTGTACCGCCGTTGGGGATTGCCCGTCGCGCTGCTCGCCGGTGCCGTCGCCGGATTGGCCCTGGCCGTCAACGACCTCATCCTGTGGTACCCCGGTTCGGCGAACACCTTCGCGGCGATCTACACCGTCTCGGCGGTCGTCTCCGGTGCCCTTGTCGCCGGCCTGCTGTCCTGGTACGCGGTCAGGGGTCTGGCGAAGACCGGGGCGTTGAGCCGATTCGCCGCGGGCCGGATCGGCCCCCACGCTCGATGAGCCCACCGCACGGCGCCGGAACCACCGTCACGGCGCACAGCTGGGGTTGGTGCCATGCCGGACGCGCCAGCTGGGCCGTGCGGGACCTCGATCTGCGGATCGAACCCGGCGAGCGGGTACTGCTGCTCGGGCCGTCCGGGGCCGGGAAATCGACTCTGCTGCACGGCATTGCCGGCCTGCTCGGCGGAGCCGAGGAAGGCCACCAGACCGGCGAACTACTGGTCGACGGTGGCCCGCCAGGTGAGCAACGCCACCGGATCGGGATGGTGCTGCAGGATCCCGACTCCCAGGTGATCCTGTCGCGGGTCGGCGACGACGTCGCGTTCGGCATGGAGAACTTCGGCGTGGAACGGGAACAGATCTGGCCCCGCGTCCGAGCCGCGCTCGATGCCGTCGGGCTGAATCTCGGCCTGTCCCAATCCACTTCGGAGCTGTCCGGCGGGCAGAAGCAGCGTCTGGCGCTGGCCGGGGTGATCGCCATGGATCCCGGCCTCATCCTGCTCGACGAACCCACGGCCAACCTCGACCCCGCCGGTGTCATCGAAGTGCGCGACGCCGTTGCCGAATCGGTTGCGCGCACCGGTGCGACGCTCATCGTCATCGAGCACCGCACCGAGGTGTGGCTGCCGGTCATCGACCGGGTCATCGTGCTCGGCGCCGACGGTGGGGTGATTGCCGACGGAACACCGGATCAGACCATCCGGCGCCACCACGACTATCTGGTGGGATCCGGGGTCTGGGTACCTGATACCCCACTGCCCGAGATCACCCGCCACCGGTCTCCGACGGCCGAATCATTGCTGTACGCAGTAGATCTCGCGCTGGCGCATCCTGGTGATCCCCCGATGCACGTCGGGTTGAATTTCGAGATCACACCCGGCCAGACGACGGTGATCACCGGCCCGAACGGGGCGGGCAAGTCGACGCTGGCGCTCACCATCGGCGGGTTGTTGCCCGTGCCCGGCGGCCGCCTCGAGGCGCACGCCGACTTCGCCCCTTCCCCGTCGCGCCGCAAGCCGGTCAAGTGGCGGTCGAAAGAACTGCTCACCCGGATCGGCAGCGTGTTCCAGGATCCCGAGCACCAGTTCCTCGCCGGCACGGTGCGCGACGAACTCGCTTTGGGCCCCAAGGCGATCAAGCTCGGCACCGCCGAGATCACCGCCCGTACCGACGAGCTACTCGAACGGCTGCACCTGACCCACCTCGCCGCGGTGAACCCCTACACCCTCTCCGGAGGAGAGAAGCGCCGGCTGTCGGTGGCCACGATGCTGGCCACCGCGCCCAGGGTGATCATCCTCGATGAGCCGACATTCGGGCAGGACCGCCGCACCTGGGAGGAATTGACCCGGCTACTGGCCGAGATCGCCGATGCCGGAACGGCCGTCGTCGCGGCCACCCACGATCTCGACTTCGCCGCCCTGCTCGCCGACGCCCGCATCGAACTGCCGGACTGGGAGCCCACCGCGGAGGCGACGTCGTGATCAATCCGGTCGCGCGACTGCTCACCGCCCTGATCATCGCGGCCGCCCTGGTGCTTTCGGTGGACTGGGTTTCGGCCCTGACCGCACTCGTCAGTGAGATCGTGCTGTTCGCCGCGGTCGGGGTGCGGCTCCGCGCGGCGCTGACCCGCGGCGTCGTGGTCCTCGTCGCGGCCGCCCTCACCGCCGTCACCATCCTGCTCTACGGGCAGACCGGCGGAACCGTCTACTGGCATTTCTTCCTGGTCACGATCAGTGACGGGTCCATCGCCCTCGCGGTGGCGACGTTTCTTCGCGTGCTGGCGATCGCACTGCCGTCGGTCATCCTGTTCATCGACGTCGAATCGACCGAGCTGGCCGACGGTTTGGGGCAGGTGCTGCGGCTCCCGGCCCGGTTCGTCCTCGGCGCACTGGCCGGCCTGCGCATGGTCGGGTTACTCGGGCAGGACTGGCAGTACCTCGGCTACGCCCGTCGCGCCCGCGGCGTGGCCGACCACGCCCGGGTGCGGCGGATAGCGGGGCAGGCTTTCGCCCTGCTGGTGTTCGCCGTGCGCCGCGGATCGAAGCTTGCCACCGCGATGGAGGCGCGCGGGTTCGGCGCCTACCCGCAGCGGACCTGGGCGCGCCCGTCACCCTTCGGGGCACGCGAATTCGCCCTGATCGCGGCGGGATTCGTGATCGCGGGGGCCGCGATCACGGTGTCGGTGGCGTGCGGGACGTGGAACTTCATTGGCACTCGATGACATCCTGCGCCGCCTCGGTGCGGCCGCGACGACGGTCCTGATCGACGGGCGTTCCGGGTCGGGCAAGTCGACGCTGGCCGTCGAGCTGCACGACGACTGGGCCGACAGCATGGTCGTCCGGCTCGATGACATCTACCCGGGCTGGGACGGACTGCTGTGGGCCGCAGAGCACTTACGACGATCGCTGCTCGAGCCGCGGGCCGCCGGGCACACCGGGCGCTGGCGGCAATGGGATTGGGCGACGGGCGCGCCCAGCGACTGGCACTCCGTCGAGCCGGGGCAACGCCTCATCGTCGAGGGCATCGGTGCGCTCACCCCGGCGACCCGGGCGTGCGCCGACCTGGGCATCTGGGTCGATGCCGACGATGCCGAGCGCAAGCGCCGGGCACTGGAGCGCGACGGCGATACCTACCGTCCGCACTGGGACCGGTGGGCCGCCCAGGAGGACGAGTTCATCAGCCGGTTTCAGCCGAGAGCGTGCGCCGACCTGATCGCGGTGCCCACCGCACGTGGATTCGAATTCACCGCGCCGGACTAGCGCAGGCCCGACAGAACCTTCTGCCGCACCGTCGGTTTCGGCGCAGTCGCGGCGACCGCGACCATCTCGTCGACCGCGGTGAACTTGTCCCGCGGCCGGTCCTCGCCACCCCGGGCGATCTCCGCGGCGTCGATCGCCTGCCACCCGGCGGCATCCACCATGGCGGGCTGACGCGTCCGCACCAGCTTCTCCAAGGCGGCCGGCTTGTGCACCGGATCGGTCAGCGCGCCGGCGTTGTAATCGTCGACGAGCCGGTGCACGGTCTGCGCCGCACACGACTTGTTGGTGCCGATGAAGCCGGTGGGCCCGCGCTTGATCCAGCCGGCGACATAAGCGCCGGACGTGTCCCGGACGCGTCCGCCGTCGTTGGGCACGACGGCAGCGTCGTCGTCGAACGGGAGATCGGCAATAGCCTTGCCGCGGTAACCGATTGAGGTCAGCACCAGCCCGGTATCGAACGTGCGCACCTCTTCGGTGCCGGTGACCCCGAATTCGATACCGCTCACCCGGTCCTCGCCGAGCACCCGCTGCGGGGTGAGGCGGTAGACCAGCCGGATCCGCGGCCGGGTCTGCGGTGCGGAGGCATTGCCCAGCTTGGCCAGGATCTCCAGCTTGTTACGCGTCAACGGATCGGTCTCACGAGCCAGGTCCGCCACCACCAGCTGGTGATCGGCCTCATCGAGCACGACGTCGCAGCTGGCGGTCAGACCGATCAGCTCGGGAAGCGTGAAGGCCGACTCCGCGGGGCCACGGCGGGCCGCGATCACCACCTCGGAAACCTTCGAGGTGCGCAGGGCCGCCAGCGCGTGATCGGAGATATCGGTACGGGCCAACAAATCCGGATCCGTGGTGAGGATCCGGGCCACGTCGAATGCGACGTTGCCGTTGCCCACGATGACCACCCGCTCATGGCTGAGGTCCACGGGCAGGCCGGTGAACTCGGGGTGCCCGTTGATCCAGGCCACCATCTCGGTGGCGGTCCCGGTGCCGGGCAGGCCCATGCCGTCGATCTCGAGGCGACGATCGTTGGGCGCACCCACCGCGTACAGCACGGCGTGGTGATGCTCCAACAGGTCGGCATGCGACAGGTGCTTGCCCACCTCGACGTTGAGGAAGAACTTGAATCCCGGCTGCCTGCCGATGACGTCGAACAGCCGCGTCACCTGCTTGGTGCTCTGATGGTCCGGCGCGACGCCGGCCCGTACCAGCCCGTAGGGCGTCGGCAGCTTCTCGAAGACATTGACCCGCACGCCCCGCTGCGTCAGCAGCTCGTCGGCCGCGTACATGGCCGCCGGACCGGAGCCCACGATCGCCACCGTCAACGGCCCACCGGAATGAGCGGTCACCCTCGGCGCCGCGATCACCGGCGCCAGCTTGGATGTCGGCGGCAACTTGCCTTGGCGCTTCGGGTAGAAGGCCGCGTTGAGCTCGATGAACGGCAGCTGCTTCTCGGTCAGCCGGGTATCGGCCGCGATCGCGCCGACCGGGCACGCACTCACGCACGCGCCGCAGTCCACACAGGCCTCGGGATCGATGTAGAGCATCTCGGCCGTGGCGAAGCCCGGCTCATCCGGTGACGGATGGATGCAGTTCACCGGACACGCGTAGACACAGGACCCGTCGCTACAACACGACTGGGTGATCACATGGGGCATAAAAAACCTTAGAACCCTCCGGGGCGAGCTTTAGGCGACCGAGACCAGGTGCTCGCGCTGTGGCTCGCTACGGTAGCGGCTCGGTGGCCCGTCGATCTTGCAGATCCGCCACATCAGCTTGGCGATCGGGTTCATCAGGCCGGTGTCGTGGCACAGCATGCGGACATCGCCGAACATATCCCGCAGCATCTTGCGCGACTCGGGGGCCCGGAAGAACAACTCCTTGCGCACCGAGCGCGGGATGTCAAATTCCTTCCAGAACGCGCGCGGCGGCACGATGATCGCCGAGCACAGGATGCGCATGGTCAGCGGCACGAACAGCGACAGGATCCAACGCTGCCGGCGGCGCAGGTTCGGCACCCGCTTGTGCAGGTACTGGTGCGCGAACGAGATGTGCCGAGCCTCCTCGGCGACGTGGATGGCCATGACCCGTTCCATGATCGGGTGCAGGGCCTTGCCCTCGCGCAGCACGTTCTTCTGCGTGTGGTCGATGGGCTCCTCACCGGCGAGGACGCCGAAGAAGAACGGGATCGGCAGCGGGCCCGCGGCCAGCGGGATGAGCGGCTGCACCCACTTGAGCAGCCGCGGCATGCCCGGCACATCCATGCCGATCCGGTTCACCATCTCCTGGAACATCAGGGTGTGGTTGCACTCCTCAACGGATTCGTGCAGGCAGTACCGGTACTCCGGCGAACCGTTGGGCACCCAGAACGAGTACTCCATCAGGCCACGGATGAGGATGTTCTCGAAGTGCAGGCCGACCTTGGCGACGTTGGCCTGGCGCCACATGCCGATCTGGATCTGCCGATCGACCGGCTGAGCCTGGTACCAGGAGTGACCACCCATCGGGTCGGTGTCCGGCAGGATCCAGCGCGGATCGTTGGGGATCACCGCAAACTCCGGCGAATCCCACTCGATGTCCTTGTACGGATTGAAGTTGCGCCGCACCGAGCCCTCGGACAGCGTGGCGAGCATGTCGACGTACTGGGTGTCGTCGCTGACGTCCATGTTCTTGCGCCAACGCCTGACCATCTTGGTCCGTGCCATGTTGCAGACCTCTCTATACTCGTCTGAGGTTTACATCTACCCACTTGTTGTCCAAACGGTACCGCAGGTATCGAGTAAAAGTCCATGCCTGATTTGATGAGTTTGCCGACAAGTAGCCACCCGTGGCCGATGTGAAATCGAAACAGCAGGTAGAAGCGATGACGGCGGCGGGCGCAGTAGTCGCCGAAACATTGCGAATGAGCACCGAACAGGCCGTTGCCGGGCACACCACGGCCGATTTGGACCGGATCGCCGCCGAAATCCTGGCCACGCACGGCGCCGCGTCGCCGACCGCACCACCGGCCACGTCCACGACCCCGAACGGCTGGACGCTGCGAAGCGCCACCGACGCCCGCGCCGCGCACAGTGAACACACCGTGACCGTCACCGCCGACGGTGCCCGAATTTTGACGCTGAAACGGCCGACTTTAGGCTGGTCTCATGGCTGAACTGATCATCCCCGCCGACATCAAGCCCCGCGACGGCCGTTTCGGATGTGGACCCTCCAAGGTCCGTCCCGAGCAACTGACCGCGCTGGCCGCTTCCGGGGATCTGTTCGGCACGTCCCATCGACAGGCGCCGATCAAGAATCTGGTGGGCCGGGTCCGCGACGGATTGCGGGAACTCTTCTCGGTTCCCGACGGCTACGAGGTGATCCTCGGCAACGGCGGTTCGACCGCATTCTGGGACGCCGCAGCCTTCGGCCTGATCGACAAGCGCTCGCTGCACCTGACCTATGGCGAGTTCAGTGCCAAGTTCGCCTCGTGCGTGGCCAAGAACCCCTTCATCGGCGACCCGATCATCGTCAAGACCGATCCCGGCACCGCGCCGCAGCCGCAGTCCGACCCGTCGGTGGACGCCGTGGCCTGGGCCCACAACGAGACCTCGACCGGCGTCTCGATGCCGGTGCAGCGTCCGGCCGGTGATGCGCTGGTGCTGATCGACGCCACCTCGGCCGCCGGCGGCCTGCCCGTCGACATCGCCGACACCGACGCGTATTACTTTGCGCCGCAGAAGAACTTCGCCGGTGACGGTGGCCTGTGGCTGGCCATCGTCAGCCCCGCGGCACTGGCCCGCATCGAGGCGATCGGCGCATCAGGCCGCTGGGTGCCCGACTTCCTGTCGCTGCCCATCGCCGTGGAGAACAGCCTCAAGAACCAGACCTACAACACCCCGGCCATCGCCACGCTGATCCTGCTCGCCGAGCAGATCGACTGGCTCAACGGCAACGGCGGGCTGGACTGGGCCGTCAAGCGCACCGCGGATTCCTCGCAGCGGCTGTACTCGTGGGCCGAGGCAGCAAGCTTCGCCACGCCGTTCGTCACCGATCCGGCTCTGCGCTCGCAGGTGGTCGGCACGATCGACTTCAGCGATTCGGTGGACGCCGCGGCGGTCGCCAAGGTGCTGCGGGCCAACGGGATCGTGGACACCGAGCCGTACCGCAAGCTGGGCCGTAATCAGTTGCGGATCGGCATGTTCCCGGCCGTGGAGCCCGATGACGTGAGCGCCCTGACCAGCTGCGTCGACTGGGTCGTCGAGAACCTCTGAGCGAACCTCTCCGTACGAACGCAGTCGCTCCCTTTCCCGCCAGCGTGTCAGCCGGGTAACGGGCCGATAACGCAGTAGGGTTCGCGAAGGAGGTCAGGTCGGTATGCGAGAACTCAGAGTCGTTGGATTGAACGTAGACGGCAGACGCATCATCTGTGAATCCGACGACTCCGCCAAGGACATGTTCAGCTTGCGTGTCGACGACCGGCTCCGCGCTGCGATGCGCGGTGACAAGGTCACCTCGAATCAGCCCGAGATCGATGTAGAGGTGCAGAACGTGCTGCGACCCAAGGAGATTCAGGCGAGGATTCGCGCCGGGGCGTCGGTCGAGCAGTTGGCCGAGGCAGCCGGGGTGCCTGTCGAGCGGGTCGAGCGGTTCGCTCATCCGGTGTTGCTGGAGCGTGCCCGCGCGGCCGAGCTGGCCACCGCGGCACATCCGGTCCTGGCCGACGGACCCGCAGTGCTGACACTGCTGGAGATCGTCACGACGGCCCTGGTGGGTCGCGGACTCAACCCCGAATCCATCTCCTGGGACGCCTGGCGCAACGAGGACAGCCGCTGGACCGTGCAGCTGGCCTGGAAGGCCGGCCGGTCGGACAACGTCGCGCATTTCCGGTACACCCCCGGAGCCCACGGCGGCACCGTCTCCGCATCGGACGATGCGGCCCGCCAGCTGATCAACCCCGATTTCGGCCGTCCGCTGCGCCCGGTCGCCGCGGTGCCCCACCTTTTCGATCACCACGAGACCCACGAGGTTGCCGAGACGCAGGCCGCGGCGCCCGAGCAGTTCAGCCGACCGGCCGAGCCCATTCCCGCACCTGCTCCCCCGGCGCCCAAGCGCAGCCGCAAGGCGCGTGCCACGGTTCCGGCCTGGGAGGACGTGCTGCTGGGCGTGCGGTCGTCGGGGACCCAGCCCTGATCGCTTGACCTGAAGCGTTCTTGAGGTCATAGCGTCGGCACGCATGACCTCCCTTGGCCCGATCGGGCTCGCCTGCAGCAATCCGTTCACGGACGATGCGGCGGTGGTGGCCGACGAGGCGCGCCATGCCGAGGATCTCGGGTTCTCCACGTTGTGGCGCTCAGGCGCTCGCCGCAGCGGTTCGCGCGACGACCTCGATCCCCGTCGCCACCGGGATCATTCCGGTGGTGCGGGTGCCGGCCGCCGAGGTCATCGCCACCTACACCGAACTTCGGCGCGAGCACCCCGACCGGTTCCTCGTCGGCCTCGGCGGTGCACACGGCCCTCGGCCGATGGCCACCCTCAACACCTACCTGGACGAGCTCGACTCCGCGGACATCACCGCGGACCGGCGGGTGCTGGCCGCACTCGGCCCGAACATGCTGGCCCTGGCACGGGAACGGGCCGGCGGCGCGTATCCCTATCTTGTGACGCCGTCGTACGTGACGGCCGCGCGGTCGGCACTGGGACCGGACAGGATGCTGGCGGTCCTCCTGATGGTCATGCCCGTCACCGACCGCGAAACAGCGCGCCGCGCCGCCGCCGAGCCGCTGCGTTTCCTGACGTCGCAGGGCGGCTACCGCCGCAACCTGATCCGGCAGGGTTTCACCGCGACCGATATCGACACGGTCAGCGACCGCCTGCTCGACGGAATCGCCGCCTGGGGTTCTCCCGAAGTCATCGCCGGCCGCATCGCCGAGTACCGGGAAGCCGGCGCCGATCAGGTGGTCCTGCGCATTCTGGGCGTCGACGACATCGCGGTGTGGCGCACGCGACTCGCCCACACCCTCCTAAGTTAGTTATAGTGTCTAATAACTAGCTTTGCTATACATCTGGAGGGGTCATGCCGCGCACCGAGAACGACACCTGGGATCTGGCCACCGGCGTCGGCGCCACCGCCACCGGCGTGGCCGCATCCCGAGCACTGGCCTCCAGCGTCCCCGACCCGCTGATCTCCGACCCGTACGCCCGGCCCCTGGTCGACGCCGTCGGGGTGGACTACTACGTGCGTCTGGCCCAGGGCGACCTGGTTGCCGACGGCGCCGCCGAGCCGCTCGATCCGCACGTGATCGCCGACGGCATGGCCATCCGGACCCGCTACTTCGACGACTTCTTCCTGAGCGCCGTCGAAGCGGGTATCCGTCAGGCGGTCATCCTGGCCTCCGGACTGGACGCCCGCGCCTACCGGTTGCCCTGGCCGGCCGGGACGACGGTGTTCGAACTGGACCAGCCGGCCGTCATCGAGTTCAAGGGCCGTGCACTTGCCGGCCTGGGCGCCGCCCCGGCCGCCGAACTGCACGCCATCGGTATCGACCTACGCCAGGACTGGCCCGCCGCTCTGCGCGCCCGCGGCTTCGACCCACAGGCTCCGACCGCGTGGATCGCCGAGGGACTGCTCGGGTACCTGCCGCCCGACGCCCAGGACCGGCTGTTCGACAACATCACCGCGCTCAGCGCACCGGGCAGCCGCATCGCCACCGACTGGATGAGCGAGCACTCCGAGCTGGCCGAGAGCCGGATACGGACACTGACCGACCACCAACGCGAGCAGGGCCTGGAGCTGGACGACCTGTCGGAGCTGATCTTCGCGGGCGACCGCAACGCCGTCTCGGACTACCTGATCGCAACCGGCTGGCAACCCGAAACCACCACGGCGGAACGGATGTTCGCGGTCCACGGCAGGAAATTCCGCCGCGACGAGGCCGTCGCCGGGCTGCTCGACGCCAACTACACCGCGGCAGAACTGGTGGCCTGAGCGGTCCGGATCAGCTCTGGGTCAACGCGATCGCCAGGAGCGCGAGCCAGCCGCACGCCACGCCGATGCCCGAACCCAGCACGAACCAGCGCCACACCGGCCGGTGCCGCCAGCCCCACACGGTGGGGGCCAGCCCGCCGACGGCCACCATGTTCAACCCGATCGCCAGCAAGGGGTGCACGCGCAACAGCCCCACCCCGAGCACCACAATCGCCGCGCCCAGCACCGCGGCCACGAATCCGGCCACCGTCAGGCCGGTACCCCACGGCGTGGAATCGTCGGTCACGGAGTCAATCTAACGCGATCTCAGCTCCCGAGCCGGGCGCGTTCGTAGAACGCGAGCGCTGCGGCGGTGGCGACGTTGAGCGAATCGGTGCCGCGCGACATCGGAATGCGCACCCGCACGTCGCTGGCCCGCATCGTGTGCTCGGTCAGCCCCGGACCCTCCGCGCCGACCAGGACCGCCACCCGGTCCCCGTCGAGCTGTGTCATCGCCTCGGACAGTGTCGCGGCAGCCGGGTCGGGCGTCATGGCCATGAGTCGAAAGCCATTGTTCCGCAAGAGTTCCAGATCACCGGGCCAGGAAGCCGCCCGGGCGAACGGAACCAGCAGGGCATGCCCCATCGACACCCGCACGGCCCGCCGGTACAGCGGATCGGCACATCCCGCGCCGAACACCACCGCATCGACGGCGAGCCCGGCGGCATTACGGAAGATCGACCCGAGGTTCTCGTGGTCGTTGACGCCTTCGAGCACTGCCACGGTGCGCGCCCCGGAAATCACCTCGGCCACAGACAACTCGGGCGCCCGCGACGCCGAGGCCAGCACGCCACGGTTGAGGTGGAAACCGACCACGGCCGCCATGACGTCCGCACTGGTCCGGTAGAACGGCACATCCACACCGTCGAGGTCGGCGGCCAGTTCGGCCAGACGCCGGTCGGTACCCAGCAGCGCGCGGGGGACGAACCGAGAGGCAAGCAGGCGCTGCGCCACCAGCACACCCTCGGCGATCACCAGACCCTTGCCACTGGGCAGATCGGGCCGACGGTCCACGCTGTTGAGATCGCGGAAATCGTCCAACCGGGTATCGGCCGGATCCTCGATATCGATTACCTGCAGCAGACTCACGCGCCTTCGAGAACTATCGCCGACATCAGATCGGTCGCGTCGACCAGAGTCTGGCGGTCATCCGGATCCAGCCGCGACAGCTGCGCCTTGAGCCACTCCTGGCTGGCCTTGCGCTCGGCCTCGACAAGGGTCATCCCGGCCGGCGAGGCGGACACCACGATCTGACGTCCGTCCACCGGATGGGCGGCGCGGGCCACCAGACCCTGCTCGGCCAGTGACGCGATCACCCGGGTCATCGACGGAGGGCGCACCCGTTCACGCAACGCCAAGGCGCCCGGCGTCATCGCGCCTTCCTTGGCCAAGGTGGCCAGCGCCGAGAACTGGGTCAGCGAAACCGGGGATTCCGCACGCCGCGTACGTAATTGACGCGCGAGACGAACTACCGCCAGAGCGAGATCATTCGCGAGCCGTGCCTCCGGATCTTTCACATCGGAAATAGTACTGAGCTTGAGGGAGAAAAGGGCTAGAACCAAGACCAATGAATCCCCACCCCATCGGATACGTTGGTCACCGATGACCGAGGACGCCAACGACGCACCGGAGCCGCAGCCGCCGGCCCTACCCGCCGCGCTACTGGAACCGTGGCCCGTGATCGTGGTGATCGCCACGGGTTGGCTGATCGCCACCGTCGTGGCCTTCACGGTCAGCGGTCTGCAACACTGGCGGCCGTTCACGCTCGCCGGACTGGCGATCGGCGTTCTCGGCACGACCATCTTTCTGATCCAGCGCCGTGCCGTGCGCCGCGGATCCCGCGGTGCGCAAAGCGGATTGACCTGAGGAGACACCATGGCCGCACCACTTCTGCAAGCCAGCATCGACATCGACGCACCCGTCGAAAAGGTGTGGGGGCTGATCTCGGACCTGGCCCGGATGCCGCAGTGGAGCCCGCAATGCCGGTTGATGAAGCCCCTCGGCCCGCTGCGCCCCGGAACCCGCACGTTCAATCTCAACCGGCGCAAGTTCGTGTTCTGGCCCACCACGTCACGCATCACCGAAGTGGTCGACAACAAGCGGCTCGCGTTCCTGGTGGAGGGCAACAACACCATCTGGAGCTATGAACTGGAACCGACCGACGCCGGCACCCGGGTGACCGAATCCCGGCACGCCGAGAACGGCACCACGGCCGTGTCCAACGCCCTGGTCGGCGCGTTGTTCGGCGGAGTTCCGAGCTTCGAGGACGAACTGGTCGACGGGATGAAGGCCTCGCTGGCGCGGATCAAGGCCGCCGCCGAGAACTGAGCCCGCCTCAGTACCGGATTCTGAGCAGAGCTCACTCGACCACGTCGAGCACACCGTCGTCGTACGGCTCGAACATCGGCGACCCGGTGCCGGGCGGTTGCGGGGTGTCCGAATGGGCCCCGCAGCCGTACTCGGCCTCCACCACATGACCGTCGGCCGACAGGTCATTGGCGCACACACCGAACATCAGCCCCAGCGCGCCGCCGAGCGGCAGATAGAAACCACAGTCGCGACAGACCCGGCGCGTCGAGCGGGCCATCGCCGAACCCGGCCCGTAATCGCCGTCGTGCCACCGCTGCGCCGCCTGTCCCCGGCCCCACTCACTGAGCACCTGACGCCGGCCGAGGCCGAGCTCGAGGTCGAGAGGGACGTCGTCGATCAGCGGATCCCCGGTGGCCACGTACCCCGGAACCAGACGCGGATCATTCGGCGGCGGGGCCAGCAGGTCGCCCGGCCCGAGATCACCCGGACGGATCCGGTCCTGCCACGGCACCCAGTGCGGCGCCAGCAGCGCCGTCGGGCCCGGAATCAGCACCAACTCGCTGATCGTCGTGTGATCGGCGCCCGGGTAGGCCGCCACCACGACAGCCCACTGCCACCCGCGGTAACCGGGCAGGTCAGCCAGGAATCGGTGCGTGGCCGACGCGGCATCTTCGATGCTCACACCGAGGTATTCGCCCACGGCGCTCTCGTCGCTGAACTCGATCAGCGCCGCGCGAGCTTGCTCGGCGGCACCCGAAAGCAAGGCCTCCTGTTCCGGCGACGGTGCCGCCGAGCCGGTTTCCCGGTCGGATTCATAGGCCTGCTCAGCTGGTTCGGTCACGCTTTCCATCGCCTCCATAGTGCCTGATCGGGGCAACCATGGGCCACACCGGTCGCCTGTCGGCCCCCTGCGCGCCGGATAAGAGAGAATCGGGGGGTGACCTACTACCCGCCGCGGCCACCGGCCGATCCCGGCGCGGAACATCCCGGAATGGCCAACTACCCCAGCGATGAGACGCCGCGCCGGCCACGCAGGCAATCGGTGCCCAGCTCCAACCGCTGGCTGCCGCCGCTCGATGAGCAGCACACCGCGGCGCACCCCAGGCAGGACGACCCGCAACCCTCCCGCGGGGTCGGGTCAGCCGCCGGTAAGAAGGTCACCGTCACCCGGGCCGCCGCGGCACGCAGCCGCGAAATGGGCACGCGGATGTACGGTTTCGTGCACCGCGCCGCCACCGCCGACGGCGCCGACAAGTCCGGGTTGACCGCACTGACCTGGCCGGTGGTGGCGAACTTCGCCGTCGACGCCGCGATGGCCGTCGCACTGGCCAACACGCTGTTCTTCGCCGCGGCCAGCGGTGAGTCCAAGAGCAAGGTCGCGCTCTACCTGCTGATCACGATCGCCCCGTTCGCGGTGATCGCCCCGCTGATCGGGCCCGCACTCGATCGCCTGCAGCACGGCCGCCGGATGGCGCTGGCCGCGTCGTTCGCATTGCGCACCGGACTGATCGTGGTGCTGATCGCCAACTACGACGGCGCCACCGGAAGCTATCCGTCCTGGGTGCTCTACCCGTGCGCGCTCGGAATGATGGTGCTGTCCAAATCCTTCTCGGTACTGCGCAGCGCGGTCACCCCGCGCGTGCTGCCCCCGTCGATCGACCTGGTCCGGGTGAACTCCCGATTGACCACCTTCGGCTTGCTCGGCGGCACCATCGTCGGCGGCGGCATCGCCGCAGGCGCCGAGTACCTGTTCAACGTCGCGCAGCTGCCCGGGGCGTTGTACGTGGTGGTCGCGGTCAGCGTCGCCGGCGCGGTGCTGTCCATGCGGATCCCGAAATGGGTCGAGGTCACCGAGGGCGAGGTGCCCACGACGCTGAGTTACCACGGTCAATCGGGCGGCGGAACCGGCGAGATGCGCCGCCACCTGGGCAAGCCGAAGGCCGAACGTCAGCCGTTGGGCCGCAACACCATCACCGCATTGTGGGGCAACTGCACCATCAAGGTGATGGTCGGATTCCTGTTCCTCTACCCCGCATTCGTCGCCAAATCCCACGACGCCAGCGGCTGGGAACAGCTGCTGATCCTCGGACTGATCGGAGCCGCGGCCGGGATCGGCAACTTCGGCGGCAACATCGCCGCCGCGCGGCTCAAGCTCGGCCATCCCGCGCAGTTGGTGGTGCGGGCCGCCATCGCCGTCACCGTCGTCGCCCTGGTGACCGCATTGACCGGAAACCTCCTGGTGGCTGCCGGGGCGACACTCGTCACCTCGGCGGCCAGCGCCATCGCCAAGGCCTCACTGGACGCGTCCCTGCAGGACGACCTGCCCGAGGCCTCTCGGGCCTCGGCATTCGGCCGGTCGGAATCAGCGCTGCAGCTGGCCTGGGTGGCCGGCGGCGCCACCGGCGTCCTGATCTATACAGACCTCACAGTCGGGTTCACTACGATCACGGCCGTGCTGATACTGGGCCTGGCGCAGACCATCGTGAGCTACCGCGGCGAATCACTGATTCCCGGCCTGGGCGGTAACCGCCCGGTCCACGCCGCACGAGAAGGCGGCAACCGTCCCGCCGCAGCCCCGACGACAGCACAGTGGGAGTCCCGATGAAACGCGCTCTGGCAGTCCTGGCGGCCGTGGTCGTGCTGGCGATCGCCGGCACCACGGTCGGGGTCTGGCGGCTGCACAGTTCACACGGCGACCGGCTGCCGGAGATCAGTGCGTACTCGCACGGACACTCGGTGCGGGTCGGGCCGTTCCAGTACTGCGAGGTGCTCAACCTCGACGACTGCGAGGAATCGCGCGAGACCGGCGAGCTGCGCGTCACCGAGGAGAATCCGGTCCAGCTCTCGGTACCCAGCTCGGTCGCCCGGGCCCCGTGGCGGCTGCTGCGCGTGTACGAGAACCCGGTCGACACGACGGTCACGTACTACGCACCCAAGACGACGCTGGCCGTCACCATCCCCACGGTCGATCCCAACCGGGGCCGGCTCACCGGCCTGGCGGTCCAGATGCTGACCCTGGTCCAGGATCAGGATGGCCAGGAGTTCGCACTGCCGCACGCCGAGTGGTCGGTCAGCACGGTCTGGCCGGACCGCGACGGGGCGGACGCGCGCTAACCCGCTGAGTGCCCGGCCGGTACCCGCTCGCCCTCAGGCGTCGGCCCCGGCGGAGTGCCATCGCCGAAAGGCCTGCCGCCCAACGATTCCCGGCCATGGGGCGTGAGCCAGTTGGTCAGGTCCGGGCCCTTGGGGACGATCTGCGTCGGATTGATGTCCGAATGCACGATGTAGTAGTGCTGCTTGATCTGGACGAAGTCGATGGTGTCACCGAAGCCCGGTGTCTGGAAGAGATCCCGCGCGTACGCCCACAGCACGTCCATCTCGGCGAGCTTGGACCGGTTGCACTTGAAATGGCCGTGATAGACCGGGTCGAACCGGGCCAGCGTGGTGAACAGTCTGACGTCGGCCTCGGTGATGGTGTCCCCCACCAGATAACGCTGGGTACTCAGCCGGTCGGTCAGCCAGTCCAACGCCGTGAACAGCCGGTCGTAGGCGGCCTCGTAGGCCTGTTGTGAACCGGCGAACCCACACCGGTACACGCCGTTGTTGACCTCGGTGTAGATCCGCTTGGCCACCGTATCGATCTCCTCGCGCAACGGCTCGGGATACAGCCGTGGGGCCCCCTCGCGGTGATACGCAGTCCACTCGGTGGAGAAGTCCAGCGTCATCTGGGCGAAGTCGTTGGTCACCACCGCGCCCGTGGCGACCTCGACGATCGCGGGCACGGTGATGCCCTTCGGGTACTCGGGGTCACGCTTGAAGTACGCGTCCTGCAGCCGTGGGATCTTGAGCACCGGGTCGAGCCCGCCGGGGTCGAGGTCGAACGTCCAGCTGCGCGCATCGTGCGTGGGGCCGCAAAAGCCAATGGACAGAACACTTTCCAGGCCCAGCAGGCGTCGCACGATGATCGTGCGGTTGGCCCAGGGGCAGGCCCGCGCGACGATCAGCCGATAACGGCCCGGCTCGACCGGGTAACCGTCACGACCATCGCGCGTGATCCGGGTGGTGATGTAGTTCGTGTCGCGGTTGAACTCACCGCTGCCGGTCGCGACGTAAGAGCCCTGGGTCATAGCCCCAGTCTCCACGTCGAGAGCCGGCCTGTACGCGAGAAATCAGCGGATCCTCGAACACAAGCCGACGTTCGGCGCGCGAGTACTAGGCGTCGAGCTCCTGCGCGACGGCCTTGACCACTTCGGACACCCGGCGCGCGACCTTACGGTCGGGGTAGCGCCCCTTGCGCAGCTCGGGCTGCACGATGTCCTCGAGGAGCGTGATCATGTCCGAAACCATGCCGTGCAGCTCATCGGGAGTGTGCTTGTGCTCGGGACGCTCGGCCTCGCGGCGGGTCCGGCTCAGGCTCGGCGGCGGGTCGATGAGCTTGACGCTCAACGCCTGCGGGCCACGGCGGCCGGCGGCCACGCCGAACTCGACGCGTTGACCGGCCTTGAGGCCTTCGACACCCGCGGGCAACGCCGAGGACCGCACATAGACGTCCTCACCGTCCTCCTGGGACACAAAGCCGAAGCCCTTTTCGGCGTCGTACCACTTCACCTTGCCGGTCGGCACTGCTACTCACCCGCTCGTCTTGTCATAACTACGTACACACATAAAGTTCGCGTCCCGTCAGCGCCGGGACGCGATGGAGAGATCTTACTCGGCCCTGGCTGGGTGCTTCACCCCTATTACTCGGTAGGCTTGCAAGCACCTCTGGAAGAGAGATGCGCCGGTAATGCGAGTGATACTGAACATCATCTGGTTGATCTTCGGCGGCCTGTGGTTGGCGCTGGGATACCTGCTGGCAGCGCTCATCTGTTTCGTCCTGATCATCACGATCCCGTTCGGGTTCGCCTCGCTTCGTATCGCCTCCTACGCCCTGTGGCCGTTCGGCCGCACGATCGTTGACAAGCCCGGTACCCGGCCCGGCGCCCTGGTCGGCAACATCATCTGGATCGTCTTGTTCGGCTGGTGGCTGGCGTTGGGCCACCTGGTGAGCGCGGTGGCGATGGCGGTCACCATCATCGGAATCCCGTTGGCGCTGGCCGATCTCAAGATGATCCCGGTCTCGCTGGTTCCCCTGGGCAAGGAGATCGTCCCGGTCGACTCGCTGAAGGCCGCGGCATGACGCTGACCCCACTCGGGTTGCCCACGGTGCATCGATCCGGCGGACCGGCCATCGGCGCATCGCTCGATCCGGCCCCGACAAGTGGCCCGCTGATCGACACCTACGGCCGCGTCGCCACCGACCTTCGGGTGTCACTGACCGACAAGTGCAATCTGCGATGTACCTACTGCATGCCCGCCGAGGGTCTGGACTGGCTGCCCGGCGAGGCGCTGCTGAGCGCCGACGAACTGAGCCGTTTGTTGCGCATCGCCGTCACCCGGCTCGGCATCACCAGCGTGCGGTTCACCGGCGGCGAGCCGTTGGTCACGCGCCACCTAGAGGATGTGGTGGCCGCCGCAGCGGCACTGCACCCGCGCCCGGAGATCACCCTGACCACCAACGGCATCGGGCTGGCCCGGCGTGCCGCGGGACTCAAACAGGCCGGGCTGGACCGGATCAACGTGTCACTGGACAGCGTCGACGCCACCCACTTCGCCCGGATCACGCGCCGGGACCGGCTGGCCGACGTGCTCGACGGCCTGGCGGCCGCCAAGGCGGCCGGACTGGAGCCGGTGAAGGTCAACGCGGTGCTCGACCCGGTTTCGGGTCTTGACGACGTGGTGGACCTGTTGGGCTACTGCCTGGATCACGGATACCAGCTGCGGATCATCGAGCAGATGCCGCTGGACGCCGGACACACCTGGCAGCGCGGCACGGTGATCGACGCCGAGGCCATCCTGGGCACCCTGGGCCGCCATTTCGACCTGCGGCCCGATCCGAGACCCCGCGGCTCGGCGCCGGCCGAGCTCTGGCAGGTCGGCGCGAGCGCTGATCATCCAGCGGGCACCGTCGGAGTGATCGCCTCGGTGTCCCACGCGTTCTGTTCAGACTGCGACCGCAGCAGGCTGACGGCCGACGGCCAGATCCGCAGCTGCCTGTTCTCCACCGAGGAGAGCGACCTGCGCACGCTGCTGCGCGGCGGCGCCGACGACGCTGCCATCGAAGCGGTCTGGCGGACGGCAATGTGGGCAAAGCCCGCGGGACACGGGATCAACGACCCGGATTTCGTGCAGCCCGTACGGCCGATGAGCGCGATCGGCGGCTAGATGACGGAGCACACCGTGGCCGTGACGGTCCGTTATTTCGCCGCTGCCGCCGCCGCGGCCGGAGTTGATACGGAAACGTTAGATTTGGCAAAAGATTCCACGATCGCGACGCTCGTCGAGCACCTCAGCGGTCGCGACGCGGAGCTTGCGCGCGTACTAAAGCGCTGCTCATACCTGTCGGACGGGATGGCCGTCCGCGACATGGACAAGCCGGTATCAACGCCTCAGACCATCGATGTGTTACCCCCCTTCGCCGGCGGCTAACGTGATTTGCATCACATAACGAAATGGTCACGAGCTGGCTACGGCACGGTGGAGCGCCACGCCCACCTGCGAAAACGCAAAAATAACCTGCGCCTTTAAACAACTTTTAGAGATTGCCCAGAGCCAAAACGCCCGAGGCCGCTAAAGGTGACGGGATAGCGGGCAGCAGTTACCGTTCATTCCCAAGTCAACCGACCCTAATCAGTTGACCCACCCCCATACCGACGCGCCGAGCTCCATCCATCGGGCAGGGGTTACGACGAACAACAAGGATGGAGGCGGGGGACCCAACCGGTCCACCGATTTATTTCAGGACCAGGAGCCGCTTGCGGCCCCTTGGGGTGAAGCCGTCAGAGTTTCGACGATGACGGCCGGGTGACCTCTCATACCCGAACCCGACAGCTGACCTCGTGGGCGCATACGAGAGGACCTTCACGCTTATGAGTGGACGGCATCGCAAGCCCGCTTCCTCGTCTTCAGCAAAGAATGTCGCCAAGATCGCCTTCACCGGAGCTGTGCTCGGTGGTAGCGGCCTCGCACTGGCCGGACAGGCCATGGCCGCCACCGACGGCGAGTGGGACCAGGTAGCCCGCTGCGAGTCCGGCGGCAACTGGGCGATCAACACCGGCAACGGCTACCACGGTGGCCTCCAGTTCTCCCCCAGCACGTGGTCCTCCCACGGCGGCGGCGAGTACGCACCCAACGCCTTCCTGGCCACCAAGGAACAGCAGATCGCCGTCGCCGAGCGCGTTCTGGCCAGCCAGGGCAAGGGCGCCTGGCCCACCTGCGGCCGTGGCCTCTCAGGCGCCAGCCCGCGCAACGTGGTCGCCGAGCCCGCTCCGGCCCCGCTGGACGCGCCTGCGGTCAACGGTGAACTGCCGCCCGCCCCCGACGCACCCGCACCTGAGGCGCCGCCCGCCGATGCGCAGGCCGCCCCACTGCCCGCCGATGCACCGGCCCCCGAAGCACTTCCGCCGGCCCCAGAGAACCTGCCGCCCGCTCCCGAGGCTCCCGCCCCGGCACCCGAGGCCGCTCCGATGGACGCCGCATTGGCGCCGGCCCCAGAGGCCGCCCCGATCATCGACGCCGCACTGCAGGTGCCCGCCCCCGAAGCACCCGCTCCTGCCCCTGAGGCCCCGGCTCCCGCCCCGGCGGACTGGGATCAGGCGCCGGCCCCGGCCGATCAGCCGCAGACCTGGGCGCTGCACGTCGGCGACCCGATGCCGCTCGATCCGGTCCTGCCCCCGGCTCCCGCTCCGGCACCTGCCGCGCCCGCGGTCGCCGCACCGGATCCGCTGGCCCCGCTCAACAACGTCGACGTGGCCAACCAGGTGGTCACCAACGGTGCGCCCGCCGAGGGTGTCCCGCACCTGGCCAGCCCGCAGAACCTGCCGCCGGGCACCACCACCGACAGCCCGTCGCAGATCCCGGGCCAGGGCCCGAACGCGACCTACCTGCGGGAGATCTGGCACGCGATCCAGACCCAGGACATCAGCGGTAAGGATGCCCTGCTGGCGCTGACCCAGCGTCCGCTGTCCACCCCAGATTCCCCGGGTGGTCAGGCTCCGAACCTTCCGGTCGCACCGATGGACCCGGCCGCTCCGGCTCCCGCCGACGCCGCCGTTCCTGTCCCATCCGCCTGACTCTGACTCTGACTCAGCCGCGAACCGTGCCGTTAGTGCCGCGGTTCGCGGCTGCTGTCTATCGCAGGTCGGCTGTCGCCGGTCGGCGGTCATGAGTCACATCCGCCTCAGCGGTATCGGCTGGCGAATGCCTAGCCGATCTGCCCGCCTGTTAGCGACTTTTCAGCGACAATCGCCACTTCCGCACCAGCGACCTCGGCAGTCACGCTGAGATTGATCACATGTGACACTTCCGGGCGCTGGGGTCTCAACAGCCGCATCAGTCCAGTGCCCGGCTGTCAGCGACTCTGTCGCTCATAGCCGGGCAACCCAAATTCTGTTGCAGATGAGGCTGAAGCAGCCTGAAGTGATGCCAGTAGTGACTGGCTCTGCGACCAATGGTGCCCACGGTAAGTGTGTGGCGTTTGTCGCTGAAAAGTCGCTAACAGCCGGGCACAACGACACTCGCTCACCCAGCCGTGACTAGTGGGATTTGTGAGGTTCCAACCGGCTCAGGCCGAACCGACCCATTCGTCGGTGCCATCGGAGAAGTACTGGTGCTTCCACACCGGTAACCGCTCTTTGACGGTGTCGACGAGACGGGCACAGGTTTCGAACGCCGCCCTGCGATGGTCCGCCGCCACAGCGGCCACCAGGGCGGCGTCTCCAATGTGCAGGGTTCCGATGCGGTGGCTGACCGCGATCGCCCGCACCCCGGCCGCCTGCGCGGCCACCTCGGCGGCAACCTCTTGCAAGGTCAGCAGGGCATTGGGGTGCGCGGAGTAGTCGAGCCGGGTGACCGAACGGCCCCCGTCGTGATCACGCACGACCCCGGAGAACCCGACCACCGCTCCGGCCGCCTCATGGGCAACCAGCGCCTCGTACTCGGTCAGCGAGATCGGTGTGTCGGTCAGCTCGACGCGTATGACGGTTGCGCTCACCGGCAGGTCCTTCTCCTCTTCGCGCAGGCGCTCATCGGTGGTCCTTGCCGCTCAGTTGGTCCAGGGCATGTTCCAGCACGCCGGCCAGCACGCCCAGCCCATCTTTGACCCCGCCCGGCGAGCCGGGCAGGTTGATGATCAGGGTGCGTCCGGCGACGCCGCAGATGCCGCGCGACAGGACCGCGGTGGGCACCTTGTGCACACCGGCCCGCCGGATGGCATCGGCCAGCCCGGGGATCTGATAGTCGAGCACCGCCGCGGTGGATTCCGGCGTCGCGTCGGTCGGTGAGATACCGGTACCGCCAGAGGTGATGATCAGGTCGACGCGCTCGGCCAGGGCGGCCCGCAATGCGTCGCCGACGGCGTGACCGTCCGCGACCACCATCTGCTCGGTGACGTCATAGCCTCGATCGGAAAGCCAGCCGACGATGAGAGGGCCGGTCCGGTCGTCGTACACACCTGCCGCGGCACGGGTGGAGGCGATGATGACCCGGGCCGAACGCGTCACTGAGTAGTTCTTTCCCACAATCCCGTTTTACCGCCTTCTTTGCGCATCACCTTGATGTCGTCGATGCGGGCGGCAGGGTCGACAGCTTTGATCATGTCGTACAGCGTCAGTGCGGCGACGCTCACCGCGGTCAGGGCTTCCATCTCGACCCCGGTGCGGTCGGTGGTGCGCACGGTGGCGGTGATGGCCACCGCGGCGTCGCGCACGTCGAAGTCCACGTCGACGCTGGTCAGCGCCAACTGATGGCACAGCGGTATCAGGTCGGGGGTCCGCTTGGCGGCCAGAATTCCGGCCACCCGCGCGGTGGCCAGGGCGTCACCCTTGGGCAGGCCGCCCGAGGCGATGAGGGCCACCACATCCGCTCGGGTGTGCACGATGCCCTCGGCTATCGCGGTGCGTTTGGTGACACCCTTCGCCGCGACGTCGACCATGTGTGCCGCGCCGGACTCGTCGAGGTGCGACAGTCCCACGATTATCTGTTGACGACAGTTGCTGACTGGATGAAGGGCAGCTCGTCGGCCGGCAATGGAAAGGTCACATCGCCGAACGGCGACAGTGCGCCGGTGCGGTCGGTGGCGAGCTCACTCACGGCGTGATCATCGCCGTCGGAGAGCACCGGCCAGCCGTTGTCGATGTATTGGTTCTTCTTGTTGTCAGCCACGCCCCACATTGTGGCAGGCTCCTCATCCGGTGGCGAGACCGGCGGGCTGCTTTACGCTGGTCAGGATATGACCGCCGCACAGACTCCCGGATTCCCGCTGGGTGCCTGGCTGTCCGACCTCGACGACAAGGGCCTCATCCGCCTGCTGGAATTGCGGCCCGACCTGAGCCAGCCGCCACCGGGAACGATTGCCGCGCTTGCCGCGCGCGCCACCTCACGTCAGTCGGTCAAGGCTGCCACCGATTCCCTGGACTTCCTGCGGCTGGCCGTCCTGGATGCACTACTGGTCCTGCACGCCGACACCCACCCGGTCCCGGTGTCCGAGGTGAGCGAACTGTTGGGTGAGCGCGTCGGCTCCGGCGACGTGGCCGCCGCACTGGAAGACCTGCGCGAGCGGGCCCTGGTGTGGGGCGAGGCCGCCGTCCGGGTGGCGCCCGAGGTGGCGTCGGGCCTGCCCTGGTTCGTCGGTCAGGCCGCCGTGGAGACCTCTGAGCGCAGCGCCGACGAGATCGCCGAACTGCTCGGCGGGCTCGACGAGGCCCAGAGCGATCTGCTGGCCCGGCTGCTGGAGGGCTCACCCATGGGCCGCACCCGCGACGCGGCACCCGACACCCCGCCCGACCGGCCGGTGCCGCGGCTCGTGGAGGCCGGACTGTTGCGCCGGATCGACGACGAGACGGTGATCCTGCCCCGGGTCGTCGGCCAGGTGATGCGCGGCGAGGCACCCGGCCCGGTGGAGTTGACCACGCCAGCACTCCAGACGACGTCGACGACGCCTGCCGATGTGGACGCGGTGGCCGCCGGTGCGGCCATCGACCTGCTGCGTGAGATCGACCTGATCATCGAAACCCTGGGCAGCACACCGGTTCCCGAGTTGCGCAACGGCGGGCTCGGGGTGCGTGACGTCAAGCGGTTGGCCAAGACCACCGGCGTCGAGGAACCGCGCCTCGGCCTTCTCCTGGAACTGGCGGCGGGCGGGGGGCTGATCGCGGCGGGGATGCCCGATCCGGATCCGGGTGACGGGACCGGGCCCTACTGGGCACCGACGGTGGCCGCGGACCGGTTCATCGAATCCCCCACTGCCGTGCGCTGGCACCTGCTGGCCGCGACGTGGCTGGACCTGCCGGCCCGGCCCGCCCTGATCGGCAGCCGCGGCCCGGACAACAAACCCTTTGCCGCACTGTCGGATTCGCTGTACTCGACCGCGGCTCCGCTGGACCGCCGGCTGATGCTGAGCGTGCTGGCCGAACTGGCTCCGGGCACCGGAGTCGACGGCGCCGAGGCCGCCCGGGCGATGGGCTGGCGACGGCCCCGCTGGGCCGCGCGTCTGCAGCCGGCCACCGTCAGCGGGCTGCTCGCCGAGGCTCATTCGCTGGGCATGGTGGGTCGCGGCGCGATCAGCACGCCCGCCCGCGGTCTGCTGGCCGGCGACCCCGACGAGGACGTGCTGGCCGCGATGGCCAAGGTGCTGCCCAAACCGCTCGACCATTTCCTGCTGCAGGCCGATCTCACGGTGATCGTGCCCGGCCCGCTGGAGCGGGATCTGGCCGAGCACCTGGCCGAGGTCGCCACCGTCGAATCGGCGGGCGCGGCGATGGTCTACCGGATCAGCGAACCGTCCATCCGGCGCGCACTCGATGCCGGCCGGACCGCCAGCGAGTTGCACGCCCTGTTCGAGAAACACTCGAAAACCCCGGTGCCGCAAGGGTTGACGTATCTCATCGACGACGTAGCGCGCCGCCACGGTCAGCTGCGCGTCGGGATGGCCACGTCGTTCCTGCGGTGCGAAGATCCCGCGCTGCTGACCCAGGCGATCGCCTCGCCGGGCACCGACCGCCTCGAGCTGCGACTGCTGGCCCCGACGGTGGCGGTGTCGCAGGCACCGATCGCCGACGTGCTCACCGTGCTGCGTGAGGCCGGGTTCGCACCCGCCGCCGAGGACTCCACGGGCACCGTCGTCGACATCAGGGCCCGTGGCGCGCGCGTCGTCGCACCGACCCGGCGCCGCGTCTACCGCCCGCCCACCCCGCCGACCGCCCAGACCCTCGGCGCGATCGTCGCGGTGCTGCGCAAGGTGGCCTCTGGACCGTTCGCCAGCGTGCGCCTGGACCCGGCGATGGCCATCACCCAATTGCAGGACGCCGCGATCAACCAGACCTCTGTGCTGATCGGCTACGTCGACCCCGCCGGGGTGGCAACCCAGCGGGTGGTCTCCCCCATCAACGTGCGCGGCGGCCAGCTGACCGCGTTCGATCCGGCCGCCGGACGCGTCCGCGAGTTCGCCATCCATCGCGTCACGTCCGTGGTCTCGGCGGACACCGATTAGCAGGTCTCGAGACTGCTCTCAGGGACATGATCACCACCGATCTTGTCCCTCACTTCAGTCTCGGCGGGCTGCGCGGCGCGCGGCCGGGCCGAGCCATTCGGAATAATGGACGAAATGACTGACGGCCCGCTGATTGTGCAGTCCGACAAAACGGTGCTGCTCGAGGTCGACCACGAGCAGGCCGGGGCGGCCCGCGCCGCCATCGCGCCGTTCGCCGAACTCGAACGCGCCCCCGAGCACGTGCACACCTACCGCATCACCCCACTGGCGCTGTGGAACGCCCGCGCGGCCGGACACGACGCCGAGCAGGTGGTCGATGCCCTGGTCAGCTTCTCGCGTTACCCGGTGCCGCAGCCGCTGCTGGTCGACATCGTCGACACCATGGGCCGCTACGGACGTCTGCAGCTGGTGAAGAGTCCCGTGCACGGCCTGATCCTGGTGAGCCTGGATCGCGCGGTGCTCACGGAGGTGCTGCGACACAAGAAGATCGCCCCCATGCTGGGCGCGCGCATCGACGACGACACCGTGATCGTGCACAACAGCGAGCGCGGCCACATCAAGCAGATGCTGCTCAAGATCGGCTGGCCGGCCGAGGACCTCGCCGGCTACGTCGACGGTGAGGCCCATCCGATCGAACTGGCCCAGGACGGCTGGGAACTGCGCGACTACCAGCAGATGGCGACCGACTCGTTCTGGGCCGGGGGCTCCGGCGTGGTGGTGCTGCCCTGCGGCGCCGGTAAAACCCTGGTCGGCGCGGCCGCGATGGCCAAGGCCGGCGCGACGACGCTGATCCTGGTCACCAACACCGTGGCCGGACGGCAGTGGAAGCGCGAACTGGTGGCCCGTACCTCCCTGACCGAGGACGAGATCGGCGAGTACTCGGGCGAGAAGAAGGAGATCCGGCCGGTCACCATCGCGACGTACCAGGTGATCACCCGCCGGACCAAGGGCGAGTACAAGCATCTGGAGCTGTTCGACAGCCGCGACTGGGGGCTGATCATCTACGACGAGGTTCATCTGCTGCCGGCCCCGGTATTCCGGATGACCGCCGATCTGCAGTCCCGGCGGCGGCTGGGGCTGACGGCGACGCTGATCCGCGAGGACGGCCGCGAGGGTGACGTGTTCTCACTGATCGGGCCCAAGCGCTACGACGCACCCTGGAAGGACATCGAGGCCCAGGGCTGGATCGCCCCCGCGGAATGCGTCGAGGTGCGGGTGACGATGACCGACAACGAGCGAATGCTCTACGCCACCGCCGAGCCCGAGGAACGCTACAAGCTGTGCTCGACAGTGCACACCAAGATCGCGGTGGTGCGCTCGATCCTGGAACGCCACCCCGGCGAGCCGACGCTGGTGATCGGCGCCTACCTGGATCAGCTGGAGGAGCTGGGCCAGGAACTGGACGCCCCGGTGATCCAGGGGTCGACGAAGAACGCCGAACGCGAGGCCCTGTTCGACGCGTTCCGCCGCGGCGAGATCTCCACGCTGGTGGTCAGCAAGGTGGCGAACTTCTCCATCGACCTGCCGGAAGCGTCTGTCGCCGTTCAGGTTTCAGGCACCTTCGGCTCCCGCCAGGAAGAGGCGCAGCGTTTGGGCCGGCTGTTGCGACCCAAGGCCAGCGGCGGCGGTGCGGTGTTCTACTCCGTGGTCTCGCGCGATTCGTTGGACGCCGAGTACGCCGCCCACCGGCAACGCTTCCTGGCCGAGCAGGGCTACGGCTACGTCATCAAGGACGCCGACGACCTGTTGGGCCCCGCGATATGACAGTGCGGCGGGTGATGCCCGTGCTCACGGTGTCCGACGCCGAGGCGACCGCCGCCGTGTACACCCGGACGCTCGGGTTGGCCGAGGTGATGAACCACGGCTGGATCATCACCCTGGCCGATGCCGAGCGTCGCCATCAGGTGAGCCTGATGACGAAGGACGCCACCGCACCGGTGAATCCGTCGGTTTCGATCGAGGTCGACGATGTCGACTCCACGTATGCGGCCGTGGTCGAGGCGGGGCTGGAGATCGTGCATCGCCTGAGCGACGAGGAGTGGGGTGTCCGGCGGTTCTTCTTCGCCGACGGGGCGGGCAACGTGGTCAATGTGCTGAGCCATCGCTGACACGCAGCACCAGTCTCAGGTGTGCGGCCCCATGGCCTTGACGACGGTCAGCAGCACCACCGAATCCTCGAGTGCATGCAGGCTGTGCCGGGTCCGCGGGATAACGATGTGATCGCCGGGCGAACCTTCCCAGCTGGCCTCGGAGTTGGCCAGCTTCACCCTGCCCTCGATCACCTGCAGCGTGGCTTCGCCCGGGCTCTCATGCTCGTCGAGTCCGTTTCCCTCGGTCAGCGCGATCAGGGTCTGGCGCAGCTGGTGTTCATGGCCGCCGTAGACCGTGTGCGCACTGCGTCCGCTGCTGGCCGTGCGGGCTGAGGCCAACTGCTGACGTGCAATCGCGGTGAGCGAGATCTTCTCCATACCCTCAGATCGTGCCACCTCCGGCGGCCGCTCACGGCGAATCCACGGCGGCCCCGGAGGAAGCCCGGGTGAATCAGGCGCAGTGAATCTCAGGTGACCGTGACGTCATTGATGTCGATTGTCACGGTGACCATGTCGCGCAGCGGTTGCCCGGCATCGTCGCGGACATAGACGATGCGGTTCATCGGCAACACGATGCCGTCGACCATCAGATGGTTACGGGAGTAGTGCGCGGCCGGTGAATCGCCGGCGATATCCACGTCGTAGTCGCGGCGGCGGATCAGTCCGTCCGAATCGACATAGAGGGTTTGATCGGAGCTGTGCGTGGCGATGCTGTCGGGATAACGCACACCCAGTCGGCGCCAGGTCTCCCCGTCCTCGCGCCATTCGCCGAGTTCCTCTGTGTGGACACCTGGGAACGTCAGAGAGTACGGCTCGGACAGGTAGGTCCACATCGCATAGCCGGCGAAATAGGCCAGTGGAAGGTGCGTCCACGGTGTCTCGAGTGTGTGCCCGGCGAGAGATTCGCGAGGCGACGTCAGGGTCTCTACGACCCTCGGCGACTCCTCCTCGGTTTCGATCAGCACCTGCTGTGGGCTGTACGACGAGCGGAAACCCGGGCGTGGCAGCGGGCTGTGCCAGGCATGTTGCTCTTTGGGGCGGATCTCGACGATCGAGTCGTCGAGGATGCCGTCGACACCCTTGAGCTTCCACAGGCCGCCTCCGATGATCTGGTGAATGCGGATGGAGTCGATCTCCTTCCAGCGATCCAATCCCCCGTGGGCGGCGATGACTTCGTCGAGCAGTTTCATTTCTGGTCAGCTCCTTTGATGGTCGGGCGGGGTGAGTTTCGGTTACGCCGCATCGAGGAAGGCGGCGGTGCCGGCAGCGAACTCCTCGTGGTGCTGGAACAGGAAATCCGTGTGCCGAATCCGGGTAGATCCCAAAGTGGTTCCCATGTCGGTTCCTCCGTTGCGCCGGTTCGATGGACTTCTCCACCGTGGCGCGACCGTGAACCGGCTGGGGACACCCCGCCAATCCTGGGAGCGGCAGGGGCAGGTTGAGCGACTATCCCGAGCGGAGCTCGTCGAGTGCCCGCGCCGAGTCGCTCCCGGGGTCCGCCCGGAAGATGATCAGGTGCTGCCCACCTGAGTGCGGCACATGCAGGCGATTGCGGTGCAGGTACAGCTCACCCACCCGCGGATGACGCACATGGGTGATCCCCGGCCGGTACCCGACATCGGCGCGCGCCCACAGCTCACGGAATCGCTCACTGACAGATGACAGTTCGTCGATCATCTGACGCAGCCGCGGGTCGTCGGGATAGCTGCCCGCGACCTCGCGTAACCCACTGACCGCGATGTCGGTTGCCCCATCCCAATCCACGAAGAAGTCGCGCGCAGCCGGCTCGAGCAGCCGCCATCTCAAGAAATTCTCTCCGGGCCGGAACGCCGGCGCGAGGGCTCTGGCAACCGGATTTGCCGCCAGTACATCCTGATACCTGTTCGCGACGATCGCCGGCATCGGGAACTGATCGATCAGCTCGTCCAGCCCGTCGACGGCTTTCTCCAGATCACCTTGCTCCCAATGAGTTCCGGTCTGCCCGGCGAGCTGGTGGAGATACTCGGTGCCCTTGATGTCCAATTGCAGCGCCCGCGCGAGCGCTTCGAGCACCTGCGCGGACGGATTCTTGTCACGGCCCTGCTCGAGCCGCAGGTAGTAGTCGGAACTGATACCGGCCACCAAGGCCAACTCCTCACGGCGCAGCCCGGCAACCCGCCGGCGCGCACCGCCGAGCAGGCCGACGTCCTCTGGACGGATCTGCTCGCGCCGCGACCGAAGGTAATCGCCGAGGGCATTGTTCTTCGCCGCCACCTGTCGAGCGTAAGCCTGTCCCCGCCGATACCAGGATCAACGTGGCGTTCCCACCCGGTCTCCGTCGGTCGCAGGGTGGACCCATGGTTGAACGACACGACATCGAGTTCGCCGGCGAAGGCGCTGTAACGCTGCGCGGATGGCTGTTCCAGCCGGATGGACCGGGCCCGCATCCGGGCATCACCATGGCGCACGGATTCGCCGGGGTGAAGGAGCACGGCCTGGAGCGGTTCGCCCGCTTCTTCGCCGAGGCGGGGTTCGTGGTGCTGGTGCATGACCACCGAGGTTTCGGCGCCAGCGACGGTGCGCCCCGCTTCGACGTCGACCCTTGGGCGCAGATCGCGGACTGGCGGCGAGCCATTTCCTTCCTGGAGAGCCGGCCGGACGTCGACCCGGAACGGATCGGACTGTGGGGCACGAGCTACGCGGGCGGGCACGCCATCGTGCTCGGTGCAACCGATCGCAGATTGCGGGCAGTCGTCGCGCAGGTGCCCACCATCAGCGGCTACCAGCAGAGCCTGCGCCGCGTGCCGCCCGATCAGGTCGCAAATCTGCAAGCCGGGTTCATCGAGGACGACCGGGCCCAATTCCGCGGCGAGCCGCCGGCGCTGCAGGCGGTGGTGGGTAGCGATCCCGCGATCCCGGCCGCCTACCGATCCGCCGATGCCATTGCGTTCTACACCCAGCCGACGACGCCGGAGAACGCATGGCACAACAGCATGACGGTCCGCTCGTCACGCGCAGCGCGGATGTATGAGCCGGGCACCTGGATCGACCGGGTATCCCCCACGCCACTGCTGATGATCGTCGGCCTGCAGGACACCATCACCGTCACCGACCTGGCGCTGGCCGCCTACGAGCGGGCACTGGAGCCGAAGAAACTCGTGACCATTCCCGGCGGGCACTTCGACCCCTACCTCGGCAAGTTCGACCAGGCCGCGGGTGCGGCCCGGGACTGGTTCACCAAATACCTCACCAAATCCGAATTGTGAAGGGAAACATCATGACCGCACTGCGCTATGAGGTAATGGTCCACGACGGCCTGCCTCGCCATCGCGAACAGCGACTGCCCGACGGCAGCCCCATCGTGTCCTCGCCGGTGGCCTCCACCCTCGTCATGGGTGAGCACGATGCCGTGCTCGTAGACCCGCCATTTACTCACGATCAGATACGTCGTACCGCCGAGTGGGTCGAGAAATCCGGCAGGACACTGAAATACGTCTACGCCACCCACGGTCATGGCGATCACTGGTTCGGCACCGACGTGCTCCTGCGGCAGTTCCCGGACGCGGTCGCCTACGCCACCGAGGGCACCATCGCGAAGATGCACGAGCAGGCCGTCGAAGGCCGTGCCCAGATGTGGGACGTCGACTTCCCTGGCCAGATCCCGCCAAGCCCGGTTGTCTACCAACCTGTTCCGAACGACGGGCTGTTGTTGGAGGGCGAGCACCTGGTGCCCATCGAGGTCGGACACACCGACACCGACGACACCACGGTGCTGTACGTGCCCTCGATCGGGCTGGTGGTGGCCGGCGACGTCGCCTACAACGGCGTGCACCAGTACCTGCTGGAAAGTGACCACGGCGGGATCAAGTCCTGGCTGCAGGCGCTCAACACGATCTCGGCATTACAGCCTCGCGCCGTGGTGGCCGGGCACAAGAACAAGGATCTCCCCGATGATCCGGCAATCCTCGCCGAGACCCGCGACTATCTGCTCGACGCTCAGCGGCTGATCGCCGGAAAGCCCGGTCCTCACGAATTTTTCGACTACATGACCCGGCTCTACCCGGACCGGCTCAATGTCGGCCCGGTCTGGTACAGCGCCGTAGCCCTGCTGTCCTGAAAGGAATCCTGAAATGATCATCGATGCGGACGACCTCGATCCCACATCCAGCTACAAGCTTCTCATCGGCAGCATCCTGCCCCGTGCGATCGCCTGGGTCAGCACCAGTTCGGCCGAGGGCGTGGGCAACATCGCGCCGGTCTCGTTCTTCACCGTCGTCGGCCGGATGCCCCCGATCCTGTCCATCTCGCTGCAGCCGCGCTCTGATGGCGTCACGCTCAAGGACACCTTCGTCAACATCCGTGACACCGGCGAGTTCGTGGTCAATGTCGCCACAATCGCTCAGGCCGACGCCGTACACCGATCCGCTTTCGAATTCGACTCCGGGGTAGACGAATTCGATGCGCTGGGGCTGACCAAGGCGCCATCGGAGACCATCTCGGCGCCTCGCATCGCGGACTCACCGATCTCGTTCGAGTGCGTCGTGGACCGCATCATCCCGATGCCGCCGCTGCCCGACCACGTGGTGTGGGGCCGGGTGACGCGCATCCACGTGCGCGACGACCTGTACCTGTCGCGCGGGCGCATCGACGTCGGCGCGCTCAACGCATTCGGCCGCCTGGCGGGCGAGTACACGATGGTCGACAACATCTTCACCACCCCGTTGCCAGAGGGCCTTGCCGAAACGTTGGCGGTCCAGCGCGCCGAGCGGTTGGACGGCAAGGCAACTGACTTCTCACCCATCGACACCGCCGCATGGTCACCGTCCGGCGCGACGAAGGCGGCCGCGAAATGAGCACCGTGCTTCTCGTCCACGGCTTTCTCGATGACGTCAAGGTCTGGGACGACCTCGTGTCCGCACTACCCGACGACGTGCACGTCATCCGTTATCAGCTGCCGGGCTTCGGCGCTCGTGCCGCCGACCCGGAGCTGACCTTGCGAGCGCTGGCTGCCGAGGCCGGCCAGCTCCTCGACGGCGTCGACTCAGATGTCATCGTTGTCGGGCAGAGCCTGGGCACCCAGGTTGCCGAACTGGTCGCCGCCGGTCACGCCGGGAAGGTCACCGGGCTGGTCTTGCTCACGCCGGTCCCGTTGGGCGGCACCCGGCTTCCCGCCGACGCCCTTGCGCCGTTCCGGGCGTTGGGCGGCGATCCCGCCGCACAGCGCGCGGCCCGGTCCAACCTGTCCCCGGCCCTTACGGACGACCAGCTCGACCGATTGACCCGCGCCGGAGAGTCGGCACGACCGGATGTGGTGAGCCGTTATGTGGACGTCTGGAATGACGGCGTGCCGGACGCATCGTCGATCAGTGATTACACCGGACCCGTACTGGTGATCCGGGGCAGCGAGGACACCTTCGTCACCGCCGACCTCGTCGCGACGATCACCCCGCGCTTCCCGCAGGCCCGTGAACGGGTGATCGACGGCGGCGGGCACTGGGTTCATGTCGAGTTCGCCGACCAGGTCGCAGCCGCCATCGTGGCGTTCGCCGACGAGATCGCCGGTGGTGCGACTGCCGCGGGCTGGCGTCAGGCGTTCGCCGAGCAGTCGCGGGCGAGCTTCGCCGACACCTTCGCCGATGACGTGGTGCTCGACGCCACGACCCTCGTCGAACCTGTCGCCGGTCGGGAAGCCGTCGCGACCGTGCTCGGCGTCGCGAGCTCGATCTACGAGACGCTGGAGTTCACGGCCGAGACCACAAATGGCCCCACCAGCTACGTCCAATGGCGGGCAACGGCTTTCGGTGGGATGGCGATCCGGGGTATCACGATCCTGGAACGTGATGCCGAGGGACGCATCGTCGCCGCCGCGATCCACCACCGGCCGCTGGGCGCCGTACTGCGGTTCTCCGCCGAGATCCGTGACCGCCTCGCCGGGGCGATCCCGTCAACACATTTCCTCAAGGAGGCATGATGAGCGCGCTGACGCACCGGGTTTTTGTCACCGGCCAGATTCCGCAGTCGGGCCGCGGCCCACTGCCCGACGGCAGCCGGCGGATGTGGTCGCCGATCTCGTCGACGCTGATCACAGGTTCCCGGGACGCTGTGCTCGTCGATCCGCCCCTGACCACCGCGCAGGCGGCCGAGGTCGGCGACTGGGTCGAGGCGTCCGGCCGACGACTGACCGGGATCTACATCACGCACGGGCACGGCGACCACTGGTTCGGCGCAATCCCGCTGCTGAGGCGGTGTCCGGGCCTAGCGGTCTATGCCACGGCGGGCACAGCAGCGCACATGGCCGCGCAGAACTCGCCGGAGTTCCGGACCGGCTTCTGGGACAAGGTGTTTCCCGGTGAGCTGCCGACCGGAGATGTCGAGGTCGGCATCGTCGACGAAGCCGGGTTCGAACTCGAAGGCGAGCAACTACGTCCCGTCGAGGTCGGGCACACCGACACCGACGCCACCACCATGCTGCACGTGCCGAGCGCCGGGCTCCTTGTCGCCGGCGACGTGGTCTACAACGGTGTGCATCTGTATCTCACGGAGTCGGGCGGCGTGAAGGGCGTTGACCAATGGCTCGCGGCACTGGACATTGCCGAGGCTCTGCGGCCGACGACGGTGATAGCCGGCCACAAGAATCCCGACGCGCCAGACGACCCGTCTCAGATCGACGCCACCCGTCGCTACCTCACCGATGCGCGCAATTTGGTCGAATCATCTACCGGCGCACACGATTTCTACGCCGGGATGCTGGCCCGGCACCCCGACCGGATCAATCCGGGTGCGCTGTGGGGTGCGGCGATCACCCTGTTCCCACCGAAGTGACGAGGTTTGAGATGACCGATCTGCTTGCCGAAGTTCTCGACGCCCATGGTGGCCTGACCCGCTGGAACGAGTTTTCCCGGGTGGAGGCGACGATCGTGACCGGAGGCAAACTCTGGACGCTCAAAGGCCAGCCCCAGGACGACACTCCGCGCCGAATGACCGTCGCCCTGGATCGCCAGTGGGCCTCGGTCCAGCCGTTCGGTGCACCCGACCAGAAGACCGACTTCACCGCCGATCGCGTCGCCATCGAGAAGCTGGACGGCCGCATAGTGGCCGAGTTGCCCAGTCCGCGAGACTCATTCGCCGGCCACGAACTCGAAACTCCGTGGAATCCACTGCAGCGCGCCTACTTCAACGGCTACGCACTGCGGACTTATCTGACCACACCGTTCCTGCTGAGCTTGCCCGGCATCACGGTCGACGAGATCGCACCCGTCGAGCACGACGGCGAGACGTGGCGTGGTCTGCGCGTCTCCTTTCCACCTCACATCGCCACCCACAGTCCGGTGCAGGAGTTCTACTTCGACGACCACCGGCTCATCAGGCGGCACGACTACCGGGTCGACGTGGCCGGCGGATTCTCGGCCGTCCAGTACGTCGACGACCTCGCCGACGTGGACGGCATCAAGGTTCCGACGAAACGTCGTGCGTACCGGTGCGATTCGGCCGGACAGCTCATGCCCGATGAGCTCATGGTCGCTATCGATCTGAGCGATATCCACTTCACTTGACACTCACGAGAACAGCTCGGGGCGCTGGGCGACAAACTGGCCAACGGTGGTCGCGGGTTGCCCGGTGATCCGTTCGACCTCGTCGGTGGCCCGGTCGTAGCGCCCGGCTCGGTGCAGTTGCGCCATTGTGGCCAAGTGCTGTTCGAGGTGTGCGGGCAAGCCCAACGGCTTGATGACGGTTTCCATCCATGTTTCGTACGCTATGTCGGAACCGTGTATCGGCCTTCCCAGCCCGAGCGTGTATTCGGCGGCCAGCCCGTCGATATTAAGGCTTACCGGGCCGGTCAACTCGTACACGTCGCCGATGCGGTGATCAGGATCGAGAAGCACGGCGGCAACCACTCGTGCCACATCGTTGCTGGCGATCGGTGAGGTTCGACCGGTTCCGAGCGGGAGGGCCAACAGGTTTCGGTCACGAAGCGAAGGCGCCGCGAACGAGGTGAAGAGCGGGTTGTCCAGAAAGGCTGTCGGTCTGATGTGCACCACCGGTACGCCCGACCAGTTCAAGACGTGCTCGGCGAGGTAGTGCAATCGATGTTGACGAGACTCCCCGACACTGGTCGCCGTCATCTGGGAAACGGTCATCTGCGACATGTTCACGACCACCTCCAGGCGGCCGTATTCCAGTGCGGCATCGCAGACGATGACCGTGGCCTGCAGGTAGTCCGGGGACACACCCATCGAGAAGAACATCCGGTCGGCACCGGCCATCGCTTCGGCGACGTTCTGCGGGTCGGTCAGGTCACCGACCACGACTTCAGCCCCCATATCGCGTAGCGGGTCGGCACGGGCGTCATCGTGATGGACCACCGCGCGGACCCGGTGCCCGCGTTGGCGTAGAAGCTCGATCACCTGCCGGCTCACGCCGCCGGTGCCGCCACCTGCGCCCGTGACCAGATACAAGCGTTCAGCCATGTTCTACGGGGTGCCTTCCCAATGTTTGGCCAGCGGAGTTCCTGCGAAATGTTCGAGCATCAGTCGGGAGAAGCCCAGCAGCGCGCTACGCGGCCGGTGATTCACCACGATGTGTTGTGTCTGCCCGGCCGCATTGAATGTGACCTGCACGATCACGTAGGTGGGCACGCCCCGGACACTGCTGGAGTAGTCCTCGATGAATCTGTCTTCCCCGCACGGACCGGCGTGGGCGAATTGCTGGTCGTCGTAGTGCCTTCGCGCGGCATCCACGATGGCCCGCACCGACTCGGCACCGTGAGCGGTGCCGTCCATCGCGGCGGCCTCCAGCGTGACGTCCTCGGCCAGGTTGTCCAGCCACTCCGGGTAGTAGGGCTTTCCCATGTAGGTCATATCCGCCTCCAGCGAGCCTCGGCAGGGAGACGACCTGAGTATCCGCCAACGTCGGCCCAACTCGCTGCCTTCCAACGAAAATCCGTTCGACACAGCATTTTCGAAGGTCTCTCACAGATAGAGCGGCCGCATCGGACGGTCAGATGTCAGCCGGCGGCGGGGTTCTCGAGGACAACGGCGACGCCCTGCCCCGACCCGACGCACACGCCGACGACGCCGTAGCGGGCGTTGCGCTCGCGCAGTTCGGTGGCGAGCGTGAGCACATACCGCGTGCCGGTGGCACCGAATGGATGCCCGATCGCGACGGCGCCCCCGTTCGGAGTGAGCTTCTCGTCCGGGACGGTGAACCCGCCGAGCTGGTTGGGCAGTTCACGCAACACGCCGAGTGCCTGCGCGCTGAACGCCTCGTGGACCTCCCACACGTCGATCTGCTCGGGCGTCAACCCGGCCCGCTTGATGGCCAGCGGTATCGCCCAGGCCGGGGCGAGGCCCATTACCAGCGGGTCAATGCCGTACACGGCTGACGACACCACCCGGGCCAGCGGCCGGACCCCCAGTTCGGCCGCGCGTTCGCCCGACGCCAACAGCACGGCGCTGGCGCCGTCGGTCAGCGGCGTCGAGTTGGCTGCCGTCATCTGCTTGGTCCCGGGCTGCGGCGGCAGCTTGGCCAGCTGCTCGGCGGTGGTGTCGTCGCGGATGAACTCGTCGTGCTCGAATGTCCGCCCCGGCGTCTTCTTCGTCGCGGCGATCTCGACCGGCATGATCTCCTTGGCCAGCCGGCCTGAGTCCCTCGCCGCCTTGGCGTGCTGCTGGCTGCGCAGCGCGAAGGCGTCGATCTCCTCACGGGTGAGTCCGTAACGGTCGGCCACGTTCTGCGCGGTCTCGATCATGCCGATGTAGGCGTTGCGGGCCAGCAGCGCCGGGTTGGGCGGACCGCCGGCACCCGCCCACATGGTGTCGAGCAGGATCACCGGCCCGCGGGGCGAGAACGGTGCGTCGCCCTTCATGTAGGCCCAGCCCGAACGTGACATGGACTCGACGCCGCATGCGATCCCGACACCCAGGTCACCGGCTCGGATCGCGTGCGCCACATTGATCGTGGCGCTCAGCGACGAGGCGCAGAACCGGTTGATGGTCGCCCCGGCGACGCTGTCCGGGAAGCCCGCGGCCAAGGCGGCCCACCGGCCGACGTCGCCCATGCCCTCGTGCGCGGGGTTGACGCAGCCGGCAACGATGTCCTCGACCTGGTCCATCGGTACGCCGACGCGTTCGCACGCGCCCTTCATGGTCATTCCGAGAAGATCGTCGGCGCGGATGTGCGACAGCGAGCTGCCGTACCGGGCGAACGGTGTGCGAACACCGCCGAGCACAAATGCATCAGTCATGAGTGACTCCCAGGGTCACCCGGAGCGTAACGCGCACGGAGGACATCGGGTCAGAAACGACTGGGAGGAAGCACCTCACAGCTACGAGCCATTCGGTCGTGGCAGGTCTGACCTGCGCCGCACACCATGGACCGATGCGCAATCACCCCTGGATGCACGTCGCGCGCACCGCCGCGATCCTGGCTGCCGCGATGGGGATCGGGCGTTTCGCATACACCCCGATCCTGCCGCTGATGACGGCGCATGCCGGGCTCAGCACCTCAGCGGCGGGCCATCTTGCCACCGCCAACTATGTCGGGTACCTCCTCGGCGCCGTCGCCGGCGCGGGCTCGCCGCGGCTCTCCCGTTCGATCACCGCATGCCGAGTGTCGCTCGTTGTGCTGGTGGTCAGCCTGGCGGCAATGTCGTTGACCGGCAATGCCTTCGGTTGGATGGCTCTCCGCGTGGTGGCCGGGGTGGCCAGCGCCCTGGTGTTCGTCATCGCCATCAATACGGTGCTGGATCATCTGCACGGTCATCCGCCGCACCTTCCCGGCTGGGCATTCGGTGGTGTCGGCGTCGGCATCGCCTTGTCGGCCGCGCTGGTGTTCGGTCTGCCGGCGCAGAACGGGTGGAAGGCGGCGTGGTGGCTGGCCGCCGGACTCACCGCGGTGTTGGGTGCCGCCGCGTGGGGCCTGCGCCCGGCCCCGCCGGCCGAGGCATCGAAAGATACTGTCGGCAAGCGGAATACCACGCGCCGCCCGTTCGCCCTACTGTTCGGCAGTTACACCCTCGAGGGCATCGGGTACATCATCGCGGGCACCTTTCTGGTGGCCGCCATCGCGCAGAACTCGCCGGGCCGGCTGGGCACCGGGGCGTGGCTCGTCGTCGGACTGGCGGCAATCCCCTCCGCCGCGGTGTGGGCACGGCTGAGCTCCCGCTACTCCCACCCCGTTCTACTCACCGGGGCACTGCTGTTGCAGGCAGGCGGAATCGGCCTGGCGTGCATCGGAAACGGCCTTGCGGCGCTCATCGGCGCGGTCCTGTTCGGCGGTACGTTCATCGGGATCAGCACGCTGGCACTGGCCGCCGGCCGGCTGCTGCAGTTCCCGGGAGCTGTCGCGCTGCTGACCGCCGGCTACTCCGTCGGCCAGATCATCGGACCGGTCGCGGTGTCACCGTTCGTGCACAACGGGTTTCGGACCGCCTTGGCGGCCGGGGCGGTCGTGGTGTTACTCGCCGCCTTCGCCGCGATCTCGATACGGGTCGTCAGCGGGCAACCACGCTCCGGTGTCACCGATACCGAGGTCCCCGACACCGCGGGTGAACGCGTCGATCACGGCGCGCACAGCCGGACTGTCCTCGTCGCGGCGCCAGACCAATGACCAGGTCCACAGCGGGACCGGCCCCAGCACCGGACGCCGGACCAGGTCCTTCGGCAACGGCGCGTCCTGCCCCTTGGGGTTGTTGAGCACCGGCCGCCGCAATTCCCGGACGTGCTCGAAGAAGGTCGGCCCGGTCACGCCGCCGTCGTCGGTGCGCATGACGCGCGCCCCGGTGTCGCCCGCGAACTGCTCGCCGTACCGGTTCCACGAGGACCAGCTGGCGGCGTCGGCATCCACCAGCACCAGGACGTCGGCGGCTTTCACCGGCGTATCGTCCGGCCCCGCGGACAAGGCGTACAACCGGTCGACGCCCATCAGGCGGGCGTCGAGTCCCAACGCATCGAGGTCGGGGGTCTGCACCCAGCAGATCGCGAGGTCCAGGCTGCCGTCGGCGACGCGGGCCGCCTGGGTGTGCGACGGCATCACCCAGGTGTCCACCCGCAGCTGCGCCAGTCCGGCCGCGCGCTCCGCCAGATCACCCGGACACCAGTTCACGTACCCGACCCGCACCGGTTCCTTCGTCGCCATCCCCGCTGCGCTCCTGCGCAATTCGTCGGCCTGCTGAATCAAGGCCCGAGCGCCGGGCAGCAGTGCGCTCCCGGCCGCAGTGAGTGCCACCGAGCGCCGGTCACGGTCGAACAGCTGCACCTTGAGGTCGCGTTCCAGCGCTTTGATCTGCTGGGACAGCGACGGGCCCGCGATCCGCAGGCGCTCTGCCGCGCGCCCGAAATTCAGCTCCTCGGCGACGGTCACGAAGTACCGCAACTGGCGCAGTTCCACTGAACGAGCCTATTAGGCGGAACCTCGCAGCAACGAGCTATCCCGTCACATCGGCCGGACATCACCGGCCCGGCGAATGCGTTGAGGTGTGCGTCCGACCAGTTCCAAGACAAGGAGACCACCGTCATGAGCACCACACCACACGTCGCAGTCATCACCGGCGCCTCCCAGGGCATCGGCGAAGCCCTGGTGGCGGGCTACCGCAAGCTGGGCTACGCCGTCGTCGCCAACTCCCGCAACATCGGTGAGAGCGACGACCCGATGGTGCTGACCGTGCCGGGCGACATCGGCCGACCGGGCGTAGGCAAGCAGGTGATCGACGCGGCCGTCGAGCGCTTCGGCCGGGTCGACACCGTCGTGAACAACGCCGGCATCTTCATCGCCAAGCCCTTCACCGACTACACCGACGAGGACTACGACGCCGTCACCGGAGTCAATCAGCGCGGCTTCTTCGAACTGACCCGCGCCGGAATCGCCGCGATCGAATCCCACGGCGAAGGCGGACACGTGGTCACCATCTCCACGAGCCTCGTCGACCACGCCAACTCCCAGGTGCCCTCGGTGCTGGCGTCCCTGACCAAGGGCGGGCTGAACGCCGCAACCAAGGCGCTGGCAGTCGAGTACGCGTCGCGGGGCATCCGGTCCAACGCCGTCGCACTGGGCATCATCCGCACCCCGATGCACTCGCCCGAGACCCACGAATTCCTCTCGGCGCTGCATCCGGTCGGCCACATGGGCGACATCGACGATGTGGTCGACGCGGTGCTGTACTTGGAGCGGGCCGGGTTCGTCACCGGTGAGATCCTGCACGTCGACGGAGGTCAAAGTGCCGGGCATTGAGAACACCGGGCGGATTCTCCGAGACGTCCTCGACGTGTGGCAGGCCGGCATCGCCGACCAGGAGCCCCAGCGGGTGGCCGAGGTGTTCACCGACGACGCGATCTTCCAGGGCCTGCACCCCTACACCGTCGGTCCGCAAGGGGTGTTCGATTACTACGACTCCCAGCCGGTGGGGCTGACCGTCGACTACCGGATCAATGAAACCCGTCGGCCCGCCGACAACGTGATACTCGGTTATCTACGTGCGGATTTCACCCGCCCTGACGGGACGGTCGTCCCCCTTAACCTCAGCATCCTGGTCACCCAGGGCGACGTGGGCTGGCGAATCGTGCACTACCAGGTGTCGGCGGTGCCCGACTGAGGCGACGGCGCCGGTCAGCGCCGTGTGCTGATACCGCTCGTCGCGCGAGTTATCAGAGGTGGCACAGGCAACTGTTGACGCCGGGCTGATCGCTGACTCATCATCCATATCGATGATCGAAGTCAGCGAGCAGGCGGCATTAACCGAGATGGAGCGCCGACTGACCTCGGAATTTCCCGAGGTGACGGCGGCGACGATTCACGCGGCCATCATGCTGGCTTATGGGCGGTTCGCCACGAGCCGGATACGTGACTTCGTCCCGCTGTTCGTGGAGCGGCAGGCACGAAAGCCGGTCTCCAGGCTGTACCTGGCCGGCCAGCTCGTCGCGCCCGGTGTGGAGCGCGACGTCGTCGTGATCGGCGCCGACGTCAATCCCCCGATCAGCCCGGGAGATTAAATCACCCGGAGTGAATCCCCGTCGTAGCCGAACCGGCTCCGCAGTTGGACCAGCAGACGCTCCGCCTCGGCGATGCGCGCGTGCATCCGGACCAGCGCTTCCGGCACGGGCGCGTCGGCCACCCGACTGCGTTCCCGAAGGCGTCGCCACCGGAGTTCGGCGGCCGCGAGATGGTCTCGCAGCTCGGCGATTTCGCCGACCAGAATGTCCTCGAACAGCCGCGATTGTGCAACGTCAGCGCTGTGCGCGGGCCTGGAACAGGCAACCGGGGCGGCCGCGCGGGAAACCACGCGCGGCAAGGGATTGCACACCGCGGCCGTATCGGCCCCGACTGTCGAGGCAGAGATGCTCCCGCTCCCGAACTCCCGTGATATCAACGTCACGAGGGGATCATGGAGCAGCTCGCGATTCAAAGCCACCGCACATGTTTCACCTGGAATACCGCCTCTGGTCACCTACCGGTTACCCGATGTACGTTTGACGGCCTTTGCGCGCGGGCGGCGTCCGTGGTCCGTACGCCTAGCTGAGCGCGGGGATGACCTTCTGCTCGAACAGTTCGATACCGGACCGGTCGTAGGCCGCCTCCGGGAAGTACAGAATCGCGTACTCACACCCGAGGTCGCGCATGCGCTGCAGCTTCTCGATGACCTGTTCGGGTGTACCGCTTGCCGATTCGGGGGCGGTGACGTTGGCGAGCATGGCATCGACGGTCGCCTCACCGGCCACCGGCACCTGCCGCGCCCGCAACCGCGCGACCCGCTCGGCGACGTCGGCTTCGGAGTCGCCGATGACGGCGTTGAAGTTGGCCGATCGCACGATCGCGCCGTAGTCGGTTCCCACGTCGCGGCAATGGTCAGCCAACACCTGTGACTTGTGGGCAAAGCCCGCCGGCTCAGAGGTGAAGTTGGTGTACTGCGCATACTTGGCGGCGATACGCAGCGTCACCTTTTCGCCGCCGCCGGCGATCCACAACGGGATGCCACTGTCCTGCAAAGGCTTCGGAGCGACGATCGCACCGTCGACCTGGTAGTGCCTGCCCTCGAAGCTGACCCGCCCGTCACGCCATGCATCACGCATGATCTGGACGCCCTCGTCGAGCCGGCCCAGCCGCACCCCGGCCGACGGGAAACCGTAGCCGTAGGCCCGCCATTCGTGTTCGTACCAACCGCCGCCGATACCCATCTGCACCCGGCCGCCCGAGATGATGTCGGTGGTGGCGGCGATCTTGGCCAGGTAGACCGGATTGCGGTAGCTCATCGCGGTACACATCTGGCCGAGCTTGATCCGCGACGTCGTCGCGGCATACGCCGCCATCAGCGACCACGCCTCGTGGGTGGCCTCGTCGGTCGGCACCGGAACGGTGTGGAAGTGGTCATAGACCCACAGCGAGTCCCAGGTGCCTGCGTCGGCGTAGGTCGCCAGGTCACGCATCACCTGCCACTGGCTTTCGATGGGAATGTCGACGAGGTCAAGGCGCCAGCCCTGCGGGATGAAGAGTCCGAAGCGCATGAATGCCGACTCTACGACGCCGACGCGTGTCGTGGCACGGCGCTAGCCTGAGTTTTATGGCCCTTTCCAAAGAAGAACGCGAACAGTTTCTGGCCGAGCCGCACATCGCCGCCCTCTCGGTGTACGCGGGCGACAAGCGTGGTCCGCTGACCGTCCCGATCTGGTACCAGTACAGCCCTGGTGGGGAGCCGTGGGTCCTGACCGGGGTGGGATCACGCAAGCACCGGCTGATCGAGGCGGCTGGGCACGCGACGCTGATGGTCGAGCGGCTGGAACCGACGGTGCGTTACGTCGCCGTCGACGGTGCGGTCTCCCGCATCGAACCGGGCACCGACGAGCAGCTCGTCGAGATGACCAAGCGCTACCTGGCTCCCGAGAAGGTGGAGCCGTATCTGGAGTTCGCCCGCAGTGAGCACGGTGAGAGCGTCGCGGTGTTCTTCAAGCCCGAGCACTGGCTGTCCTCTGACCTGGGGGCGCTGTGACGCCATGAGCTCGCGCCAACGGGTGTTCCGGTGGCTCTACCGGCTCGGGGTCACGCCCTGGGACGGCCACCCGTTGGCGCACAGCCTGACCGATCTGGTCGAGAGAACATCGTTGCCCCCCGGGACCGCGCTCGATCTGGGCTGCGGGACCGGGGACAACGCGGTGTACCTGGCCCGACACGGTTGGCGGGTCACCGGTGTGGACTATGTGGCCAAACCGCTGAAGAAGGCTCGGGCCAAGGCTGAGGGCCTGCCCGCGTGTTTCGTCAAAGCCGATGTGACACAACTGAGTTCATCAGGCTTCGGGACGGGGTTCCAGCTGATCATCGACAGCGGATGCCTGCACGGCATGAACGCCGCCGACCGCGATGCCTACGTCCGGGAAGTCAGCGCGGTAGCCGCCCCCGGTACACAACTGCTGATTGTGGCGTTCATCCCGGGAGCGTCGATAGGCGTACCCGGCATCGGGTTCGATGAGGTGCAACGACGTTTCAGCGACGGCTGGACGTTGCTGTCCAGCGGGGATGAGCCCGTGATGGACCAGAACGGCGCTCACCGGGCGCGGCATTATCTGTTCGCACGTGCGGCATAGATGTGGTTCGAGCACTGAGATAACCCGACCCTCATCGAATCACGTTACGGTGCAGTGCAGTTGGCGCGTCGTCAACGGGAGCATGTTTGCCCGCCGGATCTGCGCTACGGCTCGAACACCAGCAACGGCTTGCCTCCGTGCTCGGGAGCTTCGGCCAGATGGACAGCATCGCTGAACTTTTCGACCGGAATCGGCTGGCCCTCCGGAACCCGCAGGGCCCCGCCGGCGGCGAGTTGGACCGTCCGGTCGATCGTCGCGGCCATCCGGTCTTTCGGGGTCTCGGCGAACCAGCGGAACAGCCAGAACCCCCGAACGGACTTGGTTTCGTAAATCAGTGAACGCGCGAAAATCGGGATGGTGAGTTTGGCGGGGTCGGTCTGGCGGTGCGTGGACAGTGCACCGTAGACGACCAGCTCGCCGTGCGGTGCCAGAGCCCGCGACACGTCCGCACCCACCTGACCGCTGACACAGTCGATCGCTTTGGACACCCCACCCTCGCCCGCTATGTCGGCCACGCGCTCACGCAGGTCCTCGTCCTCGGTGCAGATCACCGCGGTGCCACCCAACGCGAGAATGTCCTCGACGGCGGATCGACGCCGCACCACATTGAGGGTCTTGAAGCCGACGTGTGTCCCGAGTTGGATGACCAACTGACCAACGGTTGATCCGGCCGCCGTCTGCAGCAGCCATTCACCCGGCCGGACGTCGAGCACGTCACTGGTCAAGATCACGGCGGTGAGCGGATTGCTGAGAAGCTGCGCGGCCGTGGACGTGCTCAGGCTCGCGGGAATTGGCAACACCCGCTCGGCATCGGCAACGATGTACTCCTGCCACGTGCCGGTGACCCCGATCGTCACGACACGTTGCCCGACGGTCAGACCTTCTGTGTCGCTGCCGATTTCGTCGATCTCACCGACAGATTCGATGCCGGGTACCGCCGGGAACTCCGGGGTGAATCCGTATCGGCCGCGGATCGTGTGCAGATCGCTGGCCTCGACAGGCACCGCGGCCACCCGGATCCGAACTTGGCCGGGACCGGGCTTCGGAATTGGGCGGGCCTGTAGACGCAGCACCTCGGACGGTTCGCCGACCGTCTCGGCGACGACAGACCGCATCGTTGCCATCATCCTGCTGCCCCTTCAGTCGGATCCCGATCTCGGGGTGGTTCGGTGTCCAGAGCGTCATCCCCAACTCATGATGCTGCCACCATGACGGGCGTTGTCGGTGCAAGGAAAGCGACGACGCCCTGGCCTCGCGCAATGACTACCGCGACGGCGATACGGATCGCCGCTCAGCTCTGGACGGCCGCGCGAGCCTCGATCGCCTTGACGCTGCTACTGAACGCCTTGGCCAGCGAGCGCTTTCCCACCGTGCCGAGAACTCCCGCGACAATTCGTCCTCTGAGATTCTTGCCCTCGCGCACGAGCACAGCGTCGATCTGAGTCGTGCCGTCAGGTTGTGGTGTCAGCGTGTAGGTATGACCCGAAGCGCCACCGAACAGATTGGAGTCGATGGTGGTGAGCTTCACGTACTGCGGATGCGACCAGTCGTAATGCAGACGTTCCCAGATACCGCCCGAGCCCTCCGTTACGTCAGCCTCATGGAGCCCCAGGCTGTGCACCTTCAGGTAGCCATCGGCGCTGTTCTTGAAGAGCTTCGATCGACCGGGCCCGAAATCGGTGAGCCCGGCGATGAACTGTTCGGGTGTTGCGGTGGTCGTCTCGTGAAAACGGATGATCGCCATTGGACAGTCCTCTCAACAGGGGTTTGTTGTCGATAGACCCAACAACCGCCCGCCATCCGTCGCCGATTCCGCCGATTGGGCCGCCAGCCAGTCCCTGTCATTACCGGGATTGGCAGGGACAGTTTCCCGACAAGCTCGTCGTAGCGTCGAGGGACGGCCGCACACTCCCTACCAGGCGGCACTCACTCGGCGCGACCGCCGAGATGTTTGGCCAGGAATCGGTCGGCCCGGTGGTAGAAATCAAGGCGGTTCTCGGGTTTGACGAAACCGTGGCCCTCGTTCTCGTACATCGCATACTCGTAGTCGAGGCCGCGTTCCTCCATTGCCGCCACGATCTGCTCGGACTCCGCCCGCTTCACCCGCGGATCGTTCTCGCCCTGACCGATCAGGATCGGAATCCGGATCGCATCCACCCGCGACAGCGGCGACCGGGACCACAGGAAGTCCGGGTCCTCGCCAACTCGCTTGTGCCACAGCATGATCATCGGCTTCCAGTACTCGGGAAACGACTCGATGAGAGTGTTCAGATTGGACGGGCCGACCATCGAGATCGCGCACCTGAACACCTCGGGTGTGAAGGTCGCACCGACCAACGCCGCATACCCGCCATACGAGCCGCCGTAGATCGCCACCCGATCCCGGTCGACGATCCCCTGCCCGACCAGGTGATCGATGGCGTCCAACAGGTCCTCGTGCATTTTGGCGGCCCACTCATGGTTGCCGGCGTTGAGGAAATCCTTGCCATAGCCGCTGGAGCCGCGGAAGTTCACCTGCACACAGAGGTAACCACGGTTGGCCAGCCACTGTGCCTCGGGATCGAGGCCCCAGCCGACACGGCCCCACGGCCCGCCGTGCACGTCGAGGACGGCGGGTAGATCCTTGCGGTCCACCCCCGGCGGGAACGACAGGTAGCCGTGGATCGTCAGGCCGTCGCGGGCGGTGTAGCTGAACGGTTCCATCGGCACCAGCGGGTAGTCGTTGAGCTCTGGCCGGTGATCGAACAGGAAGGTCGCCGTTTGCGAACCACGGTCCCAGCGATAGAACTTCACCGGCCCGCAGTCTTGGTCGAACGCGACGAGCCAGGTGCTGTCGTCATCGTCGCGGTCGCTGATCACCAGCTCGCCCGGATGCAGCCGCTCGAGAGCCTCGACGTCGCCACGAATCGACTCGTCGAAGATCCGGTATTCCAGCCGCTCGCCGTACACCGTCACGCCCTGGACTTCCCGGGTGTCGGGATGGATGATCACGCCGCTGATGTCGTAGGTGGGATCTTCGGCGATCACCTCGGTCGCGCCCGATTCGATACCCATCCTGACCAGGCGGCTGGTGTTCGAGCCGACCGAGGACTGCAGATACATCGACCGGCCGTCCTTCGTGAAGCCAACGGGGCCGGTGGTTTCCGCATCCTCCGGTCCGACCTCCAACAGTGTCCGCCACGGCGACGTCTCGTCGTCACGAACCACGATGATCAGGCCGCCGTCGGGGGTCGGGGCGGCCGCGCCGCGCACCTTCAGGTCATCGTCGACCACCCAGCCGAGATAGCCGGGGTTCTCGACGATCTTTCGCAACTCGCCCGTGCTCAGATCGAGGTGATACACATCGTGCAGCTGCGGGTTGTCCTTGTTGATGCCCACCAGCACATCGTTGGGAAATCGCTTGCGGTGAGCGATGAGTCGACATTGCACATCATCGATCGGCGTCAGGTCGCGCTCGACTCCGGTCTGCAGGTCGACATCGAACAGCCGGAAGTTCTCGCTGCCGTCCTTGTCCCGGATGTACATGAGGTGGCGATTGTCATGCGCCCAGAAGTAGCCCTGTATCCCGCGGTCGGTGTCGCGGGTGACCGGTTTGTCATTACCCGAACCGGCGTCACCGACGAACACGTTCAACACGCCCTCGAGCGGGGCGATGTAGGACAACCGCGTGCCGTCCGGCGATATCTGTGCCGCGGCCCGTTCCGGCTGGCCCAGCAGGACCTCGAGTGGGATGAGTTTCGCGTCTTCCATGTCACCGGACATTCCAGCCCCCTCGTTCGATGTGCCGTCAATCATGCCTACCCGAGGTTCCGGCCGGAACATATTGGCGGGTCTGAACAGGAACCCGGCGATCGGACCGGGACACAGCGCACCTGCCGGACACCCGAAGGCAACACCCCGCACCGCTCCGCAGGAAACCCACAGATACTTCACAGCGGCTCTGCCGCAACGGAATTCGTGTCATGACGGGCTCCCAAGCGCCGTTAGGCTTCCGATATGACCTCGCCGCTGCGCGTGAATCCCGCCGCCCTCCGGTCGGCCGCCGGCGATTTCGACCACCTGGGCACCAACAGCGCCAGCACCGGCACAGAGCTGCAGTTCTCCGCACTTCCCGCTCAGCTTCCCGGCCTGAACAGCGGTGACGCCTGCCAGCAGGCCGGGACAGCCGTGGACTCCGCATGCCGGCGGGTCGCCGACCAGTACGCCAAACTCTCGACCAATCTGAACTCGGCGGCCGACACATACGAGAAAACCGACGCCCAGCTCGGCAAGGATGTGAAGAAGGCCGGTGACGGCACCGATGAGCCCGGCGACGGAGGCGACGGCACCACTCCCCCGCCGGCCGGCAAACAGGGGCCAGAGGCCATCCCGGTGGATCAGGTGACCTACGACAAAGGGTCCTGGCCATCGGGTCAGGACGCCACCCGTAACTACATCAACCAGGCGCTGGATCAGCGCGGCGTCACCGATCCGGCGGCCCGGCAACGATGGATGGACGCCTACCTGACCCTGACGGAACACGAATCCTCGTACAACCCCATGTCGATCAATGACTGGGACGTCAACTCGAAACCACCGAACTCGACCTACAACGTGTCCGATGGCTACGGCAACGGCTGCTCCCGCGGGCTCGCCCAGTGTGTTCCAGGAACCTTCGCCCAGTACCACCAGCCTGGAACGTCGAACAACATCTACGATCCGGCCGCCAACATCGCCGCGTCGATGAACTATCTGGTCGGGGAGTACGGCGTGAATCCCGACGGATCCGACATCCGGGCGAAGATTCCGCAGACAAACCCCGGCACCCATCAGGGGTACTGACCGATGACAGGAGAATTGGTGAAGCTCACGCGCGCAGTCTCGATCGTCCTCACCGCGGGCGCCGTGGTGGCGGGCCTGACGGCATGTCAGAACACCCCGGTTGCCGGGACACCCAGCCCCGATGCCTCCTCGGCCACCGGCATGGTGCACCCCGCGACGAGTCCCGCGGCCAGCCCGGTGTCGACGACGGCTCCACACGCCACGTCCGTACCCACGGCTGCGTGGATCCACTCCAACCGCCTCCCACTCAACGACTCTCAGCACTGGCCCGATCTGTCTGATTCGGCACAACCGCTGGGCAACAACACTTTCCAGATCGACAGCCTCTGTGCAGGTACACCGACGCAACTCGGTGGCGGCGAGAACGCTCGCTCTTTGATCGATCGTGGCGACAACAACTGGTCGGCTCAGCAGGTGATCGTGCACTATCCCGGCGATCCCTGGACCATGGGCCAGACCGCGCACGCTTCGTTCACCGCCCTGCAGGGCACGCTGACCGGATGTCAGGCGACATCGCCGACGGCGCAACTGACCGTGACTACCCCGAAGCAGTTCTGCCCGAGCATGCAACGCGGCGGCTGCAATCAAGTGGCAGCCGAAATTCGGCTGCCGGACAAGAACGTAACGGCGCACATGTACCTGGCAGTCGTCGGAAGCACGGTGACCGAACTGAGCGTGTGGTCCACGGGAACACCCGCAGCGCAGTGGCAGGCGCCTGCCGACGAAGATGTGTTCGCCGCGATGAACCCTCAGCTGTGCTCGGTATGGGAATGCTGAGGACCGCCAGACATGACGATGACGATCTCCGGGGTGAGCAACTCTCACCCCGAGCAGTTGACCGACGCCGGACGCCGCGCGGCAGACTCCGCCGGCAAGGTTTCCCAACAGATCGCCGACGGGCACGGCACCCTGAAACGGCTGGACGACGGTTGGAAGGGCTCGGCCGCTGATGCCGCAAATGCCGGCGCGAACCGCACTTTCACCGATCACCAGAAGGTGGCCGACACGTTGCAGCGGCTGCAAACGGTCCTGACAGACGGCGGCGGGAAATTGTCATCCAGCCGAAGCAGCCTGATCAACGACGTGGACAGCCTCAAACAACTCGGCTTCCAGGTGGCCGACGACGGGACTGTGTCTGTCCGTCCGGGTGGCCCACTGGATGCGGTGGCCAAACTGAGCCCGGTGACGGCCCTTGAGCTCCGGCAACTCGCCGCCGCCAACTCGGTCAAGCTCAAGACCCTGCTGGCCCAATTCGACAGCCAGGACCGGGAACTCGCCGACGCGATACGCAAGGCCACCGACGGCCTCAACCCGTCCGAGGACAAGCCCAAAGACCCGAATACTCCGCAGCAGCCGCCTCCAGACCAGCCGAAGCCCAACACCGACGACACCAACGCGCCGGTTCCGGGCCCGGATGCCAAACCGGGCGACCCCGGGTACAAAGTGCCCCACGCACCCGGCGACCCGGCGGAGGTGCCCCCGAAGCCAGGGTGGAAGGTCGACGCCAAGGGAGAGACGAATCCGCCCGGATACCCCCCGCAGCCGCCGGGCGAAGCACGCGATCAGAATTGGCGTGACTATCTCAACGGCAAGAACGGCGACGGCACCCAACGACCAGCGGGGCAGCCTCCCGAGGCCTACCCGCTGCCGGAGGCGGTCACCGACAAAAAGCTCAAGATCGTCGGTGCGGCCGAGAATCAACAGGGCACACGGTATGTCTGGGGTGGCGGAAGCAAGGACGGCGCAACCTCTGGGGCACCGGCGCGGGGAACAGACAAGTACGCGGACAAGATGCACGACTACGAACACACCGGATTCGATTGCAGCGGCCTCTCCGAATACGCCATCTATCAGGCCACCGGGTACGACCCGGGCAAGGGAACATCCGTGCAGTACGGGCACATGACCGAGGGGGCCGGGGCGTTCGGGTCGGTGGTGCAGACCGGGCCGAAGCTGGACACCTCGCAACTGCAACCCGGTGACGTCATCTACTACGACGGCGGCCAGGGGGTCGCGGGGGCACACGTCGCGATCTACATGGGCAACGGAGTCACGGTCGAGACCAGTGAGTCCGGCACACCCGCACACTCACAGGCAGCCACCACCTCCGACGGCACCGTCCGCGTGGTGCGGCCCAACTGATTCCTCGACGATCCGAGCCAGGAGACCAACATGAGAACGACCGCCCTCAACGCCCTTTGCGCAGCCACCTTGCTCACCGTGAGTGCCTGCCATTCGCAAGGCCCGTCGACCGTCGGAGCCACCCCGTCCGCCAGTCCCGTCCACGCGGCCTCCGTCACCGCGACCCCGGTGGACACCACAACCGCACCTACCGATCCGGCAACGCTGACGTTGTCTGTTGATGCTCTGAACAGCGTTGTGCAGCAGGCAAACCCCGGCGCCGCAGAATTCGACGCACTGGACCCGGCCGAAACCACACCGCGCGTACCGGACCCGGGTCCCATGGCTGTGTGTGACGCGGTGAACACGCTGTACTTCGCCGCGGGTACCCCAGCCACTACCAAGTACGTCTCGCAGTGGGCGGGCGCGCCCGGCCAGCACTATGTCAGCCAGACCATCGCTCTATATGACACCGCTGCCGCTGCATCGCAGAAATTCGGACAGCTCACCGCGGGGATTCCAGCATGCGCCAAGGCGTCAGCGGGTGAAGGCATCCCGTTCACCGTCACCCCGGGTGAGGCCGGATCTGACGTCGCACGCTTCACCGAGAAGCGCAAGCCCAATCCCAGCTTGTCAGGCGGGAGCTCCGGCGACGCCTCGGAGTATCGACTGGCGGGCTCGGCGATCGTAGGGGTCTCATCCAGCGAATCTCCCGCCGTCGTCGCCGCGGTCGCCGACAAGCTCGTGAGCAAGCTCGGCTGAGTCACAACCCGAGTGCGGCCATGGCACCGTCCACGGTCGCCGTACGCAGCTGCTCGTAGGGAGTGTCGGGGAACTGCAGGCAACAGTCCTGCAGGCCGCCGAAGGCGATGACCGAGCGGGTGGACTGTTCGAGCGTCGGGCGCCGGCCGAACACCAGCACCCCCAGCCTGGCCCGCCAGGCCAGCAGTTGGTCGATCAGCCCCAGATCGGCCAGGGTGGTCAGCTCGGAGACGATCAGCACGAGGTCGGCCAGGTGCCGGTAGTGGAAGTCGAAGTAGCCCTCGAGGAGCTCCCGCGCCGAGGCCCGGTTCGCTCCACGCCTGCTTTCCTGCTCGGCGATGAAGGCTTCACCCTCGTCGATGAGGGGTTGCACGATGCTGCGGACCAGGTCCTCACGCGACCGGAAGTGGTAGTACAACGCGGGTTTGGTGATGCCCAGACGGTCGGCGATGTCCTGCAGACTCGTGCGCACAACGCCTTTCTCGGTGAACAGCTCGCGCGCCACATCCAGGATGCGTTGCCGGGTATCCAATGCAGGCTTGGCCACGTAGCCAGCCTAACTTACTTAACGATAGGTAAGCTCACGACAGAATCACTTACCGACCGTTAAGTAAGGGGAATCGTGAAGGTACTCATCTCCGGCGCCAGCATCGCCGGGCCCGTACTCGCCTACTGGCTGTCTCGACACGGAGTCGCCGTCACCGTGGTCGAGCGCTCACCCGCACTACGCAAGACAGGTGGTCACGCCGTCGACCTGTTCCGGCCGGCGATGGAGATCTCCGAACGCATGGGCGTGCTGCCCGAGATCGAGGCACACGCCACCGGCACCACCCAGATGATCATCCATCGACCCGGCACGTCGCACCCCACCCGCCTGGACTACGTCAAGATCATGGGGGCGATGTCCGACCGGCACGTCGAGATCATGCGGGATGACCTCAGCGAGATCTATTTCCAGGCAGGCCGTGACGATGTCGAGTATCTCTTCGGCGACACCATCACCTCGATCTCGCCCGATGGGGACGTGACCTTCGAGCACAACCCACCCCGGCGCTTCGACGTGGTGGTGGGAGCCGACGGGCTGCACTCTGGTGTGCGTCGTCTGACGTTCGGCGACAACGTTTCCGAGAGCTTCCTCGGTGGATACCTCGCTGTGGTGTCGGTGCCGAAGGACATGGCCCGTGACGGCGAGATGACCGGCTACTTCAAACCCGGCCACATGGCCGGGATCTACACTGCCGACCACCTCGACGATGCGCGTGCGGTCTACATCTTCCGCCCGAGCCAACCGCTGGATTACGACTACCGCGATGCGGAGCGCCAAAAGGCGCAACTGCGCGCCGCGTTCGAGCACATGGCCCCCGAGGTGGACCGCTGGCTCGACGAGGTGCCGCGGACCCCGACGTTCTACTTCGACGCCATCACCCAGCTGCAGATGTCCACGTGGTCACGGGGCCGGGTGACTCTCGTCGGGGATGCGGGCTACTGTCCCGGCCCGGCCGTCGGCGGCAGCACCAGCCTCGCGGTGTACGGCGCCTACGTCCTGGCCGCCGAGATGGTCCGGGCCGGTGACGATTACGCCGCGGCGTTCGCCGCCTGCGAACGCACGATGCGCGCGCCAGTTGAAGGTAGCCGAAAGCTGGCGCGCGTCAATGCGAAAACCGTGGTGCCCATGAGTGGTTGGGGCATACGCGCACTCGTGGGCACGGGCCAGTTGATCTCGTTGCTGCCGCTGGGTGTGACCCAGGCGCTGGCCCGGCTCAACACCAAGGGGGTACGGCTCTACGACACCATGCCGCTGCCTACCTGGCCCGCCGCGCTTCCGTGATCAGCACTCGCAAGCGGGCGTAGCGTGGCCGCATGGGCGAACTCTCCGACGACGTGATCGCTTTTTTGTCCGAAGGCACCCGCACCGCGGTGCTGGGTTGGGTTGCGGCCGACGGCCGACCGTTGGCCGCGCCCGTGTGGTTCGTGGTGGATGACGGCGCGCTGGTCTTCAACACCGGCAAGGACACCGCCAAGGGGCGGGCTTTGGCCCGAGACCCGCGAGTGGTGCTGTGCGTCGACGACACCAACCCGCCGTATGCGTTCGTCCAAGTCCAGGGCGTCGCCTCGATCAGCGAGGATCCCGGCGAGCTGCTCGACATCGCCACCCGCACCGGCGGTCGCTACATGGGCGCAGACCGCGCCGAAGAATTCGGCCGGCGCAACGGCGTGCCGGGCGAACTCGTGGTGCGGGTCAAGCCCACAAAAATCCATGCTGCATTCGACGTGGCGGATTGAAAGGAGCCATCGTGGCTGAAGTTTCCGCTTTCGCCGAGATGTTGTCCCGCGATCACGGGCTCTGCACGCTGAGCACCCTGCGCCGCGACGGCAGCATCCAGTCCTCGGTGGTGAACGCCGGCGTGATGGCGCACCCACGGACCGGTGAACCGGTCGTCGCGCTCGTAGCCATCGGTGGAGCGCGCAAGCTTCAGCACCTCCGGGCCGATCCGCGGGCCACGGTCGTGGCCCGGGCCGGCTGGCAATGGGTGACGGTCGAGGGCACCGTCGAGATCATCGGGCCCGACGACCTCGATCCCGACACCGACGCCGAGGCGCTACGAGTGCTCCTGCGCACCGTCTTCGAGGCCGCCGGCGGCACCCACGACGACTGGGACACCTATGACCGCGTCATGCGCGAGGAGCGCCGCGCCGCGGTCCTGATCACGCCGACGCGGGTGTACTCGAACCCCGGCTGAGATATCTCGATGCCGCGCACGCAAAAGCCCCCGGCTTGCGCCGGGGGCTTTTGACGTTTCGCGCTTAGCTCTCCAGCGAGGCCGGGGGCAGGAAGCGGTCGCCGTACTTGGCGGCCAGTTCCTTGGCGCGGGCGACGAACGCCGCCTTGCCGACGCCACCGGGGCCCTCGTAGCCGACGATGAACTGGGCCGAACCACCGGTGTACGGCGGGAAGCCGATACCCATGATCGAGCCGATGTTGGCATCAGCGGTCGAGGTGAGCACGCCCTCGTCGATGCACTTCTGGGTCTCCAGCGCCTCGGCGAACAGCATGCGGTCGATCATGTCCTGCAGCGGCGGCTGCGAGGACCCGGAGTTGAATGCCTCGCGCAGGCCGGGCCACAGCTGGGTCCGCTTGCCGTCGACGTACTCGTAGAAGCCGGCACCCTTCAGACGCGACGGGCGGCCGAGCTCGATCATCTTCTCCACGACGGCCTCTGCCGGGTGCGGCACGTGGGTGCCACCGGCAGCCTCGACACCTTCACGGGTGGCGACGGCGATCTTGTGCATGAGCTCCAGGTTGAGCTCATCCGAGAGCTGCAGCGGCGCAGCCGGGTAACCGGCCTGCGAACCCGCCTGCTCGATCGACGCGGGCTCGACACCCTCGCCCAGCATGGCCAGCGCCTCGTTGACGAAGGTGCCGATCACGCGCGAGGTGAAGAAGCCGCGGCTGTCGTTGACCACGACCGGGGTCTTGCGGATCGCCAGGGTGTAGTCGAACACCCGGGCCAGGGCCTCGTCAGAGGTCTTCTCGCCCTTGATGATCTCCACCAGCGGCATCTTGTCGACCGGCGAGAAGAAGTGGATTCCGATGAAGTCCTCCTGGCGCTTCACGCCGGTCGCCAGACCGGTGATCGGCAGCGTGGAGGTGTTCGAGCCGAGCAGCGCGTTGGGCTCGACGATGTCCTCGATCTCCTGGAACACCTTGTGCTTGAGTTCCTGGTTCTCGAAGACGGCCTCGATCACGAAGTCGACGCCCTTGAGATCCTGCGGATCGGCGGTCGGGGTGATCTTGGCGAGCAGAGCCGCAGACTTCTCTTCGGTGGTCTTGCCACGCTTGAGCGCCTTGGCCTCGATGCCTTCCGAGTACGCCTTGCCCTTGTCAGCGGCTTCCTGCGTGACGTCCTTGAGGACGACGTCGTAACCGGCCTTGGCCGACACGTAGGCGATACCGGCGCCCATCATGCCCGCGCCCAGCACACCGATCTTCTTGATCTCCTGCTTGGCGATGCCCTCGGGCCGCGATGCGCCGCCGTTGATGGCCTGCAGGTCCAGGAAGAACGCCTGAATCATGTTCTTGGCGGTCTGGCCGGTGACCAGCGAGGTGAAGTAACGGCTCTCGATGCGGCTGGCGGTGTCGAAGTCGACCTGCGCACCCTCGACAGCGGCGTCCAAGATGGCCCGCGGTGCGGGCATCGGGGCGCCCTTGAGCTGCTTCTTCAGCAGGGCCGGGAAGGACGGCAGGATCGCGGCGAGCGCCGGGCTGGACGGGGTGCCACCAGGGATCTTGTAGCCCTTGACATCCCACGGCTGCGTGCCGGCCTCGGGGTTGGCCTTGATCCATGCCTTGGCGGCGGGGATCAATTCGTCGACCGAGCCGACGAGCTCGTTGACCAGGCCCACCTCCTTGGCCTTGGCGGGGTTGAACCGGGTGCCCTGGCTCAGGACCTCCATGAAGGCCTTCTGGATGCCGAACATGCGCACGGTGCGGGTCACGCCGCCACCGCCGGGCAGCAGGCCCAGGGTGACCTCGGGCAGACCGAGCTGGCTGCCCTTGACGTCCGCGGCGATGCGGTGATTACACGCCAGCGCGATCTCCAGGCCGCCACCGAGGGCGGCGCCGTTGATGGCCGCGACGACGGGCTTGGGGAAGGTCTCCAGCTTGCGCAGGTCGGCCTTCACGCCTTCGACCGTGTCGAAGGCTTCCTGGGCATTGTCGGGCCCGATGTTGATCATCGCCTTGAGGTCGCCACCGGCGAAGAAGGTCTTCTTCGCGCTGGTGATGACCACACCGGTGATCGAATCCTGCTCGGCCACAAGGCGGTCCACGGCGTTGCGCATGGATTCCTTGTAGTGCTCGTTCATCACGTTGGCCGAACCGGTCGGGTCGTCCAACGTCAGGGTGACGATGCCGTCGGCATCCTTGTCCCACTGAATGGTGTTCTCAGCCATTGATTCTCAACCCTCTCAGACGCGCTCGATGATGGTGGCCACGCCCATGCCGCCGCCGATGCACAGCGTGATCAGGGCACGCCGAGCGCCACGACGCTCGAGCTCGTCGACCATGGTTCCGGTGATCATGGCGCCGGTGGCGCCGAGCGGGTGGCCCATCGCGATGGCGCCACCGTTGACGTTGAGCTTCTCGTCGGGGATGTTGAGGTCCTTCTGGAACTTCAGCACCACGGAGGCGAAGGCCTCGTTGAGCTCGAACAGGTCGATGTCATCGACGGTCAGGCCGGCACGGTCGAGCACCTTCTGGGTGGCCGGGGTGGGGCCGGTGAGCATGATGACCGGGTCGGCGCCGCTGGTGGCGGTGGCCACGACGCGGGCGCGCGGGGTGAGATTCTGAGCCTTCCCTGCGCTTTCTGACCCGATCAGCACCAGGCCGGCACCGTCGACGATGCCCGAGCTGTTGCCGCCGGTATGGACGTGGTTGATCTTCTCGACGTAGTGGTACTTCTGCAGCGCCACGTCGTCGAAGCCGCCCATGGCGCCAAGGCCCTCGAACGCGGACTTCAGCTTGCCCAGGTCAGCCGCGGTGGTGCCGGGGCGCATGTGCTCGTCGTGGTCCAGGACGACGAGGCCGTTCTGATCCTTGACCGGGACGACCGACTTGGCGAAGTAGCCGCCGGACCAGGCCGCCGCCGCGCGCTCCTGCGACCGCGCCGCGTAGGCGTCGACGTCGTCGCGGGAGAAGCCCTCGATGGTGGCGATCAGGTCGGCGCCGATGCCCTGCGGGACGAAACCGATGCGGTAGTTGGTCTCCGGGTCTGACGCCCAGGCGCCGCCGTCGGAGCCCATCGGAACGCGGCTCATCGACTCGACGCCGCCTGCCAGCACCAGGTCGTCCCAGCCGGAACGGACCTTCTGGGCGGCCAGGTTGACTGCCTCCAGGCCCGACGCGCAGAAGCGGTTGAGCTGGAAACCACCGGTGGTCTCGGGCAGCTTGGCCACCAGACCGGCGGTGCGGGCGATGTCGCCGCCCTGGTCCCCGACCGGGGACACCACGCCCAGGATGACGTCGCTGATCAGCGTCTCGTCCAGGTCGGGGTAACGGCTGCGGATCTCCTCGATCAGGCCGACAACCAGGTTGACCGGCTTGATCTCGTTGAGTGCGCCGCCGCGCTGCTTGCCACGGGGCGTACGGATCGCCTCGTAGATGAAGGCTTCTTCGGACATGTCTGCTCCCCTGCCGTATCGGCGTCCAGGTTCAGGTTGGGTTGTGGAACCGCCCAGCGAATGTGGGCAGCACGCTGACCGCAGCCTAACAGGCTCGCCCAACCCGTTGGTTGGGCCTGTGCTCAGCATCTCCTGTCGGGCTGCATTAGGACACCGAGACGGACGAGGAGAACGGCGACGTGTGCCCCGAATCGATCGTCATCGCGCGACCACGGCGTCCGCGGTCGGCCTGGAGGCCCGGCTCGATACCGAGTCGCTGCAGAGCGACGGAATCATCGAGTCGAACGCGGAAGTCGCTCGAGGAGTGCTGCCGGATCCCTGCAGGTGTCCGGACGCGAACGCATCGTGTTCCTGGTGTGGGACTGACGGTCGCCGCCTTCACTCCATCTGGCTCCAGGGACGTGGCTCCAGCAACCCGACCATAATCGAGTCATGAGTGTCCCCGCGCCTGAATCCCCCTCGCACGAGCATGTCGACTTCGAGGCACTCGATTCGTTCCGTTTCCCGGACGGTAGCGGGTACCCCCAGAGTTACCGCGAGTTTGTTCGCTCCTGCGGCTGGGCCCGCACGTTCGGCCTGTGGCTCATCTACCCGCCCGTGCAACCCGGTTTCGCAGACGGGCGGGCCCGTGCAGCAAACCTCACCGAGCACTTCCACACGGTCTTCCGCGACGGCGAAGAGGAGGAATTCGACTGGATGATCGAGCCCGACGGTAGCTGGGACCTCGCCGAACGACTCGAAGTCTTCGGCTGGAGCGAGAACGGCGACCTTCTCCTCTGGGACGTCGCAAGCCGCCATGCCGACGAGGAGTTTCCGGTGTGGGAATCGCGCGGCATGAACACCCTCCACCTACTCGGCTCGAGCCTTGACGAGGCGCTTCTCAAGCTGCGCGAGCGCTCCGAGGCCCAGGTCATTGAGCCGCTGAGACCTGCCCGTCTCTGACCCACAGCTCATCCGGATCCGCTCGAGGCTGAGATCCGCCGGCACGCCACCGAGACCCGAGGCGCTCCGGCGTCAAGCACCAGTGCCTGCAAGCCACGGACACGTTCACGTCGCGCTACACGCCGATCGCTCGTCACTCCGCGTTGACGTAGACCTGAGCCACAGAGCCAGAAGCTACTGAGGTTGACTTGCCGCATGAACGACCTACCCGAGGAAGTCGAGGTGCGGGGTACCGTGCTGGACCGCATCGGACTCTCGGAGGAGCTTGTCTGCTGGTCGGCCGCTCTGCCCGGTGACGAACCGCGCACGGTCAGCATCGTCGTGGAACCGGCAGGACCGCCGACGGATGCGGCCGTCGACTCCGCTGCGGAGGCGATCGCCGGATTTGACGGGCTCGCAGCCGCCGCTTCGCGCTATCTCGTCGCCGAGCTCACCGATCCTGTGTGGGCGCTCGACTCGGTGGACCGCGAACGGCTCGACGGGCCGGAGGCGCCGTTCGACATGCCCGAGGCGATCATCTGGGCCGACGGTTCCTGGATGATCCGCTTCGCCGAGTGCGGCCTCGCAATGGGCGAGGAGTTCGGCATCGGGGTGCGTTTCACCGGGTCGGCGCCGGTCGCCATCGAGGACTTGTCTAGCGCGACCGAGGTCGAGACGGACTGACCACACTTTTGCGCCTTCACCGCAGAATCAACGTGCGGTAGAAGCCGTCAGGCCGAGCGAGGCTCCTCGATCTCGATCAGCGTCGGATAGTCCGTATAGCCCACGGGTCCAGGCGCATAGAACGTCGCCATGTCGGGCTCGTTGAGCTCGGCACCCAGGATCAGCCGGTCGATCAGGTCCGGGTTGGCCAGGAACGCCCGCCCGACCGCGTACGCGCTGATCGCGCCCCACTGTGCATAACCCTCCAGCAGGGAGAAGTCGGTACCGTCGGCGCGGCCGGTGTTGAGCACGAATGCCCCCGACCACAGGGCGCGGATGACACCGAAGGCCCGCGACGCCGGGTCGATGAGCACGTGCAGGTAGGCCAACCCGAGCGGCGCGATGCGCTCCAACAACGCCTCGTAGGTGCCGACGGTGTCGTTCTCCTGCATGCCCCCGGCGGTGTTCCCGGGCGAGATGCGCAGCCCGACCCGGCCCGCGCCGATCTCGTCGACGACGGCCTCGACCACCTCGGAGGTCAGGCGGGCCCGGTTCTCCGGCGAACCGCCGTAGGCATCGGTGCGCTGGTTGACCACATCGGAGGCGAACTGGTGCAGCAGGTAGCCGTTGGCACCGTGGATCTCCACGCCGTCCATCCCGGCGTCGATCGCGCGTCGGGCGGCGGCCCGGAACTGCTCGACGATCTCCGGGATCTCCGCGGCGTCGAGCGCGCGCGGCGTCTGCAGCGGCTTCTTACCGGTGGGGGTGTGGGTAACCACATCGGCCGCGATCGCCGAGGGAGCGACGGGCTCGACGCCACTGATGTCGGGGTGGGCCATCCGGCCGACGTGCCACAGCTGAACGAACATCTTGCCGCCCGCGGCGTGCACGGATTCCGCGATCTCGGCCCAGCCGTGCTGGTGGCGGTCGGTGTAGATGCCCGGGGTGTTCATGTAGGCACCGTTGGCGGTCTCGGCGACGGCGGTAGCCTCGCTGATGATCAGGCCCGCACCGGCGCGCTGTGAGTAGTACTGCGCGGCCAGCGGCGACGGGGTGCCATCGGCGTCGGCGCGCGAACGCGTCAGCGGTGCCATGAACAGACGGTTGGCAGCGGCGGTGTCGCCGACCTGGATCGGCTGCAGCAATGCGGCGTCGGCGTTCATTTTGTAGGTCACGCCGCTCTAAAGCGTCGGGCGCGGCCGGATCATTCCCGCCGAGCCTGCGTCCAGGCCGCCGAGCCTGCGTCCAGATCGCGGATTCGCCGAATTTCGCGATCTCACCGCAGTCTCGGCGCGCAACCACGCCTACGCTCGACGCTCATGACCGTGCACAGACTGCAGCCCTTCGCCGTGACGATCTTCGCGGAGATGTCTGCACTGGCCGGCCGACTGGGCGCGGTCAACCTCGGGCAAGGCTTTCCCGACGAGGACGGCCCGGCCGAGATGCTCAAGGTGGCGCAGAACGCCATCGCCGAAGGCCACAACCAGTACCCGCCCGGCCTCGGCATCCCCGAGTTGCGCGACGCGATCGCCGCCCAGCGCAAACGCCACTACGGCATCAGTTACGACCCGGACACCGAGGTGCTGGTGACCGTCGGCGCCACCGAGGCCATCGCCGCATCGGTCCTCGGCCTGGTCGAGCCGGGCTCGGAGGTACTGGTGATCGAGCCGTTCTACGACTCGTACTCCCCCGTGATCGCGATGGCCGGGTGTGTCCGTAGGGCCGTGCCGCTGCTCGCCGACGGTGCCGGTTTCGTGATCGACGTAGAAGGTTTACGCCGGGCCGTGACGCCCAAGACCCGCGCATTGATCCTCAACTCCCCGCACAATCCGACCGGCGCGGTGGCCTCCGATGCCGAGTTGCGCGCCATCGCGGCGCTGGCCATCGAACGCGACCTGCTGGTGATCACCGACGAGGTGTACGAGCAGTTGGTGTTCGGTGTCGAGCACCTGCCGCTGGCCGGATATCCCGGCATGGCGGAGCGCACGGTGACCATCTCCAGCGCGGCCAAGATGTTCAACGTCACCGGCTGGAAGATCGGCTGGGCCTGCGGGCCGGCCGAACTCATCGCCGGGGTCCGTGCCGCCAAGCAATATCTGAGCTATGTGGGGGGCGGCCCGTTCCAGCCCGCGGTGGCCCACGCACTCAACCACGAGGACGGCTGGGTGGCCGACCTGCGCCAGTCATTCGAGGCCAAACGCGACCGGCTGGGCAATGCACTGGCCGACATCGGGTTCGAGGTACACGACAGCCGCGGCACGTACTTTCTGTGCGCCGACCCACGGCCGCTCGGATATTCGGACAGCACGCAGTTCTGTGCCGAGTTGCCGCATCGGGCCGGGGTGGCCGCGATCCCGATGTCGGCGTTCTGCGACCCGGAGGCTCCGCACGCCGATCTGTGGAATCACTTGGTGCGCTTCGCTTTCTGTAAGCGCGACGACACCATGGAAGAGGCGATCCGCCGCCTCGGCATGTTACGGGGCTAGCCTTCGTCGCTCAACACGATGGCGCGCTCTCTGGCCGTCATCGCACCCCAGATGCCGTACGGCTCCGGGGCGGCCAGGGCATGATCGCGACACCGGGCCAGCACAGGGCAATCCCGGCAGATCGCCTTGGCGGCATCCTCCCGCTTGCGCAGCTGGCGCCCCCGGACCTGGTCCGGGAAGAACGCCTCTGCCGGATGGTCCCGGCAGCGCCCGTGCAGCTGCCAGCTCCACTCGTCGAGCGCGGGTGGTGGCAGGTTGCGGGGAGAGCGGTGGACCGGGATCGCCGGACGCGTGGCGACGGTATCGCGTATCGCTTGTCGCGCAACGAGTTCCAGCGGTGGTCGGCTGTCGAAAAGCGTGCGGGACAAGGCGTTCACTCCTTTGGGGGAAGTGGCGTGTGGCCTGCCATGCTGCCAGCCGAGCCGGAGCCGGCACGTTGTCATCGTGTAAGGAATCGACCGCAGATCGCGACACTTTGTCGCGCCATTTCGGCACGCTGCCGGCGATCAAGTGATATGGCCGTCGCCGCCGAGGGCGTCGGCAATTCGAGTAGGCCGATACTCGCGCGCAGCCTCACCAAATTTGCCACCATCGTAAAAACACTGGTGGGAGGCGTAATGAAGCTCGGATCGACAACGCTTGGGCGCGCTGCCGGCCTGACTGCGATCGTCGCGTCGGCGGTGCTCGCGGTGGCCTGTAGCGGATCGGCGGACCACACGGACCCGCCACCGCCGCCGCCACCGGCGAGTGGGAGCGTGACCCTGCCCACGACTTCGACGACCCCGTCTGGACCGCCCACCACCCACAGGCCACCCACCACCACCAACGACGGCAGCGGTGGATACACCACCACCACGACCTCGACCACCACCACTCTTACGGTCCCGGAGACCACCACTACATTGCCCACCCCGACGATCACCACGACAACGACGGTTCCGCCCACCACGCAGGCGCCGCCGGCGTGAGCGACGAGACGAAATCGCTCACCCAGTCCGCGGAGCGGTGGCTGAGCCTGGCGGCCCTGGTCGTCGCACCGACATCACTGATCACCGGGCTGTGTTACTTCTTCGGCCTGCTCTTCATCCGAAGCAAGTTGCAGTATTTCGGTGTCGATCCGTCGACTCTGGGTTACACGTCGGCCGACTATGCCGTCACCACAGTGGGACTCTTCTTCTTCGCAGCCCTGCGCGTGTTGATCGTCCTCGCGGTGCTGGTGGTCCTTGTGGTCGCGTTCCGGCACTGGGCCGCCACGGGGCGCCGAATCACGTTGTTGCGCACCATCGCATGGCTATTCGCGGGCTTCGGCGCAGTGAGCTTGACCGTCGCCGTGGTCTGGCTGGCGTCCGAGCGCAACCTGATCAAATGGATAGTCGACAACCCCACCCAAATGCACATGGCGGTGGCAATCGCCGCCGGCATCACGCTACCGGCCACCGGCTACTGGACTCTGACCCTCACCGGCTTGGGCCGGCTACCCAAGATTGCCGAGCGAGCACTGCTCGTCCTGGCGGCCACGGGCCTGGTGGTGGCGCTGTTCTGGGTCACCGACCTGTACGCCGTCGACCAGGGCAAGGGCCACGGCGCGTTCGCCTCGACACAGCTGTGGGCCGCCGACGGTGATTACACCGCAGTGCAACTCGACACCACTGAGACGCTGGACCTGCCGGGCAGCATGGTCAAGACGACAGTGCTGCCCTCCCAAGGCCCACCCGCCCCACCGGTCTACCGATACCAATGCCTGCGCGTCCTCGAAGCGCACGGCGGGCGTTACGTTCTGGTGCCGGCCAGATGGTCACGGGAACAGGGTTACTCCATCACCGTGACGCCCGACGCGACACACCGCATCACCGGCGTGGTGAACGCGACTCCCGTCGCGAAAGGACCCAGTATCGACCCGTACTGGCAATGCCCCGAAGTCGTACGTACTTTCGGGCAGCCCGACCTCGAACCCATTCTGCTCGGACCCGAGGCCGTACAGACGACCGTCGGTGCCGGCAGCCTGAAGGCCACCGGCCCGGACACCAACTCCGATGCCGCGCCTGCCACCGGTGACTCCACTCCGCCGAAAGGTTGTGTACCCGAGGGCGATCCATCGGGAATCCCCGCAGCGCTGCCGCCGTACCCGGCAGATGTACCGGCCGCGCGGGAACGCGAGTTCACCGGTGGAACCACTTCCGGCCCGGTGTGGTTGCGGCAACGGGCCATGAGATTCGCCAACCCCGCCGAGGCCACGAATTTCATGGCCTCGGTCCAGGACCACTGGGGTTACTGCGCGGGCAAGACAGCCGCGGTGAACCGTCATGGCGAGGCTCAGCCCCGCACCCTCGGAGCACGTGTAGTGCAGGAAGGCATTCTGTCGGTGCCGGATTCGGCGCCGTCGAGCACGATCCCGGACTGCACCCAAGCCCTGACCGCCAAATCCAACATCGTCGTCGCGGTCGACCTGTGCGGCGCCGAGGAACCATCGCGTGCGGTCGCCGTCGCCTACTCCCTGCGGGAGCGCATTCCCACCGACTACTAGGGCAGCGCGGCGGCCACTGCCCACAACGCGGCCAGATCCTCCGGCTCGGTCCGGATCGGACTGAGCACCACATCGGTGGCACCGGCGTCGAGATAGCGCTGCAACTGCGCGCGGACCTGTTCCGGTGACCCGACGGCCGCCAGTTCGGCGACGCTGGAAACCTGTTCGCGGGCAATGACTTTCCGATAAGACGGAATGCTCTCGTAGAATTCCAGTCGCTGCGCGGCGGCGTCGCGGGCAGCGTCCGCGTCATCGGCGACGAGCGCCGGCACCATGGCCACCACCTTCGGTTGCGCCCGGCCCACCGCGGCGGCCGCCGCGGTGATCGTCGGCACGATGAACTCCCCCACTGTGCGCGGTCCGGCGAGGTACGGCAATGTCCCATCGGCCAATTCACCTGTCACGCGAAGGGCTTTGGGCCCCATCGCGGCGACGTACACCGGGACGGGAGCACCGCCGGCCACGTGCACGGGCCACTCCGGGCTCGCGGTGAACTCGGTGCCGTGGAAGTCGACCGCACCATCGTGAAGGATCGCGCGGAGCACCTGCAGATGTTCCCGTAGCCGGCCCACCGGATCGGGCCACACCGTGCCGAAGGCCCGGTGTTCGGGTGCGTGCGAACCCAATCCGAGCCCCAGAGTGAAGTTGCCGTGCGCGGCGGCCTGCGCGGTCTGCGCGGCGGACGCCACCAGTAAGGGGTGACGGGGATTGAGCGGCACCACCGAGGTGCCCACGCCGAGACCGGGCACCGCAGCCCCGATCAACGCGGCCAGCGTGATGGCGTCGACGTCGAATTGCTGGGCGAGCCAGATCTGACGGACCCCGGCCGCGGACGCGGTGCGGGCCTGTGAGATCGCGGCGTCGACGACGTTGGGGGCGGACGGGTTCAGGGGGAGGACGACTCCGGTCGGCATACCGGCACCAACCGGCACGGCCGTCTGGGCTATTCCTTTCCGCTCACGCTGCGCCATACCCGCGACAGCCATCAGCAAACTTCTTCCGGGATCCTCGGCTACACCTTGGAAAGGCTCAGCTAATCGGCCGGCCCCCCGGCCGCCCGCGATTTAGCCCAGCAAATAATTTGCCACCGACCCCCCATCAAGATCAGCAGGTCTGGATACCTGTCGCCTGACAAGCGGCTATCAAACTTCCAAACGCAACGACCTTGATCCGCCGCCGACCGATGGATGCAAGCCCTCGTAGTTGATGCGCCCGTGGCAACTCAACCGGTATGAGCAGCAATAAATTGGCAGACGCTGACGAAAATATCTCGCCAGGACCGGCCGGTACGAACACGTTCCAATTTTGCGGATTTAAGGGATTTCTCAGGTACTCTCCCCGTGTCCAAGATCACCCACCGAAAGGGACTAGATGCCAGTCACACTTCGCTCACCGCTCGCGGCGGGAGTCGCCCTGGTCAGCGCCAGCGCTATCGCGCTCACGCCGATATCGGCGATCCCCGCGGATCTACCCGCGCCGGCAATCCAGTCGACGGCAGTTCAGCTAACCGCCTCGATCGATCCACTGGACGCCTGGGTGAAGCTGTTCACCAACACCGGGGTCAGCGCAACGACGCTGGCCGAGCAGATCCTTGCCGACCCCGCGCCGATCCTGAGCCAGATGCTGCACAACGGGGCCGGCTACGCCCAAACGATCGGCACCATCGTCCAGGGCATGGGCAATGGTGTGGTGCAGTGGGTGAAAGACGTGCCCATGTACGCGGACGGGGTGAAAGCCGCACTGGACCAAGGCCGGATCGACAACGCCATCATGCAGATGGTGTATCCGCTGTTCGGGCTGGCGATCGGTATCGCGATGCCGCTGATGTCGCTGTCGTCGATCACCGTCGGCATCACCGGGAACCTCTACAAAGTGGCCCAGACCATCGCCAACCCGATGACGCTGTTCGGTACCGTGCTCGGCACGCTGCAGATCATGTCGAGCACCGCCGGCCAGCTCGGTGTCGGCCTGCAGTCCTTCGTCGACTCGGTCAAAGCCGGCGACGCAGTCGCGGCGGTGAACGCCCTGATCGCCACGCCGGCCTTGGTTCTCAATGGCCTGATCAACGGGACTGAATACACGCCCGGAATCCTGACGCCCGAAAGCCCCACGTCGTCCCCGTTGCCCGGCCCGATCGCCGGCGTGATGGTGCAGGTGCGCCGGGCCATCGCGCAGGCACTCGGCGCCCCGGCACCCGCATCGCCGATGGCGTTGCGCACCGCGCCCGACACGGTGGCCCCCGAAAGCCCAGCGGCCCTGCCGTCGGCCACGGCCAACACTGTCACGGTCAACCTCACCACCGACACCGCGGTGAAGACCGCAGTGACTGAGGCTCCGGTCGAAAATGTCGTCACCGAGAAGGCCACCGAGACCGACTCGCAGACCACGGTGTCCGATGCGGACACCAAGACGGAGCCCGCGAGCACCGAAACCAACGAAAACACAACGGTTTCAGACGACGCCGGCACCACGGTTACAGAGAAGACCGACACCGCCGCTGACGCAACCAACACCAGCAGCACCCGCGTCACGGCCAAGGTCCAGTCCACCAAGGCTGCCGAGAAGATTCGCGGCGACATCAAGAAGTCTGCCGATTCGGTTGGCAAGAACGTGGATTCGACGGTCTCCAAGATCCGCGACGGGCTCAAGAAGGGCATCAGCAAGCCCGCCAAGCCCGGCACCAAGAAGACCGACAGCGGCGCAGGCAACGGCGGCTCCAGCGAGGGCAGCGACTAACCACACCCCCTAGCCGTCGGCCCCGCCTTCCTCCACAAGGCGGGGCCGACGTGCTGGAGCGTTACTGCCGGCGCGAATTGCTCATGACGCGCTGACGCAACCGCTCGACGGCGACGTCGAGGACGAGTTTCCTCGCGCGCTTGACGAGGAACTCCGGGACCGGCATCGCGAGGTCGACGATGATGTCGAACCGCACCCGCGTCCTGTCCAACTCGGGCATCAGGTTGTATTCGACGTGCTGGCCGCGCTGCTGCAGGTTGGGCTCGGCATCCCACACCATCCAGTAGTCGCCCCAGTGAAATTCGAGCATTTCCGTGTCGGTGATGCCCAACAACCGCATCGTTGCCTTGACATGGTGCGGCCTGCCGTCGGGATAGCGATCGACGACCTTGACGTGACGATGCAACGTAGACCAGGACGGCAGCGCGTCGACATCGGCGAGCACCTCCATGATCGCCTCCGGCGAGGCGTCGAAGACCTCCTCGCGTGATGCCTGCACGGCCACGCCTCCGAATCTAGCGAAGCGTGCCGCCCAAGGCTGTGGTTCTGCGATGCCAACCCGCCGGCGAGAAAGCAGCGCGGGACTGATTAGCTGGGTTGCCGCGCGACGATCACCGGCGATATGGACGAATGAACCACTGCCGAGCTGACCGAACCGAGCAGCATTCCGGTGAATCCGCCGCGTCCACGATTGCCGACCACCACGAGCTGCGCGGTCTCTGCCTGGGCCAGCAATTGTCGGGCGGGCTTGTCCGGCATGACCACGCGCCGCACCGTGACATCGGGGTATCGCTCGCACCAGCCGGCTAGCTGCTCGGCGAGCGCACGTTCGGCTTCCGCGCTCAGGTCTTCCCACTTCACGTCGGGGAACTCGAAGTTGAGGTCGGTCCAGGTATGCACCACCACAAGCTCGACACCGCGTCGCGACGCCTCGTCGAAGGCGATCTCGGTGGCGTATTCGGAGGCACGCGACCCGTCGACCCCGACCACCACGGGCCCGTCCGACGGGTGTTCGCTTTCCGGGATCACCGCGACCGCACCGTGGGCGTGAGCCGCCAGGCTCGAGCTGACCGAGCCGAGCAACCGGCGTCCCCATTTACTCAGGCCACGGGAGCCCACAACCACCAGATCGGCATGCCGCGAGTAATCGATCAGCGTGGCCACCGCGTGTCCGGGAACCGCTTTCGCGATGATCCGAGGTTCCTGCTGGCCGGCAATAGTCTCGACCGCAACACGGCGCGCATCATCGAGGACCTCCTGCCCGCGCTCGTCCTGATAATCCCAATAGTCCTGGGGCAAAGCGACATCCAGCCAGACCGGTGACGCAGCGCCCGGGAGCGCGTGGACCAGCGTCAGCCCGACGCCCCGCAACACGGCGGAGCGGGCCGCCCAGGCCACGGCGGCGTCCGACGAGGGCGACCCGTCAACCCCGACGACGATGCCGTGCCGGACGTCATGGTCACTCATGCGAATCTCCTTGTGGTGCAGAACGACAGATCATCACCGGCACCGGACTGTGGTGCAGCAGGTTCAGGCTCGTCGAACCCAGCAGGACACCGGCCAGTGCGTTGCGGCCCCGGGACCCGACCACTACGAGCCCAGAGTCGGCGACATGCTTCAACAGCGCCTTGCCGGGCGAGTCCGGCTCGATGAAACACTTGGCATCGACGCCCGAGTGGCGCTTGTTGTGGACGTCGACGGTCTCGGTGAGGTCGGCCAGTTCGGCGGCCTCCACGCCATCCCAGTCGATCAGCAGCGGGATGGTGACACCGGTCTCGGCGGGCGCGGCCAACGACAGCGAGCGCACGGCGTTGACCGCCAGCCCGAACCGATCGGCGAACTCGAATGCCGTCTCGAGTGCGGCCTGCGCGGCGGGGCTGTCGTCCACCCCGACCACGACGGGACCGTCACCGGGCGCCACCTTCTCCCCGCGGAAGGCGACCACCGGGCACGCCGCCCGCGTCGCCACGGCCAGCGCCGTCGATCCGAGCAGCAGCGCCGCGGCGGGCGTCACCTTCTTGCCGCCGAGGACGACGAGGCGCGCATCGGCGCTGGCGTCGATCAGCACCTGGTCGGCGGGTTCGTTGAACGAGACCGTGGACACCGACAGACCGGGATGATCGCCGCGCACGGCTTCATCTGCGGCCTTGAGGAACGCCTCGGCCATGTCGCGTTGGTAGGACATCATCGCCGCGGTGAACGCGGCCGCGGTCTGGGTCAGATTGCGGCCGACCGACGGCAGTGCGTGCACGATGCGCAGCGGAGCGCCGAACCGCTCGGCGACCGCGCCGGCCCACCGGGCGGCATCGAGCGCGCCATCACTGCCGTCGATTCCAACCACTACAGGTGCGTTCGAGGAAGTCACCCCTTCATCGTGGCGGCTGCGCGTCACTATGGCCAGGGACCAAAGACCTCAGGCGCTCCTAGTCCCAGCCGATGTCGGCGATATCGGTGCTCGACTGCGGCGGCTGCCCGGGTGTTCCCGGCGCCGTCCGGGAGAACCGCGGAGCCGGGGCGGCCTGCGCGACACCGTCGACGGAGATCAGTGTCGACCGGTCCAGCAGATGCTCACTCTTGGCGGCCTCACCCCAGGTCAGCACCGGTGTCACGCAGGCGTCGGTGCCGTCGAAGATCGCGGTCCACTCGTCGCGCGTCTTGCTGGCGAACCGCTCGGTGAAGATGGCCCGCATCTCGTCGTAGCGGGCCAGTTCGAACTGCCCGGGGATCTCGCCGGCGTCCAGGCCGAGACCGGCGACCAACTGCGCGAAGAACTGCGGCTCGATCGACCCGACCGCCATGTAGCCGCCGTCGGAGGTCTCGTAGGTCCGGTAGTACGGGGCGCCGCCGTCGAGCAGGAACGACTCGCGTTCGTCGCGCAACGATCCGGTGGCCCGCATGGTCCACATCATCTGCGCCAGCATGCTGACCCCATCGACCATCGCGGCGTCGATGACCTGGCCCTTGCCGGAGAGCTCGCGCTCGTAGAGCGCGGTGACGATGCCGATGACGACGAGCATCGAGCCGCCGCCGAAATCGGCGACGAGGTTGAGCGGGGCCACCGGCGGGCGGTCGCGGTAGCCGATCGCCGAGAGCGCACCCGTCTGCGACAGGTAGTTGATGTCGTGGCCGGCCGTGGTGGCCAGCGGGCCGTCCTGACCCCAGCCGGTGATCCGGGCGAAGATCAGCCGCGGGTTGACGGCCTCGCACTCGGCCGGACCGATACCGAGCCGCTCACAGGTGCCCGGCCGGAAACAGTCCAACAGCACATCGGCTTTGGCGACCAGATCCAGCAGCCTTCCCGGTTCGGCCTTGACGTCCAGGTCCACGATGCGCTTGCCGCGGTGCAGCAGGTCGACGTTCTCGGCGGGCATGGTCAGGCCACCCGGCCGGCGCACCCGCACCACATCGGCACCCAGGTCCGACAGCATCATCGCGGCGTGTGGCCCGGGGCCGATGCCGCCGAGTTCGATAACTCGCACTCCGGCGAGCGGTCCGGTGTTGGTCATGCGAGGCACACTAAGGGATGGGCGACAACGGCTACACGGTCGGTGACTATCTCCTGGACCGCCTCGCTGAACTCGGGGTGACCGAGGTCTTCGGCGTCCCCGGCGATTATCAGCTGGAATTCCTCGACCACATCCTGGACCACCCGAAGATGAAGTGGATCGGCGGCGCCAACGAACTCAACGCCGGGTACGCCGCCGACGGCTACGGCCGGCTACGCGGCATGGCCGCGCTGGTCACCACATTCGGGGTCGGCGAATTGTCGGCGGCCAATGCGATTGCGGGCAGCTACGCCGAACACGTGCCGGTGGTCCACATCGTCGGCGCACCGTCCAAGGACTCCCAGGGTGCGCGGCGCATCGTGCACCACACGCTCGGCGACGGAGACTTCGAACACTTCCTGCGGATGAGCCGCGAAATCACCTGTGCGCAGGCGAATCTGGCGCCCGCGACGGCGACGCGGGAGATCGACCGGGTGCTCTCGGAGGTGCGTGAGCAGAAGCGGCCCGGCTACCTGCTGATCGCGACGGATGTGGCCCGATTCCCCACCGAACCTCCCGCCGCGCCGCTGCCCCGCTACACCGGCGGTACGAGTCCGCGCGCCCTGTCCATGTTCACCGCGGCGGCCGCCGAGATGATCGCAGACCACCGGCTGACCGTTCTCGCCGATTTCCTGGTGCACCGCCTGGACTGCGTCGACGAACTCAACGCGCTGCTCGCCGCCGACACCGTCGCCCACGCCACCCTGATGTGGGGCAAGAGCCTCGTCGATGAGAGCTCACCCAACTATCTGGGCATCTATGCCGGTGCGGCCAGCGAGGATTCGGTGCGCGAGGCGATCGAGGACGCTCCCGTGCTGGTGACCGCGGGGGTGTTGTTCACCGACATGGTCAGCGGGTTCTTCAGCCAACGCATCGACCCGGCCCGCACCATCGACATCGGCGTCAACCAGAGTGTGGTGGCCGGACAGGTCTACGCCCCGCTGGACATGTCGGCTGCGCTCGACGCGGTCACCGCGATCCTCACCGAGCGCGGCATCACCTCACCGGCGCTGCCGCCGCATCCCACCCGGCCGCACACCGACCCACCCGGCCGGGATGCGGCACTGACCCAGGAAGTGCTGTGGGACAGGCTTTCTGAAGCACTTACCCCGGGAAATGTGGTGCTCGCCGATCAGGGAACGTCGTTCTACGGGATGGCCGGACACCGATTGGCCTCCGAGGTGACGTTCATCGGCCAACCGCTGTGGGGCTCGATCGGCTACGCCCTGCCTGCCGCACTCGGCGCCGGGCTTGCCGCCCGGGACCGCCGGACGGTGCTGCTCATCGGTGACGGTGCCGCCCAGCTGACCATCCAGGAACTGGGCGCCTTCGGCCGCGAGGGCCTGTCCCCCGTCGTGGTGGTGGTCAACAACGACGGCTACACCGTGGAACGCGCAATCCACGGTGTCACAGCCGAATACAACGACATCACCGGCTGGCGCTGGACAGAGCTACCCGCGGCGCTCGGAGTCGCCGATGCGCTCACCTTCCGGGTCAGCACCTACGGTGAGCTCGACGACGCGCTGAGAACGGCGGCGGCCACACCGGACCGCATGGTGTTCGTCGAGGTGATGCTGGGCCGGATGGACATCCCGCCCCTTCTGGCCGAGTTGGCGCAATCCGCCTCGGACGCCAATTCGAGCTAATCCGGCGGCTGTCTACCCCTTCTTGACCTTGAGCACCTGCTTGCGCAGACCTTCGGTGGCGGTCTCCACGCCACCCTTCATGGTCCGCTTCAGAATGAAGCCCGGCAGCGGCACCGACAGATCGATCGTGATGTCGAACCGGACCCTGGTCTTGTCGCCCTCGGGGGTCAGGGTGTAGCTGGCGTCCTGGGCCTTGAGCTGGCCGGCGCGCACCAGCGTCCAGCTGACCTTGTTCTCGCTCCAGGTGTATTCGATGACCTGCTCATCGGTCAGCCCGGCTGCCTTGACCGTCATCTTGACCTGCTTGGGCCGGCCGTCGTCGTAGGACTCGAGTACCTCGGCACGCTGGTATTGCGGCGACCAGGTCGGCGTCGCCTCGACATCGGCGACGACGTCGAGGATCTCCTGCGGGGTCGCCTCGATCACTACTTCACGGGAATCGCTGGTTGCCATGCGGTGAGATTACTCGGGGCTACGCTCGGGGATATGAGCAATGCCGTTGATCCCACTGCTCGGCCCAGCGGAACCGGATGTGCGGAGTGCACCGCCGCGCATGGCTGGTGGGTGCATCTTCGGCGGTGTGCGGCGTGCGGGCATATCGGTTGCTGTGACGACTCGCTGGCCCGTCATGCGTCGGCGCACTGGCGTGAGACGGGGCATCCGGTCATCCGCTCGTTCGAGCCGGGCGAGAGCTGGTTCTGGAACTTCGAGACCAACGACTACGCCGACGGGCCCGAACTCGCCCCGCCGCATCATCATCCGAAAGATCAGCCGGTGCCGGGCCCGAAAGGGCGCGTGCCCAGAGACTGGGCCGAACAGCTGCGTAACCGCTAATCGCCCAGCACGGCCTTGGCGGCGTTGTAGCCGGGGATGAAGGTGATTCCCGGTCCGCCGTGGCACCCGGCACTGGCCAAATAGAGACCGTCAACGGGAAGCGGTTGGCCGACATATCCTTTGGGGCCAGGCCGGTTGGGACCCATCTGCTCGGGATGGATCAGCCCGTGGCAGTAGTCGCCGCCCGGTGCGCCGAACATGGTGCCCATGTGCCGCGGGGTGAACGTGGTGTGCCGGATGATCCGGCGCTCGAAATCCGGTGCCAATCTGGTGATCTTCTCGATCACGCGTCGGCCCATCTCGGCCTTCAGCTCGCCGTACCCGGACGTGGACTCCTCGACCGGGAACCACAGCGCGAACGCCGAAGCCGCGTGTTTGCCCGCCGGGGCCAGCGTCGGATCGTGGGCCGACGGAATCTGGAAGGCGATCGCGGGATCGGCGGGCACGATCCCGCGGCGGGCATCCTGCCACTGCTGCTGCAGTTCTTCCGGAGTGCTGAAAAGGCCGATGGCAGCCTGCATCTCAGGGTCGTTGAGCATCTCGTACGGGGCATCGAAGGTAGGGGCTCCGTCGAGAGCGAAATGCATCTGCAGGTAGCTACCGCGATGGTCGATGCGGGTGAACCGCTCGCGCACCTCGGCGGGCAGTGCCTCGGCGTCGATCAACTTGGTGACCGTCGTGTCCGGGGCGATCGCCGACACCACAACGGGCGCGGTGATCGCCGTACCGTCAGCCAGTCGCACTCCGGTGATCCGGCCGCCATCGACCGATATCCGATCCACGCTGCTGCGCAACCGCAACTCACCACCGGCGGCGGTCAGCAGTGCATGCAGATGGTCGGTCAAGGCACCGATACCGCCCACCAGTTTCTTCATCAGCATGGCGTTCTCGTCGGGCACCGCGAGTCCGTAGGCGAGGGCGGCCGCGCTGCCCGGCGTCTCGGGCCCGCGGTAGGTCGTGTTGACCGCCAGGAAGGCCAGCATGCCGCGCAACGCGCCGTGCTTGTCCCGGTCCGGCAGATACCGGTCCAAGACACCGCTTACCGATCCGAACAGCAGGTCATCGATCGCGGAACGTTCGGATTCCGTTGTCGCACAGGCATACATCTCATCGAGCGTGCGGGGCGGACGCCCCGCGTCGAATCGGCCCAGCGCCCGGGTGGGCGCCAGGCTCCACGCCATCAGGCCGGCCATCCCGGCCACCGCGTCGGCGCCGTGGACCTCACCGAGATGGGCGAGCATCTTCATCGGATCGGCGTAATAGACCACCGGCGGGTCACCGATTCCGCGCAGAGACACCGACATGACCTCCAGGTCCACTGTCGGCAAGGTATCCAGCCCGAGTTCGGTGCTGACCACCGCCGAGGTGGGGAACTGCAGGGACCCGGCGATCTCGAACCGGTAGCCGTCGAACAACTCGACGGTCGAAGCCATACCGCCGGCGTATCTCTTGGCCTCCAGGCACAGGGTGCGCATTCCCGCCCGCGCCAAGAGGGCCGCAGCGGCCAGCCCGTTGTGCCCGGCCCCGATCACGATCGCGTCGTAGTCCGCCATCGACTGAGGCTGACACCGAGCTGGATGTTTTGTCAATAATGACAAAACATCACGCCAGCCCGGTGCGCAGCCCTTCCAGCGCGGTCCGGCACATCCGCGCCAGTTCGGGGAGCGTTCGCTCCCCCGCCTCATCGCCGACCATCCACAGCTCCATCGCGCCGAACACCGCGGCGGCGACGCATCGAGCCGTCACCACGATCCGCAGCCGGTCATCCCCCTGCGGCATTCGGCCCTGGCGCGACACCAGCAGCTCGGCCACCGCATCAGCGAAGTCGGATTCCACCTGACGGATGTGCCGCACGATCCGGTCGGGGTCGAGTTCGACCGCACGCATGCCGGCGATCTTCGTCACCGCATCGACGTCATACGGGAAGGCCAGGACCGCGGACTGCACCGAGTCGAGGATCGATTCGGTGGCCGGCCGCTCGGCCAGCGCGGCTCGGAACCAGTGCAGGCCAGCGTCGTAATCGGCGAACAGCAGGTCGTGTTTGGAGGTGAAGTGCCGGTAGAACGTGCGCAGCGACACCCCGGCGTCGGCAGCGATCTGTTCTGCCGAGGTGTCCTCGACCCCCTGGGCCAGGAACCGCACCAACGCGGCCTGGCGCAGCGCCTCGCGGGTGCGTTCACTGCGCGCGGTCTGCGCGGGTCTGGCCATGGCAGTGAAATTACCGCACGGCCGATCGATCCCCGGACACACAAATGTCAATATTGACAAAACTTGGGATCGAGAGTGTGCTCACGCCATGGTGTCGATCATCGTTCATGCAGTTCTGGGCGTGGCCGTCGTCGCGCTCGTCATCCGCCTCAATCCGCATGTCTTCTCGCGCCCGCCCGGGCCGGCGCTGTCCCGCGTCGAGCTGGCGTACTACGTCGTCGGCCTCGCCTCGATCCCGATCTGCTGGTACTTCAACATGAAGTTCGTCGCGCAGTACGCCCAACCGGACGGCAACCCGATCTGGGGCCCGGGAAGTTGGCAAGAGTTCATCGCGCTCGGGTACACCAACCCCGCGGCCGGCTCGGCCAGCGCCGACTACACGATCGCCAATGTCATACTGCTGCCGCTGTTTACGATCATCGACGGGCTGCGCCGCGGCATCCGCCACCCCTGGCTGTTCTTCGTGGCGAGCCTGTTCACCAGCTTCGCGTTCGCGTTCGCCTTCTACTTCGCCACGATCGAACGGCAGCGCCGACACCAACAGGCGGCGGTCCCCGTCAGCTGAGCGGCGTCAGCATCGCAGTGCACGCCAGCACCGCGTCCTCGGTGATCTCCCCCACCTGGTCCCCGCTCTCCACGGTGATCGCGGTGAGTTCACGCAACCCGCCGATCATCATGATGATCCGACGCCGCGAGATCGACACCCCGGCCGCGCGGAACGCTTCGTTGTTCGTCATGGCCTGCACCATGGCGATGAAATGCTCCATCGACTCGCGTTGCAGCGCCCGCGCCGCGGTACCCAGCGTCGGCAGATCGCGAATCCAGGCCAGCATCAGCTCCGGATTGGCCTCGTAGGAGGCGATCCACGCCTCGACCGCCTGACGGACCTGGTCCTGCCAGGACGCGCTCCGGTCGACTCCTCCCGCGACCTCACGCACATGCTGGGTATTGACGCTGGTCAGCAGCGCGACAAAGCACTCTTCACGGCTGGCGAAATGTTCGTAGAAGGTACGGCGCGAAGTCTTCGCCCGGCGCACGATGTCAGCGACGGTGGTGTTCTGATAGCCGTCCTCGACGATCGATTCGTTCATGGCGGCGAGCAGGCGCGACCGGAACGCGCTCTTGTCGGCGTCAACCGACGTCGTGGGACTGTTCATCTCGGGCTGTCATGGTAGTGCCGATCAGCGACGCACGGTGGGGGTGTGGCCAACACTGGACCGTGCACCCGGACTGGCGGCCGGTGGACGGTTCTGCCGGAAACTCAGACAGACACCCAGGTTGCCGCCCACGCACGGAACCCCGTTGACTGTGGGCACCGGCCCACCGGAACGATTCCCGGTCGGATCCAGGGCTGCCGGTTCCGCAGCGGCAGACGGCGCCAGCAACACGGCCAGCGCACAGACCCCGATGACGATCCTGCCCATTCCCGCAGCGTAACCCGGTGGTCAACCGATCGGCGTCAATGGACTCAGCACATCACGCACGAACTGGGCGATGTTCACCGACGGATTGCCGTCGGGGAAGCTCACCGTGGCCAGCACATTGCCGCCGGCGTCGGCGAAGTTCTGATCGGCGCGGCCCTGATGCGTCGACGACGTCACCACGATGATGCCGGTGGCGCCGGCCTTCTTCGCCAGTGGAACCGAGAACTGCGCGTTCTGCACGGTGCTGTTCGCCCGGTCCTCGACGATGATGCGGCGGGCCGGAAGACCAAGCATGACAAGCAGATTGCGCATCTGCGCGGCCTCGGTTTGACCGTTCTGCGGATTGCCGCCGGTGACGATGACCGGAGACTGCGGAAACGCCTGCGCGATCGCGAGGCCGGTGAGGACGCGGTGGTACAGGATGGCGCGCATGGAGCCATCGGGTTTCAGCCCGTACCCGAGGATGACGATGGCGGGTTTGGTGAAATCCTTGCCGGCCACGGGCGGGACGGCCTGCGCGGTCACCGGACTAGCGGTCAGGGTCAGTGCGCATGCCAGCGCGACGACGAGAACCCTCAGGCAGTTGCGCATTTCACTCCCGACAGCCGCGACGCTTGTGAATGCCGTTGCCCATGGGGTTGATGTTACCGATCGGACGGATGTGGCATCCGCGCCTGCCGACCTGCTCACCCGGTGACAGCACGGATTTTCCTCATCCTCAGACAACAGCCACCAAGTCCTCAACGGCCCCTGTCCCCCGCCGTGCACGCTGGCTGGTTCAGCGGCGCCGCACGACCGGGGTTTCGCCTGAAAGTTGTGACCGGTAAGGGGCATTGACGCGAGCAAGGTGATCCAAACCGAACACCAGGAGGTGATGTGATGTCGATCGAGAACCTGCTTGATCGGTACGCCGAGGCGATAACCCCAGTGGGGTACGGATATCTGGCCGCATTGGCAACCGCGATCGTCTGCGCGGTGGTCTGGCGGATCGCCATGACTCCGCGGCGGCCTGCGGTGACGGAACCGATCAGCGCGTCCGAGCTGGCATTCCTGCGATCGGACATCGCCCCGGTGGTGACATCACTCGCAAGCCTGCGCGCCACCGGACGGATCACCGCGGACGGACGGGTGGACCGCGCCGTGCCCAGCCCGGAGACCGACCGGTTCACCGGGCAGGTACTGGAACGGGTCGCCGCCGATCCGGAGCACACCGTGCCGGGTCTGTATGCCGCATCGCGGGACGAACTCGCTGCGCTCGAAGAGCAACTGAGCCGGCGCGGCCTGGTGCGGACCGGGGCCGAACGGGCCCGCATGCGCTGGGGCACAGCGCCGTCGATCGTGGTGATGACGCTCGGTATCGGCTACGGCGTGTACCTGGCGACCCAGTTGTCCGACCACCCGATCCACGCGGTCACGTTCACCGCGGTTGTGCTCGCCACGGTCCTGTACGCAGCACTCGTGCTCCCACACCTGCTCGGCGTCGACCGCCTGACCCGCGCGGGCCGTCGGTTACTGGCCGCCCAACAGAAGGAACTGGCTTATCTGGAACCGGCGAAGCAGCCCGCCTTCGACACCTACGGTCCGGCGGCGGTGGCGATGTCGGTGGCACTGTTCGGTACCGGCGCGCTGTGGGCGCTGGACGCCGACTACTCGACCTCCGTGCAGCTGGCCGGCAGCTCCTCCAGCGGAGCCGACGGCGGCGGCTGCGGTGCGTCCTGCGGGGGCGACGGCGGCGGCGGTTGCAGTGGGTGCGGTGGTTGTGGCGGGTGCGGAGGTTGCGGCGGATGAGCACCGCGACCCGCACCGTGCCCGCCCTGGGCGACGTGGGTATCGGCTGGCGGCGTGAGATCGCCGGGGTGATCACCGATCTGCGGCCCGGGTTCTGCGAGGTGATCGCCGAATCGATCCCGGTCCGCCGCCGTCGAGCCCGGCCCGAACCGGCCCTGGCGGATCTGGTCGCCCGCGGTGTTCCGGTGGTACCCCACGGCGTCGCACTCTCGCTGGGCGGCGCAGAACCCGTGCAGCCCAGGCGGGTCCGGCGGCTGGCCGCCTGCGCAGAAGCGCTCGACGCTCCGGTGGTCAGCGAGCACATCGCCTTCGTCCGGGCCGGCGGGATCGAGGCCGGGCATCTCCTTCCGGTGCCACGCACCCGGGAGGCGCTCGACGTGCTGACGGCGAATATCGACCGCACCCGGCGCGAACTGCCGGTGCCGCTCGCGGTGGAGAACATCGCCTCGTTTGTGGAATGGCCGGAGTCCGATCTCACCGAATCGGAGTTCCTCACCGAGTTGGTGGAATGCACCGGGGTGCTACTGGTCCTCGATGTGGCGAACGTCTACGCCAACGCCCGCAACCGTGGACGTGATCCACTGCGGGAGATCGCGCGCCTGCCGGTGGAGCGGGTGGCCTACAGCCACGTCGCGGGCGGTCGGGAGGGCGAGGACTTCTACCACGACACCCACACCGATCGGACTCCGACGGAGGTGCTGGACCTGGTCACAGCGCTGCGGGAACGGGTCGATACCCCGTTCATGCTGGAGCGCGACGGCCGGTTCCCACCCGCCGCAGAGCTTTTCGATGAGCTGGACGCGATCGCCACGGCGGCCGGAGCTCCATCGATCACCGCCGGGGCGAGGGAGGCGTGGGCATGAGAGACACCTTGGCTCAGCGGCAGGAAGCCCTGGTCCGGGCGCTGGTGACCGGCGGCCCCGTGCCACCCGGCTTCGATCCGACGGCAGTGGCCGCGGCCGGCGAGGTGTGTCGACACAAACGCGACGCGCACTCAGGTGCCACCCCTCGTCCGCGCCGGTGGTGGTCGGTGTGCCTCTGAAACACCGGACAGGCCTGACCAGCGTGACACGATGGTGAGATGAGTGACTGGACGAGGGGAAGACTTTTCGGCGCTTTGAAGGCGGCCGGAGCGGCTTCGATGGTGGGCTGTGCGTTCATGTTGGGTGCCGGTGCTGCGCAGGCAGATCCGGGGCCGTTCGAGCCACCGAGGCTCGTCCCCGTCGACGGCTCGACCGTCGGTGTGGCCCAGCCGATCATCATCAACTTCCCCGGCCCCGTCGACGACGCCGGTGCCACCGAAAACGCCATCCATGTCTCGTCGGTCCCGGAAGTTCCCGGCAAGTTCTACTGGATGACCCCCACGCAGCTGCGTTGGCGTCCGCTGAGCTTCTGGCCCGCCCACACCGCGGTCACCGTCGATGCCGCCGGCACGGTGTCCAACTTCAAGACCGGGGACGCGCTGGTGGCCACGGCCAACGACTCCACACACCAACTGACCGTCACCCGCAACGGGGCCGTGGAGAAAACCATCCCGATGTCGATGGGTATGGCAGCCGGCGGCCACCAGACTCCGAACGGCACCTACTACGTTCAAGAAAAAATGCCGTCGGTGGTGATGGATTCGTCGACCTACGGTGTCCCGGTCAACTCGACGTACGGCTACAAGGTGACGGTCGAGTTGGCCGTCCGGTTCGACGACAGCGGCGACTTCGTGCACAGCGCTCCGTGGTCGGTGGACGATCAGGGCAAGCGCGACGTCAGTCACGGCTGCATCAACATCAGCCCGGCCAACGCGAGGTGGTTCTTCGACAACTTCGGCGCCGGCGATCCCATCATCGTTCAGAACTCCACCGGCACCTACTCCCGGCACGATGGCTCCAACGATTGGCAGATCTAATCGAGAAGCGCCGCGACGGTTCCGACGATCGTTGTCAGCAGTCGATCTGAGGCCGGTTGCCACACGCCGTGGCGCTTCTTCGGTGTGACGTCGACGGGGTCACCGTCCCGCGTGACACGGCCCGTGGTCAGGCTGATCCTGAATCCGTTGACCTCCAGGTGCCTTTGGCCGATCCGGACCGGCTCGGCTGACGTGAACTCGGCCAGGATGTGCTCCAGGATCACCCGCCGCGTCGCGAGGACTCCCGCGGGTGACTGGGTGGACGAGCCGCCGGATTCGGATCCGCCCTCGATCGCGACAGTGGAGGCACTGAGAATCAGATCGGCCGAGCGAATGATCTCGGACACGGCAGGCACGTCGTCGCATCCCTCGGTGGCAATCGTCACGGAGCCGTCTGCGGCCATTCCCAGTGCTCCGACGCGTAGGCCTGCTGCACTGCATGTCTCCAAGCCCGCGCCCGGGTACACCGAGCCGTCGAACCACATCTCCGCGCCCACCGTCCCCACCCGTCGGGTGATCGTTTCGTGGCCTGCGCTGGTCCAGCCCTCTGCTCGATACAGACCGGTCAGCTGTCGCGCATTCAGAACCGCGTGATCGGCGATCAACCGGTCGGCGTCGGCATTGGTGTAGTGCTCCCGAAACACCTGCGCGAACGGCTGCACCAGTTGCAGGTTCCGGACGCGAAGGCGCCACGCGCTCCGTTCGTCGGGAGTCGCCGCAGCGGGGTGCCAGAGTCGGACCCTGGCGCTGTCCAAGACGCTGACCGGCCGGCCCGCCGCGTCGGTGAATTCGCCTGGCTCGCCGAGGAATGCCGGCCCGTCGACGATCTGCCAGACGAGGCTCTTGCTGATCGGAGCGACCGGGGCTGCGAATGCAGCGTCGAACCACGTCGGATACGACCACGACGCGGAGACGAGCCACCCAGCCTCCAGTGCCTTGGTCCACGTGGTCAATTGGGCCTTTGAGGGGGCGGTTTCGAACGGTAGCCGCAAGGCGACGTCCGGGCGCCCGGCCAGCGCTCGACGGGCCTCCTTTATGTACCTGGTGAACTTCTTCTTGATCCCGGCGTGCCGTACGTCGCGAGTGGTGTCCGCGAGGCCCGCCACACTCTCAGGGGTCGGCGCGGCCATGACGGCGCGGGCAAGCGCGAAAGCCGCCGCCTGTGACGGCGCTGATTTGGCTGCCGCCTGTGGTGCGATGGCAGCTCGGCCGAGAATTCGGGGAATCGGCTCCGCCCAGTCGGCGTCCAGAGTGAGCGCGACAAGCGCAGCGCGCTCGATCACCCGCGCGTCGGCCGGGCTGAACGCCTTGTCGGCGACGAACGGCACGGTCCCTTCGTGGATCGCAGCCAGCCGCGAATCCGCGAGCGCAAGGACCTTGCGGGCGAAATCGAGGTACTCGCCGTCCCGGCTCAGCTGCTCGATCAGTGCGCGCAGGACATCGTGATCGTCTCCGACGAGCACCCAACTACCGCGCAGCATCCCGAGTGCGTTCGCAGCGGGCAGTCCGAGACGGACTTCGAAATGCGCTTCCAGTTCCTCCAGGAACCCGTCGGTCATGCTTGGAGAGGGTACGTGCGCACCGCAGCTGACCGGAAACAAAAAGACCACCTGTCACCAGGTGGCTTTTGTGGTGGCCAGGGCCGGGATCGAACCGGCGACCTTCCGCTTTTCAGGCGGACGCTCGTACCAACTGAGCTACCTGGCCGGAAGGCACCGGCTCTCACAAACCGAACTGCCTCGCCGTGATGGCGACCCTGACGGGACTCGAACCCGCGACCTCCGCCGTGACAGGGCGGCGCGCTAACCAACTGCGCCACAGGGCCTTGCTTTCCTGCGTGCTCCGCGTTTCCGCGATGCGTACCCCCAACGGGATTCGAACCCGTGCTACCGCCGTGAAAGGGCGGCGTCCTAGGCCACTAGACGATGGGGGCCTAATCCGAATCTCTCCGGGGTGTTCACAACGTGTCCGTTGGGAGCTTCGATAGCTTAGGGTACGGATGCCCAAATCTTCAAACCCGGTGGTCGCAACACCAATTTCATCCATCTTGTACCCTGTCTTCTCGCGCCCCTATAGCTCAGTTGGTAGAGCTACGGACTTTTAATCCGCAGGTCGTAGGTTCGAGCCCTACTGGGGGCACCAGCAGCCCCCCCGTCGTCGCCATCGCCGGGGGTCAGC
>NZ_JBVAXS010000009.1:0-148510 GCF_055419465.1 Mycobacterium sp. IDUB_17 | reverse complement strand
CGGGTGGAAAAGTAGGACACCGCCGAACACAAATTAAGAATCGCCCCCCACTTTTTAGTGGGGGGCGATTCGCTTTTTAACCCACAATTCCATTTCCGATATTCGCAAGTATTAATTGCGCCGGCGCTGTGGCATTCGTCCGTTGTCGCGTCGTCGTCGCGGGCGAGTCGCAGTCGATGTTGTGCTCGGGCGATGAGTTTTGGCGGCGTGGCTGCTCTACCCAAGTGTGAAGTGTTTGCGTGCCGTTAAGACAGCGGCGGACGCCGATGGCTGCGACGATGAGGGTATGTCGGCCGCCGCGCACGTCTGCACTGTTCTGGGGCGGCGGACGTGTGCGCTCTTGGGTGCCGGCTCGGCACTCCTGCATGCGGTGATGCTCGGCTCGTCTGCCAACCCGGCGGCCGGGGCGGTGCTGGCCGTCATGATCGTGGGTTGTCTGTTCTGTGCGGCTCATCTGTGGCAGCGCGGTACTTCTGCAATCTGGTGCACGATCGCGTTGATGAACCTGGCGATGGTTGCTTTACACATGCCGATGCCTTCGCACGATCATGGCGTGGTTCTGGCCGGAGCTGCGATGCCGGCGCCGGCTTCAGCGATGGCGGCGGTGATGACATTGGCAGTGGTGCTGGCGCTGACCGAAGCCACCATCGCCGCAGTGGTGCTGTATTACCGCACCCGCCATACCTCGGTCATCTGATCAGGCCTCCAGCTCTCCGACGATCCTGCGCTCGATGCTCGCCCGGGTGCTGGCCGGCAGCACGATGAGCCCTTCGAGCTCCTTCTGGGCTCGCACGTAGGCGCTGCGGCGTTCGTCCGGTGTGGCGCCGTCGTCGGAGGCGAGTCGCAGCAGTTGTTGGGCCCGGGCGATGCGGTCCTGGGCGGCTTCCGAGAAGTCACTGCGTCGCCGACGGATCGCCTCGGCCTCGGCGATGTCGAAGGCCGTCACGTAGTCATGCACCGCGTCGCGGTATTCGAGTTGGGCGTTGCGGTCGCCGAGCAGATCCTCGGGTTTCTCGGGCCGGATCAGATCGGCGCGGCCGCGCGCCCGGTGAAACGCGATCGTCAACGGGTCCCGCATGTCGGTCATCAGCGGGAAGTCCAGCAGTTTGGCGAGGTCGATCTCGTAATCGAGCCACCGGGCATCGGTGCGGTCATGCTGTTCCAGCACCTTGGTCAGCTCCCGTTGGTGCTTCGTGTCAGCCGATTTGGCCGCCCCGGCGGCCCTGGCGATCTCGACCTTCGTCTGCTGCTTGATGCGGTACCGCTCGAGTCGGCGTTGGGCCCGGCGCTCGTTGGCAGCGGCGACGGCCCGAATACCGCCGCCGACGATTCCTCCCAGTGGAAAGATCAGCCACCAGAAATTTCCGGCGAAGTGCCACAGAGGCTCCACAAATCCAGAATGCCATTCCCGGTGCGGGCCCATCGGATGTGTTGTGATTGGCCCATGCCTGAGCAAAGTCCAGAGCCTGATCCCGGCGCGGACGAGCAAAAGCCTCCAGCCATCACCGCCCGCGGGATCACGATGCGTGGGCCGTGGGGTCCGGTTTACGGCCCAATCGATCTCGATATCGCCGAGGGCGGGGTGACGGTGTTGGCGGCACCAGCCGGTACCGGCCGGACCGCGCTGCTGATGACATTGGCCGGGCGGATGAAAACGGTGCGCGGAAAGCTGACCGTGTTCGGACATACCCGGGTGTCCGACATCTTCCGGTCTGCCGCGCTGGCCGGGATCGATGAGCTCGACACGGTGTCGGAGTCGGTGACCGTGCGCGACCTGGTGACCGAGCAACGTCGTTGGGACGCACCCTGGTACACGCTGGTCGGTCGGTCCGACGCCGACGACCTGGCGACGATGTGCGCCCCGGTGTTCGGTGATCTGCCGCTGCCGTCGTTGACGCAGTATTTCGACGGGCTCACCGAGCTCGACCAGCTGCTGCTGCGTATCGCGCTGGCCAATACCAAAACGCCACCGCTGCTGGTGGTCGGCAACCTCGACCATCTCACCGATGACCGCAATCGCGACGTCGTGCTGGGGCGTCTGATCGCGTTGGGGGAGAAGCAGACCGTGATCACCGCGACGGTCAACGGGGTGCCCGGCGATCTGGCCTTGGCGGTGCGAGATCAACTGACAGTGCCCAACACCACGCCGGCCGAGCTGGCCGGTTCGCAGAAAGGTGGCGAGTAGCCGTGCTTGCCGGAATGTCGCTGGGCACCGACCTCAAGCGTTTCTCGCGCGGCACGTTGCCCCGTGTCGCGCTGGTGACGGTCATCCTGTTGCCGCTGCTCTACGGTGCGATGTACCTGTGGGCCTTCTGGAACCCGTTCGGTGAGGTGAACAAGGTTCCGGTGGCGCTGGTCAACGAGGACCGGGGCACCGTCACGCAGGGACAGCAGGTCAGGGCCGGGGACGAGGTCGCCGATGCGCTGGTGGATTCGGGTCAGCTTCAGCTGCACCGGGTTTCGGCGCAAGAGGCGGCCGACGGGTTGGCGAGCGGCAAGTACTACTTCTCGATCACGCTGCCCGAGGATTTCAGCACCAGCATCTCGTCACCGTCGGGCGGCTCACCGCACCAGGCCGACGTCCGCTTCACGTTCAACGACGCCAACAACTATCTCGGCTCGATCATCGGCCAGAATGCGGCTCGTGAGGTGATCAACCAGATCAACGCGAACATCGGTGAACGCACGGTCGGCACCGTTCTGACCGGATTGACCGACGCCGGAGCCGGCCTGGTCAAGGCATCCGACGGTGCGCAGCAGTTGGCCACCGGGGGCGCCGCGGCCAATGACGGTGCGCACCGCCTCTCCGCCGGGGCCGACGCCCTTTCCGCGGGCCTGGTCACCGCGCGTGACGGGTCCGCGCAGCTGGCCGCGGGCACCAGGCAGCTGTCGACGGCGGTCGACAAGGCAACCGATCCACTGCTGACGGTGCTGGACCGGGTCAGTGGACTCGGTCTGGACCCCAACGAGGTTGGCATGGCCGCACAGCGGCTCTCGGGTGCGGTGCGCTCGACCACCGACCGGATCGCGGCGTTGAACATCGACCAGGCCCAGGCCGCGGCGATCGTCGACCAGGCGGTCGGCATCCTGCGCAACAGCCCCGATCCCGCGGTGCGCGACACCGGGGAGTTCCTGGCCGGCGCACAACGGCTGCTTGTCGCCCGCGGCCTCGACCCCACCACCGATGAGGGTCTGATCCGCCTGCGCGACAACGCCACCCAGCTGGAGAACGAGCTGGGTGACCCGAACAGCAAGCTGCGGGTATTCATCACCAAGGCGGTCACCGGCGGGTTGCGCTCCGACGTCGTCAAATTGCGCGACGGCGCACACCAACTCAACGACGGCGCCCAGCGGCTCAACAGCGGACTGGTGCAGCTTTCCAGCGGAGGGCGCCAACTATCCAGTGGGGCACGCGAACTCGCCGCGGGCACGGAAAAGCTGCAGGCCGGCAACCAGCAGCTGGCCACCGCGCTCAAGCAGGGCTCGACCCAGGTGCCGTCCTGGACCCCGCAGCAGCGCACCGAGGTGGCGCGGACCCTGGCCGCCCCCGTGGCGCTGGACATCCAGACACACAATCCGGCCGCCACGTTCGGCACCGGATTCGCGCCGTTCTTCCTGCCTCTGGCGTTGTTCATCGGTGCACTCATCATCTGGATGTTGTTGAAGCCGTTGCAGTCCCGCCCGGTGGTCAACGGGCTGGGGGCACTGCGGGTGGTGCTGGCCTCCTACTGGCCCGCCCTGCTGATCGTGTTCTGCCAGGTCGTCGTGATGTACGTGGTCGTGCATTTCGGGGTGGGTCTGCAAGCGAGATACCCGCTGGCCACCGTGGCGTTCCTGCTGCTGGTCGCGGGCACGTTCCTGGCCCTGATCCAGGCGTTCAACGCACTGTTCGGGGTGTCGGTGGGCCGGGTGGTGACGCTGGCCTTCCTGATGCTGCAACTGGTCTCGGCCGGCGGTATCTATCCGGTGGAGACCACCGCGAAACCCTTCCAGATACTGCACCCGGTCGATCCGATGACGTACGCGGTCAACGGCCTTCGGCAGTTGATCGTGGGCGGGATCGATTCGCGGTTGTGGATCGCGATCGTGGTGCTGTTCGGTGTGCTGGTGGTGTCGCTGGCCGGCAGTTCCTGGGCCGCGCGAAGAGACCGGCAGTACACCATGGACAGGTTGCACCCGCCGATCGAAGTGTGACAGGTGATTTGTGGAGTTCTAGCCGCGCCGTGGACGGCTGAAACTCCACAAATCGCTGGAGTCAGAGCCCGATCCGCCGGTAGCGGTCAAGCCGGGTCTGCAATCGCTGCTCGTCGGGCACCGCGCGCAGTTGGGCCAGCTCGTTGGCGATGGCCGTCGACAGCCGCTCGGTGAAGGCCCGCGGTTCGTCGGCGGCATCGGGATGTTCGGGCACGATCGCGTCGGCAATGCCGTTGCGTAGCAGGTCGACAGAGCGAACCCCTTGTCCGGCAGCCAGTTCCGCGGCATGTGCGGTATCGCGGTACACGATCGCGCTGGCGCCCTCGGGCGGCAGCGGGGCCAGCCAGCCGTTCGCGGCGGCCAGCACCCGGTCGGCGGGCACCATCGCCAGTGCGGGACCGCCGCTGCCCTGGCCCATCAGCACCGACACCGTGGGCGTGTTCAGCGTGACCAATTCGGCCAGGCAGCGGGCGATCTCGCCGGCCAGCCCGCCCTGCTCGGCCTCGATAGACAGGGCCGGGCCCGGGGTGTCGATCACCAGTACCAGCGGCAGTTGCAGTCCGGCCGCCAAGGCCATGCCACGTCGTGCCTCCCGCAGTGCGCCGGGCCCGACCAGCCCACCCTCGCTGTGGCGCTGGCCGAGCACCACCGCGGGCTGCCCACCAAAACGGGCCAGGGCCAGCAGCATCGTCGCGGCCTCGCCGCGTTCGGTACCGGACAGCAGCACCCGGTCGGTCGCGCCGTGCCGCAGCAGGTAGCCGACCCCGGGCCGGTCCGGGCGCCGCGAAGCCAGTACCGACTCCCAGGCCGGCACATCGGGCAGAGGCTCGGGGGCCGCGGCGGCGGGGGGCGGGCCAGGCGGGTCGGCGACCACGCGCAGCGTGCGGTCCAGGGTGTCGCGCAGCAGCGCGAGCGGCACCACCCCGTCGATCACACCGTGGGCGTGCAGGTTCTCGGCGGTCTGCACGCCGGACGGGAAGGGTTCGCCGTACAGGTGCTCATAAACCCGTGGGCCGAGAAAGCCGATCAGCGCACCCGGCTCGGCGGCGGTGACGTGCCCCAGCGAACCCCAGGAGGCGAACACGCCGCCGGTGGTGGGGTGGCGCAGATACACCAGGTAGGGCAGGTGGGCCTGCTTGTGCAGTTCGACGGCCGCGGCGATCTTGACCATCTGCAGGAACGCCACCGTGCCTTCCTGCATACGGGTGCCGCCGGAGCTCGGTGAGGCCAGCAGCGGCAGCCGCTCGGCTGTGGCTCTCGTCACCGCGGCGGTGATCCGCTCGGCGGCGGCCACCCCGATCGACCCGGCGAGGAAGTCGAACTCGCACGCCACCACGGCCACCCGGCGGCCGAAGATGGTGCCTTCCCCGGTCAGCACCGACTCGTCGAGCCCGGTCTTCGCCGACGCATCGGCCAGTTCGCGCTGGTAATCCGCAGAGCGGGCGACCTCGACGGGCGGTGCGTCCCAACTGCGGAACGAGCCTTCGTCGAGCACTGCATCACGAAGCGCGCGGGCGCCGATCCGACTCACGGCGCCAGCCTATATAGGCTGGCCACATGATTGGTGTGACCAGAGACGGCAATGTCCTGACCCTGGAACTGCAACGCGAAGAGCGGCGCAACGCGCTGAACTGCGAGCTTGTCGACAGCCTGCGGGAAGCGGTCGAGAATGCTGCCGAGCAGGACGTCCGGGCAATCGTGCTGACTGGGGCCGGCTCGGTGTTCAGCTCAGGCGCGGACCTGACCGATGCCGCGGGCATGGCCGAAAAGCTCCCAGACAAGGCGCTGGCGCTGAACTTGGCGATCGACAGGACCCCGGTTCCGGTGATCGGCGCGATCAACGGCCCGGCGATCGGCGCGGGCGTCATCCTTTCGATGATCTGCGATCTGCGGGTCGTCGCCCCTGACGCCTACTTCCAGTTCCCCGTCGCCCGGTACGGCCTGGCCCTCGACAACTGGAGTATCCGCCGGCTGACCTCGCTGGTCGGCCACGGCCGGGCGCGGGGAATGCTGCTCGGCGCCGAGAAGCTCACCGCGGAGACCGCGCTTCAGACCGGGATGGCCAACCGCATCGGCACGCTGGCCGACGCGCAGAAGTGGGCCGCCGAGCTTGCCGGGTTCGCCCCGCTGGCGCTGCAGCACGCCAAGCGGGTGCTCAATGACGACGGTGCTTACGAGGAGTCGTGGCCGGCCCACAAGGAGCTGTTCGACAAGGCGTGGGGCAGCCAGGACGTCATCGAAGCCCAGGTGGCCCGGATCGAGAAGCGCCCGCCGAACTTCAACGGGGCCTGACGTGCTGCGCGCTGCGCTGCGGTTGGGCACCAGGTCGGCTTCAGTGCTGGCCGGCGGGTGGTTGGTGCGCGCGCTGAACGGGACCTATGCCTCGGTGGGGGCCCTGCCTCGCGACATCCGCCCGGCGGCGCAGCGGTCCACGCAGTACGCCGACGGTGTGTTCGTCAACGTCGAGCCGGCATCGCCCGGGATCAGCATGAGCTCCGAAGAGTGGCGCATGCTGATCGCCGAGATGTTCGCCCCGCGCTCGGCCAGCCGGCCGCCCGGGCCGATCCCGCTGGCCGAGCCGTCCGAAAATGCCGACGGGGAAGCCGCGGCCTGCGCGGTGTCCTGGTACGGGCACTCCACCGCGCTGGTCGAGATCGATGGCTACCGGGTGCTGACGGATCCGGTCTGGAGTCAGCGCTGCTCGCCGTCGCGGGTGGTGGGACCGCAACGGCTGCACGAGCCGCCGCTGCCGCTGGAGGCGCTGCCTGCCGTCGACGCCGTGGTGATCAGTCATGATCACTACGACCATCTCGACATCGAGACGATCCTGGGGTTGGTCCGCACGCAGCGGGCGCCATTCGTGGTGCCGCTGGGGATCGGCGCGCATCTGCGTAAGTGGCGGATTCCCGAAGACCGCATCATCGAGCTGGACTGGAACGAGAGCCACCGGATCGGCGAGCTGACCCTGGTGTGCACGCCGGCCCGCCACTTCTCGGGGCGGCTGTTCCAGCGCAACACCACGCTGTGGGCCTCGTGGGCTTTCATCGGGCCGCAACATCGGGCGTTCTTCGGCGGCGATACCGGCTACACCAAGAGCTTCTCCGAAATCGGTTCGGAATACGGGCCTTTCGATCTGACCCTGCTACCGGTCGGTGCTTACCACCCGGCCTGGCCCGACATTCACATGAATCCCGAGGAAGCGGTGCGCGCCCACCTGGACGTCACCGATTCCGGTCTGCTGGTGCCGGTTCACTGGGGCACGTTCCGGCTGGCCCCGCACCCCTGGGTGGATCCGGTGCGGCGGTTGCTGGCGGCGGCCGACCCGGCCGGGGTGCCTGTCGTGGTGCCGAAGCCCGGCCAGCGGGTCGACCGGGAATCTCCTGTGGTGGACCCGTGGTGGCAGATGTAGCCCCACTTGTAACCGCATTGCACCGAGCCCGGGCGGGTTTGCGGGCATACTCGCGTCCTGTGTCGAACCTTCGCGTCGTGGCGCGTACCGCCGCAGTGGGCCTCGCGGTGGGTATCGCCCTGACGGGCTGCGTCAACTCCACCCAACCCGCCCAGCCGATCGCCGACCAGCCGCCGCCGCTGGTGCCCGCGATGCCGTTGCCGGAGAACGCCGTGCACAACGCTGTCGCCAGGCTGGACGGTATCGCCGAGGAGCTGGTGCGCGATGCGAAGATCCCCGGTATGGCCGTTGCCGTGGTGCATGGCGGAAAGACGGTGTACGCGAAAGGTTTCGGCGTCCGCGATGTGCGTGACGGCGATGCCGACGGCAACCGGGTGGACGCTGACACGGTGTTCCAGCTGGCCTCGCTGTCGAAATCGCTGTCGGCCACCGTGGTTGCCCAACAGGTCGGCGCGGGTGCTGTCGAATGGGATACCCCGGTGGTTTCCAAGCTGCCATGGTTCGCACTGTCGGACCCCACGACCACCCGGCTGGTGACTGTGGGAGACATGTTCGCGCACCGGTCGGGTCTGCCCGACCATGCCGGGGACAAGCTCGAGGATCTCGGCTATGACCGGCGCTACGTGCTGGAGCATCTGCGCCGACTCCCTCTGGAACCGTTCCGGATCTCCTACGCCTACACCAACTTCGGGCTCACCGCAGGGGCCGAGGCGGTGGCGGCGGGTGCCGGGAAGGACTGGGCGGACCTGTCCCGGGAGGTGCTGTACCGGCCGCTCGGGATGAGCTCGACGAGTTCGCGTTTCGCCGATTTCCAGGTCAGGGCCAACCGGGCCGTCGGGCACATCCGGATCGACGACCGATACGAGCCGCAGTACGTGCGGGATCCCGACCCACAATCGCCTGCCGGCGGGGCGAGCTCCTCGGTCAACGATGTCGCCCGCTGGCTGGCCATGGTGCTGGCCAACGGCAAGTATGCGGACCGGCAGATCGTCGACGAGAAGGCGCTGCTTCCCGCCCTCACCCCGCAGGCGGTGTCGAGCCGTGCGACGGAGCCCGCGATGCGGTCCGAGTTCTACGGTTACGGGTTCAACGTCGGGTCGACCTCGGCCGCCCGAATGCAACTCAGCCATTCTGGGGCTTTCGAGCTTGGGGCGGCAGCCAATTTCGTCGTCCTGCCGTCGGCCGATGTGGCCATCGTGGCGCTCACCAACGCCACACCGACGGGCGTACCGGAAACGCTGACCGCGGAGTTCGCCGACCTGGTGCAGTTCGGCGAGGTGCGCGAGGACTGGCGCAAGCGATTCGCCGACGCGTTCGCCGAGATGGATGCGCCGGAGGGCGAATTGGTGGGCAAGCAGCCGCCCGCGGATCCGGCACCTGCCAAGCCTCTTTCGGGCTACACCGGGGTGTATCGCAACGATTACTGGGGGCCGGCCACCGTGACCGAAAAGGACGGGAAGCTGAACCTGGCGCTGGGGCAGAAGCTCAGCGTGCCGCTTGAGCATTGGGACGGTGACGTGTTCACCTTCAGGTTCGTCACCGAAAACGCCCCGCCGGGAACCATCTCCAAGGCGACGTTTTCCGGTGACAGACTGACGCTGGAGTATTTCGACGAGGACGGGACGGGGGCTTTCGCCCGATGAGCAGCTTGCGCGAAGAGAGGCAGCCCCGATGACCATGACCACAGCAGCCGGTCTGAGCGAAGCCGAGGTGGCCCAGCGGGTTGCCGAGGGTAAGTCCAACGATGTCCCGACGCGTGCCGCGCGGACCATCTCCGAGATCATCCGCGGCAACGTGTTCACCCGGATCAATGCGATTCTGGGTGTGCTGTTCCTGATTGTGATATCGACGGGGTCGGTGATCAACGGCGCCTTCGGCCTCCTGATCATCGCCAACAGCGCGATCGGCATCATTCAGGAGATCCGGGCCAAGCAGACCCTGGACAAGCTGGCCATCGTGGGCCAGGCCAAGCCCACCGTGCGCCGCGAATCCGGTAGTCGCGCAGTGCTGCCCAGCGAGGTGGTGCTCGACGACATCATCGAACTCGGGCCCGGCGATCAGATCGTGGTGGACGGTGAGGTTATCGAGGAATCCAACCTTGAGGTCGACGAGTCGTTGCTGACCGGTGAGGCCGACCCGATCGTCAAGGAACTGGGCGAGGCGGTGATGTCGGGCAGTTTCGTGGTCGCGGGCTCCGGCGCCTACCGGGCCACCAAGGTGGGACACGAGGCCTACGCCGCCAAGCTGGCCGAAGAGGCCTCCAAGTTCACCCTGGTGAAATCCGAACTGCGCAACGGCATCAACAAGATTCTCCAGGTCATCACGTACATGCTGGTGCCGGCGGGGCTGCTGATCATCTACAGCCAGCTGTTCACCACCGACCCCGAGATGCTGGATTCGCTCAAGCAGACCTACCACGACATCGTCGACAACGAGGGTGGTTGGCGAGAGTCACTGGCAATCATCATGAGTCAGATCTTCACCACCGATGCGGTGTGGCATGAACCGGTGCTACGCATGGTGGGTGCGTTGGTGCCGATGGTGCCCGAAGGCCTGGTGCTGATGACCTCACTCGCGTTCGCGGTCGGGGTGGTGCGGCTGGGCCGGCGCCAGTGCCTGGTCAATGAGCTTCCCGCGATCGAGGGCCTGGCCCGCGTCGACGTGGTGTGTGCCGACAAGACCGGAACGCTGACCGAAAACGGTATGCGGGTAAGTGATCTCAAGCTCTGCCAGCAGGGCCGCGAAGATGCTGTTGCGCAGGTACTGGCGCAGCTGGCCTCCGATGACGCCCGGCCCAACGCCAGCATGGTGGCGATCGCCGAGGCCTACGGCACGCCGCCGGGCTGGACGGCCACCGCGACGGCCCCGTTCAAGTCGGCCACCAAGTGGAGCGGCGCGTCTTACGGCGAGCACGGCAACTGGGTGATCGGCGCCCCGGATGTGTTGTTGGACTCCAGCTCACCGGTGGCCGAGCAAGCCGAGGAGATCGGTGCCAAGGGGCTGCGGGTGCTGCTGGTCGGGTCCTCCGATCTGGCGGTCGACGCGCCGCGGGCCCCCGGAACCGTCACTCCCGTCGCGTTGGTGGTGCTGGAGCAGCGGATCCGGCCGGATGCCGGTGAAACGCTCGATTACTTTGCTTCCCAGCATGTCTCGGTCAAGGTGATCTCGGGTGACAACGCGGTGTCGGTGGGCGCGGTGGCGGGCAAACTGGGCCTGCACGGCGAGACGATGGACGCCAGGCAGTTGCCCCACGAGCCGGAGCAGCTGGCCGACGCGCTGGAGGAGTACACCACGTTCGGCCGGGTGCGCCCGGATCAGAAGCGGGCCATGGTGCATGCCTTGCAGTCGCGCGGGCACACGGTGGCCATGACCGGGGACGGCGTCAACGACGTGCTGGCCCTCAAGGACGCCGACATCGGTGTCGCGATGGGTTCGGGCAGTTCGGCCTCGCGCGCGGTGGCTCAGATCGTGTTGCTGGACAACAAGTTCGCCACGCTGCCCTACGTGGTCGGCGAGGGCCGGCGGGTGATCGGCAACATCGAGCGGGTCTCGAACCTGTTCCTCACCAAGACCGTCTACTCGGTGCTGCTGGCGATCCTGGTCGGGTTGGCCGGGTTGTCGTCCAAGTTGTTCGGCACCGATCCGCTGTTGTTCCCGTTCCAGCCGATCCACGTCACCATCGCGGCCTGGTTCACCATCGGCATCCCGGCATTCATCCTGTCGCTGGCCCCGAACAATGAACAGGCCCATTCGGGTTTCGTGCGCCGGGTGATGACGGCGGCGCTGCCCTCGGGCGTGGTGGTGGGTACTGCCACGTTCGTCTCCTACCTGGTGGCCTATGAGGGCCGGGCGGCCGGCCTGGTGGGGCAGACGCAGGCCTCGACGGCGGCACTCATCACCTTGTTGGTGTCTTCGTTGTGGGTGCTGTCGGTGGTGGCCCGCCCGTACGAGTGGTGGCGCGTGGCGCTGGTCGCGGTCTCCGGGCTGGCGTATGTGCTGATCTTCTGTTTGCCGCTGGCTCAACGCCTGTTCATGCTGGATCCGTCGAATCTCAAGGTCACCGCAATCGCGCTGGGCATCGGCCTGGTCGGGGCCGCGTTGATCGAGGCGCTGTGGTGGGTCCAGGGCATGGTCCTGGGGGAGAAGCGCCGGTTGTGGAGATAGCTGGCAGCGGGGAGAATGCGGAGCGTTCGGTAGACACCGAGAAGGTATCGAGAAGATAGGGTGGGATGATGGGATTCCTGGACAAGGCCAAGGACCTTCTGTCGCAGAATGCTGACAAGGTCGAGCAGGCCATCGACAAGGCCGGCGACATCGTCGACGAGAAGACGCAGGGCAAGTACTCCAGCGTGGTCGACAAGGCGCAAGAAGCGGCGAAGAACGCCCTCGACAAGGAAGAACCGCAGCAGTAGCTTATGGCCAAATTGTCTGTCTCCGTCGATGTTCCGTTGCCGCCGGAGAAGGCGTGGGAGTACGCCTCTGATCTGTCCCGATACGACGAGTGGCTCAGCATCCACCGGGCATGGCGGTCGAAGTTGCCCGAAACCCTGGAAAAGGGCACGGTCATCGACTCGATCGTCGAGGTCAAGGGCATGCTGAACCGCGTGAAGTGGACGCTGGTGAATTACAAGCCGCCGCAGTCCTTGACCCTCAACGGCGAGGGCCGTGGCGGGGTAAAGGTCAAGCTGATCGGAAAGATCACGCCGGCCGCCGTTGATGGGGGAGAGGGCGCGAAAGTGTCCTTCGATGTCCACCTCGGCGGACCTGCGCTGTTCGGGCCGATCGGCATGGTGGTCGCGGCCGCGCTCAAGGGCGATATCCAGCAGTCACTCAACAAGTTCAAGGCGCTCTACGCGTCGTCGTAATTTCTCTCGCCGAGCAGACGCAAAACTGCCCTTTCTCTAGGGAAAACAGGCAGTTTTGCGTCTGTTCGCCGTTAGAGGGTGAGCAACACCCAGATCGCTGCGATCGAGCCCAAAGCGGCCGCGCCGTAACTGCAGACCGCGATCGCCCGGTCGAAGCGACCGAGTTTCAGGCCGTGCTCGAGCATGAAGCGGAACCTGTGGGCCCAGTGGAAGAGTCCCAGCACAAAGATGCCGGCGAGCACGATCCTGGTCAGCGGATTGCGCACCACGGCCAGCAGATGTGTTGGATCTGGGGCGTCGAGAAGGCCGAGTGGGAACACCACGCCGAACAGCAACATCAGCACCGGTAGCGTCAGCGCGGTCACCATACCGCCGGCCGAGAACAACAGCCAGAAGTACGGTTCCGGCGTCCGACGGGCCGGCGTGCTCATGTCAGCACCACCCATGCGATCACCGCCGAGACGACGAGCCATGCGAGGTGATGGCCGGCGAGCACCGCGCCCGCGGGCACCTGCCGGCCCCGCAGGTGCACGATCATCGCGCGTGGCGCCAGGCTGAACCAGGTCACGGTGTGCAACAACAGCAATGCCAGCGTCACCAGGTTCAGTGCGATCACCAGCGGGTGGCTGCTGAAGTCCTGAAACCAGTCATAGCGGCCCGTGCCGAGCGCCCACACCAGCAATCCCAGATACACCACCGACCAGGCCACGGCCTTGCAGCTGGCCTCGCGGAGCATGTACCGCAGGTAGGACGGTCGTTTGACCCACCACAACACGGGCACCGGCTGTCGATACGTCGTCATCGCGCGGCCCTCGGGAGAAGCAGGCTCTTCACCGAATGTGTTGCGGCCGTGAGCTTGTAGCGCTGGATCGCGCCGGCCGGATCGACACCCTTCGGGCAGGCCACCGAGCATTCACCGACATAGGTGCACGCCCAGGCTCCGTCCGCGGCGGCCAGCACATCGCGCCGGTCCTCCTCGCCTTCGTCGCGGGAATCCAGGTTGTACCGCTGGGCCAACGCGATCGCCGCCGGCCCCAGGAAGTCCGGGTCCAGCGCGTAGACCGGACACGCCGAGTAGCACAGCATGCAGTTGATGCACATGCTGAACTTCTTGAACTCCTCCATTTCGGCTGGGGTTTGGAGGTATTCGGCATCCTCGGCCGGGGTGTCGCCGTCGCGGATGATCCACGGCTTGACCCGGGGGAGTTTGGTCATGAAGTCGCTGATGTCGACGACGAGATCGCGGATCACCGGGAAGTTGCGCATCGGCTCCACCCGCACCGGCCCGGGCAGATAGTCGACGAGAAAGGTGGCGCAGGCCAGTTTCGGGTCACCGTTGATGGTCATGCCGCAGCTGCCGCAGATCCCCATCCGGCAGGACCACCGGAAGCTCAGCGTGCCGTCGAGCCGGTCCTTGATGTAGTTCAGTCCGTCCAGGACCGCCCACTCCCGGGTGAGCGGAACATCGTAGGACTGCAGCACCGGCTCGGTATCGGTTTCGGGTCGATATCGAGCCACCTCCATGACAATTCGGTCTGCCATCTCATCTCCCGTAGACGCGTTCGCCCGGTGGCCAGCGGGTGATTTTGACCGGCATATAGGCGATCCGCGCTGAGCCGTCGGGCTCTCGATGGGCCATGGTGTGGGCGAGGAACTGCTCGTCGTCGCGGCTGGGGAAGTCGGTCCGCTGGTGAGCGCCGCGGGATTCCGTGCGGTGTGAGGCCGATTCGATGATCGTCTGGGCGATGTCGAGCATTCCCGACAGCTCCAGAAATGCCAGCAGCTCCGTGTTGAACGTGTGGCTGTGATCGTCGATGCCGGCATTGGCGAAGCGCGCCTGCAGTTCCCGCACCTGCTCGGCCGCCTTGGTCAGGGTGGGGCCGTCGCGGTAGATACCGGCCGCGGTCTCCAGCACGCTCTGCATGTCGGTGCGAATGTCGGCGATGCGTTCACCGCCGCTTTCGGCGCGCCGGCTCAGGTCGTGTTCCAGGCGCTGCTCCTCGGTGCGGGCTTGGGTCTGCACCGAGGCGGAGGCGGCACCGGCCCGGGACACGTACTCGGCTGCGGCGCATCCGGCCCGGGCGCCGAACACCAGCAGCTCGGGCAGTGAGTTCGAACCCAGCCGGTTGGCCCCGTTGATGCTGACGCACGCGGTCTCACCGGCCGCATAGAGACCGGGAAGTGTTGTGGCGCCGCTGATGTCGGTGTGGACCCCGCCCATCATGTAGTGCACGACGGGTCGCACCGGCACCAGTTCGGATACCGGGTCGATGTGCTGATAGTCGCGGCACAGTTCCCGGACGAACGGAAGCTTGGCGTCGATGAGCTTGGCCCCCAGGTGTCGTAGGTCCAGGTAAACAACCGGACCGTAAGGGGTTTCGTCAGTACGGCCTTTCTCCAGCTCGTGGATGAACGCCTGCGACAGCCGGTCGCGCGGACCGAGCTCCATGCTGCGCAGCTTGGGTTCGGGTGTGGGCGTGCCCAGGTCGTAATCCTGCAGGTACCGGTAGCCGTCCTTGTTGAGCAGCCATCCCCCCTCGGCGCGGGCGGCCTCGGTGATCAGGATGCCGGTGAACGGCAACCCGGTGGGGTGATACTGCACGAATTCCATGTCCTTGAGCGGTGCTCCGGCCCGGAACGCCAACGCCATTCCGTCGCCGGTCTTGATGTTGGCGTTGGTGGTGAACGGGAACACCCGGCCGCATCCGCCGGTGCACATGATCACCGCGTCGGCCAGGATGGTCTCGATGCGTCCGGTGGCCAACTCGATCGCGACCAGACCGCGTACCGCGCCGTCGTCGACCAGCAATGTGGTGGCGAACCATTCGTCGTAACGTGCGATGCCCGGATAAGAAAGCACCCGCTGGAACAAGGTGTGCAGCAGGTGGAATCCGGTCTTGTCGGCGGCGAACCAGGTGCGCAGGTTCTTCATGCCGCCGAAGGCGCGGACGGCGATGTGCCCGTCCGGGGTACGGCTCCACGGACAACCCCAATGCTCGAGCTGCATGAGCTCACGGGGTGCCTCGGCGACGAACGCCTCGACCGCATCCTGATCGCAGAGCCAGTCCCCGCCGGAAATCGTGTCGTAGGCATGCTCGTCGATGCTGTCGTCGGCTCCGGCCACGGCGGCCGCACCGCCTTCTGCCGACACCGTGTGGCTGCGCATCGGGTACACCTTCGACACGATCGCAACGGACAGACGCGGGTTCGCCTCGGCGATGGCGATCGCGGCGCGCAGACCGGCGCCGCCCCCTCCGATCACCACTATGTCGTGTGAGGCCGTCATCGGCGGTTCTCAGACTTCGAAAGCCTCATGTTCGCCGCAGCGCTCGTCTCTCAGGACTTTGCCGTCGTGCCTGATGGTGCGGATGCTGACGCAGCCGTCGTGGTAGGTGTGCCGAATATCGCGGCAGCCGCAGGCGAACGTGAAGTCGTCGAAGCTCAGGCCGTCGTCGTCATTCTCGATGTGGTGGTCGCCCTGTGTGGTTCGTCCACAGGGTGCCTTCTGGCTGGGGAAATGCGTCGTTGTGGCGGTCATCGTCCCGCCTCCTCGGGTCCGGCGTAAGTGATCCAGATCACCTCAGGGTATGCCTGTCGCAACCCACCCGTCCATGGCTACTTCAACTGGTCCCGGAGTTCCCGCTTGAGCACCTTGCCGTAGCTGTTCTTGGGCAGCGCGTCGATGAACTCGTAGCGCTTGGGCCGTTTGAACCGGGCGATGCGTTCCAGCAGGTGAGCGTCGAGCGCTGCCGCGTCGATCTCGCCGGTTCCGGCGGCGACCACGAACGCCACCACCACCTCACCCCAGTCCGCATCTGGTGCCCCCACCACGCCGGCCTCGACCACGCAGGGGTGTTCCAGCAGTGCTTCTTCCACCTCGCGGGGATAGATGTTGCTGCCCCCGCTGATCACCACGTCCTTGGAGCGATCGCGCAGGGTGAGGTAGCCGCGCGCATCGAAGGAACCCATGTCGCCGGTGTGCAACCAGCCGTCCTTGAGCGTGGCGGCGGTGGCGACCGGGTTGTTCCAGTAACCCGACATGACGACGTCCCCGCGGCAGACGATCTCGCCGATCTCGTCGACGGCAGCTGGGGTGCCGTCTGCGGTGAGCACGGCGACCTCGACGCCGGAACGCGGATACCCCACCGAGCCCAGCGTCGCATCGTCGGCATCAATGTGGTCGCGACGGCGCAGCCCGGTGATCGTCATCGGCGCTTCGCCCTGCCCGTAGAGCTGCACGAAGATCGGGCCGTAGGCCGCCAGCGATTTCTTGAGGCTGTCGACGTACATCGGTCCGCCCCCGTACACCACGGTTTTCAGGTTCTCGGGCCGGGGCCGGCCGGTCTGGATCAGGCGCTGCACCATGGTCGGTGCCAGAAAGGCGCTACTGCCGGGGTGGTGGCCGCACAGATCCAGAAACTCGTCGGGTTCGAACGCCGCGGATTCGGGCACCACCTGGCGGGCGCCGCGCAGCACGTAGGGCGGGATGTACAGGCCGGAGCCGTGCGACATCGGGGCGCCGTGGATCAGGCTGCAGTTCTCGTCCGGGTCGTCGAAATCGGCCAGGTGCGCCACCGTCATCGCCATCAGGTTGCGGTGGGACAGCATGGCGCCCTTGGACTTTCCGGTGGTACCACTGGTGTAGAACAGCCAGGCAAGGGAGCTCGGGGCAGTGGTCGGCGGGTCTGCCGGCTCAGCGCCGAACCGGCCCGAGTAGCTGTCGGTGCCGATGGTCTCGACGGGTACGTCGGCTACCGTGGCCAGGCCGTCGGCGATCTTGGCCGACGCGAACACCTGCGCCGCACCGGAATCGGCCAGGATGTCGGCCATCTCGCGGGGATGCAGCTTGTAGTTGATCGGCACGAACACGCACTCGGCCGCCCAGATGGCGAACATCAGCTCGACGATCTCGGGCCGGTTCTCGCTGGCGACGGCGACGCGGGTGCCGAGATCGCCGAGCGACTTCAGCGAGGTGGCCAGCCGCAGCACGCGGTCGCGCAACTGTGCCCAGGTGAGCAGCTGACGTTCGCCCAGAAAGACCGCGCCCCGGTCACCGAACCGGGCGGCGGCCTGATCGAGCACCGCGAAAACGTTCATGACTGAGACCCATCCTCAATCCATTTGGCGCGCAGCGCGAAATCGGAGAGATACTTCGTCGAGCTCCAGCCGCCGTCGACGACGATGGTCTGCCCGTTGATGAAGCTGCCGCCGTCGGAGCACAGGAACGCCACGGTGGCGGCGATGTCCTCGACCCGGCCCAGCCGGGTGTGCGGGGTCATCTCGGTCTGCATCTTGCGGAAGCCCGGATCGTCGAGACGTCGCTCGACCATTGGGGTGACGGTGACGCCGGGGGCCACCGCGTTGCACCGGATGCCCTGCGCGCCGTATTGGCACGCGATGTGGGTGGTCAGTGCGGTCAATCCGCCCTTGGCGGCCGAGTACGCTCCGCCGCGCAGCCCACCGACGATGGCGAAGGTAGAGGTCACGTTGATGATGGCCGAGCCAGGTCCCATGTGGGGCAGCACATCTCGCGCCAACCGAAAGGGCGCCCGCAACATGATCCCCAGGAAGCGGTCCAAGGTTTCGTCATCGGTCTCGTGCAGGGGTTTGGGGCTGCCGATGCCGGCGTTGTTGATCAGGAAGTCGATGCGGCCCCAGCGGGACAACGCCGCCTCGACGATGCGCTGTGGTGCGTCATCCTCGGTGAGGTCGACGGCCAGGGTCGCGATCCGGTCCGGGTCACCCACCGCTCGTTCGAGTTCGGCGAGCCGGTCCTGGTCTCGGCCGGTTCCGAGCACGGCCATGCCCGCGTCGGCAAGCGTGGTGGCACAGCCGAATCCGATGCCGCTGCTGGCTCCGGTGACGATCGCGACCTGCATTCTATTCGCCCTTCAACCGTGCTCGGATCTGATGCTTCAGTACTTTGCCCGCGTCGTTCTTCGGCAGAGCATCCCAGATCTCCACCTGCTCGGGTGTTTTGAACCGGGCCAGACCATGCTCGGCCAGGACCCGGCCCAGGTCGGTCACGTCGGGGCGCGGAACGTCGGCGGTCACCAGCACCGCGCAGGCACGTTCCCCGGTGCGGTCGTCGGGCAGGCCGACCACGGCTACCTCGATGATGCCGAGGTGACCGATCAGAAGGTCCTCGACTTCCTTGGGGGAGATGTTCTCGCCGTTGCGGATGATGAGGTCCTTGGTCCGACCGGTCACTTGAAGGTAGTCGCCGTCGACCCATCGCCCGAGGTCCCCGGTGCGGAAGAAGCCGTCCTCGTCAAAGGACTCGATCTCGTCCTCTGGGTGCAGGTACCCGAGCAGCATCTGCGGGCCTCGGGCCCGGATCTCGCCGGAGACCAGCCGGATCTCGGCGATGCCGGGACGGCCGTCGGTCTCCGCGGCGTGCTCGGTGCCCCCGGGGATCAATGAGCCGACAGTGGTGACCGGAACCTCGGTGGAGCCGTACACCCGGCTGACCGCAGCCCGCTCGAAGTAGTCCGAGGCCCGCCGGATGAGCGAGGGCGGCACCGATGCGCCACCGCAGATGAACACCTTGAGATCGGGCAGCCGGGTGCCGGATCGTTCGGCGGCCCCCAGGAGCTGCTCCAGAAACGGTGTGGCCCCGGCCATGTGGGTGCACTTGCGTTCGGTCAGCAGGGCCACGCCGTCCTCGGCGTTCCAGCGCTGCATCAGCACGGCGGTGCTGCCCAGTAACAAGGGGCATTCGAAGGCGTAGATGGAGCCACCGATGTGGGCGATGGGGGACGGCACCAGGAAGGTGTCCCCGGGATCGATCATCCAGTGCTCGCGCAGCTGCAGGATCAGTGCGTTGATCGAGTTGTGGCTGTGCAGCACGCCTTTGGGGCGTCCGGTGGTGCCTGAGGTGTACATGATCATCCGGACGTCGTCCGGGTCGAGCCTGGGCAGGTCCCGGTCGGGCGCGGCGGGCAGGGTGTCGAATGCGCGGTGCGGGCCCGGATCCCCGCGCAGCACCACCACTTCCGGAGGTGCGTCCATCTGACTGCACACCCGGGTGAGCATCGCGGCGTAGTCGTGGTTACCGAACTGGGCGGGGATGAAGATTGCGCGACTGTGCGCATCGTCGAGGATGAAGCACAGTTCCCGGTCGCGTAGTGAGGGCAGGATCGGGTTGACCGTCATGCCGGCGAGTGTGGCGCCCAGGTAGATGGTCGCGGCCTCGTGCCAGTTGGGCAGCATGAAGGACACCACGCTGCCCACCGGCATCCAATCGGTGAGCTGCAGTGCCAGTGCCCGTGCCCGGTCGTGCAATTCGCGGGCCGTCAGGGTGACGTCACCGTCGACCACCAGTACCCGGTCGGGGGTGTCACGCGCCGCGTCGGCGAGGGCGTCGGCCAACGTGGTGGACACCCACAACCCTCGGGCGTAGGCGTCCGCCGCACGCGCCTCGTCCCGTCGCACCAGATTCCGCACGGTGCCTCAGCCCTTGACCCGGCGCATCGTCATGGAGTGGCGGAACCGGTCCGACGGGTGGGTGTTGACGGTGACCTGGGCGATCTCCCCGTCGGAGGTGGTGTAGGTGCGTTGCATCTGCAGGGCCGCGGTGCCTGCGGCGACCTTGAGGCCCGCGGCGAGCTCCGGCGACGTGACGATCGCTGAGATCTCCTGGTGCACTTGGACGATGCTGACCCCGAACAGATCCTCGATCAGCGGGAAGATCGGACCGGAATGTCGCTGCAACAGCCGCCCGACGGCGGCGAAGCTGCGGTTGATGAAGTACTCGGTGCGGCACACCGGTGCCGGATCACCATCGGCTTGCCGGTAGCCACGGACCGCCAGCCATTGCTCGCCGAGCGGGAGTCCGGTGCGTTCGGCCAACTCGCCGTCGATCGTGACCATGGCGTTGGACTCGATGGTGAACTGGGCGCCGGTGGCGAAGGCCAGCAGGTCGTTGATCGAGACCACGTCCTGGGCATAGGTATTGGTCGCGGCCCGCTGGGCCACCGTGGTGCCGGCCCGCGGCCGCGACGTGACGAGGTTGTCGTCGCGCAGACGCCGCAGCGCCTCGCGCACCGTGTAGCGGCTGACTTCGAAGCGCTCGCACAGTTCGTGTTCGGTGGGCAATTGTGAGCCGACCGGGTACACCCCGTCGACGATCTCCTTGCGGAGGGTGCGTGCGACCTGGAGATAACGGTGGTCGGCGGGGGTGACGGTCATGGGTGTCAGCTCCTGCGCAGCGCCAGCACGCTGCCGTCGCCGTCGGCCGAGATGTACAGGGTTCCATCGCCTCCGGCGGTGATCCCGGCGAACGGGCCCTGCGGGCCGGAGAAGGGGGGCATGCCCTTGAGTGGCTTGGGGGTCACTCCGGGCGGCGGGCCGACCGGCAGCCCGGTGGCGATCGTGGTGCGGCCCGCATCGTTCAGGTCGTAACCGATCAGTTCTTTGCTGCCCGAATCGACGATGTAGAGCACGCCGTCGCGCACGAGAATGCCGTGCGGCGTGTGCAATCCGTCGACGAGCGGGGCGGCACTCCCACCGCTCACCCGGAGAACGGCACCGGCCACCGACACCAGCGGTGCACCGTCGGGTCCGATCACCACCCCGACCGGGGTGTCCAGGCCGGAAGCCAGCACGCTCACCGAGCCGTCGCGCACCGAAAGCAGCCGTCCCGCACCCTGTTCGACGACGACCACCGAGCCATCGGGCGCCTGTGCCACGCCGTAGGGCTGGTCGATACCGCTGGCGAGTACCTGGCTCACCTCATCTTCGGCGCCGCCCGGGCGGAACCGAGCCACCGTATCCGCGGCGGTGGTGACGATGAATTCTCCTGGTCCCGAGGCGATCACCCCGCGCAGGAAACCTGGATAGCCGGGGGAAAACAGCATTGCGACGGTCTGCAGGCCACCGTCGGGGCCCACCCGGTAGAAGTAGGTGCCGTCGGCGACGTAGAGATCGCCGTCGGAGCCGACGGCCAGATCCAGCGGCCAGTTGAGCCCGCCCGGCAGCAGGGCCTCGGTGCCGCCGCCCGACAGGATCTCGGTGATCTCGCCGGTGAAGTTCGAGACGAACAGCCGGCCGTCGACAAAGGTGCAGTTGTCCAGGCCGGGGTTCAGCTGGGCGAGCAGCGTCTGCTCGCCGTTGCGCGGGTCGATGCGCAGCACCTGGCCGCTGGCCACCTGGGTGGAGACGATCAAGCCGTCGGCGTCGAACTTGACCGAGTCCGGTACTCCGAGCCCGCCGGCCACCACCTGGGGGTAGCCCCCGTCAGGATCGATACGCCAGATCTCGTTCGCGCCCATCACCGGGAAATACAGCAGCCCGTCGGGGCCCACCTCCATGGCATTGGGCGAGGGCACGTTCTCCAGCAGGATGCGCGGGGCGCCGCCGGATAGGTCGAACTCCATCAGCCGGCCGCCCTCGCGGCATTCTCCGACGAACAGCCGACCCTGATGGACGGTGATGCCGTTGGCCGAGGGGATGTCGTCGCGCAGCACGCGGGTGGTGCCGTCGGCTGCGCGCACGCTGACCCGGCCGTCCATCACCTCGGTGGCGTAGAGGTTGCCGCTCGAGTCGAACGCCACGTCGTCAGGGGCGATGATGTCGCCGCCCTTGGCACTGACGGTTTCCAGCCGGCCGGTTCCCAGATCGAGCGCGCTGATCTGGCTGCCGGTGACCTGGGCGACGTAGATACGGCCGTCCGGGCCGGTGCGCAGGCCGTTCGCGCCGAAAAGCCGGCTGGGACCCGTGACCTGCTCCAGCGTCCAGTTCTCGGCCACGGACGGGTTTGCGGTGTACCTCGCGTTGGCGATGCCGGGATTTGCCGATAGGGCGCTCATGACCTCGGACGTTAGCAACTTGTCGTAGTCCAGACAATAGCCATCGAAACCTCAGATCCACCCTTGACGGTTGAATAACTGCTGCGGAATAGTGTTCTCCAATATGAAGATCGTCATTTGTTGTCCGGACAATTAAGATAATCGAGTCGGCAAGGGTTGCGAATGGACAGTTCCCTGAGCTTGGACGGCCGCGTTGTGGTGGTGTCGGGCGCCGGTGGTGGCGGCATCGGCACCACCGTCACGCGGATGGCGGCCGAGGCCGGGGCCACGGTGGTGGCGGTGAGCCGATCGCGGGACAACCTCGACACGCACGTCGCACCGCTGGCCGACAAGGGACTGAACGTGGTGGCGGTGGCCGCCGACGCCTCCACCGATGAGGGCATCGCGACGGTGCTGAATGCGGTGCGTCGCGTTCAATCTGACGGGCGGGGGACGCTGTACGGGCTGGTGAATGTCGCCGGCGGCGCGGCGCCGTCCACCTGGATGCCCGCCACCCGGGTGTCACGGGCCGACTGGCGCGAATTGTTCACCGCGAACCTGGAGACCATGTTCTTCATGAGTCAGGCCGTGGCCGAAGAGATTCGCGGCCAGGGGACCCCGGGCTCGATCGTGTCAGTGTCCTCGATCAGCGGGATGAACACCGCGCCCTATCACGTCGCCTACGGCACGGCGAAGGCCGCGATCGTGGCGGCCACCCGCACCATGGCCGCAGAGCTTGCCGCCGAAGGTATCCGGGTCAATGCCGTTGCTCCCGGGGTGACCGAAACCGCCGCCTCGGCAACTTATGTCGATGCCGACCCCGACCGTGACCAGCGGGCGATCGCGATGGGCCGGCGCGGTACTCCCGAGGAGCAGGCCGGGGCCATCCTGTTCCTGCTCTCGGATCTGTCGAGCTACATCACCGGCCAGACCATCCTGGTCGACGGCGGGCTCAACCTGCGCTGGACCCATCTCGGCGCCGACAACACCTCGCTGTTCCTCAAGGACGACGACTTCCGCGCGGCCATAAGGAGGCATTAGTGACCGAACCAGAAGAACTGTCCGACCCGATGACCATCGCGGTCGATGCCTACATCTCACCGGAATACGCACGCAATGAACGGGATCGGCTGTGGCGCAAGGTGTGGCAGCAGGTCGGCCGGATCGAGGATCTGCCGGAGGTGGGCAGCTACCTCACCTACGACATCCTCGACGATTCGGTCCTGGTGGTACGCACCGCGCCCGGCTCGTCGGCGGGATCCTTCGCCGCCCATCACAACGTGTGCATGCACCGCGGGCGGCGGCTCGTCGACACCCCGGCCGGCGCCAAGAATGCCTGCGCGCGCACCCGCAAGTCGTTCATGTGCGGGTTCCACGGCTGGACCTATGACCTCAAGGGGACCTGCACCCACATCCGGGAGCAGGACGATTGGCAGGGCGCACTGACACCGGAGAACACCCACCTGTCCGGAGTCCGGGTCGACACCTGGGGTGGCTGGCTGTTCATCAACATGGACCCCGACTGTGAACCGTTGGCGGACTTCCTGTTTCCGGCCGCCAAGATCCTCGACCCGTTCGGTCTGGAGAACATGCGCTACAAGTGGCGCAAATGGCTGAACTTCGACTGCAATTGGAAAGTCGCGATGGAGGCCTTCAACGAGACCTACCACGTGTTCACCACGCACCCCGAGTTCAACCAGTTCGGTGAGTTCAAGGGCTGGGCCAAGGCGCAGGGCAGGCATTCCAACATCGGTTATGACGCACCGAAGGACATGGAGGAGACCAAGTCCAAGATCCGGCTCGGCACCGGTGATCCGCGCATCTCCACGGCCGAGATGCAGGTCTACACCATGGAAGAGACCAACGCGACGACCACGCAGACACTGGTCAACGCGGCCAAGCGGCTCGTCGACGAGCTGCCCGAGGGCACGCCCGCCGACAAGGTGCTCGAGCACTGGCTGTCCTCGGCCCGCCGCGACGACGAGGCCCGCGGCGTGGTCTGGCCGACGATCCCGCCCGACATCCTCGGGCAGAGCGGCACCGCCTGGCAGATCTTCCCGAACTTCCAGATCGGCCAGGGCCTGACCAGCGCGCTGTGCTACAGCGCCCGGCCCGATCCGAGCTACGACCCGGACAAGTGCATCTTCGAGGTGAGCGTGTTCGAGCTCTATCCCAAAGGCGAAGAGCCGCAGACCGAATGGGAATACACCCCGTCCGACAGCCCGAACTGGCGCTCGGTGCTGCCGCAGGACTTCTCCAACATGGCCGCAGTACAGCAGGGCATGAAGTCCGCAGGATTCCCCGGGACAAAGCCGAACCCGTACCGCGAACGCAGCACCGTCAACCTGCACTACCAACTTTCCAAGTACATGGGCACCGGAGAACCCCGCGACATCCAGTGATTTGGGTGCATCCAGCGGCGGTCAGCGCCGCTAAACGCACACAAATCACCGAGTAAGGAGACAACATGAAGGTCAATCTGGGCACGGGGGCGCAGAACTCCCACGACTGGGAGCGTGTGCTCGCCGGTGACTTCAGCACCCCGCCGGCCACCCCGGACTACAAGTGCGTGCAAGCCGCGCTCGCCCTCGGCGATCTCGCCGAGCCGCTCGGCTTCGACGGGATCTGGTTCCCGGAGCACCACGGCACGCCATATGGCATGACGCCCAACCCGATTCAGGCCCTCACCTATTTCGCCGGACGCACCGAGCGGGTCAGCCTGGGTACCTTCGTGGCGGTGGTGCCGTGGTGGAACCCGATCCGACTGGCCACCCAGATCGCCTACCTCGACATCGTCTCCAACGGTCGCTACACCACGATCGGCCTGGGCCGCGGGGTGTCCAAGGGCGAGTTCGCCGCGGTGGGCGTTCCGCGGGAGGAGAGCCGCGACCGCTTCAACGAGACGCTCGACATCCTCAAGCTGGCCTTCTCCGGTGAGCGGTTCTCCTACGAGGGCAAGATCTTCTCGTTCCCCGAGATGTCGCTGCGCCCGGAACCGATCAGCACCGACCTGTTCGACCGCATCTACAGCTCGTCCTCGACGGCTGAGTCGCTGGAGATCCTGTCCCGGCGCGGCATGGTGCCGCTGTTCGTGGGCAACAAGCCGATCACCGATGCCGGTGAAGAGGTGCGCAAGGTCAACACCTTCCGCGCCGAGGAGGGCCTGGGTCCCTGTCAGCCCAAGAACGTGATGTTCATGTACTGCGTGGGCTCCGAGGATGAGGTTCCCCAGACCGAGGAATGGATCTGGACCGCCAACCGGGATGTCAACGTGCACTACGGTTTTGCCGACGCATCCAACTTCCAGGGTGTCAAGGGGTACGAGGCGTACGCCGCGCGGGAGGCCAGTGCGACGGCCGTGCTGGCATCCGAGGTCGGCAACCAGAAGAAGGGCGGCCCGCCCGGATACCACGCGTCGAACCTGTTGATCGGCACGCCCGAGACGGTGTTCACCAAGCTCAAGGCCGCGCAGGAGGCCTGCTCGTTCTCCGAGGTCACCATCGTTCCTCAGTTCGGCACCATGCCGTACGAGAAGGCCATGGAATCGGTCAAGCTGTTCGCCGCCGAGGTTCTTCCCGCGGTGCACGACATGCCCGCCCCGCTGCACGCCGCCGCGCTTCCGGAGAAGGCCAACGTATGAGCCAGCCGAACACCTGTGGCCCCACCGACACTCCCGCCGATTTCGACATCGACGCAATCCGGGAGCGTTACGCCGCCGAGCGGGCCAAGCGGCTGCGGCCCGAGGGTGCCGACCAGTACCTGGAACTGGAAGGTGATTTCGCGGAGTTCTACGAGGTCGACCCGTACACGACGGTGACCGAGCGAGACCCGATCGTCGAAGACGCGGACGTCGTCATCCTCGGCGGTGGCTTCGCCGGCCTGCTGGCCGGAGCGTATTTGAAGAAAGCCGGTGTCGAGGGGATCCGCTTCATCGAGATGGCCGGTGACTTCGGTGGGGTGTGGTACTGGAATCGTTTCCCGGGAATCCAGTGCGACAACGACGCCTACTGCTACATCCCGTTGCTCGAAGAGCTCGACTTCATGCCGTCGAAGAAGTTCGCCGACGGCGCCGAGATCTTCCAGCACTGCCGCAACATCGGTAAACACTTCGGCCTCTACGACGGTGCGCTGTTCTCCACCCAGGTGCGCGAACTGCGTTGGGAGGATGACACTCAGCGCTGGCGGATCAGCACCGACCGGGGCGACGACATCCGGGCCCGGTTCGTCGTCATGGCCCAAGGTTCCTACAACCGTCCGAAGCTGCCGGGTATCCCGGGCATCAAGGACTTTGGTGGCCACGTGTTCCACTCGGCGCGCTGGGATTACGACTACACCGGCGGGGACGCCGACGGCGGCCTGCACAAGTTGGCCGATAAACGGGTCGCCCTCGTGGGCACCGGCGCGACGGGTATCCAGCTCGTGCCCCATCTGGGCCGTGACGCCAAGCAGCTCTTTGTCTTCCAGCGCACCCCGTCGTCGGTCGACCAGCGTTCCAATCCAGCCACCGATCCGGCCTGGGCCGCGACCTTGCAGCCGGGATGGCAGGAAGAGCGCAAGCGAAACTTCCACAACTGGTCGCCGTTCGTCGGGGTGGTGTTCGGCGAGCCGGATTTGGTCTGTGACTTCTGGACCGAGCTCGGGCGCAATCTGACGGCGCGGATCGCGGCCAGCGGTGACCCGGCATCGGTGACCATCGAGCAGATCATGGCGTTCCGTGAAGAAGAAGACTTCAAGATCATGGAGCGGCTGCGGCGTCTGGTGGCCGACATCGTCGAGGACCCCGCGACCGCCGAGGCGCTGAAGCCGTACTACCGATTCATGTGCAAGCGGCCGACTTCAAGCGAGCAGTATCTGGCTACCTTCAACCGTCCCAACGTGAAACTCGTCGACGTGTCGGCATCCAAGGGTGTGGAAAGGCTGACCGAGAAGGGGATCGTTGCCGACGGTGTCGAGTACGAGGTCGACTGCGTGATCTTTGCGAGCGGCTTCGAGATCTCCACCGAGATCAGCCGCCGGTTCGCGATCGAGCGCATCGTGGGCCGCGACGGATTGTCGTTGTTCGACTACTGGCAGAACGACTACAAGACCCTGCACGGGATGACCAGCCGCGGATTCCCCAATCAGTTCTTCATGGGCTTCATCCAGGGTGGCGTCTCGGCCAATACCACTGCGATGTTCGAACAGCAGGCCAAGCACATCGCCTACATCATCGCCGAGGCGCAGAACCGGGGTGCCACCACGGTCGAACCCACACAGGATGGCCAGGACTCCTGGGTCTCGACGGTGCGCGAACTCTCGATCGACAACTCGGCTTTCGAACTGTCGTGCACGCCCGGGTATTACAACAACGAGGGACGCGGTGGCGCAGAGCGCAACGGCGCGTTCCTCGGAGATTTCTACTCGCCAGGGTTCTATGCCTTCGACGATCTGATCGCGCAGTGGCGGGCGAATGGCGACCTGGATGGATTAGAGCTCACCACATGACGACGACAACTGCCCTGCAGACCCGGGATATCAAGCCGCGCATCGGAACCGAGATCCGGGCCGACAAGGCCACGCTGCTCTCGGGTGAACACTCCGGGCGGATCCGTGAACTGCTTGAGCAGCGCGGGGTGCTGGTGTTCCCGCAGATCGGGTTCACCGACGACGAGCAGATCGCGTTCACCGAGACCCTCGGCACGTTCGCCCCGGAGCGCCACGGCGAGAAGCTCTACAAGGTCTCCCTCGACACCGAGGTGAACAAGCAGGCCGACTATCTCAAGGGTTCGCTGTACTGGCACATCGACGGAACGATGAACGAGGTGCCGATCCTGGCCTCGCTGCTGCAGAGCGTGGCGCTGGGCAACCCGGAGGAAGGCGACACCGAGTTCTGCAACACCTACGCCGCATACGACGACCTGTCCGACGAGGACAAGGCCGAGATCGAGGGTCTGCGGGCGATGCACTCGGCGTGGAACACGCTGTTCTACTACGACCCGGAGCCCAGCGCGAAGGCCCTACGCCGCATGATGGCGATCGGTGACCGTGAACTGCCGTTGGTGTGGACCCACCGGTCCGGCCGTAAATCACTGGTTCTCGGTGCCACCGCGCGCCACATCGTCGACGCCGACGGCCCGATCGACTTCCGTAAGAGCGCCGAACTGCTGGTACGGCTGCGGGATTGGGCCACCCAGCCGGACTTCACCTACCGGCACAAGTGGACTGTCGGCGACCTGGTGATCTGGGACAACACCGGGACCATGCACCGGGCCACGCCGTATGACCCGACGTCGGGGCGGCTGTTGCAGCGCACCAAGCTCGAGGGCGAGGAGCCCTTCGCTTGAGCACCCTCAGATTCGACGAGCGCGTCGCAGTCATCACCGGCGCCGGCCGGGGACTGGGCCGCGAGTACGCCCTGCTGCTCGCGTCGAGGGGCGCGAAGGTCGTTGTCAACGATCCCGGTGGCGCTCTCACCGGGGACGGCATCGACTCGGCGCCCGCGCAGGATGTCGTCGACGAAATCGTCTCAGCCGGTGGGCAAGCCGTCGCGGTCACCGATTCGGTGGCGACACCCGAAGGCGGCCAGGCCATCATCGACACCGCGATCGAGCGCTTCGGTCGCGTCGACATCGTGATTCACAACGCGGGCACCGTCCGGCGCGCATCGCTCAAGGAGATGAGCTACGACGATTTTGAAGCCGTGCTCGACGTGCATCTGCGCGGCGCGTTTCACGTTGTGCGCCCGGCATTTCCACTCATGAGTGAAGCCGGATACGGCCGGGTGGTGCTGACCTCGTCGATCGGCGGGTTGTACGGGAACCATGAGGTGGCCAACTACGCGGCGGCCAAGGCCGGGATCCTCGGGCTGTGCAATGTGGTGGCGCTGGAGGGCGCCGCCGACGGCGTGTTGTGCAATGCGATCGTGCCGGGCGCGGTGACCCGGATGGCCGAAGGACTGGACACTTCGGCGTATCCGCCGATGGGCGCGGACCTGGTGGCCCCGGCGGTGGGCTGGCTGTCACATGAATCCTGTTCGGTGACCGGCGAATTCTTCGTGGCGATCGCCGGGCGCATTGCCCGCGCCGTCGTCGCCGAATCGCCGGGGGTCTATCAGCCGTCGTGGACTGTGGAGGAGGTCGGTGAGCAGATGGACCGCATCCGCGATGTCAGCGAACCGGTGATCTTCCCGGTGGTTCCCGACGGTCACGCCGATCACATCCGGTACAGCTTCGGACGAGCAGCGGAAGAGGTCAACTCATGACATCCGGTCCACTGCAGGGCGTGCGGGTCATCGACCTCACCGCCATGGTGATGGGGCCGTACTGCACGCAGATCATGGCCGACATGGGCGCCGACGTCATCAAGGTCGAGACACCGGCGGGCGACAACACCCGCTACATCTCGGTCGGACCCGCCCCGGGCATGAGCGGCGTGTTCATCAACGTCAACCGCGGCAAGCGCAGCGTGGTGCTGGATCTGCGATCGGAGCAGGGCAAGGCCGACCTGCGCGCCCTGATCGCCGACGCCGATGTGTTCATCCACTCGATGCGGGCCAAGGCCGTCACCAAACTCGGCTTCGGCTATGACCACGTGGCCGCGATCAACCCGGGCATCGTCTACACGAACTGCTACGGCTATGGCCGGCGCGGACCGGACGCCGACCGGCCCGCCTACGACGACACCATCCAGGCCGAATGCGGATTGCCCGCGGTGCAACAGCAATTGACCGGTGAGGCGTCCTACGTCGGCACGATCATGGCCGACAAGGTGGCCGGGCTGACCGCGCTCTACGCGACCACGATGGCGCTGTTCCACCGGGAGCGCACCGGCGAGGGCCAGGAGGTCGAGGTCAGCATGTTCGAGACCATGGCCTCCTTCATGCTGGTCGAACATGCCAACGGCGCCATGTTCGACCCCCCGCTGGGCCCGGCGGTGTACCCGCGGGCGGTCACCCCCAACCGCAAGCCGTACGAGACCAAGGACGGTCACATCGCGGCGCTGATCTACAACGACAAGCACTGGAACGCCTTCATCGACCGGGTGCAACCCGCTTGGAACACCGAACAGTTCGCGTCCCTCGAGCAGCGGGCCAGGCAGATCGACACGGTATACGGGCTCGTGGCCCAGACCCTCAAGGAACGCACCACCGCGGAGTGGCTGGATCTGTTCGCGGAGTTGGAGATTCCCGCGGCCCCCATGCTCACTCCGGACGCGCTGTTCGAGAACGAGCACCTCAACGCCGTCGGACTGTTCGAGACCATCGACACCCCGCACGGCCCGGTCCGGATGCCTGGTGTGCCCACCTGGTTCTCCCGTACCCCGGGCCACGTCGCCGGGTACGCACCGGAACTGGGCGCCGACACCGCCTCGGTGCTTGCCGAGCTCGGCCCACGCGACATCGCCGGATAACGGGCGGACACAGCAGGAACAGGAAGGCCAGGAGTGGATTTCGATTTTGGCGAGGCGGCCGACACACTGCGGGGTGAGTTGCGCGCGCTGATCGCCGACCAGGTGCCCGCCGATTTCCTCGGCGCGTTCACCGATGACCCCGCCGATCTGGCGGTGGCGCAGCAGTTCTGCCGGACGCTGGCACAGCAGCACCTGCTGTGCATGTCGTGGCCGAAGGAGTTCGGCGGCGGCGACGCATCGGTCTGGGAGCAGACCGTGGTGCGTGAGGAGATGTGGGCGCACCACGAGCCGCGCGGTGCCCAGTACATGGGCGTCAACTGGGTCGGGCCGATCATCATGCGGCACGGCACCGAGGAACAGCAGCGTAAGCACCTGCCGCCGATCGCCAATGGTGAAGTGATCTGGTGCCAGGGCTTTTCTGAACCTGAGGCCGGGTCCGACCTGGCCTCGCTGCGCACGTTCGCCCGCCGGGAGGACGACGGCTGGCGGGTCAACGGTCAGAAGATCTGGACTTCCTACGCCACCATGGCGCAGTGGATCTTCCTGCTGGCGCGCACCTCAAAGGGCGAGAAGAAACAGCAGGGCATGACCATCTTCCTGGTGCCGATGGATTCCCCGGGAATCCAGGTGCGCCCGATCCGCACCATGATGGGCCCGCATCACCTCAACGAGGTGTTCTTCGATGACCTCAAGGTGACCGAGGCCGATGTGCTCGGCACCGTGGACCAGGGCTGGTCGATCGTGCAGGACGTGGTGTCCTTCGAGCGCGTCGGCATCGCCCGTTACGCGCGCTGCGAGCGACTGCTGCAGGCCGCGCCAGAGGTGCTCGGAGACAAGTGGGAGCAACTGCCCGCCGAACTGCGGGGCCGGTGGACGCGGATGCTCACGCATTGCCGCCGGGCCCGGCTGATGGCCTACCGGGTGGTGTCGATGCAGGCCACCGGGCGGGTGAATCCCGGTGACTCCGCGGCATATCGGATCGCGGTGACGCGGTTGGATCAGGAGAGCGCCGAGGTGCTGATGGAGATGGCCGCAGCCCTGCCGCGTGGCGGCGACAGCCGAGCCGAGTACTTCCGCGCCGAGGTCGAAGACCACTGGCGGTACTCGCAGGCCTCCACGGTGTCCTCGGGCAGCATCGAGATGCAGCGGATCCTGCTGTCGCGGACCATGCTGGCCGGAAAGGCGTGACGGCGATGATTCTGGATCTCAGCGATGACGCCAAGGAGTATGGCCGCGAGGCCCTGAAGGCGTTCGAGTCCGCCGGTGGCGATCAGCTGCTGGCCCAGGCCGACGCAAAGCCGGGCACCCGGGCCGGGCTGGTCATGCCTGTGCTGGAAGGCCTTGGTGTGTTCGAGCTCGAACCACGCAGCGATGCGGACTCACTGGAGGCCGCGGCCGCGGTGTGCCGCAGTGCCGGATATTGGGCGCTGCCGTATCCGGTGGCCGAGCGATTGGCGCGCCCGGCGGATCTCGACGTCGACGGGCTGGTCGTCATCGACGCCGCCGCGCCCGAGGCCGCGCTGCAGGGGCTGGACAACCGTTGGGCCGCGGTCACATTGGATGGCACACGCAGCACCGTGACCGCCACCGGTGCCTCTGGTCCGTCGTTCGCCACCGCACTGGAGCTTTCCGACGTGGACGGTGCCGGCCTGGCTGACGTGGCGCTGGCCCTGGCGCTGCCGTCGTGGACCTTGCTCGGCATGCTGGACCGGGCCATCGATCTGACGGTCGCACACGTCAGCCTGCGCAAGCAGTTCGGTCAGCCGCTGTCGTCGTTCCAGGGCGTGCAGTTCCAGCTGACCGATGCCGAGGTGGAGCGCAGCGGCGCCGACATACTGGCCAAGTACGCGTTGTGGAGCGTGGTCACAAACCCAGCCGATGAGGCGATCAACGATGCGCTGGCATTGCGCCTGGCCGCGATCGAGGCGGCCGAGGTGGTGTTCCGGGTGTGTCATCAGCTGCACGGGGCCGTCGGCTTCTGCGATGAGACCACGCTGTCCTGGCTGTCGCGCTACAGCCAGCCGTTGCGCCGCTTGCCATTCGGGGTGTCCAAGACCCGTGACACCCTGACCGCCCGGCTCGGCCGGCGTGGACTCGCCGGGTTGTTCTCGTGAGCGACCTCGACGAGTTCCGGGCCACCGTGCGGGACTGGTGTGCACAGCACGTCCCGAAAGACTGGCGCGCCAACCAGACCGGCGTCGGCGACGACGAGTTCGTCTCCTTCCAGAAGTCCTGGTTCGCGCAGTTGCACACTGCCGGATACGCCGTGCCGCATTGGCCCGCGGAATGGGGCGGCGGCATGTCGGTGGCCCAGCAGATCGTGCTGTATCAGGAACTGGCCGCGCACGATGCGCCCCGGCTGGTGCTGGCCTTCGTCGGCATCCATCACGCCGCCTCCACCCTGCTCGCCGCGGGTACCGAGGAACAGCAGCGCCGTCACCTGCCCGCGATCCTCGACGGTGAGATCTGGGTGCAGGGGTTCTCCGAACCGGAGGCCGGATCCGATCTGGCCGCGCTGCGCACGACTGCCCGCGCCGACGGTGACAATTTCATCGTCAACGGGCAGAAGCTCTGGGCCAGTGGCGCTCTGCACGCCGACTGGTGTCTGCTGCTGGCCCGGACCGATCCGGAAGCGCCGAAACGGCACGGGATCTCCTACTTCCTGATGGACATGGCCACACCCGGCATCGACGTGCGGCCCATCCGCAATGCGGTGGGGGATTCGCATTTCTGCGAGATCTTCCTCAACGACGTCACGGTCCCCGCGGCCAATCTGATCGGCCCGGTGAACAAGGGTTGGCAAGTGGCCCAGGCCACGCTCGGCGCCGAGCGCGGCATGACCATGCTGGAGTTGTCCGAACGGCTGGGCAATGCGGGCTTCAACTGGCTGCTCGAAGCCGCGCCGGGCGAGGATCCGGTGGTGGCGGATCGGTTGGCGCAGTTCGAGATCGAACTGACCGGCCTGCGTGGGCTGTGCCGGGATCTGGTGGAACGCACCGAGGCAGGGCAGGCCGGCCCGGCCGACGCCTCGATCGTCAAGCTGTACTACAGCGAGTTGTTGCAGCGGATGACCGGATTCGGCGCCGAGATCGGTGGCCTGAACGCCCACACCGTGCTGGCCAAACCGGCCTCCAGCGGGTGGGAGTCGGGTGCCTGGATGCTCGATTTCATCGGATCGTGGGAATGGACCATCCCTGGCGGTGCCAGCGAGATCCAGCGCACCATCATCGGTGAGCGTGGTCTGGGCCTGCCCCGAGAACCGAGTGCGGTGTGATGAGCGAGTTTTCCGAGCTGCACGACGAACTGCGTTCGGTAGCAGCTGATCTGCTGACCAAGGACACCATCGACTGGCCACTGCTGGTCTCGGCGGGGTGGGTCGGACTGGACGCCCCCGAGGAGGTCGGCGGTGCCGGCGCGACATTCGCCGAAGTGGCGGTGATCTGCGAGGAGATCGGTCGAGCTGCGGCACCCACCAGCTACCTGGGCGGTGCGGTGCTGGCCATCGGTGCGCTGAACGCGTTGCAACCCAACGAGTGCCGTGACGCATTGTTGCAGGCGGTGGTGGCCGGGAACTCCCGTGCCGCACTGGCCCTGCCCGGGGCAGGCGAGCCGGCGCCTTTCGAATTGGCCACCACCAGGCTGGGCTGGCGTGTCCACGGCCGGGCCGCCTTTGTGTCCGATGCGGCCGGAGCTCAGCGGCTGCTGCTGCCCGCCCGCGACGCCGACGGCGTCCCGGTGCTGGTGGACGTGGCCGCGGAGGCACCGGGGCTGACGGTCACCGAGCAGCCCGTGCTCGACGAGACCCGCAGGCTCGCCACCGTGACGGCCGAGGGGGTGGAGGTCGACGAGGACGCGGTGTGGCGGTTCGACGGGGACCCAGAAGTGGTGCTGGGTGCGCTCACCGAACGTGCCGCGCTCGCGGTGGCCTGCGACAGCCTGGGCGTCGCGCAGGCCATGCTCGACGCGACGGTGTCCTACACCGGGGTTCGCCAGCAGTTCGGCCGTCCTATCGGCTCGTTCCAGGCCGTCAAGCACGCCTGTGCCGACATGCTCGTGCGAATCTCGGTCGCCCGTCAGCTGGTGAATGCGGCGATCACGGCGCCGGCACCGCTCATGGTGTCCATGGCCAAGGCCAACGCCACCGAGGCGGCCGTCGAGGTGGCGGGCAAGGCCATGCAGTTGCACGGCGGCATCGGCTACACCTGGGAGAGCGGCGTGCACGTGTATCTCAAGCGGGCCGCGCTCAACCGTTCGCTGTTCGGCTCGCCCGCCGAACACCGCAGAAGGATCGCGCAGCGCTACCGGTGAGCTGCGTACAGTAGCCGCGTGCGGGGGATGGGTGGCGTTGCCGCCGCGATCGGTGTTTGCCTGTGGCTCCTGGTGGCGGCGGGGTTCTGGTTGTCCGACTATTACCGGTTGCGTCCGTTTCTGTTTCATCCCGTGATATTCGGTGTGGCGGGCAGTCTGGCACTGGCCGCGGCACTCGGTTTGTTGATCGGCCATCGGGTGCTCAAGATGCTGGCCGTCGTTCTGGTGGTCCTGGCAGGCCTGGGCTGGGGCGGCACCGTGTTGTTTGCGCTGTTGCTTGCCGGCGGACACGAGAGCGAGGTGAAACGGCTCCCGTCACCGGACGGCGGCATGGAGCTGGTCGTGTTCAGTGGCGGCGGGTTCACGATCGACCCGATGACGTCGGTGCGGGTGTACACCAACAACGGTCTGCTGTCGCGGCAGAACTATCTGGGCTGCTTCAACGGTAAACGCGACGGGCTCAAAGAAGTCGAATGGACGGGTCCGCGGACGGTGCGCATCGAATTGTCGCGCGGCGGGACGATCACCATCGTGCTGGATGACGCCGGGCGGCCGGACCAGACGACCAGCTGCTGAATCGGCGATGAGTTTCCGTCACGGCGCCGGTCGATACGAATGACCGACCACTCACCGCTAAGGAGAAATATCGTGGTTACCCGTCAGAGCGCGCCGCTGGGCGCCCCCAACTGGATCGACCTGACCACGTCCGACGTCGAGCGCGCCCAGCAGTTCTACGGTGCGGTGTTCGGCTGGACGTATGAGACCGGCGGCCCCGAGTACGGCGGCTACGTGACCGCATCAGTCGACGGCAATGTGGTCGCCGGTCTGATGCGCAATGACCCGCAGTGGAACGCCCCGGATGCGTGGACCACCTACCTGCACACCGCCGATGCCGATGCCACGGTGGCGGCGACCATCGCGGCCGGCGGGAGCAACTGCGGCGGCGTGATGGACATTCCGGCCAAGGGCCGGATGGCGATGATGACCGACACCGCCAACGGGTTCTTCGGGATCTGGCAGCCGGGCGGGCACGAGGGCTTCGCAGTGTTCAACGAGGCCGGCGCGCCGGTGTATCACCAGCTGACCACCAGCGACTACGCCAAAGCGTTGGACTTCTACCGGACGGTGTTCGGCTGGACCACCCAGACCGTTTCGGACACCGACGAATTCCGGTACAGCACAGCATCATTCGACGGCGAGGAACTGGTGGGCGTGATGGACGGTTCAGCGTTCATCCCCGAGGGCGCGCCGTCGGCGTGGACCACCTTCTTCGGTGCCGATGACGTGGACAAGACGATCGAGCTGGTCGTGGCCAACGGTGGCTCGGTGGTGCGTGCGGCCGAGGACACCCCCTACGGGCGGTTGGCCGCGGTGGCCGATCCGACCGGTGCCGGGTTCAATCTGTCGTCGTTGCAGGGCTGATCGCGTGTGATCCGGGGTGCGCGGCGTACCCCGGATCTTCAGCGGTAGTTGGTTAGGCCATCAGCGAGTTCTTCCTCGTCGCCGTCGCGGATTGCGTAGAGGGCTTGCTGCAGAGCGAATGTGTCGCGGATCGTGGCGATGCGTGCAGGGAGTGCGTGGCTTGACCAGTTACCTGGAGCGAGTACTCGCTCCAGGAATTCGGGGCTATAGCTGGCACTGATCGCTGCGAGGTCCTCGGCGGGGTCGCTGAGGGTGACATCGTCCCAGTCGAGGACCCCAGCGAGGTGCGGCAGGCCGTCGCGCCACTCCCACAACACGTTTTCAGCTCCGAGGTCGCCGTGCACCACTGCATGGGTGAGATGGGGGAGGTTGTCGAGTGCTGCGAGTTCTCGCTCCGCTCGTAGGCGCCCGTTGTGGGACATGAGCTGGAACAGCTCCGCACGTACGCTCCGTGCGAACTGGTGCCACCGGTCTTCCAGGGCCTGAGGGAACACTGCTCGTACCGTCTCGTCGGTGCCGGCTCGGGCCAGATCAGACAGCAGCGTGGTGTACTGGGCCGCCACGGTTTCGACCACTCGGTCATCGTTGAGTGCGTCGTTTTCCAGCGGTTCGCCGGGGATCCGGGTGAGCAGTAGGAATGGTGTCTCATCAGTGCCGTGGGCACCGCCCTGCAGGAGCGGCTCGGGTGTGCGGAAGCCGAGGTTGAGGCCCGCGAGTGCGCGTAGTGAGGTCACCCGTCCGGGCAACCGCTCAGCTGCTGCCGGAGTGCGGGGAAGACACACCATGCGATCTGATCCGATGACCACGACGTGGAATTGCCCGTGACGTACTGAAAGGTCGTCGGGTTTGTCGTCGGGTAGCAGGCGGTTCAGCAAAGTGCGGTGTGTGGCAACGATGCTCACTTACTTGTACCGAGTGCGAAGTCGGCGAAATCGAATCCCGGCACCACCACACAACTGACCAGCGCGGGCTCGTCGTCGCGAGGCTTGGCGCGTTGCCAGTGACCGGGCGGCACCAGTAGTTGCGGGTGCTGCCCGGCGGCGATGTCCGGGCCCAGCAGGAGGCTTGTCGCGGTGTCTTTTTCCTCGCCGATCTCCAGGACCAGAGGGCTGCCCCGGTGGTGGAACCACAGCTCGGCGCTGCGCACGGTGTGCCAGGCAGACTGTTGGCCGGGCATCAGCAGGAACAGGATCGCGGTGCCGGCGTCGCGCGGCCCCGAGTAGCCCGTCGGCAGCGAGGCCTGGCTGATCGTCAGTTCGCTACGCCAGGTCTCGCGGTACCAGCCGCCCTCGGGGTGCGGCGCGAGATCGAGCTCTCTGGCCCAGTCGGGTAGTTCGGTCACACCCGATAGTCTCGTCGCTATGGTTCGTCTGCGTCCAGGTTGGCTCGTGGCACTGTGTGCCGCGGTCCTGGTGGTCGTCGCCTGGTTGCCGTGGCTGACCACCAGTGCCAACGGCGGGGGCCGGGCCAATGCGATCGGCGGGGCGGTGGGCAGCATCGTGTTGCCTCGTGGTTTTGGTGCCGGGCAGCTGATCGTTTTGCTGGGGGCCGGCCTGATCGTGGCCGGGGCGATGGCCGGGCGTGGCCTGTCGCAGCGGTGGGCTTCGGCTGCGGGACTGGTGATTTCGCTGGCGCTGGTAGCGGTGACGGTGTGGTACTACACGCTCAACGTGAAGGGGCCGGTGGCGGCGGGCTACGGCCTGTACGTCGGGGGCGCCATGGCGGTGTTGGCCGGGTTGTGTTCGGTGTGGTCGCTGTTGTCGACGTTCGGTCCGATGAGCGCTCGCGCGAAGAGAATGGGATAGCTCGTGAGTGAATTCGTGACGCCGTTGGAGATGGCCGGGCAACGATGGGTGACGTTGGAGCCATTGACGACCCGGCACATCCCGGAGATCGACGCTGCCGCTGCGGACGGTGAGCTGGGGACGCTCTGGTACACGATGACGCCGCGGCCCGGCGGTGCCGCCGAGTGGGTGCAGCGCATGTTCGAGCTGCGAGCTGCCGATCACGGCGTGACCTTCGTGGTGCGCAACCTCGACGGCAAACTGGTGGGGTCTTCCAGCTACCTGCATGTCGACGGCCCGAACCGAAGGTTGGAGATCGGGCACACGTGGTACACCGCTGCAGCGCGGCGCACCGGGGTCAACGCCGAGACCAAGCTGTTGATGCTCGGCCATGCCTTCGACGAGTTGAATTGTGTGGCAGTGGAATTCCGCACCCACTTCTTCAATTTCGCCAGCCGTGCGGCCATCGAACGGCTCGGTGCCAAGCTCGACGGTGTGCTGCGCAGCCACCAGTTGGCGCCCGACGGCTCCCGTCGTGACACCGTCGTCTATTCGATCCTGGATATCGAATGGCCCGCGGCGCGGTCCAGCCTGAAGTTCAGGCTGGACCGCCGTGGCGAGACCGGCTAATCCGCGTCGACAGTGGTTTCGATCGACTTGCGGTCGGCGCCGTGCGCGACCTCGATCTTACGAGGCCGTGCGCGCTCGGCCACCGGGATGGTGACGGTGAGGACACCGTTCTCGTACGTGGCGGAGATGGCCGACGTATCGATCCCGTCGCCGAGCGACAACTGGCGTCGGTAGCTGCCGAAGAACCGCTCATTCGCCAGCCATTGGACGGACTCCTCGGTGCGTGCGGTTCGACGCGCCGAGATGGTCAGGGTGCCGTTATCGACGTTGACGTCCACCGAGCCCGGATCGATGCCCGGAAGGTCGGCCGTCAGAACATAGTGGTCACCGATCTTGCAGAGGTCCATCGGCATGAACCGCGGTGTGCGAGTTGACCCGGAATCACCTGACAGCAAACTCCTGGTCAAAACATCAAGATCGCTGAACGGATCAAAACGAAGCACAGTAATTCACCTCCCGTAACGTCTCAGAGCCCGCCACCCTGGCAGGCAGCCAATCACTGTGCACCGCCGATATTAGCACTCGACCAGGATGAGTGCCAGACATTTTCTGGCCATTTTTCGATGATTGTTGCATGTCAAAGACGTGGGATTCGGTGGGAGGTTTTCATAGCGGCGGTTGAGGCGGCATGGCGCTTCCGTAGCGCTGCAGACTCGAGCGGGAATGCCGCGCGCCCCTGACAGGGGGCATGACGCCGGCGTCTCTGTCGATAGGCGGGGGAGACTGACCCAGCCATCAGCAATCTCTTCCCGGGAGGTCGCGGTAGCCTGTGCCGGGTGAATTCGGTTGCGTTCAGGGTGCGGGCCTTTAGTAGGGTGGCGGCATGTCGAGTCCTGAAGCGCACAAGTTGGGGGCTTTCGGTCACGCCGTCAGCCCCCTGAATCACTGACACTTCAGCTTCCTTTCTCGGGGTGCTGGCCGTGGTGACGAGACGTCTCCTGTTCGTTCTCTTGCCTCGGAGTACTCGATGCCTCTCGCTCTTTATCTTCTTGCCCTGGCGGTTTTCGCCATGGGCACCTCGGAATTCATGCTTGCCGGGCTCGTCCCGGATATCGCTGCCAGTCTCGGCGTCACGGTCGGCGCTGCCGGCCTACTGACCTCCGCCTTTGCGGTCGGAATGGTAATCGGTGCGCCGGCCATGGCCGTGCTCGCGCGCCGGTGGCCGGGCCGCAGGAGCCTGCTCGGCTGTGTGGTCGTCTTTGCGCTCTGCCACGTGGTCGGCGCGCTGACACCGAACTTCCCGGTCCTCTTCGGCACCCGTGTCGTCGCCGCACTCGCCAACGCCGGATTCTTGGCGGTCGCGCTCAGCGCGGCCGCCGCGCTGGTGGCGGCGGACCAGAAGGGGCGCGCGCTGTCGGTGTTGCTCGGCGGGACGACAGTGGCGACCATCGCGGGTGTGCCGGGCGGAGCAGTGCTGGGTGCACTGCTGGGATGGCGGTCAGCGTTCTGGGCGATCGCACTCCTGTGTATTCCCGCCGCAGTCGGGATCCTGCACGGGATTCCCGTTCGCTCTGAAGGGAATTCGGCCCCCGCGGGCGATGGCCCTCCGCTGCGTGATGAGCTCGCTCAACTCAAATCGCCGAGACTGGCATCGGCCCTGCTCCTCGCCGCCCTGGTCAATGCGGGCACGTTCGCCGCTTTCACGTTCTTGGCGCCCATCGTCACCGACATCGCCGGCTTGCCGGAGCTGTGGGTGCCGGTGGTGCTGGTGCTCTTCGGGTTCGGGTCGTTCATCGGTGTGACGGTGGCCGGCCGGTATTCTGATCATCGTCCCCGCCTCGTCATCGGAGTGGGCGGCCCGTTGTTGTTCGCCGGCTGGATTGCGTTGGCCGCCTTGGCGGCTCATCCAGTGGTGCTGCTGATTCTGGTCCTGGTGCAAGGAATCTCGGCGTTCGCGGTGGGGAGCACCCTCATCGCGCGGGTGCTCTACGCGGCCTCCGGGGCTCCGACAATGGGCGGCTCGTACGCGACGGCGGCGCTGAACATCGGAGCCACCTGCGGACCGGCGCTGGCCGCCGCGGCGCTCGTCGGCCCGGCCGGAAATCTCGGGCCGGTGTGGGTCGCTGTCGCGCTCACCGGGATTGCCCTACTGACGGTGCTGGCCATCACGATTCGACGGCGGACACCGCTGCCCCGGTGAGCCGATCGCCGCAGTGATCGCACCTCAGCACCGAGGAGAAACCGTGCCCGCGGTCGGTGTGCGTGAGGATCACCGCGGGGCCTTCGACGCCGGGGAATGACCGCTGCGCCCAGGCCAGCGCCGTCACCAGCACAGGCAGGAATGCGGCGCCCTTCGGCGTCAGCCGGTACTGCGGGTCCTCGTCGGCGGTGGTGAGAATGCCGTTGGCCCGGAAGGTCTGCAAGCGGTCGGCGATCGATGCGGGCGGGGCGGACAGTATCCGTTGGAAGGCGGAGAACCTGGTGGTGCCGGTGAAGGCGGCGACCAGAATCGCGAACGCCCAGCGGTTGCCGAGCACGCTCATGGTCTGCGGGAACAGGCCGGAGGGAGAGTCACGCCGATCGTCAACGGATCGGCGGCGGGTCGTCACCTCCGGCAGCGACCGCGACCAGCCCCCGCTCGGCCCCCACGCGGCGGCCACCTCGCCGGCAGCCGTGGGAGTCCCGCACACGCCGCAACTGAGCACCGGCGTGAAATCGGCACCGCAGGCCAAGTGCCGCATCCGAGGTAGTGGCTCACGATGTTCGGACACCCAGTGGCGTTCCCATTCCCAGATCGACACGAGCACCGGCCACAGTGCCCGCCCACGTGCGGTGATCAGGTATTCGTCGCGTGGCGGCCGCTCCTGATACCGGTGACGTTGCAGCAGACCGTCTTCAGTCAGGGAACCCAGGCGGCGGGTCAGTACCGAGTTGGAGATGGGGAGCCGGGTTTGGAACTGTCCGTAGCGGGTGGCACCCAACAGGGCCTGCTGCATCACCAGCAGCGTCCACTCGTCGCCGACCAGGCCCAGCATCTGCCCGACGGCGTTGGTGCCCCCGGCGGGTGTGTCAGTCACGCACCAGCCATCGGCGCAGCTCGTCACCCGGAGCCCAGGTGGAGTGGGTTCCGCTGGAAACCCGTTCCGGCAGAGCGAGTTTGCACACCGGCCCATCGACCACCCGGGCCGCCTCGAACACCAGGCAGTAAGACGCGTCGTCGTTCATGTCCGTGGTGATGGTGACCAGGTAGCCATCGTCCTCGCCGCGGCTGCCCACCCGGGGCGCCATCGCGGTTTCACTGCCGTACACCCCGTCCTCGAAGGCATAGCGTTGTTCGGATCCGGTGTGCAGGTCGTGGCGGACCAATCCGTCGAACAGGAACCACCCCGGTTTACCCGTGGCGGCATAGGCGTAGCGGTAGTCGCGTCCGGCATAACCGGGGTTGATCATGCCGAATTCGGTGATGCTGTCGGACAATTGCTCCTCGCGGGTCTGCCCGGTGACGAGGTTGAACCGCCAGCGGTGCAGTCTGGTCTGCATCTTGTCGAGCGCCAGGGCCGGTGCCGCGTTGCCCTGGAAGAACCCGTCGAGCACGATGTCGTCGCCGTCCTCGTAGGCGTTGGTGAAGTGCAGGACGTAAGTGGTGTCGGCCTCGAACCACTTGACGTCGCCGGCGGCGCCGCGGCGGGGGAGGACTGCGAACCGGGATGGCATGTCGCGGTGCAGTTTTGGCAGGTGCACGTTGTTCTTGAGGAACTCGGCATCCCAGAACAACGGAAAGTCGTTGAGAATCACGTAATTCTCGGTGAACGCCATGTCGTGGGGCAACCGGGGCCCGGGCAGTTCGACGTCGACGTAGTGCACCAGGCGGTTGTCAGCGTCCACCACGCCGTAGTGCATGTACGGCGCCTGCTTGCCGTAGTTGAAGAACAGCAGTTCACCGGTGGCATTGTCGGCCTTGGGATGTGCCGACACACCCCAATCAGCGGGGAAGGCCCCACCCCAGTCCTCCTTGCCCAGGGTGTCGCCGGTGTACGGGTCGACGCGGTACAGGTCGCCACACTGGTAGAAGCTGGTGAGCGCGACCCCGCGGTGCACCGTCACGTCCGTGCTCGAGGCGTCCTTCATCAGGGTGCGGGCGCCCCAGCCGTGGTCGCGCCGAGCCAGTTCGACGGGCTCGGCGATACCAGGCCACAGTGGCCCGCCCGCCTCGTTTTCGGCCAGGAAGCCGTCGGTACGGATGAACCTGTTGCGGTAGAACGCTTTTCCGTCGCGGAAGCCGACGATGTGCAGCATCCCGTCCCCGTCGAAGGGGTGGTAGGTCTGAAACGCCGGATGCAGCGGGTTCTCGGTGTTGCGGAGGTAGACACCGTCGAGGTCGGTCGGGATCTCGCCGTCGACGACCCGCAGATCGTCGGCATCGAATTCGGTGGTCTGCGGGCGCCACGCCCCGGTGCGGTAGGGGTGGCTGTCGTCCTCGGGCAGGGTGGACAGGAACTTGGTCACGATCTCGGTGTGCATGTCTACTCCTTGCTCGCCGACACGACAAAGCTGACGGTGGTTGCGGTGCTGCCGCCAAAGTTCAAGGTGCCGAAGTTCTTTGCGTTCTCGACCTGGTACGGCCCGGCGGTGGCGCTGACCTGTTTGGCGGCGTCGAGCAGCATGCGGACCCCGGTCGCGCCGACCGGGTGGCCGCCGCCGATCAGCCCACCGCTGGGGTTGATCGGCAGCCGCCCGCCGATCTCGATCTCGCCGTTCTCGACGGCCTTCCAGGATTCACCGGGGCCGGTCAGCCCGATGTGGTCGATGGCCAGGTACTCGCTGGGAGTGAAGCAGTCGTGGACCTCGAACCCGTCGAGATCGTCGAGCCCCACGCCGGCACGGCCGAAGGCATCCAGCACGGCGTGGCGTACGTGCGGCAGCAGGTACGGATCTGTGGCGCTGTGGTCGAGCTTCTGCCGCAGGCCGAGCCCGACGGTGCGGTGGCCCCAGCCGTCGATGCGGGCGATCGGCCGGGCGTCCGGGTACGCGCGCAGATAGGTGTCGCTGACCAGCACCAGCCCTGCTCCGCCATCGGTCATCTGGCTGCAGTCGAGGCGGCGCAGCCGGCCTTCCACCACCGGATTGGTGGCATCGTCGTCCCCGATCGGATCGGGCACCGTCCAGTCGCGGGTCTGGGCGTTCGGGTTGGCCCGGGCGTTACGGAAGTTCAGCGCGGCGATGGCGCGGAGGTGCTCGGCATCCAGGCCATAGCGCTGGTCGTAGGCGTCGGCCACCTCGGAGAACATCGATGGCCAGACGAACTTGGCGTCGTCGGCTTCATGACCGGTCCAGGCGGCGGCGCCGAGGTGGGCCGCGGCGGTATCGCCGGGCACTGTCTTCTCCAGCTCCACCCCGAGGACCAGGGCGCTGTCGTAGGCGCCCGAGCGCAGGTCGGCGATGGCCGCGAGGATCGCGATGCTGCCTGACGCGCATGCGGCCTCGTGACGGGAGGCCGGGGTGCCCCACAGATCCGGGTGCACCGTGGCCGGCATCGCCCCCAGGTGGGCCTGGCCGGCGAACAGTTCACCGAAGGCGTTTGCGACATGAACGACGCCGACGCCGGTGGCGTCGACTCTGGCGCTGCTCAAGGTGTGGTCGACGACCTCGCGGGTGAGCTCGGCGAAGTCGATTCCCTGGCGGGAGAGATTGCGCGCGAAGTCGCTCTGGTAACCGCCGAGAATCCAGACGTCCTCCATGAAGCCGAAGCTACTACAACTAAGAGAGTGACTCGGGCGATTGAAACAAATAACGCCGTGGCGAAAATCCATGCCTGGATTCCCGCCACGGCGTTACCCCGTGGTTAAGCCGACTTAGTCGTCGTGACCGTGGCCATGCCCGCGGCCGCGGCCGTGCCAACCGTTGTCGTACCAGCCCCAACCGGGACCCTCCACGCAAGCCTGTACGTAGCCGTACGGTCCGGTCGCGCAGATATTGGGACCGGCCGATGCGGGAGCGGCCCCAGCGACTGCCACTCCGACCGGCACCGCCAACGCACCCAGCCCGACTGCAGCGGCCCTCATTAGTTTCGAACGGATCATTTTCACCTCCGGGTTGTTTGCTGTGGTGGAGCTCAGAACCCCCGACTGTAGATAACATTAGTGCATCTCACGATGTTCCCGGGAATTGCCTGGGAGCCTGCCATGCAGCCAATTTGCTCTCCGGAAGCTCTCCCCGGTCACGGCGTTGAATTCATTTGCCAAGGGAAATAGGGGTGTCGGATGGCTTCTCGGGGTGTTGCCAGCCACCTGCTGTGACGCCTGGGTCGCGTGGTGTGGCAGGGGCCTTCGACGAGTTTTGCCGAGGCCGGTGGTCTCCATTCAAGGACCGAACTACAGGAGGGGTATTCGTGGGAGCGCTGGACGGCAAGACGGCTCTGGTGACCGGAGGGGCGCGCGGGCAGGGGCGTGCGCACGCCACGACGTTGGCGCGGGAAGGCGCCGACATCGTGGTGTGTGACATCGCGGCGCCGGTCGAATCGGTCGACTATCCGTTGCCCACGCCGGCCGACCTGCAGCGGACGGTGGAGGAGGTGTCCGCGCTCGGCCGGCGCTGTCTGGCGGTGATCGCCGATGTCCGCGACCTGGCGGCCATGCAGTCGGTGGTGGACACCGCGGTCGCCCAGTTCGGAGGTATCGACGTGGTGCTGGCCAACGCCGGGATCGCCAGCAGCGAGCCGATCGCGACCATGTCCGAGCAGCGGTGGCAGACCATGATCGACATCAACCTGACCGGCGTGTTCAACACATTCCGGGCCGTGCTGCCCCATCTGGTCGAGCGCCGGGCCGGGCGCATCGTGGCCACGTCGTCGATCGTGGCGGGCACGGGCGCCACCAACTCCGGTCACTATGCCGCGGCCAAGGCCGGGGTGGTGGCCCTGGTCAAGTCGGTGGCATACGAGGTCGCCGAGTACGGCATCACGGTCAACGCGGTGCTGCCGTCCGGGGTGAACACGCCGATGATCCACAACCCGGCGACGTACAAGGTGATCCGGCCGGACCTGGAGAACCCGGGCCTGGCTGACGTCGAGGAGATGTTCGCCCAAGGGCGGCCCCGTCCGGGGCTGCTGGAGCCACAAGACGTCGCCGATGCCGTGCTGTACCTGGTGTCGGATCGGGGCCGGCTGCAGACCGGGGAGTCGATGATCTTGTCCAACGGGTTGAACTGACCCGGGCCGACGCCGGGCGGAGGCTCAGATGCTTCCGCCCGGCGTCGGCGACCGACTCAGCAGCCGCAGCTGCAGGACGACGAAAGTTCCGCGTCCTCGGTGGCCTCACCGGACTCCGAGCCCTCGGACCCGGGACGCCAGTCGAACGGGAAGTGCTTGCTTGAGCCACCGCTGTGCTCATGGGACCAGTCGAAGCCGACGGCGTGGTCCTCTTTGACCACTCCCCACGTGGCAACCTGGCCCGGACCGACCTCCGCGCCCGGCGCATTGGTTGTGGTCACGCGGCGGTTCGGGTCAGCTGTCGGACCGGTCAGCGCCTCCACCTTCAGGTCGACCTTGCCGGGAATCTCGGCGCGCCAGTAGGCGAGGTCATCGGCGGCCTCGAAACTGATCGGGGCGTATTCGATGCCGCGCAGTTCCTCGATCAGGCTGCCGAATTCGGCCGGCCAGCCGCCTTCCTTGCCGGTGAAGATGCGCTCGAGTGCATCACGCTGAGCGGCGTCGCCCTTTTCGTCGATGTAGAACATCAACTTCATCGTCGCGTTCGGGTCGCCGATCCACATGTTGCCGGCGAACTCACCGAGTGCGATCACGCTCAGGCCCGCCAAATCGGTGTCGCCGTAGTGTCCTTCGCGGACGTGCCACACCAGGGTGAACAAGCAATCTCCGTGCGTCGGCTCCTGGGCGAAGCTGCACGGGCAAGGCAGCTTGCAGCTGCACACGTCGAACCATTCTCCGCGCAAATGCCAATCGACCTGCGTCGACGAAGTTGTCATCGATCTCGCTCCTTCTGTTGATACCCCTAGGGGGTATGTGACCAGGCGACCGTAGCAGTGGTGAAGTGCGGTGCGCAAGTACCCCCTAGGGGTATTATTGTGGCCATGCTCAAGCGGATGTGCGTAGGAGTGTTGACCGTCGTCGCCTCGATGTCTCTGGCCTCATGTGGCGCATCAACCGGCCCGCCGTCAGCCGCCACCATCGAATCCGGCACGGTGAACGTTGAGCATCATCGGCTGGTCGGTGCTGACGAATTCGCCACCGTTATAGGAAGATCCGACACGCTGACCGTCAACGTCCACGTGCCTTACCAAGGCGACATCCCCGGCACCGACCTGTCGATTCCATTCGATTGGGTCGCCGAGCAATCCGACCGGCTACCTGGCGATCGCGATGCCACGATTGCGATCTACTGCCGAACCGGACCCATGAGCGCGACTGCCGCCGAGACGTTGAGGTCGTTGGGCTATACCGACGTGGTCGAACTCGAGGGTGGAATGAAGGCCTGGCAGGCCAGTGGTCGTCCCCTCGTCGGAAACTGAGCCTCCAGCAATTGAACTGACGTATCAGTCCGAGGACAGGGTGAGCAGGCGCCGCAGGATCCACACGACCCGCGCGAGCGACGCGACGGCCGCGACGGCTGCCCCGACGATCGCCGCCTGCAGCCACCAGTAACCGGTATCAAGATTGGCGTCGGTCATCAGCCCGACAATCGCCACCACGAACAACGTGAACAGGGCCGGGAGCACCGACACGAATGCGGTGCCCACCCGGCGTTTGTCGTCGGCGGGTAACAGCTTGTCCACGGTGGTCATCGGCGCCCGCAGCAGGTTGACCAGGATCGAGACGCTGGTCAGGGTGAACCCGCCCATCGTGGCCGCCACCGTCGCCAGAATCTGGTAGGCGGTTCGGCGGGTGTCGTGGGGAACTTCGGTCAGGCCCCACGGCAGCCAACCGGCCCTGCCCAGTGCCAGCCATACGCCGACGACGATCAGGGCGAGCAACCAGTCCGTCCATTGATGACGAACCCAGTTGTGCTGCAGCCTTTCCCGCAGGCTGAACTGCATCACCGGGCGCTTATTCGCGTTCATCGTCGGGTATCTCTATGAATGCGTCGGAATACGGCGCTGGGTTGCCGGGAACCTCAGCCACGGCCGAGAACAGATAATCGCGGTTGCGAGTCAGCGACTGCAGCAACAGCTCTCGCGCATATGCGGTCGATCGATCCGGATCGTTCAACCGGTCGGCATCGACCTGGGTCTTCTCGACGAACCGGTCTTCGAGTAGGTCGACCGATTGTGGGGTGCCGCTGATCGATCCGACGACGCGGGCGCTCTCGAACTCCGACAGCGCGCCGGAACCTCGCAGGGTGTCGATCAGTTCGCGGATCCGCCGGCGGATCGCATCCTTCTGTGTTCCGGTGCCGCGACGGCCGACCGAGATACCGATGCGGACGACGCCGTCCTGGGCCAGCGCGCGGGCGCCGTCGAGCGCTTGGACCCAGTCACCACCCACGAGTTCCCGATTGATGCGATTGGCCGGGATTGCGACGTCCACCCTCGACACGCTCATCTCGTCAAGTGCCTGGTCGAGGTTCTGGGTAAGCACTGGCTCGATGCCCACTTCGATCTCGAGCTTGTGCTCGAGATAGTCGACCAGCCGCCGGGACCTGGGACCGTCACCGCTTGTCAGCATGGCAACGATGTTGCGCTCACCGAACAGGCAATACGTCGGTTCCAGCAGACCCTCATCGGGAGTCAGCCCGATCGCACGCCGGGCGCCGGCGGCGCTGCCGATGCTGGGCAGGTTCTCCCGGCGCACCTTGTCGAGGATCAGCATCCGATCATCACGCGTGCCGTGTGCGATCAGCAGCATCCCGTCGGGGCAGCGGCGGTAGCGGTTGAGGCCGTCGGCCTCAGCTCGCGTGAGCCGCCGAACCACCTGCTCGGCCGGAAACTCACCGGGCAGCGGAGCACCGTCCGGCTGCAAAAGCCGCCAGTACTGCACCGTGCGGTTCACCCTGTCATCCCCCTGAATGTCGATCTGCCGCTGACGTTACTGGCGCCGGCCGACAAGATCGGGGACCCCCGCATCGTCACCCGAGGTCAAACAAGAACTGAGTGCCCCCGGCGGGATTCGAACCTGCGACACCGGCTTTGGGGCGGTAGTGATTGGTAGATGTGCAAAATCGATGATCTGCTCCGCACAACCGATGACCGGTGGATGATTCTGGCGCCGAAACACTGCCCGAACGGAGTCCGCGAGCTCGAGTCGCAAGCTCATTCAGCAGACCCAAGCCAGCCCTAGGCTCCAGTCGGGCGTCGTTTGTCGTTTGGGTCGTCTGGACTCCATCGTTGGCGTCCGTTGCTGATTAGACCGGACGTATCTAGGCGGAGCCTTCGCCTGGCTTGGCGTACCGCAATCCGTCGGGGAGCTGCTCGAAATACTCGGGCGTGTACTCGTCATACGACAGAACCAGGGTGGATGCAGGCGTGTGGATGTCGACGTACTGATGTCCAGCGTGGTCGGCGGGCTCCGCCAGGTCATCGAGGATTTCAACCGCAGTTGCCCGATCTAGGCGCCATTCGATGCGGCCATCACCCAGTTCGATATCGGCTGCACCGGACTCCATGCGGAACTCGTGGGTGACTCCGTCGTGTTCCAACTGCGACCACCCGTGCTGCACCGCATCATTCAACGTGGCATGGATGACAGCCGCACCTGCGGTATCCATTGCCAGCATGACAACGTCATCGCCCAGCATGAATTCAGGAAGAAACTGGGCGTGGATAAAGCTCATCCGTCTCTCCTTCCCTGCATTGTTGTGATTGGAAACAGCAATCTTCGTGCATTCACAAATCGTCGTCGAGCTCTGCGCACCGGGCCTGTCGGCATGTATTGCCGCCGACCGTCTCGACTGGCGTTCGAGGATCTCGATGACCTAGGAACAAGTACTTGGCCTGCGGCCCGGGTCCACACCGCTGCCGCGGATCTGCTGGACCGGGCCATTAGCGATGAAAAAAACGCTGGAACGCTGCCGATCGTCAATGATCACCGCCAGCACGGCCTGATACCTCTGCTCGACCACGCTCAACTCCCTCACGTCGTGTCGAGGATCAACCGAAGTAGGTGTAAAGCATCAGCCGAAACACCGTCAGGCATCAACCGACACAGATATTGCGAGCATCAACCGAGGTAATACAAAGATGTGGTGCCCCCGGCAGGATTCGAACCTGCGACACCGGCTTTAGGAGAGCCGTGCTCTATCCCCTGAGCTACGGGGGCGGGAACCTATCGACATAGGTGTTGAGAACCCATAGGGACGACTCATGGTAGTTGGCCAACCGTCAATCGGTCGCATCGGGGCCGTCGCGACGTGGTGTTTGTGTTGCGGGCGCGTCTGACGTGCTGCGCGGGTTGCGAGTGACTTTCCGACGGATACATGGCGGGGAGTGAGGTCCGACCGCCTCGGTCGGGCACTGTGGCGGTGCCGGCTCGGGATCGGTGTTGTTGGCCGTCAACGCGTTTCCTCAAAGCCGCCCGGGGTCGGCGGGAGCGAACGGTGCGAGCAGGAACTCATCGACGAACCTGGCGAAGGTGTCGTCGACGAAGGTGGGGTCGGGAGCGGTGAAGTACTCGATGATGAAGCCCTGGAAGGCTGCCAGCGCGATGCGCGAACGGGTTTCGGCGACGTGCTCGGGCATGCCGAGCGCTTGCAGGCGGGCCTTGGAGTTGCGGGTCAGTAAGGACAGGGTGTCCCAGGTGTACTCGCGATAGGGGCTGTCGAGCCCGCATGCCGCACCGAAGACTTGCAGCACGATACGCAGGCTCTGCTGGCGTTCCCCTCGGGTGCAGTCATGCCAGTCGTCGAAGCACCATTCACGATGTGCCGCAATCGACTCCGGAAGATCCAACTCCTCGGTCCGGGGTATCGCAGCACGCTGCTGACGGTTCAGGACTTCGAGAATGAGTTGTTCTTTGCCGCCGAAGTAGTAGACCAGCATCCGAGCGCTGGTTCCCATCTGGGAGGCAAGCTCGCGCAGCGACGTATCGACCACCCCGGTGCGCGCCAAGATCGCGCCCGCAGTGGCCAGTAGTTCCTCGCGTTTAGCGTGGTCGACCGGCCGTGGCACGCTTGACTGTAACAGTTGCTTCGGATACTGATGATGCGATGCGCGCGAACACGACGGTCGGGGAGACCCGGTGAGCTTGGTGCGCGACACCGCCCCTCTTACCGGCGGCGCTCCCGCTGAGGAATCGGTGGCGCGGTCGGACCGCCCGTTGCGGGTGACCCGGCTCGTTGCGATCATCGCGGGCCTGGTGGGGTTCGTGGCCAGTGTGCTCATTCCGGTGTTGCCGGTGGTGCAGACCACGGCGACACTGAACTGGCCTCAAAACGGGCAGTTGGGCAGTGTCACCGCGCCGCTGGTCTCGCTGACACCGATTTCGTTGACGGCGTCGGTGCCGTGCACGGTGATCCGTGAGATGCCAACTGCGGCTGAGCTGGTGCTGGGGACGGCGCCCGCGGCCGGCAAGCAGGCGATGCTCAACGGATTGTTCGTGACGGCCACCGCGCAGCGCGTCGACGTGATCGCCCGCAACGTGGTTGTCCTCAGCGTGCCCCGCGCCCGGATGGACGACCCGGCATGCCGGCAGCTGGAGGTGTCCTCATCGACGGCGGGCACGTTCGCCTCGGTCTCCGGCCTGATCGATCCCGATACCGGCACCGCGCTGCGGAGTGGGTTCGCCGACCCGAACTTGCGGCCACAGATCGTCGGAGTGTTCACCGATCTGACGGGTCCGGCGCCGCCCGGGCTGTCGTTGTCGGCGACGATCGACACGCGCTTCACCAGCTCCCCGTCACCGCTGAAAATGGCGGCGATGCTGGCCGGAATCCTGGGCACCGTCGTTGGGCTGCTGGCATTGTGGCGGCTGGACCGCCTCGATGGCCGCCGCGCGCAACGGCGCATTCCGGCCCGGTGGCGCTACTTCACCGGGGTGGACGCGACCGTCGTCGTGGTGTCGGTGTTCTGGTTCATCGCCGGCGCGGGATCTTCCGATGACGGCTATCAGTTCGGCATGGCCAACACCGCCAGCCATGCCGGCTACATGGCGAACTACTTCCGCTGGTTCGGCAGCCCCGAGGACCCGTTCGGCTGGTACTACGAGCTCATCGCGGCCATGACCCATGTCAGCCACGCCAGCCTGTGGCTGCGCTTGCCGGACCTGATCTGCGCGTTGGTGTGTTGGCTGCTGCTCTCACGTGAGGTGTTGCCCCGGCTCGGTCCGGCAGTGGCTGGTAACCGCGCCGCGGTGTGGGCGGCGGCGCTGGTGTTCATCGCGGCGTGGATGCCGTTCAACAACGGGCTGCGTCCCGAAGGTCAGATCGCCACCGGCGCCCTGATCACCTACGTCCTGGTCGAACGCGCCATCGTCACCCGCCGCGTCACCCCGGTGGGGCTGGCGATCGTCGTGGCCGCATTCACGCTGGGTATCCAGCCGACCGGGATCATCGCGGTAGCCGTGCTGCTGGCAGGCGGGCGCCCGATCCTGCGCATCATCGTCGCCCGCGCGAAAACGGTGGGGATCTGGCCGGTGCTGTTGCCGCTGGCGGCGGCCGGGGTCGTGGTGCTGACGGTGATCTTCGCCGATCAGACCATCGCCGCGGTGCGCGAGGCCACCGAGGTCCGCACGGCCATCGGACCCGCTCAGCCCTGGTACACCGAGAACCTGCGCTACTTCTACCTGGTTCTGTCGACGACCGACGCTGCCCTGTCGCGTCGTTTCGGAATTCTGATCACGATGGCGTGTCTGTTCCCGTCGATGCTGGTGTTGTTGCGGCGCAAGCGGATTCCGGGGATTGCCACCGGCCCGGTGTGGCGGCTGATGGGTGTCATCTTCGCGACCTTGTTCCTGCTGACGTTCGCGCCGACGAAGTGGATCCACCATTTCGGGCTGTTCGCCGCAGCCGGGGCGGCGATGGCCGCGGTGGCCACCGTGCTGCTCGGCCCGACGGTATTGCAGTCGGCACGCAACCGGGTCGCTTTCTTGGCGACCGTATTCTTTGTTCTCGCTTTGTGTTTCGCGTCGACCAACGGCTATTGGTACGTCTCCAGCTACGGGGTACCGTTCAACGACAGTAGCCCGCACTGGGGGCCGGTCACCGCCAGCGCCATCCTCTTCGCGTTGTGCCTGCTGACTGCCGGCTACGCCGGTTGGCTGCACCTGGCCTCACCGACGCGGCCGGAGCCTCGATTGACCCGCGTGCTGACTGCCGCACCCGTGCCGGTGGCGGCGGGGTTCATGGTGGTGGTGTGCGCCGGCTCGATGCTGACCGGAGTGATCAAGGAGTACCCCAGCTACTCCAACGGCTGGGCCAACCTGCGCGAGCTGGCCGGCGGGTGCGGGCTGGCCGACGATGTCCTCGTCGAACCCGACCCGAACACCGGATTCCTGGCCCCGCTACCCGGAGGCTACGGTCCGCTGGGCCCATTGGGTGGCAGTGAATCCGTCGGCTTCGGCACCAACGGAGTGCCCGAACACACTCTGGCCGAGGCGATCTGGCAGAGCCAACCCAAATCCGGAACCGATTACGACTGGGAAGCTGCCACCGCCCTGGACCAACCTGGGGCCAACGGTTCCAGCGTCGCGCTGCCCTACGGCCTGGACCCCGCGCGGGTGCCGATGGCGGGTAGCTTCACCGCCGGGCCTCAACAAGTCAGCACATTGACCTCGGCGTGGTATCGACTCCCTGCTGCGGACAACGACCACCCGCTCGTGGTGATCACCGCTGCCGGCACCATCACCGGGAACAGTGTGCTGTCTGGGCACACCGCAGCCCAGACCGTCGCCCTCGAATACGGCACACCGAGCCCCGACGGCACCCCCGTGCCCGGTGGCCGGCTCACCCCCTACGACATCGGCCCCCAACCTGCTTGGCGCAACCTCCGTTTCCCTCGCGCCGAGATCCCCGCCGATGCCCGCTTCGTCCGGGTAGTTGCCGAAGACCGTTCGCTCAACGTTGGTGACTGGGTGGCCGTCACTCCGCCCCGGATGCCCGAATTACGTTCGGTGCAAGAGTATCTGGGCTCCACGCAGCCGGTTCTGCTCGACTGGGCCGTGGGATTGGTGTTCCCCTGTCAACAGCCCATGCTGCATGCCAACGGCGTCGCCCAAGTCCCCGAATACCGGATCTCCCCGGACTATCCGGCCAAGATCGAGATGCCCGACACCTGGCAGAGCGGCGAGAACGGCGGGCCGCTGGGCATCACCGACCTCCTGCTGCGCGCCCACGTCATGCCCACCTACCTGTCCCGGGACTGGGGACGCGACTGGGGCTCGCTGCGCCGATTCGACCCCATCGTGCAGGCTTCCGAGGCCCACCTGGACCTCGGCACCGCCACCCGCAGCGGCCTGTGGAACCCGGCGCCGATCCGCATCGGACCATAGCGAGCGCGAGGTCAGGGGTCCATGCGCGGGCCCACGAGCCTCATGCGATTGACGAATGTGCCGCCGGGTGAAGCTGGCAGCGTCAGGTACGTTTGCCCGGTCGTGGCGGCTTTGATGGTCGTGATGACGACGCTCGGATTGGTCGGGCGCCCGGTCTACCTGCTGTTGTGGCGCAGGCGTCAGTGACCGTGCGGGACACCGATGTTCAGCACATCGGAAATGATGAACACTTGGGTCCCTTTGTCCTTGGCTGTTCGGGCGACTGACGTGGGCCCGGATCGGATCGCGGAGCCTCACGTTCCGGCGGTGCCTGCCGCTCGGGCTTCTGCCGAACGGGCGCCTCACGCTCGGGCGGTGCCTCCCGGACCGGTGCCTCCCGGACTGGTGCTTGTTGGACCGGTGCCTCCCGGACTGGCGCTTGTTGGACCGGGGTCTCAGGAACAGGTGCTTGGGCCGGTGGTTCTGGTGCGGGCTTCTGCCGCGGCGGCTCCGGAGCCTGGGTAGGTCGTTCCGGTGCGGTGCGCTCTTGCGGTGGCTCTTGCCGCGTCGGCGCCTCCTGTACCGGAGCTTCCTGTGCTGGCGCTTCCGGTGCGGGTGCCTCACGAACAGGGTTGTCCCGGTGCGGTGTTGAGTCATCGCGGGGCGGTGTCACCACAGGGTCTGACGGGCTGTCCGTTTTCGGTTCGGCCGGAGGTGTCAACTCAGGTTTGGATGAGGTGTCCGGTCTCGGCTCGGCCGGCGGAGCCCCGGCACGGTCTGGTGCGTCCCCCTTCGGGGGTGTCGGCATCTGCTCAGCGGAACGATCGGGGTCCGTTTTCGGCGCCATGTTGTCCGGTGCGGGCTCTGGCTTCTCCCGCGGTTTGTCGATCGTCGGCGGTGTGTCGGCGGGCGCCGGCGGGAGTTTGGGTGCGGAAAACTCGGGTGACACCTTGGACGGTGGCGTAGCCGGCGTGGCTGCCGTCAATGCCGGTGGTGCGAACGTTGTTTCGTGGCTCGCCTTGGGTGCGGCGGGCCAGTTTTTCAGGGGGGACGCCGGCGCCTGCTCGGTGAGGATGGTCGGCCGCGGCGCGAGTTCTCTGGTGAAGTCACGGGTGGATTTGTCCGCGAGGTTCTTCATCAGCGCCGCGGAGCTGCGGGTCGTCTTGTCGTTTGAGATGAACTGCGCCAGTGAGGCATTCAGGTTCACCACCGGAGATGAGACGCGGATGTCCACCTTGATGACTGGATTGGGGGTGGCCGGCCGTGCCCAGTCGCGGTTACGCGGATTGTGCCAATCCCGGTTCCTGTTCCAGTTTTGGTACCTGTCCGGGTTGAATCCGTGGGCCCGGTTCCACTGCGCCCGGCGGTACACCGGATCGTGGTTCTGGAACTTCCACTGGTAGTACTGCTTGTACGGGTGGTGGCGGTCGTACCAGTCTTGCTTGCGGGGGTCACCGGGATGGTCGCGGCGCTGGCCCCATTCGTTGCAGCCGTTGCGGTCCCAGCCGTGGCGGTCGTAGCCGGCCCAGTTGTAGCCGCCCCAGTTGTACCCCCAGTGGTCATAGCCCCACCGGTCATAACCCCAGCGGTCGTAGCCCCAGCGGTCGTAGCCGAGGAAATCGAAGCCGTACTGGTTGTAGCCGCTGAGGTCGTAGTTGTACCAGCCAGTTTGGTTGTAGCCGTATAGCTGTCCCCAGGACGGGTCGTAGTAACCGAGGTACCCGAGGTTCGGAGTCAGCGGAGGATCCGCGGGCTGGGCCCAGCCGGCTACAGGCTCGACCGGAACGCCGGGCGGCGGTGGGATGAAGTCGTCGCCACCAGCGCCCGTGTACCCCCATGTCGGCGCGGCCCCGCTTGTCGGCGCGGCCCCGCTTGTCAGTGTCGCGTCGGGAATTTGCGGTGCCGCAGCTGGTGCGGGCAGAGCCACCAGTTGTTGCACCGAATCTGGGGTGTACTGCAGAAGTTGTTGTGTCAGTTGCAGATAGAGGTTCTGCAGACTGGTGCGCTGCGGAGACGGGGAGACGTAGTCCAGGCCTTGCTTGGCCTCATTGAGTGCCGTGCGCGCGTCGGTCAGCTGATCGGCGGTCGGCTGCTGTCCGCTTCCGAGGATGTCCTGCGCCGTCTTCAGATCATCGACGACGGCGGTCAGGGCAACGCCTTGCGCGTGCTCGGGGAAGATCGCCTTCTGGACACCCCACAAGGTGCCTCCCGGCGAGGTCGTGTAGGTCGCGCCGAGTAGCCCGGCGACCAGCAACACGACTAATCCACCGGCGATGGCGGCTTTGCCTCGGCGTGACCGGGGGATGAGCCGGCGGCGCGGCGGCAGCGGCTCGACGGGCCGCAAAGTTCTCAAGTCGACGGGTGGGGGGCTGAGAGCAGTCATTCCGACCTCCTCGATGATGACCGGTGCCTGGTCACATCACTCCCGACCGCGTGATTTCCAGATGTACAAGTGCCAATGGTGGGCGCCAAGATGTATGCCTACGCAATATTAAGCATAACTAAATGTCACGCCGGGCCGCTACACGGACCAGGGCCCTGGCGGAATTCTCATCAATACACAGCTTGCGCAAAGGTGCGCACAGGAAGTTGCGTCTGGCCGGCTTGGGGGAGGTCGATCGACAGGGGCACCGGGCTTTGGCGCCTACTGCCCCGAGCCCTCCACGACGGCCTTGATCCGTTCCAGCGTCTTGCGCATGTCGCGGACGTTGCGGCGCTGGCGGAGTTGACCGCCGAGAACCGAGAACACGGCGGTGAACGCTCCCGGCGGCATCCGGAAGGACTCGGTGACATCGGTGTCCGTTCCGGCCGGTGCCAACTGGTAGTGCCAGGTGTTGACTGCCCGGTCACCCATCATCACCGCGAAGCCGAATTCACGCCCGGGATCGCAGGCCGTCACTTTGCAGGTGGTCCAGTAGACGGGTCCGATCTCATTGCGCTTCACGTGGCCGCGGAACCGCGCGCCGAGTGCGGGCCCGGTCGCCCCGCCGAGCCACTCGGCTTCCATTACCTCGGGCGAGAACTTCCCGGTGTTGCGGACGTCGGAGATGAGGTCCCAGATGCGGTCCGCCGGCGCGGACATCCGCACCGTGACCGAGCCTTCCATGGCCATGGTTTCCCCTCCCGGACACCCTGAACGCGTTCGATCCAGCGCAACATATGCACCGGCGTCAGCACAAGGCCTACCGTCCCGGCGGCGGTGGCGATGTCGGAGTGCGATGGCAGCATCACGGGGCATGACGTCGATCCAGCGGCCGATGCCGCCACTGAATGCTGATGAGCGCATGACGCTGGAGAGCTGGTTGGACTTCTATCGCGCCACGTTGATGTTGAAATGCGACGGCCTGGATGATGCGCAGCTGCGTTCGGCGTCGGTGCCGCCGTCCGGGCTGACCTTGCTGGGGCTGGTGCAGCACGCGGCGGAAGTCGAACGTAACTGGTTCCGCAGAGTGCTCACCGGTGAAGACGCGCCACCGATCTTCGGACCCCGGGATCCGAACGGCCATGACGGTGGCTTTGAGGTATCCGCGCAATCGTCATTCCGCTCTGCCGCCCAGATCTGGAACGACGAGGTCGAGCAGGCACGTCTCAACTGTGCCGAGCGTCGGCTCGATGACACCGCCGCATTCATGGACGGCGAGGTCAGTTTGCGTTGGATCTACACGCACATGATCGCCGAGTACGCCCGCCATTGTGGGCACGCGGATCTGATCCGCGAACGTATCGACGGGCAGGCGGGGGTCTGAGAACGGCGCCTGCTGGCGGAGTTGCCCTGCGAGTACCGAGAACGGCTCCCGGAGGCATCCGGACATGTCAACCCAGATCAGCTCGGGTCGGTGGCGTCAGGTTCGAAGGTGCGTCCCTCAAGTGCTGCGGAGACCCGGAGCGGGTCGAGGTAGTCACGCCAGTGGGTGACTTTCCGGTCTTTGACCGTGGCCACCGAGATGTACCTGTTGCCGTACGGCTTGCCGGTCGCCACCACGCGGCCTGCCGATGAGTATTCGAGTACGACCGTGGACGTCGATGGTGAGTGATGCGTCCGCAGGTCGTAACAGCGGTCGAGGAAGAAGGTGTCGCCGTAGCCCCGGTACAGCTCGACCAGGTTGTCGCGGCCCACGACATGGCGTGGGTAGCCGGGGACCGTGATGATGAAATCGAAAACGACGTCCTCGGCCAGTAGGTCGAAGAAGTGCTCGCCGTCGACCAATCCCGCGAGGCCCTGCTCGATGATCCGAAAGAACGGATCGAGTGCACGGAAGTCTTCGATGTCGTCGATCACTGAATTTCTCCCTGGGTCGAGGGGGTCAGTCCTGCTTCAGCAGATGCAGGCCGGACAGGGGTCCTCCGTCGATCTGCATGAGCCGACCGCCGTCGCGGAGGGGCCCGATATCGACTGCGGCGAACCCGAATTCATCGATGAGAGCACCGACGGTGGCCTTGGCGTCGTCGTCATCGCCGGCGTAGAAGACAACTTGGCGGCCGGCTTCGTGGCGGGGATCTGCGTCGATGTAGGCGGCGTACAACGTGTTGAATGCCTTGACGACCCGCGCGCCCGGCGCGTGGGCGGCGATGATCTCGCTGCCGGTCTGGTCGCCGAGTTCGGCGGGAACCAGTGCGCCGTCGACAACCTCGAAAATGTTGGTGGTGTCGACCAGGATGCGACCATCCCAGTTCGGCAGGGAGTCGAGGACGTCGGTCGCCACGGACCAATGTGTTGCCAGGAAGACGATGTCGGCCTGCGCCGCTTCGGCCGCGGTCCCGGCCGTGGCCAACGGACCGAGATCGTCGACGACGGCGGCAAGCGATTGCGGCCCACGGCTATTGGATATGGTCACCGGGTATCCGGCCTTGACGACATGCCGGGCGAGTGCGAGTCCGATATTCCCCGCGCCGATTGTTCCGAATCGCATGGTCTCCTCCTGGTGACGATTGAAGATTCAACTCACGTAACCGTGGCGGGGCGCCCAGTATTTCCGACGGCATCGTCAGCCGCGACGTGCCCGGTCCTCCCACGGCGGGCGCTCGCCGGTCGTGTTGAGCTGTTCGAGGATGACTTCCGACGCGCGCCCGAGCTGGCGCAACTGTTGTGAGGTGAGTGGGTCGATCACCAGCCGCCGCACGGCATCCACGTGTCCCGGTGCGCTCGCCACCACTTTGTCGTGGCCTTCGTCGGTGAGTGTCACCAGCGTGACGCGGCCGTTGTCGGGGTCTGGGGCACGGGTTACCCAGCCCCGATTTTCCAGAGCCGATACGGCGTGCGAGGCCCGTGACAACGATCCGCTGGCGAGTAGCGCCAGGTGGCTCATTGCCAGGGTGCGATCGGGTGCCTCGCTCAGGGCCGCAAGCACGAAATAGCCGAAGAGCGACAGTTTCGAGTCGCGGCGCAACTGCGTCTCAAGGGCGCTCGCCAGGGCCATCATCGTCGCGCTGAACGGTAGCCATGCCGCGAGCTCCGCCTCGCTGAGCCAGTGCGTATCCGCTCGGTCGGACGTGTCGGTCACGGGATTGAGGGTAATCCCTTTACTTGATGTTTCCTGTGCGCAGACGGGCGGAATAATGTGAAACTTCAAGTCATTGCTGACGAGGTGGGGCTGTTATTGGCACTGAGCTCCACCCGACAATTGAGGAGAGCACCATGAACATCGCCTTGTGGACCGCCGCCATCGTCCTGGCTGCGGGCTTTGTGGGAAGCGGGTTGATGAAACTGGCTGTGCCCAAAGACAAGCTGGTCAGTTCCGGGCAGGGCTGGGCGCAGGATGTGAGCCCGGCCGCCATTCGTGCCATTGGATCTGTCGAGATCCTCGGCGCGGTCGGGTTGATCGTGCCGGCAGTAACACATATCGCCCCGGTGCTCGTTCCGCTGGCAGCCGTCGGCCTGGCACTCGTCATGGTCGGCGCGGCCTCCGTTCACGCCCGCAGGAAGGAATGGGCAAACATCGTCGTCAACGTCGTGCTGTTCGTTTTGGCGGTGTTCGTTGCCTGGGGCCGGTTCGGGTCTTTCCCGCTCGGCTGATGACACTGACCCGGGGCGTGACGGCCAGGTCAAGGCCGGGCGCGTCACGCCGACCAGGATCATCGTCGCGAGCGCCTGCTGATCAGGCCTGACGCTCCAGCCCGAGCGCATCGAGCAGGCAGTTGACGGCCAGTTTGCCCAGTGCGTCGGATGCCAGCGGGCTGTCACCGGTGAGCAGTCGGCGGTCTTGATACACGGTGCCGGCCATCTTGTCGTTGACGATGGTGAGCCCCTGCTTGGCCAGCAGATCGGCGACGAGCCACTGCAGGTGCCCGGGCAGGTACCCGATGTCGATGTTGGGACCCTCGTCGAGCGAGTCGGGGAACACGCACACCGAATATCCAGCCAGCGGTGACGGGGACTTGCCGAGGCCGGCGGCCAGCAGTGCCGCCGGACCGTGGCACAGGGTGATGATGAACCGGCCGTGGTCCAGGGCCCAGTTCAGCGTCTGGCCCACCGGTTCGCTGCCCGGCAACCCGACGACGGCACCGTGGCCGCCGGGAATGAAGACCGCCAGGTAGTCGGAGGCTCTGAGATTGTCGACCAGGTCGGACAGCTTGAGAGGTTGTTTGAGCTTGGGTTTGAGGGCCTCATAGGTCGACATCACGGTTGGGTCCTCGTGGGGCAGAGCCCACAACTCCAGCTTGGCCGGGTACCCGGAGATGGTCGCGACGTCGACGTCGAATCCGGTCTGCATCAGGTGGTGCAGCGGCAGCAGCATCTCCACCGGATGATTACCGGTGGAGAACATCTTCCCGTTCTGGCACAACACATATCGCTCTTCGGTGGCGATCATCAGCACCTTCCACCGGCCCTCGGTGTAGGCGCCCTTGTGTTCGACGCCGGCGAAGTCGGTCTTGGCTGAGGTGTACTGACTCAACGAGTAGGGCGACGGGAAGTAGGCGTTGTCCTCGGCCAGATCGGGGCTGGGCACCTTGCTGAGGTTGTCTGAGTCTTGTGACATCTCGTGTCACCTACTTCCGTAAGCAATTCTCGCGGTCGTCTCAGCAATACCCCGGTTCCGCCCGCCCCATGCATGCCACATCACCGCAGGGGCAACTCGGCGAAGATCGGCGTGGTCGGTGCCGTCGAACCACGACCCGGCTCGACGGTGAAGGCCAATGCCGACGCGTCACCGAGGTTCGGCAACACCGCCGTGGTCGACGGCGCGACGGCATCCGAGTCCATGGTGCCCGCCGATTCCGGCCCGCCCTCGCGTAGCAGCCACATCTGATAGACCGTGCCGGATTCCGGGGGCGTGACACCGTTCATCACCAGCACGCCGGCGTTGCGTTCGCGGGAGAACACCACCGTTGCGGTGCCGCCGGTGGGAATGGCGCCGGAGACGGTCCGCACATCGGGGGCGGCAAAGATCTGCTCGGCAGTCGATGGTGTCGGGGCCGGCCGCATCGCGATGCCTATCCCTATGCCCGCGATGGCGACCACGGCGGCGGCCGCCGCGGCCAGTGCAGCGGTGCGCCAGCGGTGCCGGGTGGGCCGCAGCTCACCTGCCGACACCGCCGCCAGCAGCCGGTCCCGCAGATCGGCGGGCGGCTCAAGCGCGGTGCTCGCCGCCACGGTGGCCATGGTCTCGCGCACGTCCCGTACTTCATTCGCGAACTGCACGGTGACCTCCGGCGGTGCCGCCACCAGGCGCTGCTCGATATCGGTGCGCTCGGCGTCGGATACCGCGTGCAGTGCGTACGGGGTGGCGAGCGTGGTCAGCTCGGGGTCCATCGGTTCGGTCATGCGGCCCCCAGGCAATTGCGAAGGCCGCGGATCGCGTCCCGCATCCGGGATTTGATGGTGGAGAGATTGGCTGCCAGCCGTTGGGACACTTGGCTGTAGGTCAGCCCGTCGTAGTAGGCGAGGTGGATGCACTCGCGCTGGTCCTCGGTCAGCGAGGACAGGCAGTCGGCCACCCTGCGTTGCTCGTCTTGGGTGATCACCGAGTCGGCGACGTGGTCGACGGGCGGCTCGACGTTGCTCGCGCCGTAGCGGGACTCACGCCGGCTGGCGGCTTGTTCGGCGCGCACCCGGTCCACCGCGCGCCGGTGTGCCAGCGTCATCAGCCAGGCCATCGGGGAACCGGCAGCCGGGTTGTAGGTGTCCGCGGCGTGCCAGACCTGAAGGTAGATGTCCTGGGTGGTTTCCTCGCTGTATCCCGGATCCCGAAGAACCCGGGTGACCAGACCGAACACCCTTGACCTCGTCTGGTCGTACAGGGCCGCGAAGGCGTCGACGTCGTGTCGGGCCACCCGGCGTAGCAACGCGTCGAGTTCGGCGGTCACCCACAGCAGCCTAGCCACTGGGGCCGGCATCGTCATGCTTATCCGGATCTCGGCGGGGTGGGAATGAAAAATGAAGTGCGCGAGCAGTATTCAGGGAATCCCGGTCGTCCGGCCATGTGTTTCTCGGCGAGTCGCGCACCGGTCGCATACACCAGGAAGTACGTCATCAACACCGGGGACAGCACTGTCACCAGCGATCCCCAGCCGCAGATGCTCACCAACCACAGGCCCCACCACACGCAGCTGTCCCCGAAGTAGTTCGGATGGCGCGTCCAGGCCCACAGGCCGCGGTCCATGATCGCGCCTTTGTTGGCCGGGTCGGATTTGAACCGGCGCAGCTGGTGGTCGCCGATCGCCTCGAAGGCCAGCCCGACCGCCCAGACCGTCACGCCGGCAATCAGAACCGGCCGCAGGGCCGTGGGCGTCGGTTCGAGGGCGGCCGACAGCTGCACCGGTAGCGAGACGAACCACGTTGCGGCCGCCTGGATCACGAAGATCTTGCGCAGCGCGTGACCGGCCGAAAAGTCGCCGCCGAGCAGCTGCCGGTAGCGCGGATCCTCACCCTTTCCCGCCGATTTGAGCACCATGTGCCAGGACAACCGTCCCGCCCAGAGCCCGACCAGGACGAGCAGCAGGATGCGGCGGAAGGGATCGCCGGCGCCCAGCGCAGCGCTGATCGCGGCGACCACGATGAACCCGACACCCCACGCGACGTCGACCACGTTGTACCGGCCGAGTCTCCGGCCGATCAGAAAAGTGGATCCGTGCACGACGCCCAGCGCGGCCAGCGAAACCGCGGCGATCACGAGAAAGTTCACCGGTGTCCTCCTGTCGGTGCGAATGTCCACTGATAGACGTCGAGATAACCGGCGTTGAATCCCGCCTCGGAGTAGGCCAGGTACAGCTCCCACATCCGCTGGAATACATCGTCGAATCCCTGTGGCGCCAGCGCGTCGTGGCGCGCGAGGAAGCTCTCACGCCACAACCGGAGGGTCTCGGCGTAGTGCGGGCGCAGCGACATCATGTCGACCGTGCGCAGCCGGGTACCGCGTTCGGTCAGGCCGATGATCGCCTCGGTCGAGGGCAGCAGTCCGCCCGGGAAGATGTACTTCTGTATCCAGGTGTAGGTGTCGCGGGAGGCCAGCATGCGATCGTGCGGCATCGTGATCGCCTGGATCGTGATCCGGCCGCCCGGCAGAACCAGACGGTCGAGGGCTTGAAAGTAGGTGGGCCAGAATCGGTGTCCGACCGCTTCGACCATCTCGACGGAAAGCACGGCGTCGTAGCAGCCGTCGACATCGCGGTAGTCGAGCAGGTCGATGTCGACGTGGTCGGACAGGCCCGCGGCCGCCACTCGGTGCCGGGCCAGCCGTTGCTGCTCGGACGAGAGGGTGATCGACCGGACCTGGGCGCCGCGCGCGGCGGCACGGATGCAGAGTTCGCCCCAGCCGGTCCCGATCTCCAGGACCCGACTGCCCGGCCCGACCCCGGCCCCGTCGAGCAGTCGGTCGACCTTGCGGCGCTGGGCATCTGCCAGCTCGGACCGAGTCGCAGGCAGGTGCTCGAACAGTGCGCTGGAGTACGTCATCGTCTCGTCGAGGAACTCCGAGAAGAGCTCATTGGACAGGTCGTAGTGGGCCGAGACATTCCGCCGGGCCTGCGCGGGCTCATTGTGCTGGGAACGTGGTGGCCGAGGCAGGGCCACAGTCCGGAACCGTTGCAGTGCAGCGGGAATCAGATCGCTCATCGATCTTCCGAACTCGGTGAGCAATCCGACGAGGTCGGTGGAATGCCACTCACCGGCCATGTACGACTCACCGAACCCGATCAGGCCGTACCGGCCGATCCTGCGGGTGAGAGCGTCCGGTCGGTCGATGACCATGGTGGGTAACGTCGGGTCGGCCGCCCCGATGACGGTTCCGCCGGGCAGCGTCAAACGCACCGGCAATGTGGCGGCGGCCCGCTCCAGCAGCCGTGCGGCCACCGCGCCGGCGATGGCGGCGGCCGGTCCGCCCGGCGGCCGCGCCACGTCGGGCCAGCGCGTCGCGTCGATGGTGGAGCGCGTCTCGATCTGGATGCTCACAGCGACCTTTCTCGGGGTATCACGGGAACCCGGCGCAGCCACAACTTGATCCCTTCGATCCGGATGGCGATGGCGCCTGCCAGCGGGGCCAGCGGCGCGGCCAGTTGAAGGCGGAGGACCTCCGCGGTGGTCGCCGCCCTGCGGTCACCCCGCAATGTGGCGACAAAGGCCGGATGGCCCTGACGGTGAAGGGAAATCGTCACGTCTACATGCTCAGCGGGTTCGGGAGCCAGGACCCGGTAGTGCCCGTCGACGGCATTGAACGGTGAGACGTACATGCGCTTGGCTACTCGGGCGCGACCGTGGGCGGGCAGCAGATAGGCGTGACGCTGGCCGTAGGTGTTGTGCACCTCGGCCACCACGAAACGCAACGTGCCGCCGGCATCGTGACACCAGTACAGGCTCAGTGGGTTGAACACATATCCCAGCACCCTCGCCTGCAGAAGTGCGGTCACGCTGCCGCCCTCGAGGTCCACATCGTGCGACTGCAGAAACGCGTCAACGCGTTGACGCAGTGAGTCTTTCGGGGTACCGGCGAAGTGGTCGCCGACCTCGAACCGGGCGAACGGACCCAGCCAGCGAGGTAGGCGCGGCATCCGGTCCAGATCGACGTACCAGCTGTACCCACGGTAGGTGAAACGATGACGCACCGGTGCCTGGCGGAGATGGGTGATCCGGGTGCGGTAGATGGCGGGAGTCAGCATGCCAGCGGCTCCGGTGCCGACTGGCCGGCCCACCGGGCTCCCAGTCGTTGGGCGGCCCGCCACCCCGACAGGGCGCCGTCCTCGTGAAACCCCCAGCCGTGATAGGCGCCGGCGAACACCACCCGGTCATCGTTGAGGGAAGGCAGGAGCTGTTGAGCGGCAACAGATTCAGCTGTGTAGGCCGGATGGCTGTAGAGCATCTCGCACAGCACAGCCGAGGGGTCGACCCGATCGGCCGCGCCGAGCGTGACCAGGTAACGGCGGGGGCCGCCCAACCGCATCAGCCTGGTGATGTCGTAGGTGACGGTGACTGCGCGATTGAAGGGATCGATCAGGTAGTTCCATGACGCTCGCGCCCGCGGTAGGCGTGGCAGCAGGGACTCGTCGGTGTGCAGTTGCGCCTGGTTGAGGTGGTAGGGGATGGCGCCGAGGACGGATCGTTCGGCAACGGTGGGTTCGGCCAGCATCAGCAGAGCCTCGCTGGGGTGTGCGGCGATCACGACGGCGTCGAACTGCCGGGGCTCGTGGCCGTCCACAGTGACCGAGACGCCGTCGGTGCATCGCCGCACGGATCGCACGTGTGCGCCGGTGACGGCCTCATGCACTCTGGACACGATGGCGTCGACGTAGGTGCCCGACCCGCCCTGCACCGTGCGCCACGTCGGTGAGCCGAAGGTCGACAGCATGCCGTGGTGCTGCAGGAAGACGAACAGGTAGCGGGCCGGATAACCCAGCGCGTCACCCGGCGGGCACGACCAGACCGCGGCTACCAGTGGGGTCATGAACCGGTCGATGAAGTATTGGGAGAACTCGTGGCGCCGGACGAACTCGTCCAGGGTCTCCTCGTCCCGGCCGGCGGGCCGGCTCAGTAGCCGGGTTGCCAGGCGGTGGAATCGGGTGATCTCGCCAAGCATCAGCAGATAACGAGGCCGCGTCAGGTTGGACCAGGCCGGGAACAGGCCGCCAAGGCCACGTGCGCCCGCGTACTCCAAACCGCTGCCGTCGTCGCGCACCGACATCGACATGTCGGTGTTCTGCGTACGGACTCCGAGTTCGTCGAACAGCCGGCACAGAGTCGGATACGTGCGGTCGTTGTGCACCAGGAAAGCGGTGTCCAGGGCGACCGTGCGGCCGTCCTCGGCGACATGCTGTGTATGCGCATGTCCGCCGAAGCGGTCGTCGCACTCCAGGAGGGTGACCCGGTCGCGGGCCGACAGGACATACGCGGCGGTCAGGCCGGCGACGCCGCTGCCGATCACCGCTACCGAACGCGCACCAGGATGAATGTGCTCCACACCCGGTATTCGGAGCCGGATGGGGTTCGGATGGAGAGAAGTTCTACCGGAGTTCGGCGATCACCTTCGCGAACGTCTCGGCGTGGGCGATCTGCACGATGACATAGGTGATGCCGTACTTCTCGCGCAGCCCACGAATGTGGTCGGCCATCGCGCTGACCGATCCCGACAGCACTCCGGGGTGCCGCAGCAGCTCTTCGTCGCTGAGCCCCGGCAGGAAATGACGAGGAACGTTGAGGATGGGCATTTCACTGCCGGGAGCGGGCATCGCGGTGACCGCGATATTGAGCTCCAGCTCGTCGAACCGATCGCCGGCGGTGTTGCGCAGGAACGAAATTCGGTCGGCCAGCGGGTCGCCGTCGACATGAGCGCCACCGGTGAGGCCGATGATGTCGGCGGTCTGGGCAGCCACCGTCAGCAGCCGGTCGCCGTTGCCCGCGATGAGGATCGGAATGTCGGGTGCATGCTCGCGTAGATACTCGGTGGTGTGGCGCAGATAGTCGATACGGTCGCGCGCGCTGGGGAACGGTAGCTCCGCGGCGTCGAACTCCTCGCGCACGTACCCCGCGCCGAGACCGAGGTCGAACCGGCCACCGGACAGATCCCGCAGGGCGGTGGCGTCACGCGCCAGCAGCGCCGGCTTGTAGAAGCCCGCGTTGAGCACGAACGTCCCGACGCGCAGTGTGCTGGTCGCCGCGGCGATCGCGGTCAGGGTCGGGAACGGGGCGGGCGCGCCGAGATGGTCGGGCACGTTGAGCACGTCGAAGCCGAGGTCTTCGGCACGCCGGGCCTCGTCGGCAATCTGTGATTGGGATTCGACGGTTCGCAGGCTGACACCAAAGCGGAAATCGTTGGGCATCACCCGATCTTAGGCACGGCGGTTGCAGGTTTGGGGGCGTCTGCTGTGGGCAATTCTGAGCCGTGACGAGTCATCCGACGGTGGGCGTGGAGGAGGAGTTCCTGCTCATCGACCCACAGAGCGGCGAACCGATCGCCCGCAACAAACAGGTCGCCGCACGCGCCGCCCTGCACGGGGTCGACCTGCAACTGGAGCTGACCAGCTGCCAGGTTGAAACCACTACGGATGTGATGGATAACAGCGGCGCGCTGCGCTGCGAACTGACCAGGTTGCGCCGGATTGCCACCGAGGCCGCCGCCGCCAATGGGGCGCAGCTGTTGGCCGTTGCGCTGCCGCCGACCGTGCCGCACAAATTCCCGGTGACGCCGACCGCGCGCTACCGCAGGATCGCCCACCGGTTCGGCATGCTCGCCCACGAGCAGGGCATCTGCGGCTGTCACGTTCATGTCGCAGTGCCCGACCGCGAGGCCGCGATTCACGTCAGCAACTGGCTACGGCCGTGGCTGCATGTGTTGTTGGCGCTGACCGCCAACTCGGCGATCTACCGCAACACCGACAGCGGGTATGCCAGCTTCCGCAACGTGCTGTGGACGCGGTGGCCGAACTCGGGACCTCCGCCGCATTTCGATTCGGCCGCGCAGTACGACGCCGCCGTCAGCATGCTGGAACGAGCGGGCGTTGCGCTGGACGACGGCATGATCTATTGGGATGTCCGGCCGTCGGCGAATTTCCCGACCGTGGAAGTGCGGGTGTGCGATGTGCCGGCCACCGTCGCTGAGACCGTGTTGGTCGCCACGCTGATCCGCGCCGGGGTGATGACGGCGCTGCACGCGTACGACGCGGGCGAATCGGTTCCGCACCTGGCGGACTACCAAATCCGTGCGGCACATTGGGAAGCCGCTCACGACGGCCTGAACGGCGACTGTATCGATCTGCTCGGAGACCAGTCGCCCGTCCCGGCGCGGGAGTTGCTCGGCCGGTTCGTCGAAACGGTGCGGCCGGCCCTGTTGCAGTTGGGCGACTACGACATGGTCCGTGGCGAGCTAGGCCGCGTCGTCGCCGAGGGCAACGGTGCGATGCGGCAGCGTCGGGCCTGGCGGCGTCGTGGTGAAATCGCTGATGTGATAGGCGAATTGGCGGCTGCTGTGATCAGCGATTAGCGCTGCCCAGCGCCGCAGGAACTCGATCCAGGCGTGCGGAAGCAAGCATTCAGCCCCTCACGGTCAGATAGATCAACACCACGTTGAGCACACTTATCAATCCGGCCACACCCCAGCCGAGGGCCGTGGTGACGCGGTGGTTGACGTCGTCGCCCATCAGGGTCGTGTTACTGGTCAACCGCACCAGCGGGATCAGCGCCAGCGGTATGCCGAACGAGAGCACGACCTGGGACAGCACCAGGGCGCGACTGGGGTCGACGCCGATGGCCAGGACGGCGAGAGCCGGGATCAGGGTGACCACGCGACGCAACAGCAGCGGGTAGGAGCGACGTAGCAGCCCCTGCATGATCATCGCGCCCGCATACGCGCCGACCGAGGTCGACGCGAGGCCGGAGGCCAGCAGTCCGATCGCGAACAGCAGGGCGACCGTCGGGCCCAGGGTGTCGCGGACCGCGGCGTGGGCTCCCTCGATGGAGTCGGTGTTGTCGCGCCCCTGCAGGTTGATTGCCGCGACCAGCAGCATGGCCAGGTTCACCGCGCCTGCCAGCAGCATCGCGAGCCCGACGTCGTAGCGCGTCACCCGCAGCAGACGTCGTCGCCGGGGGCCCGGTTCGGGGTGGCCGTGCCGATCACGGGCCAGGCCGGAGTGCAGATAGACCGCGTGCGGCATCACCGTGGCGCCGAGCATCGCGGTGGCCAGCAGCAGGCTTTCGGTGCCCTGGAACCGGGGGATCAGCCCGGCCGCGACCTCGGCCGCCGGGGGAGTCTCGACGAACAGGCTGGTCAGAAAGCCGATCGCGATGATCATCAGCAGTCCGGTGATCACCCGCTCGAACACCTGCTGACCCCGGCGGTTCTGCACGCTCAGCAGCAGTAGCGACACCACCCCGGTGATGACTCCGCCGAGTAGCAGCGGCAGGTCGAACAGGAGGTGCAGGGCGATCGCCCCGCCCACGACTTCGGCGAGATCGGTTGCGACGGCTACCAATTCGGCCTGTATCCAGTAGGCGATACGGGACGGGGTGCGCGTGTGGTCGGCGATCACCTCGGGCAGCGAGCGGCCGGTGACCAGGCCCAGCTTGGCCGAGAGGTACTGCACCAGGCCGGCCATGGCGTTGGCCACCACGATGACCCAGACCAGCAGGTAGCCGAACTGCGCGCCCGCGCTGACATTCGCGGCGACGTTCCCGGGGTCGACGTAGGCGATCGCGGCGACGAAGGCCGGCCCGAGCAGCATCCAGCTCGGCGTCGTGCGCGCCTTGGTGTCCTCTAACAACGGCTCCGCTTTCTATCCGGGTATGCGAATAGAAAAGTTAGGGTAGCCGAAACTTTCCGGCGAAGCCACGTCGGGGGGGTGGTCACCAGGGGTGTCACCAACCGACGACGATGCCGCCGAAGCCGAACATCCAGCCGTACCCGGGGCCGTAGTTCCTCATGGCGGGCGGGGAGGTCACGATCTGAGTGCTGCCATTGGTCTGGCACAGCGTGGTGTTGGGTGAGGTGTTGGTGCACTTCGGTGCGGCCGAGCCGGCCGGAGCAGTCAGAATCGCCAAACACGGCACCGCCAGCAGCGCAGCCAGGTACCGAACTATGTTCGTCATGACCTACTCCGATCCTGGAGCAAGTCTACGTCTGAACGGCGCTGTCAGCGCTGGTCAGAGCACGAAAAAATCGTCGTCCCAGGGGAACATCCCGTAGCCGGGCTGCGGCGGAGTCGAGTCGATCTGGACGTTGCCCTCGGTTGCGCATTCGGTGGTCTGTCCACCCTCGACCGAGCTGCCGCCGGTCACCTCGCACTGCGGCAGCAGGCGGGGCTCGCTGGGAGCGCTGGGTTCGGCCGAGGCCAGCGGGGCCAGGGCGATCGCCGCGGAAGCGCCGCCAACCATCAGACAACCGGTAACCGTGCTGAGGAGATTTTTCATCGCGGCGCTCCTTCCAGCGGGGATCTATCCGGCAGCGTACAGACCCCGGCCGGTGATCAACGGCAGATCGAGAGTGGTCCGGATACCCGGCTTGGCGTCCACCACCGCCGGGATCGCGTTGACCACCCGCGCCGCCGTGGCGACCAGCCCCGCGTGGTTGTGGTCGCCGTTGGGGCTGCTCAGGCGCAGGTCCAGGTGGTAGGACGGTTCACCGGTCACCACGACCCGGTATGAGCCGCCCTCCTGCGCGGGCTGCGGCCACTCGGGGCACAGGTCGTCGCGCAGCCGTGTCACGTGCTCCAGCACCACGGCTGCCTTGCCGTCGCGCATACCGCGCACCTCGAAACGCAATGCGGCAGTGGTGCCCGCCGGGATATGGCCGGCCGCGATGTCGAAGTCCTCCGGCGCCGGTACCCGGGTGTGCTCCTCGGTCACCTCGTCGAGTTCGATACCCAGGCCGGCGGCCAGCTGACGGACCACCGAACCCCAGGCCAGGGTCAACACACCTGGCTGCAGCAGCATCGGAGTTTCGTCGATCGGCTTGCCGAAGCCCATCACGTCGAACATCACCGCCGCGCTGTCGTAGGTCGCGTAATCGACGATCTCCATGCAGCGGATCTGTTCGATCTGTTGGCAGGTGCCGGCAAGGGCAAGGGGCAGAAGGTCATTCGCGAAGCCGGGGTCGATGCCATTAACAAACAGGGTCGAAGATCCCTCTTGCGCCGCCGTCTCGATGGGCTCGATCAGCTCAGCCGGCAGCACCTGCCACGGGTACTGCAGGAACACCGCGGAGCTGGCCACCACGTTGACCCCGGCCGACAGGATGCGCCGGTAGTCCTCAAGGGCCTCGGGCAGCCGGTTGTCGGCAAGGGCGGTGTACACCACGCAGTCCGGTTTGTCGGCCAGGATCGCGTCCAGGTCGTCGGTGGCCAGGATGCCTGTCGAAACATCAAGGCCGGCAAGCTCTCCGGCATCCTTGCCGGCCTTGGCCGATGAGGACACCCACACGCCGGTGAGTTCGTAGTCCGGATTGGTGACGAGCTGCTTGAGTGCGTGCTTGCCGACGTTTCCGGTGCCGACTGCCGCTACGCGAATGGGCATTCTTCTCCTCAGAGGTCAGGGATGGGCAGGTCGAGGTTGGGCATGTTCAGGCCGCCGTCGACTTCGAGCACCTTGCCGGTCAGATAGCTACCCGCCGGGGAGGACAGGTACACCGCGGCGGCGGCGATGTCGGTCGGATCGCCGAGCCGGCGCAACGGGGTGGCCTTCTCCATCGGGTCGCGAAGGGCGTCGTTGGAGGCGACGATGTCGAGGGCCGAGGTGAGGATCGAACCGGGCGCGATCGCGTTGACGCGGATGCGGGGGCTCAAGTCCAGTGCGGACAACCGGGTGTAGTGCGCGAGGGCGGCTTTCGCGGTGCCATAGGCGGCGAATCCCCGCCCGGCCAGGCGCCCCACCGTGGAGGTGATGTTGATGATGCTGCCGCCGCCGGAGTGTTCGAGCATCAACGGCACGGCCGCACACGTCAGCGCGTGCGCGGTCGACACGTTGAACGTGAACGCGTCGCGCAGATCCTTCGTGGACGTGTTCAACAGCGGCGCCGGCATGGTGCCGCCGACGTTGTTGACGACGATGTCTAGTTTGCCGAACGCCTCCACCGCGGCGGCCGCGAGCTCGGCGGTGGCCTCAGGGTGCGCCAGGTCGGCGACGACCACATGCGCCCGCCGCCCGGTCTCGGCGATCTGACTTGCCACCTCGTCGAGTTGGGCTTGCGTGCGGGCCGCGATGAGCACGTCGGCGCCCGCTTCCGCGAATGCCAGCGCGGTTGCCGCGCCCAGTCCACGCCCTGCCCCGGTGACGATCGCAACCTTGTCGTCGAGTCGGAATCTATCCAGAATCACGTGCGCTCCGTTCCCTAGCTCGGCGCCACGCTAGCAGGGCACGACAGCGTCCGTGGGTGGTTTCTGAAACACGTTCTAGTTGTCCTGTGGCGCTCGCCCGCGCGAATCGGAATCTCCCTGGGGGCGGGGAACGCTAGTACAAGTTGTTCGGGCAGGTGACATCGACATAGACGGTGTCACCCGGCATCGGCTCGGGACTTGACGAGGGGTTGTTGACCCGGACCACGGTGCAATCCGACAGCTGCTGCGTGTTGAACCCGCTGAGCCAGTTGATGTTGACGGTGTATCCCTCCGCCTCCAGATCCCTGACGACGGCATCCGCTCCGTCGGCGCCCGCGGGCGGCGCAGCGGCGCCGGCATAGGCGGTGCCGGCTAGGGCGAATACGACCGCGACGGCCCTGGCCCTCGGCAACATTCCCCAAGTATGAGGTGGTGGCCTGGGAGGTCGGGGCCGAACGGGCGCACGACGATGCGCATCTGACCCAGCGCGTCAAAGGACCTCCGCCGCGGCGGTGACGGGCGCACACTGGAGGAGTCAGTTCAAGGTGGGAGCCGCGATGACCCAGCAGCGATATGACTTCTTCGGCGATCTTTTCGCGCGGTACTTCAGGCCCGCGATCGATCAGTACCCGTCGGCGGCGGGCACCCTTGTCCACCGCCTGCTGGCCTGTACCGACGACCTGCAGGACCGATTGGCTCAGGCCCGTCTGGCAGCGGAGGTGTGGGGTGAGGAGGAATTGGGTCACCCCGGCCATCGCGTGCACCCGGCATCGGAATTTTTCGTCATCACCCAGTGCGGCCTGATATACGGCGCGCGTTTCGCCGACGCCCGTCACGGTCTGTACTACCTGGCGACCCCGCGCACGGTGTTCGACGCGTTCGTCGACCAGATCGAGCACACACCGCTGAGCCTGGGCTCGGTGGTCGTGGTGGATCGTCGCTGCAGCCATGACCTCGAATCCGCTCATCCCATGGATGCCGCACTGCGCCGGATCCTGGACGAACACGAGGCCCTGCGCGTCGACGTGCCTGCTTGACGGCGCTCCGAGAGCGCTCATGTTAACGCCGTATTTCGGCGGCGTTCTCTGCGTGTGAACCGGTGTGGATTCGGTATGAGATTGTCCGACAACGGATTTCGGCGTTTTAGGTTTAGCCCACTTACCGAAACCGAGAGGACGGGCTGGACCCAGTGAAACGGAACTTGAGAAGCGTGTGTGTCGCCGGCGCCGGGCTGTGTGGGCTGGGGGCGGCGTTGGCCCCGCCTGCTGTTGCCGCGCCCACTGAGTCGACCGCGAGTCAAACCATCAGTGACCTGGAAAGTCAGGGCTACCGGGTGATCTTGAGCAAGGTGGGCACCAGGGCCATCGACGACTGCACCGTGAGTGCCGTTCGTCAAGGTCGTTCGGTCACCGCACCGCAGGTGCCGCCGGGCGCGGCAAGCATCACGTCGTTCAACCCCGGACAGAATCTGCAGTACACGACGGTGTACGTGGACCTGGACTGCCGCCGCTGAGTTACTTCTTGGCCGCCGCTTTCTTGGCGGGGGCCTTTTTGGCCGGGGCTTTCTTCGCGGGTGCCTGCTTGGCGGGCTCTTGCGCCGCGCCGCCGCGCGCCTTCACGCTGGCCTCAAGTTTGGCCAGCAGGTCGGACACGTCCTCGGTCTCGTCGAGCTCGGTCGGCTGTTCTTCGACCGAGAAGGCCTCTCCGCCTTCGAGTTTGGCCTGGACCAGCTCGTGCAGCTGTTCCTGGTAGTCGTCGCGGAACTGGTCCGGCTTGAAGTCATCGGTCATCGACTCCACCACCTGACCGGCCATCTTCAACTCGGCCGGTTTGATCTCGACTTCCTTGTCCAGCACCGGGAAATCCGGATCGCGGATCTCGTCGGGCCACAGCAGGGTGTGGATCACCATGACGTTGCGCTTGCTGAAGTCTTTGACCCGCAAGGCGGCCAGGCGCGTCTTGTTGCGCAGCGAGAAGTGCACGATGGCCACGCGTTCGGTTTCCGCAAGCGTCTTGGCCAACAGCACATAGGACTTCGATGACTTCGAGTCGGGCTCCAGGAAGTAGCTCTTGTCGTACATCAACGGGTCGAGTTGGTCGGCCGGGATGAACTCGACGACTTCGATCTCGCGGCTGCGTTCTTCGGGCAGGGTGGCGATGTCCTCGTCGGTGATCACCACCATCTGTCCGTCGTCGGATTCGAACGCCTTGTTGATGTCGCGGAACTCGACCACTTCGCCGCACACCTCGCAGACGCGCTTGTAGCGGATGCGCCCGTTGTCCTTGGCGTGGACCTGATGGAACTTGATGTCGTGGTCCTCGGTGGCGCTGTAGACCTTGACCGGCACGTTCACCAGGCCGAAGGCGATCGAACCCTTCCAGATGGATCGCATTTGCCCAGTATGGCTTGATATCGGCGAGTGCGCGAAGAACCACCGGATCGGTGCGTCGGGTCAGCTGCCCTTGACGAGGCGGTGCACCGACTCGGGTGTGTCGACGTCGGCGGCCACCCACGGCGCCGCGATCGGCTCGCCGGCCACGGTCCGAAGGGGCACCACGCCGGCCCATCCGCCGGAGTCGGCCGCGTCGTCCGGCGGCGCCGGCGGGGCATTGCGCACCTTGACCGTCCAGCCGTCGGGCGTGATCGGCAGCGCGATCGCGAGTGTCGCGGCGAGCTCTCTTTTCGTGCTGGACCGCACCTCGGAACTGCGGCCAGGGATCAGTGAGTCACTCAACAGATCCAGTGCGTATGCCGCGTCGGCCGGGTCGATGACGGTCAGGTGTCCACGTACGACGGCGGATCGGTAGTTGGCCGTGGAGTCGAAAAGCGTGTCCGCCACCACGATTCCGTCCAGCAGCGTGACGCAGAACGCGGCAGGGGCCCCGGCCGCGACATGCCGCAGTGCACCCGCGCCCGTCGACCCGTGCAGGAGGATCCGGTCGCCATCGCGGGCATAGAGCATTGGCACGACCCACGGCTGTCCGTCCACCACCGTCGCGAGCGTGCCCACCGCCGCGGCGTCGAGTACCGAGTCGAGGTCGGGACGGTCGGTGCGGGCGAGCTCGCGTTCTCTCCTGATCTGCTTCACGGAACGAATTCTGGGGGAATTCCGGCATGTCCAGAAGGTCCAGAACTGGCAGGGAAGTCCAGACCACTATTGTGGCGGCATGGCGCGCCATGCACCCGAGCTGCACTTGGCATTGCAGCTCCCCGCCGACGAGGCGCCGCTGCGGCAGCGCATCGCAACGGCCATCATCGAGCAGATCCGCCTCGGCCGGCTCGGTCCCGGCGACGCGCTGCCGTCGACCCGCAGCCTGGCTGCCGAACTCGCGGTGGCCCGCTCATCCGTGGTCGACGCGTACGACGAGCTTGCCGCGGCCGGCTACATCACCTCTCGGCCCGGATCGGGCACACGGATCGCCGCCGGTGCAGACACCGCGGCCCACGCGGGCGCAGCGTCCCACGTCACCTTGGGCGGCGTCACCACAGTGGCACCGATCGCTCCCCGTCAACAGCCGCCCGCGTGGGATCTCACCCCCGGGCACCCTGATCCTGGACTGATCCCGACCACCGACTGGCGGCGTGCCTGGCGAGCCGCCGCGGCCGCACCCGTGCCCGCCACCGCGGCAGGGCCCGATGGGCATGCTGAGCTCCGCCTGGCCCTGGCCGGTCATCTGCGTCGCACCCGTGGCATCGTCGCCGACCCGGGCGAACTGATCATCGTGCCCGGCGTGGCCTCGGCGTTGCGCACCGTCACCGCCGCGGCCGGACTGGTCGGCCGCGATATCGCGTTGGAGGAACCCGGCTACGACGAGGCGCGGCGGGCCTTCGAAATGTCCGGCGCCCGAACGCGTGCGGTAGCGGTCGACGGCGACGGCCTCGATCCGGGATCGCTGCGCGCTTCTGATGCAGCCGTGTATTGCACTCCGGCACATCAGTATCCGCTCGGGGCGCGGCTACCGGTGGCGCGTCGTGCGCGTCTCGTGCAGTGGGCAGCTCGGACCGGCAGCCTGCTGATCGAGGACGACTACGACGGCGAGTTCCGGTACGACGTGTCTGCGCTGCCAGCGTTGCGTGGCATCGAGGGCGGCCGCGATTGCGTGGCCTACATCGGGACGGCGTCGAAGATCCTCACGCCCGCGCTGCGGGTGGCCTGGCTGCTGCCACCGCCGGGGCTGCGGGACGCGGTTGCCGACGCATTGGAGAACAGCGGTGAATCAGTCTGTGGGGTGACCACTCTCGCGCTGGCGCGTTTCATCGAGTCGGGTGCGTTGACTCGCCACCTCGCCAGGGCGGCACGCACGTACTCGGCTCGGCGGTCGGCGCTCGTCGGTGCGCTTGGACGACGGTGCGCGGGCCTCCAACTGGAGGGGGTCGAGGCGGGTCTGCACATGGTGGTGCGGCTGGCTGACGGGAGAGACGACATCGCGATCGCTGCGACGCTGCGTGATCGGGGTGTCACCGTGTCGCCTCTGTCCACGTTCTTCGCGGGCGTCGCCGGCGCCCGGGGACTGGTGTGCGGATATGCGCGCCTGCCCGAGACCCAGGCTGACACGGTGGCCGAGCTCGTCGCGGATGCGATCAGTCAACCCTGAGTGGTGCTCAGGCCTGTGCGGCGGCATCTCGTGCGGCGAGATCCGGCAGGTCGGCGCCGGGGCGGGCCACTGTCAACGCCGCCGACAGCGCCGCGGATTTCAGGGCACGTTCGAGGGCCTCGATGCTGATCCGCCCGAGATCGCGGCGGCGGTCCGCGCCGAGCAACCCCAACGTCCACACCGCATCGAGTAGGCCCGCCATGAATGCGTCGCCGGCACCGACGGTGTCCGCCACCTGCACCGGCCGCGCCGTAACCGACACCGTGCCGGCCCGGCATACCGCGAAGGCTCCCCGGTCACCGGACGTCACCGCGACGATCGACGGGCCGACCTCCAGCCAGGCCCGGGCGATCTGTTCGGGGGAGTGCCGGGGGTCCATCCAGCGCAGGTCGTCCTCGGAGGCTTTGACGATGTCGGCGCGCTCGACGAGTCGGTCGATGCGCCCGCGGGCGATGTCGTCGTCCTGGATCACGTCCGGCCGGACATTCGGATCGAACGTGATGGTCGCCGACATCCGGTAGGCATCCAGCAGCGCGGCGGTCGCACGACACCCCGGCTCCAGCACGGTGGCGATCGAGCCGGTGTGGACCAGCAGCGGCGTGGCCACCTCGGGCGTGCCGGTCAACTGCCAGTCGATGTCGAATCGATAGTGGGCCGATCCTGCGGCGTCCAGGGTGGCCATTGCGGTCGGTGTTCGGGTGGCAGTCGTGCTGCCTGAAACCAGTTGCACCCCAGAGTGTTCCACGTACTTGGCAATGCGCTTGCCGCGGTCGTCCTCGGCGATGTGGGTGAGGAAGTCGACGCCGCGGCCCAGCCGGCCGAGGCCGACGGCCACGTTGAGTGGGCTGCCGCCGACGTACTCGCCACTGATCCTGCCGTCGCTTTCGACGACGTCGATCAGCGCCTCGCCGATGACCAGGGCCCGGCTCATGGCTCCATGGTAGGTGGCATCGGCTAGACCCGTCCGGCGATGAAGCCGGCCGCCTGGTCGGGATACGGCGGGAGTTCGTATGCGCTGTGCGCCGCGCGGACGCGGCCGCCCTCGACACAGATCGGATCGCCGGGGCTGCACAGGTCGATGGCGCGTCCGGCGAATTGCCCGGTGCTCGACAGCGGGGTGCCGAATCGGTTGCCGGGATTGCCGAATACCGCGACAGCCGCCACCCGGTCGGCGCTGGGTGGCGGCAGCGCGGGAGCCGAGCCGATGGTGCCGATCCGGTCACCGATCGGCGGCACGCCCGCCAGCATCGACACTGCCGCGGCTCCTTGCGAGAATCCGCCGAGCACCACCCGGGTGTCGGGACACTGGTCGGCCAGCCAGGCGATATGCCCGGCCGCGTCGTTCGCGGCGTCTGCGGTGGTCAGGAAGTTGAGCCCGGCCGGATAGTTGACCGCGTACACGTCGAGGCTGCGTGGTGCGATCAGAGCTCCCAGCCGGTCGACCATCGCCTGCCCCACCCGGCCGATCCCGGGCGGCTCACCGGTGCCGCGGGCGAACACCACCTCGACGTCCGAGCAGGGGTCGGCCGTCGCCGCAGGCGTCGGGCCGGTGAAAACGACCGCCACGGGCATCAATACGACCACGGCCAATCGGGGGAGCAAACTGCGCACGCGATTCAGTGCCATCCGCCCATGCTCACACGTTGACACGGTCTGTGTCTCAGATGTGGGTATACGTTTGCCTCATGGCAGGCGTCATGGAGCGCTATGAGCGGGTTCGGCTGACGAATCCAGACAAGGTGCTCTATCCCGCCACCGGTACCACGAAGGCTGAGGTCTTCGACTATTACCTGAGCATCGCCGAGGTGATGCTTCCGCACATTGCCGGGCGGCCGGTGACCCGAAAGCGTTGGCCGAACGGCGTCTCGGAGGCATCGTTCTTCGAAAAGCAGCTCGCGTCGTCGGCTCCGGGCTGGCTCGAGCGCGGCACCATCGCGCACAAGTCGGGCACCACCACGTACCCGATCATCAACAGCCGCGAGGGTCTGGCCTGGATCGCGCAACAGGCCGCACTCGAAGTGCATGTGCCGCAATGGCGTTTCGGCGCCGACGGGAATCCGGGCCCGGCCACCCGCATCGTGTTCGATCTCGATCCGGGCGAGGGCGTCACCATGTCGCAGTTGTGTGAGGTGGCCCAGGCGGTGCGCGACCTGATGGGCGACATCGGGCTGACGACGTATCCGCTGACCAGCGGTAGCAAGGGCCTGCACCTGTATGTGCCTCTGGCCGAGCCGATCAGCTCCCGTGGTGCCTCGGTGCTGGCCAAGCGGGTGGCCCAGCAACTCGAACAGTCGATGCCCACATTGGTCACCGCCACCATGACCCGCAGTGTCCGTGCTCAGAAGATCTTTCTGGACTGGAGCCAGAACAGCGGGTCCAAGACCACGATTGCGCCGTACTCGCTGCGCGGGCGGGAGTTTCCGACCGTCGCGGCACCCCGGACATGGGACGAGATCGACGACCCGGATCTGCGGCATCTGCGATTCGATGAAGTGCTGCAACGGGTTTCCGAGGAAGGCGACCTGCTGGCGGGGCTGGACGAGGATGCCCCGCGCCCCGACAAGCTCACCGCCTACCGCAGCATGCGCGATGCAGCCAAGACTCCCGAGCCGGTGCCGCAGGACATTCCGGCGACCGGCAACAATGACCGGTTCGTGATCCAGGAGCATCACGCCCGACGGTTGCACTACGACCTGCGACTGGAACGCGATGGCGTGCTGGTCAGCTGGGCCGTTCCGAAGAACCTACCTGAGACCACCGCGGTGAATCACCTTGCGGTGCACACCGAAGACCACCCGATCGAATACCTCACCTTCCACGGCTCGATTCCCAAGGGGGAGTACGGCGCCGGGCATATGGAGATCTGGGACTCGGGCACCTATGAGGCCGAGAAGTTCCGGGTGACCGACGATCCGGAGGCACGCAACGGCGAGGTGATCTTCACCCTGAGCGGCAACCGCATCGATGGCCGTTATGCCCTGATCCAGACCGAGGGCAAGAACTGGCTGGCACACCGGATGAAGGACCAGAAGTCTGCCACACCAGAACCCCGGGATTTCGCGCCGATGCTCGCCACCGAGGGGTCCGTCGCGAAACTCAAGGCCACGCAATGGGCGTTCGAGGGCAAATGGGACGGCTACCGGCTGCTGGTCGAGGCCGAACATGGCCGCCTGCAACTGCGTTCACGCCGCGGACGTGATGTCACCGCCGAGTACCCGCAATTACAGGCGCTGGCCGCCGATCTCGCCGACCACCACCTGGTGCTCGACGGCGAGGTGGTGGCGCTCGACGAATCCGGGGTGCCCAGTTTTGGTGAAATGCAGAACCGGGCCCGCTCCACCCGGGTCGAGTTCTGGGCCTTCGACATCCTGTGGCTCGACGGCCGCTCCTTGCTACGCGCCAAATACTCTGATCGCCGAAAGGTGTTGGACGCGTTGGCCGCCGGCGGCGGTCTGATCGTTCCCGAGCCGCTGCCCGGCGACGGACCGGAGGCCATGGACCATGCCCGCGAGCACCGGTTCGAGGGCGTGGTGGCCAAGAAACGGGACTCGACATATCAGCCGGGCCGGCGGTCGGCCTCCTGGATCAAGGACAAGATCTGGAACACGCAGGAAGCGGTGATCGGCGGCTGGCGCCAGGGGGAGGGCGGGCGCAGCAGCGGCATCGGCGCGCTGCTGCTCGGCGTGCCCGGCCCCGACGGCCTGCAGTTCGCCGGGCGCGTCGGCACCGGGTTCACCGAGAAGGAACTGACCAAGCTCAAAGGCATGCTGACCCCGCTGCACGCCGACGAGTCACCCTTCGACAAGCCGTTGCCGAAGCTCGACGCCAAAGGGGTCACGTACGTGCGGCCCGAGTTGGTGGGGGAGGTCCGCTACAGCGAGCGCACCTCGGATCACCGGCTGCGCCAGCCGAGTTGGCGCGGTCTGCGGCCGGACAAGTCGCCGGATGACGTGGTCTGGGAATCATAGGAACAGACGCAACGCAGACTCTCTTTGCGTTATCGAGCTAGCGATTCAAACGCATCGGCAGTCGCGCGATCGGCGGGAAAGAGCAACTCGATGGCCAATTCGGAGATCGTGACTTCGAACGGCATGTCGAAGGTGCCGAACATGCCGAAGAACGACCACTCGCCACCGTCGGGTGCCCGGACCCTGACCGGACCGAGATTCTGCGTGAAGTCGGATTCGCTTGCCGCACCCTGGTCTTCGTCGGGCAGGTAGTTCTCGAACTCCTCCAGGAGCTGCGCGAGCTGGTGGTCGGCGGTGGCGGCGAGCTGGCGCTGAATCCGATCACGAAAGTAGGACATGACCTCGTGGGCGTTGATGATCTGCGACATCAATTCCAGGCCGACGCGGTGGACGTTGACAGGTGGGTTCAGCAGGGCAGGGTCGATGGTCGCGATCAGCGGCTGTATGGCGGCGTTTGCGGCGACCAGGTTCCAATTGCGGTCGAAGACGACCGCCGGATACGGCTCGTGACTTTTCAGAATCCGCTCCAGCGCTTCGCGGATCGGAGCGAGTTCGGGTGCGCCGAAAGGATGCTCGGGGAATGCGGGAGCATGCCCAGAGGCGAGCAGTAGCCGGTTGCGTTCGCGGAACGGGATTTCGAGTCGTTCTCCAAGGCGCAGCAGCATGTCTCGCCCGGGCTTGGAACGGCCGGTCTCGACGAAGCTCAGATGGCGCGCCGACACGCCTGCGTCGAGTGCAAGCTCGAGCTGGGTCAGTCGACGCCGTTGCCGCCACTCCCGCAGCAGCGGCCCGACCTGAGGAGCGGAGCTGGTGGTCGCCATTCGCACCGACTGTAGCTGCATCGGGTTCGCTGCTCCATTACCTCTAGGTAATCGACAGCACGACCTCTGACCTCAACCATCACTGGTATGACGGTCAGGAGGACGAAATGACTAACTTGCTTCGACGGCTGGTCTGCGGCGCAGCCGGCGCCTTGATGGTGGTCGCATTGTTTCTGCCGTGGGATCAGGTTCAGGACGCCGATCGCGCCGCGTGGGGGTTATGGAAGCTCACTTTTCCGCTCTGCGTGGTCTTGGCCGCGTGTGCGTTGACCACGGCGATCACGGGCGGGCGGATCGGCCTGAACCGGCCGGATGTTTCGATTGTCGGCGCGACTGATGGTCTGGGGGTGATCACCACACTGACGCTGGCCTGGCTGCTGTTTGGCGATTTCCCCGCTCAGGCCGGCCACCAGCCGGCCCTCATCTTGGCGTTGATGTCGGCAGCCGCAGCAGCTTTTGCAGCCGCTGACTACCGCCCACTGCGGGGAGCGCCTCTATTTCCGCGGATGGACGAGGAGCGCGGCAGTGATCACCGTTCCAGGAGTCTTTCTGAATCTCGTGGATGACGGCGTACGTGCATCTCCGCCAGTTGTGGGGGAGTCAGGGAACTAGACGCGGGAACCGTCGACCGCTTCCTGCAGCCCCCGGGTCGCCAGCTCGTCGGCCAGCTCGTTATCGGGCACTCCTGCGTGTCCCTTCACCCAGAACCACTCGACCTGGTGCCGCGCGCAGGCCGCCTGCAGCCGCTGCCAGAGGTCGACGTTCTTCACCGGCTGCTTGGCGGCGGTCAGCCAGCCGTTGCGTTCCCAGCCGAGCACCCACTTGGTGATGCCGTTGCGGACATAGGTGCTGTCGGTGTGGAGGTGCACCACCATGGACCTCGTCAGCGCCTCGAGCGCCATGATGGGCGCCGTCAGCTCCATCCGGTTGTTGCTCGTGGTTCCGGGATCCCCGCCGTGCATCTCGCGTACGCGCTCACGGTGGCGCAGCACCGCGCCCCAGCCGCCGGGGCCGGGGTTCGGTCGGCACCCGCCGTCGGTATGGATGACGACAACGTCGTTGCTCAGGTCTCCGGCGTCGGTCATGCGCTGAGGATAGGCAACCGCTCGGGGCGGTCGGCGCCCCGACACACGTCAGTCGTCACGAGTAGCCGAGATCACCGCCGTCGGGACCGACACACCGAAGTCCTTGTGCCGGACCGTGGTGATCCGGCGGCCCGGCTGCACGGCGTCCTTGACCGGAGCGGTGTGGTCGCCGAAGAACGCGGCGCTCGCGTCGATGTCGTCGACGATGTACGTGATTCCCCACAGCCTCGAGGGACCGTCACTCGTCGTCTCCGGTGAACCGACGACCTCGAGGATCACCTCCCCGAACCGGAAGAAGACCTGACGGACTCGTCGCCCGCCGAGTTCGGTGTCACGTTCCCGGCGCGGGGCCACGCCGATGTCGGTAAGCGATGAGATCGTGCGCCCCAAGTCGGGGGACAACATCACGAGGTGGTCGATTGCGGTGGCGCCGTTCGGATGTTTGGCCGGCGGTGAGGTGGCGGTGGTCGACCGCGCTGTCGGGATGCCGTCGACGTCAAGCGGGCCATCAGATGGCAGGCCGCGCAACGACCACCCGATGATGCCGGTGCCGCGGTCGCTGCCGACCAGTCGAATGCGAACGTCTCCGACCCGGCAGACCGTCCCGGCGTCTCCGCCGGGATCAACACTGAATCCCGCTCGCGTCCAGGCGTCCGGTGGGTCAGCGACTTCGATCTCGTCGACGGTGACGGTCATGGACGTCGAATCTATCCGTCCCGCCGGTCGGTCGCGTCGACCTCAGTCGGAGTCTTGGCCGGCGGCCGCGATCCGTTGGCGTGCTTCGGCCGGCGAAATCCGCAGCCTCCGGGCCAGCACGGCCGCCGGGTCGAACCGAGGCGGCGATGCGGTCTGGGTGGCCACCATCCGTCCGAGCAGCCGTTGTTGCGCGGTCGCCAACCGTCTCTCCCCGGCGTCGAGCCGGCTCAAGACCTCGTGGAGTTCCGACCGTGTCAGGGCGTGCACCGACAACGCGTCTATTTCCTTGCAGGCGGCATTGAGGTGATCGAGGGCCTCACCGACGATCGTCCGCTCGAGATCCCTATCGGATGCCAATATCGAACTCATGTTCGGTACCGTACGCCGACCCACCGACAAGCCGAGTCGACGCGCGACCTCCGCGGCAAAAGAAAATCGGCCGCACAAAGTGTGCGGCCGATTTCAGGTATCCGATATTCACCAAACCGCTATATCCGGTTTGGCGACTCCAACAAATGTGTGCCCTGTTTTATTCCCAACTCAGCAGGCGACGTCGACATATGCCGTCTTTGAAATGACGGTGGTATTGATCGAGCTGCCGCCCCTGGAGTCATTGGTGGCAATGGTCTGTCCCTGGCGCACGCCGAGCACGGTGCAGTTGGTCAGTGGTGCAGCGCCGGTGCGGTTGACGATGACGTGATAGCCGCTGGTCTGAAGGCTTTTCACGGTTTGTTCGGCCGACTGTCCGGTCGGGGCGGCGGCGGCGATGCCGCCGAGGAATGTTCCTGCGGCCAGCGTGCCGGCGGCTAATGTGGCGATGGCATATGACTTCATTTCCCAACCCTCCGTTGCAGGCTGCACCGGGAGTCCCTCTACTTCCGGTTGCTTCCTGCAACGTTTAATTAGGAATCGGGTTCGAAAATTCCAGAATTCTCAGCTTAAAATGCGGAATTTCTCAGGATCGGGGTTCAGCTCTCCTCGACGGTGATCCGCAGGGGCGGCTTGTGCTCGGCGTCGGAGCTGTCGACGCGATCCCACACCACGTCCACCGGGGGTGCCAGCGCTCAGGTAGGCGCGACCTGTGCCATCGTTGAAGAATGAGTAGTGACGGGTACAGCGTCGATGACGACGACCAGTTGACTCAGGAGGACACCCTCATCGATCGGGGTGTCGACGACTTGCTCGACGAGGGTTACTCGCCGCCGGATCGGTGGCGGGAACCGCGGGACCACGAGACCCTCGATGAGCTGCTGGCCGAGGAAGAGCCTGATCCCGCGATGCAGCTCGACGATCGCGACTATCTCGACGAGCAGGGCGGCGATGACGAGGTCGGAGACCGACGGTCGGGCCGGTTGGTGGCCCCCAATGCGGGCTTCGGTGCAGACGAAGAGGCGGAGCTGCTCGGGACCGATGTCGGCATCGACGGTGGTGCGGCCTCAGCTGAAGAAGCCGCCGTCCACATCATCCCGCCGTCGTCACCGGATGGCGGTCCGTCGTTCTAGTGCCACCGACACGGTGAAGACCAGCAGCCCGCCGACGGCCAGCAGTGCGCCGGCCGCGGCCGGCGCGGTGTAACCGAGGCCGGCCGCGATCACCAGGCCACCCACCCAGGCGCCCGTGGCATTGCCGATGTTGAGCGCGGAGTGGTTGAGCGCGGCGGCCAGGGTCTGGGCGTCGTGGGCGACATCCATCAGCCGGGTCTGCAACGCCGGACCGACGGCCGAGCCGGCCACGCCGACGCCGAACAGCAGAGGCAGGGCGGTCCACGGGCTGTGCGACCCCAGCGAGAACGCGGCCAGCAGCACCGCCAGGGAGCCCAGGGACAGGTACAGCGCGCGGATCACCGAGGTGTCGGCGAACCGGCCGCCGATCAGGTTGCCGACGACCATGCCGAGGCCGAACACCATGAGCGCCACCGGAACCATGGACCGGGGTAGGCCGGTCACATCGGTCATCGTGGTGCTGATGTAGGTGTATACCGCGAACATGCCGCCGAAGCCGATCATGCCGACCAGCACCGCCAGCCACACCTGAGGTCGGCGCAACGCACTCAGTTCGGTCAGCGGGCTGGTGACGTGCATGGACTTCAGATGCTTGGGCAGCCACCGCCACTGGGCAGCCAACGTGATCAGCCCGACGCCGACCACCAGACCGAACGCGCTCCGCCAGCCGAGGGCCTGGCCGAGCCAGGAGGCCAGCGGAACGCCCAGCACGGTCGCGACGGTCAGGCCGCACAGCACATAGGCGACGGCCTTGGCCCGGTTCTGCGGACCCATCAGATGGGCGGCGGCCAGCGCGGCGATCCCGAAGAACGCGCCGTGTGGCAGGCCGGCGACGAACCGGGCGACGACCAGGGTCGGGTAGGTCGGTGCCAGCATGCTGGCCACGTTGCCGAGGGTGAAGACCGCCATCAGCGTGAGCAGCAGGGCCTTGCGCGGCCAGCGCGCGGTGAGTGCGGCGATGACGGGCGCGCCGATCACCACGCCCAGCGCGTAGGCGGAGATGACGTGGCCGGCAGTGGGTTCGCTGATGCCGAAGCCGGTCGCGATGTCGGGCAGCAGCCCCATCGCGACGAATTCGGTGGTGCCGATACCGAAGCCGCCGAGGGCCAGGGCGAACACCGCCAGCGAGCGCACCGTGGGGTCAGGTGCGACAACGGCACGCGGGCGTTCGAGAGAGGTCGTCATTCGCAGGCTTTCCGAGTGTTCTGAGTTGTTCCGGGGTGGCCGGACTGAGCTCTCGGGCAGCGTTGGGCGAGAACGGCGGGTGCAACGCTAACGGGGCGGGGAGTGTTCCCTCAAACCGTGGATCGACGGCCCCCGTTTTCTACACCTGGGCTGTCGGTCGTCGCCGGACACAACCCAGGAGTAGAAATCGGCGCAGGGAGTTACCCGCGAAGCGGGACTAGACCTTGGCGATGACGTTCTCGGCGAACTTCTCCAGGTGGCGGATCTTGCGATCCAGCGGCTCGGGGTCCTCGCCCATGACGTAGGGCAGGCGGAAGCCCACGATCACATCGGTGACGCCCTTGTCCTCAAGTCGTTTGATGCCGTCGGGCGTGTACGCGTCGGCCGAGATCACGTGGATCTCAAACGGCCCGGTCTGGCCCTCCTCCGCCCTGATCTCCTTGAGGCGCTTGAGGAGGACGTCGAGGTCGTCGGTGCCGCCGCCGTGCATCCAGCCGTCGTTGCGGGCCGCGCGGCGCAAGGCGGCTTCGGCGTGCCCGCCGACGAGGATGGACACCGGCTTCGACGGCGCCGGGGTCATCTTGGTCTTGGGGATGTCGTAGAACTCGCCGTGGTACTCGAAATAGTCACCGCTGGTCAGGCCGCGGATGATGTCGATGCACTCGTCCATGCGCTTACCGCGCCGCGCGAACGGAACGCCCATCAACTCGTAATCCTCGGGCCACGGGCTGGTGCCGACCCCGAGCCCCAGCCGGTTGTCGAACAGCGCGTTGAGCGAGCCGACCTGCTTGGCCACCAGAGCGGGCGGACGGATCGGCAGCTTGAGCACGAAGAAGTTGAACTTGAGCGTGGTGGTCACCGCACACAGGGCCGAGGCCATCACGAAGGCCTCGACGAATGCCTTACCGTCGAGGAACTCGCGGTTGCCGTCCGGGGTGTAGGGGTACTTCGAGTCGGATTCGAAGGGGTAGGCGACGCTGTCGGCGATCGTCATGGCGTGATAACCGGCCGCCTCGGCCGCCTGGGCGAGCGGGATGTAGTAGGTGGGATCGGTCATGGCTTCGGCGTAGGTGAACCGCATGCCGTACACACTAGAACGTGTTCTAGTTCTATGGGGGCGATCGGGCAGGCATGATGACCGAGTGCCTGCCTGGCTGACGCGCAACGTCCGGGTGCTGTCTGCGGTGTCCTTCCTACAGGACACCGCGAGTGAACTTCTCTATCCGCTGCTGCCGATCTATCTGACGGCCGTGCTCGGTGCCCCACCCGCCGTGGTCGGCGCAGTCGAGGGCGCCGCCGAGGGCGCGGCGGCGATGACCAAGCTGGCCGCTGGCCCGCTCGGCGACCGATTCTCCAAGCGGCCCTTGATCGCCACCGGCTACGGCATGGCGGCACTGGGCAAGGTCATGGTCGCGGCCGCCGGTGGGTGGCCCGGCGTGCTCGCGGGTCGCGTGGTGGACCGGTTGGGCAAGGGCATCCGCGGCGCGCCACGTGACGCCCTGCTGATCGCCGACACCGACGCCGCCGCCCGCGGCCGGGTTTTCGGATTCCACCGTGCCATGGACACTTTTGGCGCGGTGGTCGGTCCACTGTTGGGTTTGGCCGGCTATGAACTGCTCGACCACCAGATCGCGCCACTGCTGTGGGTGGCTGTGGTGCCCGCCGTGCTCAGCGTGGCGCTGGTGTTCCTGGTCTCGGAAAAGGGCACAGCGAAACGCGCTGAGGAGTTCCAGCCCGTCAGAGAGCGTCAGCCGGTGTTCGCCCGAGTGCGGGAACTGCCCGGGCAGTACTGGCGGGTGACGGCCGTGCTGGTGGCGTTCGGTCTGGTGAATTTCCCCGATGCACTGTTGTTGTTGCGGCTCAACGAGATCGGCTTCTCGGTGGTCGAGGTGATCCTGGCCTACGTCACCTACAACGCGGTCTACGCCATCTCCAGTTTCCCGGCCGGGTTGCTGGCTGACCGGATCGGCCGGTTGCCGGTGTTCGGTATCGGCCTGGTGTTCTTCGCGATCGGCTACGTCGGGCTGGGGTTGACCACCGATCCGTTGCTCGCCTGGCTGTTGATCGGGGCCTACGGCCTGTTCACGGGCTGCACCGATGGGGTCAGCAAGGCCTGGGTGTCCTCGCTGGTCGGTTCCGACCTGCAGGGCAGTGCGCAGGGAGTCTTCCAGGGCCTCAGCGGATTCGCCGTGCTGGGCGCCGGGATATGGGCCGGGCTGCTCTGGACTGCTGTTCCAGGTCAGCCCGGCCAACTGCCGCTGCTGATCTCCGGGATCGGCGGGGCGCTGTTCGCGACCGGGTTGCTCGGCCGCTCGCTGTTCAGCCGGCGGCGCTGACTTCGGGCCCGTCGGCGGAGTCCAGATCGAAGGGCGGTTCACCGATCCCGGAGACCGAGTGCGTGCCCTGCGAGGTGCGCTCGGTGATGCGGGCGTCGACGGTACGGGTGCCGATGCTCAGCCGCACCGCCCCGGCGGCCACGGTGCTGGGCGCATCGAGAATCGTTCCGCGCCAGTGGTACTTGCCGTCGATCGGATCCAGGTGACCGGCCAGCCGCACGTGTACCCGGCGATCGCCGTCACCGGTGTCGAGGACGGCGAATCCGTCGTACACCTCGTCGGTGGCGCCGGCGTCGGAACTCGCGGCAGATACCGCGGCCGCGGTGAGGCGCGATGGCGTCTTCGCCGGCAGGAAACCGGAGCGCCGCCACATGCGCCGTCCGATTCGGCCCATCAGTCCGACCTCTTCGAGGAAGGCTGCCAGCGGGGCGAATCCGGAGATCTGCACCTCGTGACGGTGGGCGCTGGCCCGGGCCATCCGGCGCGCGACGCGGGCGTCCAGGCCGACGCGCGCGTACTGGATCTTGTTGGTGAACAGGTAGCGGAAGAAGAACCCGCCGACACCGTTGAGGTTGGCCACCCACACCCGCTTGTACCAGCGCATCGACGGCGTGCGCTGACGCAGGCCGTCACGGGCGAACTGGATGTGGCGGGCCTCCTCGGTGACGTGAATACGCATGAGGCGCTGCACCATCGGCTGCAGGTCGGGGTCGTCCATCATCTGCCGCTGCAGCGAATCGAAGATCTCCTCACCGACCAACGCGGCCACCCACAGCACCGAGCCGCGGAAGAAGAACGGCAGCGAGTTGATGATCATCCGCTGGTACAGCCGCGGGCGCACCGGCTTCGCGCCGATCCTGTCGATGGCCTTGCCGAACATCACCATGTGGCGGGTCTCGTCGCCGAGTTCGGTGAGTTCGTAGTGCGTGGAGTTCGAGGTGGGGTCCTGGTGCATCATCTTGCGCAGCAGCGACTGGTTGAGGATGTTCTCGAACCAGATGCCCGCCGAGAGGGTGTTGGCCAGCTCCTGGCGTGACAGCTCGATCTGCTCCTCGCGGGACATGCTGTCCCACAACGGGGTTCCGTATAGCGACACGATCCTCGGCGGTAGGAAGAACTTGTCCGGATCCAGCGGCGCGTGCCAGTCGATGTCCACCACGGGCGCATACGACTTGCGTACCGAACCCTTGAGCAGGCGTTCGGAAAATGCATCCCGCCGCGCGGCGTTGGTCGAGCCTCCGCCGGGTCTGGCCGAAGTTGTCACCGTTGACGTTCCCTTCGTTTGTGGTCCCCTCTTCCCGACGGTAGGTACCGACAATGCGTGATGTCAATACCCCGGGTACCGGATACTTGGGGTACCTGGTTTCGGTTCGGTTAACCTTCGACAGTGCGTCGCATCCATGTCATCGGAATCGGGGCCGGTGATCCGGACTTCGTCACGGCCCAGGCTATTTCCGCGCTCAATGACACGCAGGTGTTTTTCGCGATGGACAAGGGGCCGCGCCGAGGTGCGGCCGACGATCTGGTCGCGGTGCGCAAGCTGATCTGCGATCGCTTCATTCGTACTGATCCCGGCAAGCCCGGCTACCGCTTCGTCGAATTGGTCGACCCGCCGCGCGCCGCGGCCGGCGACGCACCCGGCTACCGCCAGGTCGTGGCGGACTGGCATGCCGAGCGGGCCCGGATCTGGGCGGCGGCCATCGAATCCGAACTCGGGCCCGACGGTGTCGGAGCCTTTCTGGCCTGGGGGGATCCGTCGCTGTACGACAGCACGCTGCGGATCCTGGAGATGGTGGGCGAGCACGTCGAGTTCACCTATGACGTCATCCCCGGCATCACTGCGATCCAGGTCCTGACGGCTCGGCATCGCATCCCGCTCAACGACGTCGGCGAACCGGTGCTGATCACCACCGGGCGCCAGTTGCGCGAGCACGGGCTGACCGGTAGCGCCGTGGTGATGCTTGACGCGGACTGCTCGTTTCAGCAGTGCCCGCCGCAGACCCGGATCTGGTGGGGTGCCTATCTGGGCACGCCCGATGAGTTGCTGTATGCGGGCACGGTGGGTGAGATCGGAGACGAGATCGTTGCTGCGCGTGCCGAAGCGAGGACGCGCCACGGCTGGATCATGGACACATACCTGCTGCGGTCGGCAGACTAGACCGCCATGAGCTCATTTCTCCTGCGCGCCGCGATAACCGGATTCGCGCTCTGGGTGGTCACTCTCGTCGTGCCGGGGATCTACTTCATCGGAGGTGACTCGACCATCGCCAGGGTCGGCATCATCTTCGTCGTCGCGGTGATCTTCGGTCTGGTCAACGCGTTCGTCAAGCCGATCGTTCAGATCCTTTCGATCCCGCTGTACATCCTCACGCTCGGGCTGATCCACATCGTGATCAACGCGCTGATGCTGTGGATCACGTCGTGGATCACCGACCACACCACGCACTGGGGTCTGCACATCGACCAGTTCTGGTGGACCGCCATCTGGGCGGCCATCGTGCTGTCGCTGGTGAGCTGGCTACTGTCGTTCGTCAAGGCCCTCGCGTAGGGCGGCGGCCTGCTCGCTCAACGCGGCCGCGGTGTCTGCGGCCGCCTCGGCGCCTGACTCCGTATCGCGGTCACGCTCGGCGCCCCAACAAGCCGCCAGTGTGCGGTAGGCGAGTTGTTCGGTGGCCACGACCGTCGGCCACATGCGTTCGGCCCCAAGGCGTTGCGCTGCTGATCCGCCGACATTCGCGTCATAGGCGGGCAACAGTTCCATGGCCCGCAACTGCAGATCGCGCCGATCGGTGCGGGCCGCCGGGGAGGTGGCGTCGTCGGCCGCCAGGTGGGGCAGGGTGGCGGAGACGGCGTCGAGCGTGGTGGTGATCGCAGTGCGCAGGCCCCTCGGGTGGCGGAGACGCTGGGTCGCCCAGTAGACGGCCAGGGCCACCGCGCATCCGATCAGGGTGTCGCTACCGCGGGTGAGCAGCAGTTCGCCGAGATTGTCGACGGGCTGTCCTCCCGAGGCGATGGTGAGTGCGGCGGGCGTGATGAACACGACGGCCAGGGTGTAGTTACGCACCACGTACATCTCGATGGCGAATTGCAGCGCTCCGATCACCAGTGCCAGCCACAGACCCTGCGGGTGCAGCGCCAGGATCGCGCCGGCAACGCCGAGGCCGAGCCAGGTGCCCAGCGTTCGTTCCACGCCCCGGGCCACTGTGCGTTGCCAGTCGAAACCTTGATGCAGCATCAGCACCGCGGCCGCCATCGCCCAATAGGCATGCGTCATCGTCAGGGCCTGTGAGATCAGCACGGCGATGACACCCGAGATCGCGACCGCGATGCCCACGCGCAGCGCCAGTTGCAGTGATACCGAGCCCGGCGTCAGCGCCCGCCGCAGCAGTTGCAACGCGCTCGGCCGGCCGAGCGGAATCCCTTCGGCGCCATGCTCATCGGTGACCGCATCGGCGGGCACGGTGGCCAGGTGCCGGGCCAGGGCCGCGCCGTCATATGCCAGCGTCTCACCGGCGTCGGCGGCGCGCATGGCCTCGGCGAACAACACGTGCAGCCGGCGGTTGACCACCCGCAGCCGGTACAGCGTCTGGTCGGGTTTCGGTTGCACCGGTTGATAGGTGACCAGGGTGACCCACGCGGTGTGCAGCAGCAGCGCGGCCCGGTGCCGGGCGGCTGCGCGGGCGGCCGGCTCACCCTCGATGTTGTCGATGTAGGCCGCCACGGCGGCGGCAGCCGCAGCCACCGCGGCCTTCTCCGGCCCGCGGGGTCGGATCAGTGCGCCGGACATGTGCACCAGCCAGGCGAACGAGCCGCCGGCCAGAACGAGCGCGGCGTGATGGCCCGGGCTGAGATGCAGAGTCGTCGGGGTGCCGGTCCCGGCCGCGCAGGCCAGCACCACCATGTAGGCCCCGGGCGGTCCGATGCTCAGGGCGTGGCAGACCAGGGTGGCCACCGCGGCGATCATCGTCACGGTCAGCACGCCCAGCCATGGTGCCGATGATGCCCAATCCCCGAGTGCCACTGCGGCGGCGAAGCACACCACGACTACCGCCAGGTATCCGCCGCGATTGAGGTAGGGCCGGCCGCTGCCGTACAGCGAGGTGAATCCGCCGATGGTGGCGATCAATCCGGCAGTGGTGTCGCCGGCCAGCCAGCCCACCAGAACAGGTACGGCCATGCAGATTCCGGCCCGCAGAGCGAACGGCCACCGGCGCGGCACGCTGTTGATCACGAAGATACTGCGTATCGGGTTGGTCGCTCCGGGGGCAGGCCGGTTGGACATGTCTACAGCATGCTCGGCATTTCGCTGACACACTGGAGCCATGCCTGAACTGCCCGAAGTGGAGGCGTTGGCCGATCATCTGCGCCGGAACGCGACGGGCCGGGTGGTCACCCGGATCGACGTGTCCGCGTTGTCGGTGCTCAAGACGTTCGATCCGCCGCCGACGGCGTTGCACGGACAGACCGTGACGGGTGCGAACCGCTGGGGCAAGTACCTTGGTCTCGAAGTCGGTCCCTGGCACCTGATCACGCATCTGTCGCGGGCGGGTTGGCTGCGTTGGTCGGACAAGTTGGCGACGACGCCGCTCAAGCCCGGCAAGGGCCCGATCGCCCTGCGGGTGCATTTGGGGGAGGGCGTGGGCTTTGACCTGACCGAGGCCGGGACTCAGAAGCGGTTGGCGGTGTGGCTGGTCGCCGATCCCCTTGATGTACCGCAGATCGCCGCGCTGGGACCTGATGCGCTGTCGCTGGATTCAGCCGGGCTGGCGGGTGTGCTGGCCGGGCAGGGCGGACGGATCAAGACCGTGATCACCGATCAGAAGGTGATCGCCGGGATCGGCAACGCCTACAGCGACGAGATCCTGCACGTGGCCAAACTGTCGCCGTTCGCCACTGCGGGCAAGCTGACCGATGCCCAACTCGGTGCGCTGCACGACGCGATGATCTCGGTGCTCACCGATGCGGTGACGCGTTCGGTGGGACAGCAGGCCGCGACGCTCAAGGGGGAGAAGCGTTCTGGTCTTCGCGTGCACGCGCGTACCGGGCTGCCGTGCCCGGTGTGCGGGGACACCGTGCGGGAGGTGTCTTTCGCCGACAAGTCGTTCCAGTACTGCCCGACGTGTCAGACCGGCGGCAAGGTGCTGGCCGACCGGCGGATGTCCAGGCTGCTCAAGTAGCGGCCGCATTTTTGACAGTTGTCTAACTCGGTTATCCTGCAGCGATGACCCGTCAGAAGATCCTCATCACCGGTGCCAGCTCTGGGCTGGGCGCGGGAATGGCCCGTCAATTCGCGGCCAAGGGCCGTGACCTGGCCCTGTGTGCCCGCCGCACCGATCGGCTCGACGAGCTCAAGGCCGAGTTGGCCGACCGGCACCCCTACGTCAAGGTGGCTGTCGCTGCGCTGGACGTGAACGACCACGAGGCCGTGCCGCGGGTGTTCGGTGAGCTGTCCGAGGAACTCGGCGGTATCGATCGCGTGATCGTCAACGCCGGCATCGGTAAGGGCTGGCCGCTGGGCGAGGGCAAGCCGTGGGCGAACAAGGCCACCATCGAAACCAATCTGATCGCCGGTCTGGTGCAGATCGAGACGGCTTTGGAGATGTTCAAGAAGTCCGGAAGTGGTCACTTGGTGCTGATCTCGTCGGTCCTCGGCAACACCGGTGTGCCCGGCGGCAAGGCTGCCTACTGCGCTTCGAAGGCCGGTATGACGTCGCTGGGCGAGTCGCTGCGCGCCGAGTACGACAAGGGTCCGATCCGGGTGACTGTGATCGAGCCGGGCTACATCGAGTCGGAGATGACGGCCAAATCGGCGACGACCATGCTGATGGTCGACAACGAGACCGGTGTGCGCGCGATGGTCGAGGCCATCGAGAAGGAGAAAGGCCGGGCCGTGGTGCCGCGCTGGCCGTGGGCACCGCTGACTCAGGTGCTCCGGTTGCTGCCGCCGAAGTACACCAAGCGTTTCGCCTGATTTCGGGGTCGGCGCTGGCCGGTCAGGTAGGTCGGTCGCCGAGACTGTACGCAGGGACAAAAATCGCGCCGATTTTGTCCCTGACTGCAGTCTCGGTGTCATAGGCAGCCCAAATCGCGGCGTACGCGAGGTGGCCTTGGTGCCTCAGAGGGCAGTGTTGCCCGTGAGGCTAATTTCGGGGCCGTGTTTCAGCACCGAGGGAACCTGGGTAGCCCACCGTCATGACCTCAAGACTGATTGCCTCGATGTTCCTTGCAGGCGCTGCGGCTGGGGCCGTCGCATTCGTTCCGGTTGCCGCGGCTGATCCTCCGGCTCCGCCGCCGTGCGTCAACGCCGACGGGACGGCATGCGCCGACGCGGGCATGGCCGGCCCCGGCGGCGCAACCGGCGAGATTCCCGGTGGCCCCGGCGGTACAGCAGGCCCGGGCGGTGCCAGCGGCTCGATTCCGTTCGGCCCCGGCGGAACGGCCGGACCGGCCGGCGCCACCGGCGAGATTCCCTATGGCCCGGGTGGGACCGCGGGGCCCGGTGGGGCCACCGGCGGTATCCCGAACGGACCTGTCGGTACGGCCGGTCCCGGCGGTGTCAGTGGCTGCATCCCGAACGTGGGCTGCGCGACGATCCCGGGGCAGTAGGGCCTGAGCCCTAGACAGAGCGTCCGCGCTCGACGCGGTAACGCCGCACCAGCGCATCGGTAGATGAATCCGACTGCTTGCCTGGTGATTCCGATTCGGTGATCACCGGCAGCAGTGCCTTGGCCTGGGTCTTACCCAGCTCGACGCCCCACTGGTCGAAGGAGTCGATCCCCCACACGACTCCCTCGGTGAACACCTGGTGTTCGTAGAGGGCGATGAGCTGCCCCACCACCGACGGCGTCAACCTGGTTGCCAGGATTGACGTCGTCGGTCGGTTTCCGGGCATCAACTTGTGCGGGACCACCGCGGACGGAGTGCCCTCGGCGGCAATGGCTTCGGCGGTCTTGCCGAACGCCAGCACCTGGGTCTGGGCGAAGAAGTTGCTCATCAGCAGGTCGTGCATGCTGCCGGTGCCGTCGGCCGTGGGCAGGTCGTCGGTGGGCTCCGAGAAGCCGATGAAATCGGCGGGAACCAGACGGGTGCCCTGGTGCAGCAGTTGGTAGAAGGCGTGCTGGCCGTTGGTTCCCGGCTCGCCCCAGAAGATCTCACCGGTCTGGGTGGTCACCGGGGAGCCGTCGGCGCGCACGGACTTGCCGTTGGACTCCATGGTCAGCTGCTGCAGGTAGGCCGCGAACCGGGACAGGTCGTTCGAGTAGGGCAGCACTGCACGCGATTGTGCACCAAAGAAATTCGAGTACCACAGCCCGATCAGACCCAACAGTGCCGGAGCATTCTCGGCCAGCGGCGCGGTGCGGAAGTGCTCGTCGACCAGATGGAATCCGGACAGGAATTCGGCGAACCGCTCGCGGCCGATCACGGCCATCACCGACAGCCCGATCGCCGAGTCCACCGAGTACCGCCCGCCCACCCAGTCCCAGAACCCGAACATGTTGTCGGTGTCGATGCCGAACTCCTGCACGAGCTTCGCGTTGGTGGACACTGCCACGAAATGCTTGGCCACCGCGTCCTCGCCGAGTGCATCGACCAGCCAGCGACGCGCGGCCGTCGCGTTGGTGAGGGTCTCGAGGGTGGAGAACGTCTTGGATGCGACGATGAAAAGCGTTGTGGCCGGGTCCAGGTCGGCCAGCGTCGCCACCAGGTCGGCCGGGTCGACGTTCGACACGAAGCGGGCCGTTATGCCGGCGTCGGCATAGTGGCGCAGTGCGTCGTACACCATCACCGGCCCCAGGTCCGAACCGCCGATGCCGATGTTCACCACGGTCTTGATGCGCTCGCCGGTGGCCCCGGACCACTCGCCGCTCCGGAGCCGGTCGGTGAACCCACCCATGCGATCGAGCACCTCGTGCACGTCGGCCACCACGTCCTGGCCGTCGACGGTCAACGACGCGTCCGCAGGCAACCGCAACGCGGTGTGCAGTACCGCGCGGTCCTCGGAGGTGTTGATGTGCTCACCGGCGAACATCGCGTCGCGGCGGGCTTCCAGCCCGGCAGCGCGGGCCAGATCGGCCAGCAATTCCAGGGTCCGGCGGGTGATGCGGTGCTTGCTGTAGTCGATGTAGAGGTCGCCGACCGTCAGCTCGAGCTCGGTGCCGCGGTTCGGATCCTCTGCGAAAAGCTCCGTCAGATGGATGTCGCGGATCTCGTCGTAGTGCTTCGACAATGCCTGCCATGCCGGGGTTGCGGTGATGTCAGCACTCATTCCGCTGACCTTAGTGTGGCGCTCGGCTGATGGGTGTACATGATGGATGTATGGCCATTGAAGACTTGATTTCATCCGTGCCCACGGGTCTGTGGATCGGTGGTGAGGAACGCCAGGCCGCATCGACGTTCAATGTGCTGGATCCGAGCGACGATCAGGTGTTGGCCACGGTGGCCGACGCGACCGCCGCCGATGCCGTCACCGCATTGGACGCCGCTTGTGCGGTCCAGGCCGAGTGGGCCGCGACCGCACCGCGCAAACGCGGCGAGATACTTCGCTCGGTGTTCGAGAAGATCACCGAACGTGCCGACGACATCGCCGCACTGATGACCCTCGAGATGGGCAAGGTGCTCGCCGAGAGCAAGGGCGAGGTCGCCTACGGCGCCGAGTTCTTCCGCTGGTTCTCCGAGGAGGCGGTGCGCATCGCCGGTCGCTACACCCCGGCACCGGCGGGCACCGGCCGCATTCTCGTCACCAAGCAGGCGGTCGGCCCGTGCTACGCCATCACCCCGTGGAACTTCCCGCTGGCCATGGGCACTCGCAAGATGGGCCCGGCGTTCGCCGCGGGCTGCACCATGATCGTCAAACCCGCGCAGGAAACCCCGCTGACCATGTTGCTGCTGGCCAAGCTGATGGATGAGGCGGGCCTGCCCAAGGGCGTGCTCTCGGTGCTGCCGACCAGCAACCCGGGCACGGTGAGCACCGCGCTGATCGATGACGGCCGGTTGCGCAAGCTGACTTTCACCGGCTCGACGGGCGTGGGCAAGGCTCTGGTGAAGCAGTCCGCCGACAAGCTGCTCCGCACGTCGATGGAGCTCGGTGGCAACGCCCCCTTCATCGTGTTCGACGACGCCGACGTCGACGCAGCGGTCGACGGCGCGATCCTGGCCAAGATGCGCAACGGCGGTGAGGCCTGCACGGCGGCCAACCGCTTCCACGTGGCCAACTCGGTGCGCGAGGAGTTCACCGAGAAGCTCGTCAAACGGATGAGCGAGTTCACCCTCGGCAAGGGCATCGACCCCACGTCCACGTTGGGCCCACTGATCAATTCCAAGCAGGTCTCCACCGTCACCGAACTGGTCTCCGACGCGGTGTCGCGCGGTGCGACCGTCGCGGTCGGCGGCGTCGCGCCGGACGGGCCGGGCAACTTCTACCCGGCCACGGTGCTGGCCGATGTGCCCGCCGATGCCCGCATCCTCAAGGAGGAGGTCTTCGGCCCGGTCGCCCCGATCACCGGGTTCGACACCGAGGACGAGGGGGTGGCCGCCGCCAACAACACCGAATACGGCTTGGCTGCCTACGTTTACACGCAGTCGCTGGACCGCGCGTTGCGGGTGGCCGAGGGCATCGAGTCCGGCATGGTCGGCGTCAACCGCGGTGTCATCTCAGATGCGGCCGCACCGTTCGGCGGCATCAAGGAATCCGGCTTCGGCCGTGAGGGCGGCACCGAGGGCATCGAGGAGTACCTCGATACGAAATATATTGCGCTAACCCGTTAGCGCTCCGTCGCGCCTTCCCGACTCGGCGCCCGATGCCCCCTAAACTCTGGGGCTCGGACGCCAAGACGGGAGGGCATGACGTGACTGCGGCGCCAGTCCGTGCTGCCAGCCGGCGTCGGCGTGCCTCCATCCGCCGTGACATCCCGGCACTGGACGGCATCCGCGCCATCGCGGTGGCCCTGGTGCTGGCCGGCCACGGCGGAGTGCCGGGTATGGCCGGGGGGTTCATCGGCGTCGACGTCTTTTTCGTGCTCAGTGGATTCCTGATCACGTCACTGCTGCTCGACGAGTACCGCCGCACCGAGCGCATCGACCTCAAGGGGTTCTGGATCCGCCGGGCCAAGCGCCTGCTGCCCGCCATGGTGCTGATGACCTTGGCCGTGGTGATCGCCCGGCCCCTGTTCCCGTCGGATGCGGTCACCACGCTTCGCGAGGACGCCGTCGCGGCGTTCTTCTGGATGGCGAACTGGATGTTCGTCGCCACCGACACCGACTACTTCAGTCAGGGCAGTGCTCCGTCGCCGTTGCAGCACACCTGGTCGCTGGCGGTCGAGGAGCAGTACTACGTCATCTGGCCGCTGCTGGTGCTGGCCGCCGCGTTGCTGGTGCGTCGCCGCTCTGCCGGCGCGGTGCGGGTGACGGTGTTCGTGCTCGCGGTGCTCGGGCTGGTCGGCTCGGCGGTCGCGGCGATCTGGATGTCGGGCGATGCCGGTGAGCTCAACCGCGTGTACTTCGGTACCGACACCCGGGCCCAGGCGCTGTTGGTCGGTGCGGCCGCCGCGGCACTGCTCGTGCGTGACTGGTCGGCGCTGACGATGTCGGGCACGTTGATCCGGGCCCGGTGGCGGCGCTGGATCGCCTGGGTCCTGCCGGTGATCGGGGTGGCGGTCCTGGCGGCAGCCGCGCACCTGGCGGCCGGCAGCGCCGACGAGTTCCACCACGGTCTGCTGATCATTGTGGCGCTGGGCGCGGTGTTCGTCGTCGCCCCGGTCGCACTCGACCAGGACGGCTACGTCGCCCGCGCGCTGGCCTGGTATCCGCTCGTCACGCTCGGCGTCATCTCCTACGGCGTCTACCTGTGGCACTGGCCGATCTTCCAGATCCTCAACGGCGAGCGCACCGGCCTGCAGGGCTGGTCGCTGCTCGCACTGCGGTGTGCCGTGACGATCGCGGTGTCGTGGGTGTCGTGGTGGGCGATCGAGCAGCCGGTCCGGCACTGGCGCCCGCAGCATGTCCCGATGCTGCGGCTGGCCGCGGCAACGGTGGCCACCGCCGCGGTGGCGACCATGACGGTCGTTCCGGTCGGGGTGCCGACCCGGCCCGCGGGCCCAGACGTGATGGCCGCGGCCGCGTCCGAGCAGGACGTCGGCGCGGAGCGGCCCGTCCCGGTGGGACCGCCGCCGGCGCTGCCGCCCGGCACGCGGACGGTCGCGGTGTTCGGTGACTCGGTGGCGTGGACGCTGATGCGGTATCTGCCCGCCAGCCCGGGTTTTCACTTCAGCGACTACACGACGATCGGCTGCGGCATCGCCCGCGGCGGCCCGTACCGGTCGGCCGGGGAGACGTTGAACCAGAAGCCGGAGTGCGACTCCTGGCCGGAGCGCTGGGCGCAGCGGATCGCCCACGACCGCCCGGAAACCGTGCTGTTGATGATCGGGCGTTGGGAGGCCGTCGACCGTATGTGGCGCGGGCGGTGGACGCATATCGGCAACGACGCCTTCGACGCCTATCTCAAGGGTGAGCTACAGCGTGCGCTCGACATTCTCAGCTCGACGGGGGCCCGCGTCGTGGTGACCACTGCGCCGTACAACCGGCGCGGTGAGCGGTCGGACGGCACGCTGTACCCCGAGGACCAGCCCGGCCGGGTGCAGGCGTGGAACACCATGCTGCGGAATGTGGCCGCGCAACGGCCGAACGTGTCGGTGCTGGATTTCAATGACAAGCTCAACCCGGACGGCAAGTACACCGCGAAGATCAACGGGGTCAGGATGCGCAGCGATGGCGTGCACCCGACGTCCGAGGCGGTGCAGTGGTTGACGCCTTGGCTGTTGGACTCGCTGAAGACGCCGGCGAAGCCCGCGGGCCGATAAGGCTCTAGTGGCCCAGCCGGCCGCGGCCGAGCTGCAGCAGCAGGATCGCCATGTCCTTGCCCTCGGGGCCGAGCACGCTGTAGCGCTCGATGACCTGCATCTCGCGGTTGTGCACCAGCCGGGTGCCGCCGGAGGCCATCCGGGCTTTGCCGATCTCCTTGGAGACCTCGGCGCGTCGTTGGATGGCGGCAATGATGGTGGCGTCGAGTTCGTCGATCTCCCGACGCAGGTCATCGATCTCAGGCACAAGCTGATAGTCCCAGTCGGCTCGTGCCAGCGCAAAACTGTCCCCGCTCAGCGGTAAGTTTGAACGCAAGATGACCACTACTTCCCACATGGCACCGCCGGCTGCTGCAGATGTTGATGACCTTCTTGACGGCTTGAACCCGCAGCAGCGCCAAGCGGTGCTGCACCATGGTTCGCCGCTGTTGATCGTCGCGGGCGCGGGGTCGGGTAAGACGGCGGTGCTGACCAGGCGTATCGCCTATATGTTGGCCGCGCGTGACGTCGGGGTGGGGCAGATCCTGGCGATCACGTTCACCAACAAGGCCGCCGCCGAGATGCGCGAGCGCGTGGTCCAGTTGGTGGGCCCCAGAGCTCGGAATATGTGGGTTTCCACGTTCCACTCGACCTGTGTGCGGATCCTGCGGAACCAGGCCTCGCTGCTGCCGGGCCTGAACTCCAACTTCTCGATCTACGACTCCGACGACTCCCGGCGTCTGCTGATGATGATCGGCAAGGACATGGGGTTGGACACGAAGCGGTATTCGCCGCGGCTGCTGGCCAACGGCATCTCCAATCTGAAGAACGAGCTGATCGGGCCGGAGCAGGCCGCGGCCGAGGCTTCGGAGGCCGCCGAGGAGATGGCCGGCATCATCGCCCAGGTCTACGGCGAGTATCAGCGCAGGCTGCGCGCGGCCAATGCGCTGGACTTCGACGATCTGATCGGTGAGACGGTCGGGATCCTGCAGGCCTTCCCGCAGATCGCGCAGTACTACCGCCGCCGGTTCCGCCACATCCTGGTCGACGAGTACCAGGACACAAACCACGCGCAGTACGTGCTGGTGCGGGAATTGGTGGGTCACCATCTCGACGAGAACGACGGGGTGGCGGCGTCGGAACTGTGTGTGGTGGGTGACGCCGATCAGTCCATCTACGCGTTCCGCGGTGCGACCATCCGCAACATCGAGGATTTCGAGCGCGACTACCCGGACGCGACGACGATCCTGCTGGAGCAGAACTACCGCTCCACCCAGACCATCCTGAACGCGGCCAACTCGGTGATCGCCCGCAATGCGGGCCGCCGCGAGAAGCGGCTGTGGACCGAGGAGGGCGAGGGCGAGCTGATCGTCGGCTATGTGGCCGACAACGAGCACGACGAGGCCCGCTTCGTCGCGGAGGAGATCGACGCCCTCGCCGACAGCGAGGGCGTGAAATACGGTGACGTCGCGGTCTTCTACCGCACCAACAACTCCTCGCGCGCGCTGGAGGAGGTGTTCATCCGCGCAGGCATCCCGTACAAGGTCGTCGGCGGCGTGCGGTTCTACGAGCGCCGCGAGATCCGCGACATCGTCGCCTACCTGCGGGTGCTGGACAATCCGGGTGACTCGGTGAGCATGCGCCGCATCCTCAACACCCCGCGCCGCGGCATCGGTGACCGGGCCGAGGCCTGTGTGGCCGTCTACGCCGAGAACACCGGCGCCAGCTTCAACGATGCGTTGCAGGCCGCCGCCGAGGGGCGGGTGCCGATGCTCAACAGCCGCTCGGAGAAGGCCATCGCATCGTTCGTTCAGCTGCTCGACTCGCTGCGCGGCAAGCTCGATGACGAGCTGGGGGACCTGGTCGAAGCGGTGTTGGAGCGCACGGGCTACCGCCGGGAGCTGGAGGCGTCCAGCGATCCGCAGGATCTGGCCCGGTTGGACAACCTCAACGAATTGGTCAGCGTCGCACACGAGTTCAGCACCGATCTGGCCAACGCCCGGGCACTGGCCGAACAGGGCGAGGGGGAGCCGGTCGACGAGGACATCCCCGACACCGGGGTGCTGGCCCAGTTCCTGGAGCGGGTGTCGCTGGTGGCCGACGCCGACGAGATCCCCGAAGACGGAGCGGGCGTGGTGACGATGATGACGTTGCACACCGCCAAGGGGCTGGAGTTCCCGGTGGTCTTCGTCACCGGCTGGGAGGACGGCATGTTCCCGCACATGCGGGCCCTGGGTGATCCCAACGAGTTGTCTGAGGAACGACGGCTGGCGTATGTCGGCATCACCCGTGCGCGCCAACGGCTCTATCTGAGCCGGGCCAAGGTGCGGTCGTCGTGGGGGCAGCCCATGCTCAACCCGGAATCGCGGTTCCTGCGCGAGATTCCGGAGGACCTGATCAACTGGCGGCGCATCGAGCAGCCGTCGTCCTCGTTCAGTGCGCCGGTCGGTAACGCGGGCAGCTATGGCAGCCCACGCCCGTCGCCGTCGCGGCCCGCGCCCGCCCGCAACCGTCCGGTGATCACGCTGGAACCGGGCGACCGGGTCACCCACGACAAGTACGGGCTGGGCCGCGTCGAGGAAGTCACGGGTATGGGCGAAACGGCGATGTCACTGATCGACTTCGGTAGTGCCGGTCGGGTCAAGCTGATGCACAACCACGCTCCGGTGCAGAAGCTCTAGCGCCCTCACACCTGGCGGTGATTCCAGGGTCCCTCCGCCAGCACCGCAGGAGCACCCAGGCGTGATTCGGCCAGCGGTGGAATCGAGGTCAGCACCGGGTTCTGGTCCAGGCGGGATCCGGGTGTGCGGCCGCCGCCCCAACCGACCATCTCCCGGTACCCGCCGAGCAACCCCGCACCGCTGACCGCGGATTCGGAAGCATGCGGGCTGTCGGCGCCGACGGGTGCGGCGACCGGGGAGACATAGAGCGCATCGGCGGGGCAGTAGGCCTCGCACATGAAGCAGGTCTGGCAGTCGGACTGGCGCGCGATGACAGGTGTCCCGTCAGCGCCCCGGTCGAACACGTCGGTGGGACACACCTTGATGCAGACGTCGCACTTGATGCAGGCCGTCTCACTGACGATTTCGATCACGCCACTGCCTCCGAGGAGATGAGCTGCGGGGCAACGGGATCGGGCGCAGTCCAGACCTGGTCCAGGCCGCCGACCAGGATGCGGTGCTCGTAGCGGTGATCGGAATCGGGCAGGTCCTCGCGGCGGTGCAGGCCGCGGGTTTCAGGCCGGGCCAGGGATGCGGCGGTGATCCAGCGCGCCGCGGCCACCATGGCCTCCGCCTGGCGCAGTTTGTAGACGTCGCGGGCCGGCAGCGGGGCCAGGCCGCCGGCGATGTCGCGCCACAGGGTCTCCAGCGCATTGGCGGACTCTTGAAGCCGCTGTTCGGATTTCAGGTAGCTGCGCTGGGGTGGCAGGACGTGCGACTGCGCGGCAGCCACCACCTCTTCGACGGAGGGTGCGCCGATCCGTGAGCGCGGGGTGATCGAGGCGGACCCGGCCACGTGCCCGCGCCGGGTGCGGCTGAACTCGGCGGCACCGCGGCCGGCGAAGGTGCCCGAGGCGATCGCCCACGAGCCGTTGCGGCTGCCGCCGCCGGACAGCGAGCCGGTGATGAGCTCGCGGGTCGCCGCATCACCTGCCGCATACAGGCCGGGAACCGTTGTCGCACAATCGGGCCCGACGAGTCGCAGGCCGCCGGTGCCGCGCACCGATCCTTCGTAGACCATGCGGACCGGGTAGGCGGTGGTGAACGGGTCGATGCCGGCCTTGTCCAGCGGCAGGAAGTAGTTCGGCTGGGCGTCGCGCATGGTCTGACGGAGGTGTTCGGGTGCCCGGTCCAGGCGGGCGAACACCCGCTCGCCGCGGGTCAGCGCCCGCTGGGCGTCCTGGCGTCCGCTCAGCCCGCGCTGGGTGGTGAACGGACGGCCGTGCTCGTCATAGAAGCTGCCCCACTGCAGCATTCGACCTTTGGTGTGTACGCCCCATTCGGGCGCCAGCGCGTAGGCGGTGCAGAACTCCATTCCGGACAGGTGCGCCCCGTGTTCGGCGGCCATCAGGAGACCTTCGCCGGTGTCGACGTTGGTGCCGAACGTCCCGGACAGGAAGGCGGTTCCGCCGGTGGCGAGCACGACGGCGCCCGCGGTGATCCGCCACGGCCGGCCGCCGTCCTGGCGCGCGATGCCCGTGGCGCCGGTCATGACGCCGTCGCGGTCGGCGGTCAGTTCCAGCGCTGGGTGGTGATCGAGGATGCGTACGCCGCTGCGATGGGCCTTGCGGCGCATGCGGCGCATGTACTCGGGGCCCTGCAGGCTGCTGCGCATCTCGCGACCGTCGGCACCGACCGGGAACGGGTAGCCCCACTCGGAGAGGTGTCCGAGCCGGTCCCATGAGGTGGCCAGTACCCGGAACATCCACTCGGAGTCGGTGATCCGGCCGGCAGCCAGTTCGCGTTCACGTACGGAATCCTCGCGCCGCGGGCCGGGCCCGATCGCCCACAGGTTGTTGCCGCCGGCGGCGGTCGCCCCGCTGGTGCCGCAATACCCCTTGTCCACCAGGATGGCCCGGGCCCCGGATTCGGTGGCCGAGATGGCGGCCCAGGTGGCTGCGGGGCCGCCGCCGATCACCAGGACATCGGTGCTCAGTTCGTCGGGGTCAGCGGGAGCGGTCATGACCTACCTCTTCTCGGACGCCGAGTTCGGCCAGCAGCGCACGGCGCAGGTCGTCGAATCCGTCATCGCTGCGGGTGCGGGGGAAGGGCAACTCGACGCGGCGGTCGAGTGAGACCCGTCCGCCCGAGAGCACCACCACCCGGTCGGCCAGCAGGATCGCCTCGTCGACGTCATGGGTGACGTGCAGGACTGCCATGTGCCGGCGTGACCACAATTCGTGCAGCAGCCCGTACATCTTGAGCCGGGTCAGCGCGTCGAGCGCGCCGAACGGCTCATCGAGCAGTAACAGGTCAGGTTCGCGGACCAGGGCACGTGCCAATGAAACGCGTTGCGCCTCACCGCCGGAAAGAGAGAGGGGCCAGGCTCTGCTTTTGTCGACGGCCTTGTCGGCCAGACCCACCTCCTCGAGTGCGGCGCGTCCCCGAGCGGCCCGGCTGGGGGCGTCGGGTCCGGCGTCGGACAGGGCGAAGGTCACGTTGGCGAGGGCGCGCCGCCACGGCAGTAACCGCGGGTTCTGGAACACCACCGCCCTGGATCGGGGCACCCGCACCGATCCGGTGACCTGGCCGTCGAGGCCGGCCAGCACGCGCAGCAAGGTGCTCTTGCCGGAACCGGACCGCCCCAGCATCGCGACGAATTCGCCGTCCTCGATCTGAAGTTCGAGATCCTTCAGCACCTGCTGATCGCCGAATGCGCGCTGCAGGCCGTGCACGTCGACGACGGTGCTCATCCCTCGGCTCCGAGTCCCTCGAACCCGTTACGCCACGACAGCAGCAGCCGTTCCAAGGCCCGCACCAGTGTGTAGGACAGCAGTCCTGCCACCGCGTAGATGACGATCACCAGCAGCGAGACGTCGAACTGCAGGTTGGTCTGGGCCCGTGACATCAGGTAGCCGATGCCCTGGGTGGTGTTGATCATCTCGGCGAAGATCAGGCTCAGCCACGCGCTGGAAAGCCCGAGCCGCAGGCCCACAAGGAAATTCGGCATCGCCCCGGGCAGGATCACCTGCGAGATGAGTGTCCGCTGCGAAGCTTCCAAGGTTTGCGCCATCTCGACGAGTTGCCGGTCCACGCCGCGGATACCCGAATAGGTGTTGATGTATATCGCTATCGCCACACCCGTGGTGATCAACACGATCTTGGGACCCTCACCGATACCCATCCAGATGATCAGCAGTGGTGTCAGCGCGAAATTCGGTACGGCCTTGAGGATCTGCATGGTCCAGTCGAGCAGGTCCTCGCCTGTGCGGGTGAGTCCGGCGACGACCGCGAGCAGGACGCCGATGAGGATGCCCAGCACCGTGCCGGTCAGCACGCGGACGGCCGAGGCGCCGACATGGGTGGCGAGTTGGCCGTCACCGAGCAGCCGCCACGCGGTGGCCGCGACCTCGGTCGGGGGTGGGAACAGGTCGGTGTTGAGGAGCCCCGTCGTCGAGCCGATGGTCCAGGCCGCCAGGATCAGTGCCGGGCCCATCAGCCGGCGTACCGGTCGGGGGAGGCGCGCCCACAGGCCTTTTCGCCGGCCGCGGCCGCCGACGACCTCGACGAGTTCCAGGGGCGTGGCCGCTGTCCGGACTGCCGTGGTGCTGGTGACAGCTGCGGTCACGACTTGGCTCCGGCCCACTCGCGGACCGAGTATTCGTTGTCGAACGATCCGTCGGCGTTGAGGAACTTGTATGCGGCTTCGAGTTGGTCGACACCGGCCGCCGGGAACGGTTCGGTATTGAATTCGTCAGCCTGCGTGGACTTCTGCACGAACTTCAGGTCGGTGTCGTCGGTTTTCGCGACCCAGGCCAGGTAGTCGTCGAAGTTCTCGGTGATGTCGCGGTTGACGGTGGTGACGGCCTGTTGCCAGGCGCCGACGAACTCCGGATGCGCGTCGGTGAACGAGGTGAGCGCGATGTTGGTGCCGGTGCTGCCGAAGCCGTGACGCGACAGGCTGTCGATGATCGGGAAGCCCTTGGATTCCAGCTCAGCCGCGCTGGCGCCGGTCAGGATGGCCGCGTCGATCTTGCCGGAACTCAGCCCGGCGATGGACTCGGGCGTCGGCACGTCCCGCACGTGGATCTGGTCGGTCAGGCCGGCGGCATCGATCAGCTGGCGGGCGGCGCGGTCACGGATGGTGCCCTGCGGGGCGGTGATGTCCTTGCCGACCAAGCCCTTGATCTCGGTGGGGCCGCCCTTGGCGCCCACCAGCCACGCGTCGCCGTTGATCGAATCAAGCGACAGCAGAACGACTTTCGGGTCTCGGCTGCGGGCCCGCAGGGCCGGGTTGTCGCCGATGGCGGCCACGTCGATGGCGCCGGCGAACAGGGCCGAGGCGACATCGCTGCCGGACTGGAAGAACGAGTACTCGATCTTGCCGACGCCCGCGGACTTCAGCTGCTCGGTGAGGATGCCCTGCTTGTCACCCCAGCCCAGCGAGCCCGCGGGAGTCCCGGTCACCGACGTGGCGCCGACCCGCAGCGTGTAGCCCGCGGCGTTGTCGTCGTTGCTGCTGCAGGAGATCGCCGTGGTGATGAGGGTGAGCGCAAAGGCGGTGCGCAACAAGCGGTTGAACATGGGAGCGGGCCTCCGAAGGGTGTCAATGCGTGAGCACACACGCGAATCCGCCCCAGTAGACTCCCGGCCCGATTTCGGGTCGACGGTTTGGCTCATGCTGACTGTTAACCCGCTGTTCTAAAAGGCACTGTGAGCGGGTGATTGACCGGGGGACGCGTCCCAAAGTACGTTGGAACAACTATTTGGTACGGAGGACGGGGAAGTGGATCGGTGACGACGCAACAGGCGGTGGAGCTCTACTACGACCCGTTCGACAATGACATCGACGACGACCCGTATCCGATCTGGAAGCGGATGCGCAGCGAGGCGCCGCTTTACTTCAACGAGAAGTACAACTTCTATGCGCTGAGCCGTTGGGACGATGTGGCCCGGGAACTACCCAACTGGCAGGCCTACCGATCGGGACGCGGCACCACGGCCGACATCCTGTTCAGCGGTATCGAGGTCCCGCCGGGCATCCTGCTGTTCGAGGACCCGCCGCTGCACGATCTGCACCGTCGGCTGCTCTCCCGGGTCTTCACGCCGCGCCGCATGCTGGCGGTCGAGGAACTGGTCCGCGACTTCTGCGCGAAAGCGCTGGACCCCCTGCGCGGGCAGGACGGTCTGGACTTCGTCGCGGACCTCGGGGCGTTCATGCCCATGCGGACCATCGGTTATCTGCTCGGCATTCCCGAGGAAGAGCAGCAGAGCATCCGGGACCGTAATGACAAGGCCATCACGGTCGCCTCGGTCGATGCCAGTGCAGACGGAGTGAGCCCGACGATTTTCCAGGACGCCATCACGATGTTCGCCGAATACATCGACTGGCGGGCATCGCATCCGTCCGATGACTTGATGACCGATCTGCTCACCGCGGAGGTGGATGACGGGGCCGGAAGGCAGCGGCTGCTGACCCGCACCGAGGTGCTCGCGTACACCGCGATGATCGCCGGCGCGGGCAACGAAACCACCGCTCGGCTCATCGGTTTCATGGGGCAGCTGCTCGGCGAGCATCACGACCAACGGCGCGAGCTCGTGGCCGATCCGAGCCTGATCCCGGGTGCGGTGGAGGAGACGTTGCGCTTCGAACCGCCGTCACCGGTGCAGGCCCGGTACGTCGCTCAGGATGTCGAGCATTACGGGCAGGCGATCCCCGAGGGCTCATACATGCTGCTGCTCAACGGATCGGCCAATCGCGACGAGTCGAAGTTCACCGATCCCGACCGCTTCGACATCCACCGCACGGGCGGTCATCTGAGCTTCGGCCAGGGCCTGCATTTCTGCCTGGGCTCGGCGCTGGCCCGGCTGGAGGCCCGGGTCGCGTTCGAGGAAGTCCTGAAGCGGTGGACGGACTGGGAAGTCGACTATCCCAATGCTTTTCGCGCCCACACGTCGAGTGTTCGCGGCTGGGCGAGGTTGCCGGTCAGGTTCTAGGGGACTTCTCCGGGGCGTATGCCTTCACGCTTGACTCCGCGCGCTCCAGCGCCCGGTCGAGGGCAGCGCCGTGAACAGGATGGCGGTCAGCGGAAGCGCCGGCATCGCGTAGACGACCGGATGCAGTCGGGCCCCGGCGATGAACAGACTGGCGAAGATCAGCAGCCCGATGACGGCGCCGACGATGACCAGCAGCCGGCCCATGCGCCGCCGCAGCAACAATGCGATGAGCCCGCCGATGGTTGCTGCAGCCGAAATCGCCGCCAGGAAACCGATGGCCACGCAGAACAATCGGTCGGTGCGCCACCAGCCGGCGATCAGATCGGTGGCGATGACGCCGGTGGCCCAGCCGCTGAGGATCGCGAAAGTGGCCGCCACGATCGCCGTGCGGGGGTCGGTGCCCACCGAGGTGTCGGGGATGGCCACGGCCCGGATGCGGGGCACGTAGCTCGTCCTGGCGTCGTCTTCCGCACGGCCGATAAGGCCCGTCTGCGCTTCATTGCCGGTGACGCCGGAGATCAGACTGGTCTGGGGTTCCGCGCCGGCTGCGGTGGGAATGGCGCCCGTCGGATGGCGCCGGATGATGCTGGTCTGCGGTTCGTCGCCGACCGGTACAGGCTTGGAAACGGGTTCCTGCGGCTGACGCCTGATGATGCGAGTGCGGTCGTCGTCTTCGTCGGCGTGATCGGCTGCCAACTGCCCGTCGTCGCTCACTCAGCCAACATAGCTGCCGAGGCTGAGACCTCTCTTGTTCAGCCACGGCACCGGATCGATGCGGCTGGTGCCGTTCTGCAGAACCTCGAAATGCAGGTGGGGGCCGGTGGAGTAACCCCGGTTACCGACGGTGGCGATCTGGTCGCCGGCCATCACACGGTCGCCCTCGCTGACGAGCCAGGTGTTGATGTGACCGTAGAGCGTGACGGTGCCGTCCGCGTGGCGCAGCTTGACCCAGGCGCCGTAGCCCGCGGTCGGGCCAGCGGCGATCACGACGCCGTCGGAGACCGCCACGATCGGGGTACCGATCGGACTCGCCAGGTCGATGCCGGCATGCAGCACGCCCCAGCGGTAGCCGAAGTTCGAAGTCCAGACGTAGCCCTTGGTGGGCATGACGAACAGCGGGCGCGACAGCCGGGCCTCGCGCTCGGCACGTTCCTGTGCGAAGGCGGCGGCCTTGGTGATCTCCTCGGCATGCACCGAGGTGTCGGCGGTCGAGGAGACCGAGACGATCTGCATTCCGTCGACCGAGCCGGTGACGGACGCACCTTCGACGCGGGTGCCCTCGGACGCCAGGATCGTGTCGTCCGCCTGTGTCTCGGTGGGGTTGCCCAACGAGTAGGCGCCTGCGGCGGTGGCTCCCGCGGCCATGGCGGCGATCATCAGGCGGCTCTTGACGGCGCCGGCGTGCTCCTTGCGGTGGGCGCCTCGGCGACCGGACATGTTGATCACGTCCGTCGCGGCGATGCCGTCGCTCACATCGGTGTGGCTGTCGCGGTAGGCATACCGGGGGTTGCGCTCGCTGCCCGCGTCGGGGCGGAAGCGTGAGGGGACGGCAAGGCGGACGGGCACCAGATCGTCGGTGTCGTCCATGTCGTCGAGTTCGGGGGCGTAGATCACACCTGATTCGCGGTCATCTGAGTCGCCGTGATCTTCTTCGGCGCGATCGTCGAACGCTTCGAAAGCGCTGAACGGGATGACGTCGGTGACCTCTGCGGCGTCCAGCTCATCAGGTGAAACACGGTGCCTGTGCCGGCGCGCGTCCGTCGGCACCCCTCGCGGAGCTGCGGACGAACGATGCTGCGGCAAGACTCGAGAATCCTTCTTCGTCGTGACCTGAACGTTATCTGGACCAGAGGCACGTTAACCAAATCCCAATGATGGTGGCAACTTATGGGTCTATTCCGCGCCGGAATGTGATCCGTATCACCTCCCATGGGCGGTGAGATCTACCACATGAGCCGGAGGCGATGCTAATCCATCACTCGGTGGTGGATAAAGTGCCAGCGGGCCCGTCCGGCAAGTACAGGCCGGGCAGTTTCTAAGTCAACGCAGACAGACAACGCCTATCTAGGAAGCACATGGATCTCTTCGAATATCAGGCAAAAGAGCTGTTCGCCAAGCACAACGTCCCCACGACTCCGGGCCGCGTGACCGACTCGGCCGAGGACGCCAAGGCGATCGCCACCGAAATCGGCAAGCCCGTGATGATCAAGGCACAGGTGAAGGTCGGCGGCCGCGGTAAGGCCGGCGGTGTGAAGTACGCAGCCACCCCCGATGACGCGTTCACCCACGCGACCAACATCCTCGGTCTGGACATCAAGGGTCACGTCGTCAAAAAGTTGCTGGTGGCCGAGGCGAGCGACATCGCCGAGGAGTACTACATCTCGTTCCTGCTCGACCGTTCCAACCGGACCTACCTGGCCATGTGCTCGGTCGAGGGCGGCATGGAGATCGAGGAAGTCGCCGCCACCAAGCCCGAGCGGCTGGCCAAGGTTCCCGTCGACGCCGTCAAGGGTGTCGATCTGGCCTTCGCGCGCTCGATCGCCGAGCAGGGTCACCTGCCCGCCGAGGTGCTCGACGCCGCGGCCGTGACCATCCAGAAGCTGTGGGAGGTGTTCGTCAAGGAGGACGCCACCCTGGTTGAGGTCAACCCGCTGGTGCGCACCCCTGACGACCAGATCCTGGCACTGGACGGCAAGGTCACCCTGGATGCCAACGCCGACTTCCGTCAGCCCGGCCACGCCGAGTTCGAGGACAAGGACGCGACCGATCCTCTCGAGCTCAAGGCGAAGGAGAACGACCTCAACTACGTCAAGCTCGACGGCGAGGTGGGCATCATCGGTAACGGTGCCGGCCTGGTGATGTCGACGCTGGACGTGGTCGCTTACGCGGGCGAGAAGCACGGCGGCGTAAAGCCGGCCAACTTCCTCGACATCGGCGGCGGCGCCTCGGCTGAGGTCATGGCCAACGGTCTGGACGTCATCCTGAACGACAGCCAGGTCAAGAGCGTGTTCGTCAACGTGTTCGGCGGCATCACCGCCTGTGACGCGGTGGCCAACGGCATCGTGCAGGCGCTGCAGATCCTCGGCGACGAGGCCAACAAGCCGCTGGTCGTCCGCCTGGATGGCAACAACGTCGAAGAGGGCCGGCGGATTCTCGCCGAGGCCAACCATCCTCTGGTTGTCCAGGCCGAGACCATGGACGCCGGTGCCGACAAGGCCGCCGAGCTGGCGAACAAGTAAGGGACACTTGACATGTCGATTTTTCTGAACAAGGACTCCAAGGTCATCGTCCAGGGCATCACCGGTGGTGAGGGCACCAAGCACACCGCTCTGATGCTCAAGGCCGGCACCCAGGTCGTCGGCGGCGTGAACGCCCGCAAGGCCGGAACCACCGTGTCGCACAAGGACAAAGACGGCAACGACGTCGAGCTGCCCGTTTTCGGCTCGGTCGCCGAGGCGATGAAGGAGACCGGCGCTGACGTGTCGATCGCCTTCGTGCCGCCGGCTTTCTCCAAGGACGCCATCATCGAGGCCATCGACGCCGAGATCCCGCTGCTGGTGGTCATCACCGAGGGAATCCCGGTGCAGGACAGCGCCTATGCGTGGGCCTACAACGTCGACAAGGGGCAGAAGACCCGCATCATCGGTCCGAACTGCCCCGGCATCATCACCCCCGGCGAGTCGCTGGTCGGCATCACGCCGAACAACATCACCGGTAAGGGCCCGATCGGCCTGGTGTCGAAGTCGGGCACGCTGACCTACCAGATGATGTACGAGCTGCGCGATCTCGGCTTCTCCACCGCCATCGGCATCGGCGGCGACCCGGTCATCGGCACCACCCACATCGACGCGATCGAGGCGTTCGAGAAGGATCCCGAGACCAAGCTGATCGTGATGATCGGTGAGATCGGCGGCGACGCAGAGGAGAAGGCCGCGGCCTACATCAAGGCCAACGTCACCAAGCCGGTCGTCGGCTACGTCGCGGGCTTCACCGCTCCGGAGGGCAAGACGATGGGCCACGCCGGCGCCATCGTGTCCGACGGCGCGGGCACCGCGGCCGGTAAGCAGGAGGCCCTGGAGGCTGCCGGCGTGAAGGTCGGCAAGACGCCGTCCGAGACCGCCGCGAAGGCGCGCGAGCTGCTCGCCAACCTGTAAGTCTGTTCAACGGAAAGGCCCCCGCTGCGGCGGGGGCCTTTTCTTTTGCGTCGAATCTGCGCACAGATCGGGTTTTCGTCGATATTCACGATCTGTGCGCAGTTTCGTTTTTGGGGGCTAGACGCGACCGCCGAGGTGCTCGGCCAGGAACCGCTCGACGGCGTGGTACATGTCGATCTGGTTGTCCGGGTTGAGGAATCCGTGCCCCTCGTCGTCCTTGACCATGTATTCGACCTCGACGCCGCGCTTCCGGAGCGCTTCCACGAGGTTGTCGGATTCGGCCTGGACCACGCGAGAGTCGTTGGCGCCCTGGACCACAAGCAGTGGCGTGCGGATCTGATCGACCTTCGTGATGGGGGAGCGGGCCAGCATGTCGGCTTCCTGCTCGGGATCGTTGTGATTTCCCACGTACAGGTGCCAGTTGTTGGCCAGAAACGGCCGGGCGATCGTCGGTAGCGTGCGCATGAAATTGGCCAGGCTGGAGATCCCGACATAGTCGATCGCCGCGGCGAACACGTCCGGTGTGAACGTCACGCCCACCAGCGCGGCGTAGCCGCCATAGGAGCCGCCGAAGATCGCCACCTTGTCACGGTCGGCGTACCCCTGTTTGACGGCCCAGTCCACCGCGTCGATCAGGTCGTCGTGCATCTTGCCGGCGAACTCGCCGATAGCGGCTTTGGTGAAGGCCTTGCCGTAGCCGGTCGAGCCGCGAAAGTTGACCTGCAGCACCGCATATCCGCGGTTGGCCAGCATCTGCACGTCGGGTTGGAAGCCCCAGCAGTCCCGCGCCCACGGGCCGCCGTGTACCAGCAGCACCATCGGCAGGTCGGTCGGCTCGACCCCGACGGGCAGGGTCAGGTACGAGTGCAGCTGCAGTCCGTCGCGCGCGGTGATGGTCACCGGGGTCATCGGTGCTAATGAATCTGAATTCAGATTCGGGTATGGCTGAAACAGCAGCCGGCTCTCGCCAGTCGCGTGATCGTAGAAGTAGGTGGCCCAGGGATCGCGGTCATGGGTGAAGTTGACCACCCAGCGCTGTCCGCTGTCGTCGGAAGAGATGGCGCCGAGGTCGCCGTCGGACAGTTTGGTCAGATTCTCCAGTACCGCAGCGAAATTCGGATCCAGGGCGTGGATCACCTGACGTTCGCCGTAGTAGCGGGCACCGATCAGTTCGCCCGTGCGCTCGCTGAGGATCATCGGTGACGGCAGCACCATCTGGGCGGCCAGGTCGAATGTCGGGTGGCTGTCCACCTCGGTCTCCTCACCTGTCGCCACATCGATCCGGACCAGGCGCGTGCGGTCGGTGCCCGTGTTGGCGCCCAGCCAGATGCCGGTGCCGTCGGGGGTGATGGTGATCGGGTGCATGCCCAGCGGGTAGTCGGTCCCGTCGAACGTGATGATCGTCCGCAGCGAGTTGGTCGCCGGATCCCATTGCGACAGTTCGACATCGCCGTCAGCTGTCAGTGTCGAGCTGAACAGCTCACCGGTCCGGCTGGACAGCCAGCCGACCACGTTGCCCGGGTTCTGTGCGAGCATCGTGAGCTCGCCAGTGGCGACGTCGAGTTCGTAGACATCGAGCAGTTCCGGCGTGCGGTTGTTGATCTGGACGATGGCCTTTCCCGGGCGGCCCTTCGGCAGCTCGAGGTCTGCTCTGGCACCGGGGAACGGGGTGAGGTCGACGGCCGCGGCCTCGGGGTGATCCAGGTCGACGCGATAGATGTGCCAGTTCTCGTCACCGCCGGAGTCCTGCATGTAGAGCAGCCAGCGCGGATCGTCGGTCCAGAAGTAGAGGTAGACGCTGCGGGTTTCGTCCGCGGTGACGCACTGCGGCGGTGCGTCGCCGTCGAGATCCTGAACCCAGACGTTGAGGCGGTTCTTCCACGGCGCCAGGTAGGCGATCTTGGTGCCGTCGGGTGAAATCTTGGCGGCTGTGCGCTCGGGTGGGCTGAAGAAATCCTCTACCGAGATCATTTCGGGCAACGCCATGACGCTCCTTTCGCGGGTGCGGACAAGCTCTTTCGGGTTGTGATCAGGACTCGACTGGCCCGCCCAACCGCCCGTTGGTGGCGTCACGGATCGCCCGGTCGATCAGGGCCAGCGCCTGCTCTTCGGTGACTTTCTTGCCCTCGACGATCACCGCCACGCTCACGTCCTCGTCGACGACACGGAACGCCCCGGTGACGGCGGCCGCGCAGAGACGCACGGTGAGGTCTGTCTCGGGCAGCCCCAGGCGGTCGGCGATCACCGGGATGAAGCCCTGCTCCATTCGGTCATGCACCATCAGGTAAGCCGTGCGCAGGGCGGGTTCGGACGGGGTCATGGTGGCGATCCGCATCGCGCTGATCTCGTCCTCGACGTCCTGGGGTGCCAATGGATGCGAAATCCCATCGGCGGCAAGGTGTTCGGCCAATGACAACTCATGCGGCCAGCGGTTCAGGATGTCGATGAACCGGTCCGCGGATTTGGCCAGCACCGGTTCGACGCAGCTTTCCTTGGCGCGGAAGTAACGCCAGATCGTACGGGTGGAAAGCCCTGCGGCCGCGGCGATGTCGTCACCGCTGGTGCCGGCGACGCCGCGTTCCCAGAACAATGCGCAGGCATGTCGTGACACCGCGAGGCGCGCCTGGTCCTGTTTTTCGCCGATCGCCCTCACCTCCAGTACTTGTCACTTAGTGACAGCTCTAATGTGTCACTAAGTGACAGTGCCGTCAAGGTGTGCTGGTGAGCGGGGTTTTCGTCGCCGTTTTCTGCACCACGGTCGTGGTGAGTTTCGGCGAGCGACCCGGGTGTCGAAAGCGACGGATCCAGAAGGTTCAACGCCCCTGATGAGGGCAGATATGCACCGATTTCACTCGCGAAACCCCAATCGGTTAGCCTCGCGAATTAACACCCGTCAAGGAGATTGTCATGGTCGATCCGCGCACCCCCGTCATCGTCGGCGTCGGACAGTTCACCGAACGCATCGACCTCGATGGGTATCGCGGGATGTCCTCGGTCGAGTTGGCCACTGAGGCAGCCAAGGCGGCTCTGCACGACTGCGGGGCCGACGCTGCCGCCGTGGCGCAGGTAATCGACACTGTGGCGGGTACGCGGCAGTTCGAGATCTCCGGCCCGCAGACGCCAACCCTCGGGGTGTCTGACAACTACCCGCGCTCGGTGGCACGCAACGTCGGAGCCGAGCCGGCGCGCGCCATTCTCGAGGTGATCGGCGGTCAGAGCCCCCAACACCTCGTCACCGAGTTCTCGGCGGCCATCGCGGCGGGCGAGGCCGAGGTGGTGCTGCTGTTCGGCTCGGAGAACACCTCGACGCTGCGCCACTTCTCCAAGTGCGACGACAAGCCGGACCACTCCGAGACCATCGACGGTCAGCTCGAGGACCGCGGCTACGGATACGACGGCATCTTCGACGAGTACACGATCAAGCACGGGCTGATCGGAGCCCCGGTGCAGTACGGCTTGCTGGAGAACGCGCGCCGCGCCCGGCAGGGGTTGTCGGTGGCCGACTATCGCACCCAGATGGCGGAACTGTTCGCACCGTTTTCGAAGGTGGCCGCCAAGAACCCGTATTCGTCTGCCCCGGTGGAGCGCTCGGCCCAGGAGCTGGCCACGGTTACCGAGAGCAACCGGATGATCTGTGACCCGTACCCGCGCATGATGGTGGCGCGCGATCAGGTCAACCAGGGTGCGGCCGTACTGCTGATGTCGGTCGAGACCGCCCGGAAACTCGATGTGCCCGAGGAGAAGTGGGTATACCTGCGCGGGCACGCCGACATGAAGGAAATCAAGCTCCTTGAGCGCACCGAACTCGGTTACAGCGAGGCCGCGGTGATCGCGGTCAATGAGGCCTTGCGGGTTGCCGGAATCACGCTTGACGACGTCGCGGCCTTCGACCTCTACAGCTGCTTCCCGTTCCCGGTGTTCAACATCTGCGACGGCACCGGCCTGGCGCCCGACGACGAACGCGGCTTGACGCTCACCGGTGGCCTGCCCTTCTTCGGTGGCCCGGGGAACAACTACTCGATGCACGGTATCGCCGAGGCCGTCAATGAAATGCGTGACAAGCCGGGCCAATTCGCGCTTGTCGGCGGCAATGGTGGTATCGCGAGCAAGTACTCGGTCGGTATCTACTCGACCGAGGCGGCGGACTGGGTGGCCGACGGCAGCGCTGCTCTGCAGGACGAGTTCAACGCGCAAGAGCGTGTGACGATCATCGAAAAGGCCGACGGCCCAGCCACAATCGAGACCTATACGGTCCGCTACGACTGGACGCCGCGCACCGGCATCATCGTCGGGCGTCTGGATTCCGACGGCAGCCGGTTCCTGGCGACGACGACCGACGAGGCGCTGGTGACGTTACTCTCCGACGGTGAGCCGCTTGGCGCATCGATCGTCGTGCAGTCCGGCGAGAAGCGGAACACCGCGACGCTGGCGTAGCGCGGCCGCGCGGATCCCGACCCGCTCACTCGGCGGTGTGGATCCGTAGGTAAACCACTGCGGAATCTGAGCGGACGCAACGGGTCAGGTACTCGTTGGCGTTGCCGCCAATGCACTCCCAGTTCTCGAATGTCACGTAGTAGCCGGCAGACCGTCCTGAGGGCGTCGCGTACCAGAGTTTGCCGACCCGACGGGCCTCGGCGCAGTCGATGTTCGCGCTGCCACGCACGGCATGTTCTTCGGTCGGGCCGTATTGATGTACGACGCCGCAATCCTCCAGGTACTCCGGCGGCGGTGTGGTCGACGGGATCGTCACGTTGATCGCCGGGAGGGCATGCGTGGTGGTGGGATCGGGCGTCGCCGTCTGATCAGAACAGGCGGTGATGCTTGCGAGAAGTGCTGCACTCGTCATGGCGGCGTGAATCTTCACGTGAACCCTCCTCAGAACAGCCTCGTCCACGTCCAGCGGTGCGCACCCGCGTCAGCGTAACGACGAAATCAACGCCAGGGTCGTTCTCATCGAATATTCACGACCCTGGCGTTGATCTCGGCGCGAAAGGCCGGCGTGAACCGGCTCAACCTGGCGAAGCCAGAACTAGACCAGCGAGGCCAGCTTGCCCGCGAGTCGCTCGACGTACGCCGACACCTCGGCCTCGGACTTGTCCGGCAGTCCGAACAGCACCTCGGTGACGCCCAGTTCACGCCAGTGTGCGAGCTTCTCGGGGTCCGGCTTGAAGTCCAGCGCCACGATCTGAGGTGCGCCGTCACGCCCGGCCGCGGCCCAGGTGTCCTGCAGCAGCTTGACCGGCTCGTCGATGTTGAAGTCGCGCGGCGTGGTGATCCAGCCGTCGGCGGACTTCGCGATCCACTTGAAGTTCTTCTCATTACCGGCCGCACCCACGAGCACGGGAATGTGTGACTGCACGGGCTTGGGCCAGGCCCACGACGGGCCGAAGTTCACGAATTCGCCTTCGTACGAGGCTTCTTCCTCGGTCCACAGCGCACGCATGGCCTCCAGGTACTCGCGCAGCATGGTGCGGCGGCGGCCCGGGGGAACGTTGTGGTCAGCGAGTTCGTCGGTGTTCCAACCGAATCCGACACCCAGCGACACCCGCCCGCCGGACAGGTGGTCCAGGGTGGCGATGGACTTGGCCAGGGTGATCGGATCGTGCTCGACGGGCAGCGCGACGGCCGTCGACAACCGCACCCGCGAGGTAACCGCACACGCGGTGCCCAGTGACACCCACGGATCCAGGGTGCGCATATAGCGGTCGTCAGGCAGGGACTCGTCACCGGTAGTGGGGTGAGCGGCCTCGCGTTTGATCGGGATATGGGTGTGCTCGGGCACATAGAACGTCGTGAAGCCGTGATCATCGGCGAGTTTGGCGGCCTTGGCCGGGGCGATGCCGCGGTCACTGGTGAAGAGAACGAGCCCATAGTCCATGACCAGAATTAGAACGTGTTTCAGTCCGAGTAGCAAGACGGTGCGTCTCGTTAGTTGTCCCGACCGCGAGAAAACTTCACCGCGAGTGATACCCGCGACGGGTGCGCGCACGTTTGCTGGGATCACCGACATGACGACTGAACGCATCGCCGACCACGTCAAGTTCGCCTATTGGGTGCCCAACGTCAGTGGCGGCCTGGTCACCAGCGATATCGAGCAGCGCACCGACTGGAACTACGACTACAACAAGAAGCTGGCGCAGACCGCGGAGAACAACGGTTTCGAATACGCCCTGAGCCAGGTTCGCTATGAGGCCAGCTACGGCGCGGAGTACCAGCATGAATCGACCAGCTTCAGCCTCGCGCTGTTGCTCGCCACGCAGCGGCTCAAGGTCATCGCCGCAGTGCACCCTGGTCTGTGGCAGCCGGCGGTGCTGGCCAAGCTCGGCGCCACCGCCGACCACCTCAGCAATGGCCGTTTCGCCGTCAACGTCGTCTCAGGCTGGTTCAAGGACGAGTTCACCCACTTGGGCGAGCCGTGGCTCGAACACGACGAGCGCTACCGCCGCAGCGCGGAGTTCCTCCAGGTCCTGCGGAAGATATGGACGGAAGACGACGTGGATTTCCGCGGCGACTTCTACCGCATCCACGATTTCACCCTGAAGCCCAAGCCGCTCAACACGCCCGAGCGCCCCAATCCCGAGCTCTTCCAGGGCGGCAATTCGACGGCCGCCCGGCGCAACGGTGGCTACTACGCCGACTGGTACTTCTCCAACGGCAAAGGCTTCGAGGGCATCACCGAACAGGTCGTCGAGGTGCGCGACCATGCCCGTGACGCAGGCCGCGAGGTGAAGTTCGGGCTGAACGGGTTCATCATCGCGCGCGACACAGAGAAAGAGGCAAAGGAGACGCTCAAAGAGATCGTCGCGAAGGCCAACAAGCCCGCGGTCGAGGGCTTCCGCGGCGCGGTACAGCAGGCCGGCAACTCCACCGGGGATAAGAAGGGCATGTGGGCCGATTCCAGCTTCGAGGACCTGGTGCAGTACAACGACGGCTTCCGCACCCAATTGATCGGCACACCCGAGCAGATCGCCGAACGCATTGCCGCATACCGCAAACGTGGCGTGGACCTCATCCTGGGCGGATTCCTGCATTTCCAAGAGGAAATCGAGTACTTCGGCGCCAAGGTGCTGCCGCTCGTCCGCGAAATCGAGTCCACCGAAACGGATTCCGCCGACGCGCCCGTCCTGGTATCAGCTTGAGACCGCTCCGACACCAAACACGAGCGCCCGGCACCCAGCTGGGTGCGCTAGCGTGGAAGCTCGAATCGCTCACGTGGTCGGTATTCATGCCTGCGTGAACACACGTCGCGAAGCTCGATAGCACAGGAGAGGTCATGACCTACCCGCCCAGTAATCCCGGATACCCGCCGCAGTCGGGTTCGCAGTTCGATGCAACCCAGCAGTTCGCCAAGGCTGCCCCCGCTCCTGTGCCCGCCGCCCCGGCCGCACCGGCCAGTGCCGCACCTGGTGAGAACAAGTTGCCCGAGATCCTGCTCGGGGTCGTTGCCGTTGCCGGCCTGCTCATCTACTTCGTGAGCTTCGCCCTCGACGCCTCGACCGCTCAGGCGATGATCCTGCTCGTGGCGCTTCCGCTGTTGGCGGGTCTGTTGGCCGGCGTCAGCCTGCTGCCCAAACAGAAGAACTACACGGCAGCCGCCGCAATCGCCGCGACGATTCCGTTCCTGTTCGTGATCGGCGCCGCGGTATCCAGCGGTGGAGAAGGTGACTGGACGCTGTGGGTGCTGTTGGCCCTCACCCTGATCCAGGCCGGTGCCGCGATTGCCGCGCTCCTGTTCGACGCCGGCGTGATCACGCCTCCGGCACCCAAGCCGCAGTTCGATCAGCAGCCGCAGTACGGCCAGTACGGTGGCCCGTCGCAGTACTACGGTCAGCAGCACCAGCCGCAGCACGGTGGCCAGCCCTACCAGCAGGCTCAGCCGCAGCGTCCCGGTTACCCGTCGCAGTACGGCGGCTACTCCGGTGGTCCGAACACCGGTGGTTTCCCCGTTCAGGGCCAGCAGGGCCCGCAGGGTCAGCAGCCGAGCGGCCCGCCGACCCCTCCGACCGGTTACCCCACCTACGGCCAGCCGCAGCAGCAGTCGGGTTCGTCAGCGCCCACCAGTGCCGTTCCGGCACAGCCGCAGGCACAGCAGTCGCCTTCACAGCAATCTGGCACTGCACCGTCGTAAGCTGATCGGCGCGTGCGCTTCCCGCGCACGCGCCGATCATTGCGAGGAGCAGCCCACCAAGTGAGTAACCGGCCAGTCGGCACCCGCCAGGCGCGTGAGTTGCTCCGGGTCGCGTTCGGGCCGTCCGTCGTCGCGCTGGTGGTCATCGCCGCGGTTGTGCTGTTGCAACTGCTGATCGCCAACAGCGACATGACGGGCGCGCTCGGTGCGATCGCCAGCATGTGGCTCGGCGTGCACCAGGTGCCGGTGTCGATCGGCGGCCGCGAGCTCGGGGTGATGCCCCTGCTGCCGGTGCTGGCGATGATCTGGGGCACCGCGCGCACCACGGCCGCGGCCACCGCCCCCAATTCCTCCTGGTTCGTCACCCGCTGGGTGGTCGCCTCGGCCTTGGGCGGGCCGATTCTGATCGCGGCGCTCCTGCTGGCCGTCATTCATGACGCAGCCTCGGTGATCAGCGAACTTCAGACTCCCAGCGCCCTGCGCGCGTTCTGCAGCGTGCTGATCGTGCACGCAATCGGTGCCCTGATCGGCGTCGGCTCGAAGGTCGGTCGACGGACGCTGGCCGCCTCGCCGCTGCCGGACTGGCTGCCCGAGGCGTTCCGTGCCGCGACCGCCGGTGTGCTGGCCCTATTCGGTCTTTCCGGGGCGGTGACGGCGGTGTCGCTGGTGGTGCACTGGGCCACGATGCACGACCTGTTCGCGATCACCGACAGCCTGTTCGGCCAGCTCAGCCTGACTCTGTTGTCGATCCTCTACATCCCCAACGTGATCGTCGGTGCCTCGGCGATCGCGGTCGGATCCAGTGCCCATGTCGGGCTGGCCGCCTTCAGTTCATTCACGGTGTTCGGCGGTGACATCCCTGCGGTGCCGGTGCTGGCCGCGGTGCCCACGCCGCCGTTGGGCCCCATCTGGGTGGCGCTCCTGATCGTGGGTGCGGCCTCGGCAGTCGCATTGGGCCAGCAGTGTGCGCGGCGTCCCCAGCCGATCGGGGCGGCCACAGGCAAGTTGCTGGTGGCGTCGGCGCTGGCGGCCGTGACGATGGCGCTGCTCGGCTACGCCGGCGGCGGGCGGCTGGGCAATTTCGGCGACGTCGGGGTGGATCAATCGACGTTCGCGCCTGCGGTGTTCCTCTGGTTCGCCGGGGTCGGCGGACTGACCGTGGCGATGTCCGGTGGCCTGACCCGCAAGCCCCGACCGGTACTCCCGCCCAAACCGGAACCGGTCGAGCCGCAGCCTGAACCCGAGTTCGAGTCCGAAGTGGGCGACGACTACGTCGACGAGGACATCGAGTACGCCGAGGCAGATCCCGAACCCGAGCTCGAACCCGACCAGCCGTTGGTGTCGTGGTCGGCCGAGGAGCCGGCGGCGGACGAGCCCGACGACTACGAGGACGTGCAGGAAACCGTCTATGAGCCCCGCCCGCGGCGCTATGACGACCTCGATGAGGACCCCGAGGACCACTTCATCGTCGACGACATGCCAGACGGCCCAGTGACCGGCGACAACCCTCGCCGTGCGGGCGACTAGGCTGCTCGCGTGCAGCAACCGTTACATGTGCCTCCGAGTACACCGGCACGGCTGGTAGTGCTGGCTTCGGGGACAGGATCGTTGCTCGCCTCGCTACTGGCCGCCGCCGAAGACGACTATCCGGCGCGTGTGGTGGCAGTCGGAACCGACCGCAAATGTGCCGCGGTGGACATCGCGGCGGCGGCGGGGGTGCCGTCCTACACCGTGCGGCTGGGTGATCATGCGGACCGCGACGCCTGGGACGTCGCATTCACCGAGGCCACCGCTGAACATGAGCCGGACCTGGTGGTCTCGGCCGGGTTCATGAAAATTCTGGGCGGCCAATTTCTTTCCCGGTTCCCCGGCCGGGTGGTCAACACCCATCCCGCATTGCTGCCCGCGTTCCCCGGGGCGCATGCGGTGCCCGAGGCGTTGGCGTACGGCGTGCGGGTGACGGGCTGCACGGTGCATCTCGTGGACTCCGGCATGGATACCGGGCCGATTCTGGCCCAGCAGGCTGTCGAGGTGCTCGATGATGACACCGAAGAGACTTTGCATGAGCGCATCAAGGTGGTCGAACGTCGACTGCTGGTGGATGTGCTGGCCGCGCTGGCAACCCGCGGCGTGACCTGGACTGGACGAAAGGCGACCATAGGGTGAGCGAGAAGAAACCGATCCGCCGAGCGCTGATCAGTGTCTATGACAAGACCGGCCTGGCCGATCTGGCCCGCGGCCTGCACGAGGCGGGCGTGGCCATCGTCTCAACCGGGTCGACCGCCAAAACCATTGCCGCCGCAGGTGTTCCGGTCACCCCGGTGGAAGAGGTGACGGGTTTCCCCGAGGTGCTCGACGGCCGGGTCAAGACTCTGCACCCGCGCGTGCATGCCGGTCTGCTGGCCGATACCCGCAAGCCCGAACATGTTGCGGCCCTGCAGGAGCTCGAGGTCGAGGCGTTCGAGCTCGTGGTGGTGAACCTGTACCCGTTCTCCGAGACCGTGGAGTCCGGGGCATCGGTGGACGAGTGCGTCGAGCAGATCGACATCGGTGGGCCGTCGATGGTTCGTGCGGCCGCCAAGAACCACCCCAGCGTGGCCGTGGTCGTGGATCCGCTGGGCTATGACGGTGTGCTGGCCGCGGTCCGGGCCGGCGGGTTCACCCTCGACGAGCGGAAGAAGCTGGCGTCGTTGGCATTCCGGCACACCGCCGAGTACGACGTGGCCGTCGCCGGCTGGATGGGGTCGACGCTGGCTCCTGAGGAGCCCGCTCAGCCGCTGCCGGCCTGGTTCGCCGGTACCTGGCACCGCAGCGCGGTCCTGCGCTACGGCGAGAACCCGCATCAGCAGGCCGCGGTGTACCGCGACGACTCCGCGTGGCCCGGACTGGCCCAGGCCGAGCAGCTGCACGGCAAGGAGATGTCCTACAACAATTACACCGACGCCGATGCGGCGTGGCGGGCCGCGTTCGACCACGAAGAGATCTGCGTGGCGATCATCAAGCACGCCAACCCGTGTGGCATCGCGATCTCCTCGGAGTCGGTGGCCGACGCGCACCGCAAGGCGCACGAGTGCGATCCGCTGAGTGCGTTCGGTGGCGTCATCGCCTCCAACACCGAGGTCAGCGTCGAGATGGCCGAGACCGTCGCCGACATCTTCACCGAGGTCATCATCGCCCCGGCGTATGAGGCCGGAGCGGTCGAGATCCTGGCCCGCAAGAAGAACATCCGCATCCTCGTGGCGTCGGAGCCGCTGGTCGGTGGCATCGAGATGCGCCAGATCAGTGGCGGGGTGCTGCTGCAGCAGCGTGACGCGCTCGACGCCGAGGGTGACGATCCGGCGAACTGGACGCTGGCCACCGGTGAGCCGGCCGACCCGCAGACGCTGAGCGATCTCGTGTTCGCCTGGCGGGCCTGCCGCGCGGTGAAGTCCAACGCGATCGTGATCGCCAAGGACGGCGCGACCGTGGGCGTCGGTATGGGACAGGTGAATCGCGTCGACGCGGCCGGGTTGGCCGTGCAGCGTGCGGGCGACCGCGTGCCCGGTTCGGTGGGCGCCTCCGACGCATTCTTCCCGTTCCCCGACGGCTTGGAGACGCTGACGAATGCCGGCGTCAAGGCGATCGTGCACCCGGGTGGCTCGGTACGTGACGCCGAGGTGACCGCTGCTGCCGAGGCCGCTGGCATCACGCTGTACCTCACCGGTGCAAGGCATTTCGCGCACTAGTTTCTTCGGTCTCAATCGATTGGCCCGGTGCACCGCCTATTTGGCCCGCCGCTTTCTACGTCAGGGTTGTAGGTCGCGTGGTTTAGCGACCCTGGCGTAGAAAGCGGCGTCGCGCGCACTAGTTGTGCTCGCCGTTTTCTACCCCTGGGCTGTGATGATTACGTCGTCACGACCCGGAGGTAGAAAACGGTGAACCACCACGCCGGGCAAATGCCTCTCGAACCCGGTGCAGGATGAACGCCCTGCTGTGTTCGACCACGACACGGATGTCTATCCAGCCTTCGCGTTCGATGAGCTCATTGCGGCCGATGTCGCGCACCACACGCGAACGGTCCGTGGCGTGGTGTTTACCTTCGTAATCCAAGCCCACCTTGACGTCGTCGTAGCCCATATCGAGGAACGCCTCATTGAAGCCGTCGGTCACCCGGATCTGCGTACGCGGACGCCGATAGCCCGCGTCGATGAGAAGCAGCCGCAGCCAGGTCTCCCGCGGAGATTGCCCACCGGCATCCATCAAATCGAGTGCTGTACGGGCGCTTCGTATTCCACGTAGCCCGCGATACCTGCCGGCCAATTCGAGCACTTGCCCGGCGTCGACGGCTGTGGCGATGGCCAGCGCATCGAGGTGGGCGACCGCGTCGTCACGGGGAAGGAAACGCGCGAGATCAAGCGCGGTGCGTAGCGGTGTGGTCACGCTGAAATCGCCGATCCGGCAAATCTCGTCGGGCCTGATGCGTTCCTCGCGCACGATGATGCCGGGCCTGCGACGCTCGTGCTCCATGATCAGTTCCACCGGGGCATCGTCGTCGACCCATTGCGCACCGTGCAGAGCTGCGGCTGCCCGGCCGGCGATGATCCCGCGACGGCCAGTCCACAGCCATGCCGCCATGGTGTTGGCCTTCAGGGTTCGAACGGCGCCCTTCGGCAGGTAGACGCGTGGATGCGCCGGGGCGTATCGCCATCGCAGTTGGCCCGGGGTGAGGCTGCCGGCCGCGACCGCTTCCGGTCCGATTAATGGGAAGCTCATGGACCACGACGATCAGCAGCGCGACCGACGGATTGACGGCGCCGGCATGCGTCTCAGCTGAGGCTGTGGATGAACCGTGCGCTGTGGATGGCGCGGAATGCGCGGCGCACAGGGAAAGACACCGGCGCCGTTTTCTACACCTGGGTTGCTGAACCACGCGGTCTACGACGCAGGCGTCGAAAACGGCGTGGAGGGAAAAAGGCACCGACGCCGTTTTCTACATCAGGGTCGCTAACCCACGCGGCCTACGACGCAGGGGTAGAAAACGGCGTGGAGGGAGAAGCGCAAGGCAAGCGCAAGGGAACGCGCAGGGGAGACCCCGACGTCAGGCCGCAACGCCAACCCCCTACGCGCTGGCCTCGTCCTCGACCTCGGTGGTCGCGTACTCGATGAACGACGTGATCTCCTCGACCGCGTGTCGCGCATCGGGGTTGATGTCGAAGCTCAGCTGGAACATGTGCATTGCCCTGTCCCACACCTGAATCCACACGGGAACACCGCTGGCCTGGAGCTTGTCGGCGAGGGCGAAGGTGTCGTTGAGCAGCATCTCGTGCGTGCCGACCTGGAACAGGAACGGCCCGAGTCCGTGCAGGTCCGCCTCGGGCGGCATCACCGGAGTCGGCCGGGTGCCGTTGACCGTGGCGAACACGTCGTAGATGAACTTCACGGTCATGAACGGGAACAGCACGTCGCGATGCTCTTGCAGGGCACGGTATTTCAGATCCATGTCGGACGAGGTCAACGGGGAGAGCAGTACCTGCCCGGCGGGGACCGGCAGTCCGGCGTCGCGCGCGGCCAACGCGGTGTCGGCGGCCATCAGGCCACCGGCTGAATCACCGGCCAGGACAATCCGATCGGGTGCGAACCCGAGCGACAGTGCGAAGCGGTAGCCGTCGAGCCCGTCGGCGACGGCATCGTCGATGTCGGCCTGCGGGGCCAGTCGGTAGCCGACGTTGAGCACGCGTGCCCCGGTGCTGGCAGACAGCTTCGACACGAAGCGGCGGTGCGAGTTCAGGCCGAGGGTCACCAGCGCCGAGCCGTGCAGGTAGACGATCACCAGATCGGAGTCGCGGGCCTCGGGGGCGATCACCCATTCGGCCGGGCAGTTGGGCAGCGCCACCGGTGTCACCTCGGTGCCGGGCAGCGGCTTGATGACCCGCAGGGGCCGGTCGATGACGTCGAGGTGTGCGCGCTGCAGCAGGGCGGGGGCGACGCGGTTGATGCCCATTCCGATCAGGGTCAGCAGGCCCAGCAATGGACGGACGAAGATCGCGGTGGTCCAGCCGAGTGCCCTGGACTGCAAAGATGCGGGGCCGAAGTGCACGGTGGTGGGCCGGCTACGCCAATCGAGCGAATTCACGATACCCAGGGTACCGGGTACCTGAACGCACCCGGTTCAGACCCGACTCAGGGCATGACGATGGTGGCCTGGGCCTCGATCGCCTTGTTGATGTCGGTCAACGTCGTCTTGTCGCGCTCGTTGGCGTCGGCGTTGATCTGCAGCACGTAGACGCTGCCGGGCGCCTGGATCACGACAGTGGTCTGGGTGATCGCGCGACGCTGGCCGCCCTTGGCATAGGTACCGGCCAGGTGCACGGTGGGGAACCCGCTGATCTCGCCACGGGTCACGTCACCGCTGAACTTGTAGTCGGCCAGGTTCTGCAGCTCGTTGGGGGCGAACTCGAGCAGCTTGTTGGCGTCGACGTCACCGGCCAGCTTGGAGATCAGCGAGACGACCGACGGCGGCTCGGTCGGGTTCGCGGGGTCGTTCACGATCGCCGAGTAGGCCCAGGCCGGGGTGCGGGGACCGGCGTCGATCCATCCGGGCGGAGTCGGCATGGTGAACACCGGTGCGCCCGGCTCGCCGCGGTGGACGGGCGTTTCGACGATGCCGCTCTGCTTGATGTAGTCGGCGATGGTGAAGGCGTGCCCCGGTGGTTTCGGAGCGGTGGTGGTTTCCGGGTCGGATGTATCCGTGGCGACCGCGGAGGTGGTCTCGCCCCCGCCGCCGTTGCTGTTGTCGTCGCCGGCAGTCACTGCCAGCGTGATGCCGCCGACGAGCAGAACCGCCGCACCGATTGCGGCGGCGGCCACGATGATGTTGCGCCGGTTGTTCGACTTCTTCGGGATCGGGTTGTGCGGCAACGGAGGCGGTCCGAAGTTGGTCTGCTGTTGTGGCGGCCCGACCGGTCCTGCCGGCGGCCCAACGGGCCCTGACGGCCCGGCGGGGCCTTGCATCCCGACTGGCGCACCGCCCGCAACGGGTTTGCGGGAGGAGATTTCGTTGCCCGCCCACGACGAGGTGAACACCGGCGGTTCCGACGGGGATGCAGCCCGCGGGTTCGACGGCGAGAGCGGGGCGGCCGGCGGGTTCGCCGGCTTCGGGATGATCAACGGGGTGGTCGGTGGCGCCGGCTCGTGAGCGGGTGCCGGGGTGCGCACCTCGGGGGTGGTTCCGGTGGCCGCCTCGGCGAGGGCGACGGCGAAGTCGTGGCAGGTGTCGTAACGGTCCTTGGCGTCCTTGGACAGTGCCTTCGCCATCACCGAATCGAACACGGCCAGTTCGGGTTTCGTGTCGGCAAGCTTGGGTGGCGGGGAGTTCAGGTGGTGGCTGATCACCACAGCCGGGTTGCTGTGTGCGAACGGCGGGGTACCCGTGAACAGGCGGTAGGCGGTCGCGGCCAGTGAGTACTGGTCGGCTCGACCGTCAAGGGGTTGGCCCATCAACTGTTCGGGCGCGGTGTAGGACATCGAACCCACGGTGATGTTGGTCGAGGTGAGTCCGTTGACCTCGTCCGCGCGCCGCGCGATGCCGAAGTCGGTCAGCATGATGCGGCGCTTGGCGCCCTGTTTGCTGGTGAGCAAGATGTTGGCCGGCTTGACGTCACGGTGCAGCAGCTTGCGTTGATGCGCGTAGTCCAACGCGTCGCCGACGGCGGTGACGACCTCGATGACGTCCTCGGCCGGCATGCCCTTGGGGTACTGATCATGCAGCAGCTTGGCGGCGTCGTGTCCGTCGACGTAGTCCATCGAGATCCACAGCCGGTCCTCGAACTCGCCGCGGTCGTGCACGCCGACGATGTGGGGATGCCACAGGGTGGCGGCCATATCCGCCTCGCGGATGAATCGTTGCCGGAACTCATTGTCCGAGCTGACGCTGATGGGCAGCACTTTGAGGGCGTCCTCGCGGGGTAACCGCGGGTGGGACGCCAGATAGACTTCGCCCATGCCACCAGTGCCCACCAACCTGACGATGGTGAACCCTGCGAATTCCTGACCGCTAGCCAACGGCATGGAGCGCAGACTACCGGTCGCGCCGCTCGGACAACGACTATGTCCGGCTGTGGCCGCACGCGGCGGGTCGTGATTCTGGCGGGTGGCGATGTGCGCGCGCGTGTTCAGTCGTAGCGTGGAGTGGTGAGCCAACCCAAAAACGATGGTCGCCGGCCAGCCGGCTCCGGCGATCTGCCTCGTACCGTCGGTGAGCTGCGTGCCTCGGGCCATCGTGAGCGGGGCGTCAAAGCCGAAATTCGAGAGAACCTGCTGTCTGCACTCGCGGATCGTCGCGACGTGTGGCCGGGCATCCTGGGATTCGAGGACACGGTGATCCCGCAGCTGGAGCGGGCCCTGATCGCCGGGCACGACGTGGTGTTGCTCGGTGAGCGCGGCCAGGGCAAGACTCGGCTGTTGCGTGCGTTGACCGGGCTGCTCGACGAGTGGACGCCGGTGATCGCCGGGTCCGAGTTGGGCGAGCACCCGTACAGCCCGATCACACCGGAGTCGATCCGCCGGGCCGCCGATTCCGGCGACGATCTGCCGATCGAGTGGCGTCACCGCAGTGAGCGGTACACGGAGAAGCTGGCCACCCCGGACACCAGCGTGGCCGATCTGGTCGGCGACATCGACCCGATCAAGGTGGCCGAGGGCCGCAGCCTCGGTGACCCGGAAACGATCGCCTACGGGCTGATCCCGCGGGCACACCGCGGCATCGTGGCCGTCAACGAGCTGCCCGACCTCGCCGAGCGTATTCAGGTGTCGATGCTCAACGTCATGGAGGAGCGCGACATTCAGGTCCGCGGTTACACGTTGCGGCTGCCGCTGGACGTGCTCGTCGTGGCCAGCGCCAACCCCGAGGACTACACGAACCGCGGCCGGATCATCACCCCGCTCAAGGACCGGTTCGGCGCCGAGATCCGTACGCACTACCCGCTGGAGATCGAGGACGAGATCGGGGTGATCCGCCAGGAGGCCCAGTTGGCTGCCGAGGTCCCGGATTACCTGCTCGGTGTGCTGGCCCGGTTCGCTCGCAATCTGCGTGAATCGAGCTCGATCGACCAGCGTTCCGGTGTGTCGGCCCGGTTCGCGATCGCCGCGGCCGAGACGGTGGCGGCCTCGGCGCGGCACCGCTCGGCGATCCTCGGCGAGGACGATCCGGTGGCCCGGGTGGTTGACCTGGCCACCGTGATCGACGTGCTGCGCGGCAAATTGGAGTTCGAGACGGGCGAGGAGGGGCGTGAGCAGGCGGTGCTGGAGCACCTGCTGCGACGTGCCACCGCTGACACCGCACAGCGGCTGCTGGGCGGCATCGACGTCGCCCCACTGGTGGCCGCGGTCGAGGAGGGCTCGCCGGTGACTACCGGTGAGCGGGTTTCGGCCAAGGACGTCCTGGCCGCGCTGCCGGATCTGGCCGTCGTCGATACGCTCGCCTCCAGGTTGGGGGCGGTGTCGGTCGGTGAGCGGGCCGCAGCGGTCGAATTGGCCTTGGAGGCGCTGTATCTGGCCAAGCGTGTGGACAAGGTGACGGGGGAGGGCGAGACGGTCTATGGCTGATCCCGGTCGGGCGCACGGGCACACCTCGCGGTATTCGCGATACACCGGTGGCCCCGACCCACTGGCACCTCCGATCGATCTGCGTGACGCCCTCGAGCAGATCGGTCAGAGCGTCATGGAGGGCAGCTCGCCGCGCCGCGCCCTCTCCGAGCTGATGCGTCGCGGCACCGAGGGGATGCGCGGCACCGACCGGCTGGCCGCCGAGGCCAACCGGAAGCGCCGGGAGCTGTTGCAGCGACACAACCTTGACGGCACGTTGCAGGAGATCAAGAAGCTGCTCGACGAGGCCGTGCTGGCCGAGCGCAAGGAGCTGGCCCGCGCACTCGACGACGACGCGCGGTTCGGCGAGCTGCAGATGGAGGCGCTCTCGCCGTCGCCGGCCAAAGCCGTTCAGGAACTGGCCGACTACGACTGGCGCAGCCCCGAGGCGCGGCAGAAGTACGAGCAGATCAAGGATCTGCTCGGCCGGGAGATGCTGGATCAACGTTTCGCCGGCATGAAGGAGGCGTTGGAGAACGCCACCGACGAGGATCGGCAGCGGGTCAACGACATGCTCGACGACCTCAACGATCTACTGGACAAGCACGCCCGCGGTGAGGATACCCCGCAGGATTTTCAAGACTTCATGGACAGGCACGGCGAGTTCTTCCCGGAGGGCCCGCAGAACATCGACGAGCTGCTGGACTCGTTGGCCAAGCGGGCCGCCGCCGCGCAGCGGTTCCGCAACAGCCTGTCGGCCGAGCAGCGTGCCGAGCTGGATTCTCTGGCGCAGCAGGCTTTTGGTTCGCCGTCGTTGATGAATGCGCTGGGCCGGCTCGACGCGCACCTGCAGGACGCCCGGCCGGGCGAGGATTGGACCGGTTCGGAGCGCTTTTCCGGTGGCGATCCGCTCGGCATGGGGGAGGGCGCCCAGGCGTTGTCCGACATCGCCGAGCTGGAGCAGTTGGCCGACGCGTTGTCGCAGAGCTATTCCGGGGCGTCGATGGACGACGTCGACCTCGAGGCGCTGGCCCGTCAACTCGGTGACGACGCCGCGATCGATGCCCGCACCTTGTCCGAGCTCGAGAAGGCCCTGGTGAACCAGGGCTTCATCGACCGCGGCTCCGACGGCCAATGGCGGCTGTCGCCCAAGGCCATGCGCCAGCTCGGCCAGACCGCGCTGCGTGATGTGGCGCAACAGCTTTCGGGTCGGCACGGGGAACGCGACACCCGCCGGGCCGGTGCGGCCGGGGAGCTGACCGGGGCCACCCGGCCCTGGCAGTTCGGCGACACCGAGCCGTGGAACGTCACCCGCACGGTGACCAACGCCGTGCTGCGCCAGGCCGGGACCGGGATCGTGGAACGGCCCATTCGGTTCGCGGTCGAGGATGTGGAGATCTCCGAGACGGAGACCCGCACTCAGGCCTGCGTGGCGCTGTTGGTGGACACCTCGTTCTCGATGGTGATGGAGAACCGCTGGCTGCCGATGAAACGTACGGCGTTGGCGCTCAACCATCTGGTGAGCACCCGGTTCCGCTCAGATGAGTTGCAGATCATCGCCTTTGGCCGGTACGCGCGCACGGTGACCGCGGGTGAGCTGACCGGGCTGGAGGGTGTGTACGAGCAGGGCACCAATCTGCACCATGCGCTGGCCCTGGCGACCCGGCATCTGCGTCGTCATCCGAACGCCCAACCGGTCGTGCTGGTGGTGACCGATGGTGAGCCCACCGCGCACCTGGAGGGATACGGAGAACGGCCCGGGCCTAACTCGGCGGCTCAGCCGCCGGAAGTCTTCTTCGATTACCCGCCACACCCGCGCACGATCGCTCACACCGTCCGGGGGTTCGACGAGGTGGCCCGCCTCGGCGCACAGGTGACGATCTTCCGGCTGGGCACCGATCCCGGCCTGGCCCGGTTCATCGATCAGGTTGCCCGGCGGGTGCAGGGCCGTGTGGTGGTGCCCGATCTCGACGGCCTGGGCGCAGCGGTGGTCGGCGACTACCTGCACTCGAGGCGACGCTGAGACCTCGCCGCACCGAGTGCGATGCGGATGTCGCCGGCAACGCGGCGGAGCGACCCCTGCGTCGCACTCGGCGTGAAATGCGCTCGCGTAGTCTCAGTTTGCGATGGGGGAAATGAAGCGAGTCGCGGGTGTGGCCGTGGTGGCGGCCGGACTGATTCTCAGCGGGTGTACGCAGACGACGGAGGGCACGGCGACGGCCGGGTTCGAACCGTCCGCGCACTCGACGGGTTCGGCCGATCCGACGGCGCCCGGATCGCCCGGCTACAAGGCCCAGGCGTGCGAGCAGCTGCATTCGGATCGCTGGATCGAGCTATCGGGGACCGCTCCCGACGAGCCCAGGGTGCGCATCGCGCAGCCGCCGGGCTGGGAACCGGTGCCTGAGTTGGCCAAGGACGCAGTCAAATTGGTGCTTCGCAATGTATCGCTCAGTGACGGCGTGACGAATCCCGCCGTGTCGGTGGCCACCGGGGATGCGACCGACGGCGACAGGTCGCCCAAGGATCTGCTGAACGACAGTGTCCAGGGCTTCGAAGTCGGTGGCGGACAGAACATCACCCAGGTACCTGCCGAGATCTGTGGGTTCCCGGCGTTGATGGCCAACTACACCGTGCCGCCCGGCGAAGGTGGCAAGACGATCTACGTGACCGCGGTGACGGTGATGGTGCCGCTCGGGTCGAAGGTGTGGAACGTGGTGGCGCTCGCGCAGAGCACGGCACCCAACAACGAGACCTACATGGCCGACGCTCAGGTGATGTTGGCCGGGATGCGCATAGCCATGCCCCGCTAGCCCGCATTTGCTGATGTTGTCGTTTGCCGTCGGGTAGCTTCTGCTCATTCGAAATGGGCTGAGAGGCGACGGCATGACACAACGCTGGGGCGGACGTGTTTTGCCGGCATCTCTTCTGGCCGGGATGGCATTGGCGACGGTGGCTGCGCTGGGGGTCACGCAGCCGATGACCGCGGTGCAATTGTCGGCGCTCGTCATCGGTGCGAGTTCGACGAACCCCGGCGGTGACGGCGTCGCGGATTTCTATGGCGGGCTGTACCGGCAGGTGTGGGACGAGCCGGTTGTCGCGAACTTCTTCACCGGCCCGTTCGGGATCTATCAGGCCATCCGGGAAAACAGCGGTGACGATAACAATGTGGTGCTGTCCTCGGGCTGGGGCGCGGCCAACGCGAGCCTGCTGCTGACATACGGCAAGCTGACCCACGATCCGGTGGTCACCCAGCCCGCTCTGTATGTCCTCGACAACAACGTGGCGAGCCCCAACGGCGGATTCGGCACGCGCCTGCCGTTCTTCGCGGCAATCGGGGTGAACCCGATCCCGACGCCGACGGACCCGGGTGTGCCCGTGGTCAACGTGGTCTACGAGTACGACATCAACTCCAACATCCCGGCGTACTTGTGGAACGCACCCGCGATGGCCAACTCGTTGATGGCCTATCTCGATCGACGGCTCAACCAGGACAGCCTGGATTTCCCGATCGACGCCGAGGGCAACGTTCGTGATTGCGACGCCACGTGCCAGGAAACGCTGGACTCGGGCGGTACGGTCGTGCGCCAGACGGCCGACGGCACCGTGTCGATCAGCAAGGTCGACGACACCACTTACGTCGGCTACGAGTCCGAGAACCTGCCGCTGGTGTCACCGCTGCGGGCGTTCGGGGAGCCGGGCAACCGGCTGGCCGACGCGGCCACCCCCGCGCTGCGGGCCGTGGTCGATTACGGCTACCCCGACAACGACCCGTTGGCCAACCCGCAGAAGTACACCCCGGCCCGACTGATCCCGACGCGCGCGGAAACCGAGCGCTTCGTCCACGACTTCACCGCCGGGATCGAGGAGGGTGCGAACATCCTGCGCGACGGCGGCTCCGCGGCCAGGCCGTCACCCGAGCCGGCGGAGGTTCGTGTGCCGGCGACGCGTCCGTTGCTGCGCAAGAGCCCGGACTTCTCCCCGAAAGCGCTGGGCCGTGACCATGCCGCGGGCCCGCGGCGAGCAGCCGCGTTGCCGGGCGAGCCGGTGTTCGACGGAGTGCGGGCCTGGACCAAGAAGCTGCGCGGCGAGGGCGCCGCGAGGACGCCGGGGTCAGAACCGTCGGAAGGCGACCGCGCTTCAACCCCCAGCTGAGGAAATACCCGGCTCGGAACAATGCCGTAACACGCCCGCAAATTATTCAACGGGTCAATGGAACCCCTTTTCTTTGCATTGGCAATAACCGGAGCCGCCGTGGAGCGTGTAATCAGCCTTCGGCGCTACAACTATTGCGTACTGCAACAATGATCAGGCGTGCCGGAGTGGCTGCTTCAATTCATTGCATTGGCAATAAATTGGGCGGCTGGTGATCGACCGGGCCCAGCGGTTCGGCTCGGAATCGTTGGATAGATATCGCTCTGACCTGCGAACTTGGTCAGTGGCGGAAATGTGCGGCCCAACGCCGCGAGGCGGGCGCCCGGGGTGTTGACATACGTGGAACGGGCTGGCCGAAGATATCGCCCAATTGGGTGGCAATCCGGCGATCTTGATTGCGGGCTGCGGCCGCCGGATTGATTATTTTTTGGCAGCGTTTATCGGTTGCAGGAGAGCAAACTGACCCATAGCATTCTCAGCAGTTTCTAAGTTGCCGCCGGCGCAGGTGCGGATTCTCGGGAACGGCCGTTTCGTCCTCTAGCTAAGGGGCTCACCGCATGGCTGTACGTCCGCTTGTCACGACCGGTGCCGCGCTCCTGAGCGCGGCAGCTCTCATTACCGCGACTCCGGCGTTGTTCGTACCGCGTGACCAGGTCACCGTCGCTGCCCCGACTGCGCTGGCGCCGACCCAGTTGACGCAGGAGCAGATCAATCTGCTCGCGCTGTCGCTGCAGGGTGCGTGGCAGGCATTTACCCAGGGCTATGGCGGCTACGCACCCCCGGGTCAAGTCCCCGCAACTGCCTACCTCGACCCGAATGGGCAAACTCCTGCCCAATACGTCCCGGGCGGGAACGCCCCGCTGTACGACGCGGCGGGTAACCAGCTCTTCCTGCAAAACGGGGTGACGCCCGCGACGACCGGAGATCTCAGTCCAGCGGGCGATCCCATCCAGTTTTACGACAACAGCGGCGCCCCGGCCTTACAGGACGCACCCGGCGACTGCACGGCCACCGGAGCGGTCTGCCAAAAGGGCTTCACCGGGTTGGCGTACTACCTCAGCGATGAACTGCTGCCGCTGGGCAACGTGGACAACATCTTCTTCGAGGGCGGCTTCACCGAGCTCGCGCAGGTTGCGCTGGCTACGGTGGCCCATGCAATCGACCAGGTCGTGCCGCGTCTAGATCTGGAGAAGCGAGTCAACGACTTCTTCGACGGTGGCGCAACGAAACTGGTCGGCAATCTGCTGCTCGACAACCTGCCGCAGGACGGTTACGCCTACGGCGTGACCAACTCCTTCTTCTTCGGATACGGCACCAACACCGGCATCTACGCAGCGTTCACCTACGTGGTGGACGCCATCGTGCAGGGCACTCCGACGCCTGACCCGAACGCCATCAATCCGCTCGGACCGGCAGGGGATCAGGTTCAGACTCTCGACCCGGTCAATGAGAACACCCTGATGCTCGCCAAGACCACGACGGAGTCCACCCCCACCTCCACCGGCCTGCCGAACTTCAGCAAGCTTCTGAGCTTGCCGACGCCGAAGCTCGACGTCGAGTCGCCGTGGAAGAAGTTCACGGAGCAGCTGGGGGCCCCTGTCGAGCCCAAGCTCGTCAAGAATCTTGACGTCACCGAACAAGACGTGGTCAATGGCACCGAGAACCCGGGCGAGGGCGGAGCCGCCCCATTGGTTGCCGGGCTTCCGACGCCGGAGCCTCCGAAGTTCGAGCTACCGAAGGCGCCCGAGTTCAAAGCGCCCGAGTTGAAGGCGCCAGAGACGAAGCCCGACTTCACCCCCAAGAGCACGGTCCGGGACAAAGAGGTTGCGGCGGAAGAAAACCCGAACAAGGGCTCCGACCCGAAGGGCGGCAACAAGGTCACGCCGACGATTCTCTTCGGGGACGGCGGGCCGAAGGGTGAGTCCAACGGCAGCAAGTTCCTCAAGAAGCTCGACAAGGCCTTCAACGATGCCACCGGCGCCGGCAAGGACAAGGACAACGACAAGGGAGACAGCGGCGACAAGTAGCCCTGTCTCCGCGAGTCGGCGTCGATACCGACGACAGTCAACGGGTCCCGCCGCTGAACGCGATCTCAGGTTTCTCTCATGCTCTGAAGGCGCCTGAGGTGTTCGCTACGGGCCTGTGACCTCGGTTTATTGACTTATGTGTAACGGGGTGTCCGCCCCATCCCCGGTTGCCGTCCTTTCCCTGCGGTGCCAATTTGAATCAATGGCGGCCGCGGTCACCGTTTTCGCGGCGTGCGGGAAGGCGGCATCCCGGGGGTAATTGGCCGGCCCGCGGGCGTGGTCTGCCGCAGCGGCGACGCGGGCGCGACACCGGGCGGGGCTCGCGTCGAGCGGCGATGCGATCGGCAACGATCGGTACCGGCTTCGGGTGGGCTGACCTAGGAAAATGGGTGGACTCGTCGCGGCGTCTCCGCAGAACCGGCACGCTCGTATCCGCGAGTGTGCCGGGGTCGCACGTGCGGTGGGTGTGCCACGGATTCCTCAGGCGGTAACCCGCGCCTTTGCGCACAGTGAGCCCGGCTGCAACGGGATTCGAAATTAGCTGACGATGCACCGGTCGGGAATGTCCCGTTGTGCATCGAAATTTTTGTCAGAGTCGCGTCGCCAATGGAGTGCTTGCGGTGGTGCGTCCGTGGCTCCTGCCCCCGCAGATGAAGGTTGCGGGAGGTCGTGACGGGAATTACCCTTCTCAAGGACTTTTAAGGTTCTACGCAGGTACCTGCACGGATTCTCACGGATCCAGCTCACGCACGAGATAAAGGGGCCACACCCATATGGCAGTCCGTCCGCTTGTCACCACTGGCGTCGCCCTCCTCAGCGCTGGCGCGCTTGTTGCCGGGACCCCTGCGCTGTTCGTTCCCCGCGACGAGATCACGGTGGCATCGTCGGCCATAGAAGCTCCTGCGCAACGGACTCTGACGGCGGAACAGATCAACCTGGTGGCGCTTTCGCTGCAGGGTGCCCTCGGGGCGTTCGGCGATGGCTATGGCGGCTACTACTACCAGGGCTATGTTCCCGTCCCCACCGCCGGCTACGTCGTTGTGGACGGCAAGCTCGTAGATCCGAAGGCCGAGACCCCGGCTGGGACAGAACTGTTCGACGCGAATGGCAAAGCCCTCTACGTCGAGAAGGATGGTCACCTCGTCCGCGCCACGGTCGGCGACATGGGCGAGAAGGTCCAGTTCTACGACGCGGCCGGCAACAAGTCCCTGGAAAACGTCTACGATCCCGGCAACTGCTCTGCAACCGGCGCGGCGTGCCATGACGGTTTCACCGGTCTGGCCTACTACCTCAGCGACAACATCCTGCCGGTGGGCGATCTGGACAACATCTTCTTCGAGGGCGGCACCACAGCCTTCGCTTATCTCGGTTCAGTGATCGCCGCTGCCGTCGTCGACGGGTTCGATCCCACCGGACGGCTGCAGCTGTCGAAGCGAGTGGACGAATTCTTCGCGGGCGGGGCCGCTTATGTGGTCTACAGCGTGATCAACGACAACCTGCCGGACACCGCCGTGGGCAAATGGGTCAAGGGGCTCAACGGCACCTTCTACACCGATGGCATCACGGGCGTCGTCAAGTACGTCGTGGAAACCGTGCAAGCGTTGACGGCCCCGCCGGAAGAAGAAAAGGCCAACACCTTCAGCCTGCTGTCGGCGCAGGATGAGACCGAGGCAACGACAAAGACGGAAACCGAGTCGGGTGTCAGCTCCACCACCCTGCCGAACGTCAGCAAGCTCCTGAGCCTGCCGACGAACTTCGAGTCGCCGTTCAAGAAGCTGGTTGAGCAGCTCGAGGCACCCGCCGAGCCCAAGCTCGTCAAGGCTGTCGACCTCAAGGAAGAGACCACGGTCGACGACACCGTCGTCGAGGGCGCCACCGACCCCGTCACCCCGGCCGTCGAGGTGCCGAAGCCTGACGCTCCGAAGTTCGAGCTCCCCAAGCTGCCGAAGCTGGACCTGGGTCTGGACCTGACGCCCAGCACCACGGTCAAAGAGGTCAAGGACGTCAAAGAGACTGCGGCGCAGGAGGAGTCCGAGGCGCAGTCCGGTAAGACCGAGTCTGCTGACGCCGGTAAGACCGAGTCTGCTGATGCGGGTTCGACCAAGTCTGCTGACACGGGTTCGGCGGGGGTCGCCAGCAAGAGCCCGAACAAGTTCGCTCCCAAGTCGCGCACCACCGAGCGCAAGAAGTCGGCCGGCGAGAAGTTCGTCGAGAATGCCACGAAGAATCTCGAGAAGGCCTTCAAGCCCACGACCAAGGCCGGTGCGGGCAAGCAGGAGACCGCCAAGTCCGACACCGGCAGCGACTCCTCCGGAGCCAAGGCCGGCAACACCGACACCAAAGACAACAAGGGCACCAAGGACAACAAGGACTAGTAGCGCCTGAGTTCACGTAACGGCCCCCTCCAAAACGGAGGGGGCCGTTGCGTTTTCACGTACCTTGAGGACCACTGTGGACGAGCTGTGAATTCTCGTGATCATGTGCCGAACAGCAAATGAACAACGTCGCCACTACCTATCGCTGGCGCCCGAGGTGCCTTAGGTTCGCTGGCGGGCCGGTGGCAATGTCAGCTGCGCGGCCCGAATTTAGCTGCGGCGCAACGCCACTCACGAGAGGTAACAGGCATGGCAAAACATCGGAAGTTGTCCGAGCGGTCGGTGCGGACGCGGACGTTGGTTGGGGGTGTCATCGCGGGCGGTGCGTTGGCGGTGGCTTTGCCGACAGGGCTGGCATCCGCTGACTCCAGCGCGTCGGGTAACGCGGTGGGCAGGCCCGCGTTCGACAACCCCGCGCCGGGAGTCCGGGCGGCCCAGGCCGTCGGCGACAAGGTGTTCAACCAGACGCCCGGCGTCAACAAGACGCTCGACGACAGCCCGCTGGGCGAGGTGTACCACACCAACTTCGGCACCGGGAACTACGCCGATCCCAGCAAGGGCACCAACGGTGCGATCCAGGGCGAGCTGAACGTCAACGCCGGCAAGTACTACTACAACGAGACGCAGAAGTACTCGAACCAGTACCTCGGCAACAAGATCCTCCCGGACGAGAAGGACCTGCCGGGCACCCTGCCGAAGGCGATTTCGGGATCGGCTGTCAACGCCTCGAGCGCGAAGCCTTCCAACGCCAACAAGTCATTGACCTGCGTCGCCGCCTCAAGCTGCAACCACTGATCGTTGGACACAGAGACGGGCGGGCCTTCGGGCCCGCCCGTTCTTTATTGCCTTGGTGTCAGGCCCGTGAGGGCCGCGCTCAATCGGTCTGGTTACGGCGCTTCTTGCGTTTGACGCTGACGCTGCCCCACAGCGAGAAACCGCGGATGTGCACACGCGGCGCCCCGGACGTGCCCGCCCCGTCGACGCTGTCATCGAAGTTCCCCATCACGCCCATGCCATCGACATCCACATTCACCTCGGGTGGCACCAGGATGGTCTGTCCGCCGAAGATCGAATAGGTGCGGACCTCGACATCGGGCGCGGTGAAATCCGCGTAGCGCAGATCGACCACGCCGCCGCCGAAGAGTGCGAATGTCGTCAGCTTCTTCGGCACGTTCCACCGGCCGCGGCGTTCGAACCCGCTCAAGATCGCCAGCAGCACCGTCGAGGGGGCGGGGCGACAGTGGCCGGCCGAACAGTTCACGGCGCCGGGGAGGTCGCGACTCAGCCGCGCCAGATCGTCGTAGGTCTCAGCCGCATAAGCCTTTGCCAGCCGGTCCTCGTACTCAGGCATCGGCAGCCGGCCCGCGGCGGCAGCATCAGTGAGCAGCTGCGCCACCTGAATGCGGTCGGTGTCGGCAGCGCGCATCGACCTGCCCTGCGGCGCTGAAGTGCTCATCGGTGTCGAGCCTACGACGATCGCTGTCACATGCAAGACCGATGGCCGAACTGTGTCGCCATGGTTGCGACAGTGAACCCTGTTCGGCGTAGGCGATCTATCCGCCGGCGCCCAGATAGTCCTGGAACGATGCACCGTCGACCGCGTTTTCCGGGGTCAGATTGGCTCCCGACCTGTAACCGCCGACGATGCGGCCGGGGAGGGTGAATCTGGCCACGCGACGCACGCTGTTGTGTGCTGAGAGATACATTTGTCCCAATTCTGGGTGACTGTGGACGCTGGGGCCGCCGATGTCGGGCACCCGTCCGGCCGGCTCTGTATCGATCAATGCAACCAGTCGGGTGGCCACATCGCGGGTGTCGATGGGCTGGAATCGGACGTCGCGCAGCGTCCACAAAAAGGGTGAGAACCGCTGCACCGAGAACGTCTTTTCGATTAGCTCGTGGAACTGGGTGGCGCGCAGGATCGTGTGCCCGACACCGGACGTCTCGAGCGCCTGCTCGACCCGCAACTTGGTCTTGTAATAGGGAAGCGGGATGTCGTCGATCCCGACGATCGAGATATAGATGAGGTGCCCGACGCCCTTGCGTCGCGCAGCTTCGATCAGGTTCCGGGCCGCCCTGATGTCCTTACTGCCGGCGGCTTGAGTCGCGCAATGGACGACGACGTCCACGCCGTCGAGTGCGACATCCAGACCGTCGGGCTTGAGCAAGTCGGCTTGGTGCCAATGCACGCCCGTGTATCCAACCCGGTCCTGACGGCTCAGTGCGCGGATTTGATGACCGGCCGCGGTCGCCTCAGGCACCACGTGGTGGCCGAGAGTGCCGGTCGCCCCGGTGACGAGCACAGTGCGTGGCATATTGGCCACGCTACCGACGCGTCACCGGGGGTGTCAGCGATTACGCGGCCGCGTCGGACGACTTCTCGTTCTTCTCGGCCTTGACCTTCTTGGTCTGGGGCTGCTTCGCCTTCTTCGAATCCTTCTTCATGCCGCTGGTGGCGTCCTTGATGTCCTTGGCGGCATCGTCGACCGCACCGCGCACTTTGGCGACGGTCTCCTGGACGGACTTCTTGACGGGATCGCCGGCGTCAGCGGCGTGGCGGGCCTTCGTCCGGGAGCTCGCCGTCTTCTGCAGCGAGTCCTTGTCCACACCAAGAGCTTTGAGGACATCCTTGCCGGGAGCGGGCTTGGCGCCGGTGTCGGCGTCCTTGGCCTTGGCGTCGGTGCCTTCAATGTCGGCGGCGGGGGCTTCGAGGCTGAGCGTCTTCAGCACGTTGTCGCCCGACGGGACGGACGTGATGGCCTGCTTGCCGGACTGCTTGTTGGCCGTGGATCCGTTGACCTTGAGCATGTTGTCGATGGCCGTTTCCATCTGAGCGTTGATGCCATCGAGCGCGTGCGTGACGGGGGCCAGGCCCTTCTCGACCGCGTCGAACATGGGATTGGCGCCGTTCTGGACGACTTCGAGCGCATCCCTCATGGCCTTGGCGACCGCCACCGTCAGCGCGTTCTGCACGATCGGCTTGAAGTCGGCACCCGGAAGCGCCGGGGTCCAGGCTTCCGGGTTCAGGGCGTGCTCCTGAATGCCGTCGATCAGTGCGTTGAACACAACCTGATTGGCGGCCAGCTGCTGCGTCGGGGTGAGGGGAGAGTGCCACAGGTAAGCCTGATCGCCGGCTTCGCCGAACGTGCGTTCCAGGGTGTCGGGGTTGACGTCCTGGTAGCCCATGTTGACCATCTTCCGCAGCGCATCTTCGACGCTGTCGGTCAATGGAGTCGGGATATGAACGCCCGGAACAAGATTGGCCAGATGCGGGATAACGCGGAACGGTTCGAGCAACGGGAGGTTGCCCGAGTCGTAGGTGATGTACGTGGCCTTGCCGGGGTAGTTGAGGACGTTCACGTTGAAGAGCTTCAGCAGGTCACCGAGGACCGGGATCATCTGCAGACCTTGGCCACCGGTCGGGTCCAGCATCACCTTGACGCCGTCGAGTATTCCGGCACCCAACTTCGGCAAGACATGGCTGCCGATGTTGTTGCCCTCGTCTGGGAGCAGGTAGGTGAGGAACACTCCGGCTGCCAGAGAGTTGGCCCAGGCCAGCGGGTTCAGCGTGGTGGGCACATCCGACAGTGGGTTGTAGGCCCAGGTGATATCCAGGATCGAGGTGTTCAGGACCTTGGTCTTGTCGGCATTGGTGTAGCTGCCCGCATCCGGAGTGGTGAGGTCGAGTCCGAAGAGGTTGGTGAAAGGTGTTGCCAGTGCGAACAATCCGCCACCCGGCCGACTGACGTTGTTGACGAAGATCAGCCACTGACCCGTCACCCCGACATCCCAGTTCGGGTCATTCGACTGGACCGCATTGATCATGTCGCGGTAGGCCATCGAGGTGGTGAGACCGCCCAGGCTCTCGGACAGGATGATGTCGCGGCGCTGATTCAGGACCGGGGCGTGTTTGACGATCCAGTTGATGAAGGCATTGTTCTCGCCGAGCCCGAACATCTGGGAAAGCCCGGTGAAGGTGTAGTCCAGGTCATTGACGGTGTTGTACACGTCGCTGGGCATCGGGCCCTTGACCCCGGCGTCGATCGGCGAGATCTTGTCCAGAACGTTCAGCAGTGTGATGGCTACGTTGGCCAGCTCGGTGTTGCCGGTCAAGCCCCCGGCGGCCTTGATCACGTTCTCGGGGGTGATCCCGAGGATCTGCGCGGTCCAGAAGATCGGGCCCACTCCGTAGATTCCGACGATGTCGGGGATCTGCCCGGCATCGGCGACCAGCTCGACATCCGCTTGCACACTGCGGTTGTGGGCCGCGAGCGCCTCCGGCGCGGAGGACGCAACACCTGCGGTCAACGCCGCCGTGGTGGCGACGATCGCCGCCGCGGTGGCAGCTGCCTTGGCCTTGTGCAGACGGGGAGGGATGGGCTGTGACATCGAGCGGGCCGCCTTCGAAGTGTGATGTAGCCGACAAAGTGCTTGCACACTGTAACAACGCCTATTAGCCCCGTCGCAAATTTGCCCAGATGACCCGACTGCGTCGTGTTTCGGGACGTCTGCCGGCGAACCTGAAAGCGGTTGCAGCCGAGATCGCCCGGGCCTCCCATCGCCTTACGATCGCTTGGCCTACTTCGAAGAATGCCGACATGGCATGACGAGCGTGGTGAAATCACCGTCGTCGGCCGACCGGACGGTGGCCGGTTGGTCGGGCCCGCGGAGGTCGAGCATCAAGTCGTTGCCAATTGCGTGGCTCACCGCTGGGTACAACGTGGTCAGCTCGAACCAGAGCGTCAGGTCGGGGCCAGACACGGTGCCGTTGAGTTCGACAGCGCTGTCGGGCAGTAGGAGGCTCGGCCGGCTGGCCGCCATCCGAAGGCCGACCTTCTCCGGCACCTGCTGCTCCAGCGCTTTGAGCACGTCCTGCTTCTCGACGCTGACGCGATGTGACACAGGGGGAAGTGAACTGACCAGAAGCCGGTAGTCAGGAAAGGTCTCGGTCAGCAGGCGGCAGTGCAGCACGGCGCTGTCGGCCATGCGCAGGCTGAGGCTCCGTTCGCTCGCTTCCAGCGTCACGATCGGGGTTCGTCGAAGTCGCGAGGCTGTGGTCTGGAGATCGTCTGCGGCCAGAGTTCCTGCCCAGCAAGCGGCAGGCGGTTGGTTGGGCACAAGCGTCCGCGTGGCCAGGCGATAGCGATCGGTCGCCGTCAGCGAAATGGCGTCTGGATCTGCTTCCAGGCGCACACCATTCAGGACCGGGAACTCGGGATCGTGAATCGTGGTAGTCACGACCTGATCGATCGCTGCGGCGAGGACCGGACCCGAGAGCGCGCAAATACTGAGGCGAGCCGGCTCCCCGAGAGACGCCTTGAGCGTCGTGGCGGCTCGTTGAATCCCGGCTGCCTCCGCGGCGACCTTGGCGACTTGATCGTCGATCAACTGCGCCGCCTCTTGGGTGCCGGCGGTGAAGAACCTGCCGATGGTGGGCAGCGGCATCCCAATCTCACGCAGCTGACGCAACTGCGAGGCGCGAACGAGCTGCGACTCGCCATAGAGTCGGTACCCCGTGAGCGGGTCGACCTGCTCGGGATCAAGCAAGCCTGCGTCGTCATAAAACCGCAACGCGCTCGCGGTCAGCCCGGCGAGCTTCGCGAACACGCCGATCGACATCAACTCTGGGTCAGCCACCCGAACATCGTCGGGCCTCAACCAACTTGAATGTCAACCGCGACGAGAGCCGTCAACAACGTCTCGCCCCGCAACAGCTAGTCGGGCGGTCGTCGACGTCACCAGAAAGTCAGCACCTATGTGCCGGTGTAGTCGACAGGCCAGTGCTTGATGCCGTTGAGCTATCCGGACTTCAGCTGTTCGGGATCGCCGACCGGCTGGAGGTCGGGCATGTGATCGGCGACGGCGTTGAAGATCAGGTTGATCGTCATCCTGGCGAGGTTGGCGCCGATGCAGTAGTGCGCCCCGGTGCCGCCGAAGCCGACGTGCGGGTTGGGATCACGAAGGATGTTGAAGCTGTACGGGTCGTCGAACACGTCCTCGTCGAAATTGGCCGAGCGGTAGGACATCACGACCCGCTGGCCCTTCTTGATCTGCACGCCGTGTAACTCGACATCGGTGAGGGCGGTGCGCTGGAAGGCCGATACCGGCGTGGCCCAACGGATGATCTCGTCGACGGCGGTCTTGGGTCGCTCCCGCTTGAAAAGCTCCCACTGCTCGGGGTATTGGGAGAAGGCGATCATGCCGTGGGTGATCGAGTTGCGGCTCGTCTCGTTGCCCGCGACCGCAAGCATGATCACGAAGAAGCTGAACTCGTCGTCGCTGAGCTTCTCGCCGTCGATATCGGCCTGGACCAGTGCGGTGACGATGTCGTCGGTCGGGTTCTTGCCGCGCTCCTCGGCCATCTTCTGGGCATACGCGATGAGCTCGACCGACGATGCGACCGGATCGACATCGGCGTACTCGGGATCGTCGCCGGCGGTCATCTCGTTGGACCAGCGGAACAGCTTGTCGCGGTCGTCCTGCGGAACACCGAGCAGCTCGGCGATGGCCTGCAGCGGCAGCTCACACGCCACCTGCTCGACGAAATCGCCTGCGCTCAGGGCCACGGCGTTCTTGGCGATCTGCTGCGCGCGGAAGTTGAGTTCATCCTCGAGCCGCGAGAGTGCACGCGGGGTGAAGGCCCGGGAGATGATCTTGCGCAGCCGCGCGTGCTGAGGGTCGTCCATGTTCAGCAACACGTTGCGCTGCAAGTCGATCGCCTCGCGGGTCATCGTCTGGGGCCACACCGGGATCGCGCCGTCCGGGGAGGTTCCGAAGACGTCGTTTCGCTTCGACACCTCCTTGACATCGGCATGCCGGGTCACCAGCCAGTAGCCCTTGTCGCCGAATCCTCCGGTGCCGCCGGGGACGTCGACCCAGTGGACGGGTTCGGTCTTACGCAACTCCGCAAGTTCGGTGACGGGAAGGCCCGCGAGATTCAGGTCAGCGTCGAGCGGATCGAAGCCTTCGGGCAGATTCGGACGAGTCATGTGACGAGCGCTCCTCGGCTTCTCAGGGACGGGCGATGACAACGCCCCATCACCTTGCGCTCAGGCGCGAGCTGCAACTAGGGCCATTAGTCCCTATTGGGCCTTTGTAGCCTGGGTTTAACGTAGCGATCCAGTGGAATCAGGAACGTGTTCTAGTTTGCTGAGTGGTAGCTGGAGGTGACGGATTTGAGTAAGGATTCGACCAGCGCTGGCGTGCGTGAGATCGATGTCGGCAAGCCGCCGACACGGTTTGCCCGTGGCTGGCACTGCCTGGGGCTGGTCTCGCAGTTTCTGGACGGAAAGCCGCATTCGATCAATGCGTTCGGGACGAAGCTGGCCGTCTTCTCCGACAGCGAGGGCGCGGTGCATGTTCTCGATGCGTACTGCCGTCATCTCGGCGGCGATCTGTCTCAAGGCGAGGTCAAAGACGATGCCCTCGCGTGTCCGTTCCACGACTGGAGGTGGGCGGGCAATGGCCGCTGCACACAGGTCCCGTATGCAAAACGTGCTCCACGCCTCGCACGTACACGTGTGTGGATATCAAGTGTCCGTGCAGGTCTCCTGTTCGTCTGGCACGACCCGGAGGGGAACGCGCCCTCGCCGCACCTCGACATTCCCGAAATTCCGGAGGTTGGTGACGAAACCTGGACGGAATGGTCTTGGCGCACTGAGCTCATCGGCTCCAACTGTCGGGAGATCGTCGACAACATCGTCGACATGGCGCACTTTTACTACATCCATTTCGGGTTTCCGACCTACTTCAAGAACGTGTTCGAAGGGCAGGTCGCGTCCCAGTATCTTCAGACGATCGGCAGGCCCGACGTCAACTTGGGTGGTTCGCACTACGCAGGCGAACAGGTACTCGATTCCGAGGCGTCCTACTTCGGACCGTCGTTCATGATCAACCGGCTGCACAACAGCTACAGCGGCTACGAAGTCGAAGCGATCTTGGTGAACTGTCACTACCCGGTGACACCGGATTCCTTTGTGCTGCAGTGGGGCATCATGGTGCGCCGGCCGCAGGGGCTGACCCCCGAGGCCACGGAAATGCTGCTGAAGGCGTTCACCGAAGGTGTCAGCAGCGGGTTCCTGCAAGACGTGGAGATATGGAAGAACAAGACCCGTATCGACAATCCGCTTCTGGTCGAGGAAGACGGTCCGGTCTACCAGCTGCGCCGATGGTATGAGCAGTTCTACGTCGACGCCGCAGAGGTCACGCCGGAGATGACCGATCGGTTCGAGTACGAGGTGGATACCGCTGCTGCCAACGAATATTGGCGCAACGAAGTCGCGGAGAATCTTCGGCAGCACGCTGCGGCGGCAGTCCCCGAATAGCGGCCGAGGATTCAGAAATGTATGTACTCAATACAATTGGGAAGGTAGTTCCATGACTTCAGTTCAGCTACTCAATGCCCCAGCGGTGTGCGACACCCAATCGGTTCTGGCGGGTGTCGACGAGTTGTTGCCGCTGCTCCGTGAGCGTGCCCAGGTCACCGAGGACACGCGCACGATTCCCGAAGAATCCTTGAGGGCGCTGGAGGACATCGGTCTCTTCAAGCTGCTGCAGCCCGAACAGTGGGGCGGCCTGCAGTGCGACCCCACCATCTACTGTGAGGCGGTGCGCCGGCTGGCCAGTGCCTGTGGTTCCACCGGTTGGGTGGCCGGCGTTCTCGCCGTGCACAATTGGCACCTGGCGCTGTTCGATCAGCAGGCGCAAGAGGATGTCTGGGGCGACGACCCGGCCGCACGCATATCGTCGTCGTATGCCCCGATGGGTGCAGGCACCGTGACCGAGGCCGGCGACGGCTACATCGTGAGCGGCGAATGGCAATGGTCGTCCGGATCTGCGCACGCCACCTGGACCTTCGTCGGTGGCCCGGTGATCAAGGACGGCCGGCCGGTCGACTTCGGTAGCTTCCTGATCCCGCGCACCGACTACGAGATCGACGACGTCTGGAACGTGGTCGGCCTGCGCGGCACCGGCAGCAACACCCTTGTGGTCAAGGACGCGTTCGTGCCCAAGCACCGCTTCCTGTCCTACAAGGCGATGAACGACGGCACCGCCGGCGGGTATGA
>NZ_JBVAXS010000008.1:0-311570 GCF_055419465.1 Mycobacterium sp. IDUB_17 | reverse complement strand
CAACGATCCCGAGCGTGCCTACCTGATCTTCGGCAACAACGAGTTCGGCCTGCCCCCGGCCGACACGATGGTCTGATACATGACCGCCACGCAGGAGATCACATTCGAATCCACCTCGCGGTACGCCCAGGTCAGAGATGACATGCGGCTGCACTACCACGAGGCCGGTGACCCGAACGCGCAGACGATCGTGCTGTTGCACGGCGGTGGTCCCGGCGCCTCGAGCTGGTCGAACTTCGGCCGCAACATCGCGGTGCTGGCCGAGCACTACCACGTGCTCGCGGTCGACCAGCCCGGCTACGGGCACTCCGACAAGCACACCGAGCACGAGCAGTACAACCGTTACAGCGCCAAGGCGCTGCTCGGGCTGTTCGACCACCTCGGTCTGCAGGGCCGGATCCCCCTGCTGGGCAACTCGCTCGGCGGCGGCACCGCGGTGCGGTTCGCGCTGGACTACCCGGACCGGGCGGGCAAGCTCATCCTGATGGGCCCCGGCGGGCTCAGCGTCAACCTGTTCGCGCCGGACCCGACCGAGGGCGTCAAGGCGCTCGCCAAGTTCAACTTCGAACCGACGCGCGAGAACCTCGAAACCTTCATCCGGATCATGGTGTTCGACCAGAAGCTGGTCACCCCTGAGCTGGTCGACGAGCGGTTCGCGATCGCCAGCACGCCGGAGTCGCTGGCCGCCACCCGGGCGATGGGTAAGTCGTTCGCCGGTGCGGACTTCGAGCTCGGCATGATGTGGCGCGAGGTGTACAAGCTGCGTCAGCCGGTGCTGCTGATCTGGGGCCGCGAGGACCGGGTCAATCCGCTCGACGGCGCACTGGTCGCGCTCAAGCAGATTCCGCGGGTACAGCTGCACGTCTTCGGGCAGTGTGGACACTGGGCTCAGGTCGAGAAGTTCGACGAGTTCAACAAACTCACCATCGATTTCCTTGGGGGTTAGCAGATGAGCATCAAGGCACTGGGCTACATGCGCATCGAGGCCACCGACGTGGCGGCATGGCGTCAGTTCGGCGTGAAAGTGCTCGGCATGGTTGAGGGCGAGGGGGCCATCCCCGACGCGCTCTACCTGCGGATGGACGACTTCGCGGCTCGCCTGGTGATCGTGCCCGGCGATCAGGACCGGCTGTTGATCTCCGGCTGGGAGGTCGCCGACGCACCCGCGCTGCAGAGTGTGCGGGAGAACCTGTCCAAGGCGGGAGTCGATTTCGTCGAGGGCACCAAGGATGAGATCCGCGAGCGCCGGGTCGAGGGCCTGATCCGGTTCTCCGACCCCGCCGGCAACGTGCTCGAGGCGTTCTACGGTGCGCAGTACCTGGGCCGCCGGTTCGTCAGTCCGTACGGCCACAAGTTCGTCACCGCTGAGCAGGGCCTCGGGCACGTGGTGCTGACCTGCAACGATGACGCGGCAGCACAGGCGTTCTACCAGGACGTGCTCGGCTTCAAGCTCCGCGACTCGATGCAGCTGCCCCCGCAGCTCGCGGGCCGCCCGGCCGACGGCGATCCGGTCTGGCTGCGCTTCTACGGCTGCAACCCGCGTCACCACGCGCTGGCCTTCATGCCGATGCCCAACCCGACGGGCATCGTGCACCTGATGGTCGAGGTGGAGAACTCCGACGACGTCGGCCTGTGCCTGGACCGCGCCAATCGCCGGAACGTGAAGATGTCGGCGACGCTGGGCCGGCACATCAACGACAAGATGCTGTCGTTCTACATGAAGACCCCGGGTGGGTTCGACATGGAATTCGGTTGTGAGGGACTGGAAGTCGAGGACGAGAGCTGGATCGCCCGCGAGAGCGTCGGCATCAGCCTCTGGGGCCACGACTTCTCCGTCGGATTCAAGTGATGACACAGGCTCAGCCGCTCGACCCACGCACGTTCCGAAATGTGCTCGGCCAGTTCTGCACTGGCGTCACGGTCATCACGACCCTGCACGACGACGTGCCGATCGGCTTTGCCTGCCAGTCGTTCGCCGCGTTGTCGCTGGACCCGCCGCTGGTGTTGTTCTGCCCCACCAAGCAGTCACGGGCGTGGCAGGCCATTGAAGCCAGCGGGAAGTTCTGCGTGAACATGCTGCACGAGAATCAGCAGCATGTGTCCGCGCAGTTCGGCTCCAAGGCTCCGGACAAGTTCGCCGGGATCGACTGGACGCCTTCGGAACTCGGTTCCCCGGTGATCGACGGGAGCCTCGCCCACATCGACTGCAACGTGCACTCCGTGCACGACGGCGGCGACCACTTCGTGGTGTTCGGTGCGGTGCACTCGTTGTCCGAGGTCCCCAAGCGCAAGCCTCGGCCGCTGCTGTTCTACCGCGGCGAGTACACCGGGATCGAGCCGGACAAGAACACCCCGGCGCAGTGGCGTGATGATCTGGAAGCGTTCCTCACGACCACCACGTCCGACACCTGGCTCTGACTTTTTGTCGTTGACACACTGGGCCCCCTCCTGACGGAGGGGGCCCAGTTTTGTGTTGCCGACCTATATTTACGCAGTGGGAAGTCAGGGTAGGCATACCTATTGATATTTAGGGAAACCTAAGCTAATTTTTGGTCGTTCCTCAGTCAACTATCAGCTTTCAGGGAGTTTTTGTGCCTCAACCTGCCCTCTCCTCCGGCGACACCGCAGCGGTGAGCCGGAAGGATCGGTTCCTTCTCGCCGGCGTCGCCATGGTGAGTGCCAGCGCTATCGCGGTGACCCCGGTTGCCCAGAACCCGACGATCATTCAGCAGGCCCAAACACTTGCCTACGATCTGACGGCGACGATGGACGCCACCGCGTCTCCGATCGATGTCTACGGGACCCTGTTCAGCAACACCTTCAGCAACCTCCAGCTGCTGGGATCCGCGGTCGCAGCCAATCCGGCACCGTTGCTGAATCAGGTGCTGGAGAACCAGCTGGGATACGCAGGGAAGTTCGGCGCGGCGTTCGAGGCCATCCCCACCAACCTGCAGAACTGGTACAACGGCCCCAACGGGCAGGAGCGGTTGGCGCAGGCGCAGGCCGCACTCGAGGCCGGAGACATCGGCGAGGCATACCGGTGGTTCAACCACTCCATGCTGTACGCGTTCCAGGGCGCCTTCGGTTCGCTGATCGCTCCCGGGTTCATCCTTTCGGGCATTCCGCGTGGCGAGACCGAGTACCTCGCCGGCATCCCGGAACAGATGGCGCAGAACTTCACGAATCTGATCGCCGCGACGCTCACCTCGAGTGTTGTCGTCAGCGCGGTGTTCCAGGGCGCCTTCGCGACGGTCAGCGGTCCGGTGTTCGAGCTCGCCCGCGTTGCCGAGGCGATCAGCACCAGCGTGGCCGCCGGAGATGTGCAGGGGGCCTTCAACGCCGTGGTCAACACGCCGGGGATCCTCGTCAACGCGGCGCTCAACGGATTCAAGTACTCCGACCCTGACCCCGAGACGGGTACCGGGGGTTACACCGAGTGGCCGGCGCTGCTCACGTTCGCCGACCCGGGCGAGCAGGGCGGCGCCCGGGTGGTCGCGGGCCTGCTGCAGAACCTGCTGGTGAACATCCCCAAGAGCCTCGCCGACGCGATCGACAACACCCCGGAGGTCGCCCCGACGTCGGCGCCGAAGGTCGCCGCGGCTCAGAAGGTCTCGGCGGAGCTGAGCGTTGTGCCCACGGAGGCATTGACCGAGTCGGCTGTCGATTCCGCGAAGGCCGAGGCCCCGGCACTCGAGTCCCCGAAGGCTGTGACCCCGAAGGTTGAGGCCCCGGCGCTCGAGTCCGCGAAGCCGGTGACCACGAAGGTCGAGTCCCCGGCGGTCGAGTCCGAGAAGGTTGAGGCGCCGGTCGCCAATGCCGTTCCGGCAGCGACGGATGCGGCTGCAGCCGAATCTGCCACCACGCCGGCGCCCGCCAAGTCGGTCAATGCCGACGACGCGGCCAAGCCCACGGGCAAGATCAAGGTCACGGACCGGATCAAGGCCAAGATCAGCGAGGCCAAGGAAGCCAAGGCGGCCAAGGCCAAGGAGGCCAAGGAAGCCAAGGCCAAGGCAAAGGAAGCCAAGGCCAAGGCAAAGGAAGCCAAGTCCGACAAGTCCAAGGGGTCCAGCGACTCCAGCGGAGGCTCGGGCTCCTCGTCCGAGTAGTCGGTGCAGTGTGTAGCTGGGCCCCACCTGTCAGGGTGGGGCCCAGTTTCGTATCTGCCCGATTCTGGGCAATTGATCAAAATTAGCATTGACAACCAGCTCGGTGAATGTCACGGTTTGATCGACTGATCAAATCACCGAGAGGATGGCCATGACAGGCAGAGTCGAGGGCAAGGTTGCCCTCGTTACCGGAGCGGCGCGCGGGCAGGGGCGCAGTCACGCGCTGCGATTGGCGCAAGAGGGTGCGGACATCATCGCTGTCGACGTGTGCCGGCCGGTAACCGACACCAGTGCGATCCCGGCATCAACTCCGGACGATCTGGCGGAGACGGCCGATCTGGTCAAGGGGCTCAACCGCCGCATCGTCACCGCTGAAGTCGATGTGCGCGATTTCGCGACGTTGTCGGCGGCTGTCGACAGCGGTGTCGAACAGCTGGGCCGGCTCGACATCGTGGTGGCCAACGCCGGTATCGGCAACGGTGGCGACACCCTGGACAAAACCAGGGAATCCGACTGGGACGACATGATCGGCGTCAACCTGTCCGGTGTCTGGAAGACCGTGAAAGCTGCTGTGCCGCATCTGCTTTCCGGCGGCCGGGGTGGTTCGGTCATTTTGACCAGCTCGGTCGGCGGGCTCAAGGCGTACCCGAACACCGGTCATTACATCGCGGCCAAGCACGGTGTGATCGGTCTGATGCGCAGCTTTGCGGTGGAGTTGGGCCAGCACTCGATCCGGGTGAATGCGGTGTGCCCGACGAATGTGAACACCCCGATGTTCATGAACGAGGGGACGATGAAGCTGTTCCGTCCTGACCTGGAGAACCCGGGTCCCGACGACATGGCCGTGGTGGCTCAGCTCATGCACGTGCTTCCGGTCGGCTGGGTGGAGCCCGTCGACATCAGCAATGCGGTGTTGTTCCTGGCCTCCGACGAGGCCCGCTACATCACCGGCCTGCCGGTCACGGTTGATGCGGGCAGCATGCTCAAGTAGTGGCCTGGTCGCTGCCGAACCGGCGCAGGAACCGCTCGACGAAGGCGCGGAACTCGGTGTGGCCCTCGGTCACGCCGACCGCCTCTTCGTTGCACAGGCTGCGGGCGGACTGGGTGAGCAACATCGACATCACCACGGGTGGGAACTCCTCCATGTCCACGCCGTGGGCACGCAGTACGCCGGCCATGGCGGCGGCCTCGATGTCGCGGACCCTCTCGGAGTAGGCCTTGAGTTCGACGCCGATCGCCTTGCGGTGATTGGCCAGCGCCATGAACTCGGTGTTGAGCCCGGTCACCCGCGAGTCGGAGTTGATCAGCCACAGTGCCCGCAGCGGATCGTCGGTGGTGATGGCCTCGCGTAGCCGGGCCAGGGCCGCGTCGGCGCCGCTGCGCAGCACCGCGATGTAGAGGTCGTCGAGGGTGTCGAAGTAGTAGTACACCAGCGCCGAACGCACGCCGGCGACGGCCGCGATCCGCCGGGTGGTGGCCGCTGCGTATCCCTCGTCGCGGATGACCTGGGCAGTTGCCTCGATCAGGCGCTTGCGGGTGCCGGCGTCCTTGTCCTTGGTCGATCGTGCCGCCGGCATCAGTGCCGCCTCCGAAAACCATTGCCCGACAACAGATGTTTGTGGTCGTGCGGGATCCTTGACCGCCGAAGGTCGGGGGTGGTAAGCATGAGCCATCCTAACGGTTTGATCGAGTGATCAAATTTGGAACTGAGGAAACGAATGTCCGAAGACATCAGCACGACCCGGGTCCGGGTGGACGCCGGACTGTGCGAGGGCCATGCGCTGTGCATCCAACTTGCCCCTGAGGTGTTCGACCTGTCTGACGACGAGGTGGCAGGCGCCGCCCCGGCGGACGGCCAGTGGGATCAAGTTACCTGGGACAACGTCAAATCCGCCGTCGACGCCTGCCCGCGCCAGGCGATCAGCCTGCTCAACACCAGCACGAAAGGCCAGTGAGCCATGACCGATCTCGCCTCCGTCGACTACTTCGCCGACCCGGCCGTGGCGCAGGATCCATACGAGTACTACGAGTACCTGCGCAGGAACGGGCCGGTGTTCGCCGAACCGCACCACGGTGTGGTCGCGGTGACCGGCTACCAAGAGGTCATGGCGGCCTTCAAGGACCATGCGTCGTTCTCGGCCGTGAACGCGATCGGCGGTCTGTTCCCGCCGCTGCCCTTCGAGCCCGACGGTGACGACATCAGCGAGCAGATCGAGGCGCACCGCCACCTGTTCCCGATCCACGAGCACATGGTCGTGATGGACCCGCCGCAGCACGAGCGGGCCCGCTCGCTGCTGAGCAGGCTGCTGACGCCGCGGCGGCTCAAGGAGAACGAGGACTACATGTGGCAGCTGGTCGACCGCCAGCTCGACCGGTTCATCGACAACCGAAAGTGCGAGTTCCTCTCCGAATACGCCAAACCCTTTGCCACCTCGGCGATCATCGACCTGCTGGGCGTTCCCGAGGAAGACCGCCCCGAATTCCTTGCCGCACTGGGCGCCGAGCGGCCGGAGGGCAACCGGGTCGGGGCGCTCGACGGTGAGCCCGTCGGACTCGACCCCCTGCAGTACCTGGACGACAAGTTCGCCGGCTATCTCGCCGAGCGCCGACGCGAGCCCCGTGGCGACGTGCTCTCCGGCATGGCCACCGCCACCTATCCCGACGGCTCGACCCCGGAGCTGCTGGAGGTGGTGAAGCCCGCCACGTTCCTGTTCGCCGCCGGCCAGGAGACCGTCACGAAGCTGCTCAGCGCCGCCGTGCAGACGTTGGGCGACCATCCGGAGTTTCAGCAGACCCTGCGCGAGAACCCGGACGGCATCCCGACTTTCATCGAGGAAGCGCTGCGGATGCACTCCCCGACGAAGGTCGACTTCCGGCTCGTCCGCAAGACCACCACCCTCGGTGGCGTACACCTGAAGGCCGGGACCATCGTGATGCTGTGCCTGGGCGCGGCCAACCGCGATCCCCGCAAGTTCGACGATCCGCACCAGTTCCGTCCGGATCGCAAAAATGTCCGTGAACACATCGCGTTCGGCCGGGGCATCCACACCTGCGCCGGGGCGCCGTTGGCCCGGGTCGAGGGCCAGATCACCGTCCGTCGCCTCCTGGACCGTATGCGGGACATCGGAATCGATGAATCCGCACACGGTCCGGCCGGACGACGGACCTACACCTACGAGCCGACGTTCCTGCTGCGCGGCCTCACCGAACTCAACATCACCTTCACCCCAGCGAAAGGCTGACCGGTCCGCCGCGGTGATCAACCGCGTCGAGGATGCTCGACGGCACCCGGAACACCCGGCCCGGCGAGGCCGGCCAGGGCAGGGTCTTGCGTCCGATGACCTTTCCATCCTGGCGCGCAACCACTTTCGGGATGCGGACCAGGGTGTCCGTCCACAGCAGCAGCCGGTGCCGGGCGGGCGCGGGATCGCCGGGCCGCAGCAGGCCGGGCGCGACCCAGCGTAGCGGGGCTGCGGCCTCGATGCGGATCGCCTGCTCCGGGGTGGGCGCGCCGTCGAGGTAGCGACGCACCTGTGCGGCCACGTGACGGCCGTCGAGCGCGGCGATGTCGGCGGTATCCACCGGGTGCAGCAGATTGCCGATCGCGAACACCCCGTCGCGGCTGGTCCGTAACGCGGTGTCGACGACGGGCCCCAGGCTGCTCGGGTCCATGTCGAGCCCGGCGGACCGGGCCAGTTCGTGGTCGGGAATCCAGTCACCGGTGAAGACCACGGTGTCGCAGGCCACGATGCGTCGTTGCCCGGTCCGCGTGTTCTCGACCTCGATGCCCACGACGATGCCCTTGCCGATGATGCGGGCCACCCGGGTGGTGGTGGCCACCTCGACGCCCATCAGCGGGGTGCGGCCGGCGATGTTGAACATCGCGTAGGACTCGGGCGACGGGTATTCGGTTGTCATCAAGGCGGTTTCGCATCCCGCATGCTTGAGGGTGAGCACCGCCGAATAGCTGACCAGTTCGGCTCCGACGATGACGGCGCGCTTGCCCACGCTGCGGTGCTGCAGGTGCACGGTGTTCTGCAGCTGCCCGGTGGTGTAGATGCCGCCGGGCCGGTCACCGGGGATCATCCGGGCCGGGCGGGCCCGCTCGCGGGCGCCGGTGGCCAGGATGACCGCACGTGCGTCGAGGATTTCGCGGCCGGCGGGCGAGGTGAGCTCGAGCGACCTGTCGCCGGCCCAGCCGGTGACCATGGTGCTGGTACGGATCTCGGCCCCGGCTCCCACGGCCTCACGGACCAGGCGACGTGCGTAGGCCGGCCCGCCGATGAAGGTCTTCATGTCACGGATGCCGTAACCCGGATGGTCACTGTGTCGCGGAATGCCGCCGGCCTCGGATTCGCGTTCCAGCACAACCACATTCAGACCCGATCCGCGGGCCAGCTCGGCGGCGGCGGTCAGGCCCGCGGGCCCACCGCCGATGATCGCGACGTCGTAGGTGCTCACTGGCTGTTCTCCTGAGATTCCCGTTCGAAGACCGACTGCACCTCGGCGCCGCAGAAGAATGCCTGGCAGCGGCCGTTCATCACGCGGGTGCGCCGTCGCAGGCCTTCCAGGGCCGCGGGTGGGATGACGGAATGGCAGGCATCGCGCAGCTCACCTTCGGTGACCCGTTCGCAGAAGCACACGATCCGGCCGTAGGCGGGGTCGGCGGCGATCTTCTCGGCCTGTTGATAGGGACGGGGGAATGCCTCGCCGAGGTTGGGCATCTGCGGCGGATCGGGCAGATCGTCGGTCGGGGTCAGCTCCAGGCCGGCCGAGACCAGTTGACCGCGAGCGTATTCCGCGATCGCCATGCCCGCGGTCAGGCCGGTGGACCGGATGCCGCCGACGAGAAGGTAGTGCTGCGCCGGATCGGCCTCGATCAGGTAGTCGCCGTGGTCGATCGCGGCCCGCAGCCCGGCGTAGGTCGCGGTGACCTCCTCGTCGAGCAACCGCGGCATCAGCGCGCGGCCCTTTTCCAGCAGGAACTCGAATCCGGTCTCCGAGGTCCCGGTCGCGGTGCGGTCGGTGAGGTCCTCCGAGGTGGGACCGAGCATCACGTTGCCGTAGATGGTGGGGCTGACCAGAACACCCTTGCCGCGTGATGTCGGCACCGGCAGCACGATCTTGTTGACCAACGGCCGGGCCAGCTTGTCGTAGACGATGAGTTCGCCGCGGCGTGGGGTGACGGTGAATCGTGAGAAGCCGAACAGGTTGTCGATGACGTCGGCGCCCAGCCCGGCCGCGTTGACCACCCATCGGGCACGCACGGTGCCGCCGGAGGTGTGCAGTGTGGTGCCCTCGGCGTCGGTTTCGACGCGCTCGACCCGGTGATTCGTCAGCAGGGTGGTGCCCCGGTTGACGGCATCGGTGGCCAGCGCCAGGTTGACCGTCCAGGTGCAGATGATCGACTCGTCGGGCACGGTGAGCCCGCCGAGTGCGCCCGGCCCCAGTTCGGGGACCGCGGCGTACACGGCCGCGGAATCGACCAGCTCGCACTGGTGATACCCGTTGGCCTCGGCCTTCTCCTTCAATCCCGGTAGGGCATCGAGCTGTTCGTCGTCCCAGGCCACCAGGATCGCCCCGGTGTGCTCGACGGGGATCCCGGTGTGCTTCGCGTAGTCGGACAGCAGTTGGTAGCCGCGGCTGACCATGGTGGATTCCAGCGTGCCGGGTTTGGCGTCGAATCCGGTGTGCAGGATCGCGGTGTTGGCCTTGCTGGTGCCGTCGCCGACGTCGTCGCGGGATTCGAGCAGGGCGACGGACAGTTGGTGTCCGGACAGCTCGCGCGCTATGGCCGAGCCGACGATGCCGGCTCCGATGACCACGACGTCGAAGCCGTCGGAGGTCGGGGTGTTCATGAATTCTCCTGGTGGTACGTGGTTTCGGCCAGCCGTCGCCAGGCCGAGCGGAATTCGGCGGCGCGCGCCGGGCTCCATCGGGGTTCATAGCTGGCCGACGGGGTCCAGTCGGTGACGACGTCAGACACCGACTTGTCGGGAGCCAGGCTGAGCCGGGCCAGCGCAGCGGCGCCCAACGCGGTGGCGTGCGCCGAGGGATACACATCGACGGGCACCTGCAGGATGTCGGCGCAGGCTTGCATCAGCACTCCTGACTGGGTGAGCCCGCCGTCGGCCCGCAGCCGGGTCAGAGGTGGTGCGTCGGCGTCGATCGCCGACACCAGCTCGGCGACCTGTGCGGCGATACCCTGCAGTACCGCCAGCACGATGTGCCCCCGTCCGGTGGACAGGGTCATGCCCGAGATCGTCGCGGTGGCTTGCGATTTCCACCATGGTGCGGCCAGACCGGCCAGGGCGGGCACGCACAGCACTCCGGCATTGTCGGCTTCGGCGATGTCGTCCATCTCCGCGGCCCCGCTGATCACGCCGAGCGAGGTGAGCCATTTGACGGCTGATGCCGCGGTGTAGACCTGGCCGTCGATGCAGAACGAGTCGATACCGCCGACCCGCCATGCCACCGAGGAGGTCAGGCCCGTGGTGGAACGCACCGGGATGGTCCCGGTGTTCGACAGCAGGAATGCACCGGTACCGAATGTGCACTTGGCCATGCCCGGTTCGAGGCACGCCTCGGCCAGCAGCGCGGCCTGCTGGTCCACCACGATGCCGCCGACCGGGATATCCGCGCCGAAAGCCGATGTGGTGCCGATGATCTCGTCGTTGGCGGCGATGCGGGGTAGACGTTCGCCGTCCAGGCCGAACAACGCGAGCAACTCGTGGCTCCAGTCCCGGGCGCCCAATTCCACGGCCGCCGAGCGGCTCGCTGTGGTGGCGTCGGTAACGAACTCGCCGGTGAGCTGGTGCAGCAGCCAGGTGTCGGACGTTGTTACGACGCCGGCGGTTTCGACGTTGCGGCGCAGCCAGGCCATCTTCGGCGCCGAGAAGTAGGGGTCGAGCACCAATCCGGTTCGGGCGGCGACCATGTCGGCATGCCCGCCGAGATCGGCACACAGGGCCTCGGCCCGGCGGTCCTGCCACACGATGGCCTGGGTCAGCGGCTTTCCGGTGCCGGGATCCCAGGCCAGTACGGTCTCGCCCTGGTTCGCCAGCGAAACCGCGTCGACAGGGCGGCCCGCCTGCTCGAGTGCGGCGCGTCCGGCGCCGAGCACGGACTCCAGCAGTTCTGCCGGGTCCTGCTCGACGCCGCCGCCGTCGAGGTAACGCGGGTGGACAGCGACCTCGGCAATGCCTACAACGCCATCTTGGGGATCGACAACGATCGCCTTGGTGCCCGAGGTGCCTTGGTCGATGGCCAGTACCGTCATTTCACGGCATCCTCGGTATCGCCTGCGACATGGTCCAGTTCGGCGTCGATCGAGGCCATCGCGGGCATCTTGAGCCCGTCCTTGCCGCGGGTGATCAGCAGGTAGCCGAGGTACACGGCACCGATGGCCACCATCACCAGCACGTACAGCCAGGGGTCCTTGAAGGACGCGTCGCGGAACAGGGAGAGGACGAACACCAGCCACACCACCGCGACAGCCAGGACCGGGATCTCCCAGCGGCCCAGTTTGAAGCCGGCGCTCGGGGGCAGCTTCTTGCGGGTAGCGATGTAGAGGGCGACGGTGATCGCGTAGATGGTGGCGGGGAGCAGCGTCGCGGCGGAGAACAGCTTGAACAGCGCGTCGGTGCTGGTGGAGAAGATTCCGAGGATCACGGCCGAGGTGGCTGCCATGAAGACGGTGGCGTTCGCCGGGGTGCGGAACCGCGGTGAAACCTTGTGCAGTACCTGCCATCCCGGGAAACGCTGATCCCGCGACATCGCCCAGACCAGACGCACACCGCTCATCAGGATCACCAGCCCGCAGGCGAAGATCGCGATTGCCACCAGCACGAGCAGCGCGGTGCCGACGAAGGAGCCCAGGATGTCGCGGATCACGTCGGCGATCGGAGTACCCGACTGGGCCAGCGTGGTCGGATCGTTGACAGCAGCGGTCACCACCAACAGGAACAGGAAGCCGAGCACGCCCGAGGCCAGCACGGCCTGCCACATTGCCCGGGGCACAACGATTTCGGGATTCTTGGTCTCTTCGGCGAGGTTGGCGGCCGACTCGAAACCGACGATGGTGAAGGCGCCGAGCAGGAAGCCGAGCATCCACGGGCCCACCGAGGTGGCAGTGCCGAAGCTCCAGTAACCCTCGGCCGGGATATCGCCGCGGGAGAACAGATTGCCGACCGAGAGCTTGTGCGCGATCACGCCGACGATGAACAGCAGGACCACCAGGGCGACCATCCCGATCAGCTCCGCGGTGACGGCGAAGTTGTTGACCCGCTCGGTCCACTTGGTCGACAGCCCGACCAGCAATGCCTGCAGCAGCAGCACTCCGGCGGTGATCAGGAATGAGGTCGCGGGGGTGCCGGTGAAATCGAACAGTGCGGGCACCACGGTGGCGGCGACGGTGTAGTCCACCGCGACCACCACGATCGCCAAGAAGGTGAAGGAGATCCAGCCGGTGATCCAGCCGAGGATGGGGTTGGCCAGCCGTGACACCCACTGGTAGGCGTAGCCGGTCACCGGGATGCGGGCGGCCAGCGAGCCGAGCAGCAGCGCCACCGCGACCTGTCCGACGATGACGAATGGCCACGTCCAGATGCCCATGGGGCCGGAGCTGTTGAGCACGCTGCCATAGGTGGTGAAGATTCCGGTGGCGATCGAGACGAACGCGAAGGCGACGGCGAACGAGGCGAACTTGCCGGTGCCACGTTCCAGGGTCTCGGTGTAGCCGTACGCCGAGACGTTTTCGGCGCCGCGTTTCGGGGTGGGCGGTGTGGAAGAATTGGGCATCGATCGGGCTTTCTGAGGGAATTTGACTGTTTCGCGAAAGTTGAGCTCGGTCCGCGGGCGACGCTGCAACGTCGCCCGCACCCGTTTCAGGCGCTTGCCGGACGCGCCGGCATGACCACACCTCCTGTCTCCGCGAAAGCCGCTGCAACGGCCGGGTCGGTGTTCTGGTCGGTGATCAGTCCGTTGACGGCGCTCAGATCGCACACCCGATAGGGCGCTACCTGTCCGAGCTTGGAGGAGTCGGCGAGGATGAAGCTGCGCGCGCTGTTGGCGATGATCGTGCGGCGCACGTCGATCTCGTCGAGATGAAAGTCGGTGAGCCCGGCCGCGGCGTCCACACCGCCGGAGCCGAGCAGGGCGATATCGGCGTAGACATCGTTGAAGAAGGACTTGGTGTGTGCGTTCGAGCAGGCCAGGTCACCGGCCCGGACCCGTCCGCCGGCCAGCAGCAGCTCGATTCCGGGGCGGTCGGCCAACTCCACCGCGACGGGCAGTGACGGGGTGATCACGGTGCCGGTGAACCCGCGGGGGATGGCATGGGCGACGGCGACGGCGGTGGTCCCGATGTCGATGATCACGGTCTGCCCGTTCTCGAGCAGGCCCGCCGCCACCCGGGCCAGCTGGGCTTTCGCCTGGTGGCGGATCATCGTGCGCTCGGAGTAGGAGGGCTCGATCGGGCGGTGATCGGCGACTGCAGCGGCGCCGCCGTGGACTCGGCGCAGGGCGCCGCGTTCTTCGAGAAAAGCCAGGTCGCGGCGGACGGTTTCGGCTGATACCCCGAGGCGGCGGACGAGTTCGTCCGTACTGATCGCCTGCTCTGTGCCTACCGCTTCGACGATCGCCTCATGACGCTCAACCGGCAGCACGGCTGACCGTCGATGTGGATTTCTGACCGTTCATGACGGTTATTGTGGAGTGTTGTCTGGCTCACGTCAACCGGAGCCGGGAAATCAGCGCACAGCGATCCGGATGTTCTTCACCTGCTGGAACTCGTGGAGGCCTTCGATACCGCCAGTACGGCCCGAGCCACTCTGCTTGTAGCCGCCGTACGGTCCCTGCGGCGAGATCTGGCTGAACTGGTTGATCCACACCGAACCGGACTCGAGTCGACGGGCCACTCGGTGCGCGCGGTTGAGATCCGTCGTCTGAACAAATGCGTTCAGGCCGTACGGGGTGTCGTTGGCGATCTGCACGGCCTCGTCCTCGTCGCGGAATCTCATCACCGAGACCACCGGCCCGAAGGTCTCCAGCTGCGCGAGTTCCGAGGCGTTGTCGACGCCGCCGAACACGGTCGGCTCGACGTAGTAGCCGTCGCCATCGATCCGCTTGCCGCCCAACAACAATTCGCCCGCCCCGCTGGACACGGCGGTATCGACGGCGGCCAGGATCCGCTCGGCGGCCGCCTGGCTGATCACCGGCCCGAACGTGGTCGCGGGATCCATCGGGTCACCGATGCGGGCCGCGCCGACGATGCCGAGGAACTTCTCGAGAAATTCGTCGTAGACCGCATCATGGACGAGTATCCGGCTCGCGCACGCGCAGCTCTGGCCTGATTGCATGAGCGGGCCCTGATGTGCCGACAGCGATGCGGCCAGGTCCAGGTCGGCATCGGCGAAGATGATGTTGGCTGATTTGCCGCCCAGCTCGGTCACCACCGGCGTCAGATTCGTTGCGGCAGCTTGCAGCACCTTGCGTGCGGTCACCCCACCGCCGGTGAAGGCGATCTTGCCGATACCTCGATGACGCACCAGGGCGTCGCCACCCTCGGCATCGGCTGGGACGACGGCCACCAGGCCCTCGGGCAATCCCGCCTCGACGCACAGCTCGCCGAAACGCAGCGCCGCGAACGGGGCGAGTTCCGAGGGTTTGAGGACGACGGCATTGCCGGCTGCCAGAGCCGGGGCGACACACGATCCGGTGACGACCAGGGCACCGTTCCACGGCGTGATGACGCCGACGACGCCGTACGGCTCGCGTTCGACGAGGTTGATGTCGAACGACCCGCTGACTGGAGTCGTCACCCCGTGCGGTTTGTCGGCGTAGCCCGCGAAATGTCGCAGGAAGCGTTCGAGGAGGACTGCGGTGCCCGCGAACGAGATCGGCACCGCGTAGTCGGCCACGTTGAGTTTCGCGAGCTCGTCGAGGTGCTCGTGCACGACGTCGGCCAGGTCGATCAGCAGGTCCCGGCGTCGGTCGGCGGTGAGCGAGACCCATTGCCGCTGCGCTTTGGTCGCCGCTTGCACCGCGTTGTCGATCTCGCTGGCACCGGCCAGCACTACGGTTCCGTTCGGTTGGCCGGTGGCCGGGTAGATGTGCTCGAAGATCACGCCTCGGCTTCCCATTCCTGCAACACCCGCTGCTTCTGTTCGCCGATCACCTGGTTGAGGTTGGCCGCCTTGGGCCATCCGTAGTAGGCCGCGAAATGCAGTGCCAGCTCATCCATTTCCTCGAACGAGACGTCGCGGCTCTTGAGCGCGGCATAGACGTGGCTCAGGATCGGCAGCGGCGCGTCCTGGAACGCCACGCATGCCACCGTCACCAGGCGGCGTTCCTTCATGCCCAGTCCGGGACGCAGCCACATCTCCCCGAACACGAAGTTGAGGATGCCTGCCCCGGAGTACGGGTTGTCGCGGGTCGGGGCGAACGGGATGCAGTTGATGTCCCGGAAAGACTGCTCCCCGCAGACCAGCCGCTCCTCCGGATCGCTCGGTGTGGTCAGCGGCAGGAGCGGATTCGGCTCGGGTGGTGTCAGCCCACGTTCGCGGTGGATTCGGTCCCACTGTTCGTCGACCATGATGTTGAACCGTGAGGCCTTGGGCCACCCGGCGTACACCGCGAAATGCAGGACGGTTTCCCGCATTTCGACGATGGAGACATCGCCGCTGTTGAGTGCGGCGTACACGTGGTCGCGCAACGGCCCGTCGGCATCGGCCGCAGCGACGCACGGCAGCGTGACGAATCGCCGATCCCGGCGGCTCAAGGCGGCCCGCGGCCATACCTCGGCGAACACGAAGTCGATGAGGTTGGCGGTCGCAGGAGAATCGTCCTCGGGGGCCGTGAACGTCATCACCTCGGCGAATTCGCGCCTGCCGCGCTCGGCCCGGGTGTCGGATGCGGTCATCGGATCGTCACCCCGGCGTCGATCTTGAACTCCAGGCCGGTGACGTGCCGGGCTTCGTCGGAGATCAGGAAAAGCACCGCATTGCTGATGTCCAGCGCCTCGGTCATCTGGATCGGCAGCGCATTCTGGAAGATCGGACCCAGGTCTTGACGAGTCTCGTGGAGCAGGGTGTGCAGGCTGTCCGGCCGCAACCCGGTGGCGACTCCGGTGGGATGCACGGTGTTGACCCGAACGTTCACCGCGGCAAGCTCATTGGCCAGGGCGCGGCTGAGGCCGACCACACCGTGTTTGGATGCCGTGTAGGGCGTGTGCAGCGGTGAGCCCTTGAGCCCCGCCACCGAACTGACATTGATCAGGCTGCCGCCGCGTTCCACCAGATGCGGCAGTGCGGCTGCGCAGGTGTTCCAGGTGCCGATCAGGTTCACGTCCACGACGGTGCGCCACTGCTCCGCGGTGGTGGTGTCCCAGGTGCCCGCGGTCAGAACCCCGGCGTTGGCAACCGAGGCCTCCAGACCGCCGAGCACTGCCACTCCCTCGGCGACCGCGGCGCTCAATGCCGCACCGTCGCGCACGTCGACCACATAGGTCAGTGCCTGACGGCCGAGTTCCCTGACCAGGCTGGCGGTTTCGTCGAGATCGTCGCGGGTGGCCAGGGGGTATTCCACCTCCGGCAGCGACTCGCAGATGTCGATGAGGATAAGGTCGGCGCCTTCCTCGGCGAGGCGTACGGCATGGCTTCGGCCCATGCCACGTGCTGCGCCGGTGATCAGCACGCGCTTGCCGGTGACCCGCCCCATCAGAGTTTGTTCGTGAAGCCGGCGTCGACGGGGAGGGTGACTCCGGTGACGTAGCGGGCAGCGTCGGACACCAGGTAGCTGATGGTCGCGCTGATGTCCTGCGGCTCCAGCAATGACACCGGCATCGGGTTCTGCAGATGTGGACCGCCGTCGGGGTAGTTCTCCAGGAACGCCGTCATCGCCGGGTTGACCGCCATCATGGTGTTGACCGCGGTGGGATGCACCGAGTTGACCCTGATGCTGTGTGGGGCAAGGGCATTGGACAGGGTGCGCATCAGCCCGACGATGCCGTGCTTGGATGCCGCGTAGCCTAGGCCTCCGCCCTGGAGCCCACCGAAGCCGCGCAGTCCGGCGGTCGAACTGGTGAAGACGATCGATCCACCGCGCCCGCCCTCGATCAAGTGGGGGATCGCGGCCTTGGCGGTGTGAAACGAGCCGACGAGGTTGACGTCGATCACGTCGTTCCACATATCGAGGTCTTCTTCGATGGTCAGCTCGCGGAAGGCCATCGTGGCGATACCCGCGTTGGCGAGCACGATGTCCAGGCGCCCGAACTGCTCGACGCCCGCGTCGAGTGCGGCTTTGAGCGCATGGAAATCGCGGACGTCGGCGACCGTGGCGACCATCTTGCCGCCGGCGGCCTCGACCAGGGCGACCGTCTCGTCGAGCTCCTGGCGGCTGGCCATCGGATAGCCGTTGGATGGGATATTGGCGCAGATGTCCACACCGATGATTGCCGCGCCTTCGCCGGCGAGTGTCACCGCATGGCTGCGGCCCTGGCCCCGGGCTACCCCGGTGATGAAGGCGACTTTTCCGTCCAGATTTCCCATTGATCCTCGCTTCGCCGAATGGCTGTAACCGTGTTACAGCGGTACGGTAACGTGGTTACTCTCCGGCGGCAAGGGTGTTCTCAAAGTGGCAGCTGAACGTGATCGGATCCTCGACATCGTCGTGGACCTCCTTGAGACCGAGGGCTATGAAGGGGTGCAACTGCGTGAGGTGGCACGCCGGGCCAAGACCTCACTGGCCACGATCTACAAGCGTTACGCGACGCGCGACGAGTTGATCCTGGCCGCGCTGGATTCCTGGATGGCCGAGAACCGGTACTCGGGAGTGGCCGGGCAGGTGCGTGAGTCGGAGGAGTCCCTCTACGAGGCGCTGATGCGGATGTTCCGCACCATCTTCGAGCCGTGGGAGAAGCACCCCGACATGCTCAGGGCATACTCGCGGGCCAGGGCGGCGCCGGGCGGGGACCGCCTGGTGCGCCGGGGCCTCGATATCGTCGTACCCACGGGTCGGTCCATCCTGACCGGGGTGGACGAGGCATTCGTCCACGATCTCGACACCATCGTGACCAGCCTGGTGTTCGGTCTGGTCGGCCGCTTCACCGCGGGCGAGATCGCCATCACCGAGATCCTGCCCAGCCTCGATCGGACCATCTACTGGCTCACGGCGGGGTATGAGGCTGCGCGCTAGCCGATGTGAGCGCCGATGAACTCCACGATGTCCGCGGCGACCTCGCGGTGGACGGACTCGTTGAGGATGTCGTGGCGACCACCGGCAAATTCCTTGAACTGCAGGGGTTCTATCTGTTCTGCGTATGCCTCGACCGCGCCGGCCGGGGCGATGACGTCGGCCGAACCGTGCAGGGCCAGGGTTGGCACCGTGAGTTTGGGCAGCTCGGAGCCGAACCGGTCCCAGGCCCGGTCCAGCTCGCGGGTGAGCGCGGCCCCGTCGGCGTCGACGAAGGCCAGCGGATCGTTCTCCAGGGCATCCAGGTAGAACGGATCGGACGACAGCCAGTTCGGGTCGAGGTCCAAATCGGTGTCCGCATCGAGCATTTCGGGGATCGGAACCAACGGGGCACCGGAGATGATGCCCGCCAGGTACCGGTCGGGTTGGCCGAGTAGCCGGAACAGGGTCACCACCGAGCCGAACGAATGCCCTTGTGCCACCAGCGGTATGCCGGGTGTCTCCTGCTCGGCGAGGGCGGTCAGTGCCTCGGCGAGTCCTGAGCTGTCCTCGATGCTGCCGAAGTCGCCCCGGGTGCCCGGGGTCAGGCCGTGCCCGAACTGGTCGACCGCCCACAGGTCGATGCCCGCGGCGTTGAGCGCGAAGCCGTACCGGTGGTAGACCCCGGTGTGTTCACCGAACCCGTGCAGGAAGACGACGGCTGCGCGGGGTTCGGATGCGGCCCAGTGCCGGTAGTAGGCCTGCCCGCGATCGTGCTCGATGAATGGCATACCGCTCACTGCAGCAATATCGGGGCCGGACCGCAAGGATTCTTCTCATCGGGTCAGCGAATGCCGAGCAGCACCTCGTGTTGGTCGGTCATCCGATCCTGGATCGCCTCGACCACGGCGGCCACCACCGGGCGGCGCAGCGTTTCAGCCCGGGCCACCAGCCAATAGCTCAACCGAACCGTCAGTTCTGCGGGCAGCACCCGCACCAGATCCTCGTGCCGGTCGGCCATGAAACACGGCAGCAGGCCCAGTCCGGCCGCGGCGCGGGTGGCCTCGACGTGGACGAACACGTTGGTGGACGTCACCGACTCGTGCATGGCCGGCGCAAAGCTGCTGGCCATGTCGAGATCGTCGACCTGCAGCATCGAATCGATGAAGTAGACCAACGGAAACCGGGCCAGACCGGCGATGTCGGAAGGGGTGCCGTGTTCGGCGAGATAGGAACGCGCACCGTACAGGCCCAGGCAGTAGTCACCGAGGCGGATCGCCTCGGCACGCCGGACCTGGGGTGCGCCCACGACGATCTCGAGGTCGAGGCTCGACCGCTGTTGGGAGGCGCGGCGGGTGGCGGTCACGATTTCGACGGTCAGGCGAGGGTGCCGACGTTGCACCTGGGCCGCCGCGGGCGCGGCGATGTAGGCGCTGAAGCCGTCGGTCGCCGAGATCCGGACCACGCCCTCGAGTTGCCGGGCGCCGGTGGTGCTCAACGTGGATACCGCGGACTCGACGGCCTCGGCGGCGGCGAGCGCCTCGCGGCCGAGGTCGGTGAGTTCCCATCCGCCACCGGCTCGGGTCAGTACCCGGCCCCCGATGGCCTGCTCGAGCGCGGCGATGCGCCGCGAGATCGTGGTGTGGTTGATGCCCAGCTCATCGGCCGCGGCGGTGTAGCGACCGGAGCGGCCGACGGCCAGCAGGACGAGTAGATCGTCCGCGCTGGGGCGGCCAGGCCTTTGCGCACCGTCCATCTCTGCATTTTTGCAGACTGACGGTGCGGTTTTACCCATTGCGGAGGGTTCGGCGTGCATGAATACTCACGAAAGCTGTCAGTCACATCACAGTCACGTCATGAGGAGAACCGCAGATGAGCGCGCCCAATGCGACCGGTCTGCGCCGCGTCGTCGCCGCCTCGATGGCTGGCACGGTGGTCGAGTGGTACGAGTTCTTCCTGTACGGAACCGCCGCCACGCTGGTGTTCAACAAGTTGTTCTTCCCGCAGGGTGGCAACGACCTTGACGCCATCATGGCGGCCTTCGCTACGTATGCCATCGGCTTCCTGGCCCGTCCGCTCGGCGGCATCGTGTTCGGCCACTACGGCGACAAGTTCGGCCGCAAGAAGCTGCTTCAGTTCAGCCTGATACTTGTCGGCCTGGCCACGTTCCTGATGGGCTGCCTGCCGACCTACGCGCAGATCGGCTACCTGGCGCCGATCCTGCTGGTGGTCCTGCGGTTCCTGCAGGGCTTCGCAGTGGGCGGCGAGTGGGGTGGTGCCGTGCTGCTCGTGGCCGAGCACAGCCCGAACCAGTCCCGCGGATTCTGGGCCAGCTGGCCGCAGGCCGGCGTGCCGGTGGGCAACATGCTGGCCACCGTGGTGCTGCTGCTACTCAACGGACTGCTCAGTGCCGACGCGTTCCTGTCCTGGGGTTGGCGCGTGGCGTTCTGGCTGTCGGCTGTGGTGGTGCTGATCGGCTACTACATCCGCACCAAGGTGACCGACGCTCCGATTTTCGTTGCGGCCCAACAGGAAGCCGAACAGATCAAGGCCAGCTCGTTCAGCGCGATCGAGGTGGTCAAGCGCTATCCGCGCGGGGTGTTCACCGCGATGGGTCTGCGCTTCGGCGAGAACATCATGTACTACCTGGTGGTCACGTTCTCGATCACCTATCTCAAGGAGCACGTGCATTCCGACACCAGCGACATCCTGTGGTGGCTGCTCATCGCCCACACGGTGCACCTCGCGGCCATCCCGACCGTCGGGGCCCTGTCGGACCGTTACGGGCGGAAGCCGGTGTACTTCCTCGGTGCCGTCGGCGCGGCCTGCTGGGGCTTCTTCGCCTACCCGATGATGGACAGCGGCCAGTATCTGCCGGTGATCGCGGCCATCACTCTGGGTCTGGTGATCCATGCTCTGATGTATGCGCCGCAGCCCGCGCTGATGTCCGAGATGTTCCCCACCCGGATGCGGTATTCCGGTGTCTCCCTCGGGTATCAGGTCACCTCGATCGCCGCCGGGTCGCTGGCGCCGATCATCGCGGTCTGGTTGTTGAAGACCTACGCCTCCTCGGTTCCGATCGCGGTGTACCTCGCGCTGGCCGCATTGGTGACGCTGATCGCGTTGGCGTTCACCCGCGAGACCAAGGGTGTCGACCTGGCCGACATCGATGCTGCTGACTTGGAACGGGCCGCGGCATGAGTGAGCTGGCCGGCCGTAGCGCCCTGGTCACCGGTGCTGCCAGCGGGATCGGTGCGGCCTGTGCGCGTGAGCTCGCGTCCCGCGGGGCCGTGGTCACGGTGGCCGACGTCGACGCGGTGGGAGCCGAGGCCGTCGCCGCTGAGATCGGCGGAAAGCCCTGGGCGGTGGACCTTCTCGATGTGTCGGCGCTGGAAACGCTGCAGCTGGACTGCGACATCCTGGTGAACAACGCCGGGGTGCAGAGCATCCATCCGATCCAGGATTTCCCGCCCGAGAAATTCCGGATGCTGCTGGCGTTGATGGTCGAGGTGCCGTTCCTGCTGATCCGCGCCGCCCTGCCGCACATGTACGCGCAGGGGTTCGGCCGCGTCGTGAACATCTCCTCGGTGCACGGTCTGCGCGCCTCGGAGTTCAAGTCCGGCTACGTCACCGCCAAGCATGCGCTGGAGGGGTTGTCGAAGGTGACCGCCCTGGAGGGCGGGCCGCACGGGGTGACCAGCAACTGCGTCAACCCCGGCTATGTGCGCACTCCGCTGGTCACCAAACAGATCGCCGATCAGGCCCGCATCCACGGCATTCCCGAGCCGGACGTGCTGGCCGAGGTGCTGCTCAAGGAGAGCGCGGTCAAGCAATTGGTCGAGCCGGAAGAGGTAGGCGCGTTGGTAGGTTGGCTGGCGTCGCCGAACGCCCGGATGGTGACCGGGGCGTCGTACACGATGGATGGTGGGTGGAGCGCAAGATGACCACAACGGAAGCTCAATGGGAACCGTCGCCGGAAGGCGTCGCGGCCGCTCGGGTCACGGACTTCGCCCGGTTCGTGGAATCCCGCGCCGGAATCAGCGCGCCTGACTACCAGAGCCTGTGGCAGTGGTCCGTCGATGATCCGACGGCGTTCTGGGGCGCGCTGTGGGATTACTTCGACCTCGGCGAGCGGCCGGAGCAGGTGCTCGTCGGCGATGCGATGCCGGGCGTGCGCTGGTTCCCCGGTGCCCGGCTCAACTACGTCGACCAGGTGGCCCGCCAGGCCCGGACCGATCGTCCGGCCATCCTCACCGTCGCCGAAGGCGGTGCAGTCACCGAGCTGTCCTGGGCTGAATTGTTGCGTCGTACCGCAGCTTTCGCGCACACCCTGCGGTCACTCGGTGTGCAGCCGGGGGACCGCGTGGTCGGCTACCTACCGAACATCGCCGAGGCCATCATCGCGTTCCTGGCGACCGCGAGCATCGGTGCGATCTGGAGTGCCTGCGGCCAGGACTACACCGCCAAGGCGGCCCTGGACCGGCTCGGCCAGTTGGAGCCGACCGTGCTGCTGACCGCCGACGGCTATCAATTCGGGGGCAAGTCGCACGACAAGAGCGCCGACATCGCCGCCGTGCGCGAGGGCCTGCCCACGTTGAAGGCCTCGGTGCTGGTGTCACGACTGGGTGCGGCCCGTGACGATTGGCTGGACTGGGAGTCCGCGACTGCCGGTAGGGCCGAATTGGTCACGACACCGGTCGATTTCGATCACCCGCTGTGGGTCCTGTACTCGTCGGGTACCACCGGGCTGCCCAAGGGGATCATGCACGGCCACGGCGGCGTGCTGCTCGAACACCTCAAAGCGGTGTCGCTGCAGTCCGACATCGGTCGTGACGACACCTTCTTCTGGTACACCAGCCCGAGCTGGATGATGTGGAACTTCCAGGTGGCCGGCCTGCTGGTCGGGGCCACCATCGTCTGTTACGAGGGCAGCCCTACCTACCCGACGGCCGACGCACTGTGGCACATCGCGGCCACCGTCCGTGCGACGGTCCTGGGCACCAGCCCCGGTTACGTGCTGGCCTGCGCGAAGGCCGGTGCGGTACCCCGTGAAGAGCACGACCTGTCGGCGCTGAGGACCGTGGGCATCACCGGATCGTCGCTGCCGCCATCGTCGGCGTTGTGGCTGCGCGACAACGTCGGCGAGCGGGTGCAGGTCGCCTCGATCAGCGGCGGCACCGACGTGGTGTCGGCGTTCATCGGCGGTGTGCCGACAGTGCCGGTGTGGCCGGGTGAGTTGTCGGCCCGCTACCTCGGGGCGGCAGTGGACGCCTGGGATGAATCCGGTAATCCCGTGCGCGGCGAGGTCGGTGAGCTGGTGATCACCAAGCCGCTGCCCTCGATGCCGATCGCGTTCTGGAACGACGCTGACGGATCCCGTTACCGCGACGCCTATTTCGAGATGTTCCCCGGAGTGTGGCGCCATGGTGACTGGATCACCATCACCGACCACGACAGCGTCGTCGTGCACGGCCGGTCGGACTCCACGCTGAACCGCAACGGCATCCGCATGGGCAGCGCCGACATCTACCAGTCGGTGGAGCGGTTGCCCGAGATCGCCGAGGCGCTGGTGATCGGAGCCGAGCAGCCCGACGGTGGCTATTGGATGCCGTTGTTCGTGGTGCTGGCCGAGGGCGTCGAGCTCAATGATGCGTTGCGGGACAAGATCATTCAGACCATCCGCACCGAGGTGTCGCCACGGCATGTGCCCGACGACATCCTCGTCGCCCCGGGCATTCCGCACACCCGCACGGGCAAGAAGCTCGAGGTTCCGATCAAGAAGCTGTTCCAGGGTGCGGACGCGGCCAAGGTGGTCGAGCGCAGCGCGGTGGACAACCCGGATCTGCTGGATTGGTACGCGGCCGTCAAGCGGTAGGTGGTGTGGTCCGGTACCGGCACGTTCGATCTGTCCAAAGTTGTCGGTGGATGGTGGCATACTCGAACGTATGTTCGAGACTGTGTCGGATGTGGAGCTGATCGACAGGATCAGTGCTGCGGCGCGGGCGGAGTCGGTGGCGATCGCGGGTCGGTTGGCGGCGATCGGGGCGTTGGACTCCCTGCGGGAACGGGAGCTGGCCGAGTCCATTTTGTGGCGGACTGATCCGTTCGAGGAGGTCGCCGCGGAGGTGTCGGCGGCGTTGCGGATCAGTCGGGGTCGGGCCGGGACTCAGGTTCATCATGCTCGGGTGTTGCGGGACAAGCTGCCCCAGGTGGCGGCACGGTTCGCGGTTGGGGATATCGACTATCGGGTGGTGTGCACGATCATTGCCCGCACCGGCATCGTGGATCCTGCAGTGTGGGCCGGGCTGGATGCCGAACTGGCGGCGCGGGCACACAGATGGATGCGGTTCTCGCAGCGGCAGTTGCGGGACCGGGTGGATCAGTGGATCGCCAAACTCGACCCGAATGGGGTGCGGGTGCCCCCGGATGTGGCTGAGGAACGGTTCGTGCAGATCGAGCCGGGCAGCCCCGGCAAGGCCACGGTGTGGGCCAATCTGGATGCCGCCGTCGGGACAGCGTTGGATCAACGTCTGGACGCCCTGGCCAACACGGTGTGTGAGAACGATCCACGGACCCGTGAGCAGCGCCGCGCGGATGCGGTGGGGCCGTTGGCCCGGTTGGATTCCCAACTGGCCTGCCGGTGTGGGTTGCCGGACTGCCCCGCGGCGCAGAAGCGGGCCGCGGCCGATGCGGCGGTGGTTCATGTGCTGGCCGATCGGGCCACCGTCGACGGCAGCTCGGATGATCCGGGATACCTACCCGGGCATGGCATCCTGCCCGCCGAGTCGGTGCGCGACCTGGCGGCCACGGCGAGGATCAAGCCGCTACACGTGCCCACCCAACCTGCAGAACCCAGCGAGTCGTCTGACGCGGCTGAGCCGACCGAAACCACCGAACCTAGCGAGCCCACCGAAGCCACCGAACCGACTCAACCCGCCGACTCCGATGCCGGTGAGCCTGGCTATCGCCCATCGGTGGCGCTCTCGGAGTTCATCCGCTGGCGCGATCTGACGTGTCGGTTCCCTGGCTGCGATGCCCCCGTCGAGCGCTGCGACATCGACCACACGATGCCCTATCCGCTGGGCCCGACGCATCCGTCGAACAACAAGCTCTACTGCCGGGCCCACCACCTGGTCAAGACGTTCTGCGCGGGCTGGTCGGACCGTCAATTGCCCGATGGCACTGTCGAATTCACCGGGCCCACCGGGCACACCTACACCACTGAACCGCACGGCGCCGGCATGTTCCCGACCCTGGCCCAACCCACTGGGGAGCTGAACCTTCCCGAACCCCCGGCCCACCACCCGAACCGGGGCGCGATGATGCCGACCCGCCGCCAAACCCGCGAACAAGACCGCCGAGACCGGATCAACGCCGAACGACGGCTACGCGCCGAACTCAACAACGACCTCGAAATCGAACGCCAATATCAGGCCTGGCTCGCCGAAGAATACGGACCACCCCCACCCTTCTGAGGGACGGGCGTCAGCCCAACCACGCACCGATCCGGCGCAGCGCCTCTTCGATATCGCTGGTCGGCCCGGCGAAGGACAGCCGGACATAGGAGCCGCCACGCACGGTGTCGAAGTCGATGCCGGGCGCGATGGCGACTCCGGTGTCGGTCAAGAGCTTCGAGCACCAGGCCAAGGAGTCGTCGGTGTACTGGCTGACATCGGCGTACACGTAGAAGGCGCCGTCGGTCGGGGCAAGCCGGTCGATGCCGATGCCGCGCAGCCCGTCCAGCAGCAGCGTGCGGTTGTCGCCGTAGTGAGAGAGCAGGCCGTCGGCCTCGGCCAGTGACTCCGGGGTGAACGCGGCGACCGCGGCATGCTGGGCCAGCGCGGGCGGGCAGATGGTGAAGTTGCCGGTGAGCCGGTCGACCGCGCGCTGCAGTCCGGTGGGCACCAGCAGCCAGCCCAGCCGCCACCCGGTCATCGCGAAGTACTTCGAGAAGCTGTTGACCACAACGGCATTGCGCGAGGTCTCCCACGCGCAGCTGGTCTCGGGCGCGCCGGGGTAGACCAGGCCGTGGTAGACCTCGTCGCTGATCAACCGCACACCGGAGTTGTCACACCACGTCGCGATGGCGGCCAACTCGGCGGGCGGAATCACGGTGCCGGTCGGGTTGGCCGGGCTGGCGACGATCACACCGGCCACCGGGGGATCGAGCGCCTCGAGCATCGCGACCGTCGGCTGGAACCGGGTCTCGGGGCCGCACGGGATCTCGACCACCTCACAGCCCAGCGCAGTGAGGATGTTCCGGTAACAGGGGTAGCCCGGGCTGGCGATCGCCACCCGATTGCCGGCGTCGAAACATGCCAGGAAGGTCAGCAGGAATCCGCCCGACGATCCGGTGGTGAGCACCACCTCGTCGACGCCGACCTCGACGCCGTACTTGCGGTACGACGCGGCGATCTCGGCGCGCAGCTCGGGGAGACCGAGCGCGACGGTGTAACCGAGCGAGCCCTGGTTCAGCGCGGCGACGGCGGCGTCGCGCACCGCCGTCGGTGCCCCGGCACTGGGCTGCCCGGCGGACAGGTTGACCAGGTCGCCGTGCGTGCGCTGGCGTTCGTCCGCGGCCAGCCACACATCCATGACGTGGAACGGCGGAATCCCGGCTCGCAGTGCGACGTGATCAGTCATGTCCTGGAGGCTAGAACACTTCGGCTTCGAGGCGGCGCAGCTGCTCGCGCGGCGGCCCCAGCAGCTGGGCGCTGCCGTGCGCCCGCTTGAAGTACAGCTGGATGTCGCTCTCCCAGGTGATGGCGATACCGCCGTGCAGCTGGACCGCCTCGGCGGCCACCGCCGACAGCGCCTCACTGGCGAAGTAGCGGGCCAGGGAAGCCGTGGTGGGCGACGGAGCGGCGATGGCGTCGTTGACGACGGCGCGCGCCGAGGACACCTTGACGTACAGGTCGGCCATCCGGTGCTTGAGGGCTTGGAAGCTGCCGATCGCACGTCCGAACTGCACCCGGTCCTTGGTGTAGGCGACCGTGAGGTCCAGGCAGCGTGACGCGGCACCGATCTGCTCGGCGGCCATCAGCAGGGCGGCGGTGTCGGCCAGGCCGGGATCGGCGCCGAGGACGACGGTGTCACCCGGGATCACCGCGGACAGCCGGCGGGTCAGATCCATGGTGGATTTCGGGGTGGCCGTGAACGTGGTCCAGCGGGTCAGGTTCTCCCCGTCGGCGGCGATGACGACATCGGCCACATCACCGTTGATGACGTAGTCGGCGTCGAACGCCACGGTGCCGATGGACGCGCCTTCGGCCAGCCCTTCGAGCGGCTCGTGATCGTCGACGGCCAGCAGGGCGAGTTCAGCAAGCGTGGTGCCGAGCAACGGGGTCGGCACCAGGGCCTTGCCGAGCTCTTCGAGAACCACTGCGGCATCGGCGAGTTCGCCTCCGGCGCCGCCCAGTTCCTCCGGGACCACCAGAGCGGCCGCGCCGACCTGCTCACACAGCAGGCTCCACAGTTTCTCGTCGTAGCCGCGTTCGGATTCCATCGCCGCACGCACGGCCTCGGGGGAGGCGTGTTTGTCCACCAACGCGGCGACGGTTTCGCGCAGCAGTTGCCGTTCTTCACTCACGAGAGGACCTCCAGCAGTCGACGACGGTGCAGAGTGGGATCGCCCCAGGCGCTGCGCAATGCCTGCACGCGCAGCAGTGAGAGGGACAGGTCGTGTTCCTGGGTGAACCCGATGGCCCCGTGGGTCTGCAGCGCAGAGCGGGCGGCCAGCAGCGCGGCGTCGGCGGCGGCCACCTTGGCGGCGCTGATGTCCCGTGCGGTGTGGGGTGACCCCTCGGCTAGCGACAGTGCCGCGCCGTAGACCAGCGGGCGGGCCAGTTCGACGGCGATGAGCACGTCGGCCAGCTTGTGCTTGATGGCCTGGTACGAGCCGATGATCCGGCCGAACTGGGTGCGCTGCTTGGCGTATTCGACGGACTGGTCGAGCATGGCCTGCCCGGCGCCGACCAGTTGGGCGGCGGTGGCGAGGACACCGAACTCGTAGGCCCGCGCGGTGTCGGCGGACTGGGTGTCGCCAGATGCCGTGACGTCGAACAGCTTTCGGGACGGGTCGACGGAATCGTGTGCAGCGCCGACGGTGGCGTCACCCACCTGACCGTCGGTGGCCAGCAGGGTCAGGCCTGCGACGTCGGCGTTGACGGCGCGCGGCACCTGCGGAGGCATGGCGACGGTGGCGATCAGCTCGCCGGAGGCCAGTGCTCCCGCCCGCTCGTCATCGGCGAGCAGAATCGGTGCGACGGCGATGGATTCGGTCACCGGACCGGGTACGGCCCAGTAGCCCAATCGCTCCAGGGCGACGACGAGGTCGACCGGGTGGGCTTCGATGCCGTCGTACTTCTCGGGCACCAGCAGTGCGGTCACCCCGAGGTCGGTCAGCTGTGCCCACACCTTGCGGCCGGGTGCGGTGTCCCCGTCACCCCAGGCGCGCACGGCGGCCGGGACATCAGCGGCGCCGAGCGCCGCGTCGATGCTGGCCGCGAAGTCTCGCTGCTGTTCGTCAATCTCGAAGTTCACTTCGGCTCCCGGGGCAGGCCAAGAAGGCGCTCGGCAATGATGTTGCGCTGGATCTCGTTGGTGCCGGCGTAGATCGGGCCGCCCAGCGCGAACAGCAGACCTTCGGTCCAGTGATCAACCAACTCGGCGTCGGGACCCTGCATGTCCAGTGCGGTCTGGTGTAGGGCGACGTCCAGGTCGGACCAGAACACCTTGGTCACCGAGGACTCGGCGCCCAGCTCACCGCCGTTGGCCAGCCGGGTGACGGTGCCGAAGGTGTGCAGCCGGTAGGCCTGGGCCTTGATCCAGGCGTCCGCGACGCGGTCGGTGAACACCGGATCGGGGTTCGACTTCCACTGCGCGACAAGCCGTTCGGCGGGGGCCATGAAGCGGGCCGGGCTGCGCAGCGACATGCCGCGCTCGTTGCTCGACGTGCTCATCGCCGCGCGCCAGCCCTCGTGCACGCCGCCGATCACATCGTTGTCCGGCACGAACACGTCGTCGAGGAAGATCTCGCCGAAACCGGTGTCTCCACCCAACTGGGCGATCGGGCGCACGGTGATCCCGGGCGCCTTGAGGTCGAACATGAAGTAGGTCAGACCCTTGTGGCGCTGGGCCTCCGGGTCGGAGCGGAACAGGCCGAAGCCGCGCTCGCCGAACGGTGCGCGTGAGCTCCAGATCTTCTGTCCGTTGAGCTTCCAGCCGCCGTCGACCTTGGTGGCCGTCGAGCGCAGGGAGGCCAGGTCGCTGCCCGACTCGGGCTCGGACCAGGCCTGGGCCCAGATCTCCTCGCCACTGGCCATCTTCGGCAGCACGCGCTGGAGTTGCTCTTCGGTGCCGTGCGCGAACAGTGTCGGCGCCAGCATTGCGGTGCCGTTGGCGCTGGCCCGGCCGGGCGCGCCGGCGTGGAAGTACTCCTCCTCGAACACCACCCACTGCAGCAGGGTGGCGTCGCGGCCGCCGTACTCCTTGGGCCAGGCGATCACCGACAGTCCGGCGTCGAAGAGCACCTTGTCCCAGCGGCGGTGCTGTTCGAACCCCTCAAGGGTGTCGTACGACTTCGTCGGGAAGGACTCCCGGTTGGCCGTCAGGAAGTCGCGGACCTCGGCCCGGAAGGCCTCGGTCTCGTCGTCGAATGTCAGGTCCATTGCACCCCTTCTCGGGTCCCTCTGCTGCGCAGCACCGGTTTGATCACCTTGCCGCCCGGATTTCGCGGCAGCACATCCAAAAACTCAACTGATCGCGGCGCTTTGAAGTTCGCCAGATGCTCACGTGCGTAAGCGATCACGGCGGCCTCGTCGAGCGTCGTGCCGGGCTTGAGCACAACGTAGGCCCTGCCGACTTCGCCGAGACGCTCGTCGGGCACGCCGATCACCGCGGACTCGGCCACCCCGTCCAACCGGGCCAGAACCTGCTCGATCTCGGCCGGGTACACGTTGAACCCGCCGCTGATGTACATGTCCTTGAGGCGGTCGGTGATGGTCAGGTTGCCGCGCGCATCGAGCGTGCCGATATCGCCGGTGTGCAGCCAGCCGTCGGCGTCGATGGTCGCCGCGGTGGCCTCCGGGTCGTCGAGGTAGCCGAGCATGACGTTGGGTCCGCGCAGCAGCACCTCGCCCGAATCATCCAGGCGCAGTTCGAAATCGGCGATGGGACGGCCGCAGGTGGTGGCCACGGTGACGGCGTCGTCTTGCGCGCGGCACATGGTGCCGAATCCGGCCGCCTCGGTCAGCCCGTAGGCGGTCAGCACGATGTCGATGTCGAGTTCGGACTGCATCCGCTCGATCAGGACCACCGGGACGACGGCGGCGCCGGTCACCGAGAAGCGCAGCGAGGACAGGTCGTAGTCGGCGCGCGTGGGCTGGTCCAGCAGGGTCTGGAAAATGGTCGGCGGGCCGGGCAGAACGGTAATACGCTGTTCGGCAATGGTTTTCAGCACCTGCTCGGGCTTGAATGTGAGCACCGGGTACAGCGTCGCGCCGGTCTGAAGGCAGGCCAGGATGCCGGCCTTGTAGCCGAAGTTGTGGAAGAACGGGTTGATGCACAGGTAGCGGTCGGAGCTGGTGACCTGCCCGCACTCGGCCCAGGCCGCCGATCCGTCGAGGGACTGCCGGTGCGCGCACCGCACACCCTTGCTGCGTCCTGTGGTGCCGGAGGTGAACAGGATGTCGGAGACGTCGTCGGGCTGCACCGCGGCGGCGCGTGCATCGACGGCGTCGAGGTCGGTGCCGCGGGCGACGAACTCGTCCCACGTTCCGTCCTGCTTCTCGATCGGCACCCGCACGATGTGGCGCAACGCAGGCAGCGCGTCGCGATCCAGTTCGGCGGCGCGGTCGGAGCCGAGGAACTCGCCCGAGGCGATCAACAGTGGAGCCTCGGTGCGGGCCAGGATGTCGGAGGCCTCGCTGGCGGTGTAGCGGGTGTTCAGCGGCACCATCTGCGCGCCGGCGTAGTGCGTGGCCAGGCAGGCCACCACCCAGTGCCAGGTGTTGGGCGACCAGATCGCCACCCGGTCGCCGGGTTCGACGCCGAGGTCGATCATGGCCGCGGCGGCCTGGCGTACGTGCGCGCGCAGTTCCGAATAGGTGAGGCGCTGATCGTCACTGACCAGGGCTTCATGGTCGGAAAACTGCACGGCAACCCGGTCCAGCACCGCTGGAACGGTGCGGCGATCGCTCGTCATCGATGCTCCCTTAACAAAGCAAGTGCTTGGTAGGTTAGCCTACAGGGGTGATAGAGGTCCAGGAGTTCCGGGCCGAGGTCCGGCAGTGGCTCGCAGACAATCTTGTAGGCGAATTCGCAGCGCTCAAGGGCCTGGGTGGACCGGGGCGTGAACACGAAGCCTTCGAAGAACGTCGGGCGTGGAATCAGCATCTGGCCGCGGCGGGATTGACCTGCCTCGGCTGGCCGGTGGAGCACGGCGGCCGTGGGCTGTCGGTCGCGCATCGCGTCGCCTTCTACGAGGAGTACGCCCGCGCGAACGCTCCCGACAAGGTCAACCACCTGGGCGAGGAACTGCTCGGGCCGACGCTCATCGAGTACGGCACCCCCGAACAGCAGCAGCGGTTCCTGCCCAAGATCCTCGACGTCACCGAGCTGTGGAGCCAGGGCTACTCCGAGCCCAACGCCGGCAGTGACCTGGCCAACGTCGCGACGACGGCCGAGCTGGTCGGCGATGAGTGGGTCATCAACGGTCAGAAGGTGTGGACGTCTCTGGCCCACTGGGCGCAGTGGTGCTTCGTGGTGGCGCGCACGGAGAAGGGCTCCAAGCGGCACGCCGGACTGTCCTATCTGCTGGTGCCGCTGGATCAGCCGGGCGTCGAGATCCGCCCGATCATCCAGCTGACCGGAGACTCCGAGTTCAACGAGGTATTCTTCGACGACGCCCGCACCGACGCATCGCTCGTGGTCGGTCAACCCGGCGACGGCTGGCGCGTGGCGATGGGCACGCTGACCTTCGAGCGCGGCGTGTCCACGCTCGGCCAGCAGATCCGCTACGCCCGTGAGCACTCCAACCTCGTCGAGCTGGCCAAGCGCACCGGCGCGGCCGACGATCCGCTGATCCGTCAGCGGCTGACCGAGTCGTGGACCGGCCTGCAGGCCATGCGTTCCTACGCGCTGGCGACCATGGATGTCGAACAGCCCGGCCAGGACAACGTGTCGAAGCTGTTGTGGGCCAACTGGCATCGCGAGCTCGGCGAGATCGCCATGGACGTGCAGGGGATGGCCGGACTGACGCTGCCTGATGGCGAGTTCGACGAGTGGCAGCGGCTCTATCTGTTCTCGCGTTCGGACACCATCTACGGCGGGTCCAACGAAATTCAGCGCAACATCATCGCCGAGCGGGTGCTCGGTCTACCCCGAGAGGCCAAGGGCTGAGCATGAGTGATCTGTCCGTAGCTCCCAAAGAGGTTGAGGGCCACGGCCTGCTGAAGGGCAAGGTCGTCCTGGTGACCGCCGCCGCCGGTACCGGCATCGGCTCGTCCACCGCGCGCCGAGCGCTGCTGGAGGGCGCCGACGTCGTGGTGTCCGACTACCACGAGCGGCGACTGAACGAGACCCGCGACCAGCTGGCCGAGCTCGGCCTTGGTCGGGTCGAGGCCGTGGTCTGCGACGTCACCTCCACCGAGGCGGTTGACGCCCTCATCGCCCGGTCGGTCGAAAAGATGGGCCGCCTGGACGTTTTGGTGAACAACGCCGGCCTCGGCGGCGAAACCCCGCTGATCGACATGACCGACGACGAGTGGGACCGGGTCCTGAACGTCACGCTGAACTCGGTCATGCGAGCCACCCGCGCCGCCCTGCGCTACTTCCGGGACGTCGAGCACGGCGGCGTGATCGTCAACAACGCCAGTGTTCTCGGCTGGCGCGCGCAGCACTCGCAGTCGCACTACGCCGCCGCCAAGGCCGGCGTCATGGCGCTGACCCGTTGCAGCGCAATCGAAGCCGTCGAATTCGGAGTGCGGATCAACGCGGTCTCGCCGAGCATCGCGCGGCACAAGTTCCTGGAGCGCTCGGCCGATGCGGCCCTGCTGGACCGGCTGTCCTCGGACGAGGCGTTCGGCCGCGCCGCCGAGCCGTGGGAGATCGCGACCACTATCGCCTACCTGGCCAGCGACTACTCGAGCTACCTGACCGGCGAGGTCATCTCGGTTTCCAGCCAGCGGGCCTGACCTGGTTCCTACCTGGTGGTGATCCTGCCGCCGCAAACTCAACGACCGAGGCGGTACCGGCGTGGCGTGACGCCGACCCTGCGGCCGAACGCGGCGGCAAAGTGACTCGGGTTCGAGAACCCCACCGCTGTGCCGATTTCTGTGATCGACAGCGAGGTCGTCAGCAGGAGAGTCTTGGCCTGCTCGATCCGGCGATCCAGCAGGAACTGGTACGGGGTGGTGTGGAACGCCCGCCGGAAAGCGTTGACGAACACTCCGGCCGGCATCCCGGCCACTTGCGCCAGTGAATCCAGGTTGATGTCGGCATCCAGGCTGTCGTTGAGGTACTCGACGATCGCAGTTTGGGTGGCGGTGTCCAGCGTGTGTCGTTCGTGCCGATGCCGAGGCGGCGTCACCATGTGGGCGTCGATGGTCAGCAGCCGCAGTGTTTCTGCCACTGACTCCTTGAGCAACTGCGCAACGGTGTCCTCACGACCGGCGACGCTGCAGATCTCTTCGACCAGGTAGTGGACCAGAGGGTTCCGGTACTTGACCCGAGGGATCAGCGCCGGATCGCCGATCGCGTGACCGGGAATGGCGATCTCGCAGTATCCCGCCGTGTCGCCTTGCATCAGTACGGATGACGCGACGCCCGCGGGCTTCCACCAGATGTCGCCCGGGCTGGGAGGGGTTCGACCGGACGGCCCCCAGTCGAGCAGCGACTCCATCGAGTGAATCGCACCGTGTCGATACACGTACAACCAATGGTGGTCGCTCTCGGCGCTGCACCAATCAGTGGGTGCGGAAATGCGCTCGGTGACGAACGTGAAGGCGAGTCCGCGAGCAGCAACCTTCTTCTGCTCAACGAACGTGCGCTGGGTCTGGGGCCGATCCCCATTCCACGGCTTCATAGCCACGGGCGGGAGTGTAGCCACGTGGACCGGCGGGCAATGGGAAAATGAATGCATCAGTCGTCCGGCCGGTGCAGCTGAGGAACGGGAGGCGGATGTGGCCGAGATCGAGCTCGCCGACGTCGTGGCCGAGTTGGCCGGGCTCGAAGACCCGAAGATGCGCGAGGTCAACGAGAGACATGGCGATGACCATGGCGTGAACCTCGGCAAGCTGCGCGCACTCGCGAAGCGACTGAAGACGCAGCCGGAACTCGCACAACAGCTCTGGGCGACGGGCGACACCGCGGCGAGACTCCTGGCGCTGCTCATCTGTCGACCGAAGGCGTTCGGGCGTGACGAGCTGGACAGCATGATGCGCGAAGCCCGCGCGCCCAAGGTTCAAGACTGGCTCGTGAATTACGTGGTGAAGAAGAACCCGAACGCCGAAGACCTGCGCGTGGCCTGGTCCGTCGACCCGGATCCCGTGGTCTCCGGCGCCGGCTGGTCCTTGACCGCCGATCGGGTGGCGAAGAAACCCGACGGTCTCGATCTCGAGGCGTTACTCGATGTCATCGAGGCGGAGATGAAAGAGGCCCCGGATCGCCTGCAGTGGGCGATGAACAACTGCCTGGCTCAGATCGGGATCGAGCACGCCGGGCATCGCGCGCGTGCGATCGATATCGGGGAGCGTCTGGCGGTGCTCAAGGACTACCCGACGTCACCGGGATGCACATCTCCGTACGCACCCACCTGGATCGCCGAGATGGTGCGTCGGAAGTCGGAATCCGCCTGAATGTGACCTAGCAAGCGCTTGGTTGCTATGCTGTGACGATGGCGCCGGATACGCCCAGCCAACCGGCAAGCAGACGCGACGAGCTTCTGGACCTTGCCGCGACGATGTTTGCCGAACGCGGCCTGAAGGCGACGACAGTCCGCGATATCGCTGACTCCGCAGGAATCCTGTCGGGCAGCCTGTATCACCACTTCAAGTCCAAAGAGCAGATGGTCGAGGAAGTGCTCAAGGACTTCCTCGACTGGCTGTTCTCGCGGTACCAGGAGATCCTCGACCAGGAGGCCAGCCCGCTGGGCCGGCTCACCGGCCTGTTCATGGCGTCCTTCGAAGCCATCGAGCACCGGCATGCGCAGGTGGTGATCTACCAGGACGAGGCCAAGCGGCTCTCGTCGATCCCGCAGTTCGACTTCGTTGACGAGCGCAACCGCGAACAGCGCAAGATGTGGATCGACATCCTGCAGCAGGGCATCTCCGACGGCTCGTTCCGTCAGGACATTGACGTCGACCTGGTGTACCGGTTCATCCGCGACACCACCTGGGTTTCGGTCCGCTGGTACCAGCCGGGCGGACCGCTTTCGGCCGAAGAGGTCGGCCGGCAATACCTCGCCATCGTCCTCGGCGGAATCACCGCCGCCCGTTAGGTCAAAGGAGACAAACAATGCCTGAGGCATACATCGTCGACGCGGTGCGTACGCCGGTCGGAAAGAAGAACGGCTCGCTGGCCGAGGTTCATCCGATCGATCTCGGCGTGCACGCGTTCCGTGCCATCTTCGACCGCGTCGACGTCGACCCGGGTGCCGTTGACGACGTCATCGTCGGCTGCGTCGACGCCATCGGCGGGCAGGCCGGCAACATCGGCCGGTTGACCTGGCTGGCCGCCGGCTACCCCGAGGCCGTCCCCGGCGTCACCGTCGACCGGCAGTGCGGTTCCAGCCAGCAGGCCATCTCGTTCGGCGCCCAGGCCATCATGTCCGGCACGGCCGACCTGATCCTCGCCGGCGGCATGCAGAACATGAGCTGGATCCCGATCTCCTCGGCCATGGTGGTCGGCAAGGAGTTCGGATTCACCTCGCCCACAAACGAATCCAAGAGCTGGCTGCACCGCTACGGCGATCAGGAGATCTCGCAGTTCCGCGGTTCGGAAATGATCGCCGAGAAGTGGGACATCTCCCGCGAGGAGATGGAGGAGTTCGCCTACAACAGCCACCAGCGGGCGTTCGCCGCGATTCGGGCCGGGCATTTCGACAACGAGATCGTCCCGGTCGGCGACTTCGGCATCGACGAGGGACCGCGTGAATCGACGCTCGAGAAGCTGGCCTCGCTCAAGCCCCTGGTCGAAGGCGGCCGACTGACTGCCGCGCTGGCGAGCCAGATCTCCGACGGTGCGGCGGCGGTGCTGCTGGCCTCTGAAGAAGCGGTCAACAAGTACAACCTCAAGCCCCGCGCCCGTATCCACCACATCAGCGCGCGTGGCGACGATCCGGTGATGATGCTGACCGGCCCGATCCCGGCCACCCAGTACGCGCTGGAGAAGACCGGCCTGTCCATCGACGACATCGATACCGTCGAGATCAACGAGGCCTTCGCGCCGGTCGTGCTGGCCTGGCTCAAGGAGACCAAGGCCGATCCGGCCAAGGTCAACCCGAGTGGTGGCGCCATCGCCCTGGGCCACCCGCTCGGCGCCACCGGTGCCAAGCTGTTCACCACCATGCTCAACACCCTCGAGCGCACCGGCGGCCGCTACGGCCTGCAGACCATGTGCGAGGGCGGCGGCACAGCCAACGTCACGATCATCGAGCGCCTCTGATCTGACGGAGTCTCTGCGCGAGCAGACGCAAAGTGCCCTGAAACACCAGTTTCGGGGCACTTTTGCGTCTGTTCGTCAGGCCTTCGAAACTCTGCGCAAACATTCCTTGGACGCGGCTGTTCGTCCGCGCGCAGACTTGACTCATGACAGACCGGGGCACCGAGCAGCGCACCGACGCCGAGGGGCATGACCAACCGGAATTCCACCCCTACCATCACCCCGCGGCCGGATGGGGCGCGGCGAAGAGCGTCACCAGATTGCTGATCCGCGAGCGCGAGCCCATCGACGGCCCCCGCGCGATCATGAAGATGAACCACGAGAACGTCGGCTTCGACTGTCCGGGCTGCGCTTGGCCCGACGACATGAAGGGCCTCAAACTCGACATCTGCGAGAACGGCATCAAACACGTCACGTGGGAGATGACGCACAAGCGCTGTGGTCCGGAGTTCTTCGCCCAGCACACCGTCTCCGAGCTGGCGACCTGGAGCGATTTCGCCCTCGAAGACCAGGGGCGCCTCACCGAGCCGATGGTCTACAACTCCGAGACCGATCACTACGAACCGATCGGCTGGCGTGATGCGTTCGATCTGGTGGGCAAGGCCCTGGCGGATCTGGACGACCCGGACCAGGCGTCGTTCTACACGTCGGGCCGGCTGGGCAACGAGGCGACCTTCCTGTACCAGCTGATGGCCCGCGAACTCGGCACCAACAATCTGCCGGACTGCTCCAATATGTGCCACGAGGCGAGCGGTCGCGCCCTGACGGCCTCGCTGGGTACCGGTAAGGGCACGGTCGACCTCGAAGACTGGGAGACCGCGGACGCGCTGTTCATCATCGGTGTCAACGCGGCCTCCAACGCGCCGCGCATGCTCACCGCACTCGCCGAGGCCTACCGCCGCGGCGCGCAGGTCGTGCACATCAACCCACTGGTCGAGGCCGGTGCCACCAAGACGATCATCCCGCACGACTTTCTGCGGATGGCCACCTTCAAGTCCACCAAGACCAGCACGTTGAACCTGCAGCCCCGGATCGGCGGGGATATGGCGCTCATCCGTGGCATCGCCAAAGCCGTTCTGGAACAAGCGGAAACCGACCCCAAGGCGCTGGACGCCGAGTTCATCGCCCGCTACACCGCGGGATTCGAGAACTACCGTGCGGTCTGTGAGGCCACCTCATGGGACGAGATCGAGTACAAGTCCGGTGTGCGCCAAGCCGATATCCGCAAGGCGGCCAAGGTCTACTGCGATGCCGACCGCAGCATCATCAGCTGGTGTCTCGGCGTCACCCAGCACGAACACGGCGTGGACAGCGTGCGGGAGATCGTCAATCTGCTTCTGCTGCGCGGCAATCTGGGCCGTGAAGGCGCCGGGCCGTCGCCCGTCCGGGGACACAGCAATGTGCAGGGCAACCGCACCTGCGGTATCGATCACCGGCCGGCCGGGGCCTTCCTCGACCGGCTTGCCGAGGTGTGCGGGATCGACCCGCCGCGCGAGCACGGAATGGACACCGTGCACACCATCGAGGCCATGCACCGCGACGAGATAAAGGTGTTCGTCGGGATGGGCGGCAATTTCGCCAGTGCCGCCCCGGACACCACGTACACCTTCGCGGGACTACAGAAATGTGATCTCACCGTTCAGGTGAGCACCAAGCTCAACCGCAGTCACGTGATCCACGGTCGTCGCGCCCTGATCCTGCCGTGCCTGGGCCGTACCGAGAAGGACCATCAGAAGGCCGGGGTTCAGTCCACCTCGGTCGAGGACTCGATGAGCATGGTGCACCTCTCGGTCGGGATGAAGAAGCCCGCCTCGCCGCACCTGAAGTCGGAACCGGCGATCATCGCCGGGATCGCGCAGGCCGCGCTGCCCGCCAGCGGCACCCCGTGGAGCTGGTACGTCGAGGACTACGACCGGATCCGAGACACGATGGCCAAGGTGCTCAACGGTTTCGAGGATTTCAATCGGCGGGTCCGGCTTCCGCTGGGATTCCGCATCAAGCAGCCCGCGCGGGAACTGATCTTCCTGACCCCGTCCGGTCGGGCCGAGTTCTCGGCGGTCGACCTACCCGACGGCAGCACCGAGTCGGGCACACTGATCCTGGCTACGCTGCGCTCACACGATCAGTGGAACACCACCATCTACTCCGACAATGACCGCTATCGGGGCGTAAAGAACCTGCGCACACTGATTTTCATGAATGCGCAGGACATGGCCGAGCGCGGGATCAGAGAATTCGACGACGTCGACATCGTCGCCACCGCGCGGGACGGCAGCACGCGGTCGCTGCAGCGCTACAAGGCCATCCCGTACGGCATTCCGCACGGCTGCGCCGCGGGGTACATGCCCGAGATGAACGTGCTGTGCGCCATCGGCGATTACAGCACCCAGAGCGACCAGCCCATCATGAAGAACGTCAAGGTGCGTGTGACGCTGTCGGCGCCCGCCTGATGGCAGCACCGTGGTTGCTCTCTCCGGTCACTCGGCTCGGGGGCTCGGTGATCGTCGGTGTGCTCGCGGGCCAGATAACCGGATCGCTGACCGACGCGTCTCTCGGGGTTCTGGTCGGGATCGCCTGCACTGGAGCAGTTTTCGTCGCGGGTGGATGGCTGCTGCTGTGGCCCATGGATGCCGGGGCCACCCGAGACCATGCGCGCCAGGAAGCCTTCAACCCGGTGGTCGAGGAGCTGGTGATCGTGGCGGCCGCGCTCGGTGCGTTGGTCAGCATCGTCGTCATGCTGGTTCGCGGCGGTTCGCACAGCGATCCGAGTGCGGCCACCGCGGCGCTGGCCGGGGTCTTCATGGCGTGGGCCGGTATGCACCTGATGTACGCCGCCCGCTACGCGTATCTCTACTACACACCGAAAGCCGGTGGCATCGACTTCAATTCCGACGAGCTGCCGGCGTTCCGGGATTTCTTCTACTTCAGCTACAACCTCGGCATGACCTATCAGGTGTCGGACACCGGCGTCACCGATTCGACGATCCGCGCGGTGGCGCTGCGACACTGTCTGCTGTCGTACCTGTTCGGCACCGTGATCCTGGCGACCACGATCAACCTGGTCGTCGGCATCGTGTCCAGCTGAAACCCCGTCCGGGCAGTTCAGCCGGGTTTCGTCCAGCAGATGGTGTGCCGGAACGCCAGCCGACGGCGCATCGCGGCGCCCGGCATGACTTGATGGGCAACAGCTTGAAGCTCATCGAAGCTGAGCTGAGGATCGCGGACCGGGAACGGCGGGGGTACCGGATCACCGGGCACCGGGCGCGGATGTTTGATCAGGCCGATGATCGGGTTGGTCACCGCGGACGCCAGATCCCATGCGGTGTCACTGATCGAGGCGGGCGCGGCCAGTCCGACGGCCAGAAACCGTCCGCCCGGGCTCAGCAGCCGTCGGACCTCGATCAGCGCTTGCTCGACGTCGAGGTGGTGCAGCACTGCCACCATGGTGATGACATCGACCGGTCCGTCGAGGTGGGCGAGTTGGCTGTCGTCGATGGTGACGTTGGCCAGGCCGGCGCAGCGCTGGGCCGCTTCGGCGCGCATGCCCGCATCAAGATCCGTACCGCGGACATGTGTGAACCGAGCGGCCAGTTGAGCCACCAAAGCGCCCTGGCCGCATCCGATGTCGATCGCGCTGCCGCGGTGTGCGGGCAGGTTCGCCAGGATCCAACGGTGGAAATGGTCGTTGTGACTCCACGGGTGCCTGCTGTTGAAGTTGTGCAGCCCCTCGGCGGCTCGCCTGACCACTGGGTGTTCGACGCGACGGATGTCCATGCCTCCACTGTGCCCGGCGTTCTCCCGTGAGCAGACAAAAAACTGCCCCTCTTCACGTGAAAAGGGGCAGTTTTACGTCTGCTCGCGCAGGGAAGGTTACTGAATGTAGGACGACGCGGACTGCAGGTGTGCGACGGCGTCGTCGACGATCTTCTCGACCAGCTCAGCACACGACGGCAGGTCGTTGATGATGCCCGCCACCTGTCCCGAGGCCAGCACGCCGGCGTCGGTATTGCCCTCCACCAGGCCGGCTTTGAGCAACATCGGGGTGTTGGCCGCCATCACGACCTGCGACCAGGTGAGCTCCTTGCCGTGCCGCATCGCGAGGCCGTCCTTGACCATCGACAGCCACGTCATGCCCGAGAGCTTCTTGAACTTCTGGGCGTTGCCGATCGCGGCGGCGAAACCGCGTGCCCGCGAACCGCTCTCCAGCTTCTCGACCAGACCGGTGCGCAGCACCCGGTGCGGCATGCCGTCGACGCGGGTGGACACCACGGTGCCGTCCAGCGCGGACTGCAGGTACCGCTCCTTGACCGCGTCGGGCACGGTGGAATCCGAGGTCAGCAGGAACCGGGTTCCCATGGCAACCCCAGCGGCACCGTAGGACAGTGCGGCAGCCAGGCCGCGGCCGTCGAAGAAACCGCCGGCGGCGATCACCGGCATGCCGGTGTCCTTGACGGCATCGAGCACCGAGGGCAGCAGGAGCGTGGTGGCGACGGGACCGGTGTGGCCACCGCCCTCCCCACCCTGCACGATCACCGCGTCAGCGCCCCAGCCGGCCACCTTCTTGGCGTGCTTGGCCGCACCGACCGACGGGATCACCACGACACCGGCATCTTTCAGCTTGGCGATCAACTCGGGCTTGGGAGCTAGAGCGAAGGAGGCGACTTTGACTCCTTCGCGGATCAGGAGGTCGACACGCGCACCGGCATCGCCCGCGTCGGCACGCATGTTGATGCCGAAGGGTTTGTCGGTGGCGGCCTTGACCTTGGTTACGGCGGTCTGCAGTTCCTCGAGCGTCATCGTCGCTGACGCCAGGATGCCGAGCCCGCCGGCATTGGAGGTTGCGGCGACCAGTCGTGCACCGGCCACCCAGCCCATTCCCGTCTGCACGACGGGATGCTCGATACCGACCAGTTCGGTCAGCGGAGTCTTGAGCTTGCCCATTCTTTAGACCTTGACCTCTTTGTCGCGCAGCGACTTCGGATCGATGACCTCGCGCAGGAGCCTGAGCTCCTCATCGGTGGCCAACCGGGTGGTCTCGGCCTCCTCTAGGCCGTGCACCTCGAAGGAGGTGTTGTCGGCGACCTGATCGGCCTCGACGCCGGGGTGCAGCGAGACCGCCCGCATCTGGTGGTCGGGGCCGTTGAAGTCGAACACGCCCAGGTTGGACACCACGCGGTAGATGTTCGCGAAGCGGTAGGCCGGATTCTCCGGATCGACCTTGTCCCAGCCGATTCCGGACACGATGTCCACCGAGTCGCAGAACACGCGCTTGGAGTGGTTGCCCACGAAGTAGCTCGTGGCGTGGTTGATGCTGTTGCCGGGCGCGCCGCGGACTCCGAACATCTGCCGGGTCGGCTGCTGGATCGGACCGAACGCCGACAGGTTCTGGTTGCCGTAGCGGTCGATCTGGTTGGCGCCCATCACCACATGGCGCTTGCCCCAGGCCAGGGTCTCGAAGACCCGGTTGAACGGCATCCAGCCCTCGACGGTGAAGGGGGCGCCGATGGCCGGGGTGTCGGCCAGGATCCGGGCCTCACCGTCGGTCAGCACAATGTCGGGGGAGAAGGTCAGCCGGGCCAGCCGGGCACCGATCTGGACGACGGTGGTCATCGGGCTGGCCATGATCTCGCCGGCGTCGCGGAACAGTTCGGCGCAGGCGACGGCGCACACCTCAGCACGGGTCACGGCAATCACTTGCTGGCCTCCTGATCTTCCTTGAACTTCCGCACGGCCGCCTGGTAGTCGGCTTCGCTGCCGGACAGATACGTCTTGACGAACTCGGCCCAGGTCTCGTCGGAGCCGGCGGCCTCTGCGTAGTGGCGCTGGAACTTCTCGTCGCGCCGGTAATCGGGCTCGTTGGTGGTGAAGTGGGCGCCGTTGGGGGCTTCCACCACGGAATCGACCATCATCCGGTTGATCAGCAGGGCCTGCGTCGGGACGGCCTTGACCAGTTCCTCGGTGGTCACCACGCGCTCGACCGAGAGGAAGCGGCGCTGCGCCGACATCAGGAACAGGTCATCGAAGTACGGGTCGATACCGGTGTAGGCCGCATTGCCCTGGGCATCACCGAGATTCATGTGCACAAACGCCGCGTCGAGGTTCAGCGCGGGCATCGCGATCAGTTCCTCGTAGGCACCGTCGGTCGGGTACGGGGACTTCACGGTCTTGAGCTCGTCGCCCCAGAACGTCCGGACATCGCTACCGAGGCCGGCGCGGATCGGCAGGAACGGCAGCCGCTGGGCGGCAGCCTGCAGGCCGCAGCGCAGCATGCCCTCGTCCATCTCGCGGGCCTCGATGGCACCGGTGGTGCGGGCCTTGGCGAACCACGGGTCGTAGAACGGCGGCGAGTCCAGGGACACGAAGCCGTAGTAGACGCGCTTGACCTTGCCGGCCGAGCACAGCAGGCCCAGATCGGGACCGCCGTAGGTGACCACGGTCAGGTCTTTGACGTCGGTGCGCAGCAGGGCGCGGACGAAGGCCATCGGCTTGCGCCGCGAGCCCCAGCCGCCGAGGCCGATCGTCATGCCGCTCTCGATCGAGGCGACCGCCTCGTCGAGAGTTGTTCGCTTGTCTGCCATTACTTCGTGTCTCCCTTTGAGGTTCCGGCGAAGGCGTCGCGGTGCTCGTCGGACACACCGGACAGGTTGAGTTCGAAGGTGAAGCCCTGCTCCATGCGGTAGCGCGCGTTGACTGGCTGCACGTCGATGAAGTTCAGCGCCTCTTTGGCCGCCCGGATCACCCGGGTGTCCTTGCTGGCGATGTCGCGGGCGACGCGCAGGGCGGCCTCGTCGAGATCCTCACGCGGGACCACCTCGTGCACCGAACCGAAGTGGTGCAGCGTTTCGGCGGGAACGGTGGCGGCGGTGAAGAACAGCCGGCGCATCAGGTGCTGGGGGACCAGCCGGGACAGATGGGTGGCGGCTCCGAGCGCGCCGCGCTCCACCTCCGGGAGTCCGAACTTGGCGTCATCGGAGGCGACGATCACGTCGGCGTTGCCGACCAGGCCGATTCCGCCGCCGACGCAGAAGCCGTTGACCGCCGCGACGACAGGGACCTCGCACTCGTACACGGACTTGAACGCGTGGTAGCAGCCGCGGTTGGCGTCGATCAGCGCGCCGAAGCCCTCGGTGTTCTGCATTTCCTTGATGTCCACACCGGCGTTGAAGCCACGGCCCTCGGCTCGCAGGATCACGACGTGCGTGCTGCGGTCGCGGCCTGCCGCGGTGATCGCATCGCCGAGTTCGAACCAGCCGGCCGACGGGATGGCGTTGACGGGCGGGTAGTTGACGGTGACCGAGACGATGCCCGGCTCGACTGTCTTGGTGGTGATCGTCATCAATCCACTTCCTGAAGGGGTCGCTACCTAAGCAAGCACTTGCTTGGTACGCTAGCACAGTGACCGATACGCCAGAAGCCGGTGCCATCAATTTGGGTTTGACCGGCAAGGTGGTCCTGGTGACCGGCGGAGTGCGAGGGGTTGGCGCTGGAATCAGCGCGGTTTTTGCTGGTCAGGGCGCCACTGTGGTGACCTGCGCACGCCGTCCGGTCGAGGGGCTGCCCTACGAATTCCACAGCTGCGACGTCCGTGATGACGACTCGGTGGCCGCGCTCATCGAGGCCATCGTGGCCAAGCACGGCCGGTTGGATGCCGTGGTGAACAACGCCGGCGGATCGCCGTACGTGGCCGCCGCAGATGCGTCGGCCAAGTTCAGCACCAAGATCATCGAGCTCAACCTGCTCGGGCCGCTCTCGGTCTCCCAGCACGCCAACGCCGTGATGCAGAAGCAGGAGACGGGCGGGGTGATCGTCAACATCTCCAGCGTCAGTGCGCACCGGCCCACCCCGGGTACCGCCGCCTACGGCGCGGCCAAGGCCGGTATCGACAACCTGACCACCACGCTGGCCGTGGAATGGGCGCCCAAGGTGCGGGTGAACTCCGTGGTGGTCGGCATGGTCGAGACCGAGCAGTCCGAACTGTTCTACGGCGACGCCGAGTCGGTGGCCGCGGTGGCCGCCACCGTCCCGCTGGGCCGGCTGGCCAAGCCCACCGATATCGGCTGGGCCGCAGCGTTTTTGACCTCTGACGCGGCGTCCTACATCAGTGGGGCGGCGCTGCAGGTGCACGGCGGTGGTGAACCGCCGACCTACCTCGACGCCTCAAACGCCAATAAATAAGGAGATACAGGTATGGGATTGCTCGACGGCCGCGTGGTCATCGTGACGGGTGCCGGTGGCGGTATCGGGCGTGAGCACGCGCTCGCGTTCGCTGCCGAAGGCGCCCGCGTCGTGGTCAACGACATCGGGGTCGGCCTGGACGGTTCGCCCGCCGGCGGCGGCAGCGCCGCGCAGAATGTGGTCGACGAGATCGTCGCTGCCGGAGGCGAAGCCGTCACCAGTGGCGCCAACGTCGCCGACTGGGCGCAAGCCGAGGGCCTGATCCAGACCGCCGTGGATGCCTTCGGCACCCTGGACGTGCTGGTGAACAACGCCGGCATCGTGCGCGACCGGATGTTCGCCAACGCCACCGAAGAGGAGTTCGACGCCGTCACCGCCGTGCACCTCAAGGGGCACTTCGCCACCATGAAGCACGCCGCCGCGTACTGGCGGGCCAAGTCCAAGGCCGGCGAAACCGTTGACGCGCGCATCATCAACACCAGCTCCGGCGCCGGCCTGCAGGGCAGCGTCGGCCAGGCCACCTACAGCGCCTCGAAGGCCGGCATTGCCGCGCTGACGCTGGTGGCCGCGGCCGAGATGGGTCGCTACGGCGTCACCGTCAACGGCATTGCGCCCTCGGCCCGGACCCGGATGACCGAGACCGTCTTCGCCGACATGATGGCCACCCAGGACCAGTCCTTCGATGCCATGGCCGCGGAGAACATCTCCCCGCTGGTGGTGTGGTTGGGCAGCGTCGAGTCCAAGGACGTCACCGGCAAGATGTTCGAGATCGAGGGCGGCAAGATCCGCATCGCCGAGGGCTGGGCCCACGGTCCGCAGATCGACAAGGGCGCGAAATGGGATCCCGCCGAGCTGGGCCCGGTCGTCAACGACCTGCTGGCCAAGGCTCGCCCCGCGGTCCCGGTTTACGGCGCGTAATTTCTTCTTGTTTCGTCGAGACTGCGCTCAGATCGTGAAATCCGCCGGATTCGCGATCTGAGTGCAGACTCGTTGTCCTAGAAGCAGACTCGAATACAAAAGGTGCCCCAGACCAATTGGTCTGGGGCACCCCTTGAAAATGCCGACTGGTCAGGCGGCGTCCTTCTTGCCAGCGGTGTCGCTGCCGGCACCGTCGTTGTCACCGGCCGACTTGCTCGGCTGGCCGGTGGCCTTCTTGACGGCGTCGCTGAGCTTCTTGATCGACGACGACACCTGGTCCTGGGTTTCCTTGACGGCGGTCCGGACCTGCTCGCTGCTACGGTTCAGCGACTTCGTGACGCCCGGCAGAGCCTTGTTCCCATCGGACAGATCGGTCGCGCCACGGGGCTTGACGATGCCGTCGACAGCGGCCTTGAGCTTCGACTTCGCCCCCGCGAGGGATGCGGAATCAGCCGGTTTCGTTGTGTCCGAGGCGGTCTCCGTCTCCGGAGCGGACTGAACCTTCTGCTCGATGCTGTCCTTGGTCACGTTCAGCGTGCTCTTGACGTCCTCGACCCCGGTGGACACCTTGTCCTGCAGATCGTTGGTCTTGCTCGGGAATGCATCGCTGACGCGCTTGATGATCTCCGCGTTGACAGCACGGTTGAACTTGGTGACCGAGAAGGTTGCGTCGGCGACACTGTGGTTGATGGCCGTCGCGATGGTCACGAGGTCACCCGTCTTGAAGGCCTCCTTGACCTGATCCGCAGCGGCGGTCAGCTGGCGGGTCAGCGTCCGGAGCTGGAGTTTCACTTCGTATCCGAAGGTCCGTTCCGGGCTGAACTGCTGGCCGTTCCAGTTCACCAGGGTCCAGCCGTCCTCGTTGTTGCCCTCGATGACGACGTAATCGGTGTTGTTCAACTGGGCTGTCTGCAGCAGCTGGAGCTTCTGCATCACGGTGATGTTCTCAACGTTCATCAAGGTCCAGAACATGATGGTGCCGCCGTGCGAGAACACCACGGCGTTGCGGTCGCCGTTGTCGTACATGGTCTGCAGCGCGCCCCGGACCCGTTCGTCGAACACGTATCCGTTGACGTTGGTACCCGGCATGTACGTGCCCTTGTTGAACGGGATCTGCGGGATCACGCCCGGGAGCGCCCATGCGATCGGATACAGGCCGTACCCGCTGGAAGCGTTCGCTTCCGGGGTGCCCTCGAAGACACCGGCCTCGATCTCCTGCAGGCCGGGAAGCACCTGGATCGGCAGGCCGAGGCGCTGCGACATCGGTGCGGCGGTGAGCTGCGTGCGCACCATCTGGGACGCGTAGATGGCGTCGTAGTTGTTGTCGCCCAGCTTGTCGGCTACGGCCTGGGCCTGCTGCTGGCCCAGGGGGGTCAGCACCGGACCCGGGGTCTTGGTGTCGATCAGGCCGGAGGCGTTGCCCTCCGATTGCGCGTGACGTATGAACGTCACACGCATGACCTCGGCGGCATGGGCGACGGGCATCGCCAGGAAGAAGGCGAGGAATGCCAGGGCGACGCCCCCGAGCATTGTTCGTTTTCGTGGCGCAGGTGCGCCGCGTCTGAGGTGAATCATGTACTTTCGCCCTTTCGTTTGGTGTTCAACGGTTTTGTCTTGACTCATGGAAAAAGGGATGTTCGAGTGACCTCCTCTTCGAGAGGAAGCGGACCGACTCAGGCCCGCGGTTAGGCTTCTGGCACTGGCGATTTCACGCGGCGGGGCTCAGCAAGGATCAATGTCCTTGCCGCCGAACTTCTTTGCTGCGCCGCGAATGCTGCCCGTCATCCTGGCCCCCCGGTTCTCAGTGGATTATCAGCGATATTCGCTTGACAGTCAGATGCATTCTGCGGTTGGGGGTAGACGTCGATGCGTAGCTATCCCACTGTGTGGGAGGGTATTTGACAGATTTGAGGTGCTGCTCTAACCGGGTGCAGACACGACTCAGTCCCCCTCCCGATGCGAGGAGGGGGACCGACCCGGTTGGTATTACCTTGCGCTACACGCTATTTCACGCGGCATCTTTCGATGCGGTCTTCGGTTTGCTGGTGCTGCTGGCCTTGTCGGCCTTGTCGGCCTTGTCGGCGCCGGTGAGCTTCTTGACGTTGTCACTCGCCTGCTTGACCGAGGACTCAACTCCGCTGCGCACGTCGTCTGCAGCCTGCTTGACCCGGTCGCGAACCGCCGACACAGCCTTACCCGGTTCTGCCTTGTTGCCGTCGGTCAGCTTGGTTGCGCCGTTGGCGGTACGGGCGGCGGTGATCTTGGCCTGCACCGGCTCGGTCACCTTCTCGACGGTGGAGCCGGCGTCCTCGGTGGCGTTCTCGACGGCAGTCTTGACGACGGCGAGATCCTTGACCGACGGGGTGTCGCCGACGGCGGTCTTCTCCGTGCTGAGCTTGGAAACCTGGTTCGTCGGCTGCCCCAGCGAGCCCGGGATGCCGGTGATCGCGTTCACGGTGTCGGTGATCGAGTCCTTGACGAACTTCACGCCGGCGTTGGCGACGTCCTGCACGCCCTGCGCCCCGGTGGTGACGATGCCCTGGGCGTCCAGCGACAGGACCGGGATGCGCATGTTGTAGACGGCCTTCTGCGGCGCGACGATCAGATCCCGGAAGTTGACGAACATCTGGGTCGGGTAATTGGCCGCGCCGACCTCTTGGCCGGCCCATTCCTTGAGGGTCCAGCTGCCGTCGGCGTTCTTCTCCACGACCACCGTGTCGGTGTTGTTCAACGGATGCTGCACGATCAACAACAGGTTCGGGTTGTCGACGTTCATCATCGTCCACATCATGATGGTGGCGCCGTGCGAGAACACCGCGGCGTCGACCTTGCCGTCGCCGTTGGTGTCGGAGGTGCCGGACTCCACGTCGGCAAGTGCATTCGTCACGCGCTCGTTGAACTCCAGGCCGCTCTCGCCGCCGGGAACCGAGATGAACTGCAGGCCCAACGTCCAGGCCAGCGGCGCGAGGATGTAACCGATGCGGCCGATGCCCTCACTCTCGGGCAGGCCCTCGAAGATGCCGGCACTGATTTCCTGCACACCGGAGTTCCGCTGCGGGTTGGCCGGGTCGAACTGACCGAGGATCGTGACCGGCAGCCCGCGCTTGGCGGCGAACGGCGCCGCGGTCTCCTGGGTGCGAATCATGGTCGAGGCATAGAGCGCGTCGTACTTGGTGCACGAGGCGGTGGGGCACTGAGTGTTGGCCCAGTTCTGCGCCTGCTGCTCGCCGGTCTCGCCACCGTTCTGGTTGATCTGGTCATTGGTCAGGTGCGGCCCCGGGGTGCTGGTGTCGATGTACCCCGAGGCGTTGCCCTGCGACTCGGCGTGCCGGATGAACGTCACGGTCATCGCCGCGGCGGGCAGCGTCGCTGCCGCGAACAGAGAGCACGCCGTCAGGGTTGTTGCGGCGGCACCGGCAACCCGGCGTCGGTTGGGTCGTTGCATAGGGTCTCCATCGGTTCACGAAATCGTGGGCTGCCGCTCACTTGCCGTTCAACTGTGTGCGTGCTCACAGAACATAATCAAAATTCTGTTCACCCGTCAATTCTGCTACCGAGAGTTGCGTAATTGGCCGGCTCCAGGACACCTGGCAACGCAAAACGCCCCCGACCTCAAGGTCAGGGGCGTTTCGGGTGAAGGTCAGGTCATGCCGGGTCGCAGATCACGATCGGGATCTTGCGGTCGGTGTAGGACCGGTAGTTCACGAAGTCGGCATACATGGCGTCCAGCTTGGGCCAGTACACGTCGCGCTCGGCGTCGGTGGCGTCGCGCGCGGTGAGCTCCAGGGTCTCGCGCTTGGTCTGGAACCTCACCCGGGGATTGGCCACCAGGTTCAGGTACCACATCGGGTTGGTGGCCCGGCCGCCCTGCGAGGCGACCAGCACGATGCGCTTGCCTTCCTGCAGGAACAGCAGCGGGCTGTCGCGCTCCTCGCCCGACTTGCGCCCGATCGTGGTCAGGATGCCCACTTCCGCGCCGCGCAGGAACTTGTCGCCGAAGCGCCCGCCCGTCTTCTTGAAGATCCAGGTCTGGGCGCGCGACATCCACTTGATGGCGGTGCCGGTCGATTTCGCGTTGAGCCGTTCGACCTGTTTGGGGTTCAGCGGGCGCGGGGTGTTGGCCATGCGGTGGACCTTAGCGGCTGATGAACGGGGTCAGGGAGGCGCGGATGTGGTGGATCTTTCCGTCGGATGCCGGGATCAGGAACGTCTCGTCGACGTGCGAGCACACCCGCCACCCGAACAGGCGCGGCTTGGTGAGCACGTCGAACCGAGCGCGGACCTGATCGCCGTCGACGGTGAATTCCGGCGTCGTCGTCTTCTCGATCAACTTGAACTGCGGGCCGCTGTTCAGGCTGCGCCGCAGATGATCTCCGGAACGGCCGGTCTTCAGCCCCATCTCGATGCGGATGCAGTCCGGTGTGAACGGGACTGCATCCGCCTGATGGCTCACCAGCGCATCGATGTAGGCCTGTGCGGCCGCGATGCGCTCGGCGTCGCTGAAGGTCACTAGATGCGCTCGATGATCGTGCCGGTAGACAGCGCGCCGCCGGCGCACATGGTGATCAGCGCCGTGCTCTTGTCGGTGCGCTCCAGCTCGTGCAGGGCCGTGGTGATCAGGCGGGCGCCCGTCGATCCGACCGGGTGGCCCAGCGCGATGGCGCCGCCGTTGACGTTGACCTTGTCCATGTCGGCGCCGTGCACCTGAGCCCAGGACAGCACGACAGAGGCGAAGGCCTCATTGATCTCGACGAGGTCGATGTCGCCCATCTTCATGCCGGCCTTCTCGAGGACCTTGGCGGTGGACTGCACCGGGCCGTCGAGGTGGTAGTAGGTCTCGGCGCCGACGTTGGCCTGGCTGATGATGCGGGCGCGCGGCTTCAGGCCGAGGGCCTTCGCCTTGTCCTCGTCCATCCACAGCACCGCCGCGGCGCCGTCGGAGATCTGCGAGGACGTACCGGCAGTGTGGATGCCACCTTCGATCACCGGCTTCAGCCCGGCCAGGCCCTCAGCGGTGGTGTCGCGCAGACCCTGGTCGCGGCTGACCGTGTTCCATTCGGCGGTCGGCTGCTTGTTCTCGTCGATGACCGGTGCCTCGATCGGGGAGATCTCGCGGTCGAAACGACCCTCGGCCCAGGCCTGTTTGGCCTTCAGCTGCGACGCCAGGCCCAGCGCATCCACATCGGCGCGGGTGATGCCGCGGCGCTTGGCGATCCGCTCGGCGGCCTCGAACTGGTTGGGCAGGTCGATGTCCCAGGACGCGGCGCGGGCGCCGCCGCCGTTGGCGCCGAGCCCGACCCGGCTCATCGCCTCGATGCCACAGGCGATGCCGATGTCGATGGCGCCGGTGGCGATCAGGCCGGCGACCAGATGGTTGGCCTGCTGGGCGCTGCCGCACTGGCAGTCGACGGTGGTGGCGCCGACGTGCTCGGGCAGCCCGGCGACCAGCCAGGACTGCCGGGTGACATTGTTGCCCTGCTCGCCGAACTGCGTGACGCAGCCACCGATGAGCTGCTCGACGCTGCCGGGGTCGATTCCGGCCTTCTCGATGAGGGCCTTCTGGACGGCTCCGAGAAGCTCGGTGGCGTGCAGGCCGGACAACCAGCCGTTGCGCTTGCCGATGGGGCTGCGGGTGGCTTCGACGATGACAGGGTTACCCATGAAGCCAGGCTAGAACACGTTTCATTACTCTGACAAGCGCGGATGTATCACTGCCTTTGATCTGCGGTCAAGCCGTGTTTCAATGGTCACAATTGGTACTAGACCACGTTGTTTCAAGCATCGCTGGCTACCCGCACGGCTTGCTGCAGACACTAGGAGTTAGACACATGGGCTGCCCCAACATCCCCAAGGAATTCGACTTCCTCGATTCCGAGCTGAACCTCAAGGGCCTGCCGGTCGAGGAACTCGCCGAGCTCCGTAAGGCCGAGCCGGTCCGCTGGGTCGACGTCCCGGGCGGCACCGGTGGCTTCGGAGACAAGGGCTACTGGTTGGTCACCCGGCACGAGGACGTCAAGGACGTCTCGCTGCGCAGCGACGTGTTCTCCAGCTCGATGAACGGCGCGATCCCGGTCTGGCCGCAGGAGATGACCCGCGAAGCGGTCGACCTCCAGCGCGCCGTCCTGCTCAACATGGACGCACCGCACCACACCCGTCTGCGCAAGATCATCTCCCGTGGCTTCACCCCGCGTGCGCTCTCGCGGCTCGAGGACGAGCTGAACAACCGCGCGCAGCAGATCGCCAAGAACGCCGCCGCGTCCAACACCGGCGATTTCGTCGAGCAGGTCTCCTGCGAGTTGCCGCTGCAGGCCATCGCCGAACTGCTCGGTGTCCCGCAGGACGACCGCGACAAGCTGTTCCGCTGGTCCAACGAGATGACCGCCGGCGACGATCCCGAGTACGCCGACGTCGATCCGGCCATGTCCTCCTTCGAGCTCATCTCCTACGCCATGAAGATGGCCGAGGAGCGCGGCAAGAACCCCACCGACGACATCGTCACCAAGCTGATCGAAGCCGACATCGACGGCGAGAAGCTCAGCGACGACGAGTTCGGCTTCTTCGTCATCATGCTTGCGGTCGCGGGCAACGAGACCAGCCGTAACTCCATCACGCACGGCATGATCGCGTTCTCGCAGAATCCCGATCAGTGGGAGCTTTTCAAGCGGGAGCGGCCGAAGACCGCCGTCGACGAGATCATCCGTTGGGCCACGCCGGTTTCGGCCTTCCAGCGCACCGCCAGCGAGGACACCGAGATCGCCGGTGTCAAGATCAAGGCCGGTGAGCGCGTGGTGATGTCCTACCGTTCGGCGAACTTCGACGACGCGGTGTTCGAGGACCCGTTCACGTTCAACATCCTTCGCGATCCCAACCCGCACGTCGGCTTTGGCGGCACCGGGGCGCACTACTGCATCGGCGCCAACCTGGCCCGCCTGACGATCAACCTGATCTTCAACGCCGTCGCTGATCACATGCCCGACCTCCAGCCGACCGGCGATCCCGAGCGGCTAAAGTCCGGATGGCTCAACGGCATCAAGCACTGGCCGGTCGATTACACCGGGCAGTGCCCGGTCGCGCACTGAGCTACTGACCGCCTAACGGATCAAGGAGGATTCGGGTGGATTTCACACCGAACCCAGAGCAGCAGGCTGTTGCCGATGTGGTGACCTCTGTTCTGGAACGCGACAACACTTGGGATGCACTGGTTTCCGGTGGTGTCGCGGCGCTGGGAGTACCGGAACGACTCGGCGGTGACGGTCTGGGTCTGCCCGAGCTGTCGACCGCGTTGACCGAGATCGGTCGGCACGGCACCATCGGCCCGGCGCTGGCCACCGTGGGCCTCGGTCTGGTGTCGTTGCTCGACCTCGCCTCCGACGCGCAGCAGGACCGGTACCTCGCCGATGTCGCGACGGGTGCGGTGCTCTCGGCGGCGCTCAACGAGCCCGGACAGTCGCTGCCGGAGCGTCCCGCGACCAACTTCGCCGAAGGCAAGCTCAACGGCACCAAAGTCGGTGTGCCCTATGCCGAGACGGCCAAGTGGCTGGTGGTGACCGCCGACAGCGCAGTGGTGGTGGTCTCGCCCGCGGCCGACGGTGTGACGGTCACCAAGACCCCGACCTCCAACGGTTCCGACGAGTACGCGGTCACCTTCGCCGACGTCGCGGTCGACGCGGCCGACGTGCTCGACGGCGCGAGTGCTCACCGGGTCAACCAGTTGGCGCTCGCTGCCACCGGGGCGTTCGCCGCCGGTCTGGTTGCCGGCGCGCTCCGGTTGACCGCCGACTATGTGGCCACCCGTGAGCAGTTCGGCCGTCCGCTCTCGACCTTCCAGACGGTGGCCGCACAGCTGTCCGAGGTCTACATCGCCTCGCGGACCATCTCGTTGCTGTCCACCTCGGCGCTGTGGCGGCTGTCCGAAGGCCTTGACGCCGACGAGGATCTGAACATCCTGGGCTACTGGCTCAGCTCGCAGGCCGCTCCGGCCATGCGGCTGTGTCATCACCTGCACGGCGGTATGGGTATGGACATCACCTACCCGATGGACCGCTACTACTCCTCGATCAAGGACCTGACCCGCCTGTTGGGTGGTCCGTCGCATCGCCTCGATTTGGTGGGAGCGTAATGTTCATCGACCTGACGCCCGAGCAGCGCGCGCTGCAAGCCGAGCTGCGAGAATACTTCTCGACTCTCATCACGCCCGAAGAGGCCGCGGCGATGGAGTCCGACCGGCACAACGAGGCCTACCGTGCGGTGATCAAGCGCATGGGCAGCGACGGCAAGCTCGGCGTCGGTTGGCCCAAGGAGTACGGCGGCCTGGGCTTCGGCCCGGTCGAGCAGCAGATCTTCATCAACGAGGCCAACCGGGCCGACATCCCGCTGCCGATGGTCACGTTGCAGACGGTGGGCCCCACCCTGCAGGCGCTCGGCACCGAGGAGCAGAAGAAGAAGTTCCTGCCCGGAATTCTCGCCGGTGAAGTGCATTTCGCCATCGGGTACTCCGAGCCCGACGCCGGAACCGACCTGGCGTCCCTGCGTACCACCGCGGTCCGTCACGGTGACGAATACATCGTCAACGGACAGAAGATGTGGACCACCGGCGCGCACGACGCCGACTACATCTGGCTGGCCTGCCGTACGGACCCCACCGCGGCCAAGCACAAGGGCATCTCGATCCTGATCGTCGACACCAAGGATCCCGGCTATTCCTGGACCCCGATCATCCTTTCGGACGGGGCGCACCACACCAACGCCACGTACTACAACGATGTGCACGTGCCCGCCGACATGCTCGTCGGTGAGGAGAACGGCGGCTGGAAGCTCATCACCACCCAGCTCAACCACGAACGGGTCGGCCTCGGGCCCGCCGGCCGTATCGCCGGCATCTACGACCAGGTGCACACCTGGGCATCGAAGCCCGGTTCGGACGGTGTCCCACCGATCGAGCAGAACGAGGTGAAACACCTTCTGGGGCAGATCAAGTCGATCTGGCGGATCAACGAACTGCTCAACTGGCAGGTCGCGGCCTCCGGCGAGACCATCGCCGTGGCCGATGCCGCCGCGACCAAGGTGTTCTCCACCGAACGGCTGCAAGAGGTTGGCCGGTTGGCCGAAGAGATTGTCGGCGGTTACGGCAACCCGGCGGACTCGGAGACCGCCGAACTATTGGTCTGGCTGGACAAGATGACCAAGCGCAACCTGGTCATCACCTTCGGCGGTGGCGTCAACGAGGTCATGCGCGAGATGATCGCGGCGTCGGGCCTGCGGGTGCCGAGGGTGACCCGGTAACAGCGAGGGATTGAGATGAGCGTGAATCTGCAGGCCGGTATCGACCAGATCATCGCGTCCGGGACGAGCAAACCGACGGTGGCTCGGGACCCGGTGAATCAGCCCATGATTCACCACTGGGTCGACGCGATCGGTGACAAGAACCCGATCTACGTCGACGCGGAAGCCGCTAGAGCTGCGGGTCATCCCGGCATCGTGGCGCCGCCGGCGATGATCCAGGTCTGGACCATGATGGGGCTGGGACGCACCCGGTCCGACGATGATCCGCTGGGTAGGGCGATGAAGTTGTTCGACGATGCCGGGTATGTCGGTGTCGTCGCCACCAACTGCGACCAGACCTACCACCGCTACATCCAGCCTGGCGAACAGGTGGTGATGAGCGCCGAGATCGTCGGCATCGTCGGTCCCAAGCAGACCGCACTGGGCGAGGGCTACTTCATCAATCAGAAGATCCGCTGGCATGTCGGTGACGAGGAAGTCGCCGACATGGACTGGCGCATCATGAAGTTCCTCCCCGCCGGTAAGCAGGCAGCCGCGGAAGACTCTGAAACCAACGAGATCCCAGAAGATCTCGACCCGGACAAGCTGATGCGGCCGTCCTCGTCGCGGGATACCAAGTTCTTCTGGGACGGTATCAATGCCCACGAGCTGCGGATCCAACGCCGCCCCGATGGCACCTTGCAGCACCCGCCGGTGCCCGCGGTGTGGGCCGACAAAGATGCCCCCGTCGATTATGTCGTGGCCTCCGGCAAGGGCACGGTGTTCAGCTACGTCGTGCACCATGCGCCCAAGGTGCCCGGACGCAGTCTGCCGTTCGTGATCGCCCTCGTTGAACTTGAGGAGGGGGTCCGGATGCTCGGCGAGCTGCGCGGGATCGCTGCCGACCAGGTGAAGATCGGAATGCCGGTCACCGCAACCTATATCGACTTCCCGGACAGTGAGATCAGCCCGGCCTGGACGTTGTACGCATGGGAGCCACAAGCATGAGCCTGACTGTCTCCGACGTTCGGGTCGGCACCAAGTTGCCCGAACTCAAGATCTACGGCGACCCGACGTTCATCGTCTCCACCGCCATCGCGACGCGCGACTACCAGGATGTGCACCACGACCGGGACTTGGCGCAGGCCAAGGGGTCCAAGGACATCTTCGTCAACATCCTCACCGACACCGGGCTGGTCGGTCGGTACGTGACCGACTGGGCCGGTCCGAACGCGTTCGTCAAGTCGATCAAGCTGCGCCTCGGGGTGCCCTGGTACGCCTACGACACCATCACCTTCACCGGGGAGGTCACGGAGATCGAGGGCGACCTGGTGACACTGAAAGTGGTGGGCAGCAACAGCCTTGGCAACCACGTCATCGCCACGTCCACACTTACTTTGGGGGACAACTGATGCTCTCCGGCAAGGCAGCCATCGCCGGTATCGGCGCCACCGACTTCTCCAAGAACTCCGGTCGCAGTGAACTGCGTCTGGCCGCCGAGGCGGTGCTCGACGCACTCGACGACGCCGGCCTCAAGCCGTCCGACGTAGACGGTCTGGTGACGTTCACGATGGACTCCAATCTGGAGACCGCCGTGGCCCGCTCCACCGGGATCGGAGATCTCAAGTTCTTCAGCCAGATCGGTTACGGCGGCGGTGCCGCGGCCGCGACCGTCCAGCAGGCGGCTCTGGCCGTCGCGACCGGTGTGGCGGAAGTCGTTGTGGCCTACCGGGCGTTCAACGAGCGCTCCGAGTTCCGGTTCGGCCAGGTGATGACCGGCCTGACCGTCAACGCCGATTCGCGCGGCGTGGAGTACAGCTGGTCCTACCCGCACGGGCTGAGCACCCCGGCCGCCTCGGTGGCGATGATCGCGCAGCGTTACATGCATGAATACGGCGCCACGAGCGCGGATTTCGGCGCGGTGTCGGTGGCAGACCGCAAGCATGCCGCGACCAACCCGAAGGCGTTCTTCTACGGCAAGCCGATCACCATCGAGGATCACCAGAACTCGCGGTGGATCGCCGAACCGCTGCGGCTGCTGGACTGCTGCCAGGAGAGCGACGGCGGCGTGGCCATCGTCGTCACCACCCCCGAGCGGGCCAAGGACCTCAAGCACCGGCCGGCGATCATCGAGGCCGCCGCCCAAGGTGCCGGCACCGACCAGTTCACCATGTACTCGTACTACCGCGACGAGCTCGGGCTTCCCGAGATGGGTCTGGTCGGCCGTCAGCTCTGGCAGCAGAGTGGCCTGTCGCCCGACGACATCCAGACCGCGATCCTCTACGACCACTTCACCCCGTACACGTTGATCCAGCTCGAGGAGCTCGGTTTCTGCGGTAAGGGTGAGGCCAAGGACTTCATTGCCGGGGGCGCCATCGAGCTCGGCGGACGGCTGCCGATCAACACCCACGGCGGTCAGCTCGGCGAGGCCTACATCCACGGCATGAACGGCATTGCCGAGGGCGTGCGCCAGTTGCGGGGGACCTCGGTCAACCAGGTCGAGGGCGTCGAGCATGTACTGGTCACCGCTGGAACCGGTGTGCCGACATCCGGATTGATCCTCGGATAAAAGGTGCATCGCCACCCCTGATTGGCACGGTAATGTTTGCTCCGGATGTGCATCATCACGGGTAGATAGGGGGGGGCCGCGGCATGGCGATAGAGCGCGACAGTAGCCCGTACGGGTCGCAGACCTTGCTCGGGCCGGGTTGGCCGAGCGTCGACGAGGAACAGCTGACCGCGGCGGCGGCGTCGTATCAGAAGATCGCCGCCAAGATCAGTGGCACAGTCGTCCCGCAACAGACCAGCCAGCTCTCGAAGCTGCAGGGTTCGTGGGAAGGCGGCGCGGCGTTGGCCGCCTCGGGTGAGGCGACCACGATGATCGGCGGACACGAGGCCAATGGTCTACAGGCGCAGGCCATTTCCACCGCGTTGATGAAAATGGCAGCGACCGTGGCGGAGACCAAGACGATCGTGAATGCGGCCGCGGAAGAGGTCCAGCAGGAGGTCATGGGCATTTTGGCCCTGGGGCCGCTTGCCGGCCCCAATGCGCAGGCGCTGATCGAGAGCCGGGTCAAGGCAGGTTTGGCGCAGAACACCGCGACCGTCTCGGCCGCCTCCGCGGAAATGGCGGACAGCCTCAGCACGGTGGCCAACCTCCCGCAGGTCGGCACCCCGCCGACGGCGCAAGCTCAGCAGGCGGCCCAGAAGGGCGCCGATTCGATGATGCAGCTGATCAGCCAGCTGCCGCAGATTCTGGGCCAGTTGCCGCAGATGGCCGGCCAGATTCCGCAGCAGCTCTCCCAACCGCTGCAGCAGTTGTCGCAGCCCCTGCAGCAGCTGACGTCGATGTTGGGTTCGGGTGGCAAGGGCACCGGCGGTGGGCCCAGCCCCTTCTCGGCGTTCTCTAACCATCCGGCGGCCGGCGGCTCCGGTCCCAGCAGTGGTGCGGGCATGGTCAAGGCCGCGGGTCTGCCCGGGGGCTCCGGTGGCGGCAGCCCGCAGACGCCCTTGCTGGCGAAGATGGTGGGCGGTGGCAGCACCGCACCGGTCTCGGTCGACCCCGGTGCCAGCGCCGCTGTGGTCGGCGGTGTCGCCCCGGTGGCAGCGGCCAATGCGACGGGCGGCGGCATGGGCGGCGGCATGGGCATGATGGGCGGCGGCCAGCGTGCCGGTGGCGGTGGGGGCACCGCGACCGGACTGGCGGTCCCGGCTCCTTTGGAACACGACACGGGGGATGGTGGCGATGACTATGACGATTGGTGATCGGTCTCGACGGGAAGGGGACAACCGTGAGTAGCCCGGGAAGCCCGATGTCAATGAAAGGTCCGCTCAGCTGGGACGCCGCGTCGTTGAACCTGCCTGACATGCCGCCGATTCAGCCCGGTGAGGATGCGATGAGCATGACCATCGCCGGCATCGTGCCGACCCTGGCGGCCTCGCTGACCACGAATGTGACGGCGTTGTCGGCCAAGGAAAACATGTTCAACGCCAAGCTGTCGGATGCCCAGGGGGCCTACGAGAAGGCCGACGACTCCGGCGGTCAGGGCGTGGGTCAGCTCAGCCAGATGATGGGGCAGCTGGGACAGATGGGCCAGATGGCCAGTGCGCCGTCGCAAGCTATGGGCCAGATGGGCGGGCAGTTCGGCTCATTGATGGAGCCGCTGATGAAGGCCATGGAAGGCGCCAAGGGCGGCGGCTCGGAGAACGGCGGCGCACCGGGTGCCGGCCAGCCCGGCGGCCCGGGTGGTCAAGGTGGCCCGAATCCGCAACAGCAGCAGGAAGAGCGCGAGGCCAAGCTCAACGATCGGGACAAGCAGCAGGACGATCGCGAGACGGCGCAGAACGACCGCGACGTTGCGCAGGACCGACGCGAAGCCGGCCTGGATGCGCGGGAGACGCAGATGAACGCCCCGTCCGGTGGGGCGGCGTCGGCGGCTCCGCACTCGGCGCCCCCGGTCACGCATTCGGCTCCACCCGCTGCGTCGGCACCGCCTGCCTCCGCGCCCAGCCCGGTTCCGGTGGCACCCGAGGCCCCCCGTCATTCCGGCGGGGACGATCTCTGGAAGCGGATGTAGGCGGCTCCCCGCACCGCGCCTTGATGTGTCAGCAAATTTTGGTTTGTTGACTCGGCATATTCAAGATCATTGCCAGTTTTGCATCTCGCGGAGATTCTTCAACAGTCGTGATGTGCTGAACGGTGTCCTGTGAAGCGCGTTCGCAGCGTATTCCCAGACTGGCAGCGTTCGGGGCCGGGTCGGAAAACCGACTTTGGGTACGAAAATACGGGTTCAATTCGACTGAACGTTTGCTGAACTCGCGCTAGCAGGGTCGATGCCTTCAGGGGTTTCCCATGGCCTGCTATTCCTACCCAATGTGCTCTTTTGATCGCAATCTTTGCCGTCGACCGCCGTCCAGAACGGTTGACCGTGAACCTAGCAAATGCATACCATCGGCCAAACTCTGGGACACAAGTGCTAGACGCGCAACCTGTCCGGAGGAAGGGCTGGACACTATGCGATTGATTGGGCGTGCGACAGGACCGGCCTCGGGATCTACGGGGACGGTGCGCCCCTCCGTAGCGTGCGATTGAACAGATCACCGTCATGGATGAGATTTCAGTTCGTCAATCAATTTCGTCATCTCGGAGCGCGGTGGCGTTGACGGATGATGGAGAGCCCGTGGTGACGGTCGTCGCCGACCGGGGCAACTCGGTCTACGGTCCGGGGAGGGGCAACGGCAACGGTCACCACTCGGGAAGAACCCCGACATTTCCGATGCAGCTCGACGAATTGCATGAGTGGGAACGTTCGTTTGCCGTTGGCGGACGACTCGACCCATATAGCGCTATGGTCGATGGACGCGGTTTGCTCCGGGATGCGGAAGTTCTCATCGTCGATGACTGCACGTTGTACCGCGACTATCTCGTCGCAGTCCTGCTGTCGCATGGCGCGGTGTCCCCCGGGGTTGCCTGGGATGTTCCCTCCCTGATCGCAGCGTTCGAGGCGAGGCTGCCTCGAGTTGTAGTGCTGAACATGGGGACTCGCGACAGTGCGATTCTGCTAAGGCGCGCGTTGAGCTTGGGGCCGCAGGTCCGAGTGGTGGTTCTGGGCGTCTCCGAGGACGACGAATCCGAGATTGTTGCGTGTGCTGAGGCCGGAGTGGCCGGATACCATCTGCGCACCGAAACGCTTCAGGATCTGATCACATTGCTGCACAGGGTCGCTGCGGGGGAATCGCTGTGTTCGCCGCGGGTTTCGGCGATCCTGTTGAGGCGACTATCGGCGCTCGCGTCCCAGCGCCCGTCGGCCGCAAGGGAATTGGTCCTCACAGCCCGGGAGGTGCAGGTCCTCAGGATGCTGGAACTTGGGCTTGCGAACAGGGATATCGCCGACGAGCTGTGCATTGCGGTCCATACCGTCAAGAATCACGTGCACAGCCTGCTGACCAAGCTCGGTGTCAGCACTCGCGCACAGGCAGCGGTGGTGGCCCGGACCATCGTGGCCGCTGAAGACAGGCCAGGGGCCTAGTCCGGGATTCTGGGCCATCGTTGGTCGCGAATCGGGCTATTGCTCGGACCGAGGTCGGATGTTGAGAATCTCGGAGGTGTCCGCTCCCGCGACCACGGCGCGAGCCAGGTCGGCCAGTCGCTGATTGGTCTTCCTGGCGTACGTGCGCAGGAGGTTGAACGACTCGTCCATCCCCATCCCCCCGCGCTCTGCAAGCACCCCTTTGGCCTGCTCGATGATCGTCCTGGTGTTGAGGGCGCCCTGTAGCTGCTGATTGATGATCTCGGCACGGGTGATGATGCGCTGGTGAAGTATCCCCACGGCAGCTACATCGGACAGCCCTTGTCCCACTGCGATATCGCTGTCTGACATTTGACCAAGTTCAGTTCTCAGTAGATTCACTGCGCCGATTCGTTCGTCGCGCAGCCGAAGCGGCAACGCGAACGCCGAACTGAACCCGTACTCCGCGGCGCGTTGGGCGAACGCGGGCCAGCGCTCCTGCTCTCGCTGGATATCCGGCACCAGCACGGTCTCCCGGGTGAGGTAGGCCTCCAGACACGGCCCGGAGTTGGCTTCGATCTGGAGCAGTTCGAGTAGCCGGGTGTGCTCGCTGCTGGACGCGAACACGTGCAGGCGTCCGTGCGCGTCTCCGAGCATGATTCCGGCCGCGGTGACCGGCAGCAACGTCGTCAGGTCGCCAACGAGGCGTTGCGCGAACTCAACGACGTCGTAGTCGGCGACGAGCGTGTCCGCCAGCCCGACGAATGCATTCGCGAGTTGTTCATAGCGGTTCATCATGTCCCCCTTGCATAATGAAGTCTTCCCTCGATGTTTGCGTTGGTCAACGTTCGCTCACGACGTCACCGAGGAACCCGGGGTCGCGCCCTCGCCTGGGTCTGCGTTGGGTTCCGGCGCGAACCTGAGTCGCCGGTGTACGACGTCGTGGGCGACTTCACTGAGCAGACGTCCATTGGCATAGGCGTATGCCTGAAGGCGGACATAAGCTTCGCGGGCGCCGACCCCGAGTTGTGCAACGACCATCCCGGTCGCCTGATGCACTTCGCGACTACCTAGGGCCTGGTCCCATAGTGAATTGAGCGACTCGACGGGCACATCGCCCAGTCCTGCGCTGAGCAACATCGACGTGATCATCTCGGCGATGGCGATGGCATCGGCGAAGTCGAGTGCCGTCAGTTCGGGGGGTGCATCGCGATACAGATCGAGGACACCTACCTGGATGGCACCAACTTGCAGCGGAAATGCGTACATCGCGGATACGCCGGAGGTGACCGCCTCGCTGGCGAACATCGGCCACTGCTCGTCGGCCTCGGACAGTTGCGCGACCATCACCGGCGTGCCGGCCGAGATCGCATCCACGCCGGGCCCCTCTCCGAGGGTGGCCTGGGTCCATTCCAGTCGTTCGGCGATGTTGTCGCTGGAAGCGAGAACATCGATGCCTATGCCCTCCACGTTCACTGAGATGCCTGCGCGTGTCACCGGGAGAACCGATACGCACGCCTTACACAGGCGTGCTGCGTCATCCGGGTCTGCGGCGCTCGTGCGGACTGCCTCGAGAAACCTGGTCCGCACACTCCGCGGATCAGACTCGTTCACGGGACGCTCCACTCTGTGCATCGAGTCGGATTTATGCACAACCACTGCTTGGGCGCTGCCGGGGCTGATGTGGTGCGAGGTCTCGATGATCGGTGGATTGTGCCCGTGACAGGAGACTACCGCGAGCATGGCGCGGGTGAGGCAGCACGCGCGTGATTGACGCGTGGGAAATATATTTCCTGAGCAAGGATTGTGTTTGCCAAGACTGCTGCCAGATACGAATATTTCAGCGTGGTCAACAGGTGTCACGGCATGCGCCAAGGTGTCTGACGGCAAACATGTCACGCCGCGTGAGGCGTGCAATCGGCGGGGTGTCCCCTGATCGGATATCGCGGTTCTCGCCTGCTTACTGCGGAAACTGTGGCCGGAATGGCCTGGATGGCCCCCTCGACTGCTAGCTACTTGCGGAGGGGAGGGCTTTGCTCAAACTTGGCGTGACCTTTGCTTCGGGGTGGTCGCTCCTTGGAAGTCCCTGAATTTTACGCGCGCGATGGCAAACTTCATTAAGTGTGCTAGTTTCGCGTCCACGGCCCTTCGTGACCTATGGCAGCTGAGAAGGGGATGTTCGTCGCCAGGACCCCGCGACAGGTGAAGTGCGGCGGTTTGAGCGAGCGGAGTCGGGGGGCATGGTCGTGGTAGCTGATTTGCTCAGGTGGACGTGTTGACCGCCGACCCGGCCGTTTCCTCCGACGGCGTGATTGAGCCGGATCTGTCAGTCGATGCGGATGCCGATCTGGCTGCCGTGGATCGCCGCCATACGGTCGGGTCCGGACGCCGCCTGTCGAACTCCCGGTCGTTTTCGGCTCTACCGGGCGGACTGGCTGACTGGCGCACGCCGTCGACGAGCGCCGGTGATTCGGGACTGCTCCGGGATACGCGGATCCTGATTGTCGATGACAGCACGCTCTGTCGCGAGTTCCTGGCGGGGGTGGTCACCGCCCACGGCGTGCTGGCACCGGGCCTCGCCTGGGATGTGCCTTCGCTGACCGCGGCCCTCGAGAGCACGTTGCCGCGTGTTGTCCTGCTGAATATGGCGACTCGCAACAAGGCGGTGTTACTGCGTCATGCCCTGGAATTCAGTCCGTCGGCGCGGGTAGTCGTTCTGGGCGTATCCGAGACCGACGAATCCGAGATTGTCGCGTGCGCGGAGGCCGGTGTGGCCGGCTACCACCTGCGTAACGAATCGCTCGATGACCTACTCATATTGATACACAACGTTGCTGCGGGGGAGTCGCTTTGTTCGCCGAGAATTTCCGCAATCCTGCTGCGCCGATTGTCGGCGCTGGCTTCCCAGCGGCAACCGGCGGTAAGAGAACTAGTCCTTACGTCCCGTGAGGCCCAGATCCTCAGGATGCTGGAATCAGGCCTTTCGAACCGGGACATTGCAGCAGAGCTGTGTATCGCTGTCCACACTGTCAAGAACCACGTGCACAGTCTGTTGAACAAACTCGGTGTCAGCTCGCGTGCGCAGGCTGCCGCACTCGCCCGCACCATCCTGCACGCCGATAGCGCTCCCGGGGACCAGTCGGGGATCTAGTCCGCGATCCAGACCGCGGTCTAATCCAAAAATCGATCTATCGGTCCATGTACCAACGGCTTTCGGCCATCGATAGTGATTGCATGTTTACGGGGGTTAGCTCAAGGCCAGGCGAAGGCATCGCTGGCGATCGAGTTTGCGGGTCCGGTTCGACGGCAATCGCTGTCGCTGCTTCGGGAATGGTCTGATGTGCGGCATCATCGCCTGCCGGACAGATCGCCCCGCAGTCGACTACCTGCGAGTGGGACTACGCCGGCTCGAGTACCGCGGGTACGACTCGGTCGGAGTCGCCCTGCAGACCACAACCGGCCCCGTCGTCCGTCTGCGGACGACGGGGCGTGTGGCGGCCCTCGAAGGGCTGCTGGACCAGTGGCCCGGCCCGCAGTTCAACGGGGTGGGAATCGGCCACACACGCTGGGCGACCCGCGGTTCGGTGACCGAGGGCAACGCCCACCCGCACATCGACTGTCGAGGGCAGATCAGCCTGGTGCACAACGGAACGATCGAGAATGAGGCCGGGCTGCGGACGGAGCTGGCCAGTACCGGGCACGAGTTCGCGACGACGGTCGACAGCGAGGTGTTGTGCCACCTGATCGAGGATGAGCGGTATCGCTGCGGGGATCTGGTTCTGGCTGTGCGGAATGCCCTCGCCAGGGTTGAGGGATGCTGGGCTCTTGCCGCGCTGGAGCAGGGCACGGGCCGAATCGTCGTCGCTGCCAAGGGGTCCCCACTGCTCGTTGCGCACACCGCACACGGCGACTTTGCGGCAAGTGACATCGCGGCGATCGCCGACTGGGTCGACGAGTTCCGGATACTCGACGACGGCGACGTCGTCGAGCTGACGAATGCCGGTCGGTGGCGCGGCCGCGAGGTGGAACTGAATGGCTACACCGACGACATGGCCAAGGAGATCGACGAACAGCCGCAAGCGGCCGCTCGGATCTTCGATGACCTGGTGGACGGAATCGCGACCGGGCGGGTCTGGAACCAACTCGGGCTGCCTCCGTTCGAACGTCTGAAGGTGATCGGCTGCGGAACATCGCTGAACGCAGGCAAGGCGATCGGCAACCTGGCGCGAGAACTCGGCGGAATACCGACAACTGCCATCGCCGGGAGCGAAGCTGCTGCCGAGGTCCCTGATGAGTGCCAGCTGTGCATCGCCGTCAGCCGGTCAGGTGAGACCACCGATGTGCTGCGCGCGGTCGAGGGTCCCGCCATGGGTGACTCGCCATTGCTCGCACTCACCAGCAACTCGCATTCCACACTGGCCCGGCTGGCAGATGCCGTCATCGGCTTTTCGGCCGGGTCTGAGACCGGTGCCGCAGCCACCAAGACATTCGTGTGTGAGGTGGTTGCCGGTGTGGCTCTGATGATCTCGGCGCTTGTAGCTATGAAGCGCCTGCCCACCGCTGCGGCAACTGGACTCGTCGACGATCTTCGCCGACTGCCGGATCAATTGGCCGCGGCCGGTGCGATCGCCAAGTGCGTCATACCGCCGATCGCAGACGAATTCGTATCCAGGGGCGGGTTCATCTTCATCGCACGCGGATCGGGGCTACCGTACGCCGCCGAAGGTGCCCGCGAGGTAACGGAACTCACCCATCTGTGGGCCGGGCATTACCCGGCCGGCGAGTTGAAGCATGGACCACTCGCGTTGGTGCGCGACGGAACCCCGGTCGTGGTCGTCGGCCATGGAGACCATGAGCTCGTCAGGGATGTCGGGGACGTGCGGGCCCGCGGCGGTCGGGTCATCTCGATCGGGCCGGCGGGTAGCGATGTGCCGGTAATCGGCAACCTGAATGCGCCGTGGGGCCCGATCGAGGCAATTGCCCCGATGCAGATTCTGGCCCGCACCCTGGCCAAGGAGCTGGGACGCGATGTCGACAAGCCAGAACATGACCTGAAGGCGGTGATGGTCGAGTAAACCCGGGGGACTCGTCGCCCACGCAAAACAGATCAAGGACCCAACCGGTCCTGCTCACCACATAGGAAATTATGGCTCAGACTGCTTTTCCCAACGCCGATATCTGGCCGCGTGAGGCCGATATCGACCCCGGCGGTGACGTGGTTGCGGACTTCGCCGCGGTCGTCCGAGCTTGGCCACACCGCGCAGCCATCATGCACAACGGGACTGTCATCACCTATCGTGACCTCGCCGACCGGGTCCGTCGTACTGCATTGCACTACAGGGCAACTCGATTCGGTGACGATGAAGACTCCCGTCTGATCGGTGCGGTGGTTGCACACGTACCCGCTGTGGTTGATCTTCTGCTCGGAAGTCTGCAGGCTCGGGCGGCCTATTGCCCGATCGACGCTGCGCTTCCGGCGGCCCGCAAGCAGGCGCTCGCTGCGGCACTCGGCGTGGATCGACTGTTTGCGGTAGCCCGGGACCCGGACGACTCGACGGACCTTCGGATCGAAACGCTCGACGAGGACCCGGTTCTTGTGGACACGGATCTGCCTGAGCCGAGATGTCGCCCCAGTGATCCGGCGTATGTGCTGTGCACCTCGGGTTCCACGGGGAAGCCGAAGCCGGTGGTGGTTTCGCGACGTGCCCTCGCGGCCACGGTGAGGGCACTACGTCACCTTTTCGGGATCACGCCCGACGACCGAGTGCTTCAATTTGCGTCGCTCGGCTGGGATACCTGTTTGGAGGAGATCCTCCCTGCGTTAACAGCCGGCGCGACATTGGTTTTCGACGATGCCGCCCATTCTGTTGCGTTGCCCCGCTTTGTCCGCATGTTGGCAGAACGAGAAATCACCGTACTCGACCTGCCGACGGCGTTCTGGCACGAGCTGGTGCTGTTTCTCCACGAGGAGCAGGCGTCATTGCCGGCCTGTGTCCGGCTGGTGGTGATCGGCGGCGAACGGGTTGATCCAACCCGACTACGGCAGTGGCGCGATGTCGATGCTGGGCACGTCAGGTTGCTCAATACCTACGGATGCACCGAGACGACGATGGTGACTCACGCGGTGGACCTGTGCGGACCTGACACCGAACCGGAAGTGGCGAGGTGCGACGGCGAGATTCCGATCGGGCGTGCATTGCCCCATGTGCGCGATCACGTCACCGACGAAGGGGAACTGCTGGTGTCGGGACCGGGCCTCGCCACTTGCTACCTCGGGTTGCCGGAGCTCACCGAGTCCGGATTCCCCGTCGCCGACCACGGCTCCGGTCCGACCCGGTGGTTCCACACCGGAGATCTGGTTGCCCGCGGTGAACGGGGGCTCCTGTACTCGCGCGGCCGCACTGACGAACAGGTGAAAGTCCTTGGAGTGCGGGTGCATCCGGCGGAGGTGGAGGCTCAGCTGAACACCCACCCCGCAGTCGGGGGTGCCGTCGTGACAGGTGAACGGCTACTCGGCCGCACCGCACTGACGGCGTACGTAGTCCCGGTCGGGACGATTACCCAGGTTGAGCTGAAGCGTTACCTGGGCCAGCGCTTACCCGCCCAATTCGTACCCAGTCGAGTGAGATTCGTTGACTCACTGAGCTATACGTCCAGCGGAAAAATTGATCGGGCGGCAACACGTCGCGCCGCAAGAGACCACGACGGCAAAGGAGCGGGTCAATGAGTGCCGGCCACATCGTCCAGATCTTTCGTAGGGTCCTCAACACTCCTGAGGTGAAGACGGACTCCGACTTCTTCGAACTCGGCGGCGATTCGCTGTTGGCGACCAGGGTGCTCAGTGCGATCGCCCGGGACTTCGGGACGGAATTGTCGTGGGAGGACTTCATCGAAAGACCTTCGGCAGAGGGCCTGTTCGCAAAAGTCTGTGCTGTCGTGCCATGAGCAGGGAAAACATGCGTGTCGTCGTCGTCGGGGCCGGCCTGGCCGGGCTGACGGCTGCTCTCGACCTGAAGGCCGCGGGTGCGGACGTCACCGTGCTCGAGGCGCGTGATCGGGTAGGTGGACGGATGCACGGCGTCCCGATATCCGGGTCCGTGGTCGCCGACGGGGGTGCTGCCTATCTGGGCGTGCGGCACACCGAGCTACGTGCATTGCTACGGGAGCACGGACTCGATGTGGCTTCCACGGGGATGGCCGGCGACAGCACGTTCATGCTCTCGAACCGCCGGACGACAACTTCGAGTCGGGTCCCTCCGTTGGATGTGGTGGCACTTGGCGACTTGTTCGACCGGCTGGAGGAACTCGTCGCGCGGATACGGCCGGATGCGCCATGGCTGAGCCCGCAAGCCGGCGACCTCGACCGACTGACTGCCGCGCGCTGGCTTGCCGATGAGGTCAAGCATCCGGACGCGCAGACATTCTTCCCGCTCTTCATCGGCGAGATGATGGCGGCCGATCCCGAAGCGGTTTCGGTACTGCACATGGCTTTCTACCTGCGTTCTGGCGGCGGCATCCGCTATCTCAACGCCTTCGAGGGTGGAGCCCAGCAATGGCGGATCGATGGCGGCGCCCATCTGCTGTCCGAGGCGCTCGCTGTACAACTTGGGACGCGGGTGCGGTTGGGTCATCCGGTATGCGCGATCGATCAGAGCGCCGACGAAGTGGTGGTGCAATGCATTCCGCACAGCGATGGCATGCTGTCCGAGTATCGAGCCGATCGGGTGGTTGTCGCGATACCGCCAATACTCGCGCAGCGGATCGAGTTTCGGCCGGCGCTGAGCGCGCCGCGCGCGACTGCGGCCACCGGCCGGGGTTGCGCGGTCAAGGTACACCTGGGATATCCGACTCCGCTGTGGCGCGAGTACGGCCTGTCCGGTTGGTCGGTGAGTTCCAACGGGCCGTTGCTGTCGACGGTCGACGATTCTCCGCCGGATGAATCAGCAGGTGTGCTCACCGGATTCGTCACAGGCGCCGAGGCAGCGACGTTCTCGGCGATGTCGGCGGCTGAGCAGTACGAGGCGGCGCTGAACCATGTCGGACAGCTCTTTCCTCAGCTGCCCCCGCCGACTCAGTACACCGTCACCGACTGGTTGACCGAGAAGTACAGCAAGGGATGCTATTCCGCGCTGTTCGGCCCCGGCGACTGGTTGCGGCTCGGACCGACACTGACCGAGCCTCATGGCCGCGTTCATTGGGCGGGCACCGAAACCAGCTTGGAATTCTTCGGGTTGATGGAGGGGGCGATCAGGTCCGGCCGACGGGTCGCGGACGAATTGATCCACGCCGATGAACCGGCAACCGCCTCGCGAAAGGTGCTGTCACGATGACAACGCTCAGTGAACGCAGCCAGGCCAGATCCACTGTGGTCGATGACCAGCCGTATACCTACGTGCGCACAGAGTTGACCGAGCCGGATTGGCGGCGCTACCCAGGATGGGCGACGGTCACGGCATCCGATTGGCGAGATCCGCAATGGCAGCGCGCGCACTCCGTCAAGAACATCGCGCAACTGCGTGCTGTGGTGGGGGACCTTCTCGACGAACGATTCTATGCCGACCTGCTCGCCGACCAGCAGCGGGAGGCGACCATGTCGATGTTGATGCCGCCGCAGATGCTGAACACCATTGCCCCCCACTGCACATCGGGCCGCCGCAGCCTCACGGAGGCGTTTTATGCCGATCCGATTCGGCGTTACATGCTGCCGGTGTTCACCGATCGTGACCGCAGATGGCGCTCACACCCTTACGCCGAGCGAGATTCGCTGCACGAAAGCGACATGTGGGTGGTCGAGGGGTTGACTCATCGGTACCCGACCAAGGTCCTTGCCGAAATGCTCTCGACCTGCCCGCAGTACTGCGGGCACTGCACCCGGATGGATCTGATCGGCAATTCGACGCCCGCGGTGAGCAAGGCCAAGCTGACCCTGCGGCCGGCGGACCGGCAGGAGCGCATCCTCGAGTACTTGCGCGCCACACCGACCGTAAGGGACGTCGTGGTTTCCGGTGGCGACGTGGCCAACATCCCGTGGCCACGGCTGGAGTCCTTTGTCATGAAGCTGCTCGAGATCGACACCATCCGGGATATCCGCTTGGCCACAAAGGCACTGGCGGCGTTGCCGCAGCACTGGCTGCAGCCGAAGGTGGTCGAAGGCGTCAATCGCGTGGCACAGGCCGCCTCCGCCCTCGGAGTCAACCTGGCGATGCATACCCACATCAACCACGTGCAGTCGGTGACACCGCTGGTCGCGGAGGCGGGGCGAGCCCTGCTCGCCGCCGGGCTGCGGGATGTTCGCAATCAAGGTGTGCTGATGCGCGGCGTGAATGCGACGACTGAAGACCTTCTCGATCTGTGCTTTGCGCTTCAGGGCGAAGCCAACATTCTCCCGTACTACTTCTATATGTGCGACATGATCCCCAACGCCGAACATTGGCGCACCCCACTGTGGCAAGCCCAAGAGTTGCAGTTGGCGATCATGGGGTACCTGCCCGGGTTCGCGACTCCGCGCATCGTCTGCGACGTCCCCTTTGTCGGAAAGCGTTGGGTCCATCAGGTAGTCCGGTACGACCGCGAATTGGGCATCTCCTACTGGAGCAAGAACTATCGCACCGTACTCGACAAGGCGGATCGTGACGCGTTGAACCGTGTCTACCCGTTCTACGACCCGATTGACACCCTGCCGAGGTCCGGGCAGCGATGGTGGCTCGCGACACGCGAATATCCAAGTACTGCAAAAGTTTCAGTGCAGGTGTCCCAGTACGTGGACCCGTGAGTTGGGGGTAACGCCATGCAACAAGACGAGATCCAGACCGTCACCCGTCGTTCCCATCCGAACAATGGGAGCGGGTGGCTGACCGCGGTCGGCGACACCGCCGCAGGTCCGCCGAAACCTGAGACAACCAGCGGTCGGGTTGCATTTGCCGCACAGAATCTGATGCCGAGCGAGGTGTTCGAGCGCACCACCTGGCAACGGCGTTACGCGGCGAAGATACGGCTGACGGACACCATGGTCGTCTGCTTCGCTGTGGGCCTGGCGCAGTACATCCGATTCGGAACCAACCACTCCGCAGACGCGCAATTCAAGTATTTCGTCCCGGGTTTCTCGGTCGCGTTCATCGTCGTGTGGCTCACCGCGCTGGCTGGATCGCACACTCGGTCGCCGCGAATCATCGGTTCCGGCATCGACGAGTACCGGCGGGTGATCGCGGCATCCTTCTGGACTTTCGGAGCGATCGCGATCATCACGTTGCTCCTCAAGATCGACGTGGTGCGAGGGTATCTGGCGGTCGCGCTCCCCACCGGGATCATCTGTCTGGTTCTGGGCAGGTCGTATTGGCGTGGAAAATTGGCGCATTGCCGTGCGTCGGGCAGGAACCAAACCGCCGTCCTGGCCATCGGAGAGCCCGGCGCGGTGCAAAGCCTGGGGAACGAGCTGACCCGAAATGAGTCGGACGGCTATCGCGTAGTGGGCGTCGGCGTTCCGGGCTATGGCCCTCCGCGGGGCGAGCAGATCACCATCAACGGTAGGGAAATTCCGATCATCGGCGGGGAGACACAGGTTCTGGAGGCCATCCGGACGTGTGGCGCGGACACCGTCGCCATTGCCGGTACGGAACACTTCGGCGTCCGAGGCATCCGGCGACTCCTGTGGGATCTCGAGCCGCTCGGAGTCGACCTCGTTGTCTCCACCGGGGTGATGGACGTCGCGCTTTCTCGTCTCGTGATGCGTCCCATCGCCGGACTTCCATTGCTGCACATAGAGAAACCGCAGTATCTCGGCGCCAAGCGATTTCAGAAACGGGCGTTTGACGCATGTTTCGCATCGGCAGCGCTCATCGCGACGCTGCCCATCTTGATCGCCACCGCCATTGCGATCAAAGTCGGAAGTCGGGGACCGGTCTTCTATCTGTCCGAACGGATCGGTATCGACGGCAAGCCGTTCTCGATGGTGAAGTTCCGCACCATGGTGAAGGACGCCGACAAACAGCTGGCAGGGCTGTTGAGCGCCAACGAAGGCGGCGGCTTGTTGTTCAAGATTCATGACGATCCGCGCATTACCCGTGTCGGTCAGGTGTTGCGGCGCTTCAGCATCGACGAACTTCCACAGTTCCTCAACGTGTTGCGGGGGGAGATGAGCGTCGTCGGCCCGCGGCCACCGTTGCGCCGTGAGGTGGAGGCATACGACTGCGACGTGTTGCGCCGGCTGCTGGTGAAGCCGGGCGTGACAGGCCTGTGGCAGGTGAGCGGACGATCCGATCTCTCCTGGGAGCAATCCGTTCGCCTGGATCTCTCGTACGTCGACAACTGGTCGATGATCGAAGACGTCCTGATCATCATCAAGACCTTGCGAGCGGTTTTCCGACGCACCGGGGCCTACTGAGGTTTGCCATGAGCGATCAGACAGCGGTCACGGTTCTCGGGATCAACTACTCTCCGGAACCCTTTGGCATCGCGCCATATACGGCAGGACTGTGTCGCGGACTCGTCAGCAGAGGCTACCGGGTCAACGTGGTCACCGGAATGCCCCATTATCCCGAGTGGAGGCTGCCCGAGGAATACCGCTGGAAGTGGACGTCGAGTGAAGCGATCGACGGTGTGTCCGTGAAGCGGGTACGACATTCGATTCCGGCAAGGTCGTCGAACGTTCGCCGCCTTCTCATGGAGGTGACCTTCGGTATCCGGGCCGCAGCATCGCGGTGGAACCGACCAGACGTCGTTATCTGCACAACTCCGGCACTGATCTCGACCGCGGTTCAATGCCTGCGACTTCGCGGATCGATCGGGCACAGGCCGGCACTGGGTGTCTGGGTTCAGGATCTCTACTCGGTCGGCCTGAGCGAAACTCAGAACCCGGCCGCCAACGCTGCCGGACTTGCCCGCCGACTGGAAAGCTGGGTCATGCGGGAAGCTGATGGCGTCGTGGTGGCGCACAATCGATTCCGATCCCAACTTGTCCGGAGCATGCAGGTTGACCCCGCCAAGATCACGACGATCGGGAACTGGACTCACGTTCAGTCCGCCGGCGCGAGTGACCGTATTGCGAGTCGCAGATGTCTCGGTTGGTCAGACAACGAGACCGTGGTCCTGCATGCCGGAAGCATGGGTGTCAAGCAGGGGCTCGAGAACGTCGTGCGCGCTGCGCAGATCGCCGACAAACAGAATCTGAACCTGCGTTTCGTTCTCATGGGCGATGGGAATCAACGAAGTGCGCTCGAGGCGATGGCGCGTGAAACCACTCGCCTGGAGATCCGTGACCCGCTTCCGCAGCAGGATTTCGTCGCGGCGTTGAGGGCTGCCGACATCCTGCTGGTCAACGAACGGCTCGGGGTGGCTGAGATGTCGATACCGAGCAAGCTCACCTCGTACTTCCAGAGTGGCACTGCAGTGTTGGCCTCGACGAGCCCTGAAAGTACTGCAGCGCAGGAGATCAGAAAGTCAAAGGCCGGAGTTCTGGTCGCCGGAGGAGATCCGGGAGGGCTTGTTGAGGCCGCCGCGGCGCTCGGTAGGGACGCAGATCTGCGGATGAGGTTGGGAGCGAGCGGAATCAGGTACGCCGCCGCTGAACTCAGTGAAAAGGCATCGATAGACAAGTTCGACAGTTGGATCCAGCACATGTTGGCAACGCAAGGCGTTGAGGAATCGGCAAGGGGGCGGCGATGCGCAAGCTGGCACTGATTACCGGGATCACCGGGCAGGACGGCTCATATCTGGCGGAGTTGCTGTTGGCCAAGGGATATGAGGTTCACGGCCTCATCAGACGGGCCTCGACATTCAACACGGTCCGTGTCGAGCATCTCTACCAGGACCCGCACCTCCCCGACGCCAGGTTGTTCCTCCACTACGGCGACATGTCCGACGGTGCCAGGCTGTCGATGTTGTTGAGCAAGATCAATCCTGACGAGGTCTACAACCTCGCAGCGCAGTCACATGTGCGGGTGTCGTTCGATGAGCCGGAGCACACCGGCAGCGTCACGGGTGTGGGCTCTGTCCGCCTGCTCGAAGCGGTGCGGCAAGCCGGACTGTCGTGCCGGTACTACCAGGCGTCGAGCTCTGAGATGTTCGGTGCCTCCCCACCCCCGCAAAGCGAAAGCACACCGTTCTATCCACGGTCTCCTTACGGGGCTGCGAAGGTGTATTCGTACTGGGTCACAAAGAACTACCGCGAAGCCTACGGAATGTTCGCGGTCAACGGGATCTTGTTCAACCATGAGTCACCTCGACGCGGCGAGACGTTTGTGACCCGGAAGATCACGCGCGCCGTGGCCCGGATCAAGGCCGGCATACAAGACGAGCTGTTCCTGGGCAATCTTGATGCCGTGCGGGACTGGGGGTACGCGCCGGAGTTCGTGGAGGGAATGTGGCGGATGCTCCAGGCACCTGAGCCGGACGACTTCGTACTGGCGACCGGACAGGGATGTACCGTGCGTGACTTCGTCCGAATCGCGTTCGATCGAGTGGGGTTGAACTGGCGCGACCACGTGAGGTTCGACCCGAATTACGTGCGCCCCACCGAGGTTGATGCACTCATCGGAGATTCATCAAAGGCCGCCCGACTGCTCGATTGGAAAGCGCAGGTGTGCGCCCCCGAACTCTCGGCCATCATGGTGGACGCCGACATCGCTGCGCTCCGGTGTGAAGGAAAGCCGTGGGTGGACAAGCCGGCCCTGGCCGGCTGGGAATAGCCGAGAGGCCACAACCATGACCGTCGCAGAGCCTTCCGGAGACATCCGATCTGTGGATGCCGGCAATCGCTTCCGTCTCAGTGCTTTTTCGGGGCACGGATACCGTCGCGGCCGTCCGGTGCCGATCCAGGTGCTGTGGCTGATGTCGCGCGGCCTGTTGATGCAATGGTGGTGTCCGAACGGGGTCCGCATCGGGGTATTGCGGCTGTTCGGAGCGAGAATCGCTGCGGGAGTGATCGTTCGACACGGAGTCAAGATCCACTGGCCCTGGAAACTGGTGATCGGAGACAACTCCTGGATCGGCGAGGAGGCCTGGATCCTGAACCTCGAACAGGTGCGGATCGGATCGAACACGTGCATCTCGCAGGGAGCGTTCCTGTGCACCGGGAGCCACGACAGGAGAAGCGCGACATTCGAATTCGACAACGGCCCGATTGTCGTCGGCGATTCGGTGTGGGTTGCGGCACAGGCGACGGTGCTGCGCGGTGTCTGCATCGGAGACGGCGCGACCGTCGGGGCAACGGCGATCGTGACTGACGACGTTCCCGCGGGGGCGACGGTGCTGGCGGCTCGCCCCCAGGTGCAATGGCCCCGAGAACCCCACCCAAACGGAGACTTTCATGGAGACTGATTCCCTCATCTACGTCGCCGGTCACCGCGGCATGGTCGGTTCCGCAATCACGCGTCGCCTGCATGACACCGGTTACCGGAATGTTCTGACTCGCACCCACGGTGAGCTTCCGCTCGACGACTGTGGGGCGGTGGAAGAGTTCTTTGCCTCGCAGCGTCCTGAGTACGTGGTGCTCGCCGCGGCGAAAGTCGGTGGAATCATGGCCAACTCGACCGAAGGCGCCGACTTCATCCGGGAGAATCTCAAGATCCAGACCAACGTGATCGATGCCGCATACCGCCACGGCACACGTAAGTTCCTGTTCCTGGGGTCGAGCTGCATCTATCCCAAATTCGCTGAACAGCCGATCGTGGAGGAGGCGCTTCTCTCCGGCCCGCTGGAAGAAACGAATCTGCCGTACGCAATCGCGAAGATCGCCGGAATCACGATGTGCGAAGCGTATGCACGGCAATACGGCTTCAACACATTCGCGGTGATGCCCTCGAATGTGTACGGGGTGGGTGACAACTTCCATCCGGAGCATTCTCATGTGATCGCAGGTTTGATGCGCCGATTCCACGAAGCCAAGCTGTCGAACCTGCCCGAGGTGGTGGTGTGGGGGACAGGTTCGCCGCTGCGGGAGCTGATCGACGCCGACGACCTCGCCGACGCCTGCGTCTTCCTGCTACGGCACTACGACGCCGGGGGAATCATCAATGTCGGTTCCGGACAGGAGATCTCGATCCACGACCTGGCGCTGATGATGAAATCGGTCGTGGGTTTCGAGGGTGAGGTGACGTTCGACTCGACCCGGCCGGACGGTACTCCGCGCAAGATCATGGACAACAGCAAACTGCGGGCAATGGGATGGCAGCCCACCCTCACCATCGAAGCAGGACTGAAGAAGATGTACGCCTGGTTCGTCGGGTCGCAGGCCGACGAGCATTGAGTAGGGGGACCACCATGAGGTTGATCGAGACGTTGGTGTGGCTTCTGCCCGGCAGGGCGGTGAAGAACTCCTTGCTGCGGATGTTCGGCCACCGCATCTCGCGGTCCGCGCGGATCGGTCCGGTAGTGGCATTGAATGTGGGCCGCGCCGTCATCGGAGAAGGCGTAACGATCGGGGCTCTGAACCTCTTCCGGTCTCTTCGGCTACTGGAGATGGGCGATGGCGCGACGATCGGTTCACTCAACTCGATCTCGGCGCACCCGGCCTATCAGGCGTTGCACGCGGATGTCGGAGCTCTTGTGATGGGCGAGGGTGCTGCGATCACCAGTCGACACAACGTCGACTGTTCCGGGGTGGTCCGGATCGGCGACATGTCCGCCATCGCCGGCCAGCGGACAACGATTCTGAGCCACGAGATCGACATAACGCTCAACATCCAGTCGGCGGGGCAGGTCATCATCGGTGAACGCTCGGCAGTTCTGACCAACTGCCTGGTCTTGAAGGGTGCCGTCCTCCCAGCCCACTCACTGCTCACGGCGAACTCGATGTTGATCCGGAGCAGGCAGCTCAATCCCGCCCCGGGTATCTACGGAGGTTCTCCCGCCACGTTCATCAGGTCCAATCCTCCCGAGGATGGGAGTTGGTTCGAACGGCAGAAGTGCGCCACCACCCAATTGCGGATCGATCTGCCTCGTTGCCGAAGTGCCCGAGGAGACGGTGCCTCGGACCATGTGGAGGCGATCCTCCTATGAGGGTCTTGCAGGTGCTGACACTGGTGTCGCCGGACGGTGCGTATGGCGGTCCGGCCCGGGTGGCACTGAATCAATGTGCCGCTCTGGCGAAGGCCGGTCATGAGCCGATCTTGCTGGCCGGGGCGCGCGGCTATTCGGTACCGCCGCAACTGATCGACGGCGTCCCGGTCCGACTCCTTCCGGTTCGGCGAGTACTGCCGTGGGTGGGCTACGCCTCGACGTGGTCACCTGCCATGGTCGGTTGGCTCAAGCGCCACGCATCCGCGTTCGATGTGGTGCACGTTCACCTGGCGCGTGACCTGGTGACCATTCCGGCGGCGCGGGCTGCGCTGCAAGTCGGGCTACCCGTCGTCGTGCAGACGCACGGGATGATCATCACTGGTACGCACCCACTTTCGCCGCCGGTGGATGCACTGTGGACGAAGAAGCTGCTGCGGGCGGCCGGCGCGGTCTTCTACCTGGATGATGCCGAACGTGCTGAACTCGGTGCCATCGGTGGCCCTGGCCTGCGGCTGGTTCCATTGACAAACGGTGTCCCGGTGCCTGCGGAAGCCCACGCGGACACCCGTTCCACCCCTCCGGAAGTCCTGTTTCTCGCGCGTCTACACGAGCGGAAGCGGCCGGAGGTTTTCGCCGCGGCGGCACTTGAACTGCTGCGCAAGGGTATCGACGCGCAGTTCACCCTCGTGGGTCCGTCGGAAGGGGCCGAGGCAGCGGTCGACCGGGTCATCGCGGAGGCGCGGGCGGACGGCTTCGGCAAGTCACGCCTGCGCCGTGAACCTGCGGTATCTCCCGGGCAGGTGGCCGAGCGGATGAGTGCGGCCTCCGTGTACGTGCTGCCTGCCGTGCGTGAACCGTTCGGGATGTCCATCATCGAGGCCCTCGCCGAGTCTGTGCCGGTAGTGATCAACGCCGACGGTGGTCTCGCCGGCTTCGTGGAACAGAGCGGTTGCGGTGCGGTTGTGGCGGGTGGCCCGCACGACTACGCGGGCGCCATCGCGAGCCTGCTCGCTGATCCGGTGGCCGCCCGAACTCAGGGCCAGGCAGGCCGAGTGGCGGTGCGCGAAATGTACGGCATGGCGCGAGTGTGCCGGCGACTTGAAGACGTCTACGAATCGATCATGGTGCGAGGGTGAGATGAGCAAACGAACTACCCGCGGTTCTCTTCGGCTGGGTCTACAGGTTGTCTGGGCGGTGCTGCTCGCCGTCGTGGTGACAGGCGCACTGTGGTGGGGGTTCGTTCGTGGACGCGTTTCCGTTGCCGCACAGGGGATCAGCGTCGAAGCCACCTTTGCGGACCAGCCCAATGGGCCCGCGCCGGGCAGGTTCGACGGTGGTCAGCCGGCCCTGGTCACGGGCACCCCGGGAGACCCGGGCGCCCGTCCCCGGCTGGTCGATGGGCGACTCACCTATCAGCCCACCGAGCCGGACAGTGCGGCAGGATTCTTCAGTACGCCGGACCTGGGTGCACCCCTGCGGTCGATGGGGGCACGGTTCGTATTCCGGCCGGGTAACGGCACCAAGGGAGCTATGGCGTTCGTCGTGTCCCGCGGCGTCGACTCCAGCTTCCCGCCGATGGTCCGTCCGCTGCCGGTGCATTTCGTGTTGACCCCGGTGAACTGGAACGTCAGTGTGTCGCATTCTGCCGGAGACCCTTTGGATGTCATAGCGGCGGGCGAATTCCCGGCGCCGTTGGCTGAAGATGGGGCCACGCCCTACGAGGCGCGGCTCACACTCAATGGTTCCGATCTGACCCTGGATCTACCGGGGGACGTGCATCGGACCATCTCAGATCCCCGGATCTCGGAATGGCGAGGCAGTTTTGGAAATTTCGAACTGTTCGCCAATCACGGCTTGACGGATTCACTGCCCGCCTTGGAGAAGGTGTGGGCGTCGGCGGCCGAGGGGTAGCGGACATGGAGCGGCCGTCGGCATTCAGCAAGACGCGGGCAATGGCCGGCGGGATGGATCAGGTGTTCTCCAGCCTGAGCAACGGCCTGATCATCTATGCGATCGCCGTTGTGACGTCAGTCGCGGACTTCGGGCGGATCGGCCTGGTGATGACGCTGCTGGCGGCAGCTATCGGCGTGTTGCGCGGGGCGCTGGGCACGCCGCTCCTGCTCAGGTCAGCGAAGTCCGCCGGCGATATCCGTCAGGAAGGTGGATATGCCGTAACCACGGCGTTGCTCATCGCACCCGTCGTCGGAATCGCGATGGTTGCCGTCGGCGGTTCGGCGGTCCGTACCGAGGCAGTTCTGCTGCTGTTGGCCGTGCCCGTAGTGCTCGTGCAGGATGTGTTGCGCTACATCGCTATTGCTGAGGGCCGCTCGCAGATCGCGGCCATCTGGGACGGTGTGTGGTTTGCCGGCTCGGCACTGCTGCTGGCGGGCGCCTGGCTCAAGCTGCCCTACATCACGGCCACACTGCTGGTGTGCGCCTGGGGTCTGCTGGCGCTCGTCGCCCTGGTCGGCCTGGCCGTCAACGTCCGGGTGGGCCCGCGGCTCACGAGCTATCGCGAATGGATGTCCGACGGTTGGCAACACCGCGTCCGATACGGCACTGAGGCAGGACTGGAGCAGGCCACGGTTTTTGCGGTGTTGTTGTTCGTCACGCTGGTGCTCGGTCCGGCAGTCACGGCCGCAATTCGGGGGGCGACGGCGGTTTTGGCTCCCGTGGCCATCCTGGCCGGCGCGGTGCCGCTGATCGTGATATCCGAGGGCGCGCGCGCGACGATGCGGCCGATCCAGGTGTGGCGCAACTTGGTCCGCATCATGTCGGTGATGTCGCTGGCCGCCGCCACATTGGGTATCGCCTTGTTTTTTCTGCCGCTGAAGTGGGGGGAATTTCTTCTCGGTGCGACGTTCGGCGCGACGCAACAGATCGTGCCGATCATTGCGTTTGAGTACGCCCTCGGCGGCTGGGCGACCGCAGTTGCCATCTACCTCCGCACCTTCAACCGCAGTCGTGAAGCGCTCGGATTGAAGGTCGGCTATGTGGCAGTGGTACTCCTGACTTCACTCGGAGCGGCAGTGTGGACTCGCACGGCATCCGGGGTGTCACTCGGCATGGCCGCCGCATCGACTTTTGCGGCGGCGATGGCTCTGCTGTGGTTCCGCCCGTGGGCCGAGGACGTCGCCGTGAATCCCCGAATGCCGCAGCTGCGTTCGCCGGCTGACCCGAAACGACGGGTGTTGCGCCTTACCGTTGATCCGGTTGCTCGACGCCCGCTGCCGAACACGGTCGCCGTGCGCCTGGCGTCGCGCGTTCAGACCTCCAGCGGGCTCCTGACGTTGTGGGTCGGCGCAATACTCGTGGTCTTCGGCCCGGTGGCGATCATCCGATACACGGGAGCTCCGGACAACCGACTCTGGATGTGGTCGCTGCCGGTGATCGTCGTGGCAGGCCTCAGATTCGCATGGTTGATCGGAACCGGTGAGCGTCGACTCTTCGAAATGATGTACTGGGCCTTCGCTTACGCGTTCTTGGGGCTCGCCCCGATGGCCCAGCTTCGGCTGGACGCCTTCCCTTCCACAGTTCCCCGAATGGATCACAGCTTGGTCGGAGTGGGGGCGCTCATCGCGATCGTCGGCTGCGGCACCTTTTTGCTCGGCGCCCTCGCGGATAACGCACTTCTGTTGCGTGGCAAGGCAGAAACGGTCGGGCAGGCGGGGCGGGTTTCTCGCGTGTTCACCATCGATCACCCGCGCCTGTTGTTGTTGGTGGCGTTCGCGGTCGTGTTCAACGCCTACTATCTGTCCAAGGTCGGGTGGATCCAGTTCACCCGAAGCCGTGACGAATCTTTCGCTGCGTATAACGCGATATGGCAACCCGGCACGTTGGGGTCCATGGTTCGTGGCTGCTCCTACATGGCGCTGCTCGTGGCTTTTGTTGCGCTCGTTCGGTTTCGTCGAGAGTTGAAGCAGTTTGCCGGGTTGGGATTCCCAGCCTCCGGCAGTGTGCTCAGGCTGAATCTCGCGCTCATCTTGCTGACCGGCGTGTTACTGGCCAACAGCATGAACCCCATATCGAATGCCCGGTATCTCTCTGGCACGGCCATCCTGGGCGCAGCGACTGCGTTGGGATTGGCTTCGACCAGAACCAGATTCCGAATAATGGCGGCGTCTTTCCTGGCGGGTCTCCTCGTCGTGTTTCCGCTGGCCGACGCATTCCGATACGGCCGCCAGGCCGATTTCAAGGCGGCAAATCCGATCGAGGCATTGATATCCCCCGATTATGATTCGTTCGCGCAGTTGGCAAATGGATATCTCGTGGCCGAGCGCGACGGAATAGTTCCCGGCAGGCAGATGCTCGGTGTTTTCCTGTTCGCCGTTCCCCGGAGCTTTTGGACCGACAAGCCCGTTGATTCGGGGATTCTCATCGCAAACGTACGCGGCTACCCCTTCACGAACCTCTCGGCGCCGCTCTGGATCGAGTTCTACCTGAACGGCGGTTGGGTCCTGCTGATACTCGGGATGTTCGGTCTCGGGTGGTGGTTGCACCGCGTCGATACGGGAATCGAACGACAGTTCAACACAGTGGGTATGCCGACTCTGCTCAGTTGCGTTCTGCCGTTCTACATGATGATCCTGTTGCGCGGCTCGCTCCTCCAGGCGGCTTCGTACCTGTTCTTCATCCTGGTGTTTGCGACCTTCTTGCGGACATCCTCGGCACGGAAAGAACCGATCGGTGGTATCGACCGAAGACCGGACGATACCGATGACCTTGAAGTGCCCCCTCGGCCGAGGGGGAACCATGTTCGGGTTTAGCGGGAAGTCGGCCGGCGCGGCGCGTGCGTCAGCGGGGCTGTTCTGTGTGGCCCTCCTGGCCTGTATTGGAGGTGCCGGATACGTGCAATGGCTGCGAAACGATGTGTCTACCCATAGGCAGGCATCTGGTTCCACTGTGTCCTCGATCGGGTCGATGTTCGACTACAAGCCGACGCTGCTGGTTGTCGGCGATTCCTTCGCCGGTGGTACCGGCGATCCGACGTTCCGCACGTACCCGTATCTGCTCGGCGATCGGCTCGGCTGGAGTCTCACCGTGGATGCGCAGGGGGGTACCGGATTCATCAACGTGGCGGGGGGTCCGGAGACGCACCGTGTCCCCTTCATCGATCGTCTCGCCAGGGATGAACAGGAATACAACGCGGACTACGTTCTGATCGACGGCGGTCGTAACGATCTCGGACTGCAACCCGCCGACGTCGTCGTCGCTGCCGACGAATACATAAAGAAAGTGCGTGCCACGTGGCCGAATGCCAAGATCATCGTGGTCCTGCCGTCTTATGTTTCGGCACAGGAGGCGTCGAACTTTCCCGCAGTTTCCAGTGGCATGAGGCGCAGTGCCGAAGAGGTGGGTGCGTACGTCATCGATCCCGTAGCGGAAGGCTGGTATCGCGGGAAAGACCTCGCGCCCTTCCTCTGGAAGGATGGCGTTCACCTCAATGGCGAAGGTAATGCGTATTACGCCGATCGGATCATCGGCAGCCTGAGGGCGATGGGGTTGGCGAAATGAAGAGTATCGGCACCCTGCTCGCGATTGCCCGGCGTAATTTTCTGGCGATGCTGTGCTGGGCACTGCTCGGCGGTGCCGCCGCCGGCGCCTTTACCTTCACTCTGCCGGTGGAATATCAGGCGACTGCCCGCGTGATGATCGTGGCGCCGTACTGGAACGATTCGACGGCCATCGCCGACCCCAATATCAGCGGTGCCGTGCTGGCTTATGGCGACGAGTTCACTCAGCAGAGGCTGGCGAGCTACGCACGCCTGGTCGAAACCCCGTTCATCACCGGGCCGGTGAGTGAACGTCTGGGTCTGGGGATCTCGGCGGGGGACCTGAGCCGCAAGGTGACCACGCACGTGATACCGGATACCGTCATCGTCGAGGTAGAAGCGATCGACGGGTCTCCGACGAGGGCAGCACTGATCGCCGACGAGACAGCCGAGCAATTGGTCGGCGCGGTCAAAGAAGTCGAGCGACCGCCCTTCACGCGGGTGTCACCGGTCCAGCCGTTGTTGGTGGACTCGGCCTCGGTTCCCGACCGGCCGGTGTCACCTCGGACAATCCTCATTATCGGATCGGGATTGCTGCTGGGGTTCCTGATCGGATTGACCTATGTCGCGATGCGGGAAGGCCGGGCAATTGCGGAGCTCGTGGGCTCTGCGGGCGACGCCGACGACGTACTCGGGATTCTGTCGGCGGATGAATCGGGTACCGACGTCGTCGACAGGGACGCGGGGCTGGTCGGTCTCCAGATCGAACGCTTGCGCGGTGATGCGTCGGCGCCTTTGGTTTTCGCTGCGCCCCGGGGTACGCCGGCCGTCACGTTGGCTGCCCGGCAGCTCGCCGCGGCCATGTCGGCCGACCGGGATCGGCACCCGATCGTCGTCGTTGCCGATCCGTCGGTGGTTGCCGGAGCAGCGGGGCGGCCGGGCCTTCTGGACGTGGCTGCGAATCGGTCGGCGCTCGATGACGCGATCATGTTCGACGACGTCGGGGGATTCGACTGGCTGCCGTTCGGAGGCTCGAGCGAGCCGGAGGTGCGTCCGCCTTGCGACGTACTGAACGGTGTGATCAATCTGCTGGCCGCCACGCGCGAGGTGATCGTCATTGCGCCGGCGGTGCTGGAATCGGTTGACGCGGTCGATCTCACGGGCTCCGGCACTGTGAACGTGCTGGTGACCGAGGCACCGGGAACGTCGAATTCCGATGTGCAAGAGGCTGAACGGCTGCTGCGATTGGGCCGGGGACGTTACCTGGGGCGCGTCATCGTGGCCGCGCCTGCATTGGCGCACAACGCCCTTGCCGACAGGTTGTAGGCGGCACTACGAAACGAAGTCCGGGGAGATCATGGAACTGTTGAAGCGCTGGTGGATCGTATTACGTCGACGTTGGCTGGTCGTTGCCATCTGCTCGGTCATGGCGTTGGTGGGGATGAGTGCCTATAACGTCACGGCCCACAGGCAGTACACGGCCTCTACTGAACTGTTCCTGCGGGCGCCCGACGTCAAGACTTCGGCTGGTGCATACCAGGGTGACCTCTTCTCGCGGCAGCGTGTGCAGACGTACGCGAAGATGTTCAAGAGTGACGACCTCGCCCAACGTGTCATCGACCGGCTGAAGTTGACGTTGTCCCCTCAGGAGCTGGTCAGTCAGGTATCCGCCTCGACGGTGAAAGATACTGTCCTGATGGTGGTTTCGGTGACCGATGCGAGTCCTGAGCGGGCAGCCAATATCGCCAACGGTTACGGAGACGTGCTCGATTCCTACGTGGCAAAGATCGAGTACATCGACAACAACCCCGATATACCACCGTTGGTTCAGGTGGTGGCTCGGGCGAATCCGGCGACGGCGGTTGCGACCGGGTTTCCGTTGTGGCTGGTAGGCGCTGCTGCGCTTACTTTCGGCTTGAGCGTGGCGCTGGCGTTGATTCAGCTCCTGGAACGCTTCGACACGAAGGTGCGGTCTCGTCGCGCTGTCGAGGACATCACCGGTAGCGAGGTGATCGGCCAATTCGCGCGCGACAAGGTACTCGCCCAGAGTGGCGATGTGGAGGCTGTTTTCGACACCGACGAGGGTTTCCGGCAGGCCGCGTTGCGCCTCAGCGTCAACGTCGAATCGGTTCTGCACCGTCTTCCCGACCTGAGCAAGCCACCGGTGTTGGCGGTAGTAGCCCCGCGTAGTGGGGATGGTGCGACCTTCGTGTCGAGAACGCTCGGTCGAGCGTTCACCGAACGCGGAAGATCCGTTGCGGGGGTTCAGTTCGGGTTGGAAGATGCGGTGTTCCAGCCGCAGCATTCGGATGGCGGTTCCACGACTACGACGACGGTCAGCTCCACGTCCTTGCTCGCCGCTGAAAGCTTCGACTTCCGCATGGACGCCGCGAAGGAAGGTGCTGACATCGTCATCGTCGATTGCCCGGCATTCACGGATTCCGTTGAGGCACAGGTGTTGGTCGGGGCGGCGGATGTCGTCGTCCTGGTGGTCGATGCCGGTGCGACGAAGCGTTCCTTGACCGAGACTGTGGCCGGCGTAAGGGTCATCGGTACCCCCGTCGTCGGAGTGGTTGTCAACTTCGCTCAAGGATCCACGACGGTCGACGGCCGCTATATGTGAGGGCGAGGTCGACTGGAAGCCGTGCAGAGACGACGCGAGCGATGGGCGCCATGACTAAAAGCAGGATCGCGGTGCAGGTCACCCTGGTCCTCGCGTTCGTGCCGGTGCTCGTGGCCACGAGCCTCGTTTTCACGCATCCGAATCCTCAACAGTCGCAGTCGCAGTCGCAGTCGCATCCCGAACGCGCTGTCACCGCGTACCTGCCGTTCGAATTGCCCAGCCGCCCGACGCCTCGCAAGGTATTCGCCCACTACGTACCGAACTTCCCTATTTCCATCGACAACAGGGACGGCGACAGTGACTACTACCAGCTCCAATATCTCTCCCCGGACGGCGAGGGGGGAATTCACGCTGACTACGGCGGACTGCTCCGAGACCGGCCTCTGCCTCGCAAACATATCGATCAACCAGATTGGCAGACAGAGGATTTCACCACAGAGATAGGTCAAGCCAAGTCGGTGGGCATCGATGGATTCGCGATAGATGTCATCAAGCCGCGGGCGGAGTCCGACATCGTGGACAAGCTGCTGGCGGCTGCTGCCCTGAATGCCGGCTTCGACATCCTCGTCACCGCCGATATGTCCGGTCCCCTGTTGGATCTTTCCGTCGACGAGCTCGTCGCAGATCTCTCGACGTATCTCGCTGCGCCTGCGGCATATCGGCTCGCGGATGGTCGTCCTGTGCTCAGCGCGTTCGCCGCCGAGCGCCGTCCGCCCCAGTGGTGGGCAGCAGTCTTGGCAGCCCTGAGCGCGAGATTGCATTCCGAGATTGCGTTCGTCCCCGTCTTCGTCGACGTCTCGAACATCGCGGCATACGATTCGATCTCCTACGGGTTGTCCGCCTGGGGCGGGAGGAACCCCCGCGGAATGGCGCCGACGGATCACGTCGATGGATCGCCTGGTGACCTGATCAAGCAAGCGCATCTTCGCGGGAAGATCTGGATGCAATCCGTCCCGTTCCAGGACAGCCGGCCACGGAACGGCATCTTCGAGGAGTCGTTGAACGGAACGACCAATCGAATGGCGTGGCAGCTTGCGATCGAGAAAGGGGCCGAATGGGTTCAGCTGATCACATGGAACGACTACGCCGAATCAACAGCAATGGCTCCATCGATTGCCCACGGATGGCGAATGCTCGATCTCAACGCGTATGACATCACCGTGTTCAAGTGGGGCGAGATTCCCAGAATCGTCCGTGACTCGATTGTTGTCTCGTACCGTACGCAGCCCGTCGCAGCTCTTCCGACATATCCCGAAACGCTCCTGATGCGTCCGGTGCCCCACACCACCGAACCGCGTGACGCCGTCGAGGTGGTCAGTTTTGCCGCCGCACCCAGCCGAGTCGAGATCGCTGCCGGCGATCAGAAGACGTCGTGTTTCGCCGGCACCGGCCGCGGGGTATGCGTGGCGCCGCTGCGCCCCGGATCTTTCACGGTGACGATGTCACGCGATGGCGTCGTGGTGGCGTCAGCGGACGCGGATGTCCCGGTGGTCGAGCAACCGTTCATTCAGGACCTGCAATACCGACTGGTTGGAGGCTTACGCTAGCGGCAGCGCCCGTCCCGACGGCCTAGGCCGGGACGAGCTCCACTCCGGACAGCACGACGGCGTTGTCCCGCGACGGTGCCGTGAGCACGCCGATGAACTTGCCGTCTTCCTTCCAGATGTTGGCCTGCAGCGTCTCGCCGGGGATCACCACGCCGGCGAACCGGGCACCGTAGGAAGCCACCTGGGAGACGTCGCCGTCGAGCAGGTTGTCGACGATGGCCTTGCAGCCGATGCCGTAGGTGCACAGCCCGTGCAGGATCGGCCGTTCGAAGCCCGCCGCCGCGGCGAAGGCCGGGTCGGAGTGCAGGGGGTTGCGGTCACCGCACAGCCGGTACAGCAGCGCCTGCTGCGGCAGCGTCGGCAACGAGATCTCGATATCCGGTGCGCGATCGGGCAATTCGGCGGACGTCGCGGGTCCGCGCTCACCGCCGAATCCACCCTCGCCGCGGGCGAAGATCGACCGCTTGGTGGTCCACAGAACCTTGCCGGATTCATCGGTCACCGTGGATTCGCTGACGATGACGGCGGCCTTGCCCTTGTCCCAGATCTCGGTGAAGCGCTGCACCGACTTCGCGGTTCCGCTGGTCGGGATCGGGCCGGGCACGCTGACGGCCTCGCTGGCGTGCAGCACCTTCGACAGCTCGATGTCGATGCCGGGGAACTGAACCTTGGGCGGCTCGGTCATGTGGAAGCTGACCGCGACATTGCCGAACGTCGGCAGCACCTGTGGGGTGTCGTCGACGAGATAGCGCAGCTCGCGGGCGTCCATCGGGTCGGCGCCGGCGCCGAGGCCCAGGTGGTACAGCTGGATGTCGCTGCTGGTCCAGGAGAACTCGATGGGTTCCAGCTCGGCGCCCAGCGCCTTGTCGAGATCGATCGGCATGTCAGGCCTTTCCAGCCGCGGCGATGTCGAGTGCCGCGAGGTATCCGAAGGTCATGGCGGGGCCGATGGTCCCGCCCGGGCCGGGGTAGGTGTGACCCATCACCGGTGAGCTGACGTTACCTGCGGCGTAGAGGCCCTCGATCGCGGAGTCGTCGTCGCGTAGCACCCGGCCGACGAGGTCGGTGCGGACACCGCCCTTGGTGCCCAGGTCGCCCGGCACCATCTTGGCCGCGTAGTACGGGCCGTGCTTGATCTCGCCGAGGTTGGGGTTGGGTTTGTTCGTCGGATCGCCGTAGTAGCGGTCGTAGGCGCTCTCGCCGCGGTGGAAGTCCTCGTCCACCCCGGAGCGGGCGAAACCGTTGAACCGGTCGATGGTCGCGGCGAACCCGTCGGCGGGCAGACCGGTCTTGGCGGCCAGCTCCTCGAGCGTGTCGGCCTTGACGATGACGCCAGACTCCAGCCACTTCTTCGGAATACGTTGTCCGGGTTGCAGACCCGCGAAGATGAAGCGGTCGCGATATTGCTGGTCGAAGATGAGCCAGGCCGGGATGTTCTCGCCGGGGCCCGCGCCCTGGCCGTACTCGCCGCCGTACATGTGGTGGCAGGCCTCGACGTACGGCATCGATTCGTTCATGAACCGCTTGCCGGCCATGTTGACGATGATCGAGCCGGGGGAGTTGCGCTCGGACAGGGCGAACCACGGCGAGTCGGTCAGCGGGACCGTCGGGCCCCACCACGAGTCCTCCATGAATTCCAGTGCAGCACCCTGCTTTTCGGCGGCCAGGATGCCGTCGCCGGTGTTGGCGACCGCGCCCACGGTCCACTCGGTGGTGATGGGGGCGCGCTGGTACTTCACCCGCATCTGCTCGTTGTGCTCGAATCCGCCCGAGCCGAGGATCACTGCGCGGCGTGCGCGGATCAGTTGCGGCTCGGCGGAAGCGTCGCGGGGATCGACAACGTAGACGCCGCGGACGGCGCCGTCCTCGACATAGAGATCGGTCAGTGCGGTGTTCAGCTGGACCGGGACTCCGGCCTGCTGCAGGCCGATGCGCAGTGGCGCGATCAGCGCTCGGCCCATGCCGACCAGGTTCTTGCCGGTGGCGTTGGCCCACACGGAGCGGACTCCCACCTTGATGCTGCGCAGAACGCCGCGGGGATGACGCTTGAGCTGGTTGAGCCGGACGTAGTCCTGCTGCATCACCACCATGTTCATCGGGACCTTGCCGTACGGCGGCTCCAGGCCCTTCTCGTCAACCCCGAGCTTCTTGGCGTTGAACGGCTTGGGCTCGACCGAGCGGCCGGTGGGCTTGCCGCCGGGAGTCTCGGGGTAATAGTCGGAGTATCCGGGCACCCAGCACAGCTTGAGCGGGGAGTTCTTCAGGACGAACGACAGCATCTCCGGCGAGCGGTCGAGGTAGGTGTCGATCTTCTCCGCCGGCACCACGTCACCGATGATTTTGTGCAGGTAGGTGCGGGCGGCCTCGGGGGTGTCTTTCACGCCGTCGCGTTTGAGAATCTCGTTGTTCGGGATCCACACCCCACCACCTGACCGCGCAGTGGAACCTCCATAGTGCGGCGCTTTCTCTACGACTACTGTCGAGAGGCCCTGATGGGCTGCGGTGAGGGCGGCGACCATGCCGGCAGCGCCGCTGCCGACCACGACAACGTCGTACTCCTGTCCAGTCATGTAGAACACGTTATAGAATTGACCGGCAATCCAACAACCGCCCCGGTCAAAGAAGTGAGGGGAATTCACCAGAATGCTTAGCGACGAGGTACGCGCCCAGTTGGCGGCCGACCTGGCCCAAGCCGAGCGCAGCCGGGTCCCGATGACTCCGTTGACCGACGGCCACCCCGACATCGATGTGGTTGATGCCTACGAGGTCCAGCTGATCAACATCCGTCAGCGGGTCGCCGAGGGCGCCCGGATCGTGGGTCACAAGGTCGGACTGTCCAGCAAGGCGATGCAGGACATGATGGGTGTCGACGAGCCCGACTACGGCCACCTTCTCGACGAGATGCAGCTTTTCGAAGACAAGCCGGTCAAGTCGTCTGAGTACCTCTACCCGCGAGTTGAAGTCGAGCTCGCATTCATTCTGGCCGACGACCTGCCGGGGGCGGGCTGCACCGAGGAGGACGTGCTCGCCGCCACCGCCGCGTTCGCCCCTGCGATCGAGCTGATCGACACCCGCATCACCAACTGGCAGATCAAGTTGTGCGACACGATCGCCGACAACGCCTCGAGCGCCGGTTGGGTGCTCGGGGAAACGCGCGTCTCGCCCAAGGACATCGACGTCAGCAATATCGACGCAGTGTTGACCAACCGGGGTGAGTTCGTGGCCCAGGGGAACAGTGAGGCGGTGCTGGGCAATCCGGTCACCGCGGTGGCCTGGCTGGCCCGCAAGGTGGAGAGCTTCGGGGTGCGCTTGCAGGCCGGTGACGTCGTGTTGCCGGGGGCGTTCATGCGTGCGATAGATGCACCTCCGGGCAGCGATTTCGTCGCCGAGTTCACCGGGTTAGGTTCTGTACATCTTTCCTTCGAATGATGTTTCGAGTAATAGGGAGCCAATATGGCTGATAAGGCATCTGTCGCGATTGTCGGGTCGGGCAACATCAGCACCGACCTGCTGTACAAGCTGTTGCGTTCGGAGTGGCTGGAGCCGCGCTGGATGATCGGCATCGATCCGCAGTCTGAGGGGTTGGCCCGGGCTCGCAAGCTGGGCCTGGAAACCAGCCACGAGGGTGTGGACTGGCTGCTGGCCCAGGACGAGAAGCCGGACCTGGTGTTCGAGGCCACCAGTGCCTATGTGCACCGGGACGCGGCCCCGCGGTACGCCGAGGCCGGCATCCGGGCCATCGACCTGACCCCCGCTGCCGTCGGGCCCGGCGTGATCCCGCCGGCGAACCTGCGCGCGCACCTCGACGCCCCCAACGTCAACATGGTCACCTGTGGTGGCCAGGCCACGATCCCGATGGTGTACGCGGTGAGCCGAGTGGTGGACGTTCCTTACGCCGAGATCGTCGCCTCGGTGTCGTCGGCCTCGGCCGGTCCGGGCACCCGGGCCAACATCGACGAGTTCACCAAGACCACCAGCGCGGGTGTGCGCGACATCGGTGGGGCCCGCAACGGCAAGGCGATCATCATCCTCAACCCGGCCGAGCCGCCGATGATCATGCGCGACACCATCTTCTGCGCGATCCCCGAGGACGCCGACCACGCCGCGATCACCCAGTCGATCAAGGACGTGGTGGCCGAGGTGCAGACCTATGTGCCGGGCTACCGCCTGCTCAACGAACCGCAGTTCGACGAACCGTCGGTGGTCAACGGTGGAAATCACCTGGTCACCGTGTTCGTGGAAGTGGAGGGTGCCGGTGACTACCTGCCGCCCTACGCTGGAAACCTGGACATCATGACCGCGGCGGCGACCAAGGTCGGCGAGGAGATCGCCAAGGAGTCGCTGGCGGTATCGGGAGGTGCACAAGCATGAGTGACGTTTTCTTCAATTCCGCATGGGACGTCCGGATGACCGACACGTCGTTGCGTGACGGGTCCCATCACAAGCGGCACCAGTTCACCAAGGATGAGGTCGGCGCGATCGTCGCGGCCCTGGATGCCGCCGGTGTGCCGGTCATCGAGGTGACCCACGGCGACGGCCTGGGCGGGTCGAGCTTCAACTACGGGTTCTCCAAGACCCCGGAGCAGGAGCTGATCAAGCTGGCCGCCGAGACGGCCAAGGAAGCCAAGATCGCCTTCCTGATGCTGCCCGGTGTGGGCACCAAGGAAGACATCAAGGAAGCCCAGGGCAATGGTGGCTCGATCTGCCGTATCGCCACCCACTGCACCGAGGCCGACGTGTCGATCCAGCACTTCGGGTTGGCCCGCGAGCTGGGCCTGGAGACCGTCGGGTTCCTGATGATGAGCCACACCATCTCTCCGGAGAAGCTGGCCAAGCAGGCCCGCATCATGGCCGACGCCGGCTGCCAGTGCGTCTATGTCGTGGACTCCGCGGGAGCCCTGGTGCTCGAAGGTGTCGCAGACCGGGTGTCGGCGCTGGTCGCCGAACTCGGCAACGATGCGCAGGTCGGTTTTCATGGCCACGAGAACCTCGGCCTGGGCGTGGCCAACTCGGTCGAGGCCGTGCGCGCGGGTGCCAAGCAGATCGACGGCTCATGCCGCCGGTTCGGCGCGGGTGCGGGCAACGCACCGGTCGAGGCGCTGGTCGGGGTGTTCGACAAGATCGGCGTCAAGACCGGCATCGACTTCTTCGACATCGCCGATGCCGCCGAAGAGGTCGTCGCCCCGGCGATGCCGGCCGAGTGCCTGCTGGACCGCAACGCGCTCGTGATGGGCTACGCGGGGGTGTACTCCAGCTTCCTCAAGCACGCGGTGCGCCAGGGTGAACGCTACGGCGTGCCCGCCCACGAGCTGTTGCTCCGCGTCGGCCAGCGCAAGCTGATCGGCGGTCAGGAAGACCAGCTGATCGACATCGCACTCGAGATCAAGCGCGAACAGGAAGCGGAAGCCGCCAAGGCCTAGCCTTCGGGTCGTTCGAAAAGCATTGCCACGCTGGGCCTTCCGGGATCGGAGGGCCCAGCGTGCATTCTGTGTCGGTGTGGTGGCCGGCGGGCGATCCGGTATGGGGTGATCACCCTGTCGGCGCAGACCGGCACGATAGGACGTATGGCAACCCGCGAGCAGGCCCAGTCGATCCTCGAACAACTGGCGGGGTCCACCGCGGTACTGCGCGATGACCAGTGGGCTGCCATCGAGGCCCTCGTGGTCCAGCGGCGCCGCGCGCTTGTGGTGCAGCGGACCGGGTGGGGCAAGTCCGCGGTCTACTTCATCGCGGCCAAGCTGCTGCGCGCCTCCGGTCGCGGGCCCACGGTCATCGTGTCGCCGCTGCTGGCGCTGATGCGCAACCAGGTATCCGCGGCGGAGCGGGCCGGGGTGCGGGCCGCCACCATCAACTCCGGCAATGTCACCGAGTGGGACGCGATCCATCAGCAGGTTGCCGAAGGCGAACTCGACGTACTGCTCGTCAGCCCCGAACGGCTCAACAATCCCGACTTCCGTGACAACGTCCTACCGGCACTGGCCGCCGATGCGGGGCTGGTGGTGGTCGACGAGGCGCACTGCGTTTCGGACTGGGGACACGACTTCCGGCCGGACTACCGCCGGATCCGTACCCTGGTCGCCGAATTGGGTTCTCAGGTACCGGTTCTCGCCACCACGGCGACCGCCAACGACCGGGTGGTCGGTGACGTCGCGGCCCAGTTGGGGGTGGGCGGGTCGGATACCTTGGTGCTGCGCGGCGGCCTGGACCGCGAGTCGTTACGGCTGTCCGTGGTACAGGCTGGCACCCCCGCGCAACGCGCCGCCTGGATCGCCGCGCAACTGGATGCCCTGCCCGGCTCCGGCATCATCTACACCCTGACCGTGGCCCAGGCGCACGACGTGGCGGCGCTTCTGTCCGAGCACGGCCACAAGGTGGCCGCCTACACCGGGTCCACCGACACCACCGAACGCGAACAACTGGAATCCGACCTGCTCGACAATCGGGTCAAGGCGCTGGTGGCGACGTCAGCGTTGGGGATGGGCTTCGACAAACCCGATCTGGGGTTCGTCGTGCATCTGGGGGCGCCGTCGTCTCCGATCGCCTACTACCAGCAGGTGGGGCGCGCTGGGCGCGCGACCGAGAGCGCCGAGGTGATCCTGCTTCCCGGCACCGAGGATCAGGACGTCTGGAGGTACTTCGCGTCGGTGGCGTTCCCGTCGGAATCAATGGTGCGCCACGTCATCGGTGCACTGGAGACCGACCGTGCACAGTCCACCCAGGCGCTGGAACCGCTGGTCGACCTCAACCGGTCGCGCCTCGAGATGGTGCTCAAGGTGCTCGACGTGGACGGTGCGGTCCGCCGGGTGAAGGGCGGCTGGATCGGTACCGGAGAGCCCTGGAGTTATGACGAGCCCCGCTACCGCGCGCTCGACGAGGCACGCCGCCGGGAGCAGCAGGCGATGCTCGACTATCAGGCTACGGACGGCTGCCGGATGGTGTTCCTGCGTGGCCAGCTCGACGATCCCGAGCTGGTGCCTGACACACGCTGTGGCCGATGTGACAACTGCACCGGCCGGCGCTACGAGGCCGCGGTGGCGCAGGACATTCTCACCGATACCGCGCAACGGTTGTCCCGGCCGGGCGTCCTGGTTGCCCCGCGCAAGCAGTGGCCCTCCGGACTGGCTGCGCTGGGTGTGCCGTTGTCCGGCCGGATCGCCGACGGTGCCGCGCCGGGCCGGGCGATCGGCCGACTCACCGATCTGGGCTGGGGAGCGCGGCTACGGCGCCTGCTGGCCGAACCCGACGGCGAGGTACCCGACGACGTGATCGGGGCGGCCATCGAGGTGCTCAAGGCATGGGATTGGGATCAGCGGCCGGCTGCGGTCATGGGGCTGGACTCTCAGGCACATCCGGCGTTGATCTCTTCGACGGTGGCGCGGCTGGCGCAGATCGGACGGCTGACAAACCTGGGCGTCCTGTCCTACACCCCGCACCATCGGCCCGTCACCGCCGCGAATTCGGCCTATCGGGTGGCAGCGTTGGATGGCGCGTGGGCACAGCCACGACTCGATTCGAAGGGTCCGGTGTTGTTGGTCGACGACATGACCGACACCGGATGGACCTTGACGATGGCCACCCGCGTGCTGCGCGACGCAGGTGCGAGCGAGGTCTTGCCGTTCGTGCTGGCAAGCGTCAGTTGAGGGTTGCAGACCGATTCTGGAAACCTCAATCAAGATCTGAATAATTGCGCGACGAATTCCGTACATGGCCATTTATTTCACTTGTCAACAATTAATGATCGACGCACGGCGAATGTTTGATATTGATTGTGATCTTCCTGGCAGCGGTCTGTTAGCCAGGGTGGCCCGTGTTTGCAATCGCAAATTTTGCGACTGGTGATCTTGGCCTGCATTATTCGAGACAATGCGGCGCCATCATGGCTAACTCAATGTCCGCCGCCAGCGGCTGCAGAACCCGCGGACTAGCAGTATTGCAGCCCATGGCCATGGTTTGCTGATTAGTTGCGCGGTTATGCATCTGCGACTCGCTACCGGGCTTCGGCAGGTTCATCTGGCCAGGGGACAACGCGCCCCGTTTCGCTGGATTGAACTACACGGATGTCGTGCAGGGTGGGTTCGGTCAGACGTGGCTCGTGATCCATTCGGCCGTGAAGCGCTGCACGACGGAGATGTTCTGCACCAACATGCGGCCCATCAGGCCCTCGATCTTCCCGCCGATCAGCGGGACCTTGAACTCCGCGGTCGCTGCACACTTCAGCTGCGACCCGTCCGACCTGGGTGTTATGAGTGCCGTACCGACCCAGGACCCGGGCGCCCCGTGCGGCACGACACTGACCTCGCCGCGTACCCGCCCACCGCCGATCGCACGCCACTTCTCGTTCTGGACTATCTGCCACTCGCTGGGGAAGAACTTCGTGAAAGGTGCTGGTAGGCCATCTGGGCGCAGGTTGTGCACGACGACGGCGGTGATGGAGCCATCGGTATCCACGCTCAACGTGTCGAGCCGGCCGAGGCTGCCGAACTTCGTCAGCCGTGCAAGCCAGTAGTCCCGTTCGCCGAATGCAAAATGGATTTGCTCAACTGTGGCTGATGAGTCGACCGTGAAGTCGAATGACCGCGACACAGCAACAGGATATGCCCGGATCTTCGATTTCTACACCCCCGTGAAGAGAAGTCGATATGCTGGCGCCCTGCAACTAGGTACGGCATAGCTGGAGTGGGCCAAAGAAACAAAAACAACGCGGGCGTAGGTGTGGGGTAATGCAGTCCTGCCTCCGGAACGTTGCGACGCTTTTCCTGGTCCACTAGACGGTGGGGAGGACCAGATGAGCATCAACCCTTTCGACGATGACAACGGTCGTTTTCTCGTCCTGATCAACGACGAGGAGCAACACAGCCTGTGGCCGACCTTCGCCGACGTTCCAGCCGGCTGGAAGGTGGCCTTCGGCGAAGCGGATCGCGCCGCGTGTCTGGACTACATCGAACAGAACTGGCCGGACATCCGGCCGAAGACGCTGCGCGACAGGCTGGCGCAAGGTCAGGCCTCTGATACGTAGACGGGCCCGGGGGGGGGGCTCGCATGACATCTCGCGGTGGGAGATTCCGATGCAGCAGGATCAACAATCGCTGCCGGTAACGCGCGCACAGCTCGACATCTGGCTGGCGCAAGACATGGCTCGCTCCGGTACGGAGTGGCAACTCGGACTGTTCGTGAGAATCGCAGGCACGGTAGAGCGCGACGTCCTTGAGTGGGCGATCTGTCGGGTGATCCGTGAGGCCGAACCCGTACGGGCCACGTTCTTCGAAGTCGACGGTCAGGTTTTCCAGAGAGCGGTCGACTATTCGAATGTCGCGCTGGACTTCTATGACGTCCGGAACGCGGACGACCCCGTTCAGGAAGCCCGCGACCTGGCGGCGGCAATCCAGCGCACACCAATGCCGTTGACCGGGCCGCTGTTCAGGTTCGCACTCTTCCAGACCCGTATCGATGAACACTTCCTGATCGCGTGCTTCCACCACATCGTGGTGGATGGCACCGGGCTCGCGCTGATCGGCCATCGCGTTGCGTCCGTCTACTCCGCAACTGTCACCGGCGCTCCCATCTCATCCGACTTGTTCGGCTCGTTGTCCGATCTGGTCGACTCTGAATCGGACTACGAGGCCTCAGGGGACTACCTCGACGATGAGGCCTACTGGGCCGGAAACCTTCCCCCTGACGACGAGCAGCAGTATCCACTGCCTGTGGCCACGGACGAGCACGACCCGTACTGGTCTTCTGCGCCGGTGCAATTGGATCCCTCGGTTCTGCGCCGTGTTGAGCAGTCCGCCCAACTGAAGAGTCTCCCGCGATCGTCGGTCCTCACCGCGGCCTTGGCGCTGTTGGTCCGCGGTTGGCGTGCGCAAGGCGCGACCGTGGTTCTGGATTTTCCGGTCAGCCGGCGAGTGAGCCCTGAAGCGCGAACCATTCCCGGGATGGTGGCGGGGGTTGTGCCACTGGTACTGGATGCGTCGCCGCAAACGTCGATCACCGATTTCTGCGAACAAGCTGACAGCCGGATTCGGGAAGCGTTGCAGCATCAGCGTTTCCCGGTGCGCGGGCTTGAGCGCAAGGTCAACTCGCGCGGGTCGGGCCAGTTGGCGAACCGGGTCAGCGTCAACTTCCTTCCGTCGACGTTCACCCTGGACTTCGGCGGTGCGGAGGCATCCGCGACCTTGACCAACGCCGGTGTTGTGGGTGGCTTCGGGTTGATCTTCTCGGGCGCCGGCGACCAGCTCTTCCTCAGCGCCATGGGTTCTGGGCAGCCGTTCTCGAACTTCGAGATCGCTGAACTGGCCGTCCGGTTGGAGCGGGTGCTGGTGGCGATGACGGCCGATCCGTCGCGCGCGTTGTCAACGGTGGATGTGTTGGATCGCGATGAGTGTTCGCGCCTCGGAACGGTCGGCCATTGGGCGGTCTTGCGGCAGCCAGTGGACGAAGAGTCGATTCCGGGATTGTTCGCGGCGCGGGTGGCGCAGGCCCCAGACGCGGTGGCGATCAGCTTCGACGGTCGTTCAATGTCCTATCGGGAGTTGGATGAGGCCTCGAATCGGTTGGCGCACCTGTTGGTCGACCAGGGTGCGGGCCCGGGTACCTGCGTGGGTTTGCTTGCCGAGCGCTCGGCTGATGCGGTCGTTGCCATCTTGGGTGTATTGAAGTCGGGAGCGGCGTATCTGCCGATTGATCCGGCGGTGCCGGACGCCCGGATCGAGTTCATGGTGGCAGATGCCGCACCGGTGGCGGTGCTGACCACGGCGGCGTTGGTCGAGCGGCTGGACGGTCGTGCCGTGGCGGTCATCGATATGGCTGATCCGCGGATCGCCGCGCGGCCGGCGACGGCCCTCGCGGTCCCGTCTGCTGACGACGTGGCACACATCATCTACACATCGGGGACGACGGGAACGCCGAAAGGCGTTGCAGTCACGCATCAGAACGTGACCCGGCTCTTCGATGGTATGGACGTCGGTGTCGAGATGGGTCCGGGCCAGGTGTGGGCTGCGTGTTCGTCGTTGGCTTTCGATTATTCGGTGTGGGAGATCTGGGGGGCGTTGCTGCACGGCGGGCGACTGGTTATGGTGCCCGAGCAGACCGCCCGGTCGCCCGAGATGCTGCAAGCGCTCCTGGTCGGGGAGCGGGTGACGGTTCTGAGCCAGACTCCCTCTGCTGTAAGTGTTTTGGATCCCGCGCAGTTGGATTCAGTGGCGGCGCTGATGGTGGCTGCCGAGGCGTGTCCGGTGGATGTGGTGGATCGGTGGGCGCCGGGCCGGGTGATGATCAACGGCTACGGGCCGACGGAGACGACGGTATATGCCACGATCAGCGCTCCGCTGGTGCCCGGTTCGGATTCCGTCCCGATTGGTGTGCCGGTGCCGGGCGCTGCGCTGTTTGTTCTCGATCAGTGGCTACGCCCGGTGACTCCGGGTGTGGTGGGTGAGTTGTACGTGGCGGGCCGGGGTGTGGGTGTGGGTTATGTGCGCCGTCCGGGGTTGACTGCGTCGCGGTTCGTCCCGTGCCCGTTCGGTGGTGACGGATCGCGGATGTATCGGACCGGGGATCTGGTGTCGTGGGGTCCTGATGGGCAGTTGCGGTATGCCGGGCGGGCTGATGAGCAGGTCAAGATTCGTGGGTATCGGATCGAGTTGGGCGAGATTCAAACGGTTTTGGCTGGTGTGGATGGGGTCGATCAGGCGGTGGTGATCGCCCGTGAGGACCGTCCGGGTGAGAAGCGTCTGGTGGCTTATCTGACCGGTGTTGCGGATCCGGTGCAGGTGCGGGCTGTGTTGGCGCAGCGGTTGCCGAGTTATATGGTGCCTGCGGCGGTCGTGGCGCTGGAGCAGTTGCCGTTGACGGTTAACGGCAAGCTGGACAAGCGGGCCCTGCCGGCACCCGAATACGTCGGTGACGGGTATCGCGCCCCGACCAACGCGGTCGAGGAGATCCTGGCCGGCATCTTCGCTCAGGTGTTGGGGTTGGATCGGGTGGGGGTGGATGACTCGTTCTTCGACCTCGGCGGCGACAGCATTCTGGCGATGCGTACGGTCGCGGCGGTCAACACCAGTCTGGATGCCGGGCTTGCCGTGCGCACCTTGTTCGATGCACCGACGGTGGCCCAGTTGGCACCTCGCGTCGGCGAAAGCGTCGACCGGCGCGCACCATTGGTCGCCGGTGAACGCCCCGAAGCTATTCCACTGTCGTTTGCACAGGGCCGGCTGTGGTTCCTCAACCGGTTCGAGGACGGGGCCGCGACCTACAACATGCCGACGGCGTTCCGGATCAACGGTGCCCTCGATGTGGAAGCGCTCTCATCGGCCCTCGATGACGTGATCTCCCGGCACGAGTCACTGCGCACGGTGTTTCCTCAAGTCGACGGCTTGGCCTTCCAGAAGGTGCTGCCTGCCGAGCCGGGATTGTGGCGGCGCGGCGGGCCCGCGGTGGTACGGGTGCCGGAGGTCGATCTGGCCGGCGAGCTGATGGCGTTGGCGGCGTACCGGTTTGATCTGGCCGCCGAGATCCCGATCAGGGCGCAGATCTACGAGTTGGGCCCCGAACGGTATGTGCTCGGAATTGTGCTGCATCACATTGCTTTTGATGGTTGGTCAATGGCGCCCATGGCCCGGGATGTGGGCGTGGCATATCGGGCCCGGCTCCATGACCAGGATCCGGACTGGGTGCCGCTGCCGGTGCAGTACGCCGACTACACGTTGTGGCAACAGGATTGGCTGGGCGCGGAGTCGGATCCTGACAGCGTGATCGCCAGCCAGTTGGGATACTGGCGCCAGGAGCTGGCGGAACTTCCCGAGGTAGTGTCGCCGCCCGCGGATCGTTCCCGCCCGCCGGTACCGAGCTATCGCGGAGATGCGGTCGAGATGAGCATCGCCCCGCCGGTGTGGGCGGGGGTCAAGGCGGTTGCCGCGGCGCACAACGCGACGGTGTCGATGGTGTTGCAGGCCGCGATGGCGGTGGCGCTTCAGCGGGCCGGGGCCGGCGAGGACATCGCGCTGGGTACGCCGATCGCCGGACGCAACGATCAGGCGCTCGACGAGCTGGTCGGGTTCTTCGTCAACACCTGGGTGCTGAGGGTGGCTGTCGAGCCCGCACTGCGGTTCGGCGAGGTGTTGGAGCGGGTGCGGCAGAAGGCGCTGGACGCCTATGCCAATCAGGATGTTCCGTTCGAGTTGCTCGTGGAGCGGCTCAACCCGACGCGCTCCACCTCGCACCATCCGTTGTTCCAGGTGGCCCTGGCCTTCCAGAACAATGTCCGCCCGGAGATCGCGTTGGACGCGCTGAGCGTCGAGCCGTTGACCGCCGACATTCGTACCGCCCGGTTCGACCTCGAGTTCGATCTTCGAGAGCTACCCAGTGGGGATGCGTGTGCGCTGTTCGATCTGAAGGCAACGCCCGCCGAGGGGCTCGGTGCGCTGATGGCGGCCGGCACGGTGGCCTATGCCACGGATTTGTATGACCGGTCCAGTATCGAGCGGTTGGTGGGTTGGTTCGGTCGGGTGCTTGAGACCGTGGTGGCTGACTCGTCAGTCGTGGTGGGCGAGGTGGCTCTGCTGGAACCAGATGAGCGGGATCGGTTGTTGCGCAACTGGTCTGGCTCGGGTGTTGGCGCTCCGGTGGGTTTGGGTCCGGAGTTGTTGGCGGCGGCGGTGGCTGCGGATCCGGATGGTGTGGCGGTTGTCGACGGGGAACGGGTCCTGTCGTATCGAGAGCTGGATGAGGCATCGAACCGGTTGGCTTGGGGGTTGATCGGTGCGGGGGTGGGTCCGGAGCGTGCGGTGGGCGTGGCGATGGGCCGCTCTTTGGAGTTGGTGGTCGCGTGGTGGGCGGTGCTCAAGGCCGGCGGGGTGTATGTACCGGTGGATCGGTCGCATCCGGCTGAGCGGATCGCCACGGTACTCGACACCGTCGGCGCGGCCTGCGTTCTGACCCTCGGTGCTGACAGTGTCGACGGGTCCGGAGTGCGTCCGGTATTGGACATGGCCGCATTGGACCTTTCGGAGCAGTCTTCTGAACCGATCACTGACGTGGATCGGTTGGCGCCGTTGAGTATTGACAATGCCGCCTACGTGATCTTCACGTCCGGCTCCACCGGCACGCCCAAAGGTGTGGCGATCAGCCATGCCGGTGTGTTGGGGGTGGCTGCGGCGCATCGTGAGTTGTTCGGGGTGCGCCCGGGCGCGCGGGTGCTGATGGTGGCCGCACCGACGTTCGATGCCTCGGTGTTCGAGTGGTTGTGGGCGGTGTCCTCGGGCGCTGCGCTGGTGGTGGCTCCTCCGGATTCCTATGCCGGTGAAGCGCTGAACGAGGTCTTGCACCACCAGCGGGTTGATGCCGCGTTGATCACCCCGACGGTGCTGGCGACGCTCGACCCGGCCCGCGTCGACGGACTGGACACGCTGGTCACCGGCGGGGAGGCGTGCCCTGCGGAGCTGGTGGCGGCGTGGGCACCCGGACGGGCGATGTTCAACGCCTACGGGCCTACCGAGGTCACCATCTGGTCGACCTGGAGTGCTCTCTCGAGTGGCGAACCGGTACGGATCGGCGCCCCGGTTCCCGGCACACATGCGCTTGTACTCGATACGCGGCTGAATCCGGCGCCGGTCGGGGTGATCGGTGAGCTGTATCTGGCCGGCCCGGCGGTGGCTCGCGGTTATGTCGGCCGGCCCGATCTGACGGCGGACCGGTTCGTGGCCAACCCGTTTGGGGCACCCGGAACCCGCATGTATCGCACCGGAGACCTGGTGCGCTGGACCCCGGCGGGAAGCCTCGAGTACCTGGGCCGGGCCGACGCGCAGATCAAACTGCGCGGTCAGCGGCTGGAACTAGGGGAGATCGAGAACACGATGCTGGCCTGCCCCCAGGTCACCCAGGCGGCGGCGACGATACATCGCAGCAGTACCGGGGTCGATCACCTCGTCGGTTACATCGGTCTCGAACAGACCAGCACCGCCGGTCACGACGCCGAAGTCGTCGACCAGTGGCAGAACATCTACGACGAGCTGTATGACGCCGATCTCCAGGTGGTGGAGTTCGGCAACGATTTCCGGGGTTGGAACAGCAGCTACACCGACGATCCGATTCCGTTGCCGGAGATGGCCGAATGGCGTTCGAAGACGGTCGACCGGATCCTGGCTCTGCAACCGCGACGGGTGCTGGAGGTCGGCGTCGGCTCGGGGCTGATGCTGTCGCAGATTGCCCCGAAGTGCGTGGAGTACTGGGGCACAGACTTTTCCGCGCCGACGATCGCCAAGCTGCAGGCTGAGGTTTCCGGGCAGTCGTGGGGCGATCGGGTGCAATTGTCGACCCGACCCGCGCACGTCACCGAGGGGCTTCCGCAGGAGCACTTCGACGTTGTGCTCATCAACTCTGTGGTCCAGTACTTCCCGAGCGCCGGATATCTGGCGGAGGTCATCGACAAGGCAGTGGAGCTGCTGGCCCCGGGCGGGACGTTGTTCGTCGGCGATGTGCGCAACCACAGTCTGCAGGGCGCATTCCAGACGGGCATCGCCCTGGCGCGCAGCGGTAGCGGAACCGACACCGACGACATCCGTCAACGCGTGCAACGCGCAACGGTGGGCGAACACGAATTGCTGTTGTCCCCAGAGTTCTTCACCAGCTGGGCAGCTGAGCACCCTGCGGTCGGTGGTGTGGGTATCCACGTCAAACGTGGTGAAGCCGACAACGAGCTGACCCGGTACCGCTACGACGTCATCATTCACAAGGCGCCGGCGCAGGTGTGTTCGCTGGCCGGTGCGCCCGACTGGGCGTGGACAGAATGCGCGGGTCTGAGTGGGTTGAGCGCCGAGTTGACGGCTCGACGTCCGTCCACCGCGCGGGTCAGTTCGATTCCCCGCACCGGGGTGATCGCCGATGTCGCCATCGAACAGGCACTCGCCGCCGGGCTCCCGCTCGCCGAGGCGCTCGTCCATGCCAACACGATCGCCACTGCCGAGGATGTCGTCACCCCCGAGCAGCTGTACCGGCTCGGCGAGGCCGCCGGATATCACGTCGGGGTCACCTGGGGCACTCAGCCCGGCACCCTGGACGCCGTCTTCATCCGGGCGTCCGACGGCGAGGCGATGCCGGCGCTCACCGATCTCTACCAACCCGCCACCGATGCCCGTCAGCACGGCGGATACGCCAACGACCCCCACACCAATGCCAAGGTCGGTGAGGTGCGCCAGTGGTTGGCCGAACAGCTGCCCGAATACATGGTGCCGGCCCAGATCGTTGTGCTGGAAGAGTTCCCGCTGACCTCCTCAGGGAAGATCGACCGCAAGGCGTTACCCGAACCGACGTTCACCGCCACGTCCTTCCGGGCCCCGCAGACCCAGACCGAGAAGATCGTCGCCGAGGTGTTCACCGAGGTGCTGGGGCTCGGCAGGGCCGGCCTCGATGATGATTTCTTCGCCCTCGGCGGCGATTCGTTGATCGCGATTCGCGTCAGCGCGAGGCTGCAGTCGTCGCTCGGTTGGGATGTGCCGGTGCGGTACCTGTTCGATGAGCCCACCGTCGGAGGGCTCGCCGACTACCTGGACCGGCATCGGGACAGCGCGGCTCGCCCGCCGTTGAGCGTGCAACCTCGTCCCGAGGTCCTGCCGTTGTCGTATGCCCAACAACGGTTGTGGTTCCTGGAACAGCTGCAGGGTCCCTCGCCGATCTACAACATGGCTGTCGCGCTGCGACTTCGGGGGCGACTGGACGCCGACGCGCTGGGTTCGGCCTTCATCGATGTCATCGCTCGTCAGGAAAGCCTGCGCACGCTGTTCACCGCGGTCGACGGTGTCCCACGACAGCTTGTGGTGCCCGCGGGGCAGGTTGACTTCGGCTGGGAAGTGGTCGACGCCGGCCTGTGGTCAGGCGATCGGCTGAATGAGGCCATCGGTGCGACAGCGCGGTACAGCTTCGACCTGACGAAAGAAATTCCGTTGCGGGCCAGGCTGTTCCGAATCAGTGCCGACGAGCACGTGATGGCGGCAGTCGTGCACCACATCGCCGCCGACGGCTGGTCGGTGGCTCCGCTGGTGGCGGATCTGAGTGTGGCCTATTCGAGCCGGTGCGGGGGCAGGGCACCGATCTGGGCGCCGCTGCCGGTGCAGTACGTGGACTACACGTTGTGGCAGCAGGAGTGGCTGGGTTCGGACTCTGATCCCGACAGCGTGATCTCAGAGCAGGTGGCCTACTGGGAGGATGCGCTGGCGGGCCTTCCCGAACGTCTGGAGTTGCCGACGGACCGGCCATATCCACCCGTCGCAGACTACCGGGGCGCCAGCGTGGCGGTCGACTGGCCGGCCGAGTTGCAGCAGCAGATCGCCCGGGTCGCAAGGGAACACAACGTCACCAGCTTCATGGTGGTGCAGGCCGCGCTGGCCGTGCTGTTGTCCGAGCACAGCGGTAGCACCGATGTGGCGGTTGGGATCGCGACGGCCGGTCGTGGCGAGTCGGCCCTCGACGAGCTGGTGGGATTCTTCGTCAACACACTTGTCCTGCGGGTCGATCTGACCGGAGATCCGACGGTGGCCGGCCTGCTGGCGCAGGTGCGCCGGCGCGCCCTGGGTGCCTATGAGCATCAGGATGTGCCCTTCGAAGTGTTGGTGGACCGGCTCAATCCGACCCGCAGTCTCACCCACCACCCGCTGGTGCAGGTCCTGTTGACCTGGCAGAACCTGCCGTGGCGGCACAGCGATCCGGCCGCCGGACTGGCGTTGGGTGACGTCGAGGCCACCCCGCTGGAGGCCGAAACCCAGACTGCCAGGACAGATTTGGTGTTCTCACTGGCTGAGCACTACAACAGCACGGGTGCACCCACCGGTATCGCCGGGATGGTGGAGTTCCGCACCGACGTGTTCGACGACGCCAGTATTCAGACTCTGATCGACCGGCTGCAGCGGGTGCTGGTGGCGATCACGGCCGACACCACGCAGCGGTTGTCTGCGGTCGACCTGCTGGTTGTCGCCGAACTGGTGCGGCTGGACGAGTTGGGGCACCGGGCGGTACTGGCGCGGGCGGTGGTCGAGGACTCGATTCCGGGATTGTTCGCGGCGCGGGTGGCGCAGGCCCCAGACGCGGTGGCGATCAGCTTCGACGGTCGTTCAATGTCCTATCGGGAGCTGGATGAGGCCTCGAATCGGTTGGCGCACCTGTTGGTCGCCCAGGGCGCGGGTCCGGGCGAATGTGTGGCGCTGTTGTCGGATCGGTCGGCGTCTGCGGTTGTGGCGATTCTGGGAGTCTTGAAGTCCGGTGCGGCCTATCTGCCGGTTGATCCGGTGGTGCCGGATGGGCGTGTCGAGTTCATGTTGGGTGATGCCAAACCGATTGTGGTGTTGACCAGTGCGGAGTTGGCTGAGCGGGTTCGTGGGTGTGGTGTCGCGGTCATCGATGTGGACGATCCACGGATTGATCGCCAGCCCAGCACTCCGTTGCCGGTTCCGGATGCCGATGATGTTGCGCACGTGATCTATACGTCGGGGACGACGGGTGTACCGAAGGGTGTGGCCGTTGCGCATCGGAATGTGACGCGGCTTTTCGATGGTCTTGACGTCGGTGTCGAGATGGGTCCGGGCCAGGTGTGGGCTGCGTGTTCGTCGTTGGCGTTCGATTATTCGGTGTGGGAGATCTGGGGGGCTCTGCTGCATGGTGGCCGCTTGGTGGTGGTCCCGGAGCAGGTGACGCGTTCGGCTGAGGATCTACATTCGCTTCTGGTTGAGCAGCGGGTGACAGTGCTGAGTCAAACTCCTTCTGCGGTGGGGATGTTGGCGCCGGAGGGTTTGGAATCGGTATCGACGTTGATGGTGGCTGCCGAGGCGTGTCCGGTGGATGTGGTGGATCGGTGGGCGCCGGGCCGGGTGATGATCAACGGCTACGGGCCGACGGAGACGACGGTATATGCCACAGTCAGTGGTCCGCTCGAGGTGGGTTCGTCGGTGGTGCCGATCGGGTTCCCCGTGCCGGGTGCGGCGTTGTTCGTGTTGGATCGGTGGTTGCGCCCGGTGCCGCCCGGTGTGGTGGGTGAGTTGTATGTGGCTGGCCGGGGTGTGGGTGTGGGTTATGTGCGCCGTCCGGGGTTGAGTGCGTCGCGGTTCGTGGCGTGTCCGTTTGCGGGCAACGGGTCGTCGGGCCAGCGGATGTATCGGACCGGGGATCTGGTGTCGTGGGGTCCTGATGGGCAGTTGCGGTATGCCGGGCGGGCTGATGAGCAGGTCAAGATTCGTGGGTATCGGATCGAGTTGGGCGAGATTCAAACGGTTTTGGCTGGTGTGGATGGGGTCGATCAGGCGGTGGTGATCGCCCGTGAGGACCGTCCGGGTGAGAAGCGTCTGGTGGCTTATCTGACCGGTGTTGCGGATCCGGTGCAGGTGCGGGCTGTGTTGGCGCAGCGGTTGCCGAGTTATATGGTGCCCGCGGCGGTCGTGGCGCTGGAGCAGTTGCCGTTGACGGTCAACGGCAAGTTGGACAAGCGGGCCCTGCCGGCACCCGAATACGTCGGTGACGGGTATCGCGCCCCGACCAACGCGGTCGAGGAGATCCTGGCCGGCATCTTCGCTCAGGTGCTGGGGTTGGATCGGGTGGGGGTGGATGACTCGTTCTTCGACCTCGGCGGCGATTCCCTGTCGGCGATGCGCCTCGTCGCGGCGGTCAACACCAGCCTGGATGCCGGGCTTGCCGTGCGCACCTTGTTCGATGCACCGACGGTGGCCCAGTTGGCACCTCGCGTCGGTGAGAGTGCCGACCGGCGCGCACCATTGGTCGCCGGTGAACGCCCCGAAGTCATTCCACTGTCCTACGCACAGAAGCGTATGTGGTTCCTCGATCAGTTGCAGGGGCCGTCGCCCATCTACAACATGGCCGTGGGTCTGCGGTTGACGGGGAGTCTGGATGCGGATGCGTTGGGCGCGTCTCTGGCTGATGTCATCGCCCGGCAGGAGAGCCTGCGGACGCTGATCGTCGCGGCCGATGGTGTGCCGCGGCAGGTGGTGGTACCGGCAGAGCAGGCCGATTTCGGTTGGCGGGTCGTCGCCGCCGGTGATTGGCCGGCAGACCGGCTGGAGGAAGCCGTCAGCGCGGTGGTATGCCACAGCTTCGATCTGTCCACCGAGATTCCGTTGCGGGCAACGCTGTTCCGTGTTTCCGAGGATGAACATGTGCTGGTGACGGTGGTGCACCATATCGCTGCCGACGGCTGGTCGGTGACACCGTTTGTGGCGGACCTGGGCATGGCCTATACCAGTCGCGTCGCCGGGCAGGCCCCCGATTGGATGCCGTTGCCGGTGCAGTACGCCGACTACACGTTGTGGCAACAGGATTGGCTGGGTGTGGAGTCCGATCCCGACAGTGTGATCGCCGGTCAGCTCGCGTATTGGGAGCAGGAGTTGGCCGGGCTTCCCGAGCGCTTGGAGTTGCCGACGGATCGGCCGTACCCGCCGACCGCGGACTACCGCGGTTCCAGCGTGGCGGTGGACTGGCCGGCGCAGTTGCAGCAGCAGGTCGCCCGGGTGGCTCGCGAACACAACGTCACCAGCTTCATGGTGGTGCAGGCCGCATTGGCGGTGCTGTTGTCGAAGCACAGCTCCAGTTCTGATGTGGCCGTGGGATTCCCGATTGCCGGCCGTGGTGAGTCGGCGCTCGACGAGTTGGTCGGATTCTTCGTCAACACGCTGGTCCTGCGGGTGGACATCGCCGGAGATCCCACCGTGGCCGACCTGCTGGCGCAGGTGCGCCAGCGGGCCCTGGGTGCCTACGAGCATCAGGATGTGCCCTTCGAGGCGCTGGTGGACCGGCTCAACCCGACCCGCAGCCTGACGCACCACCCCTTGATCCAGGTCATGCTGGCTTGGCAGAACTTTGGTGGGGATCCGGCGGCTGACCTGACGTTGGGTGACCTGCGAATCACGCCGCTGTCGTCTGAAACAAATACTGCCCGTATGGACCTGGCGTTCTCGCTGGCTGAGCAGTGGACCCCCGAGGGCGAGCCGGCCGGCATCTCCGGGGTGGTGGAGTTCCGCACCGATGTCTTCGACGCCACCAGCGTCGAAACCCTGGTCGAACGCCTGCAACGGGTACTGGTGGCGTTCACCGCTGATCCGTCGCGGGTGGTGTCGTCGGTCGACGTGCTCGATCAAGATGAACATTCCCAACTGGATCAGGTCGGCAATCAGGCCGTACTGAACCAGACGGATGCGGCAATGTCGATCCCGGCGTTGTTCGCCGCCCAGGTGGTTCGGGCCCCCGATGCGGTCGCAGTGAGTTTCGAAGGCTGTGCGCTGACCTACCGGGAGCTCGACGTCGAATCAAATCGATTGGCGCACGCGCTGATTGCTGCCGGGGTGACGTCCGGTGACGCGGTGGCGTTGCTACTCGATCGTTCAGCACGAGCGGTCGTGGCGATGCTGGCGGCGCTCAAGGCCGGAGCGGCGTATCTGGCGATCGACCCGGTGGTGCCCGACGAGCGGATGCAGTTCATGCTGGCCGATGCGGCTCCGGTCCTCGTGCTCACCACGGGCGGGTTGGCGCAGCGGCTGGACGGGTCTGATGTGGCGACCCTCGATATCGATGATCCCCGGCTGTCAGCCGGCCCGGACACGGCGAGGTCGTCGCCGGGGTTGCCCACTCCTGACGACCTCGCCTACCTCATCTACACCTCGGGGACCACCGGCACCCCGAAGGGTGTGGCGGTCACGCACCGCAACCTGGCTCACGTCGCCGACTCGATGCCCGCCTCCCTACCGGTGGAACAGGTGTGGACGCAGTGCCACTCGTACGCGTTCGACTTCTCGGTGTGGGAGATCTGGGCCGCGTTGCTGACCGGTGGCCGGTTGGTGGTGGTGCCCGAAGCGGTGACCGCATCGCCGAACGATTTCCATGCCCTCCTGGTGTCCGAACGGGTCAATGTGCTGACTCAGACCCCGTCGGCGGTGGCCGCGCTCTCGCCCGAGGGCTTGGATTCGGTGGCGTTGCTGCTGGGTGGTGAGGACTGCCCCGCCGATGTGGTGGACCAGTGGGCACCGGGGCGCGTCGTGATCAACGCCTACGGCCCCACCGAGGCGACGATCTATGCGTCGATGAGTGCGCCTTTGGAGAAGATCCGGGGAGATGGGCCCAACGTCGTCCCGATCGGTGCGCCGGTATCGACGGCGGCGTTGTTCGTGCTGGATCAGCGGCTGTGCCCGGTGCCTCCCGGGGTGATCGGCGAGCTGTATGTGGCCGGCCGGGGTGTGGGTGTGGGCTACCTGCGCCGCCCGGGGTTGACCGGGTCCCGATTCCTCGCGTGTCCGTTCGGCGGGGCCGGAACCCGCATGTATCGCACCGGCGATCTGGTCTCCTGGGGCCCCGATGGGCAGTTGCGGTACCTGGGCCGCGCCGATGAACAGGTGAAGATCCGCGGATACCGCATCGAACTCGGTGAAGTGCGCGCTGCCCTGTCTGAAGTGGCCGGGGTGCAGCAGGCGGTGGTCCTCGCTCGTGAGGACCGTCCCGGTGACAAGCGGCTCGTCGCCTACATCACGGGTACGGCGGATCCGGTCCAGGCACGGGCCGCGTTGACGCAGCGGTTGCCGAGCTACATGGTGCCGGCCGCAGTGGTGTTGCTCGACGCACTGCCGTTGACCGTCAGCGGCAAGTTGGATGCGCGGGCCCTGCCGATACCCGAGTACCAGGGCGCCGCCCTGTACCGTGGCCCGTCCGGCCCTACCGAAGAGATCCTGGTCGGCATCTATGCCCAGGTGCTGGGGTTGGAGCGGGTCGGGGTGGACGACTCGTTCTTCGATCTCGGCGGTGACTCACTGCTGGCGATGCGGGTGATCGCGGCGATCAACACCAGTCTGGATTCCGGGCTGGCGGTGCGGACGTTGTTCGATGCGCCCACGGTGGCGGAGTTGGCCCCCCGGATCGGTGAGGGCTCCAACACGCGAAAGGCTTTGGTGGCCGGCGAACGTCCCGCGGTCGTCCCGTTGTCGTTTGCGCAGAGCCGGTTGTGGTTCCTCAACCGGTTCGAGGACGGGGCCGCGACCTACAACATGCCGACGGCGTTCCGGATCAACGGTGCGCTCGACGTCGAGGCGCTGGGTGCAGCCCTGGACGATGTGATCGCCCGACATGAGTCGCTGCGTACCGTCTTCCCCGACATCGACGGGGTCGCTTTCCAGAAGGTGTTGCCCGCCGAGGCGGGGTTGTGGCGCCGTGGTGGTCCTGCGGTGGTGTCGGTGTCGGAGACCGATGCCGCCTCCGAGCTGGTGGCGTTGGCGGGGTACCGCTTCGACCTGTCGGCCGAGATCCCGATCCGGGCCCAGATCTATCAGATGGGTCACGAGCAGTACCTGCTGGCGATCGTCTTGCATCACATCGTATTTGACGGCTGGTCGATGGCCCCGATGGTGCGGGATGTCGGAGTGGCTTACGCGAGCCGGTGTGCCGGACAGGCTCCCGAGTGGGCGCCGTTGCCGGTGCAGTACGCGGATTACACACTGTGGCAGCAGGAGTGGCTGGGTTCGGAGTCCGATCCCGACAGCGTGATCGCCGCGCAGTTGGGGTACTGGCGCCGGGAGTTGGCCGACCTGCCCGAGGTGGTGTCGTTGCCGGCCGACCGGCCGCGTCCGCCGGTACCCAGCTACCACGGCGACCGGGTACCGATACACATCGACCAGGAACTGTGGGCCGGGGTCAAGGCGGTTGCCGCGGCGCACAACGCGACGGTGTCGATGGTGTTGCAGGCCGCGATGGCGGTGGTGTTGCAGCGGGCCGGCGTCGGCGAGGACGTGGCGCTGGGCACCCCGATCGCCGGGCGGACCGACGCCGCGCTCGATGAGTTGGTCGGGTTCTTCGTCAACACCTGGGTGCTGCGCGTGAGGGTCGGTTCGGGGCTGCGCTTCAGCGATGTGGTGGAGCAGGTGCGCCAGAAGGCGCTGGACGCCTACAGCAACCAGGACGTGCCCTTCGAGCGGCTCGTGGAGCGGCTCAACCCGACGCGCTCCACCTCGCACCACCCGCTCTTCCAGGTCGCGATGGTGTTCCAGAACAACGTGCGCCCGGACGTTGCCCTGGCCGGTGCCGAGGTCGAGGCACTGGTGGCCGAAACCCACACCGCCAAATGGGATCTGGACATCGATCTGCGTGATGTGCCCGGCGAAGGTGCTGCCGGGATGGTCACCTATGCCACGGATTTGTACGACCGGTCCAGTATCGAGCGGTTGGTGGGTTGGTTCGGTCGGGTGCTTGAGGTTGTTGTGGCGGACTCGTCAGTCGTGGTGGGTGAGGTGGGTCTGCTGGATCCTGCCGAGCGGGATCTGGTGTTGCAGAACTGGTCTGGTTCGGGTGTGGGCGCTCCGGTCGGGTTGGGTTCGGAGTTGTTGGCGGCGGCGGTGGCGGCGGATCCGGATGGTGTGGCGGTTGTCGATGGGCAGCGGGTGTTGTCGTATCGGGAGCTGGATGAGGTGTCGAACCGGTTGGCTCGGGTGTTGATCGGTGCGGGGGTGGGTCCGGAGCGTGCGGTGGGCGTGGCGATGGGCCGCTGTGCTGAGTTGGTAGTGGCGTGGTGGGCGGTGCTCAAGGCGGGTGGGGTGTATGTGCCGGTGGATCGGTCGCATCCGGCTGAGCGGATCGCCGCGGTGTTCGACACCGTCGACGCCGTGTGTGTGCTGACTCGCGACACCGACACGCTGTCCGGCGCCGGGACACGACCCGTGCTGCGGACCGATGATATCGATCTGTCGGGCTGGTCGTCCGAGCCGATCACCGACGTGGATCGGTTGGCGCCGTTGGATATCGACGATGCCGCCTACGTGATCTTCACGTCCGGCTCCACCGGGACGCCCAAGGGCGTGGCGATCAGCCATGCGGGTCTGCAGGGTGAAGCCGCGGCACATCGCGAATTGTGGGGGGTGCCCCCGGGCGCGCGGGTGCTGATGGTGGCCGCACCGACGTTCGATGCCTCGGTGTTCGAGTGGCTGTGGGCGGTGTCCTCCGGCGCCGCGCTGGTGGTGGCAGCGCCGGATTCCTATGCCGGAGAAGCATTGACCGCCGTGATCGAGGATCAGCGCGTTGATGCCGCGTTGATCACCCCGACGGTGGTGGCGACGCTGGACCGGACCCGACTGGACGGGTTGACCACCCTGGTCACGGGTGGCGAGGCGTGCCCTGCGGAGCTGGTGGCGGCGTGGGCACCCGGACGGGCGATGTTCAACGCCTACGGACCGACCGAGGTCACCATCTGGTCGATCTGGAGTGCGCTCAGATCCGGAGAACCCGTGCGGATCGGCGCCCCGATCGCGGGTGTGTGTGCACAGGTGCTGGATGCGCGGATGCACCCCGCACCGGTAGGGGTGGTCGGTGAGCTGTATCTGGCCGGCCCGGGGGTGGCTCGCGGTTATGTCGGCCGGCCCGACCTGACGGCGGACCGGTTCGTGGCCAACCCCTTTGGAGCTCCCGGAACCCGCATGTATCGCACCGGAGACCTGGTGCGCTGGACCCCGGCGGGAAGCCTCGAGTACCTGGGCCGGGCCGACGCGCAGATCAAACTGCGCGGCCAGCGGCTGGAACTAGGGGAGATCGAGAACACCCTGCTGGCCTGCCCCCAGGTTGCCCGGGCCGCCGCCACCGTCTTCCACAGCGAGGCCGCTGATCATCTCGTTGCCTACGTCAGCCTGGATCACACGAGCACCGCCGATCACGAGGCGGAAGTCGTCGATCAGTGGCAGCAGATCTATGACGAGCTGTATGACGCTGATCTCGAGGTGGTCGAGTTCGGCAGTGACTTCCGAGGTTGGAACAGCAGCTACACCGGGCAGCCGATCCCCTTGCCGGAGATGGCCGAATGGCGTGCGACGGCCGTGGATCGCATCCTCGGCCTGAAACCGCGGCGGGTGCTGGAGATCGGTGTCGGCTCGGGCCTCATGCTGGCGAAGGTGGCCCCCCAATCCGTGGAGTATTGGGGCACAGACTTTTCCGCACCGACCATCGCGAAGCTGCAGGTGGCCGTCGCCGGCCAGCCGTGGGGCGATCGGGTGCGGCTGCAGGCGCAGCCGGCCGACGTGATCGATGGATTGCCGCTGGGCCACTTCGACACGATCATCATCAACTCGGTCGTCCAGTACTTCCCCAACGCCGGATATCTGACCGAGGTGATGGACAAGGCCGTGGAACTGTTGGCGCCCGGGGGTGCCCTGTTCATCGGCGACGTGCGCAACCACAGCCTGCAGGGCGCATTCCAGACCGGAATCGCGCTCGCCCGCAGCGATGCGGATGCCGACACCGACGAGATCCGCCAGAAGGTGCAGCGCGCGGTGCTCGGTGAGCCCGAGTTGCTCTTGGCTCCTGAGTTCTTCACCAACTGGGCGGCCGGGAACGGCGCAACGGCCGGGGTGGGCATCGAAGTCAAGCGCGGTATGGCCGACAACGAGTTGAGCCGGTACCGCTACGACGTCGTCGTCCACAAGACGCCGACGGCGATGTGCTCGCTCGCCGGTGCGCCGGTGTGGATGTGGGAGCACTGTGCGGGCCTGATCGGGTTGCACACCGAATTGACGACGCAACGTCCGGCGGCCGTGCGGGTCGCCGCGATTCCGCGCGGCGGGGTGATCGCCGATGTCGCCATCGAACAGGCCCTGGCCGCCGGCAGGTCGGCGGGTGAAGCCCTCCCCACCCCCGATGACGCGGTGACCCCGGAACAGTTGTACCGGCTCGGCGAGGACGACGGCTATCAGGTCGCGGTGACGTGGGGTGCGGAACCCGGCACCGTCGACGCGGTCTTCATCGACACCACCCGACGGGGGCACCGTCGGGTGCTGACCGACCTGTACCTGCCTGCGGCCGAGTCCCGGCAGCGCAGCACCTACGCCAACGATCCCGACACCAACAGCAAAGTCAGCGCGGTACGGCAGTGGTTGGGTGCACGGTTGCCCGAGTACATGGTGCCGAGCCAGATCGTGGTGCTCGAGGAGTTCCCGCTGACCACGTCCGGCAAGATCGACCGTAAAGGCTTGCCGGAGCCGGTGTTTGCCGCCACGGTGTTCCGGGCTCCACAGACTCCGACCGAGAAGACCGTCGCCGAGGTCTTCACCGAGGTGCTCGGCCTGGACCGGGTGGGCCTCGATGACGACTTCTTCGCCCTCGGCGGTGACTCGTTGATCGCCACCCGGGTGTGCGCACGGTTGCAGTCGGCACTGGGCAGGGACGTTCCGGTGCGGTACCTCTTCGACGCTCCCGCCGTCGGACGCCTGGCCGACTACCTGGACCGCAACCAGGGGCGGGCGGCCCGGCCACCGATTCAGGTGCTGACCCGCCCGCAACGCATCCCGTTGTCCTACGCCCAACAGCGCCTGTGGTTCCTCGAACAGCTGCAGGGGCCGTCGCCGATCTACAACATGGCCGTGGGGCTTCGGCTGAACGGCCACCTCGATGCCGATGCCCTCGGAGCGGCGCTGGCCGATGTGGTGGGTCGACAGGAGAGCCTGCGCACGATGTTCCAGTCGGTCGACGGGGTTTCCCGGCAGGTCGTGGTGCCCGCCGAGCAGGCCGATTTCGGTTGGCAGATCGTCGATGCCGGTGGATGGTCGGCGGACCAGCTCGATGACGCCATCGGCGCGGCTGCCCGTCGCAGTTTCGACCTGGGGCACGAAATTCCGTTGCGGGCCACTCTGTTCCGCACCCGTGCCGACGAGCATGTGCTGGTGGCGGTGGTGCACCATATTGCCGCTGACGGCTGGTCGGTGGCACCGTTGGTGGCGAATCTCGGGGCTGCCTACGCCAGCCGAACCTCGGGACGGGCTCCCGATTGGGAGCCGCTGCCCGTGCAGTACGTGGACTACACGCTGTGGCAGCGTGCACAGCTCGGTGATCTGGAGGACACCGACAGCCGGATCACCGAGCAGTTGGCCTACTGGGAGCAGGAACTCGCCGGGCTCCCCGAGCGTCTGGAGTTGCCGACGGACCGGCCGTACCCGCCGGTGGCGGACTACCGTGGGGCCAGCGTGCTGGTGGAATGGCCGGCACAGCTGCAGCAGCAGGTCGCCCGGGTCGCCCGTGAACACAACGTCACCAGCTTCATGGTGGTGCAGACCGCGTTGGCCGTCCTGCTGTCGCAACTGAGCGCCAGCTCGGATGTGGCCGTCGGAATCACCATCGCCGGTCGCGGTGAGCCCGAACTCGATGAACTGGTCGGCTTCTTCGTCAACACGCTGGTACTACGGGTCGACCTGGCCGGGGATCCCACCGTGGCCGACCTGTTGACGCAGGTGCGTCGGCGCGCGCTGGGCGCCTATGAGCATCAGGATGTGCCCTTCGAAGTGTTGGTCGATCGGGTCAATCCGACCCGCAGCCTGACCCACCACCCGCTGGTACAGGTCATGCTGGCCTGGCAGAACCTGCCGTGGCAGCACAGCGATCCGGCCGCCGGACTGACGTTGGGCGATGTGCAGGTCAGCCCGATTGCGGCGGAAACTCACACGGCCCGAATGGATTTGGCTCTGTCTCTGTCCGAGCGTTGGACATCCGACGGTGAGCATGCGGGGATCTCCGGGATGGTGGAGTTCCGCACCGATGTGTTCGACACCGCAAGCATCCACATCCTGATCGATCGGTTGCGGCGGGTGCTGGCCGCGGTGACCGCCGACCCGGCCCGCACGGTGTCCTCGGTGGACCTGCTCGACGAAGGCGAACGCTCGCGACTCGGGGAGCTGGGCAACCGCGCGGTGTTGGCCCGGTCGGTGTCGGGTTCTGCGTCGATTCCGGCGTTGTTCGCGGTACAGGTGGAGCGGGTTCCGGATGCGGTGGCGGTGTCGTTTGCGGGTCGTTCGGTGTCGTATCGGGAGTTGGATGAGGCGTCGAATCGGTTGGCGCACTTGTTGGTTGCTCAGGGTGCGGGTCCGGGTCGGTGTGTGGCGTTGTTGGTGAACCGGTCGGTTGAGGCGATCGTGTCGATTCTGGCGGTGCTCAAGTCTGGTGCGGCGTATCTGCCGATCGATCCGATGCATCCCGATGCGCGGGTCGAGTTCATGCTCACTGACGCCGCCCCGATCATGGCGATCACCTCGGCGGGCTTGGCCGACCGACTGCACGGGCGCGATGTGCCGGTCATCGATGTCGACGACCCCCGCATCGAGATCTACCCGGCCACAAAGCTGCCGGAGCCGGCCTCCGATGACATCGCGTACCTGATCTACACCTCAGGCACCACCGGTGTGCCCAAGGGCGTGGCGATCACGCATCACAACGTGACCGAACTGCTGGAGTCGCTGGATGCCGATGTCGAGCGTGCCGGTGTGTGGTCGCAATGCCACTCCTATGCCTTCGATTACTCGGTGTGGGAGCTCTGGGGCCCGCTGCTGGCCGGCGGCCGGCTGGTGGTGGTTCCCGAGGACGTAACCCGCTCGCCGCAGGAACTGCACGCGCTGTTGGCGACCGAGCAGGTCACCGTGCTCAGTCAGACCCCGTCCGCGTTCTACGCCCTTCAGGTCGCTGACACTCAGCAGCCCGACCTGGGCCGGCAGCTCAAGCTCGAGACCGTGGTGTTCGGTGGTGAGGCACTCGAACCTCAGCGGCTCGAGCCGTGGCTGTCCAGCCATCCCGCCGGGACACCACGGATGATCAACATGTACGGGATCACCGAGACGACCGTGCACGCCTCGTTCCGGGAGATCTTCGACGGTGACATCGGCAGGGCGGTGAGTCCGATCGGTGTTCCGCTCGCGCATCTCGGGTTCTTCGTGCTGGACAAGTGGTTGCGTCCGGTACCCCCGGGCGTGGTGGGTGAATTGTATGTGGCCGGAACAGGTCTGGGCGTCGGATATGTGCGCCGCGGTGGTTTGACCGCCGCGCGGTTCGTGGCCTGCCCGTTCGCCGGCAACGGGTCGTCAGGACGACGGATGTACCGCACCGGCGATCTGGTGTCCTGGGACACCGCCGGTGAGTTGCGTTATGCCGGGCGCGCCGATGAGCAGGTCAAGATCCGTGGCTACCGGATCGAGTTGGGTGAGATACAGACCGCTCTGGCGGATCTGGACGGCGTGGAGCAGGCGGTGGTGATCGCCCGTGAGGACCGTCCGGGTGACAAGCGTCTGGTCGGTTACCTCACCGGTGCCGCGGATCCGGTGCAGGTGCGCGCTGCGCTCGCGCAGCGGCTGCCCGGCTATATGGTGCCCGCGGCGGTCGTCGCACTCGAGCAGCTACCGCTGACCGTCAACGGCAAACTCGACAAGCGCGCCCTGCCGGCTCCGGACTACGCCGATGGTGACGGATACCGCGCCCCGACCAACGCGGTCGAGGAGATCCTCGCCGGAATCTATGCGCAGGTGCTGGGGTTGGAGCGGGTCGGGGTCGATGATTCGTTCTTCGACCTCGGCGGTGACTCGCTGTCGGCGATGCGGCTGATCTCCGCGGTCAACACGAGCCTCGATGCCGGCCTCGCGGTCCGCGCGGTGTTCGACGCCCCATCGGTATCCGAGCTGGCGCCGCGGATCGGCGAGAGTTCGGGCCGCCGTACCCCGTTGACGGCGCAACAACGGCCCGAAGTGGTGCCGTTGTCCTATGCGCAGCAACGGTTGTGGTTCTTCAACCAGTTGCAGGGGCCGTCACCGGTCTACAACATGCCCACCGCGTTGCGGATCACCGGGGTGTTGGACGTGGAGGCCCTGGGCGCGGCGCTGGCCGATGTGGTGGGCCGCCAGGAGGGCCTGCGCACGTTGTTCCCGGCTGTCGAGGGGATCCCCCGACAGGTGGTCGTGCCGGCCGAGCAGGCCGACTTCGGTTGGCAGATCGTCGATGCGGCCGGATGGACTGCCGAGCAGCTGTCGGCGGCCGTGCACGCCGCGGTGTGCCACACCTTCGATCTGGCCACTGAGATCCCGCTGCGGGCAACGCTTTTCCGTATGGGGCCCGACGATCACGTATTGGTGGCGGTCGCGCACCATATTGCCGCTGACGGCTGGTCGGTGACCCCGCTGGTGGCCGACCTCGGGGTGGCGTACGCCGGCCGATGCGCCGGTCAGGCCCCGGACTGGGCACCGCTGCCGGTGCAGTACATCGACTACACGCTCTGGCAACAGGATTGGCTGGGATCCGAGGAGGATCCCGACAGCGTGATCTCCGGACAGTTGGCGTACTGGCAGGAGGCGCTCGCCGGGATGCCCGAGCGCCTGGAGTTGCCGACGGATCGGCCTTATCCGCCGGTGGCGGACTACCGCGGGGCAAGCGTGACGGTCGACTGGCCGGCCCAGCTGCAGCAGCAGGTGGCCCGGACGGCTCGGGAGCACAACGCGACCAGCTTCATGGTGGTGCAGGCCGCCCTGGCGGTGTTGCTGTCGCAGCTGAGCGCCAGTTCCGATGTGGCGGTTGGGATCGCGATAGCAGGTCGCGGCGAGCCCCAGCTCGATGAGTTGGTCGGTTTCTTCGTCAACACGTTGGTGCTACGGGTGGACCTGTCGGGAGACCCCACCATCGACGAACTGTTGAGTCAGGTACGCCAGCGCAGTCTGTCGGCGTTCGACCACCAGGATGTGCCGTTCGACGTGCTGGTGGAGCGACTCAACCCGGCCCGGTCGCTGGCGCGTCATCCGCTGGTGCAGGTGCTCCTGGCGTGGCAGAACTTTGCCGGGGACCCAGCGGTCGATGTCGCGCTGGGCGATGTGCAGATCGCGCCGCTGTCTGCCGAAACCCATGCGGCCCGGATGGATTTGGTGTTCTCCCTGTCCGAACGGTGGACCCCCGACGGTGAGCCGGCCGGTATCGGTGGCGGAGTGGAATTCAGAACCGATGTCTTCGACGCCGCCAGCATCGACAAGCTGGTCGAGCGGTTAAGGAGAGTACTCATGGTGCTGACCGCAGAACCCGGGGGGCAGGCATGACCGCGGATCTCACCCGGCGCTTGTCGTCGATGGACCTGCTCGACGAGGGCGAGCACTCCCAGCTCGATGATTGGAGCAACCGTGCAGCCCTGAACCGGCCGGCGACCCGCTCGGTGTCGGGTTCTGCGTCGATTCCGGCGTTGTTCGCGGTACAGGTGGAGCGGGTTCCGGATGCGGTGGCGGTGTCGTTTGCGGGTCGTTCGGTGTCGTATCGGGAGTTGGATGAGGCGTCGAATCGGTTGGCGCACTTGTTGGTTGCTCAGGGTGCGGGTCCGGGTCGGTGTGTGGCGTTGTTGGTGAACCGGTCGGTTGAGGCGATCGTGTCGATTCTGGCGGTGCTCAAGTCTGGTGCGGCGTATCTGCCGATCGATCCGATGCATCCCGATGCACGGGTCGAGTTCATGCTCACTGACGCCGCACCTGCCGTGGCACTCGTGACAGGTGGGTTGGCCGCGCGGTTGGCCGGGTGCACAGACCTGGTGGTCATCGGCGTCGAAGATTCCCGCATCGATGACCAGCCCAGCGCGCCGCTGGATGCGGCGCCTGCCGCCGATGACATGGCGTACCTGATCTACACCTCGGGCACCACCGGTGTGCCCAAGGGCGTGGCGATCACGCATCACAACGTGACCGAGCTGCTGGAGTCGCTGGATGCCGATGTCGAGCGTGCCGGTGTGTGGTCGCAGTGGCATTCCTATGCGTTCGACGTTTCCGTGTTCGAGATCTGGGGCGCACTCCTGGCCGGTGGCCGGTTGGTGGTGGTCTCCGAGGAGGTGACCCGCTCGGCAGCGGACCTACTCGCGCTGTTGGTGACCGAAGAGGTCACCGTGCTCAGCCAGACCCCCTCGGCGTTCTATGCGCTCCAGGCAGCGGAGGCCCAGCAGCCCGACCTGGGCCGGCAGCTCCAGCTCAAGACCGTGGTCTTCGCCGGCGAGGCGCTCGAACCTCAGCGCCTGGAGCCATGGCTGGCAAACCATCCCGCGGGGTCGCCGCGCCTGCTCAACCTGTACGGAACCACCGAGACGACGGTGCACGCCTCGTTCCGGGAGATCGTCGAGGCTGACACCGCCAGCGTGGTCAGTCCCGTCGGGGTGCCGCTGACCCATCTCAGTTTCTTCGTGCTGGACAAGTGGCTGCGCCCGCCGCCGGTCGGGGTGGTGGGGGAGTTGTATGTGGCAGGCACCGGCCAGGGCATCGGGTACTGGCGTCGGCCCGGACTGAGCGCATCGCGGTTCGTGGCCTGCCCGTTCGCCGGCAACGGGTCATCAGGACAACGGATGTACCGCACCGGGGACCTGGCGTCGTGGGGGCCCGACGGGCAACTGCGGTATGCCGGGCGTGCTGACGAGCAGGTCAAGATCCGCGGGTACCGCATCGAACTCGGTGAAGTGCGGGTGGCGCTGTCCGAGGTGGCCGGGGTGGAGCAGGCGGTGGTGATCGCCCGTGAAGACCGGCCGGGTGACAAGCGTCTGGTCGGCTATGTCACCGAATTGGTCGCCGGGGCAGTCGATCCGGCCGCGGCGCGCGCCGCGCTGGCCGAACGGCTGCCGAGCTACATGATCCCCACGGCTGTGGTGGTACTCGAGGCCTTGCCGTTGACGGTTAACGGCAAGCTCGACAAGCGAGCTCTGCCGGCACCGGAGTACACCGATGGTGACCGGTACCGGGCCCCGTCCAGTCCCACCGAGGAGATCCTGGCCGGGATTTACGCCCAGGTATTGGGTTTGGAACGGGTCGGGGTCGATGATTCGTTCTTCGATCTCGGGGGTGACTCGCTGTTGGCGATGCGGGTGATCGCCGCGGCCAACACGAGCCTGGATTCGGGGCTTGCGGTCCGTGCGATCTTCGATTCGCCGACGGTGGCCCAGCTGGCACCACACATCGGCGAGGGGTCGGGCCGCCGTACCCCGCTGGCAGCCAGAGAGCGGCCCGAGGCGGTGCCGCTTTCCTATGCGCAGCAACGGTTGTGGTTCCTCAACCGGTTCGAGGACGGGGCCGCGACCTACAACATGCCGACCGCGCTGCGGATCAACGGACCGTTGGATGTCGATGCGCTGGATGCCGCGATCGATGATGTGATCGCCCGGCACGAGGCGCTGCGGACCGTCTTCCCGGACACCGACGGGGTGGCCGTCCAGAAGGTGTTGCCAGCCGAGGCGGGGATGTGGCGGCGTGGTGGCCCGGCCGTCATACCGCTGCCGGAGTCCGATGTGATGGGCGCGCTCACCGCGCTGGCCGCGTACCGGTTCGATCTGGCCACCGAGATTCCGATCCGGGCCCAGATCTACGAGGTGGGCCCGCAGCGGTATGTGCTGGCGCTCGTGCTGCATCACATCGCTTTCGACGGTTGGTCGATGGCCCCGATGGTGCGCGACGTGGGGGTGGCCTATGCCGGCCGCAGTACCGGCCGGGCTCCCGAGTGGGCGCCGTTGCCGGTGCAGTACGCGGATTACACTCTGTGGCAACAGGAGTGGCTGGGTTCGGAGTCCGATCCCGACAGTGTGATCGCCGGTCAGCTGGACTACTGGCGTCACGAGTTGGCGGACCTGCCCGAGGTGGTGTCGTTGCCGGCGGATCGGCCCCGTCCGCCGGCACCCACCTACCGTGGCGAGGCGGTTGACCTGAGCATCGACCCGCAGCTGTGGGCCGGGGTCAAGGAGGTTGCCGCAGCGCACAATACGACAGTCTCGATGGTGTTGCAGGCTGTCACGGCGGTGGTGTTGCACCGCGCCGGCGCCGGTGACGACGTGGCTCTGGGAACCCCGATCGCCGGACGGATGGACCAGGCGCTCGACGAGTTGGTCGGATTCTTCGTCAACACCTGGGTGTTGCGGGTCGGGGTGAAGTCCGGGCTGCGCTTCGGCGAGGTACTTGAGCAGGTGCGGCAGAAGGCGCTGGATGCCTACGGCAATCAGGACGTGCCGTTCGAGCGGTTGGTCGAGCAACTCAACCCGGCGCGTTCCACGTCGCATCACCCACTGTTCCAGGCCGCCTTGGTGTTCCAGAACAACAAGCGCCCCGAGGTTCTGGACATCGACGGAGTCACCGTCGAGGGGCTGGCGGCCGATATCCGGACCGCGAAGTTCGACTTGGACATCGACCTGCGGGAGGTGCCCGGCGAGGACCCGGACGCGCCGATGGCCGCCGGCATGGTGACCTATGCGATGGATCTGTACGACCGTTCCAGCATCGAGCGGTTCGTGGTTTGGTTCGGGCGGGTGGTCGAGGCTGTCGTGGCCGACTCGTCGGTGGTGGTGGGCGACGTGAGCCTGCTGGACCCCGATGAGCGGGACCAGATGCTGTACAGGTGGTCCGGCGCTGAGGTCAATGCGGCCGTGGGTCTGGGTGACCAGTTGTTGGCTGCGGCGGTCACAGCCGCTCCGGATGCCCCGGCGATCGTCGACGGTACCCGCCAGCTGTCGTATCGCGAACTGGACGAGGCGTCGAGCCGGTTGGCGCGGGAGCTGATCGCGATCGGAGTGGGCCCGGAACGCACGGTGGGTGTGGCTGTCGCCCGGTGCGCCGAATTGCTTGTGGCGTGGTGGGCGGTGCTCAAGGCCGGTGGGGCTTATGTACCCGTGGATCCGGGGCACCCGGCTGAGCGGATCGCCACGGTCCTCAACACCGCTGAGGCCTCCTGCGTGCTGATCTGTGGAGCGGACACCCTGGAGGGCACCGGGAGCCGCCCGGTGTTGCGCCTCGACACCCTGGACGTGTCGGGACACAGTGCCGCCCCGATCACCGATGCGGACCGATTGGCGCCGTTGACTGTCGATGCCGCCGCCTATGTCATCTTCACCTCGGGGTCCACGGGCACTCCCAAGGGCGTGGCGGTCAGCCACGCAGGTCTGTGGGGAGTGGCGGCGGCCCACCGAAAGTGCTTCGCGATACGTGCGGATTCGCGGGTGTTGACGGTGGCCGCACCGACGTTCGATGCCTCGGTGTACGAGTGGCTGTTGGCCGTGGACATGGCTGCCGCGCTGGTGGTGGCACCGCCTGATTCCTACGCCGGCGAAGCACTGACTTCCGTGATCGCGGATCAGCGCGTCGATGTGGCGGTGTTCACGCCGACGGTGCTGGAGACGCTGGACCGGGCCCGGCTGGACGGGTTGAAGACGGTGATCACGGTCGGGGAGGCCTTGCCGGCGGAGTTGGTCGCCGCCTGGGCACCGGGCCGGCTGATGTACAACGGATACGGGCCTACCGAGATCACCATCTGGGCCAGCTGCACACCGGCGCTGACGGCGGGACAACCGGTGGACATCGGCACCCCGATCACCGGGGTTCGCACGCTGGTACTCGATGCGCGGCTGAACGCGGCCCCCGTCGGAGTGGTGGGCGAGCTGTATCTGGCTGGTCCGGCGGTGGCGCGCGGTTACGTGGGCCGGGCGGACCTGACCGCAGATCGATTCGTGGCCAACCCCTTTGGCGGGCCAGGGTCGCGGATGTACCGCAGCGGCGACCTGGTGCGCTGGACGGCCTGGGGGGCACTCGAGTATCTGGGGCGCGCCGACGCCCAGGTCAAGCTGCGCGGGCAGCGCATCGAGTTGGGGGAGATCGAGAACACCCTGTTGGCCTGCCCGCAGGTCGGCCGGGCCGCGGCGGCGGTGCACCACACCGACACGGCCGATCACCTGGTCGCCTACGTCAGCCTGGAGCGCTCGAGCACCGCCGACCATGAGGCCGAGGTTGTCGATCAGTGGCAGCAACTGTATGACGAGCTCTATGACGCCGGGGGCGAGGCGGAGGAGTTCGGCAGCGACTTCCGTGGTTGGAACAGCAGTTACACCGGGCAGCCGATTCCACTCGATCAGATGCGGGAGTGGCGGGCGGGGGCCGTCAGTCGGATCCTGGCTCTGCGCCCGCGTCGGGTGCTGGAGATCGGTGTCGGTTCAGGCCTGATACTCGCGCAGGTGGCCCCCGAGTCCGAAGAATATTGGGGCACAGACTTTTCCGCGCCGACCATCCAGACGTTGCAGAGGGCCGTGGCCGGGCAGCAGTGGGGGGACCGGGTGCGGCTGCAGGTGCAGCCGGCCGATGTCGTCGACGGCTTGCCGGCGGGGCATTTCGACACGATCATCATCAACTCGGTGGTCCAGTACTTCCCCAACGCCGGATATCTGACCGACGTGATGGACAAGGCCATGGAACTGCTGGCACCCGGTGGGGCGTTGTTCCTCGGCGACGTGCGCAACCACAGCCTGCAGGGCGCCTTCCAGACTGCCATCGCCTTGGCGCACGTTGACTCTGCCGATACCGACGAGGTTCGGCAGCGGGTTCAGCGGGCTGTGCTCGGTGAGCCTGAGTTGCTTTTGGCTCCAGAGTTTTTCACGGCCTGGGTGGACGGTCATGCGGCAGTGAGTGGCCTGGGTATCGAAGTCAAACGTGGTGAAGCCGACAACGAGTTGACGCGGTATCGCTACGACGTCGTCATCCACAAGACTCCGGCCGCGGTGTGCTCGCCGGCGGATGCACCCGTGTGGGCGTGGGCGGATTGTGCGGGTGTGAGCGGGATGCACAGCCGGCTCATATCGGAACGTCCACCGATCGTGCGCATCAGTGCCATACCCCGCGCCGGCGTGATCGCCGATGTGGGCATCGAGCAGGCCCTGGCTGCCGGAGGGCAGGTGGTGGATGCCCCACCCGACGCCGATGCCGTTACGCCCGAACAGTTGTATCGGTTGGGTGAGCAGGCGGGGTACCGCGTCGCGGTCACCTGGGGTGCCGAGCCCGGCACGGTCGAGGCGACGTTCATATCGGCTGACCACCCCGGCTACACAACAGCACTCACCGATCTGTATCGGCCGGCGTCCGGGGTGCAGCAGCGCAGCAGCCTGGCCAACGATCCCGATGCCAACAGCAAGGTCAGCGCGGTGCGGCAGTGGTTGAGTGCGCGGATGCCCGACTACATGGTGCCGACCCAGATCGTGGTGCTGGACGAGCTCCCGGTGACGTCCTCGGGCAAGATCGACCGCAAGGCTCTGCCCGCACCGGTGTTCACCGTTACCGCGTTCCGCGCGCCGCGGACCCCGACCGAGAAGACTGTTGCCGAGACCTTCGCCGAGGTGCTGGGCCTCGGTCGGGTCGGCCTCGATGACGACTTCTTCGCTCTCGGCGGCGATTCGTTGATCGCCACCCGGGTGTGTGCCCGACTGCAGTCGGCTCTCGGTCGCGATGTGCCGGTACGGTCCCTCTTCGATTCGCCCACCGTGGGTAGCCTGGCCGGTTACCTCGACCGGAACCAGGGCCGGGCCAGCCGGCCTCCACTGCAGGCAATGCCACGGCCACAACGTATTCCGCTGTCCTATGCGCAACAGCGGATGTGGTTCCTCAACCGGTTCGAGGGTGGGGCCGCGACCTACAACATGCCGAACGTGTTGCGGATCAACGGGCCGTTGGATGTGGACGCGCTGGGCGAGGCGCTCGACGATGTGATCGTCCGGCACGAGTCGCTGCGTACGGTCTTCCCCGACACCGACGGGGTGGCCTTCCAGGAAGTGCTGCCTGCCGAGGCCGGGATGTGGCGAGGTGGGGGCCCGGCAGTGGTGCCGCTGTCGGAGTCGGACGTGGCGCGCGAGTTGATGGCCCTGGTGGAACATCGGTTCGATCTGGCCACCGAGATCCCGATTCGGGCGCAGATCTACGCGCTGGGTCCCGAGCTGCACGTACTGGCGATTGTGGTGCATCACATTGCTTTCGACGGCTGGTCGATGGCCCCGATGGTGCGCGACGTGGGGTTGGCCTACGCCAGCCGGTGCGGGGGAGGGGCCCCCGAATGGGAACCGTTACCGGTGCAGTACGCCGATTACGCGTTGTGGCAACAGGAGTGGCTGGGTTCGGAGTCCGATCCCGACAGCGTGCTCGCCACGCAGCTCGGCTACTGGCGCCACGAGTTGGCGGAGCTGCCCGAGGTGGTGTCGCTGCCGACGGACCGGCGCCGTCCACCGGTGCCCAGCTATCGGGGCGACGAGGTGCCGCTGCACATCGATCCGCAGACCTGGGCAGGGGTCAAGGCGTTGGCCGACGCGCGTCATGCGACGGTGTCGATGGTGCTGCAGGCCGCGATGGCGGTGGTGCTGCACCGGGCCGGGGTCGGGGAGGATGTCGCACTCGGCACCCCGATCGCGGGACGAACCGACAAGGCGCTCGATGAGTTGGTCGGGTTCTTCGTCAACACCCTGGTGATGCGGGTCGGGGTGAACCCTGCCCTGCGGTTCGCCGATGTGGTGGAACAGGTGCGCCAGAAGGCGCTGAATGCGTACAGCAATCAGGATGTGCCGTTCGAATTGCTGGTGGAGCAGCTCAACCCGGTGCGCTCCACCTCGCACCACCCGCTGTTCCAGGTACTCATGGTGTTCCAGAACAACATGCGGCCCGACGCCTTGGAGATCAACGAGGTCAGTGTCGAGGCGTTGCAGGCAGATACGAGCACAGCCAAGTTCGACCTGGACATCCATCTGAGCGAGGTGCGCAACGAAGCTTCGGGTGCACCGATGGCTGCCGGCATGGTGATGTACGCGACCGATCTGTACGACCGCGCCACGATCGAGCGGTTCGTGGGTTGGTTCGGTCGGGTGCTCGAGGCGGTGGTAGCCGATTCGTCGGTGGTGGTGGGCGACGTGGATCTGCTCGATCCCGACGAGCGGGAACTGGTGCTGCACGAGTTGTCCGGCGCTGACTTGACGGCCCCGGTGGGGTTGGGGGATCAGCTGTTGGCCGCGGCCGTCGCCACGGATCCGGATGCTCCTGCGATCATCGACGGGCAGCGGATCCTGACGTATCGCGAGCTGGATGAGCTCTCCAGTCGGTTGGCCAGGGTGTTGATCGATGCCGGGGTGGGGCCGGACCGCGCGGTGGGTGTGGCGATGGGCCGCTCAGCCGAATTGGTGGTGGCATGGTGGGCGGTGCTCAAGGCCGGCGGCGTGTACGTCCCGGTGGATCGGGCTCATCCGGAGGCGCGGATCGCGACCCTGCTCGACACCGTCGACGCCGTCTGTGTCCTGAGTCGCGATGTTGATGCTGTCGGTGGCGCCGGGCAGCGTCCGGTGCTGCGCTTCGACGCCCTCGATCTGTCCCGATGGCCCGCGGATCCGATCACTGATGCGGATCGGTTGGCGGCGTTGGACATTCATGATGCCGCGTACGTGATCTTCACGTCGGGATCCACCGGAACCCCGAAGGGGGTGGAGGTCAGCCATGCCGGTCTGCTCGGTTGGGCGGCGGCGCAACGGGAGATGTTCGGACTGGGTTCCCGGTCGCGGGTCTTGATGGTCTCCGCACCCACCTTCGATGCGTCGGTCGGTGAGTGGTTGCTCGCGGTGGCCTCGGGCTCCGCCCTGGTGGTGGCGCCTCCGGATTCGTATGCCGGTGAAGCACTGACCGAGATACTCGCCGGTCAGCGCGTCGACGCGGCGGTGTTGACCCCGACGGTGCTGGCGACGCTGGACCGTGCCCGGCTGGACGGGTTGGGCACGGTGATCGCGGTGGGTGAGGCCGTGCCTGCTGAGTTGGTGGCTGCCTGGGCGCCGGGCCGGCGGATGTTCAACGGCTACGGCCCCACCGAAACCACGGTGTGGGTCACCTGTGCGCCGCTGTCGGCGGGACAACCGGTGAGTATCGGAGCCCCGATCCGCGGCGTGTGCGCGCTGGTGCTCGATGCGCGGTTGAACCCGGTTCCGGTAGGCCTGGTGGGGGAGTTGTATGTGGCCGGGCCTGCGGTGGCCCGCGGCTATGTGGGCCGGCCGGAACTGACTGCGGAACGGTTCGTGGCCGATCCTTCCGGCCTGACCGGTGTGCCGGGGGCCCGGATGTACCGCACCGGCGACCTGGTGCGCTGGAACGCCGTGGGACTGCTGGACTACCTGGGCCGGGCCGATGCCCAGGTGAAGCTGCGCGGTCAACGCCTGGAGTTGGGTGAGATCGAGAACGCCCTGCTGGCCTGCTCGCAGGTGAGTCGTGCCGCTGCGGCGGTGCACCGTGGCGATACCGCCGACCACCTGGTTGCCTACGTGACGCTGGAGGCGGCGAGCTTCGTCGGCGACGGAGCCGACATCGTCGACCCGAGGCGCGGCAGCCGTGACGAGTTGTATGACGCCGAACTGGAGATGTCGGAGTTCGGCGGCGACTTCCGGGGTTGGCGCAGCAGTTACACCGGGGAACCGATTCCCTTGCCGGAGATGGCCGAATGGCGTTCGGCGGTGGTGGACCGCGTCCTCGGGCTGCGGCCGCGGCGGGTGCTCGAGATCGGTGTGGGCTCCGGGCAGATCCTGTCCCAGATCGCCCCGGAGTGCGAGGAATACTGGGCGACAGACTTTGTCGCGCCGCGCATCCAGACGTTGCAGGCGGCGGTGGCGAGGCAACCGTGGCGGGACCGGGTGCACCTCCTGACGCAATCCGAGCACGTCACCGGCGCACTTCCGCAGGGGCACTTCGACACCGTCATCCTCAACTCGGTGGTCGGGAAGTTTCCGAGTGCGGGCTACCTGGCCGAGGTCATGGACAAGGCAGTGGAACTGCTGGCTCCCGGCGGCGCGGTGTTTGTCGGCGACGTGCGTAACCTCGGGTTGCAGGACGCATTCCAGACCGGCATCGCGTTGGCGTGCGCCACTACCGAGGACGGCGACGAGATTCGTAAACGGGCACATCGTGCCGTCGTGGACGAGCACGAATTGGTCCTGGCGCCAGAGTTTTTCACCACCTGGGCGGCCGGCCGGCCCTCGGTGGCGGGGGTGGACATCCAGGTCAAGCGCGGTGTGGCCGACAACGAGCTCACGCGGTACCGCTATGACGTCGTCATCCACAAGACGCCCGCGGCCGTGCGCTGCCTGGCGGAGGTGCCGACGTGGGCGTGGACCGACTGTGCGGGTGTGAGCGGGATGCACAGCCGGCTCATGTCGGAACGTCCACCGATCGTGCGCATCAGTGCCATACCCCGCGCCGGGGTGTTCGCCGATGTGCGCATCGAACAGGCCCTGGCCGCCGGTCGGTCCGTTGGGGAAGCCGCCGCCGCGGCTTCCACCTCGACGCCCGACGGCACCGTCACACCCGAGCAGTTGCACCGCCTCGGAGAGGCGACCCGATATCGGGTGGCGGTCACCTGGGGTGCCGAGCCCGGCACCGTCGATGCGATCTTCATTGCGTTGACCGAGATCGAGCACGGCGGGGCGCTCACCGATATCTATCTGCCCCACAACGGTGCCGGGGACCGCGGCAGCCTGGCCAATGATCCGGCCACCAACACCAAGATCAGCGTGGTTCGCCAGCAATTGAGCACGCGGTTGCCCGAGTACATGGTGCCGACCCAGATCGTGGTGCTCGACGAGTTCCCGTTGACCTCATCGGGAAAGGTGGACCGAAAGGCGCTGCCGGAGCCGGTATTCGCCGCCGCGACGTTCCGAGAGCCGCAGACCCCGATCGAAAAGTCCGTCGCCAAGGCGTTTGTCGATGTGCTGGGTGTGGAGCGGGCGGGGCTCGATGATGACTTCTTCGCCCTGGGCGGGGACTCGCTGACGGCGATGCGTCTGATCGCGGCGATCAAGACCGCACTGAACATCGATCTGTCCGTGCCCACGGTGTTCGAAGCACCCACCGTGATGAGCCTCAGTGAGCGGCTGCAATCGGACACCATCGGTGTGCAGGAAGTGATTCCGGTTCAACCGCTGAAGCAGGGCACCGGCGTGCCGTTGTTCTGCATTCACCCGGGGTCCGGTATGAGTTGGGCCTACTCCACGTTGGGCAACTATCTGGACTGTCCGATCCTCGGAGTGCAACAGACCCTGGACAGCGGCGAAAGCTGGCCCGAGTCGATTCGCGACATGGCGAAGAACTATGCGGACAGGATTCAGAAAGTCCATCCCGCCGGTCCGTATGACCTCCTCGGACTGTGCTTCGGCGGCGTCGTCGCCCATGAGATCGCCATCGAACTGCAACGACGCGGATGCGTCGTCCGACGGCTGATTCTTCTCGACGCCCAGCCGGAGGACGACGCCAACATCCCGAACCGCCTCGTCAAGGAGGAGGACGTCCTCGAGGAGATCCTGCGATTCGCGGGCATCGGTGCGCAGGACTCGGACGAGCCTCTCACCTATGAGCGGGTCGAGGAACTCGTGCGGGAACTGACCGGCGTCGAGTTCTCCCGCTATAAACCGCTTTTGGACATGACCGTCCTAAATGTAAACACCAATGTGGCGTTGTATCAGACTCACGAGCCGGGCCTGTTCGACGGTGACATGGTCATCTTCTCGGCCTTGCGCAGGAAAACGGCTCCCACGTCGTCCGCCGAACAGAACTGGCGCCCCTATGTGGTCGGCGATATCGCGGAGTACTTCGTCGACTGCACGCATGAGGACATGCTGACGGCTCCGGCGGTCAGCACGTACGGCGAACAGCTCAGGCAGGTCTGCGTCGACAGTTGATCAGGCGTGTTCAGAGGTACGTGCCGGTCAGTGAAAAATCGCTCAGCGCACTCGAAAGATCTTGCTGTAGAGCCATATTCGAGTTAGCCCGGCCGGGCCGGTAAGAAACCGCGGAGACGAAGACCTTTCCGTGGGATGTTCCGGAGAGGAACGACTGCACCCCGCCGAACCGTTGCAGCATCGTCGTGGTCACGCCGGTGTGGAGGATCTTCAATGCGAAGACATCGGCGTCGGTGCCATCTGCCCGGCCGGCGGCTGGGCAGATGACGCCGACATTGGATGCGCCGACCAGGTTGGGTGCGGCGACACTGTTCGCCAGGCCGGCCGCCCTCAGAATCCGCTTGGGTAACAGGGGAACCAGGGCGTTCACCGCGTATTCGTCGTCGGACGCCTCGTGGTGGCGGATCAAGGCCTGCTTGATTGCGGTGCGGATGTCGCCCAGATTCGTCGTTGCCTGTGCCGGGTCCACCGTGACGCCCACATTCCCGATCGCATTGGCGCGCGTATCGTCCGGAGTCCGCTCGCTCACCGGCATCATCACGATGACGGAGCCGTCTGCACCGATCCGCCCCACGTGCTGAGCGAGTCGCGCCGCCAATCCCACCAGCAACGCGTTTGTGGTCCCGCCGAGTGACTGTGCGCGAGCCTCCCACTCATCGGCGTCGACGAAGACCGTCGCCATCGGGAGCGCGATCGACGGCTCGGTTCCAGGAGGCAGTATCCGGGACTTGGGCGTCAGCGGGGTCCCGATTCCGTCGCCTTTGCGGGCACGCCGGCCCAACCGGGCGGCGGCGACCATGGCGCGGCCCACGGCCGGGATGTCGCGTGCGCACTGGCGGACATCCGCGCGCAGGGCCTGCCACCGCCGGCGGGATGCGGCGGCCGGCCATCGGACCGGGTCTTCGCGGCCCTCCGTCGCGTCCGCCAGCGCGTGCCACAGTCCGACGCCGTCGATGAGGCAGTGCGGGACCACCAGGCTCACCCCGGTGCCGCCGTCGGTGAACGGCAGCACCGCAAGGCGCCATCCGGGCCCGTGCTCGCAATCCAGTGGGGCGCCGGCCTGCTCGTCGAGCCAGTCGTCGAATTCCTCGCGTGGCCGTGCCGACGCGACTTCGATGTCGGAGAAGTTCCGGGGTGCGACCCAGCGGTGGCGACCGAACGGCAACGGAGACTTCTCGATACACCGAGATAATCGTCCACGTTGAAGATTGGTGTGGAACCGTCGTAGACCGTCGACGTCGATCGGGTGGTCGTATACCCAGACGCCCTGCATGAGACTGTTTGCCCCGGTGGCCCGTCCGACGTCGAACGTGGTCTGGTCGAGCAAATCGAGTACGTTGCTCATTCTCCGAACGGTACGTGCCGAATCGTCAATTCGGTCGAAAATGCCAGCGTTGCTGCCGAAGCGGGCCGCGACGGCGGGCGTCAGACCGTGCGAGCCAGCCGGTCGGCGAGCAGGCCGGCGAACCTGGCCGGGTCCTCGGGAATCTCGCCCTCAGCGAGAAGTGCTGTGCCATAGAGCAGTTCGGCAGTTTGAGCCAGCTGGTTCAGATCGGTACCGGCGCCTGGCCGGTAGGCCTGACGTAGGCCGGTGACGAGCGGATGCACCGGGTTGAGCTCGAGAATCCTCTTTCCGACCGGAACCACCTGTCCGGACGCCTGGTACATGCGGGCCAGCGCCGGGGTGATGCCGAATGCGGGTGTGATCAAGCAGGCCGGAGACTCCGTCAGCCGGCTGGACAACCGCACCTCCGATACGTGATCACTCAGCGTTTCCGTCAGCCAGGCCAGCAGGTCGGCGAACTCTTTCTCCTGCTCGGTGCGCTCAGCGTCGTGTGCCGACTTCTCCTCGTCGGAGTCGAGGTCCACCTCGCCCTTGGCGACCGACTGCAGCGGCTTGCCGTCGAACTCCGGTACCGACCCCACCCAGATTTCGTCGACCGGGTCCGTCAGCAACAGCACCTCATACCCTCTGGCCTTGAACGCCTCCAGGTGCGGTGATTTCAGGAGCTGCTCGGTCGAGGGTCCGGTGGCGTAGAAGATCTGGTCCTGACCGTCCTTCATGCGCTCGACGTACCCGGCCAGCGTGGTGAGCCCGTCTTCGTCTGCTGTGGGGGAGACGGTGGACGCGAAGGACGACACCCGCAGCAGCGTGTCCCGGTTGTCCGGGTCCGACATCAGGCCCTCCTTGAGCACGGCGCCGAACTGAGTCCACAACGTGCGGTAGTCCTGCGGCCGCCCCGACTGCAGATCGGCGATCGTCGACAGGACCTTCTTGGTCAGCCGCCGGCGGATCGCGGTGACCTGCCGGTCCTGCTGGAGGATCTCGCGGGAGACGTTGAGTGACATCCCTTGTGCATCAACCACTCCCTTCACGAAGCGCAGGTAGGCAGGGATGAGCTCGTCGCAATCGCCCATGACGAAAACGCGTTTGATGTACAGCTGCACCCCGACCCTGGCGTCCCTGGTGAACAGGTCGAACGGGGCGTGGGAGGGGATGAACAGCAGGGCCTGGTACTCGAAGGTGCCCTCGCCCCTCATCGGGATGACCGCGAGCGGGTCGTCCCACGCATGGGCGATGTGCTTGTAGAACTCGCTGTACTCCTGCTCGGTTACCTCGTCCTTGGGCTTCGCCCACAGCGCCTTCATCGAGTTGAGCGTCTCGTCGTGCATCCGGATCGGCCAGGCGATGAAGTCGGAGTATTTTTTGACGAGCTCTCTGATCTTCGGCTCCGCGGCGTAGTCGTACAGCTGATCCTCGGCGTCCTCGGGCTTGAGATGCAGCGTGACCGAGGTGCCCTGGGGAGCGTCATCGACGGATTCGATGGTGTACGTGCCGTCACCGCTGGACACCCATCGGGTGGCGCCGCTCTCGCCGGCCTTGCGGGTCAGCAACTCGACCTGGTCGGCCACCATGAACGTCGAGTAGAAGCCGACACCGAACTGGCCGATCAATTCTTCTGAGGCGGCCGCATTCTTGGCCTCGCTCAATTGCTGACGCAGCTCGGCGGTACCCGATTTGGCGAGAGTGCCGATCAGGTCGACCACTTCCTCATGGGTCATGCCGATGCCGTTGTCGCGCACGATCAGTGTTCGCGGCTCCTGGGATACCTCGATCTCGATGTGGAGGTCGGAGGTGTCGGTGTTGAGGTCCTTGTTCCGCAGAGACTCGAGCCTCAGCTTGTCCAGGGCGTCGGAGGCGTTCGAAACCAGCTCCCGTAGGAAGGAGTCCTTGTTGGAGTACACCGAGTGGATCAGTAGTTCCAGCAGTTGGCGCGCCTGGGCCTGAAATTCCAAGTGCTCGACCTGTGGTGGCATGTGAAGAGCTTAGAGACCGCCCATGCCGCGGGCCACCAGCGAGACGCCGACGACTGCGAGGATGGCGGCCGCGAACTTCCGGTGATGGGTACGCGCCCAGTCGTGTAGTCGCTGCAAGGCTGCTTGCGTCCTCGCCGGCGCGGCCACGTTGCTGATCAGAATGATCTCCTCCACGGCCAGCACGCCGATGACGAACGCGATCGCGGCGCCGACCTGGACGCCGAGTACGGCGCCCGAAGCCACGATGATCGCAAGGGCGAACACCACGCCGTCGAGAGGCGGCAGCACGATGATGCCGATGACGAACGAGATCCACGGCGCCCCGTCCCGCCAGGCAGCGCGGATCCGGCCGAACAGCCGACGGGTTGGTGATTCGCCTTCTTCCGCTGCAGCCGCCGCAGCCGAGTGCAGTAGACGCGAGATCGCCGGTGGTGCCGATGAATCGAGCAAAAGTGTCGATACGCTTCCGGTGCCGTCGGGGTCCGCCACCGCCTGCTGACCGTGCGGGGCCGGGCTTCGCATCAATGAACGTGCCAGCATCACCACGGCGATCACCAGCAGAGCCACACCGATGGTGATCGCAGTCCGTTGGGCAGCGGGGTTCGCGGTCGGGTTGGCGAAATCTCTGGCAAAGGATGCCGAGCTCGGCGCGGCGTGAAGCGCAATCAGCGGAACGATCAGGGTGGTCAGCCCGATGATCGCCGCGCCCGACCAGTAGGCGACCAGGTTCCGCAGGGGCCGGAGCCGGGACAGCACCACGAGGATGATGCCGAGACGCACGGGGTTGATCGACGTCAGAAGTGCCAGTACCAGCAGTGACCCCCACATGGTTGTCTCCCCCGTCCGATTGTGATGTCAATCTGTCGATCGTGTGCCTCACGAAGCTTTCGCGGGAATGAGGTTCGCGCACAACAGTTTCGTCAAGTCATGAATGGTCGTGATACCGGTGGCGGGAATCCGCACGCCGGTCTCGGTTTCGATTCGGGTGCGTAGTTCGAGCGCCCCCAGTGAGTCCATGCCGTATTCGGACAGCGGACGGTCGGGGTCGACGCTGCGGCGCAGGATCAGGCCGATCTGGGTCGAGACCGCCTGCTGCACCCGGACGGGCCACTCCTCGGCCGGAATCTTGTCGAGCTCGGCGAGCAGTTTGCTCGTGCCCGAGTGGTTTTGGCCGGTGGACCGGAACGCCTCGGCGAAAGGTATCCGCTCGGCGAAGGTGCTCAACCACGATGTGCCGGTGATCGGCGCGTACCCGGTGTAGGCGCGGTTGTGACGCAGCAGCGCTTCGAACGCGTACGCACCCTCGTCGGGCGTGATGGCGATGCCGGCCCCCTCGGCCAGATCGGTGCCGCGGCCGATCTGTCCCCAGGCTCCCCACGCGATCGCGATGGCGGGCAAGCCCTGAGCTCGGCGCCACAAGCTGAATGCGTCCAGCCAGCTGTTGGCCGCTGCATAGGCGCCCTGACCGGGTGAGCCGACCAGTGCGGCGGCCGACGAGAACGAGCAGAACCAGTCCAAGGGCTGGTCGGCGGTGGCGGTGTGCAGATTCCAGGCGCCGTAAACCTTGGGGGCCCAGTCCCGCTCGATGAGCTCGTCGGTGATGTTGGTCAACGCCGCGTCCTCGATCACCCCGGCCGCGTGCAACACACCGCACACGGGAAGCCCACCGGCAGTCGCAGCGGCCACCAACCGCTGCGCGGTGCCGGGCTCGGCGATGTCACCGCACTCGACCACGATGTCGGCGCCGGTCGAGCGGATGCGGTCGATGGTCGTCAGCGCCTGGGCACTCGGCCGTGACCGGGAGGACAGCACGATGCGCCCGCAGCCGTTCGCGGCCATCTTCTCGGCCACGAACAGACCGAGCCCGCCGAGACCACCGGTGACGATGTACGCGCCGTCGGGGCGGAACACCCGCACCTGTGACGGTGGAACCACCAGCCGGCTGGAGCCGGTGTGCGGGATATCGAGCACGAGCTTGCCGGTGTGCCGGGCGCCGCCGATCGTCCGAATGGCGTTGGCGGCGTCGGCAAGTGGATACCGGGTGATCTCCGGCATCGGCAGGTCGCCCTCCGCGGTCAGCAGGTACACCGTGGCCAGCAACTCGCGTAGCCGGTCGGGGTGACTGACGGACATCAGCGCCAGGTCGACGGCATGGAACGAGAGGTTGCGCCGGAAGGGAAAGAGACCCAGTCGGGTGTCGCCGTAGATGTCCCGCTTACCGATCTCCACGAATCGCCCACCGAATGCCAGCAATTCGAGGCCGGCCCGCTGGGCGGCGCCGGTCACCGAATTCAGCACGATGTCTACGCCGTACCCCTGGGTGTCCTGGCGGATCTGATCGGCGAACTCCAGAGTCCGCGAGTCGTAGACGTGCTCAACACCCATGTCGCGCAACAACTGCCGTCGTTGCTCACTGCCGGCCGTGGCGAAGATTTCCGCGCCTGCGGCACGGGCGATGGCCATCGCCGCCTGGCCGACCCCGCCGGTCGCCGAGTGGATCAGCACCTTGTCGCCCGCTCTGATGCGGGCCATGTCGTTGAGCCCGTAGTACGCGGTGGCGCTCGCGACTGTCAGCGCCGCGGCCTCGACGTCGGACAATCCGGCCGGCAGGGTGGTGGCCAGGCGGGCGTCGCACGTGACGAACGTGCCCCAACAACCGTCGGCGCACAGACCGCCGACATGATCGCCGACCCGGTGGTCGGTCACGTCGGGCCCGACCGCGGTCACCACCCCGGCGAAGTCGATGCCGAGCTGCGGAAGCCGGCCGTCGAAGGCGGGATATCGGCCGAAAGCGACCAGCACGTCGGCGAAGTTGATGCTGGACGCGGTGACGGCGACCTCGATCTGTCCCGGACCCGGCGGAAGGTGTTCGCAGGCGACGAGTTCCATCGACTCGAGGTCGCCGGGTGTGCGGATCTGCAGCCGCATCCGGTCACGCTCATGGTCGGCGAGGGTGGTCTGTCGCTCCTCTGGGCGCAGCGGGGCAAGACACAACCGGGCGGTGTACCACTGGCCGTCACGCCAGGCGGTTTCGTCCTCCTCGGACCCGCTGAGCAGTTGCAGCGCCAATTGCTCAGCGCCGGTGGCCTCGTCCACATCGATCTGGGTGGCCACCAGGTGCGGATGCTCGGCGCCGATCACCCTGATCAAACCCCGCAACTCAGCCTGCTCGAGATTGGCCACGTCGCCGGCCACCACGGTCTGGGCACCGCGGGTCACCACGTAGAGGCGGGGCAGTTCGCCCGGTATCTCGGGCAGTTCGCGGGTGATGTGCACCAGGTGGCGAACGTAATCGCGGCCCCGCAGCGGGAACTGGTCACCGGCATCGCCGCTCTTCGGTTCCGCCAGGATCACCACACCGGTGAACTGCCCGCCGCGCAGTCGGCTGCTGAGCTCGCGCCCCGTCGACGGGTCATCGTCTCGGCTGGGCCAACTCATGGTGGCGCACTGTGCACCATGGGCGGTCAGGACATCGCCCAAGCTCGCCGTCACGGCATCGGCGGCGGCCGTGGCACTGATCAGCAGCCAGGATCCGGCGTCGGCATACTCCGCCTCCGGCAGGTCACGTTGCTGCCACTCCACGGCCAGCAGTCGCTCGCTGAGAACCTGATCGTCGTGGGCGCTTCCGGAGACACCGGTGCCGAGTCGTAGCCCCTGGGCCCTGAGCAGGACCGAGCCGTTCTCGTCGAGCACATCGATGTCGGCCTCGAGCTCCGCGGTGTCGGCATGGATCAACCGGGTGTAGCAGTAGCGCGCGTTGCGGACCGAGCCGTAGCTCCGTAGGCGACGGACGCCCAGTGGCAACGCCAGCACGTCGCCGCCGAGGGCCTGCACGTCGGGGATGGCCTCCACGGATTGGAAGCACGCGTCCAGCAGCGCCGGGTGCACGACGTAGGCGTCCTGTTGTGACCGGATCGAGCGGGGCAGTGCCACCTCGGCGAGCACGGCCTGGGTTGCCCCGGTGTGCACGGCGACCATGCCGGCGAATGCCGGACCGTACTGAATACCGTGCTCACTCACACGATTCCGGACCTCGTCACCGCTCTCGTCGCCGGGGAGTGCAACCAGGAGCGCCGACAGATCGTAGGCGGGTGGCTGCACATCATCGGCGGCCTGCAGTACCGCGCTCGCGTGGCGTGCCTGGTCGCCCTCGTGATTCGTATCCACGGTGAAGTCGACGACCCCCGGCGACGCCACCAACGCCGACGCGCCGACCCATGTCTGCTCGTCCAACAGCAGTGCCTGCTCGAAGTGGACGTCCCGGACCTCGGAAGCCGCGCCCAACACCGAGTTCGCGGCCGCCAGCGTCATCTCGCAGTACGCGGCTCCGGGAAGCACGGCAACGCTGCGGATCTGGTGGTCCGCGAGCCAGGGCTGGGCGGCCGTGCCGACATCTGCCTGCCACACGTGGTGCTCAGGCTGCTCCTGCAGGCGCACACCGGGGCCCAAGAGCGGGTGAACCGCGATGGTGCAACCGCCGTGCGTCGGAGAATCGTGGCCGCCCCCGTTCAGCCACAGTCGGCCGTGCGTCCAGGTAGGAAGTGGCGCATCGACCAACCGCCCGCTCGGGGAGAGCGCCGTGAAATCGACTGCCGCGCCTGCGCTGTGCAGATCGACCAGGAACCCACGCAACCCGTTCGGCAGGGCCTGTTCACGGCGCATCGCGGCCAGGGCGGCCATCGGCGTCTCGCGACTGCGCGCCGTCTGTTCGAGGGCCCGGGTGAGCAGCGGGTGCGGCGACAATTCGGCGAAGACCCGGTGCCCGTCCTCCAACGCCGCTTGTACCGCGGTGGCGAACCGAACCATCCGGCGCATGTTGGTCACCCAGTAGGCGGCGTCGCACACCGGTTGCTCGCGGGGATCGAACAGGGTCGCGGAGTAGAAGGGGATCTCCGGTGGCATCGGCTTCAGGTCGGCGAGGGCCGCGGTCAGGTCACTGACGATCGGCTCGACCAGAGGCGAGTGGAAGGCGACATCGACCGGGACCTCACGAGCCATCACCCCACGCTGTTCCCAGTCGGCGACGAGCTCGCGAACCGTCTGTGTGGCACCGGCCACGACGGTGGATTCCGGAGAGGCCACGACCGCCACCACGACATCGCTGACTCCGCGTCCGGTCAGCTCGGAAAGTACCTGCTTGGCAGGAAGTTCCACCGCGGCGGTGGCGCCAGTGCCCGCGATCCGGGACATGAGTTGCGACCGGCGGCAGATCAGGCGTAGACCGTCCTCCAGCGAAAGCGCCCCTGCGACAACGGCGGCCGCGCCTTCGCCCAGGGAATGGCCGATCACCGCGGCGGGGTGCACCCCGTATGCCCTCATGGCGGCGGCCAACGCGACCTGCATGGTGAACAGCGTGGGCTGCAGCCGGTCCTGACCGGTGACCGTCTGTGCCGCCGACATCGCCTCGGTCACCGAGAATCCGGACTCGGCGGCGATGATCGGCTCGGCCTGGGCCACGGTGGCGGCGAACACCGGTTCGGTCGCCAGGAGCTCGGCACCCATTGCCGCCCACTGTGATCCCTGGCCGGAGAACACCCAGACCGGACCTCGGTCGTTGCGCCCGACAGCGGCTTGGTGGGGGGTATCGCCGTCGGCGATCTCACGTAACGCCGCGGTGAGTTCCGCGCGGGTGCGCGCGTTGACGGCGGTGCGTACCGGTCGGTGCACGCGTCGGCGCGCCAGGGTGTACGCCAGATCAGGCAGGGCGGCATCGTCGTGCGCCTGTACCCAGTCGGCCAGCCGGGCGGCCGTGTGACGCAGCTCTTCTGTCGAAGTGGACGACAGCGGGAACAACATCGGTGCCGCGTCCGGCGCGGGCGGCGCTTCGGCCCCGGTGAGTTCCGGCGCCTGCTCGGGTGCCTGCTCCACGATGGCGTGCACGTTGGTCCCCGACAGCCCGTATGACGAGACCGCCGCCCGTCGGGGATGCTTCCCGTTGGTGGACCACGGTGTGGTCTCTCGGGGCACAAAGAGATTGGTCTCGATCTGGGCGAGTTGATCGGGTAGGCGGGTGAAATGGAGATTCTGCGGAACCACACCATGGCGCACCGCGAGAACGGCCTTCATCAGGCCGAGCGCGCCGGAGGCCGCCTGGGCATGCCCCAAGTTGGTCTTCACCGAGGTGAGGGCGCAGCGGCCGTCGACGCCGTACACCTTCGCCAGGCTGGCGTATTCGATCGGGTCCCCGACCGGGGTGCCCGTACCGTGCGCTTCGACCATCCCGACCGTGTCGGGATCGATATCGGCTGAGGCCAAGGCCATTCGGTACACCGCGGTCTGTGCGGTTTCCGACGGCGTGGCGATGTTCACGGTGTGGCCGTCCTGATTGGCGGCCGTGCCACGGATCACGGCCAGGATCCGATCACCGTCGCGCACTGCGTCGGGCAGCCGCTTGAGCAGCACGACAGCGCAGCCCTCGCCCGAAACGAACCCGTCGGCCGCGACGTCGAAGGCGTGGCAGCGCCCGGTTGGTGAGAGCATCCCCTCAGCTGACCCGGAGGCGAACTTGCGCGGGTCCAGCACCAGGGTGACACCGCCGGCGAAGGCAAGGTCGCTCTCGCCCTCGTGCAGGCTGCGGCAGGCCAGGTGCACTGCGGCCAGCCCGGAGGAGCAGGCCGTGTCGATCGTGAGCGCGGGACCGTGGACCCCCAGCGCATAGGCGACCCGTCCGGACGCCAGGCTGAAGTTGGTGCCGCTGTACCCGTACGCGGCCTCCAGGGCCTCGGCGTCAGCGGCCAGCATCACGTAGTCGCCGTGCGTCAGCCCGACGAAGACACCGGTGCTCGAGTCCGTCAGATCGTCCCGGGAGACGCCGGCATTTTCCATGGCCTCCCACGACGTCTCGAGAAGAATCCGGTGCTGAGGGTCGATCGCGGCGCCCTCGCGCTCGTTGATCTCGAAGAACTCGGAGTCGAAGCCGGCAACATCGTCGATGAACGCACCCCACTTCGACACCGATCGTCCGGGCACCCCGGGTTCGGGGTCGTAGTAGTCGTCGGCATCCCAGCGGTCGGGCGGCACCTCGGTGACCAGATCATCGCCGCGGATCAACGCCTCCCAGAGTCGTTCGGGGGAGTCGATACCGCCGGGAAGCCGGCAGGCCATCCCGATGACCGCTACCGGGGTGACCGGTTTGCCGCGCGAGGGCCGCGGGGTGGAACCGGGATCCGAACCCGGCAATCTGTCATGCGTGCTCTCGGTCATAGCCAAGTGCCCTCCTCCCCGAGGCCGGTTGGCGGACTGGCCGCTACCGGTTCGGATGCCCGGCGCCGTACGGTGAGCCGACGCAGTTACGCCGGTGTTCGCCCACCGCCGTCGCCGGCGCGGGGTCCTCAGCGGGCGGTTACCTTCATTCACGCTAGATTCGCTGGGGGGAGTTGTCCCACGATCTGAGCAATCAATCGGATGTATACAAACGAATGCAAATAGTTTGCGCGACGGTACTGCCAAATGACATAACTGTGACGCACACTTGGTGCAGTTGAAGTTTGCCGCGCTTTTCAGATATGCGGCCGCGGCCGCGGCGTTACCCTGATGCCCGTGGGTGATACGTCCATTCTGACGTTGCTGAACGAGCGTGCCGGTCTTCAAGGTGACGAGACCGCGGTTACTTTTATTGATTACGAAAATAATTGGGATGGAGTTCCGGAGAGCCTGACGTTCGCGCAGTTGTATCGCCGGACGCGGAACCTGGCACGACACCTCGAACAGTGCGGGGCGCCGGGTGACCGGGCCCTGATCCTGGCCCCGCAGGGAATCGACTACATCGTGGCCTTTTTCGGCGCGATGCAGGCGGGGCTCATCGCGGTCCCTCTGTCGGTGCCTCTGGGGGGCGCCACCGATGACCGCGTCGGATCTGTGCTGCAGGATGCTGCGCCGACCGTCATCCTCACCACCTCTGCGGTCGCAGGCGTGGTAGCCGACTACGTGTCCTCCCAGCCCGGCGGATCGGCTCCGTCGATGGTCGAAGTCGACCTGCTGGATCTCGATGCCCCGAAGGGGCCATCCGGAGCCGGGATCGACGATCACCCGGACACCGCGTATTTGCAGTACACGTCGGGATCCACGCGGAACCCGGCCGGGGTGATGATGTCGCACAAAAACCTGATGGCCAATTTCCGGCAACTGTTGCCCGGCTACTTTTCCGCCTTCGGAAATGTCATTCCGCCCGGCGCCACCGTTGTGTCGTGGCTGCCGTTCTACCACGACATGGGTTTGTACCTCGGAGTTTGCGCGCCGGTGCTGACGGGAGTTCCCGCTGTGCTCACCAGCCCGATGGCGTTTCTGCAACGACCGGCCCGGTGGATGCAATTTTTGGCAAACAATAGTCGTGCCTACACCGCCGCGCCGAACTTCGCCTTCGAATTGGCCGTGCGAAAGACATCCGACGAAGACCTGGCCGGCCATGACCTCTCCGATGTGCTGGTCATCATCACCGGCGCCGAGCGGGTGCATCCGGCAACGCTTGAGCGCTTCACCGACCGCTTTGCGAGGTTGAAGCTGAACCCGGCGGTGATCCGCCCGTCGTACGGGCTCGCGGAGGCAACCGTCTACGTGACGAGCAACCCGCCCGATCGACCACCGACCGTCGTGCGTTTCGAATCCGACAAGCTGACCGCCGGCGTGGCACGGCGTTGCGAAAACAGCAGCGGCACACCCCTGGTCAGCTACCAGATGCCGCAGTCACCGATGGTCCGCATCGTCGACTCCGATACCTGTGTGGAATGCCCGCCCGGTTCAGTCGGCGAGATCTGGGTGTACGGCGACAACGTCGCGACCGGCTATTGGGGCAGACCCGCAGAGAGCGCGGCCACGTTCGGCGGACAGCTCGTATCGCCCTCGGACGGCACCCCCGAGGGGCCCTGGCTGCGCACCGGGGACCTCGGCTTCGACTCCGGCGGCGAGCTGTTCGTGGTCGGCCGCATCAAAGACCTGCTGATCGTGTACGGGCGCAACCATTCTCCCGACGACATCGAGGCGACAATCCAGGAGATCACCCGGGGCCGGTGCGCCGCCATCGCGGTTCCGGACGGTCGCACCGAGAAGCTGGTCGTGATCATCGAAGTCAGAAAGCAGGGCGACTCTCACCAGGAGACCATGGACAAACTCTCCGCCGTCAAGCGTGAAGTGACCTCGGCGATATCCCACTCGCACAGCCTCGGTGTCGCGGATCTGGTTCCGGTGCTGCCCGGTTCGATCCCGATCACCACGAGTGGAAAAGTCCGACGATCGGCCTGTGTCGAGCATTATCGGCACGGCCAGTTCGTCCGGCTGGACGCGTAGCCGACAACGCGGGGCGGGGAGAATGAATCTGGCCTACGAAGACCGCGGCCACGGTGAGGCGGTGCTGTTCATCGCCGGCCAAGGGGGTCTCGGACGCACCTGGGATCTTCACCAGGTGCCCGCATTCCGTGCCGCCGGGTACCGCGTCATCACGTTCGACAACCGGGGTGTCGGTGCCACAGCGAATACCGATTCGTTAACCACCGCGACGATGGTGGCCGACACGGCCGAGTTGATCGAGCGGCTCGGCGTCGCTCCGGTCCGGCTCGTCGGTGTCTCGATGGGCTCCTACATCGCACAGGAACTGATGCTGTCCCGGCCGGAACTGGTGAGCCAGGCGGCGTTGATGGCCACGCGTGGCCGCAACGATCGGGCGCGGGAGTTCTTTCGGCAGGCGGAACTGGAACTTGCTGGTGCAAACGTGCGTGTCCCGCCGGCATATGAAGCGAAACTTCGTTTGCTGGAAAGCTTTTCGCCAAAGACTCTGAACGATGACGACTCGGTTCGGGACTGGATCGACACCTTCACGATGTGGCCCACCAGGCCGACCAGGGGAGTCCGCGCCCAGTATGACGTCGGCCCGGAGCGGGATCGGCGGCTCGAATACCGTTCGATCGCCACATCGGTGCTGGTGATCGGTTTCGCCGACGACCTCGTGATGCCCCCACACCTCGGTGCGGAGGTGGCAGAGGCCCTTCCGAACGGCCGGTATCTCGAGATCGCCGACACGGGGCACCTGGGATTCCTCGAACGGCCGGATGCCGTGAACTCGGCGATCCTGGAGTTCTTCGCCAATGCCTGAGAGTCGGTGTATGTCCCACGGCGACAACAACGTTGACCGTATGTCCGGACCGTCGGCGACGGAAGTGCCGGAGCGGGCCCGGTCGACAGCTGATACGCAGCGAATGTCCAGCCGGCGCCGATCGGTAGCAACGGTAACTTCCGTTCCACATCGTGCACCCGCGGTTTGCATTACGATCCCGTATCACGTTGGGAATAGACCGATATGGAGGTCGCCTGAATGCTGTACTTGTCAGGTTCGGATCCTGCCCGAATCGCAGCGTGTTCGCCGTGACCCCTCCGCACGGCTGGTTCGGGGTGCCGACGGCAACCGAATCGGCGGGCTAGACGCGGATGGGGGTTCGTGATTTGGGGGTCATGAAGCGGCTGTGGATTCCGCTGCTCATCCTCGCCGTCCTCGGCGCCGGCGGATTCACGGTGCTGCGGCTGCACGGTGTCTTCGGTTCCGAGATTCGCCCCGCGTATTCCGACACCGAAACCGAGGCACGCAAGCCCTACAACCCGAAGCAGCTGGCGTACGAGGTGTTCGGCTCTCCGGGCACGACGGCGAGCATCAGCTATTTCGATGTCGACGCGGAGCCGCAGTTCATTGAAAACGCAAGCTTGCCATGGACGTTGAAGTTTCCGATGTCCGAGACGACGGCGATGGTCAACATCATCGCGCAGGGCACTGGTAACACCATCGGCTGCCGCATCACCGTCGATGGCAAGGTCAAGTCGGAGCGGACGGGGCAAGGGACGAGCGCGTTCACCTTCTGCACGCTGAAGGCCGCATGAGCAGCCAACCCACCGCCGACAAGCCGCCGTTCATCCCGCGGATGATCCGCAAGCTGGCGGTGCCGATCATCCTGCTGTGGTTGGTGATCGCCTACATCCTCGGTGCGGCCGTCCCTCCGCTCGAGCAGGTGGAAAAAGAGCACTCGGTATCGATGATTCCCAACGATGCGCCGTCCTTCGAGGCGATGCAGCGCATGGGACAGAGCTTCCAGGAATCCAACTCGAACAGCGTGGCGATGATCGTCCTGGAGGGGCAACAGCCGCTCGGCGACGATGCGCATCGCTATTACGACGACTTGATCCGTCAGTTGAAAGCCGATACGGCGCATGTGCAGCACATCCAGGATTTCTGGGGTGACCCGCTGACGGCGGGTGCGGCGCAGAGCGCCGACAACAAGGCCGTCTACGTGCAGATGAGCCTCACCGGTGACCTCGGTCAGACCGCCTCGACCGATTCCTTGGAATCCGTCCGCAACATCGTGAAGAACACCCCGCCACCGCCGGGGGTGAAAGCCTACGTCACCGGGCCGGTCGCCCTTGTTGCCGATCTGAGCCAGAGCGGCAACAAGACCGTGCTCCTGGTCACCGGCCTGAGTCTCACGGTCATCCTCGTGATGCTGCTCTTCTTCTTCCGTTCGATCGTCACCGCACTGCTGCTGCTGCTACTGGTGGGAACTCAGCTCCAGGTGGCTCGAGGAGTCGTCGCATTCCTGGGCGATCAAGGGGTGATCGGGCTTTCCACTTACGCCGTGAACCTGTTGGTCACGCTCGGAATCGCGGCGGGAACCGACTACGGCATCTTCTTCGTCGGCAGGTATCAGGAGGCGCGTCAGGCCGGCGAGGACCGGGAGAGGGCCTTCTATACGACCTATCACAGCGTCGCCAAGGTGGTCCTGGCCTCGGGTCTGACCATCGCCGGCGCGGTGTACTGCCTGAGTTTCACCCGGCTGCCGTATTTCCAGACCCTGGGCGTCCCGTGCGCGCTGGGTATGGTCGTCGCCGTTGCGGTCGCCCTGACGCTGATTCCGGCGGTCCTTGTCCTCGGCGGGCGTTTTGGACTGTTCGAACCCAAACGCAAGATCATCGTGCGTCGTTGGCGGCGCCTGGGTACCGCGATCGTCCGCTGGCCCGCACCGATTCTCGTGACGGCATTGGCCGTATCGCTCATCGGATTGCTGGCGCTACCGAAATACCAGCCTGGTTACAACGACCAGAATTATCTGCCGAAGAATATTCCGGCCAATGAAGGGTATGCAGCGGCCGACCGGCACTTCCCGCAGTCGCTGATGACGGCTCCGGACATCTTGTATATCGAGGCCGACCACGACCTGCGCAACCCGGCCGATTTTCTGGTGCTGAACAAACTGGTCAAGGGGCTTCTCGCGGTTCCGGGCGTCGCGAGGGTACAGGGGGCCACCCGTCCTGAGGGAACCCCGCTGAAGCACACGACGATCCCGTTCCTCATGAGTTCGGGCAACGCAAGTCAGTTACAGCTCTTGCCGTTTCAGAAGGCCCGGATGAACGACCTGGTCACCCAGGCTGATGAGCTGCAGAAGACCATCGGCACGATGCAGCGGATGTACGGCTTGATGCAGCAGCTCGCCATTACGACGAATGCGATGGTCACCAAAACCCATGAGTTGGAGGACGTCACCAACGAATTGCGTGATCACATGGCAGACTTCGACGATTTCTTCAGACCCCTTCGGAATTACCTGTACTGGGAACCGCATTGCTTCAACATCCCGGTCTGTTGGGCGTTGAAATCGCTGTTCGAAGCGCTTGACGGCGTTGATCGGCTCACGTCGACGATGCACCAGCTCGTGGGAAACCTCGATCAGTTGAATCTGCTCATGCCGCAGATGCTCGCCCAGTTCCCGGCCATGATCGCGACGATGGAGAGCACCCGGACCATGATGCTGACGATGCACAGCACCATGGCCGGAATCTTCGGTCAGATGGAGGAAAACGGCAACAACGCCACCGCCATGGGCAAAGCGTTCGACAATGCCCAGAACGACGACTCCTTCTACCTCCCTCCCGAAGTTTTCGACAATGAAGACTTCAAAAAGGTTCTGGACGTTTTCGTCTCGCCCGACGGGAAGTCGGCGCGCATGCTCATCACGCAGCGGGGCGATCCGGCGTCGCCCGAGGGCATCGCCCGGGTCGAACCGTTGAAAACGGCGGCGGAGGAAGCGCTCAAGGGAACACCACTGGAAAGCGCCAAGATCTATCTCACCGGTAGCTCGGCGATGGCAAAGGATCAGGTGGATGGTTCTACCTACGATCTCATGATCGCGGGGGTCGCGGCGCTCTGCCTCATTTTCATCATCATGTTGATCATGATCCGGAGCCTGGTGGCCGCGCTCGTCATCGTGGGTACGGTCGCGCTTTCGCTGGGTGCGGCCTTCGGGCTGTCGGTGCTCATCTGGCAGCACATTCTCGGAATTCAATTGAACTGGCTCGTGCTCGCGATTTCGCTGATCATTCTTTTGGCAGTCGGTTCCGATTACAACCTGCTGCTGGTATCGCGCATGAAAGAGGAGATAAAAGCCGGGATCAATACCGGCATCATCCGTGCGATGGCCGGTAGCGGCAAGGTGGTCACCGCCGCCGGGCTGGTGTTCGCGTCCACCATGATGTCGATGCTTGCCAGCGACGTGCGCACGATCGGTCAGGTGGGTTCGACGATCGGTATCGGCCTGCTGTTCGACACCCTGATCGTGCGCGCGTTCATGACGCCGTCGATCGCTGCGCTGTTGGGTCGCTGGTTCTGGTGGCCGCTGAGGGTCCGGCAGCGTCCGGCCAGTGCACTGCTGCGGCCGACCGGCCCCCGCCCTCTGGTCCGGTCTCTTCTGCTGTTACCGGACGAACGCGGCTCCTGATGATGGTGTCCTTCTGCGTGAGGACAGCCGCATGAGCGAGCAGTCGACGCCCAGCGATCCGCCGTTCGTCGCGCGGATGATCTATCGGCTCGCGGTACCGATCATTCTCGGCTGGCTGGTGATCGTGGCAGTCCTGACCTTCGCTGTCCCGTCACTGGAGCAGGTCGGACGGGAGTACTCCGTATCGCTGGTCCCCAAGGATGCCCCGTCATTCCAGGCGATGCAGCGTATGGGCCGCAGCTTCGGTGAGTCTGATTCCGACAGCGTGGCGATGATCGTCCTGGAGGGACAACAACCGCTCGGCGACGATGTGCACAGGTACTACGACGACCTGGTGCGGCAGCTGAAAGCCGATACGAAGCATGTGCAGCATGTGCAGGACTACTGGGGGGACAAGCTCACCGCCTCGGGTGTGCAGAGCCCGGACAACAAGGCTGTCTACGTCCAGCTGAATCTCGCGGGCAACCAGGGTGAATCCCTGTCCACCGAATCGGTGGAGGCGGTCCGGGACATCGTGCAACGGTCACAGCCGCCGGCCGGGGTCAAGGCCTATGTCACCGGCTCCGCGCCGCTTGCGTCGGACATGAACCACGCCGGCGACAAATCCATCATCAAGATCACCGCCGTCACCCTCGTGGTGATCCTCACGATGCTGCTCTTCGTCTACCGTTCGGTGGTCACGGCAGTTCTTCTGCTGGTCATGGTGGGCATGCAGGTCCAGACGGCGCGAGGTGTCGTCGCACTGCTCGGTGATCACCAGATCATCGGGCTCTCGACGTTCGCCGTGAATCTGCTCGTATCGCTCGGGATCGCCGTCGGTACCGACTACGGCATTTTCTTCATCGGCCGGTATCAGGAGGCGCGGCAAGCGGGTGAGGAACGCGAGCAGGCGTTCTATACGACGTATCACAGCGTGGCCAAGGTGGTGCTGGCCTCAGGCCTGACGATTGCCGGTGCGATCTTCTGTCTGAGTTTCGCCCGGCTGCCGTACTTCCAGACGATGGGTATTCCCACCTCTGTGGCCATGGTCGTCGCGGTGGCAGTGGCACTGACCCTGATCCCGGCTGTTCTGGCGCTGGGGGGACGCTTCGGTTTGTTCGAGCCCAAACGCAGGATCATCGTCCGACGCTGGCGGCGCCTCGGTACCGCGATCGTCCGCTGGCCCGCGCCAATCCTCGCCGCGGCAATGGTGGTGGCACTGATCGGCTTGTTGGCGCTGCCTGCGTACAAGACCAGTTACAACGACCGGTTGTATGTGCCCAGCAGCATTCCGGCGAATGTCGGATACGCCGCCGCCGAGCGGCACTTTCCGCCGTCGCGCATGACACCCGACATTTTGTTGGTCGAGGCCGATCACGATATGCGTAACCCGTCGGATTTCCTGGTGTTGAACAAACTCGCGAAAAGCGTATTCGCCGTGCCCGGGATTTCACGGGTCCAGGGAATAACGCGTCCCGAGGGCACCCCGATCGACCGCACTTCGATTCCGTTCCTGCTCAGCATGCAGAGTGCAACTCAGGTGGAGCTCCTGCCGTTTCAGAAGAATCGCATGAATGACCTGGTCAAACAGGCCGACGACATGTCGAAGATGATCGCGAACATGCAGCGTCTCTACGCCGTGACACAGAAGCTCGTCACCATGACCCACGGCTTGGTGAAGAACACCCACGAGATGGAGGATGTGCTGAAGGAGGTACGGGACCATATTGCGGATTTCGATGACTTCTTCCGGCCCATCCGCAATTACCTGTATTGGGAGCCGCATTGCTTTGACATCCCGTACTGCTGGGCCATGAGGTCCTTTTTCGACGCGATGGACGGCGTCGACGCGGTTGCCGACAAGACTCGAGACCTTGTCCGGAACCTCGACCAACTGGATGCGCTCATGCCGAAGATGGTTGCCCAGTTCCCAGCGATGATCGCCTCCATGCAGATGATGCGGACCATGATGCTGACGATGCACAGCACCATGGCCGGAACGCTCGCCCTGATGGATGAGAACAGCAAGAACGCCGCCGTCATGGGCCGGGCCTTCGACGCCGCGCAGAACGACGACTCGTTCTATCTGCCTCCGGAGGTCTTCAACAACGAGGACTTCAAGCGAGCGATGAACCTGTTCTTCTCGCCCGACGGAAAGTCGGTGCGGTTGATCATCTCTCACCGCGGAGACCCCGCCACGCCGGAGGGTATCGCGCGAATTGACAAGGTGGTCAGAGCCGCTGAAGAGGCCCTGAAGTTGACTCCTCTGGCGAGCGCCAAGATTTACATGGCGGGAACCGCGGCGACGTACCGGGACATGCGCGACGGGGCCACCTACGATCTGCTGCTCGCGGGAGTCGCCGCGCTCTGCCTGATCTTCATCATCATGTTGATCGTGACGCGCAGTCTGGTGGCCGCGCTGGTAATCGTTGGCACCGTTGCGCTTTCGTTGGGCGCGGCCTTCGGGTTGTCGGTGCTCATCTGGCAACACATCCTGGGCATCTATCTGCACTGGCTCGTGCTCGCGATGTCCGTGATCATTCTGTTGGCGGTAGGTTCCGACTACAACCTGCTGCTGGTGTCCCGGATGAAAGAGGAAATCGGCGCCGGGATCAACACCGGCATCATCCGGGCCATGGGCGGTAGCGGCAAAGTGGTGACGGCCGCGGGTCTGGTGTTCGCGTTCACCATGATGTCGATGGTGGTCAGCGACCTCCGAATCATCGGACAGGTGGGTTCCACCATCGGGATCGGCCTGCTGTTGGACACCCTCGTGGTCCGCGCACTCATGACTCCGTCGATCGCCGCACTGCTGGGACGCTGGTTCTGGTGGCCGCAACGCGTGCGTCCCCGCCCCGCCAGCGCACTACTGCGGGACACCGGCCCACGGTCACTGGTGCGTACTTATTTGCTGAAGCAAGAAAACCCCGAGTGAACGACTATGTGGACATTAGCGAATCGCGGTCCAGGGGCAATGTGATCGAGTAGAGTTTCGGGCCTCGGGGGGAGGAGGTCGTGACATGTTAGAGCTAATGCCGGTCAAACTGGCTGTCGCAGTGGGTGGATTGGCGATGATGGTGGCCACCGGGGCCGGTATCGCGTCGGCAGATCCGCTGGATTCGATCGTGAACACCACCTGCAGTTACCCCCAGGTGATGGCTGCGGCGAATGCCCAGGATCCGGCGGCGGCCGCTCAATTCGAGGCGGACCCGACGTCCCAGGCTTACCTGCACCAGTTCCTGTCCGCGCCAAGGGCTCAACGGCAACAGATGGCCCAGATGATCCTGAGCTCGAACGGCCAATACCTAGGGTTGATGCAGCAGATCTTCGGGACCTGCAACAACTTCTGAGCTCAGGTTCGTCAGTACGCCGGCTTCGTCCCACCGAGCTGCTTCGTCAACGCGTCGGCTGTCGCCACCAGTGCTTTGGCCCGCTCGCTGATCTCCTTGTTCGTGAGGGCCGTCCCGATGTGCAGTGAGGCCGCCATGACCTGGCGCCGGTAGTGGTCGAACACCGGCGCGGAGATGACGCTGATGTCATGTGGCATTCGGCCGCTCGGTCCCTCGTCCCGCAGATACACGCGCTCGCCGATGTCGGACACCAACTCACTCAGCAGGGCGCGCAGTTCGTCGGGCAGGTTGGTCGACATCCCCGCCATCAGCGCGTAGAGCCTGCGGCCCCCGGGGGTCAGGCGTTCCACGAGATATCCGTCGGCGCGACAGTTTTCGATCACCCGCTGTAGCCGCGCGGATTCGGTGCGCAGCGGAATCGTCGGCGCCTTGGCCAGCCAGGCCCGCAGCGCGTCGTCGTCCCACAGCACGAACATCAGGCCGACCGGCGGTGCGAACGGATAGCTCTGCCCGACCCGGACGCCAGGGTCGCGGCCGGGCGGGCCGACCACCTCCAGCACCGTGATCCGGTCATCGACCACGGCGGTCAGGCCCGCGGAGGTGTCGAAAGCGGCTGACAGCGCGTGCAACTCGGCTCGGGCCGCCGGGTTGACGCGCATCGACTCTTGCGCCGCGTGGCCGAGCGAGATCAGGCTCGGACCAAGGCGGTACGTCTTGTCTCCGCTGTCCCGGATCAGGTAGCCCGATTCGGTGAGTGAGCTCAGGATCCCCAGGCACGTCGGCTTGGTCAGTCCGACTCGGCGGGTGAGTTCGGAGAGCCCGAACCGCTCCTGCGGGTGGCGGGACAGGAAATCCAGGATGGCAACCACCCGGGCAGTCGGTGGTGAGGCGCGGCCGGCCGGCTCGGCGTCTGGCATCGATCCTCCTGGGCGTTGACTCGAATTGGAACGCGTTCTAGTGTCGGGTAGGAAACTCTACCACTGCGGTCCAATATTGGACCGAGAGAGCAGATGCTGGATGTACTCACAACCACTGGCCGATGCCATAGCCGAGGCGGAACGCCTGGTGACCGCCGCGCCCTTTATCTCCTCGGAAGCGGATCTCCTTGAGGGGCTGCAGTACCTGGCCGGATGCATCGCGGCGTGCACGCACGTCGCGTTCGACTACGACCGCGACCATCCGTTCCTGCACAGTGGAACGGGGCCGTTCACCAAGATGGGCCTGGACAACCCCGACACCATGTACTTCGGCACTCGGGTCCAACCCGGACACGAGTATGTCGTCACCGGAAAGCGGGGCACGACCACCGACGTCAGCTTCCAGTTGTTGGGCGGGGAGTACACCGACGAGAACGTTCCGGACAGTGAGACCGCGTTCGATGACCGCAAGCTCGACATCGCCGCCGACGGCACCTTCGAATGGCGGTTCACCCCGGCTACCCCCGCGCAGCTGGTGATCCGGGAGGTCTACAACGACTGGTCGGCGCAGCGCGGCTCCTTCGCGATATCGCGTACGGACACCGCCGGAACGGCGCCGGCGCCGTTGACCCGCGAACTCATCGAGAAGCGTTACGCCACAGCCGGTAAGCAACTCGTTCAGCGGGTCAAGACGTGGCTGCAGTTCCCTAAGTGGTTCTACGACAACTTGCCCGTCAACACGCTGACCGCACCGCGTCTGACACCCGGCGGGCTCGCCACCCAGTATTCGTCGGTCGGTCACTACGACATGACGCCAGACCAGGCGATGATCATCACGCTGCCGGTGTCGGATGCGCCCTACCTGGGCTTCCAGCTGGGTAGCCTCTGGTACATCTCGCTGGACTACATCAATCACCAGACCTCGCTGAACGGCACTCAGGCGCAAGCCGATCCGGACGGCAAGATCCGGATCGTGGTGTCCGAGGCCAATCCCGGGGTGACCAACTGGTGCGAGACGCTGGGGCATCTCAAGGGTTACCTGCAGTTCCGCTGGCAGCGGGTTTCGCGTGAGTTGAGCGCCGAGAACGGGCCGACCGCAGAATTGGTCGACATCGGCGCTGTGGCGGAGAAACTGCCGTATTACGAGAACAACAAGATTTCCGATGATGATTGGCGAGCGCGGATTGCGCTTCGTCAGAAGCTAATTGGCGAAAGGATGGTGGGCTGACCGATGTCAGGACTGCTGGAGAACAAGGTCGTCGTCATCAGCGGGGTCGGCCCCGCGCTGGGCACCACGCTCGCGCGGCGCTGTGCCGAGGCCGGAGCTGATCTGGTGCTTGCGGCTCGCACCGTGGAGCGGCTCGACGAGGTGGCCAAGCAGGTGACCGATCTCGGCCGTCGCGCCATCTCGGTCGGCACCGATATCACCGACGAGGCCCAGGTGAACAATCTGGTCGACGCCTCGATCGAGGCGTACGGCAAGGTCGACGTGTTGATCAACAACGCGTTCCGGGTGCCGTCGATGAAACCCTTCGCCAACACCACGTTCGAGCACATGCGCGATGCCATCGAGCTGACGGTGTTCGGCGCGCTGCGGATGGTGCAGGCCTTCACCCCGGCCCTGGCCCAGAGCAAGGGTTCCGTCGTCAACGTGAACTCCATGGTGGTCCGGCACTCACAGGCCAAGTACGGCGCCTACAAGATGGCCAAGTCGGCCCTGCTGGCCATGTCGCAGACCCTGGCAACCGAACTCGGCGACCAGGGCATCCGGGTGAATTCCATTCTGCCCGGCTATATCTGGGGCGGCACGCTGGAAAGCTATTTCGCCCATCAGGCGGGTAAGTACGGCACCACCGTCGACGAGATCTACAAGGCGACGGCGGCCTCCTCCGACCTCAAGCGGCTGCCGACCGAGGATGAAGTCGCCTCGGCGATCCTGTTCATGGCCAGCGATCTGTCCAGCGGTATCACCGGCCAGGCCCTCGATGTGAACTGCGGGGAGTACAAGGCATGACCTGGCAGCGAGAAGCGAAGGCGGATCGCGCATGAGCGGACGCACCGATGTCGGCACCATCGAGGATCTGCATGCCTCGGCGGTAAAGGCCTGCGGCCTGGATGATTTCGGTACCGACGACGACAATTACATCGAAGCGCTCGGAGTGCTGCTGGAGTCCTATCAGCGTGATGCCGATCTGACCGAGCTCGGCAGCAAGATGCAGCGCTTCTTCACCCGCAATGCGCTGGTTGCCCGCCTCGTCTCGGAAGCTGCGTTCAAGCAGTACCCGCAGCACGTCGACGTGCCGATCGAGCGGCCGATCTTCGTCACCGGTCTGCCGCGCACCGGGACCACGGTGATCCACCGGTTGCTGACCGCCGACCCGATGCATCAGGGTTTGGAGATGTGGCTGGCGGAGTTCCCGCAGCCTCGGCCGCCGCGGGAAACCTGGCCGGACAACCCGGTCTTCAGTGCGCTCGATGCCCGATTCAAGAAGGCGCACGAGGAGGACCCGGATTACACGGGCCTGCACTACATGACTGCGGACGAGGTCGAGGAATGCTGGCAGCTGCTGCGGCAGTCGTTGCACTCGGTCTCGTACGAGACGCTGGCTCACGTCCCGACCTACGCGCAGTGGCTGGCCCGCCAGGACTGGACCAAGTCGTACCAGAGGCACCGGAAGAACCTGCAGCTGATCGGTCTCAACGAGCCCGAGAAGCGTTGGGTGCTCAAGAACCCCAGTCATCTGTTCGCCCTGGACGCACTGTTCGCGACGTATCCGGACGCCCTGGTCGTCCAGTGTCACCGCCCGGCAGAGACCATCATGGCCTCGATGTGCTCGCTGGCGCAGCACACCACCGCCGGTTGGTCCAACACGTTCACCGGGAATGTGATCGGCGAAGACGCCATGGAAACCTGGTCGCGCGGGCTGGAGTTGTTCAATACCGAACGGGCCAAGCATGATCCGGGTCAGTTCTGCGACGTGGACTACTTCGAGTTCGTCAAGGACCCGATCGGCGCGGTCGAGGGTATCTACCGCACGTTCGGGCTGGACTTCACGGACGCCGCCCGGCAGGCGATGGTCGACAGCCACGAAGCCAGCAAGCAGGGGCCGCGTGCGCCGAAGCACACCTACTCACTGGCCGACTACGGACTGTCCTCTGAGGCGGTCCAGGAGCGATTCAAGGGGCTGTAGTAGTAGCCCCGCGAGCAGACGCGAATGACCCGGAAATGTTGATTTCCGGGTACATTCGCGTCTGCTCGTGAGGGGGAGATCATGAAGGTCTATCTGGCGCTCGACCCGCGTACGCCGCTGACCGCAACCGCCGGCTATGCGCGGCGGGCCGAGCGACTGGGCTGCGACGGCCTACATGTCGCCGAGACCCTGCACGACTCACTGGCGGTCTCGTTGCTGGCCCTGGAGCACACATCGCGCATCACCGTCCGCACCGCCGTGACACTGGCATTCGTGCGCAGTCCCACGCTGACGGCGTACACCGCCTGGGATCTGTCGGTACTCTCGGGCGGTCGGTTCGAGCTGGGGCTCGGGACGCAGATCAAGCAGAACATCCGGGACCGCTACGGCATGCCGTGGAGCGATCCGATTGCCCGGCTCAGGGATTACGTGGGTGCGCTCGATGCCCTGTTCGATGCGTTCCGCACTGGGGGCACAGTGCACTTCGAGAGCGAGAACTACCGGCTGACCCGCATGCAGCCCTACTTCAATCCCGGCCCGAGCGAGGCCGTCCGCCCGCCGATCTGGCTGGGTGCGGTGAACGCCGGTATGTGGGAACTCGCCGGCGGGGTCGCGCGCGGAATCGTCACGCACTCGACCAACTCCGATCCCGACTACCTGCGCGACGTGGTGCGCCCGGCGTTGGCCCGTGGCGCCGAAGCGGCAGGCAGGACAGACGCACCGCGCATCGTCGCCTCGACGGCGATCGCCACCGGCCGCACCGATGAGGCGGTCGCCATGGAACGGGAACGGCAGCGCCGGATGCTGGCATTCCTGTATTCGACACCCGCATATGCGACAGGCCTGACCCGCCGCGGCCTTACTGAACTCCCGGAGCGGTTGCGGTCCCTGGTCCGAACCGAGCTGTGGGACGAATTGCCCTCGGTGCTAACCGATTCCATTCTGGACGAGCTGGTGGTCTGTGGACGTCACGATGAGCTGCCCGGCTTGCTGAAGGCGAGGTTCGGGGACGTGGCCGACGGCATCGTGCTGCCGCCGCTGGGCGGCGACGGAGACGACGAGTCGCTGGGTGCCTGCGTGGCCGAGCTGAGGACCGGGAACTAGCGGGCGAATCAGCCGTCGCCGGGGGAGGGGGCCGAAGACACCTCTTCCAGGCACCCTTCGGCAACCGCATGCTTGATGCTGTCGGTCAGCCGCGGGCATGACCGCGCCCGGGCCGGATCTCCGCCGGTGGAGCGGATTTCCTCGAAGGTCGCGCAGCGTTCCACCGCTTCGGTAGACCACTGCACCGAAGTGTGTTCGGCGCTCAGCTTTTTCACCTGCACCGAGACATGGCAGAACCGGCAGTCCACCGACACCAGGCCTGAGGTCAGATAGCGTTCACGGTCGCGCGCGCTGGCCTCGCGGACCGCCGCGGCCAGTTGCGGATCGGACGCGAAATTCGGTGCCTTGGCCCATGATCCGGCGGTCGAACCGGTGCCTGCGCCGCTGCCGGCGTGATGATCGTCATCCTCATGCACGCCGTGCAGCAGCAGCATCGAGCGGGCCAGGTCGTCGACATCTGGCGCCTGGCTCCGCTCGTTGCGTGTCGTCATCAGCTGGACTGCAGTGTTTCCGTCTGAGCCGACTTCTCAGCCGCCTTGATCTTCAGGTTCTCCTCGACCTCCACGTGCCACTTCTCGTTGGCCGCGGTGGTGTCGATCTCCATCTCGAACCGGTCCGTCATGTCGGGGCTGATGTCCGCGACATCGACGTAGAACTGCTGGTACCAGCGGCGCATCTGGTAGACGGCGCCGTCCTCCTCGACCAGCAGCGGGTTGTCGATGCGGGTCTTGTGCTTCCAGATCTCGACGTCCTGCATGAAGCCCTTGCTCACGCCGTCCGTCATCGCGTCGGCCAGCTTCTGGGTGGTCTTTTCGTCCATGCCCTTGGGCTTCTCGACGATGACGCCCCACTGCAGCATGAAGGCGTCCTGGCTCACCGGGTAGTGGCAGTTGATCAGGATCGACTCGGCCTTGTAACCGGCGTAGTTGTTGTGCAGCCAGTTGATCATGAACGACGGCCCGAAGTAGGAGGCCTCCGAGTCCAGGTGCGACTCGCCGTACTGGGTGCCCATGCCGCCGATGTCCTGACGGCCGACGTTGTGCAGATACTGCGAGGCGATGTGCCCTTCGAAGACGTTCTTGAAGTACGTCGGCAGGCCGTAGTGGATGTAGAAGAAGTGCGCCATGTCGGTGACGTTGTCGATGATCTCGCGGCAGTTGCTGCCCTCGATCAACAGCGAGTTCCACTGCCACTCGGTCCACTCGTCGCTGGCCGCCTCGGGGATCTCAGGGATCCGGACCTCGGGCTGGGGGTCGTTGCCCTCGTGGTCGTGCCAGACGAACAGCAGGCCGCCGCGCACGTCGGTGTGCCAGGCCCGGGTGCGGGCCAGACGCGGGGTGCGCTTGGCGTAGGGGACGAGCTTGCACTTGCCGTCACCGCCCCAGCGCCAGTCGTGGAACGGGCAGGCCACGGCGTCGCCCTTGATGGTGCCCTGCGACAGGTCGCCGCCCATGTGCCGGCAGTAGCCGTCGAGGACCTTCAGGTCGCCCGCCGAATCGGCGAACACCACCAGCTTGGTGCCGAATGCCTCGACAGAGTGCGGCTGACCGTCAAGGAAGTTCTTGACGGGTCCCAGGCAGTGCCAACCCCGCGCGTAGCGGTCTGGCAGGGCGCCGGTGTCGATCTCTCTGATGCCGGCATGTTCGGTAGTCACGGTGGGCCTCCCGTATCGGTGCTCTTAACTAGAACACGTTACAGTTTTTTGAGCCCGGATGGCAATAATTCAGGCGTGACCTGGGGCATACCCGTCGTGACCGGGACCTACTCCCGCTCCGGAAGGCCGATTCTCAGGGCGATCTGTTGCATCCGGCCCACACTGGCCACTGTCTGCGGTGACACCGGATCATTCGGAGTGCTGTCGAACTCCAGGCGGACCACCGCGCGTCCCTGGTTGTACATCAGCAGCGTCACGGCCTTGGAGCCGTCCGGTGCGGTGCCCGAGATGACGGTGCCGTTCAAACCGACCGGCACCGGGTGCGGTTCGCCACCGGTCACCATCGTGCTCACGGCGGCCGAGGCCTGTTTGAGCGTCGCCGCCGCGGTCGCCGCGTCCGGGTAGATCAGGATCGTGTCGGCGATTGCCCGGGTGTCGTCGGCGTTGACGAACAACGCGCTGGCCCCGGACTGGCCGTCGGGGTTGACATTGTTGGACCTGACGGTGAACGCGTCCGGCGGAATGCTGACATCCTCGGCCTGTAGTAGCAGGTGGCTGTAGTCGGAAGCCTGCGATTTCGGCGATTTCGGCGCGGCAGCCGACGGCGAGGTAGACGGCGTGGCAACCCACGGCGTAGTCGGTGACTGGTCGGCTGGGGTGCACGCGCCGACCGTGCCGATGACGGCTGCGGCAAGGCCGATGGTGATCAAGAACCTGGGGCGGATGGTTGTCGTGAGCGACATAGTTACTGTTCAGGGTACGCGTCGCTGCGCCGGGGGCCGGTTCCTGCGGTATATGTGGACGATGCCGCTGTATTCGTTCGAGGGCCGGGCGCCCGTGGTTGACCCAAGCGCATTCGTGGCCCCGACGGCAACACTGATCGGCAACGTGACGGTCGAGGCCGGTGCCTCGGTGTGGTTCAACACCGTGTTGCGGGGCGACTTCGCCCCGATCGTCATCCGCGAGGGCGCCAACGTGCAGGACGGTTCGGTGCTGCACGCGCCACCGGGGATCCCGGTCGACATCGGTCCGGGCGCGACGGTCGCCCATATGTGCGTCGTGCACGGTGCACACGTGGGCGAGGAGGCGCTGATCGCCAACCACTGCACGGTCCTCGACGGGGCGGTGATCGGCCGGCGCAGCCTGATCGCGGCGCATTCCCTGGTGGTCGGGGGCACAAAGATTCCCGACGAGGTGCTGGTCACCGGTGCACCCGCGAAGATCCGGGGACCTATCGCGGGCACCGGTGCACAGACCTGGGTGCAGGCCAATCCGGCGGCGTACCGGGAGCTGGCGCAGCGCTACCTGACGGGGCTCGTCGAGCTCTAGCTGTCGATCTTCTCGGCGCTCGCGCGGTCCACTTCCCAGTAGGCCCGCAACGCCACCAACTGTCCCGCGTCATTCGCCCGGTAGGTGAAGACACCCGGAGTGGTGATGCGGTGCCCGCCCATCGTGGTGACGATGCTGCCGACGTTGGCTTCCTCGCTGCCGCACTGGAACGTGTCGAGGAAGTTGAACTCGAGGTTGTCGGTCGGGGCGATGGCCTTGTCCCAGAACGCCGCGATGGCTTCCTTGCCCTGGTGGCCCAAGCCTGCGGGGTCGAAGAACGACGGCCCGATGGGGTCCTGCACGATCGCGTCGTCGGCGAAGTTGTCCAGCCATGCTTGCTTATCCCGGGCGGCAACCGCATCCCGGGATCGCTTGCCTGCCAGGTGAGCTGGGTGCTGAGTATCGGTGACGGTCATGTCAGTCCTGCCAGCCGGAGTGGATGTAGGTGTCGGCGAACCGCTTGAGCGAGTCCTGCTTGCGCTCCAGCGGAGCGTCGAAGCCCAGACCTTCGAGCATCCACGGGATGACGATGTTGTCGGTGATACCGGCCTCGGCCAGCGCACGGTGCCCGTCGAGATCGAACTTGTCGATGCACACAGACTGGAACTCGAACGGCTCATCGGCCCGGCCGTATTCGGCCCGCAGCTTGTTGATCGCCGTCACGGTCTCGGCCAGCTGTGCGCACGTCATCATCGCGCTGGTCCAGCCGTCACCCACGCGGGCGGCACGCTTGAGTGCCACCGGTGTGTGCCCGCCGACGTAGAACGGCACCGGCTCCGACGGCGCCGGGCTCATCTGCAGACGCTCGAAATCGTAGAACTCGCCATGGAACTCGACCATGCCGCCGCCGAGCACGAGCTTGAGCACCTCGATCATCTCGTCGACGCGCGCCCCACGCTTGGCGAACGGAACTCCGCACCATTCGAATTCCTCTGGTGCCCAGCCGATCCCGACGCCGAAGCCGAACCGGTTGTTGGTCAGGTTGGCCACCGAGCCGACCTGGCGGGCCAGCAGCAGCGGATTTCGCGATCCGAGCTTCATCACGTTGGTGTAGAACCGCAGCGTCGAGGTCGCCGCACCCATCGAGGCCGCCGCGATCAGCGGATCAACCCACGGGGTCTCGGCGTTCCACATCCGCGACCCGTCCGGGGTGTACGGATAGTCCGCGGCCTGCTTCTCCATGTAGAACAGCGAGTCGGGCAGGGCGATCGAATCGAACCCGACTTCCTCTGCGGTGCGGGCCAATCCGGTCAGATGCTCCAGCGGGCCCATGGCCACGCTGAGGGTGTACTTCATGCGCGTCATGATGCGGGCTCGCCCGGTTTGTCAGAGCCCACAACCCACATGGAGTAGTACTGCGCGCCACCGCCGTAGGCGTGCCCGAGCGCCTTGCGGGCGCCCTGGACCTGATGGTCGCCGGCCTTGCCCATCACCTGGATCGCCGATTCGGCGAACCGGATCATGCCGGACGCACCGATCGGGTTCGAGCTCAGCACGCCACCGGAGGCGTTGAAGGGAATCTTCCCGCCGATGGCCGTCTCGCCGGCCTCCGTCAGCTTCCAGCCCTCGCCCTCGGCGGCAAAACCGAGGTTCTCCAACCACATCGGCTCGAACCAGGAGAACGGCACGTACACCTCGGCCACATCGATCTCGTCGATCGGGCTGGTGATGCCGGCATCGCGCCACAGTGCCGCCGCGGCGTCGCGACCGGCCTGCGGGTTGACCTGGTCACGGCCGGAGTACGCCAGCGGCTCGGTCCGCAGCGCCGTCGCGTGGATCCAGGCGACCGGGTGGCCTTCGGCAATCCGCGCGTCGGCGGCGGCCTCGTCACCGATCACCATGGCCGCGGCACCATCTGACGACGGACAGGTCTCGTCGAAACGGATCGGGTCCCACAGCATCTGCGAGGCCATCACCTTCTCCAGCGTGATATCGGGCTGGTGCAGGTGAGCCAACGGGTTCTTGGCACCGTTGAGCCGGTCCTTGACCGCCACCATCGCGCCGATGTGGTTCGGGGCACCGGAGCGCCGGATGTAGGCGCGCACGTGCGGCGCGAAGTAACCGCCGGCACCCGCGCCGACCGGCTTGGTGAAGGGCACCGGAATACTCAACGCCCACATGGCATTCGACTCGGACTGCTTTTCCCACGACATGGTCAGCACGCGGCGGTACTTGCCGGATTTGACCAGGCTGGACGCGACGATCGCGGTCGATCCGCCCACCGAACCCGCGGTATGCACACGGATCAGCGGCTTGTTGGTGGCGCCGGTGGCGTCGACCATGAACAACTCGGGCATCATCACGCCCTCGAAGAAGTCCGGTGCCTTGCCGACCACCACTGCGTCGATATCAGCCATCGTCGAGCCGGAATCGGCGAGCGCCTTGTCGATGGCCTCGCGCACCAGCCCGTTCATCGATACGTCGTGACGCTTGGCGACGTACTTGGTCTGCCCGGTGCCCAGGACCGCGGCGAGATTCTTAGCCATTATTTGCCCTCCAGGACCGCGACCAGATTCTGTTGCAGCGCAGCGCCACTGGTGGCGTGCGCGAGCACGCGCCCGGCCGAGCCGGAGAAGATGTGCTGCGCGGCGAAACCGATGCGCTCCAGGCCGGCCGAGAACATCGGGTTGGCGGCCAACGCGCCGCCCGACGGGTTGATCTTCGTATTCTCGCCCAGCCCGATCGCCTCGGTGAGGATCAGCTGCTGGTGAGTGAACGGGGCGTAGATCTCGGCAACCTCGATCGAGCTCACGTCACCGCCGGTGGCGGCCTGTGCCGAGGCGGCGGTCGAGGTCGAGACGGTCAGATCGCGCGCACCCAGCACCGGGGTCTCGATGCGGTGCTCGAATCCGGTGATCCAGGCCGGGTTTTCGCGCAGTTCGCGAGCCCGGTCGCCGGCCGCCAAGACGATGGCCGAGGCACCGTCGGTGATGGGGGCGATGTCGTGGCGGCGCAGCGGGTCGGCGAAGAACGGGCGGTCCAGCAGCTCGGCAACAGAGGCAGCGGATTCCACCGAGTCGACGCGGTCGGCTGCGGCGAACGAATCCAACGCCACCTGGGCCATCTGCTCGGCAGTCCACTTACCGGCATCGAGGCCGAACCGGGCCTGAAGTCCGGCCAGCGACACCGCATCCGGCCACAGCGGCGCGACGGTGTAGGGATCGGTCTGCAGGGCCAGCACCCGGCGCAGAACACCCGCCGAGGACTTGCCGAAGCCGTAGACCAGTGCGGTATCCACCTCGCCGGTCAAGATCTTGATGTAGGCCTCGTACAGCGCCCAGGCTGCGTCCATCTCGACGTGTGACTCGTTGATCGGCGGCACAGCGCCGATCGAGTCGATCGCCGAGATGAACGAGAAGGCGCGGCCGGCAAGGTAATCGGACGATCCCGAGCACCAGAAGCCGATATCGGTCTGTTGCAGGCCGAGCTCTTCATAGAGGCTTGCGAAACATGGCATCAGCATCTCGACGCCGTTGGTGGTGCCATCTGTGCGGCGCACATGCGGGGCATGCGCGAAACCGACGACGGCTACGTCACGAAAAGTCATGTGATCCCTTACAGGTGGTGCTTGTAGCTGTCGTAGCCGGCGTCGGGTTCACCCGTCGGCCGGAAATGCGAGATGTTGTCGATGCCGAGGCCCCATTCCTCCTGGGGCTTCCATACCGCCTCGACCCGCATGCCCATCCGCACCTCGGACGCATCGATGTCGGTCACCAGATGCAGGAACGGGATGTCGGCACCGTCGAGCAGCACGTAGGCCGCGACGTACGGCGGCTTGATCCGCTGGCCGGCGAACGGGATGTTGATGATCGCGAACGTGGTGATGGTGCCCCGGTCGGGCAGCTCAACGAACTCGGTGAGTTCCTGGCCGGTGGCCGGATCGGCTTCCTTGGGCGGGAAGTACACCTTGCCGTCTTCGCCGGTGCGCGCGCCGAGCAGCTTGCCGTCGCGCAGACCCCGCAGGTAGGTGCTCTCGGGCCGCGAGGCCGTGTGCTGGATCTCGATGGACGAGGGCGCCACCAGCATGGTCACCGGGTCACGGTCATCGCTCACCGGCGGAACATCCTCGGGGGTCTCACCCGGGACGAAGTACGCGATGTCGGTGATCGCGCCCACCGGCTCGTCGACCCAGTGCACGTGCACCCGGGCACCGCTGCTGAGCTCGCCTTCCTTGACGTCCACGGCGTGCAGCAGTGGGGTGTCGGCACCGTCGAGCTTGATCAGCGCCCAGGCGAACGGCCGGTCCAGCGGCTGACCTTCAAGCGGTTCGGGCTGCCAGGTCCAGGACACCACTGTCCCGACGCTGGATACCGGAACCACCTCGGTCAGAGCCTCGTAGGTGACCGGGTCATACTCAGCGGGTGGCACGTGCACCCGTCCGTCGGACCCGCGCACGCCGACGATCCGGCGCTCGCGCAGGGCAGTAAAGAACTGACTGAGCAGTGAACCTACTGAACGGGTGTAGTCAAACGACAGTTTCAGTGGCGCGGAAAGTGGCGGCTCACGGTGATCTGTCGAGGCCGGGCGGCTTTGGCTGGCTGTCACACATCGAGTAGAACAGGTTCTAACAATCGTGGCAAGGACACGTGGGAAGGCGATCTAAATGAAGCTCGGTCTGCAACTCGGATACTGGGGCGCACAGCCGCCGACCAACCACGCCGAACTCGTCGCTGCCGCCGAAGCGGAGGGCTTCGACACCGTCTTCACCGCGGAGGCCTGGGGCTCGGACGCCTACACCCCGCTGGCCTGGTGGGGGCGGGAAACCACCCGCATGCGGCTGGGCACCTCGGTCATCCAGTTGTCCGCCCGCACCCCGACGGCGTGCGCGATGGCCGCGCTGACCCTGGATCACCTCTCCGGTGGCCGCCACATCCTGGGGCTCGGCGTGTCCGGGCCGCAGGTGGTCGAGGGCTGGTATGGCGCGAAGTTCCCGAAGCCGCTGGCCCGCACCCGCGAGTACATCGACATCCTGCGTCAGGTCTGGGCGCGTGAGGCCCCGGTCCACAGCGACGGTCCGCACTACCCGCTGCCGATTACCGGCGAGGGCACCACCGGCCTGGGCAAGAACCTCAAGCCGATCACCCATCCGCTGCGCGCCGACATCCCGGTAATGCTCGGTGCCGAGGGACCCAAGAACGTCGCGCTGGCCGCCGAGATCGCCGACGGCTGGCTGCCGATCTTCTACTCGCCGCGCATCGCCGGCATGTACAACGAATGGCTGGACGAGGGCTTCGCCCGCCCCGGCGCGCGGCGTACCCGCGAAACCTTCGAGATCTGTGCCACTGCGCAGGTCGTGGTCACCGACGATCGGCCCGCGATCATGGAGCTGATGAAGCCGCACCTGGCGCTGTACATGGGCGGAATGGGGGCCGAGGGCACCAACTTCCACGCCGACGTGTATCGCCGGATGGGGTATGCGGAGGTGGTCGACGACGTCACCAAACTGTTCCGCAGCGACCGCAAAGACGAAGCGGCCAAGATCATTCCCGACGAACTGGTCGATGATTCGGCGATCGTCGGCAACCTCGACTTCGTCAAGGAACAGATCAAGGCCTGGGAGGCCTCCGGCGTGACCATGATGGTCGTCGGGGCCACCTCCGTCGAACAGATCAAGGATCTCGCGGCCATGGCTCAGGGCTGAGCCGGCACTGCTGTCAGCCTGTCTAGCCGAAATCCAGCAGGGTCGTCACCGGCAGGGCCGAATTCAGCAACGGAACCCGCTGCGCCGTCCGCAGCAGCCCGTTGAGGATTCGGCCCCGGCCCTCCGGCGTCGGCAGGTTGTGTACTGCCCGGACGCCTGGCACGGAGTTGACGAGATCGGCCGCCCGCGACGGGGACATGCTGAAGGGCATCGGCGGCATCCGGTAGCCCTTTGAGGTCCGCACGCCCTTGCGCGCCCAGGCGGCGAGCCAGGCCGGTGGCAGGTCGAACAGCATCTGCCCGCCCGCGAAACGTTGTGCGCACGCCCGAATCAGCCCCATGGCTTCTTCGGGCTGTAGGTACATCAGCAGCCCCTCTGCCGTGACGAACACGCCGTCGGCCGGGTTCACCTCGTCCATCCAGCTGAAGTCCAGCGCCGAGCGGGCGCACACGGTGATCCGGTCCGAAGCCGGCAGCAGCTTCCGGCGGACCTCGATCATCGGTGGCAGATCGACTGTCAACCAGCGGAAGTCGTGGCCGACGCCAGCGGCATCAAGCCGATGGAAGCTGGTCTGCAAACCCTCCGCGAGTGCCACCACCGTGGCTTTCGGATGGTCGCGAAGGTAGGTGATCGTGGACGTGTCGAAGCGCAGTGCGCGCAGCGCCACATCCTGGCGCCGGCTCGACCCGAACTTGGCGAAATCGAAATCGATCGAGTCGAGCAGCTGCACCGCCATGGGATCTTCGATGATGCTGTCGGGGCGGCGTGCCTCCTGCGCTCGCATCTGCAGCGTCAGCAGCGCCGTCTCCGACACGCCAGACAGGTCGACCGTGGTCCGCGGGGCCGATGACAGATTCTCGATCACCGGCCCGAATCTACCTCACCCGGATCAGCGCGACGCCTTCTCCGACGTGCGGAATCTCCTGGCGCCGAACTGTTCCCGCCGAATCGGTCGATGATTCAGCGATCGTCGGTAACCTCACTACGTCAAGGAGCGGATCAAGGATCCACTGCGCTGACTCAGGCCCGCTGTAGACACTTCTTGAAATCTGTCTACTGCAGGGGTTAGATTCAACGATGTGAGTGACACCACTCCTGCCTCGCAGCACAATGTGCTCGGCACCGTGTTGACGATGCCGGTGCAGATCCGTGCCGCCGAACAGCACATGGCGGTGTACTCAGTGGACGCCGACGCCGCGCAGCGCATGATCGATTACAGCGGCCTGCGCGTGTACCGGTACCGGCCGCACCGCGCGATCGTCGTGTTGATGCTGATGCACTACATCGACGGTGATCTGGGGGAGTATCTGGAGTACGGCACCAACGTCATGGTGAACCGGCCCGGATCGGCGGAGTCGGGGCTACGTGGCCTGGGCTCGGCGAGCGCCTTCATACATCACCTTCCCGTCGACGGTGAGTTCACGCTGCAGGCCGGGCGGCAGATCTGGGGATACCCGAAAGTCTTGGCGGACTTCACCGTCCGCGGTGCGGACAATGGGGCCGGGGTTCGTGAGGGCAATCCGTTCGGCTTCGAGGTGAGTATCGACGGCCGGCTGGCCGTGGGCATGGAATTCAAACCCGGGCTTCCGGTTCCATCGCGGTTCACCGCCAAACCCCGGGTGCAGTCCACCTATTCCTACCTCGACGGCGTGCTGCGTGAAACCGAGGGCCGGATGAGCCTTTCCGGGGCGCGATACCGCCCGGGCGGGGTCCGGATCCGGCTGGGTGACCACCCGTACGCCAAAGAACTCGCGGCCCTGGGCCTGCCCAAACGGGCGTTGTTGTCCAGCTCGGTCCGCAATGTACAGATGACGTTCGCTGACTCCAAGGAGATTTCGTGACCCAGGTACTGCTCAAGCCCGATGTCGACCTGACCAACGGCAACTTCTATGCCGACGGTGGCGCTCAGGAGGCCTACCGATGGATGCGGGCCAACGAGCCGGTGTTCCGCGACCGCAACGGACTGGCCGCGGCCACCACCTATGCGGCCGTGCTCGATGCGGAGCGCAATCCCGAGCTGTTCTCCAACGCCGGTGGGATCCGCCCCGATCAGCCCGGCATGCCGTACATGATCGACATGGACGATCCGGCACATGTGTTGCGCCGCAAGCTGGTCAACTCCGGCTTCACGCGCAAGCGGGTGATGGACAAGGTGCCGTCCATCGTGAATCTGTGCGACACCCTGATCGATGCGGTCTGTGAACGTGGGGAATGCGATTTCGTCCGCGATATCGCCGCACCACTGCCGATGGCGGTGATCGGCGACATGCTCGGCGTGCTGCCCACCGAGCGCGAGATGCTGCTGAAGTGGTCGGATGACCTGGTCTGCGGGCTGAGTTCGCATCTCGACGAGACCGCCATCGGAATGTTGATGGAGACGTTCGCCGCCTACACCGCGTTCACCATGGAGGTGATCGCCAAGCGGCGCGCCGAGCCGACCGATGACCTGTTCTCGATCCTGGTGAATGCCGAGGTCGAGGGGCAGCGGATGAGCGATGACGAGATCGTCATGGAGACGCTGCTGATCCTGATCGGCGGTGACGAGACCACGCGGCACACGCTGTCGGGCGGGACCGAGCAACTGCTGCGTAATCGTGATCAGTGGGAACGCCTGGTGGCCGATCAGTCGTTGCTGCCCGGCGCCATCGAGGAGACGCTGCGCTGGACCTCGCCGGTGAAGAACATGTGCCGCACGCTGACCGCGGACACGGTGTTCCACGGGACCGAGCTCAAGGCAGGCGAGAAGATCATGCTGATGTTCGAGTCAGCGAACTTCGACGAAGCTGTTTTCGAGAACCCTGACGAGTTCCGGATCGACCGGAACCCCAACAGCCACTTGGCTTTCGGTTTCGGAACGCACTTCTGCCTCGGTAACCAGCTGGCTCGGTTGGAGCTGCGGCTGATGCTCGAGCGGCTGCTCACCCGGCTGCCCGACCTGCGGTTGGCCAACGGCGACGCGATTCCGCTGCGTCCGGCCAACTTCGTCAGCGGGCCCGAGGCCATGCCCGTCGTCTTCACTCCGACGGCACCGGTGGGCGCCTAGCTTCTGCCGCCGCCGAGTGTGGATCTGTTGCGAGTTCTCGGCCGAAATCTCGCAACAGATCCACGCTCGCGGGCTTGTCGGTGGCTGGCGGCACACTCCGCCCATGGGGGAGCCATTCATCGGTAGTAAAGCTGTTGCGGCCGGCCGGTTGACGCCCTATCGGCTGCGCAGTCGCTACTTCGCGGTCTTCCCCGGAGTTCATGTATCCCGCGGAACCGAGTTGACCGCAAAGGCCAGGGCTCAGGCGGCATGGCTGTGGTCGGGAGGCCGTGGCATCGTCGCGGGGCGGTCGGCTTCGGCCCTGCACGGCGCCAAGTGGCTGGATGCTCGTCGGCCGGCCGAGTTGATCTACGGCAATCGCTATTCTCCCAGGGGAATTCGCGTATGGAGCGATACCTTCGGCGACGACGAGATCGAATTGATCAACGGCATGCGGGTGACCACACCTGCCCGCACCGCACTGGACCTGGCCTGCAGATACCCCATCGACGAGGCGGTGGCGCTGATCGACGCCCTGGCCAACGCCACGGGATTGACGACGGCCGACGTGGAACCGCTCGTCGACAGGTACTGCGGACGCCGTGGAATCAGGAACGCGCGTCGAGCGCTCGACCTTGTTGATCCGGGCGCCGAATCCCCTCGAGAATCCTGGTTGCGCCTACTGGTCGTCCGCGCCGGATTTCCGCGGCCGCGGACGCAGATCCCGGTTTACGACGAATTCGGGGTATTGGTAGGCGTTTTCGACATGGGCTGGGAGGACGTCAAAGTGGCCGCCGACTACGAGGGCGATCAGCATCGCACCGACCCTCGCCGGTTCAATCGCGACATCCGCAAGGCGGAAGCGGTCACCCGTCTGGGGTGGACCGATATCCGGGTGACCAAGATCGACGGGGACGCCGACATCATCAAGCGGATTGCGGCCGCCGGCGTGCCGCGAGTGTGAACTGGTTGCGAGGTTTCGGCCGGGACCTCGCAGTGGTTCCACACTCGGCTCAGCTGACTGTGTATCACTATGTCCTAGTTAAGTGTTCGCTGTGCAAGGTCGTTCACAGGTTTCGCATAGCCCATCTAATTAGATAGTCTCGCAATATCGGGGGATGTGACGAGACGATTGAAGGGTGCACGTGATGGCACGACATTCAACTGGGCGAACTCTGATGAGTGGGGTGGTGCTGGGTGGGGCGCTGCTGGCCGGAGCGATCGGAATCGCCGGCCAGGCCGGTGCGGCACCGGTCGGGGCGCCGACGAGCCTGCAAGCCGGGGGGCCGGCCCCGCTGTCTTCGATGCCCGCGCCGCCGTTGCGGCCGTGGGGTCCGCCTCCTCCGCCGCCCCCGCCACCCTTCTGGGGGCCACCACCCCCACCTCCGCCGTTCTGGGGTCCGCCGCCCCCGCCTCCGCCGTTCTGGGGTCCGCCGCCCCCGCCGCCGGGGCGTTGGGGTCCGCCGCCGCCTCCCGGGCATTGGCGTTAGCGCGCTGAGAGCCCGAAAAGAACTGAGGCCCTGCTCGAAACATCGAGCAGGGCCTCAGTTTTGCCTTCGGGGGCGACGACTACTTCATCTGGAACACCGGCGCGCGCTTCTCCTTGAAGGCCAGCGGGCCCTCCTTGGCGTCGGCGGACAGGAACACCGGGATGCCGTTGGCGGTGTCGGGCTTGAATGCGTCGTTCTCGTGCATGCCCTCGGTCTCGCGGATGGTCTTGAGGATGGCCTGCACGGCCAGCGGGCCGTTGTTGTTGATCACCTCGGCGATCTCCAGAGCCTTCTCCAGCGCGGTGCCGTCCGGGACGACGTGACCGATCAGGCCGTACTCGAGCGCCTGGGCGGCGGTGATGTGCCGTCCGGTCAGCAGCATGTCGCACGCGATGGTGTAGGGAATCTGGCGCACGAGGCGCACGGCCGAACCGCCCATCGGGTACAGGCTCCACTTGGCCTCGGAAATGCCGAACTTGGCACTCTCGCCGGCGACGCGGATGTCGGTGCCCTGCAGGATCTCGGTGCCACCGGCGATGGCGGGGCCTTCGACCGCGGCGATCAGCGGCTTGGTGAGCCGGCGGCCCTTGAGTAGGCCGTCGATACGTGACGGGTCGTAGCTGCCGTCCTTGAAGGAATCACCCGGCGGCTTCTTGGTCGCGCCCTTGAGATCCATGCCGGCGCAGAAGTACCCGCCGGCGCCGGTGAGGATGCAGGTGCGGATCTCCGGATCGTTGTCGACGCGGTCCCAGGCCTCGACCATGATCGAGAGCATCTCGGTGGAAAGCGCGTTGCGCGCCTCGGGCCGGTTCAGCGTCAGGATCAGGGTGTGTCCGCGCTGCTCAATGAGGGCGTCGGGCCCCTTTTCGGTATCGCTCACGGGTGTCAGCCTCTCTGCATTTTCGACCCAGACTTGTATCGAAATGTAACACGTTCTAGTTTAGGTTCTGTGGCTCTGAATATTGCCGATCTTGCCGAGCACGCCATCGACGCTGTGCCTGACCGTGTCGCGCTGATTTGTGGCGACGAACAGCTGACTTATGCGCAGTTGGAGGAGAAGGCCAACCGCCTGGCCCACTACCTGATCTCCCAGGGCGTCAAGAAGGACGACAAGGTCGGCCTGTACTGCCGCAACCGCATCGAGATCGTGATCGGGATGCTGGGCATCGTGAAGGCCGGGGCGATCCTGGTCAACGTCAACTTCCGCTACGTCGAGGGCGAGCTGAAGTACCTGTTCGAGAACTCGGACATGGTCGCGTTGATCCATGAGCGCCAGTACTCCGACCGCGTCGCGAACGTGCTGCCCGAGTTGCCGTTGCTGAAGACGATCCTCGTTGTCGACGATGGGTCCGACAACGACTTCCAGCGCTACGGTGGCGTCGAGTTCTACTCGGCGATCGCCGACAGCTCGCCCGAGCGTGACTTCGGCCCGCGCAGCGCCGACGACATCTACCTGCTCTACACCGGCGGCACCACCGGTTTCCCCAAGGGCGTCATGTGGCGTCACGAGGACATCTACCGGGTTCTGTTCGGCGGCACCGACTTCGCCACCGGCGAGCCCATCGCCGACGAATACGACCTGTCCAAGCAGGCCGTCGCCAACCCGCCGATGATCCGGCTCCCCATCCCGCCGATGATCCACGGCGCGACCCAGTCGGCCACCTGGATGGCTTTGTTCACCGGCCACACCGTGGTGCTGATGCCGGAGTTCGACGCCGACGCCGCGTGGCGGATGATCCACGAGCACAAGATCAACCTGCTGTTCTTCACCGGTGACGCGATGGCCCGGCCGCTGCTCGATGCGTTGTTGGCCCACCAAGATGCGGGGAACGAGTACGACCTGTCGAGCCTGTTCCTGCTCGCCAGCACCGCGGCCCTGTTCTCGACGAGCCTCAAGGAGAAGTTCCTCGAGCTGCTGCCCAACCGGATCATCACCGATTCGATCGGCTCCTCGGAGACCGGTTTCGGCGGTACCAGCATCGTGGCCAAGGGCCAGTCGCACACCGGCGGTCCGCGCGTCACCATCGACAAGACCACCAAGGTGCTCGACGAAGACGGCAACGAGGTCGTCCCGGGCTCGGGCGTGCGCGGCATCATCGCCAAGTGCGGCCACATTCCGGTCGGCTACTTCAAGGACGAGAAGAAGACGGCCGAGACGTTCCGGACCTACAACGGTGTCCGGTACGCCATCCCCGGCGACTACGCCGAGGTCGAGGCCGACGGCAGCGTGACCATGCTGGGCCGCGGCTCGGTGTCGATCAACAGCGGTGGCGAGAAGATCTACCCCGAAGAGGTCGAGGCCGCGCTCAAGGGCCACCCGGATGTGTTCGACGCGCTCGTGGTGGGCGTGCCCGACGAGCGCTTCGGCCAGCACGTCGCCGCTGTCGTGCAGCCGCGCGACGGGGCTCGCCCGACCCTGGCCGATCTCGACGCGTTCGTGCGCAGCGAGATCGCGGGATACAAGGTGCCGCGCAGCCTGTGGCTGGTCGACGAGGTCAAGCGCTCACCGGCGGGCAAGCCCGATTACCGGTGGGCCAAGGACACCACCGAGGAGCGGGCCGCTGACGAGGTGCACGCAAACCACGTGGGAGCGAAGTGATGAAGACTGATCTGTGCGAACGGTTCGGGATCGAATACCCGATCTTCGCGTTCACGCCGTCGGAGAAGGTGGCCGCCGCGGTCAGCCGCGCCGGCGGCCTGGGTGTGCTGGGCTGTGTGCGGTTCAACGATCCCGACGAGCTGGAAAACGTGCTGTCCTGGATGGACGCCAACACCGACGGCAAGCCGTACGGCGTCGACATCGTGATGCCCAACAAGGTCCCCACCGAGGGCAGCGCCGTCGACATCGACAAGCTCATCCCGCAGGCTCACCGCGACTTCGTCGCGAAAACCCTTGCCGATCTTGGTGTTCCGCCGCTCCCCGCGGAGGGTGAGCACAACACCGGTGTGCTGGGCTGGCTGCACTCTGTGGCGCGAACCCATGTCGAGGTGGCGTTGCGCCATCCGATCAAGCTGATCGCAAACGCGCTGGGCTCACCGCCCAATGACGTCATCGAGCAGGCGCATGCGGCAGGCGTTCCGGTGGCCGCGCTGGCCGGCAGCGCGAAGCACGCGCTCAGCCACGTCGCCAACGGGGTCGACATCGTGATCGCCCAGGGGCAGGAGGCCGGCGGGCACACCGGTGAGATCGGCTCGGTGGTGTTGTGGCCGGAGATCGTCGACGCCGTCGACGGTAAGGCCGCGGTGCTTGCCGCCGGCGGGATCGGCAGCGGCCGGCAGGTGGCCGCGGCCCTGGCGCTCGGTACTCAGGGTGTGTGGATGGGTTCGGCATTCCTCACCGCGGCCGAATACGACCTGGGCGTGCGTCGCGAGTCGGGTGCCTCGGTGATCCAGGAGGCATTGCTGAACGCCACCTCCGCCGACACCGTGCGCCGAAAGATCTACTCCGGCAAGCCCGCCCGGATCCTGAAGAGCCGCTGGACCGACGCCTGGGACGCACCGGACGCCCCCGAAGCGCTGCCGATGCCGTTGCAGAACATCCTGGTCGGCGAGGCGCATCAGCGGATGAGCCTGTCCGATGACCCGACCGCGGTCGCGATGCCGGTCGGCCAGATCGTGGGCCGGATGAACGAGATCCGCCCGGCCGCCGACATCATCGGCGAGCTGGTGAGCGGTTTCGAGGCGGCCACCAAGCGCCTCGACGGTATCGCCGGAAGCTGAGTCTGCGCGTAGCGCGCCGAGCCTGCGTCCAGATCGCGATTTCTCCGGATTTCGCGATCTGACCGCAGGCTCGATGTGTGTCTGGTGTCCGCCGGTAGGGTCGAGGCGGTGAATGATCAGGACGCGCTTGCCGCGAACCGTGCCAACTGGGACGACCGGGCCGATGTCCACGCCCGGTCCCAGATGTACGACGTGGCAGGGTTTCTGGCCGACCCCACCGATATCTCGCGGGTCGTGCTCAACGACCTCGAGGTGCTCGCGCCACACCTGCCGGACACCGGCGTGAAGGGTCGGTCCCTGCTGCACCTGCAGTGTCACATCGGCACCGACACCGTGTCGTGGGCGCGGCTGGGAGCCCGCGATGTGCACGGCGTCGACCTGTCGCCGAACTCGTTGCGGCACGCGGCCAGGATCGCCGAGGCCGACGGCCGTGAGATCACCTGGGTCGAGGGCGACGCGCGGTTCGCGTCGACGTTGATCCACCGACGCTTCGAGACCGTGGTGACCAGTGCCGGGACCATCGTGTGGCTGCCCGAACTCGCCAACTGGGCCCGGTCGATCCACGATCTGCTCGAGCCGGGTGGAGTGTTCCTGATCCGCGACGACCATCCGATCCTCGGTGCGATGGACTTCGAGCCGTGGGATATCACCGACGACTACCTCAGCGGCGGCGGAGTCCGAACGTACGACGACCCAGGGACATACACCGAAGACTCGGCCGGTCAGGTTGCCCATGTGCGCAACCATGAATGGCGCCACGACCTGTCCGAAGTCGTCACGGCCTTGCTGCAGGCCGGGCTCGTCATCGAGTCGTTCGCCGAGCTGCCCTACATGGACTGGCCGGCGTTCCCCGCTCTCGTGCCGTGCACCGAAGGCTGGACCCTGCCGCCCGGGGTGCCACGGATCCCGCTGAACTTCGCGGTCGTCGCACGACGTCCCCGGTAGCCGCTCCGCCCGGCCCGTGGGTTACACCGTGGTGCCGGCCATTTTGTGGGGTCTCAGGCTCTCTCGCCGGGTTCGGTCAAGAAGGTGTCGATCACCGGGGCGAGTTCGGCTGCGTTGGTGACCAGGTCGATGTGTCCGCCCGAGTGCAGGTGCAGCCGGGAGTGGCCCAGCAGGCGGTTAAGGATGTGCGCGTTGACCACCGGGATGATCGGGTCATCGGTGCCGGCCATCACGAGGGCGGGCTGGCGGATCGCCGGGAGTGCGAACAAGCTGGTCCAGACCGATCCGGCGAGCAACTGGTGCAAGTAGCCCACTTTGGAGCCGGCGTGCAGCTGGCTGCCGAAGATCTTGGCAACGTCGTAGCCGTGCTCGCGCACGGTGCCGCCGTACAGGTCGCCCGCGATCGAGGCGATGTAATCGGGATCGGTGAACCGCTTGGGCGTCAGCATCTTTGCCAGTACCCGTGGGTGCGCCGGCACCATGATCACCCCGGTTCCGGTGGAGACCAGGACGAGCCTGCGGCACCGGCGCGGATTCTGGAAGGCGAACTGTTGGGCCAGGGCCCCGCCCCACGACAGGCCCAGGACATCGACCACGCTGTAGCCCAGCTTTGTCAGCACCCGGCCCAGAACCCAGGCCAGATAAGGGAACCCGTACGGCAGCACCGAAGTCGGGGACCCGCCCGTGCCGGGCACATCGAACCGGATCACGGTGCTGTCCGGGTTGAGGTGGGTGACAAGCGGTTCCAGGACATCGAGGCTGGCGCCGATGCCGTTACACAGCACCAGTGGCACCCCGGTACCTTGCCGGACGTCCACGCGGATGCGTTGTCCGCCGGCGGCCACGTATGTCTCTGCCATGTCAGCTCTCGTGGACGTAGGTGCCAGGGGCGGGGCACAGCGGCGGGAAGCCCGGCCCACCGAGGGCCTGTGGTGCATCGACCTGTCCTCCGCTGCGCTCGGCCAGCCAGGCCGAATAGTGCGGCCACCACGAGTCTTTGTGCGGATCGTTGTCGGCAGCCCAGTCATTGGCCTCGGTCTCGTCGACCGGTCCGGCGCGGAACGTCGCCTTCGGATTGCCCGGCGGGTTGACGAGGGCCGCGATGTGTCCGCTGGTGGACAGCACGTACGTGTTGTCCTTGCTGCCGAGCAACTGGGCACTGCGGTAGGTGGCCTGCCACGGGCAGATGTGGTCGGCGAGGCCGCCGATCACGTAGGCGTCGTTGGTGATCTTGCCGAGGTCGATCTTGCTGCCGAGCATGGTGACCGATCCCGCCTTCGTCAGCGAATTGTGCACGCCCATCAACACCATGTCCCGGTGCAGTGCGGCGGTCATCCGGGTGGTGTCGGCGTTCCAGAACAACACGTCGAATGCGGCAGGGGTGCGGCCCTGGACGTAGTTGTTCACCCAGTACCGCCACACCAGGTCGGTGGGGCGCAGCCACGCGAACATCTCGGCCATCGCGCGGCCGTCGAGGTAGCCCTGCCGCTCCGATGCGCGGATGGCGGCGTGGGCGGCGCGCTCGCTCATGGCAGCTGACGCGAAGCCGGCCTGATCCTGGTCGAGCACGGTCACGCCCAACGTCAGCCCGGCGATCTTGTCGCCCTCGCCGATCTCGTTCAGGTGCGCGGCCACCATCGAAGCGAGGATGCCGCCCGAGCAGGTCGCGAAGAGGTGGGCGCTGTCGGTATCGGCAATCGTGCGAACCGCGTCCAGTGCCTCGATGATGGCGGAACCGTAGGCATCGAATCCCCAATCCTTGTGCCGGGCAGAGGGGTTGCGCCACGAGATGGTGAAGACTTGATGGCCTTGCTCGACGAAGTACTCGATCATGCTGCGGCCGGGAGCGATGTCCATGATGTAGTACTTGTTGATCACCGGCGGCACCATCAGCAGCGGGACCTTGTGCACGGTCGGGGTCTGCGGCGTGTAGTGGATCAGTTCGAACATCCGGGTCTTGAGCACCACGGCGCCGCTGGTGACCGCGACCGTCTCGCCGACCGCGAACGCGTCCGGGCCGACCATCGCGGGAACTCGCGGCTTGGCGGACATGTCGCGGGCAAACGCCTTGAGGCCACGGACCGCGGACAGACCGCCGGTGTCGACCAGGGCCTTCCAGCCCAGCGGGCTCATCACCGGGTTGTTGCTCGGGGAGATCCCCTCGACCAGGTTGTCCAGCACGAAACGCATCTTGTCGCGGTCACGCCAATCCAGATCGGCTGCCTCGAAGAGCTTTTCGGCGGTCTCGGCGGCCGCCAGGTAGGACTGCATGGCGCGCTGCATCAGTGGATTGCCCTGCCAGGCCGGATCGCTGAACCGCTTGTCGGCGCGGGCCGGGGCGCGGTCGGAGTTGCCCGCGGCGATCGAGGCCAGTTCCCGGGCCAGCAGGCCGACGTGACCGACCACCGTGCGTGGCTTACCGGCCAGGCTGCGGCCCATCCGAGCCCACGATGCGTTCGGCATCATCCGGCCGGCGAAGCTGCGGGTCGAGTTGATCAGCAGCAGGTCCAGAGGTGCTGCCAGTTCGTCGAATCGGGTGTTCTCGGGCATGTCTATCGTGTGCTTTCTTCGGGAGTGGCGGGGACTGTGATGTCGCGGCGCTGGATCTTTCCGGTGGGCCCCTTGGGAAGGGCATCGACGATCCAGACGCGGCGGGGGTACTTGTAGGCGGCGACCTGTCGCTTGACGAAGTCGCGCAGTTCCTCTGGTTCGGCCTCGGCACCGGTCTTGAGGGCGACGGCCGCACCGACTTCCTCGCCGAGGGTGTCGTGCGGGATGCCGATGACGGCGGCCTCGGCGACCGCCGGGTGTTCGTAGAGAACCTCTTCGATCTCGCGCGGATAGATGTTCAGCCCGCCGCGGATGATCAACTGCTTCTTACGATCGACGATGTAGAACAGGCCGTCGGAATCGGTCTTGCCGATGTCGCCGGTGGAGAACCAACCGTCGGCCGAGATCGCCTGGGCGGTCGCCTCGGGCAGGTTCCAGTAGCCCTTCATGACGTTGTGGCCGCGGACCTGGACTTCGCCGGCCTCACCCGCAGGAAGCTCGCGCCCGTCGTCGTCGACGACGCGCATCTCGACACCCTCGATCGGGGTACCGATCGAACCCGCCTTGCGGACCTTGTCGGGATGGTTGAAGCACGCGACCGGAGAGGTCTCGGACAGTCCGTAGCCCTCCAGAACCTGGCAGCCGAACCGCTTCTCGAAATCGGCCAGCACCTGCACCGGTAGTGCGGCGCCGCCGGAAGCGCAGACCCGTAGGGTCGCGGTGGCCGACTCGGGGTACTCCGGTGCCACCGCGAGTAGCGCCGAGTACATCGTCGGCACACCTTCGAAGACGGTGACGCCGAAGCGCTCGATCATCTGAATCACAGCGTCCGGGTCGAACCGCGGGATCAGGGCCAGAGTCGCGCCGGCCAGGACCGCGCACTGCAGACCGCACGTCAGGCCGAACACATGGAACAGCGGCAGGGCGCCCATGATGACGTCGTCTTGGCCGATCTGGACCAGCGTGCGCATAGTCACTTCGGCATTGCGGTGCAGCCCGCCGTGGGTCAGTTCGGCGCCCTTGGGCTTTCCGGTGGTGCCCGAAGTGTGGAGCACGACCGCGGTGTCGTCGTCCTCGCGGGAAACCGGGACGGCCTGCTCGGGCAGGCCCTCGATCAGTTCGTCCAGCGAAGCGTCGTCGACCAGCCAGACGGTGGCCGCTGCCGCGACGGCACCCGTGGTCGCCTCCCCGGCGAAGGCCGGTGTCGCGAACAAGGCCTTGGCGCCGGTGTTGGACAGGTAGAACTCGATCTCGCGGGCTTTGAGCAGTGGGTTCATCGGCACCGCGACGGCGCCGCGGCTCATGATGCCGTAGAAGATCAGCGCGAATGCCGGGCTGTTCGGCAGCATGATGCCGACCCGGTCGCCGGGTTCGATGCCGGCCCGGTCGAGGAAGGTAGCTACCCGGGCAGCGGCACTGGCGAACTGGGCATAGCTCGCGGTGGTCTCCCCGCACCGCAGTGCGGGGCGTTGTGGCACCCGCTGCGCGGCGGCCACGAGATTCAGGCTGAGGTTGGACAAGGCTGGCTCCGTTGATCTGGCGGTTTTCCGATAGATCAAGCGTGGAGCCGGCGAGGTGTGAACTCCATGGGGCCGGCCACAACGTTGAGGTCGTTGTGGTGTGAGCGCCCACATCACCGGGCCCGGTGGTCTTATCGTGGCGTTATGGCTGTTGTGCCGCTCGATCCGCACATCGCGCTGCTCGTCAAGACCATGGTCGCGCGTGCCGACGAACTGGCCGACGCGATGGGCGAGGCCATCCGTGAAGCAGTCAGCTTCTACGCCACGAACGCCGGGATAGTGACGTCTGACGAGCTGCACCGCAGTTGCCTGTTGCAGATGTCCTACATGTTGGAAGCGCTGACTGGTGCCGGTGATGCCGACGTGTCCGCCGCCGAGGACGTGGGCGTGCAGCGCGCCGTCGCCGGCGTGCCGCTCGTCGCGGTGATGTCGGCCTACCGGGTGGGCTTCCGTTTCATCTGGGAGGCGTCACTGGCCGAGGCGAAGAAGCTCGGCATACCCGCGGAGTCCATCTTGGCCGCCGCATCCCAGATCCTCATCGCGCAGGAGACCTTCACCCAGGCGATGACCGGGGCCTACCGACAGGAGCTCGCCCGGCAGGTGCTCGGCAAGGAGGAGGAGCGCTCGGCGTTGGTCGAGGCGATCCTCATGGGCCGGATCACCGACACCCAGAATCTGTGGGATGCCGCCGACATCCTGCGCCTTCCCACGACCGGGCCGTATGTCGTTGTGGCGGCGCAGGTTCCGAGTATCGGCCGGACCGGATTGCCCGAGATCGAGAATCGCCTGGACGCCCGCGACATCAAATCGGCCTGGAGGCTGTTGCCGGATCTGCAGGTGGGCATCGTTCATCTGCGCAGGCCGTCGGCACACGAGGACCTGCTGGAGGTGCTGCGGGGGCTGGCGTCGGCACGGGTCGGCGTGAGCCCGTCGTTCCGCGACCTGTCCGAGACGGGGGAGGCGTTGCGGTTCGCCCGACTGGCGATCGCAGGCAAGGTTTCCGACGACGGCCTGGTCCGGGTTTTCGACGATTCGCCGCTGGCCGTGGCGGCGGTCGCCGCCCCTGACGTCATGCAGCGGATCAGCCGCGACATGCTCGGCGCGCTCGACGGCCTGCCCCCTGAAGAACGGGCCACGCTGACCGAGACGTTCGAGGCATGGCTGGACGCCGGCGGCTCCACGAACGAGACCGCAGCCAGGCTCTTCGTCCACCCCAACACCGCGCGGCACCGCTTGCACCGCATCGAGGAACACACCGGCAAGTCCCTGAACCGGCCGCGGGACATCGCCGAACTGTGCCTGGCGTTCGAGGTGTACCGCCGGTTGCCCTGACCTAGTCGGCAGGCTCCTGTTGCGTGGTGCAGTGGATGCCGCCGCCGCCGGCCGCGATGCCGTCGATGTTGATCTGCACGACACGGCGGTCGGGGAAGAGCTGCTCCAATTTCTGCCTGGCCGCGGTGTCGGCTTCCGGATCGCCGAATTCAGGGGCGATCACACCGCCGTTGCAGACGTAGAAGTTGATGTAGCCGGCCGCGAAGTCGTCGGATTCGAACTCCGGCCGGACCGTATCGGGGCCATCGATGACCACGACGTCGAGTGGCCGGCCTTTCGCGTCGGTCGCTTGCCTGAGGATGTCGAGATGGCGTGCGGTCACGTCGTGGTCCCAGGATGCCGGGTCCGGATCGAATCCGGCAACGACCACCCCGGGCCGGGCGAAGCGCGCATAGAAGTCGGTGTGGCCGTCGGTGATGTCCTTGCCCGCGATGCCGGGCAGCCAGATGATCTTGTCGAGCCCGAGCAGCGGCCGTAGCTCGTCCTCGACATCGGCTTTCGACCATCGTGGGTTCCGGTTCGCATTGAGCACGCAACTCTCCGTGATCAGTGCGGTGCCGTCGCCGTCCACCTCGATGCCACCGCCCTCGAGGACGAGGTCGGTGGGTAGCGCCTCGACACCGGCCCGGGCCGCCACGAAGTCGGCAACATCGGCGTCGTGATCGAAGTCCTGCTTCTCGCCCCAGCCGTTGAAGTTGAAGTTGACGCCGGCCTTCGTCCCGTTGCCCGTCACGAATACCGGTCCGGTATCCCGCATCCACAGATCGTCGAGCGGTGCCTCCACCAATTCCACAGTGGGCCCGACAATCTCGCGTGCCAGATCGCGGTCCTCGGCGCGGACCAGCATGGTGACCGGCTCGAACTGTGCGATCGTCCGGGCGATCGTCCCCAGGTTGCGGCGTACCTCGGGCAGCAGCGCGGCACCCCAGATCGCCTCGCTCGCGCCGAAAGCCATCCAGGTCCGTTTGTGCGGGTCACCCTCGTCGGGCATCCGCCAGGTGCGTTGATCCCCGCCGGCGGGGTCACTCTCCTGGCGGGCGGGTTCGGTGCACCCCGTCGCCAGGGCCGCACCGATCACGGCCGCGCCTGACCGGAAGAACTGTCGCCTGAGCACCGGCGTCGTCTAGCGACCGGGCAGCTTCTGCAGCGCCCGGATCATCGGGGTGAGCGCCTTCTGCCACACCGTCTGCGAGATCCCCAGCGGCGGATCAAGGTTGATCACCCGCGCGGTGGAGACGGTCTGGGATTCGGTGTACTTGAGGATCCCGTCGGCGCCATGGCGGCGTCCGACACCGGAGGCCTTCATACCGCCCATCGGGGCCGCGGTGCTGCCGAACGCCAGGGCGTAGCCCTCGTCGACATTGACCGTGCCGGAATTGATCCGGGCAGCGATCGCCTCACCCTCGGACTTCGATCCGGCCCACACACTGGCGTTGAGGCCGTACTCGGTGTCGTTGGCCTTCTCGACGGCCTCGGCAACGGAGTCGACCGGGTAGATCGACACCAGCGGGCCGAAGGTCTCGTTGCGCGCGCATTCCATCTCGTCGGTGACACCGGTCAGCACGGTCGGCTCGAAGAACAGCGGGCCGATGTCGGGACGCGCATTGCCGCCGGCAACCACCGTGGCGCCCTTGGCTTTCGCATCATCGACATGACCGGACACCGTCTTGATCTGATCTTCGGAGATCAGGCTGCCCATGTCGGCGGTGAAGTCGTAGGCCGCCGACAGGTTCATGTTGCGGACCTGCTCGGCGAACTTGGCGGTGAACTCGTCGGCGACGGCTTTCTCGACGTAAATCCGTTCGATCGAGATGCACAGCTGACCGGCATTCGAGAAGCAGGCGCGGGTGGCGGCCTTGGCGGCCACCTTCAGGTTGGCGCCCTTGGTGACGATCATCGGGTTCTTGCCGCCGAGTTCGGCGGAGAACCCGATCAACCGGCGGCCGCACTGCTCGGCGAGTGCCCGCCCGGTGGCCGTCGAACCGGTGAACATCATGTAGTCGCAGTTCTCGACGATCGCGGTGCCGACCACCGAGCCCGGCCCGGGCACGACCGCGAACAGGTCGCGCGGCAGCCCGGCCTGATACAGCAGTTCGGCGTTGGCCAGCGTGCAGTACGGGGTCTGGCTGTCCGGCTTGACCACCACCGCATTCCCGGCCAGCAGGGCCGGGATCGAGTCCGAGATCGACAGGGTCATCGGGTAATTCCAGGGCGAGATCACGCCGATGACGCCCTTGGGGTGGTGGTTGACCACGGTCTTGACGAACCCCGGCAGTAGGCCCTGCACCCGCTTCGTGGACAGCAGCCGAGACGCCTCACGGGCGTAGTAGCCCGCGTTCAAGATCATGTCGACGATCTCTTCCTGCGCGGCTGAGCGGGCCTTGCCGGTTTCCGCCTGGGCCACATCCATCAGGAAGTCGCGATTCTCGGCCAGCAGTGCGCCGAAACGCTTGATGATGGCCGCGCGCTCCTTGACCGGGCGCTGCGCCCACTGTGCCTGCGCGGCGCGGGCTTTGGCGAAGGCCGCAGTCACGTCCTCGGCGGTGCCGACCGGGATGGTGGTCAGCTCCTTGCCGGTGAACACCTCATCGATCGGCTTGGACTGCCGGGCTTCGACGTCTTCGATGGCGACGAGCGCGCGCAGGCGGGCGAAGTCGGCGGCGGACGGAGCGGGCATCGGGGACTCCCTACTGGCAAGTAACTAACAGTCAGGCCCAACCTACTCGGTACCGGCAGTCCGACAAAGGCACAGCTTGTCCGATCTGTTCACGACTCACGGTGGTCCTGCGTTCTAACCTGCGGGTATGTCGTTGAACCTGAACTCGGTCGTCATCGAGATCGTCACCGGAGACCTGTCCCGATCCCTGGACTTCTACCGGCTCCTCGGACTGGCGGTTCCCCAGCCGGACGGGCCGCACGTCGAGGTGGCGTTGCCCGGCGGAAGCCGGCTCGCGTTCGACACCGAGGAGGTGATCGCCGGAATGCATCCCGGCTGGACACCTCCGACCGGGGCCGGAAGGGTTGCGTTGGCCTTCGGGCTCGACGCTCCCGCCGACGTCGACGAGCTCTACGAGCGGCTCACCGGTGCCGGGTACCCGGGAACGCTCAAACCGTTCGACGCGCCCTGGGGGCAGCGTTATGCCACCGTCGAAGATCCCGACGGGACCTCGGTGGACCTGTTCGCGGCGTTGGGAAGCTGACGGAGCTGGCGTAATCCGACCCCGGCCAGGGCGCGGACCTCGCGGTGCAGGTGTGGCTGGTCGGCATACCCGGCCTGTGCCGCGACCGTGCCGGCGCTCAGACCGGTGCCGATCAGCCCGACCGCGCGACGGAACCGGAGAATGCGGCGCAGCGTCGCCGGCCCGTAGCCGTAGACGGCCGCGCACTGCCGCTGCACCGTCCGGTTCGACCAGCCGACGTGCCGTGCTGCCGCGGTGACCGATTCGCCGGCCGCCAGCCGGCGCGTGATGTCGTGAAGCGCCGGCAGCGGCCACGGCGCGGTCTCGCCTCGGGGCGGTTGGGATGCCAGCGTTTCGGCAATCTCTTCGAGTGTGCCGCCCTGGTCGATACTGTGCAGTTCCCGCAGGTCGACCCGGGTGTCGCGCAGCTCGGACGCCGGGACGCCGAGTAGCCGAGGCAGCGCCCCTGGCCGAAACCGCAACCCCTGCACCGGATTCCGTCCGCCCGCGGCGATGAACGCCGTGGTGTCGGGGCCGGCGACGACGATCGTGCCGTCCATCTGGATCAGGTCCATGCACCCGTCAGGCAGAACCCGGCCGGGTGCTGCCGCGCCGGTGCGGACCCACCGGCATTCCACGAGTTCGCCGAGGCGCGGCGGCGGATGGTGTTCGCGGTAGCCCACGTCCTCGACGCTACCCGCGCGACCATGCGGTTGAATCGGGGAATGGCCGGGCGACCACGCGACACGTCGATCGACGAGCGGGTGCTCGCGGCCACGCGTGGGCTGCTGGTCGAGGTGGGCTGGGACGACCTGAGCATCCGCCTGGTCGCGGCGCGCTGCGGGGTGGGCAGGTCCAGCCTGAACCGGCGGTGGGCGTCGAAAGCCGAATTGGTGCTGCACGCGATACTCGGCGAATCACCCGATATGTCACCGTTTTCCGGTACCGATCTGGCCGGCTGGATCGACTGGGTGGTGCGCGGCAGTCATCAGCTGTTCGTCCGTCCCGATGTGAGTGCGGCGGTGCCCGGGTTGCTGCTGGCGCTGCGTGAGAACGCCGCGCTGCGCAAGGCGCTGTGGGACGGGTTCAGCGGGCCGGCTATCGAGATGTTCGCCACCAGGGGATACGGATCGGAGTCCGAAGCCAGGGCTGCGCTGTCGATGGCGGCCGGGGCGGCGCTGTTCACCACCACGGTGGCGACCGACGACGATTCGCCCGAACTCCAGCAGCAGCTGGTGCGGTTGCTCAGCCGGGCCCTGGGTGTCTCACCGGCCGAATGAGGCCAAGATGGCTTCCTGCGGCGAACGCCACGCCTCGATACCCAGATCGGCGAGTGTGCTCCTGTCGTCGGTGGGGGTGGCTGCGGTCAGCAGCAGCGCCGCTTCGTGGCTGATCCCGTCACCGAGCGGCAGCACCCCGCCGAGCAGATCCGAGCACCAGCCGATGCCGCGGAAAACGCTCCCCGGCAGCGGGATTCGTCGGATCTTGCGCCCGGCGCCTCGTTCGAGCACATCGATCATCTCGTTGAACGACACCATCACGCCGCCGCACACATAACGCTTGGGTCCGCGTCCCGGCGCCATCAGCCGCTCGTGCACCAGCGCGACATCACGCACGTCGATCATCTGCATGCCGCCGGTCATCCGGGGCGCCAGACCGGCTTTGACGATCGGCGCCCACCCCCGCTCGGTGACCCCGGCGGCGGTGAAGTAGGCCGGGCCCACCACGCTCGACGGGTAGGTGACCACGACCGGGGCCCCGGCATCTTGCAGTCGTCGGGCCACCCGATCGGCATAGGCCTTGGTCTGGGCGTAGGGGCTGCGGCCCGGCGCCGGCGGGGTGTCGGCGGAGATCACCCCGTTCGGCGGTGGGAATAGTGAGCTGTAGCTGCTGACCGAGACGATGGGGTCGAGCCCGGCCTCGACGGCGCGGTTCAGCACGGCCTCGGTGGCGTGCGCGTTGATCTCCCACATCAGCTGCTCGCGACGCCGATCGGTCCCGACGATGCCCGCGGCATGGATCAGGGCGTCGCAGCCCGACAGCAGCCGCCCGACCGTATCGCTGTCTCGGATGTCGCCCTCGAGTACGGACATCTCACCGAGTGCGGCGAGGTGGCCGATCACCTCGTCGTCACCGCAACCCGGTGCGACCAACAGGCGGATGCGATGGCCCGCCTCCAGCAGGCGTCGAACGGTGTGGGCCCCGAGATAGCCGGTGCCCCCGGTTACTGCGATATGCATGATCCGTCTCCCGCGTGGCTGCTATATTTCGATGCCAATGGTATCGAAACCGTTCACACCGATGCAGCTGGGGCCGTTGACCCTCAAGAACAGGTTTATCAAGGCCGCGACGTTCGAGGGCGTCATGCCCCGCGGCCAGGTAACCGATGACCTGATCGACTTCCACACCGAGGTGGCCCGCGGCGGCGCGGCGATGACCACCGTCGCCTACTGCGCGATCTCGCCCGGCGGCCGGGTGCATCGCGACACCGTCGTCCTCAACGTCGAGACGGTGCCCGCGCTGCGGCGGCTCACCGAAGCGGTGCACCGGGAGAAGGCACTGGTCTGCGCCCAGATCGGACACGCAGGTCTGGTCGCCAATACGCTGTCCAACCGCGCGCGCTCGCTCGCACCGAGTACCCGGATCAGTGCGCCGGCAATGGGGCTGGTGAAGGCGGCCACACCGGAACAGCTCGACACCGTGGTCGACCAGTTCGGCGTGGCCGCCCGCAACGCTGTCGAGGCGGGGTTCGACGCTGTCGAGATCCACATGGGCCACGGCTACCTGCTGAGCTCGTTCTTCAGCCCCAACCTCAACAAACGCCGCGACAAGTACGGCGGCAGCACCGCCGGACGCGCAGAACTGGCCCGCCGCGTCGCCGAGCGGGTCCGCGCCGAGGTCGGCGAGTCCATCGCGGTAACCGCGAAATTCAACATGGACGACGGTGTGCGCCGCGGCTTCTGGCTCACCGGCAGCCTGCCCACTGCGAAGCTGTTGCAGGCCGACGGGCATCTGGACGCCCTGCAACTGACCGGTGGCAGCTCCCTGCAGAACCCGATGTACTACTTCCGCGGCGATGTACCGCTCGACGAGTTCATCGCCTCCCAGCCCACGGTGGTGGGGTTGGGCCTGCGGGTGCTCGGACCGCGGCTGTTCAAGACCTATCCCTTCGAAGAGGCGTTCTTCCTGCCGCTGGCTCGCCAGTTCCGTGAGGCGCTGACCATGCCGCTCATCCTGTTGGGCGGCATCAATGAGCTGGCCACTGTGCAGACGGCACTCGACGAGAGCTTCGAGTTCGTCGCGATGGCCCGGGCGCTGCTGCGAGATCCCGCTCTGGTCAACCGATTTCAAGACGGCACGGCGGCCGCCGGGCTGTGTGTGCACTGCATGAAATGCATGCCGACGGTGTACAGCGGCACCCGCTGCGTGGTGCGTGGTTAGCGGGAGATGGGCCAGACCGGGTCGGCGCACTCGGTGCCCTCGGCGGTCAACTGCCGCTTGATCACCTTGAACGTCTCGGTACGCGGCAACGCGGGGCCGATCCGGACATACGACGGCCACTGCTTGGGGCCCAGATCGGATTGCTCGGCCAGGAACGCCCGGAACTTGCCTGCGTCGAACACCGCATCCCCGGCCAGCACCAGCGCGGCCATCACCTGATCGCCCACGTTTGGGTCAGGAATCGGATACACCGCCACCTCGGCGACATCGGGGTGGCGCAACAGGATCCGTTCGATCGGCGCGGTTCCCAAGTTCTCGCCGTCGACGCGCATCCAGTCGCCGAGGCGCCCGGCGAAGTGCGCGTAGCCGTTCTCGTCGACGTAGGCCAGGTCTCCGGTGTGGTAGACGCCGCCGGCCATCCGGTCCGCCTCGGCGTCGGGATCGTTGTAGTAGCCGCGGAACCAGCCCGCGCCGGTCGGGTTCACCAACTCGCCGACCACCCCGGGCGGGCACGGCTCGCCGGTGTCCACATCGACGATCGCCACCTGGTCGGTGAGCGGGCCGAGGGCGCCTTCGGGGGTGTCGGGGGTGCGGGCGATCGCGACACCGCCCTCGCTGGAACCGAATCCGTCGACCACGGTCACCCCGAACCGCTCGGCGAACCGGCCGATATCCCGCTGCGCGCCCTCGTTGCCGTAGAGGATTCGTAGCGGATTGTCGGCATCGTCGGGGGCCGGTTCGGTGGCCAGGATGTAGGACAGCGGCTTGCCGACGTAGTTGGCGTAGGTGGCGCCGTAGCGCCGGATGTCGGGCATGAAACCGGATGCGGAGAACTTGCGCCGCAACGCAATCGACGCGCCGGCCGCGGCGGCGACGGCCCAGCCGGCCATGATCGCGTTGGAGTGGAACAGTGGCATCGACAGGTACACGGTGTCGGCCGGACCCAACCCGAACCGGTCGGCCAGCATCCAGCCGGGAAACGCCACCTTGTCGTGGGTGACCCGAACGGCCTTGGGGTCGCCGCTGGTTCCCGAGGTGAAGATGAGCATGAACAGGTCGTCGGCCGACAACTCGGCGAACGTCACCGGGGTGTCCCGATACGACGCGAGTTCGGCTGCCCAGTCGGCAGATTCGACATCGATGAAATCCACCCCGGGCGGGACCGCGTCGGGATTGTCGGTCAGCACCAGCTGACAATCGGCCTTGGCGATGTCGCGGGCGAGTGCCTCACCGCGGCGGGTCTGGTTGAGCCCGACGGGTACCAGCCCGTTCAGGCCCGCGGCCACCAGCAGGCTGGAGAAGAACGTGGTGTTGCCGAGTAGCGCCCCGACGTGCGGGGGTTTGGTGGGGTCCAACCGTGCCCGCAGCGCCGCGGCCAGTTGTGCACCGGCGGCGATGTGGTCGGCCCAGCTGACGAACGAATCCTCTTGGTAAAGGCCATGATCGGTGACCTCGGCCAGCGGGACCAGCAGCTCGGTGACGGTCGGCCTGGCGGTTGGACCCCCCATCCCTAGACCGGGGTGTCCGCGAGTTCGCGGCCGATGCGCAGCAGCTGCCCGGTTGCCCCGCCGACACCGAACTCGGTCTGCTTGGCGGCCAGGAAATACCGGTGCACCGGGTGGTCCATGTCGATGCCGACACCACCGTGCACGTGCACCGCGGTGTGCGCTACGCGATGGCCGGCCTCGGCCGCCCAGAACGCCGCACTGGCCACATCGATGTCGGCGGGCAGGTCCTCGGACAACCGCCAGGCGGCCTGGGTCAGCGTCAGGCGCAGACCCTTGACGTCGATGTAGCCGTCGGCCAGCCGAGCCGAGACGGCCTGGAAGCTGCCGATCGGCCGGTCGAACTGCTCGCGCTCACGGGCGTACTCGGACGTCAGTTCCAGCGCCCGCTCCACCACACCGAGCTGGAAGGCGCTGTGGCCCAACGCCGAATGCGTGGTCAGCCACTGCAGCACATCCGCGCCGCCGACGAGGCGGGCGGCGTCCACCGTGGTGCCCTGCAGCTCCAGATGGGCGACGCTGCCCTTGCCGGTGGTGCTCAGCACGCTGACCGTCACCCCGGGATCATCGCCGGAGACCAGGAAAACGCTGACGCCGGACTCGGTTTCGGCCGGAACCAGGAACGCGTCGGCCACCGGCCCGTAGTTCACCTGGGTACGGGTACCGGTGAGCTTGTAGCCCGAGCCGTCGGCCGTAGCTTGCACCGGGCCCTGGCCCATCTCGCCGTCGAGGGCGATCGCCAGGATCTTGTCGCCGGCCACCGCAGGCTGGGCCCACTGGGAACGCAGCGCCTCGGATCCGAACGCGGCAAGTGCGCCCGCGCCCAGTACCACGGAATCCAGGTAAGGCACGGCGGCCAGTTGGCGACCCAGCGCGGTCAGCACGGCGGTCTGCTCGAGCACGCCCAACCCGCCGCCGCCCACCGACTCCGGTGCCGCGGCCGACAGCACGTCGGCCTCGACCAGCTTGGCCCACAGATTGGCGTCGAAGCGTTGCTCGAGCCCGTCGAGCTCACGCTGGCGTTCGGGCGTGCACACCGACTCGGTGATCGTGCGCACCAGGCCGCCGAGATCGGTGGCCTCTTCAGTCGTCTTGAAATCCATTGGTGTGCCGTCCTTACCGGTTGACCCTGGGCAGGCCCAAAGCGACCATGCCGATGATGTCACGCTGAATCTCGTTGGTGCCGCCGCCGAAGGTCAGGATCAGCGCCGACCGGTGGAACCGCTCGATGCGGCCACGCAGCAACGCGCCCTTGCTGTCCGGGCGCAGCGTCGCCGCGGTGCCCAGCACCTCCATCAGCAGGCGGTAGGCCTCGGTGGCCAACTCGGTGCCGTACACCTTGGCCGCCGACGCGTCCGCGGGCGAGGGGGCGGAAGTGGCAGAGGCCAGCTCCCAGTTGATCAGCTTGAGCACTTCGGCCTTGGCGTGCACCCGGGCCAGGTTCAGCTGCACCCACTCGGAGTCGATCACCCGCTTGCCGTGCACGTCCTTGGTGTTCTGGGCCCACTCGCGGACCCCGTCCAGCGCGACGTAGATCGGCTGCGACGACACCAGTGCGACGCGCTCGTGGTTGAGCTGGTTGGTCACGAGCTTCCAACCGGCGTTCTCCTCGCCGACCAGGTTGGTGGCCGGGATGCGCACGTCCTGGTAGTAGGTGGCGCTCGTGTCCACGCCGGACATGGTGTGCACCGGCGTCCAGGAGAAGCCCTCGGCGGTGGTCGGCATGATCAGCATCGAGATGCCGCGGTGCTTCTTGGCCTCGGGGTTGGTGCGCACGGCCAGCCACACGTAATCGGCGTAGGCGATCAGGCTGGTCCACATCTTCTGGCCGTTGACCACGTAATCATCGCCGTCGCGCACCGCGGTGGTCCGCAGCGCGGCCAGGTCGGTGCCCGCGCCCGGCTCGGAGTAGCCGATCGCGAAGTGCAGCTCGCCTGCGGCGATCTTGGGCAGGAAGAACTTCTTCTGCTCCTCGGTGCCGAAGTGCATGATCGTCGGCGCGACGCTGTTGATCGTCAGGAACGGCACCGGGGCGCCGGCGATCGCTGCCTCGTCGGTGAAGATCAGCCCGTCCATCGGCGGCCGGGCCTGGCCGCCGTATTCCTTGGGCCAGCTCAGCGTCAGCCAGCCGTCCTTGCCCATCTGCGCGACGGTGTCGCGGTAGACGTTGCCTCGCCCCATCTCGCCCTCGGACGAGCTGAGAGCCTCGACGCGCTCGGGCGTCATCAACTTGGAGAAGTACGCGCGCAACTCGCGGCGCAGCTCCTCCTGCTCGGGGGTGTAACCGATCCGCATTCCGTTGCATCCTCACTGCTTGGTAGACCTGAGTTCTCACCTGGTTGTAACACGTTCTAGTCTTAGGATCCAGGCCGGTGTCGGACTGGTATCCGTCAGGTGTGGTCGTATTCTGTGGCTGCGCGCACGCAGCCCCGTGTGCGCACACGTTGTGAGGAGGTCGCCATGCGAGTTGAAGTTGACCGTGATCGCTGCGAAGGCAATGCGGTGTGCGTGGGTATTGCCCCCGATTTGTTCGATCTTGATGACGACGACTATGCCGTGGTCAAGGCCGATCCGGTGCCTGCCGACCAGGAGGATCTGGCCGAGCAGTCCATCGCCGAATGCCCCCGGGCAGCCCTGATCCGAAAAGACTAGAGGTATTCATAAATATGACTGACGACGCTCAGATTGATCTGTCCGGAAAGGTGGCCGTGGTCACCGGTGCGGCCGCAGGCCTGGGCCGCGCCGAGGCCATCGGCCTGGCCAAGGCCGGGGCCACCGTGGTGGTCAACGACATGGCCGGTGCGCTGGATGCCTCTGACGTCCTCGACGAGATCGCGGCCGCCGGCTCCAAGGGTGTCGCGGTGGCGGGGGACATCAGCCAGCGCTCGACCGCCGACGAGCTGGTCGCGACCGCCGACGGTCTGGGTGGTCTGAGCATCGTCGTCAACAACGCGGGCATCACCCGCGACCGGATCCTGTTCAACATGAGCGACGAGGAGTGGGACGCGGTCATTGCCGTGCACCTGCGCGGCCACTTCCTGCTGACCCGCAATGCCGCGGTCTACTGGCGCAACAAGGCCAAGGCGGGGGATGGCACCGTCTACGGCCGGATCATCAACACCTCGTCGGAGGCCGGACTCTCGGGTCCGGTCGGCCAGCCCAACTACGGTGCCGCCAAGGCGGGCATCACCGCGCTGACGGTGTCGGCGGCCCGGGCCCTGGAGCGCTTCGGCGTACGGGCCAACGCGATCGCGCCGCGGGCCCGCACGGCCATGACCGCCGGCGTCTTCGGCGACGCGCCCGAGGCTGCCGACGGCCAGGTAGACCCCCTGTCGACCGACCACGTCGTCACTCTGGTCCGATTCCTGGCCTCGCCTGCGTCCGAAGCCGTCAACGCTCAGCTGTTCATCGTCTATGGTCCAACTGTCACGTTGGTCGCGCCGCCCACAGCGGAGAAGCACTTCACTGCGGACTCCGATGCCTGGAACCCGGCAGACCTCAGCGGGACACTGCACGATTACTTTGCTGATCGTGACCTGGGACGTGGATTCTCGGCCACCGAACTGATGGCCTCACGAGACTGACGGTCTCGTTGAGGGTGGTTTAACGCAACTGGAACAAGTTCTAGTTGCTAGTGCATCTAACGTGTCCTGAGCTGGGAAAACCGCTGTTGAAGCTAATAATTTGAATTCTTTGACAGTGCGAACATGTTCTAGTTAATATGATCCGGCTCACTAAGAGCGCAATAAGACCAAGGGGTGGGAGGGCAGCCACGACATGTGGCCGTCAATTTTTCGCTAACGCGAGTTTCCGCAAAATTTTCCCCCATCCGAGTACCCCGAGAACGGAGCCCAGGTTGATCGAACAGCTTGCGGTTCCGGCCCGGGCCGTGGGCGGCTTCGTCGAGATGTCCTTGGACACCTTCGCCAAGATGTTCCGTCGACCGTTCCAGTTCAGGGAGTTCCTGGATCAGACCTGGATGATCGCCCGGGTCTCGCTCGTGCCGACCCTGCTGGTCGCCATCCCGTTCACGGTCCTGGTCGCGTTTACGCTCAACATCCTCCTTCGCGAGATCGGTGCTGCCGACCTGTCCGGCGCGGGCACCGCCTTCGGCACCATCACCCAGCTCGGCCCGGTGGTGACCGTGCTGGTGGTGGCCGGTGCAGGCGCCACGGCGATCTGCGCCGACCTGGGCGCCCGGACCATCCGCGAAGAGATCGATGCCATGCGGGTGCTTGGCATCGATCCGATCCAACGGCTCGTCGTCCCCCGCGTGCTGGCGTCGATGTTCGTCGCGCTGTTGCTCAACGGCCTGGTCTGTGCGATCGGCATCGCCGGCGGCTACGCCTTCTCGGTATTTCTCCAGGGGGTGAACCCCGGCGCCTTCATCAACGGCCTGACCGTGCTGACCGGGCTCGGCGAGCTCGTGTTGGCCGAAATCAAGGCACTGCTGTTCGGCGTGGTGGCCGGCCTGGTCGGCTGCTACCGCGGGTTGACCGTCAAAGGAGGCCCGAAGGGTGTCGGTAACGCAGTGAACGAAACGGTGGTCTACGCATTCATCTGCCTGTTCGTGATCAACGTGATCATGACGGCTATCGGGGTCCGGGTGCTTGTGCGATGAGCTATGACGCCACCCTCCGCTTCAGGCGGCTGTTCCGCAGTGTGCCCAAGACCGTCGACAACATCGGCGAGCAGGCACTGTTCTACGGCGAGACCATGCGGTACCTGCCCAACGCGGTCAACCGCTACCGCAAGGAGACCATCCGGCTGGTAGCCGAGATGACCATGGGCGCAGGCGCCCTGGTCATGATCGGCGGAACCGTCGGTGTCGCGGCGTTCCTCACCCTGGCCTCCGGTGGCGTGATCGCGGTGCAGGGTTACTCGTCGCTCGGCAACATCGGCATCGAGGCCCTGACCGGCTTCCTGTCGGCGTTCCTCAACGTGCGCATCGTGGCACCGGTGATCGCCGGTATCGCCCTGGCCGCCACGATCGGCGCGGGCGCCACCGCTCAGCTCGGCGCGATGCGGGTGGCCGAGGAGATCGACGCCGTCGAAGCGATGGCGGTCCATGCGGTGTCCTATCTGGTCTCGACCCGACTGCTGGCCGGCCTGATCGCGATCGTGCCGCTGTACTCGCTGTCAGTGCTGGCCGCGTTCTTCGCCGCGCGGTTCACCACGGTGTTCATCAACGGTCAGTCGGCGGGTCTGTACGACCACTACTTCAATACGTTCCTGATACCCAGCGACCTGCTCTGGTCGTTCCTGCAGGCGATCGTGATGGCGATCGCGGTGATGCTCGTGCATACCTATTACGGCTACAACGCATCCGGCGGGCCGGTTGGTGTGGGCATTGCGGTCGGTCAGGCCGTGCGCACCTCACTGATCGTCGTCGTCACCATCACGCTCTTCATCTCCCTGGCCGTATACGGCGCGTCCGGCAACTTCAACCTTTCCGGGTAGGTGGCAGGAATTCCTATGGCAGACGCACCCTCCAAGCACCGTCGTCATGTCAGAATCGCCGCTGCGATCCTGGCTGCGATCGTGGCCGCCGCAGTGGTCTTCACCTACCTGTCCTACACGGCGGCCTTCACGCCGACCGACACCGTCAGCCTGACCGCGCCGCGGGCCGGCCTGGTGATGGAGCGCGACGCCAAGGTGAAATACCGCGGCATCCAGATCGGCAAGGTCACCGACATCGCCTACGCCGGTAATGAGGCGAAGCTGACGCTGTCCATCAAGCGCGGCGAGATGCGCTACATCCCGTCCAACGCCACCGTGCGGATCGCGGGCAACACGATCTTCGGTGCGAAGTCGGTGGAGTTCCAGCCGCCTGCGCAGCCGCAGCCGACCTCGCTGCGCCCGGGTAGCACGGTGGCTGCCAAGGACGTGCAGCTCGAGGTGAACACGCTCTTCCAGACGCTGTCGGATGTGCTCAACAAGATCGACCCGGTCAGCCTGAACGCCACCCTCACCGCACTCGGCGAGGGCTTGCGCGGCCATGGTGACGATGCGGGCGCGGCCTTGTCAGGCTTGAATTCTTACCTGCAGCAACTGAACCCGAAGTTGCCGACGCTGCAGGAGGACTTTGCCAAGGCCGCGGTGGTGGCCAACATCTACGGCGACGCCGGACCGGACCTGGCCCGGATCGTCGACAACGTGCCGGCGCTGAACAAGACGATCGTCGACGAGAAGACCAATCTCAACGCCACGCTGCTGGCGGCCACCGGGCTGGCCAACAATGGCACCGCCACCCTGGAACCGGCGGCTGACGACTACATCGCGGCGATCCAGCGGTTGCGGGCACCGCTTAAGGTCCTCGGCGACTACTCCCCGGAGTTGGGTTGCCTCCTGAAAGGCATGGCAATCAGCGTTGATCGGTTCGCCCCGATCATCGGCGGTATCCGCCCAGGACTGTTCGTCAACTCCAACTTCCTGCCGGGGTCCCCGGGCTACACCTATCCCGAGAGCCTGCCAATGGTGAATGCCTCCGGCGGACCGAACTGCCGCGGCCTTCCCGACGTGCCCACCAAGCAGTACGGCGGTACCTGGTATCACAGCCCGTTCGTGGTCACCGACAACGCGTACGTTCCGTACCAGCCGAACACCGAGGTGCAGTTCGACGCACCCGCGACGCTGCAGTTCTTGTTCAACGGCGCGTTCGCAGAAAGGGACCGATTCTGATGGCGTCCGGCGCGGGTACTGATCGGACCATGCTCAAGGTCGGCATCTTCACGGTTGCGATGCTGCTGGTGGCGGCCATGCTGGTGGTGGTCTTCGGCGAGTTCCGCTTCGCCGCGGCCCACGGTTACCACGCCACGTTCAGCGAGGCGTCGCGGCTGAAGGCCGGGCAGGACGTCCGCATCGCCGGGGTTCCGGTGGGCAAGGTCAACGCGGTGAAGCTCAACTCCGACAACACCGTTGATGTCAGCTTCGACGTCAACAAGCGGTATCAGCTCTACACGTCGAGCCAGGCCAAGGTGCGCTACCTGAATCTCGTCGGCGATCGTTTCCTGGAGATCACCTCGGGCCCAGGGGAACTGCGCAAGCTGGCGCCCGGCGGGACAATCCCGGCCCAGAACACCCAGCCGGCCCTGGACCTCGATGCGCTGTTGGGCGGATTGCGGCCGGTGCTCAAAGGACTGGACGGCGCGAAGGTCAACGAGATCTCCAATGCGGTGATCGAGATGCTGCAGGGCCAGGGCGGCGCGTTGGCGAACATGCTGACCAGCACCGGCGCTTTCACCCAGAACCTGGCCGCCCGCGATCAGCTCATCGGCGACGTGATCACGAACCTCAACACCGTGCTGAGCACCGTGGACGAGAAGGGCTCTCAGTTCGACACCAGCGTCGACGAGCTGCAGAAGCTGATCACCGGTCTGGCCGAGGGGCGCGATCCGATCGCCGGTGCGATCGCACCGCTGGCCTCGGCCGAGAACGACCTGACCGACATGCTGGAGAAGTCCCGCCGTCCGCTGCAGGGGGTCATCGAGAATGTCCGCCCGCTTGCGCAGCGCCTGGACGAGCGGAAGGGCGATGTCAACAAGGTCATCGAGCCGCTGGCCGAGAACTACCTGCGGCTCAACGCACTCGGAGCCTATGGCTCGTTCTTCAACATCTTCTACTGCTCGGTTCGGTTGAAGGTCAATGGACCGGCAGGCAGCGACATCCTGATTCCGTTCGGCGGCCCGCCGGACCCGTCCAAGGGGAGGTGTGCGCCGACGAATGAGTAGTTCGCGTGAGTCGAATCCCGTGCGCACCGGGATTCTCGGCATCTTCGTGGTGGCGTGTCTGGTCCTGGTGTCGTTCGGCTATACCGGCCTGCCGTTCTTCCCGCAGGGCAAGCAGTTCGAGGCTTATTTCAGCGACGCCGGTGGGATCTCGCCGGGCAACGACGTCAACATCTCGGGCATCACGGTCGGCAAGGTCACCGGGATCGCCCTGGCCGGCGACGCGGCCAAAGTCAAGTTCACCGTGGACCGCAACATCAAGGTCGGCGACCAATCGCTGGTGGCGATCAAGACCGATACGGTGCTCGGCCAGAAGTCGCTTTCGGTAACTCCGAAGGGCGTCGGTACGTCGACGGTTATCCCATTGGGACGCACCACGACTCCGTACACGCTGAACACTGCGCTGCAGGATCTCGGGCAGAACGTCAGCGAGTTGGACAAGCCGAAGTTCGAGCAGGCGCTGCAGACGCTGACCGACACGTTGCGTGACGCCACCCCGCAGTTGCGCGGTGCCCTCGACGGCGTCACGAACCTGTCCCGCACCATCAACAAGCGGGACGAGGCCCTCGAGGGGTTGTTGACCCACGCCAAGCGGGTGTCGGATCTCCTGGCCAAGCGAGCCGGGCAGGTGAACCAGCTGCTGACCGACGGCAATCAGCTGTTCGCCGCGCTTGATGAACGCCGACAGGCGCTGAGCAACCTGATCGCCGGTATCGACGATGTGTCGCGTCAGCTTTCGGGATTCGTCGCCGACAACCGCAAGGAGTTCAAGCCGGCGCTGGAGAAGCTCAATCTGGTGATGGACAACCTGCTGGAGCGGCGCGAGCACATCGGCGAGGCGCTCAAGCGCTTGCCGGGGTATGCCACCGCGCTGGGCGAGGTCGTCGGCTCCGGTCCGGGCTTCCAGATCAACCTGTACGGCCTGCCGCCGGCCGGGATGGCCGAGGTACTGCTGGACACGTACTTCCAGCCGGGCAAACTGCCCGACAGCCTGTCCGATATGTTGCGCGGCTACATTTCCGAGCGGACGATCGTTAGGCCGAAATCGCCATGACCCAACAGAATTCGGTATCCGGTCGCAACCGGTGGTTGCGCATTGCGCTGGCCGCAGTGCTGCTGGGGGTCCTCGCCGTCGGCGTGTACCAGGTGTGGCCGTCACGCACCGGGCCCAAGCTCACCGCGTACTTCACCAACGCTGTCGGGTTGTACCCCGGCGACGAGGTGCGGATCGTCGGCGTGCCGGTGGGCACGATCGACTCCATCGAACCGCGGCCTTCGGATGTCAAGATCGAGATGACCCTGGACCGCGGCGTCAAGGTGCCTGCCGATGCCAAGGCGCTGATCCTGTCGCCGAACCTGGTGTCGGCCAGGTTCATTCAGCTGACTCCCGCCTACACGGAGGGCGACGTGATCGCCGACGGCGCGTCGATCGGACTCGATCGCACCGCCGTGCCCGTCGAATGGGACGAGGTCAAGGAGCAACTCACCCAGCTCAGTTCGCAACTCGGACCGCAGGCCAACTCGGTGCAGGGCCCGATCGCGGCGTTCGTCGACCAGGCCGCGACGACGTTCGACGGCAACGGCGACTCGTTCCGCAATGCGCTGCGTGAGTTGTCCCAAACCGCTGGGCGGCTGGGAGATTCGCGTACCGATCTGTTCGGCACGGTGAAGAACCTGCAGATCCTCGTTGACGCGCTGTCCAACAGCAACGAACAGATCGTGCAGTTCACCAATCACGTGGCGTCGGTGTCGCAGGTGCTGGCGGACAGTGCCAGTGGTCTCGACGAGACCCTTGGCACGCTGAATCAGGCCCTCGGTGACGTCCGCGGTTTCCTGAACGAGAACAACGATGCGCTGATCGCCCAGGTGGGCAAGCTGGCCGACTTCACCCAGATTCTCACCGACCACAGTGACGACATCGAACAGATCCTGCACGTCACGCCCAACGGCCTGGCGAACTTCTACAACATCTACAACCCGGCGCAGGGCACCGTTGGTGGGCTCCTGACCCTGCCGAACTTCGCCAACCCCGTGCAGTTCCTGTGCGGCGGCAACTTCGACACCGGCACCACCCCGGACAACTACAAACGCGCCGAGATCTGCCGGCAGCGGATGGGTCCGGTGCTGCGCCGCATCACGATGAACTATCCGCCGGTGTTGTTCCATCCGATCAACAGCATCACTGCCTACAAGGGGCAGATCCAATATGACACCCCCGAAACTGAAGCAAAGTCGGAGACGCCGGTGCCTTACCTGCAGTGGCAGAACGCTCCTGGCGTCACCCCGCCGCAGATCCCGCCGGACGCGACGCTGAGCTCGTTGATCCTGCCACCGGATGCACCGGCGCCCGCAGCCGGAACTGGGGTAGGACCCGCACCTGGACCCGCGCCGGCGCCTGCCGCGTCTGCACCCGCTGAGGCTGGTGCCGGCGGATGACGAAGGGTAAAGCATTGAGGGGCAAGGCATCACGGATCGGTGGCCGCACGCTGGCGATCGGCAGCGGCGCGGTGCTGCTGGCCGGCTGCCAGTTCGGCGGACTCAACTCGCTGAACATGCCGGGTACCGCCGGGCACGGGCCCGGTTCCTACACCATCACCGTGCAGTTGCCCGATGTGGCGACCCTGCCGCAGAACTCGCCGGTGATGGTCGACGACGTCACCGTCGGCAGCGTGTCGGGTGTGGATGCGATCCAGCGCTCGGACGGCACCTTCTATGCGGCGGTGCAACTGTCGCTGGATGGTGACGTGAAGCTCCCGGCGAATGCCGTTGCGCGCGTTGCCCAGACATCGCTGCTCGGCTCCCAGCACATCGAGTTGGCCGAACCTGTCGATCGACCGGCCGAGGGGCGCCTGGTTCAGGGTTCCAACATCTCGCTGTCCCAGAGCGATCGTTATCCGACCACCGAGGAAGTGCTCTCATCGCTGGGCATGGTGGTCAACAAGGGCAATCTCGGTGCGCTGCAGGACATCACCGATGAGGCCTACGCGGCGGTCGCCGGGCGGGCCGGCACCTTCGCCGATCTGATCCCGCGGCTGGCCGAGTTGACTTCCTCGTTGGATCGGCAGACCAACGACATTATTGCCGCGGCCGACGGGTTGAACCGGTTTGCTTCGATCCTGGCCCGGAGCCAGGACAGCCTGGGCCGCACGCTCGACACGCTGCCCGGCGCGCTCAAGGTGCTCAATGACAACCGGTCCAACATCGTCGATGCCTTCACCGCGCTGCGCGGCTTCGCCCAGGTCGGCTCGCGGATTCTGTCGCAGACCAAGGACGATTTTGCGGCCGATATGAAGGATCTCTATCCGGTGATCAAGGCGCTCAACGACAACGCTGACGACTTGATCAAGAACCTGGAGTTCATTCCGACGTTCCCGTTCCACTACAAGTATCTGCGCCAGGCGGTGCGAGGCGACTACTTGAACGTGTACGTCACCTTTGACCTGACCCTGCGCCGGTTCGGTGAGTCGATCTTCACCACCGGGGGCTTCGACCCGAACATGAAGCACCTCAGTGAGGTGATCAATCCGCCGGACTTCCTGACCGGGGCGATGGCCAACCTGTCCGGTCAGGCCGCCGATCCGTTCAAGATCCCGGCCGGAACTGCCACCCAGCACGAGGAGAAGCCGTAATGATCGACCGGCTCACCCGTATGCAGCTGATGATCTTCGGGGTCGTCACCGTCCTGACCGTCGGTGCGATTTCGCTGTTCTATCTGCACCTGCCCGCTGCGGTGGGAATCGGCACCTATCACGTCAACGCCAACTTCCTGGCCGGTGGCGGGATCTACCAGAACGCCAATGTCACCTACCGCGGTGTCACGGTGGGACGGGTGGATTCGGTGGGCCTGGCAACCGATGGCGTGGTCGCCAGGATGCAGCTGAACAGCAACACGGCGATCCCGGACAATGTGACCGCGACAGTGAAGAGTGTCTCGGCCGTCGGTGAGCAGTACATCGATCTGATCCCGCCGGAGTCACCGTCGACCAACAAGCTGCGCAATGGCGCCACCATCGAACAGCAGAACACCCGGGTCGGCCAGGACATCGCCGGGTTGCTGCACGAAGCCGACACCCTGGTGAGCAGCATCGGCAACAGCCGACTGCAGGATCTGCTGCGTGAGACATTCAAGGCGTTCAACGGGTCGGGGCCGGAGCTGGCTCGGCTGATCGAATCGTCACGGCTGCTGATCGACGAGGCCAACGCCAACTACGGTCAGACCACTCAGCTGATCGACCAGGCCGGGCCGTTCCTGGAAGCGCAGATACGCAGCGGCGACAACATCCGGTCGTTGGCCGACGGGTTGGCCCGTTTCACCGGCGAGGTCAACAAGGCCGATCCGCAGCTGCGCACCACCCTCAAGACTGTTCCGGGCGCCACCGAGGCTGCCAATACCGCGTTCACTGGTATCCGGCCGACGTTCCCGGTGCTGGCGGCCAACCTGGCCAACGTCGGCCGGATCGGCGTGATCTACAGCAAGTCGATCGAGCAGGCGCTGGTGATCTTCCCGGCGCTGATCGCTGCGCTGCAGACCGTGGCCGGCGGGGCACCTGCCGACGAGGGCGCCAAGCTGGACTTCAAGATCGACCTGCAGGACCCGCCGCCGTGCTCGACAGGCTTCATCCCGGCGACCTCGATCCGGTCACCGGCCGACGAGACGCTGCGCGAGCTTCCGTCCGATCTGTACTGCAAGACCGCGCAGAACGATCCGGCAGTGGTTCGCGGTGCGCGTAACTACCCGTGCATGGAGTTCCCAGGAAAGCGGGCACCCACCATCCAGCTGTGCCGCGATCCCAAGGGCTATGTGCCACTGGGCAGTAACCCCTGGCGCGGTCCGCCGGTGCCCTACGGGACACCGATCGAGGACGGGCGCAACATCCTGCCGCCCAACAAGTTCCCGAACATCCCGCCGCAGGTCGATCCGGATCCGGGCCCGCCGGCGGTGCAGTTGCCGCCCGGGGTTCAGCCAGGTCCGGGCCCGGCGCCGCACGCGCCGTTCCCGCTACCGGTGCCGCCCAACAAGCCGGGAACACCGCCGCCGCCGTGGCCGTACTTCGCGCCGCCGGACCAGATCGTGCCGCCGTACGGCCGGACGCCTCCGGGAGCACCCGAAGCCGCACCGGCGCCGGAAGCGCCGGCACCGGCTCCTGAAGCGCCCTTGCCGGCCGAGGCACCACCTCTGGCCAGCGCTCCCGGGATCGGCACCTACGATCAGCACAGTGGGGTCTTCGCAGACGCCGAAGGAGGCACCGGTGTGTACGCAGCCGGCGCCGACAAGTTGGCACCCGCGGAGACCTGGGTAGACCTGATGCTGGATCCAAGGCAGGCTTGATGACGGAAGAAACGGCCTCGAACCAGAGGCCGGTGCGTAGGCGCGCGTCCAGGGCGGCCGGCCCGACCGGGGCCGCAACCGCCGTAGAGGTGACGACATCCACCGTGGTGGTCGATTCATTGACCACCACGGTGACCAGGTCGCCGCAACCGACGCCACTCAAGGCGCCGCCCCGGCGGCGTGCCCACGGCAGCCTGGTGGCGTTGGTGACGGTCCTGGTCCTCGCGGTGTCCACCGCGGCGCTGGGAGTGCTGGCCTACGTCATGCGCGATCAGCAGCATGCGGTGGATGCCGTGCAGGCCCGCGATGAGAACTTCGTCGCCGCCGGTAAGCAGACCGTGATCAACATGTTCAGCTACACCCAGGACACGATCGACGAGAGCGTCAACCGCTTCATCGACGGCACCAGCGGCCCACTGCGCGACATGATGAGCCAGGGGAGCAACGCCGACAACCTCAAGGCGCTGTTCCGCGACACGAATGCGAGCTCGGAGGCGGTGATCAACGCCGCGGCGCTGGAGAAGGTCGACGAGATCGCCGGGAACGCCTCGGTGCTGGTGGCGGTGCGCGTCACGGTCACCGACGTGGACGGCGTCAATTCTCCGACCCGGCCGTACCGCCTGCGGGTGATCGTTCACGAGGACGACAACGGGCACATGACCGGATATGACCTCAAGTACCCCGACGGTGGAAACTGATGCGCTCGAAGCTCTTTGGCCTGCTGATCGGTCTTCTGACGGTGGCGTTCGTCGCGCTGGGAGCAGTCGGCGGATCGCTGTACTGGAACCGCGTCACGCAACGCGGCCAGGAGGCCACCCGGGCCGAGTTGCCCGCCGTGGCGGCCGATCAGATCCCCAAGGTGTTCGGCTACGACTATCAGACCGTCGAGCGCAGCTTGATGGAAACCTATCCGCTGCTCGCCCCGGACTTCCGGCAACAGTTCGAACAGGACGCGACCGCCAAGGTCATCCCTGAGGCACGCAAGCGTCAGCTCGTCGTCCAGATCAGCGTCGTCGGCATCGGCGTCATGACCGCAGAACGCGAGTCGGGATCGGTGCTGGTGTACATGAACCGCACGGTGACGGATCAGTCTCGCCAGCCGTTGTACGACGGCAGCCGGTTGAAGGTCGACTACCGCAAGATCGGCGGGGACTGGCTGATCAACGCGATCAACCCGATCTAGACATTCGACGGTAACTGGACACGTCGGGGCGCTCACCCGCTCGACGTGCAACTCGCGCTGCACTGAATCGGCGCAGGCGGCATCGCCGCCACGGGGAGTTTGGTCCCCGCCTTCACTCCCGATGTGACCGGACGTCATCCGGTACAAGTTTCCGGGGATTCTTCTGATGTACGCGCCGTCGCTGGGCTTGTTCGGCGTTTCTCCTGCGTTTGGTTCACGCCATGCGTCCGCTGTGGGTACGTGTCCGTACCGGATGGTATATATTGGCGGTTGTCGTAATTATTGAGCCGGTAACCGCAGGTTGATCGCCGAAGTGCCGGGTACTGATTCGCGGAGTCGCGGCTGGCCCAGCGCGACGTACCGGCGTGCCGCGTTGCGGAAAGGTGCGCCTCCGGACGGGCCGGGACCGGTCACCGATGTACGGCACGGCGCCTCGATGTGAATGCAAATTCTGTCAACTATTGGGCCCGGGTAATGCCGTTCTGTGCAAGGAAGGCTTATGGAGAAATCGCACGCCACACCGACGGTCAAGGGCCTACCCGTGCTGGGGAACACCGTGCCGATGTACTACCAGCTACCCCAGTTCCTGACCCGCTGTTATAGCGAATACGGCCCGGTGTTCCGGGTTCGGGCACTGAACAACCGGTACGTGGTGCTCGCCGGACCGGATGCGGCGATGTTCGTCGGATCGGCCGAGGGCCGGGAGTGTCTGGAGTCCAAACCGTCCTGGTCGAGGATGATCGCCGAATACGGCGCCGACAAGTCGGTGGTGAGCGACGACGGCGATCTGCACACCTGGTTTCGCGACCTCATGCGGCACGGCTATTCGCGGCATGCGCTGGACGGTCGCTATGACCGGTTGATCGAGATCATCGACGACTGGCTGGCCGACGGCTGGCAGCCCGGCAGCGTCGTGCCCGCGGTGAAGTCCGTGCAGCGGATCGTGATTCGGCAGATCAGCATCGCGGTCGCGGACCGGGTGTTCTTCGACGACGTGGACCAGTTGCGCACGTTGGTGCATTGGTCGACCAATGTGTGTCTGCTCGGGCGGTGGCCGACCTTCATGCTCAAGCTTCCGCGATACCGCTCGGCGAAGGCGCGGATGCACGCCATCGCCCAGGAACTGCTCACGGTGTTCCGGGCCCGTTCCGACGATGGCCAGATCGATGACTTCGGCCGTCGACTGCTCGATGACCTGGTCGAGGCCAACCGAACCCATCCGGACAAGATGACCGATTACGAGCTGCCGCTGAACCTTTTCGTTCCGTTCATGGCCGGGTTGGACACCGCATCGAACACCATCTCGACGATCCTGTATCTCCTCACGCAGCGGCCGGACCTCTACGAGACGGTGACGGCGGAGGCGGACCGGCTTTTCGCACTCCCCGAACTCAACGAGGAAGCGCTGTTCGAGGCCACGCCGGTACTCAATGCGGTGCTCAAGGAGACCATGCGGTTGTACCCGTCGGTCCCCGTCCTGATGCGCCATGCCCGAACAGATTTCGTCTACAAGGGTCATCCGATCCGGGCGGGCGAGCGCGTCATGATCGCCACCAGCGTGTCGCACTTCATGCCGTCGTTCTTTCCCGACCCTCACCTCTTCGATCCGGGCCGCTATCTGGATGGCCGCAAGGAACACCTGCAGCCCGGCGCGTACTCGCCCTTCGGCCGTGGGCATCACCTGTGCATGGGGAAGCGGATCGCCGAGGTGATCATCCCGCTGACGGTCGCCCGGATCGTCCATCAGCGGCGGTTCACCGTGTCCGACGACAACTTCTCGCTCACCGACAACTTCGCGTACGGCGTGGACCTGGCGTTGAACCTCAACCTGGGCGTCGCCGGGGTGCGCTGCGCCGACCTGGTGAGTTCCGCGCGACCCAACCAATGACAACCGAGGAGTCTCCAGTAGTGGACTACCAGCGCTATACACCGGCCCGCGAATCCACGATCGCCACGATCCGCGATCTGAACCGGCGCAAGCGGCCCAATATCCTGTTCGCGGGGTTGGCTATCACCATCGAGTGCGCGCAGGTCGGCTACCTGCTGGACGCACTGCACGGGCCGCAGGCCGACCGCGTCACGTACTTCGGGAACTCGCTGGAGGAGGCAGTGTCCGGAGCGATCCGCTTGGTGCGCCAGACCAGCAAGGTCGACGACTTCCGCTCGGCGGACAGCTGGATCCTGGTGGTGGACAACGACGGACGCCTGAGCCACTACTTCGACCCGCTCGCCGAGGGCGGGGAACGCGCGCTGGCGCGGCACCTGAGCTTTGTGCCCACCACCGCCGACGCACTGGCCGCCCTGGACGATCGTCCGTGGTCAGCGGTGCTGGTCCTCGCCGACGGTGGCGAGAACCTCGACGAACTGCTGGCGGCCGCCGCGGACCGCCGAATCATGCGGATCGTCTGTGACACTCGCCCGTTGCCGCCCGCGGGGGATTGGTGGCCAGGTCGCACCGACGCCGACGTGTACGTCTACGGCGAGAACATGACCGACTACCAGGTGCCGTTCGGCTGCTACGTCATGACGCCTGACGCGTATCGAGTCTGGAACAACCCCGTCGACGCCATGGCGCAGACCTCCACCTTCGCCGCCGGCGCCACCGCGCTGACACTGGTGGTGAACACGTTGCGCGACAAGGGATACGTAACCGCCGATCAGGAGCGGATACTCGCCAAGATCGAGACTGACCGCAAGACCCGCAACGAATACTTCCGGCGCTACGTGAATCCGAGCGCAGCCGACATGATGGAGGCGTTCGGCCTCGACTTCGATTTCGACCGCGCGGATGGCATGCAGATCAGCCTGCGGGACGGTCGGTCACTGCTGGACTGCGCCTGCGGCACCGGCGCGAACCTGCGCGGGCACAATCTGCCCGATCTGGACGAGGCGCTGGCTGCCCACGACCCGGACATCGACTATGTCGGTCAGCTCGCCGGGTTCCTCTGTGATCGAAGCGGATTCGACGACGTATTCCCCGCGGTGAGCGGCGCCACGAGTGTCGAGAACGCCCTCGTGCTGGCGCGCCTTGCCCGGCCCGACCGGCCCAGAATCGTGACCTTCTCGGGCAACTTCTCGGGTAAGACCATTGCGACGTTGAACGTCAGCCGATACGGACCACAACGCTCGGCCAGCCTCCCGGGGGCCTTCGAGCCGTACTACTCCGACGTGGTGTTCGTCGATCCGTTCTCGCCCAACGCCGCCCGGGATTTGCGCAGCGCGCTCGATGATCCGCAGGTCGGCTTGTTCTGGGGTGAACTGATTCAGGGCACCACCTGCGAGATCATCCCGCCGGAATTGCTGCGCCTCGTTGCGGAGGCCAAGGCCACGAGGGGCTTCATCGTCGGAGTCGACGAGGTGCTCACCGGTGTGTGGCGAAGCGCCGACACCTTCCTGTACCACCAAGGTGTGCTGGGCGACGTCGTTGACATCGTGACGCTGGCGAAACCGCTGTCGGACATGACCATTCCCGTAGCGGCCACGCTCGCCCGTGCCGGGGTGGTTGCCGATGCCGAGGCGACGAACATGGCGGCGGTGCAGCGGCTGCGCGGCCGCTATCACAACAACCTGGGCGCGCACATCGCTGTGAATGCCTTGCGGGCGGTTGATAATCCGGCATCGCATGAGCAGCGGCGAACGGAACGAGAGACCCTGCTGCGCGGCCTGCAGGCGCTGACTGCCGAGTCGCCGCTGATCCGGTCGGTCGAGGGGACCGGCGCGCACGTGCGGATCGACATCGACCGGCGGTACTTCCCGTTCCGCGAGAACACGGTGTTGTCCGAGATGATCGATCAGTCGATCGAGGACCTCATACTCCGACGCTGTGGCGTGATCCTCGGCCGCGGGCGATTCTTCCCGCCGATATTCCCGCCGGCCGGTGCAATGGCGGAGGTGGTGGACCGCCTGCAACGCGGATTCGGCGGGTTCACGGTTACTACCGTCTACGCCAACCTAGTTCGCAACATAGCTGCCTTCGCTTCCTTCGGTGTCCGCCGCCAGGTTGGCGCGCTCGTCGAGCGCGTGGCGCAGCTCGGCAAAGGCGGCGAGGTACCCGTCAGCGATGCCGTCGAGGTCCGGAACGATCTCCGGGCACGCGATCAGGCCGATGTTTAGCTGATCTTCGATGCTGGCGACACCGACGAAGATGGCACCGCCGTCGAACAGGGAGCCGAATGGGAAGAAGTCGATCACCCGCGCACCAGCGAAGTACAGATCACGGTGTCGGCCACCCATGTTGGACACCACGATGTTCTGCATCACGGCGTGACGATCGGCCAGGCGGAGCCGGGAGTACCACCGCAGAAAGGTGCCCCAGTACCGGCCGGCCAACTCGAACCAATCGTGGAACAGGCTGGGGCCCAAAGCTGCTGCGTGTTCCTTGGCTGCGTTGGTGCTCGCCGCGATCGCCAGCGCGCGATCGACCGGGTCGGTCATCCCGGACTCCAGGCTGGTCAGTAGACCGGTGGTCTGGTTGCGTCCGTGCTGGCCGGGCATGTCGTGCACGGAGACGGGGACAAAGGCTTGAAGTGGTGTGTCGGGCAGTTCGTTTCGGCTCAGTAGGTAGTTGCGCAAGGCGGCGGAGGTGAGCGCAAGGATGACGTCGTTGAGGGTGACGCCGAGTTCGCGCTTGACCTGCTTCATCTCGGCCATCGGAAAGGTGGCCCAGGCGACATTGCGGTTCTCGGTCAGGGTGGTGTTGAACGAGGTTCGCGGCGCCGAAAGGGATTTGGGGACACCATCGGGCAACTGCGGCGTCTTCTTCATCGCCTTGTCCACCAGCGATTTACCAAGGAGCCGTGCCAGTTTCACGGGCTTGGCGGCGAATTCCTTGAGGCCGGACCGGGCGATCGCAGCCGGCTGCGCGGGCCCGGCATTGCGGACTATCGAGTACTCGGTGGCTTCGTTGCCGCACAGCTGTCCCAACTGCGAATTACCGCTCACACCATCGAGACTCGCGTTGTGGCGCTTGAGGATCACCGCGACATTGCCGTCGTCCAGCCCGTCGACGATCGTCATCTCCCACAGCGGAAGCGCAGGGTCCAAAGGCTTTCCGCAGATCTCACCGATGATCTCTGCCAGCTGTTCTCTGGAGCCGGGCGCCGGCAGGCTCCGGTGGTGCACGTGGCGGTCCAGGTCGAATGATTCATCGGCCGCCCAGACCGGATGGCCGAGGTTATACCATGGGTCATAAGCCTTTTCGGCATAGATCGGGATGCCGGCCATCCGCTCGGCCAGCCAATTCCGGATGGTGTCGAAGCTGTAGCCGCCGGGCATGGGCGAGGGATCGAGGACGATGAGGCCAACGCTTTGGTGGTAATGCGTGGGTGTCTCGAGGTAGAGGAAGCTCGCATCATGACCGGTCAGACGTTCCATAGGTTGACCCTACCTGGGATGCCGCCGTCGATGGAACACCAACGTACCAACCTGACCGAAAATGGGTGAGGTAAGTGTTGAGCCGCGGCCGCGGAGGGCGCTGCCGAGCACGACTTTGATGGGTTTGGTTGGGGGATACATCTATGGCCCCGACCAGGTTTGACAACGGAAGAGGAGAACGCACATTTCAACTCACGACGAATGGACGGAAGCCGATGGTGCTCGCGCGGGCGCGATCGGCATCGTGCGCGACCGCGTCCGGGCAATTGGCCACAGCGAGCGTGCCTGGCCGGTCCGCCGGATGACGGTCGCGTCCGATCGGTTGCTCTACCGACTCACCCGTGGGCGTTGGACCACCACGTCGGTATCGCGCATACCGTCGCTCACCCTGCTCGTCACGAGGAGCAATGGAGACCGGGCTGTGGTGCCCCTGCAGTATGTCTCGATCGACGGCGGTATCTACGTTCTCGGCACGAACTGGGGCCAGCCGAAGCACCCGCTGTGGACCGGTTGGCTGCTACGGAACAGCGAGTGTGCGATCAATGTCAACGGCCGCGAGCGCAACTGCGCCGCAGTGCATATCGAGGACGCCGAGCGCGACGAAATCTGGCAGCGGGTCTTGCATATCTCGCCCTACTACGGGCAGTGCCAGGATCGCGCGCAACGTGAACTGAGGATCTTTCGTCTCGACCCCCGGGACTAGCGTCGGGTGCCGGCGACCTCGACGAAGAACCTCTGCGAGGGGGTGGTCGACGCCAACCGCTTCTTGAGCTGGTAGCCCGGTGTCAGCCGCAGGTCCAGCCGATACAGCAGGCGGGCCAACGAGATCTGCATGAGGGCTTCGGCCAGACCCTTCCCGATGCACATGTGGGGCCCGCGCCCGAACGGTGAGTACGCACCGGCGACACGATGTTCGGCGTTGCGGCCGTGGTACCGGTCCACGTTGAACGTGGTCGGATCGGTGAAGCAGTCGTCGAGGAAATGAGGCACCGAGGTCGCGACGAAAACCTTGTCGCCCTCGCGGATTCGGTGGCCGTTGAACTCGAAGTCCTTGGCCGCCACCCGCACCATCGTCGCGGCGACCGGATGCAGCCGCATCGCCTCCATGATCGCGCCGTTCAGGGTGGGCGTGGTGTCGAACAGTCGCTCATGGGTGATCTCACCGGAGAACAGCTCGTCGACCTCGGAGTGGATGCGCTCCAGGACATCTGGATGTTTGAGAATGAGGTACAACGCGTAGGTCGCGGTGGCGGACGTCGTCTCCACACCGGCGAAGTACGGAAGCACCGCGTTGAAAACCATGTTGTTCCGCTTGACCGGATCGGGATTGTCGGCGTGCGACGACACGATGTCTTCGATGAGGGTCGATTTGGCTCCGCAGCCCTGGAGTCCGGTCGAAGTGCGGGTGTGGTCGATCGCATGTTTGGCGATCTCGACCACCCGGTTACGCGCCGTCAGGAAGTTGCGCCGGCGCAACAGTGTCTTCGGGATCTGTTGCACCGGGGCGATTTTGAGTACCTGGCTGGCGACGAACCCGACGTCGGCCACGTACGCGTCGTTGGGTTGCACTCCCGCCGCGAACACCCCCACCTGCGAGATCGACAGGGCCTGCATCGAGGGTAGGACCCGCACGCGTGACCCTGGTGCCCAGTCCTTGGCGATCGCCTTGTCCACCAGATCCACCGCTTCGGGATAACGGCCCATGATCGCGTCGCGCGAGTAGCCACGCTGGAGCATCCCGCGCAGTTCCTTGTGCTCTTTGCCGTCCACGGTGACCAGCGATTGGCTTGCGTCGAACTGCTCTTCGACGAAACGCCACGAATCACCGACGCTGAGGCACTCCCGGCCCTCGCGACTGCTCATGAACGCCGATGCTTCGACGCCGGCCAGCACCGTGTAGGTCTGATACAGCGTGTTCAGCTGCGACACCGGGCCGTGCTGCTTGTACTTGTCGACCAGGTAATGCGTCGGGTCGAACATCATGCCCAGCGTGTCGCCGATCCGTGGTATCACAGTCATTTTGCGCGCCAGACGGATTCGCTTCGGGGTCACGTAGGATGCCACGCCGACAGCCTACCCAGGGATTCGGAGGCTCGAATACACGAATCCCTCACGCGGACAAGAAAAGCGGTGCCGTGGCGGCGCAATGCCTCACTGCCGCCGTCAGTGTCGCGTTACGAGTTGTTCGTGAGGGTGTGTTCGGCCGTCTTAGCCGTGGCCAACGCGTCGAGGAAGGCGCGTGCCCACCGGTCGACGTCGTGGGCCAGCACCTGCCGGCGCAGCGCGCGCATCCGGCGCTTGCCCTCCTCGGGGCTCTGTTCCAGCGCCGCCTCGATCGCATCCTTGACACCCTCGAGATGGTGCGGATTGGTCAGGTAGGCCTGGCGCAGCTCGGCCGCCGCACCGGTGAACTCGGAGAGCACCAGTGCACCCCCGAGGTCGCTGCGGCACGCCACGTACTCCTTGGCCACCAGGTTCATTCCGTCCCGCAGCGGGGTGACCAGCATGACGTCTGCGGCGACGAAGAACGCGATGAGCTCGTCGCGGGGCACCGGCCGATGTATGTAGTGCACCACGGGGTGCCCGACCTCGCCGTACTCGCCGTTGATGTGCCCGACCTGACGCTCGATGTCCTCGCGCATCACCTTGTAGCTCTCGACGCGTTCTCGGCTGGGGGTGGCCAACTGAACCAGGACGGTGTCGTCGCGTTTCACCCGCTGCTCTTCGAGCAGTTCGGAGAACGCGCGCAGCCGCACGTCGATGCCCTTGGTGTAGTCGAGCCGGTCGACGCCGAGCAGGATCTTGCGCGGGTCGCCGAGCTCGGAGCGGATCTGCCGGGCGCGTTGCCGGATCGACCGGTTGCGGGCCTTGGCGTCCAGATCGGCCGAGTCGATCGAGATGGGGAAGGCCCCGACCGTGATGGTGCGGAAGCCGTAGGAGACCTCACCGAAGCGTGAACGCACGCCGATCGAGGCGCGTGAGGTGTTGGCCCCGACGAGGCGCCGGGCCAGGACGAGGAAGTTCTGTGCACCTCCGGCCAGGTGGAATCCGACCAGATCGGCGCCGAGCAGGCCTTCGACGATCTCCGTGCGCCACGGCATCTGCATGAACAGTTCGACCGGCGGGAACGGGATGTGCAGGAAGAAGCCGATGGTGACGTCGGGACGCAGCATGCGCAGCATCTTGGGGACGAGCTGCAGCTGATAGTCCTGGATCCAGACCGTGGCGCCGGGTGCGGCGGCCCGGGCCGTGGCTTCGGCGAAACGCCGGTTCACGTCGACGTAGCTGTCCCACCACTTGCGGTGGTACACGGGTTTGACGATCAGATCGTGGTACAGCGGCCACAGGGTGGCGTTCGAGAATCCCTCGTAGTAGTCCGCGACGTCCTGCGCGGACAGTTCCACGGGGTAGAGCTGCACGCCCTCTTCAACGAAGGGTTCTTCGCCGCTGTCGGGGATGCCGGCCCAGCCGATCCACGCGCCACGCCGTTTACGCAGCAGCGGTTCCAGTGCGGTCACCAGTCCGCCGGGGCTGCGCTTCCATGTCGTGCTGCCATCCGGCAACCGCTCCATGTCGATGGGCAGCCGATTGGCCACCACGACAAAGTCGGAGTTACCGGAGGCGGCCTTTGGGCCGCCCTCCGGACTCACTTACGCCTCGGTTTTCGAGGGCCCAATGCCGAGCATGGACAGGAACATCCGGCACTCGTCGGCGTCGGTCGCATAGGTCGCCACGACGCGGCGGGCCTGGCTGGCGGTGCTGTCGGCGAGTGGCTCGACGTCGTCGATCTCGGCGGTATCAGTTTTCGCAGGCATGACACAACTGTAGGCGACCGGGAGATCCCCGGTCGCCTCACGCTGTCAGCCGATGGAGCCGTGCACGGTCGGGCTGCTGTCGACGGTGGACTCCGGGACCGGCTGCGGGCCCTCGGACTGCGCTTCCTCGGCCAGGCCGATGCACTCGCCGGAGTTGGCGCCGGTGCAGGGGATGGAGCCGCCGCCGCTGGGCAGGTTCACCGAGGGCAGATCGGGGTTGGCCGCGTTGCTGCTGAACGAGCCGGGGGAGTTCGGCACGGTGTGCGGGACACAGTTGCCGGTGTAGAGGTCCTCCTCCTCGCCCGTCGGGCAGGCCACCGCCGGGCCGGTCGACATGGGTACGGCGAAGGCTGCGATCGCCGGGGCGGTGGCTGCGGCGACCGCAAATCCGCCGGCAAAGATCAGTCGTCGCATCGAGATCGGGAAGGTCGCCATCGTCATTCTTTCTCTAGGTATTCGATTGTTCGTTCGGTGGGATTGTATGGAGGCTGTGAGAGATCTGCATCAGATCTACCAGTTGGCTGGGAGTTCTACGGGCTGGCGCTGATGGTCGACCGGGGAATTGCCCGCGGCCCCTCGGCCTCGTCCTCCTCGGCCAGGCCGATGCACTCACCGGCATTTCCTCCGGTGCAGGGGATGGCTCCGCCTCCGCCGGGGAGGTCCACCGCCGGCAAATCCGGATTGCCGGGGATCGCGCTGAACGGCGACGGTGAATTCGGCACCAGAAAAGGGGTGCACGTGGTCGTGTAGACGTCCTCTTCCTCACCGGACGTGCACGTCGCATGTGCGATCGGCGCGCCCAGCCACAGGGACAGTGCGTAACCGGCGCCGGCGGCAGTCAGCACGACGGGCGCGACAAGAGATTTCACCTCAGCAGTCTAGGACTACTGAGGGTTTACTGTGGGATCTCTGCAGTACGGCTGGGTCAGCCGATGGAGCCGTGCACGGTCGGGCTGCTGCCCACCGTCGACTGCGGAACAGGTTCAGGCCCTTCGGCCTGCTGCTCTTCGGCCAGGCCGATGCATTGGCCGGAGTTGGCGCCGGTGCAGGGGATGGAGCCGCCACCATCGGGCACGTTCACCGACGGCAGGTTCGGGTTGCCTGCGGTCGGGCTGAAGGCGTTCGGAGAGTTCGGCACGATGTCGGGGACGCACATGTTGGTGAAGGTGTCCTCGGTTTCCCCGTTGGGGCACGAGGCCAGTGACTGAGAGGGTGTCGACAGCACCGTCAGGGTGGGGGCCGCGGCCATGGCTGCTGCGATGCCTGCCGCGACGGCGAAGCGACGGATGCTGGATGGGGAGATAGCCATTGTCATGCTTTCTCTTGAGGGCCTTGGAAGATTTGCTGATGATCCGGCCGAAGTGGTCTGGCGACGGTTGTAGATGATGTCGTTGCCTATCGGCATCCTACTCTTTACAAGGGAAAATAGCTGCGTAATTAGCCCGGGTTCGACGGTGCCGGACGTCCCGCTGTGAAGTAGCTGTGATCCCGGTGTGAGCCCGGTTGCGCGATACACGTAGTGTGCAGTCCGTAACGTACTTACTCTGCCTAAGAGGTGGTCCGAAATGGTCAGTGCCGACGACACAGCCCGCCAGGTCGAGTACGAGACACTCGATGACGGACGCATCGCCCGGATCTGGCTGAACCGTCCGGACGCGCAGAACGCCCAGTCCCGGACACTGCTGGTGCAACTCGACGAGGCGTTCGGCCGGGCCGAGGCCGATGACGCGGTCCGCGTGGTGATCCTGGGTGCGCGTGGCAAGAACTTCTCGGCGGGCCATGACCTCGGTTCCGAAGAAGCGTTGGCCGAGCGTCAGCCGGGACCGACCCAACACCCGACGTTCCGCTCCCACGGTGCCACCGCGGCCGGCGTCACCGAGCGAACCTATCTGCAGGAGTGGCACTTCTACTTCGAGAACACCCGGCGGTGGCGTGATCTGCGCAAGATCACCATCGCCCAGGTGCAGGGCAACGCGATCTCGGCGGCCCTGATGCTGATCTGGGCCTGCGACCTGATCGTGGCCGCCGATGACGCCAAGTTCAGCGACGTCGTCGGGGTGCGGATGGGGATGCCGGGCGTCGAGTACTACGCCCACCCGTGGGAGTTCGGGGCCCGCAAGGCCAAAGAGCTACTGCTGACCGGTGATTCGATCGATGCCGATGAGGCCTACCGGTTGGGCATGGTGTCCAAGGTTTTCGCGCGCGACGAACTCGAAGACAAGACACTGGAATTCGCGCGGCGCATCGCCGAACGGCCGACGATGGCAGCGTTGCTGATCAAGGATTCCGTCAACGCGGCCAGCGACGCGATGGGCTTCACCGAAGCGCTGCGCCATGCCTTCCACATTCACGAACTCGGGCACGCGCACTGGGCGTCGGCCAACGAGAACCGCTGGCCGGTGGGCATGCCGCCCGATGTTCCCGACTGGCGGACGTTGGGGGCTCCCAAGCCCGCTCGGCGTGATACACCATGACCATGCACATTTCGTTAGAGGATCGAACTTATCTTGTCACCGGTGGTGGTAGCGGCATCGGCAAGGGCGCCGCGGCTGCCATCGTCGCCGCCGGCGGTAATGCCCTGCTGATCGGGCGCAATGCCGACAAGCTGAGCGCGGCCGCTGAGGAGCTCGGTGCCCAGGGACCCGGATCGGTGCGCTACGAACCTGCCGACGTCACCGACGAGGACGAGGTCCGCCGCGCGGTCGACGCGGCCACCGCCTGGAACGGCCAGCTGCACGGTGTGGTGCACAGTGCCGGTGGGTCGCTGACCATCGGTCCGATCACCCAGATCGACTCCGAACTGTGGCGCCAGACGGTCGATTTGAATGTCAACGGAACGATGTACCTGATCAAGCACGCCGGCCGGGAGATGGTCCGCGCCGGCGGCGGTTCGTTCGTCGGCATCTCGTCGATCGCCTCGACCAACACCCACCGGTGGTTCGGTGCGTACGGCGTGAGCAAGGCGGCGTTCGATCATCTGCTCAAGCTGGCCGCCGACGAGCTCGGGCCGTCCTCGGTGCGGTTCAACAGCATCCGGCCCGGCTTGACCCGCACCGAGATGGTCGGCCCGGTCTTCGAGCTCCCGGAAGCTCGCGACGACTACAAGGCCTGCACGCCGATGCCGCGGTTCGGTGAGGTCGAGGACATCGCCAACCTGGCGGTGTTCCTGCTCAGTGACGCCGCGGGCTGGATCACCGGTCAGTCCATCGGCGTCGACGGTGGGCACAGCCTGCGCCGTGGTCCCGACATCTCGGGAATGCTGGAGCCGCTGTACGGCGTCGACGGCCTGCGTGGCGTCGTCGCCGAGTAACTCAGGACGGACATTGTGCCGGGGATTGCGGTCGGTACTGGCCGCAATCCCCGGCATTGTCATATCTAGGCCGGGTGCGCTGAGCCGGCCTCCCACGCGCTGAGTGCGCCAACCGCGGACCAGTCGAGATCTCCGCCGCCGGTCGCCAGCAGGGTCAGGAACCGGTCCCGCAGTAGGCTGGCGACGGGAAGCGGTACCTGTAGGTCCTCACCCGCACTCAGTGCCAGCTTCACGTCCTTGAGGCCGAGCGTGGCGGCGAATCCGGCCGGGGTGAATTCCTCACGGGCCAGCAAACCCCCGTAGGTGCGGTACACCGGAGCGTCGAACAGCGTCGAGGTCAGCAGCTCCACGTACTGCTGTCGGTCCACTCCGGCCTTGCCCACGAGTGCCATTGCCTCACCGAGGGATTCGATCACCGAGGCGATCAGGAAATTGCCGCTGATCTTGACGAGGTTCGCGGCTTGAGGGTCCTCGCCGAGGACGAATGTGCGCTGCCCGATGGCATCGAAAATCGGCGACACCTTCTCGACTGTGGCCGGGGCGCCTGCCGCAACGACGAACAACTTGGCCGCCGCGGCGGCCTCGGGCCTGCCGAACACCGGGGCGGCGACGAAACCCTGGCCCGCCGCGGCATGGGCTTCGGTGAGGCGCTCGGCCAGGGCGGTGCTGACAGTCGACGACGAGACATGGACGGCGCCTTCGGACAGCGAGGCGAGGATGCCGTCGTCGCCGAATGTCACCGCCTGCACCGCGTCGTCGTTGGCCAACATGGTGACGACGACGTCGCCCTGACAGGCGTCGGCCACCGAGGCGGCCGGTTGTGCCCCCTGGGCGGCCAGTGCGGTCACCTTGTCGGGGGAGCGGTTGTACGCGGTGACCTCGTGACCGGCTTTGAGCAGGTTGGCGGCCATGGCCGCACCCATGTTGCCCAGGCCGATGAATCCGATCTTCATGACTCCACTCTTACCGGGTTGGTTCGAACTATGGCGGAAGTCGAAGTTCTCGGCGGCCGTCCGATCAGGCAACGCCCTCGGATTCGGCATCTGCCGGAGTATCGGCGATCTCGCGCATCTGGTCGACCAGTCGCGCCGCGACCTGTGCGGCGAGCCACAGGGTCACCTGGTCGTCATCCGACAGTCCGGCGAGGAGCGTGGCGATGCGCTGCTTGCGGATGTCGGCGCGCTCTTCCCACAACTGCCGGCCGCCTTCTCCGACCTTGACCAGGCATGCCCGTCCGTCGTCGGGATCGTCGCACCGCTCCACCAGCCCCTGCTGTTCCAGTCGCTGAACAAGCTGCGTCATGCCCGATTGGCTCGCACCTTCCGCCTCGGCCAGTGCGGTGACCCTCATGGGCCCCTCGCGGTTGAGGCGCACCAGAACGAGTGTTGCGCTCGCACTCAGGCCTTTGCGGTCAGCGAGATGTCGCCACATCAGATCAGCGCTCGAGACGAGCATGGCCGAGATCGCTTCCACTCTGCTGCTCGGCGTATCGCTCACGAGGTATTTATATCACTTGCAGGAAGTAATGCGCCGGAAACTGAGGGGCGTGGGCTTGGGCTGATGTGGCGTGGGTTCACGCGCTAACGGTTGACCATTATTGCTAATTCGCGGCGCACAGCGAAGTCGCAGACTCGCCGTACGCTGCGGATTGGTGGTCATAGGGGTTGATAGATAGTTCCTATATGCGATATATCTAGCCGTCATGATCGTTGACCAGCCGGCGAATGAGCGTGGCGACCGAGCGACCCGACGGCCACTCGACGGAACCTTCCTGCAGAAGGGCTGGCTCCCCTTGGTCACCGTCATCGCGGTCGGTATCGGATCGGTCGCCGTGTGGAAGGTGCATCAGATGTCGGAGCCGGGGCCCGTCCCGTCGGTCCTGACCGCTCAGGCACCCGAGCAGTTCACCCCGAAGCGGCTCACCTATGAGTTGTTCGGGACCGTCGGCAACGGTGGGATGTTGAGCTACATCGACATCAACGGCCACCCGCACAAGGTCGACATCACCGAGCTGCCGTGGACGCACACGGAGACGACGACACTCACCGTCGTGTCGGGCAGCATCTCGGCGCAGGTCGACGGCGGCAACGTGGGCTGCCGGATGCTCGTGAACGACGTTGTGCGCGATGAACAATCGTCGACCCATGCGGATGCGGACGTCACCTGCCGGGTGAAGTCCGCATGAGCGCACACCGGGCGAAGGGGCAGGCCGTCGCCCGTGCCGTACGCGTGTTGGCGGTGCCGATCATCGTCTTCTGGGCCCTCCTCGCCGTCAGCACCAACACGTTCATCCCGCAGGTGGAACGCGTTGCCGAACAACTCGCAGGCTCGATGATCCCGAGTTACGCACCGTCACAGGTCGCGATGCTGCGCATCGGCGAGAAGTTTCAGGAGTCCACCTCCACCAGCCTGACGATGCTGGTGCTGGAAGCCGACCGGCCGCTCGACGACGGCGATCACCGGTACTACGACGACCTGATGAGCCGGCTCAAGCAGGATCCGGAGCACGTGCAGTACGTCATGGACCTGTGGGGCAAGCCGATCACCGCGGCCGGCGCCCAAAGCGTCGACGGTAAGGCGACATTCGTCCTGCTGCGACTCGCCGGCAACATCGGCCAGCTCCAGGCGAACGAGTCGGTGAACGCCGTCCGCGACCTCATCGCCAACGACACTCCGCCACCCGGGCTGAAGGTCTACGTCAGCGGGGCCGCACCACTGGCCGCCGACACACTGACGATCGCCAACTCCAGCCTCAACGACATCACCATCCTGACGATCATCCTGATCGTGATCATGCTCCTGGTGGTCTACCGCTCGGTCTCCACCCTGCTGGTACCGCTCGTCAGCGTCCTGATCGAGATGCTCGTCGCCAAGGGCGTCATCGCCACCCTCGGGCACTTCGGCCTCATCCCGTTGTCGTCGTTCGCGGTGAACATCGTCGTGGCGCTGACCCTGGGCGCCGGAACCGATTACGGCATCTTTCTGCTGGGCCGCTATCAGGAGGCCAGGCAGGCCGGCGAAAGCCGGGAAGGCGCGTTCTACACCGCCTATCGCAGCGTCGCCCCGATCATCATCGGCTCCGGGCTGACCATCGCCGGCGCCTGCTACTGCCTGAGCCTGGCGCGTCTCGACTACTTCCACACCATGGGCCCGGCCGTCGCCATCAGCATGCTGTTCACCATCGCCGCCGCCCTGACGCTCGCACCGGCGATACTCACCCTCGGCAGCATGTTCGGCCTGTTCGATCCGAAACGGGCGGCCAAGGGACACCTGTACCGACGGATCGCGACGAGTGTGGTGCGGTGGCCCAAACCCGTCTTCGTCGCCAGTTGCGCGGTCGTGATGATCGGGGCGGTGTTCGTTCCCACCTACCGGGTCAGCTACGACGACCGCTCGTACCAACCTGCCGATGGCTCAGCCAATCTCGGTTTCGAGGCGTCGGACCGGCACTTCTCGCAGAGCAAGCTGTTCAGCGAGATGCTGATGATCGAGAGCGATCACGACATGCGTAACTCGGCGGACTTCATCTCGCTGGACCGGGTCGCGAAGAGCCTCATCCGCCTGCCCGGTGTGGCCATGGTGCAGAGCATCACCCGTCCCTTGGGCCGGCCGTTGGAGCACGCGACGATCCCGTACCTGTTCACCACGCAGGGCAGCGGAAGCGGTCAGCAACTGCCGTTCAACGAGCAACAGAACGAGAACACCGACAAGCAGGCCGAGATCCAGGCGCGTTCGGTCGAGGTGCTGCAGCAGGTGATCGGGCTGACCCAGAAGATGTCCGACGAACTCCACTCGACGGTGCTCACGTTGGAGAACCTCAAACAGGTCACCGATGACATGAACGCCGGCATCTCCAACCTCGACGACTTCCTGAGGCCGCTGAAGAGCTACTTCTACTGGGAGCCGCATTGTTTCGACATCCCGGTGTGCTGGGCAATGCGATCGCTGTTCGACTCGCTGGACGGCATCGACAGCCTCGATGCGCAGATCACCAACGCCGTCACGTCGTTCGAGGCCATCGACCAGCTGCTGCCGCAGATGATCTCGCAGTTGGAACGCATGCTGGGCGACACCCGGTCCCTGCTCGGCGTGATCACCAACAACTACGGACCTGCGCACCTGCAGTCCACGCAGACCGATCAGACGTTCTCCGATCTGATCAACGTGGGCAACGACTTCGACCAATCCCGAAGTGACGACTTCTTCTACATCCCCAGAGAGGCGTTCGACAACGAGGACGTCAAGACGGGTATGCAGCTGATGATGTCGCCGGACGGCAAGGCCGCCAGGTTCATCGTCACCCATGAGGGCAACGCCATGGGCCCGGAGGGAATCGACCACGTCGAACAGTTCCCGGACGCGATCAAGGCGGCACTCAAGGAAACCTCACTGGCCGGCGCCAAGATCTACATCGGCGGCGCGGGGTCGAACAACAAGGACATCAAGGCCTACGCCGCGTCCGATCTGCTCATCGTGGCGATCGCCGCGATCGTGCTGATCTTCTTGATCATGCTCTATCTGACCCGAAGTCTGGTGGCGGCCTTCGTCATTCCCGGCACGGTGGCGTTCTCGTATGCCGGAGCGTTCGGGCTGTCAATCCTGGTGTGGCAGCACCTGATCGGCCTGCACCTGCACTGGCTGGTGCTGCCGCTGACCTTCATCATCCTGGTCGCGGTCGGCTCGGACTACAACCTGCTGTTGATCTCCCGGGTCAAGGAGGAGACCGGCGCCGGATTGAACACCGGGCTGATCCGGGCGCTCGGCAGCACGGGTGGAGTGGTGACCTCCGCGGGTCTGGTGTTCGCGTTCACGATGCTGGCGATGCTGATCAGTGATCTGCGCACCATCGGTCAGGTGGGATCGACGGTCTGCATCGGCCTGCTGCTCGACACCCTGATCGTCCGGTCGTTCATCGTGCCGTGCCTGCTACGAATGCTCGGACCGTGGTTCTGGTGGCCGACCTTCATCCGACAGCGACCACTACGGCAGCGCTCGCCACAGCCGGGTCCGCTGCGGCAGGAAGCAGAGGTGTGACATGACGACCTCCACTCTCTTCGGCCTGTTGTCGATCGTCTTCTTCTCATTGATCTGGGTGTTCGCGATCATCGCGTTCGTGTTCACGAGGCGGTCGATGAGCAAGCCTCACGTCACGTCGAAGCTCGACATCGGCGTCCTGCAGGCGACTTTGCGCAAGGTGCGTAAACGGGAGGCGCTCTCGGACGACGAGCTGACCTTGGCGCGTGAGGTGCTCTCCGTCCGTGGCAGCGTCCTGGCGTTCGCCGTTCCGGCCACCCTGTTCTGTATCGGATGCTTCTACGTCTTCGGCAGCCTCGAGCAACTCCACGGGCATACCCCGTCGGAACGCACGTTCCTCGGCGTCTTTCCGATGCTGACCTCCACCAACATGGCCGTCCAGATACTCAGGAGCGTGCGACTGAAACGGCGGCTGCCGAGACCCGGGCCCGGCGCATCGCGAAAGTCATTGCTGAGCTAGAGGCTTGAGCTCGGCGTCGTTGTCGGCGTGTTCGCAGACCCGGTGCACCGCGTTGACGATGCCCTGGTAGCCAGTGCAGCGGCAGAAGTTGCCCGAAAGCCCCGCGCGGATCTCCTCGTCGCTGGGATTCGGGTTGTCGCGCAGCATCGCGGTGATCGACGTGACGAATCCCGGTGTGCAGAAGCCACATTGCAGGCCATGGCACTCCTTGAGCGCGGCCTGTACCGGGGACAGCTGCCCGTCCGGGCCGGCGATGCCCTCGACCGTGGTCACTTCCTGGCCGTCCACCTGAACCGCGAACACCAGACATGACCGGACCGCCTGCCCGTCCAGCAGGACCGTGCAGGCGCCGCAGGCGCCGTGCTCGCAGCCGAGGTGGGTACCGGTGAGACCGCAGTTGTCCCGGAGGAAATCGGCCAGCGTGACGCGCGGCTCGACCACACCCTGGTAGTCGCGCCCGTTGACCGAAACCGCAACCGGCAGTTCATGCATTGAGGGCCTCCTCGGCGTGCGTGGTTGCCTGGGTCCAGGCTCTGGAAACCATGGCGGCCCCGACCCGGGCCCGGTACGACGCCGTGCCCTGCAGATCGGAAGGAATGTCGGTGAGCTCGGACATCGCGAGCCGGCCGATCTCGTCGGCGGTGAGGCCGCCGATCGGGGTCCCGATGACCGCCGACTCGGCCGGGGTGGCTCGCAGCGGGGTAGAGCCGAGTCCGAGCAGGCCGATACCGCAGCGCGTGATCCGGTCGTCCTCATCGAGCTCGAATCCGACCACAGCGCCGGCGATCGCGAAATCGCCGTGGCGTCGGGCGAATTCGGCGATCCCGAAGCCACTGCGGCCCGATGCGACCGGGAAGCGTACTGCGGTCAGGATCTCGTCGGAGTCCAGCGCGGTCTCCCACAGGCCGGTGAAGAACTCAGCGGCCGGGATCTGACGGGTGCCACGCGCCGAGGTGGCCTCGATCGTCGCATCGAGCGCCAGGGCGACGGCCGCATACTCGGCCGCCGGATCGGCGTGCGCGATCGCGCCGCCGAGCGTGCCACGGCTCCGGATCTGGAAATGACCGATGTGCGGCGTGGCCAGGGTCAGCAGCGGTACCGAATCGGCGATCTCGTCGTCCAGCCCCACCATGGCGTGCGGTGTTGCCGCACCGATCCGAACCTCGTTGCCCTGCAGGGTGATGTCGTTCAGCTCGGGCAGCCGCGAGATGTCGATCAGGTTGTCGAAGTGCGTCAGGCGCATCGCCAGCATCGGCACCAGGCTCTGGCCGCCGGCCAGGACCTTGGCGTCTTCGCCGTACTCGCCGAGCATGGCCACCGCCTCGGTGACCGTGGTGGGCCGGTGGTATGCGAAAGGGGCGGGCTTCATGACACCAACCGCAGCAGCGCGGCGTGCAGATCCTCGGTGGTCAGCCCGCTGCTCTTACGCTTGTTGCGACCCGCTCGGCCGAACAGGAAGCCGAGCACACCTGCGGCCGCGACCGCGCCGATGGCCGGCGCGAACCGCTTGGCCATCGGCACCGCCATCACCTTGGCCAAGGCGAGTGCGTTGATCGGCGCAGCTTCATGTGGTGCCTGCTCGGGTGACCCTGCGGTGGAACCGGTTTCGGCCGCCGAGGCCGTCCCGCCGAGGAGTTCGGCCTCCAGGCTGCGGGCGAACTGGTCGATCAGGCTGCCCGCCACGTCCGCCAGCACGCCGCGGCCGAACTGGGCGGCCTTGCCCGAGATGGCCAGATCGGTGGTGACGACCACGAGCGTGGAATCGGCGCCCTCGTCTTTGAGTTGGGCGGTCACGACGGCCGACGCGGTGCCGTTGCCGCGGGTCTCCTTGCCGTTGGCCTTGAGGACCACCCGCTGCGCGGCCACGTCCTTTTCCTGGAACGTCGCATCGCCCTTGTAGGACACCGTGATCGGGCCGACCTTCACCTTGACCGCGCCGGTGAAATCGTCGCCGTCGACGCTCAGTAGGGTGGCGCCGGGCAGGCAGGGCGCCACGCGCTCGACGTCGGTGAGCACCTCCCAGGTTTTCGCCGCAGGTACCGCGACCCGGAATTCGTTGTTGAGCTCCACGATCAGTGATCCCTTCCTTGGTTCTCCTGCGAGCGGGGTTCCTGCGCCTGCTCGATGGCTTCGACGATGGCCGACGGGGTGGCGGGCAGGGTGGTCAGGGTGACGCCGAGCGGGGCCAACGCGTCGTTCACCGCGTTGATCACCGCGGGCGTCGAGCCGATGGCACCGCCCTCGCCCGCACCTTTGTAGCCGCCGACGCCGGGGCCGGGGATCTCGACGTGGCCGTACTCGATCGTCGGGACCTCGGTGGCGGTGGGTAGCAGATAGTCCACGAATGTTGAGGACAGCGGGTTTCCGGCGTCGTCGTAGGAGAGCTTCTCCAGCAGCGCGCCGCCGATGCCCTGGGCGGTGCCGCCGGCGATCTGGCCTTCGACCACGTTGGGGTTGATCATCGGGCCGACATCCTCGCTGACGATGTAGCGCGTGAGGGTGACGTGCCCGGTGACCACGTCGACCTCACACGTACAGGCGTGGGTGGCATTGGCCCAGTGGATCGGGGCGGTCGGCGGTGCGGTGTAGCGGGCGGTGGCCTCCAATGACGCTGACATGCCCGGCGGCAGCATCTGCGGCTCGTAGTGGGCGCGGAAGGCCAGATCGGCGAAGCTGACACTCTTTTCGGGATTGTTGCGCGCAATCGCCTTCGACCCGCCGAGTTCGATCTCGGATTCCTCGACGCCCAGGCGTGCGGCGGCCATCGCGACCAGTTGGTTGCGCAGGATGGTGCCGGCCTCGTTGACCGCGCCCGCGGTCATCGGGGCGCTGCGGCTGCCCTGGGTGCCTGCACCGTAGGGGGTCACCGCGGTATCGCCCTGGATGGTGGCGACGTCGTCGATGTCGGCGCCCAGAGCGTCGGCGGTGAGCTGGATGACGGTGGTTTCCAAGCTGTTTCCGGTGGATCCGCCGTTGACGTACACGTTGATCTTGCCGGTCGGCTCCATCCGGATCGTGCATCCCTCGCTGGCCAGGTGCCCCGTGGCCGCACCAGTCGGCTCGATGTAGGCCGAGAAGCCCAGCCCGAGGTAGCGGCCCTGGGCCAGCGCCTCGGCCTGCTCCTTTCGGAAGCCCTCGTGGTCGAGGATCTTGACGGCCTGCTCGAAGGTCTCGATCGGGGCGACGTGGTCATAGGGCATGCCGTTGGGGTTGAAGTACGGCATCTCGTCGCGGCGCAGGAGATTCTTGCGCCGCAGGTCGACGGGATCCATGCCCATCTTGCGGGCGGCGATGTCGAGAAGTATTTCGCGGGTGAGGGTTTCGTACTGCCACGGCCCGCGGTAGGCGTGCAGGCCCGCGGTGTTGGAGAACACCGTCTTGTAGCTGAAGCTGGCCTTGGGCACCCGGTACGGGCCGGGGAAGAACATGCCGATGGCCGCGGTGGTCAGCACGGGGTACGGGGTCGGGTACGAGCCGACGTCCTGAATGAAGTCGATGTCGGCCGCCAGGATGGTGCCGTCGTCATCGAAAGCCATGCGCACGTCGCCGTCGACGTGGCGGGACTGACCGGCCGACATCAGGTTCTCGCGGCGGTCCTCGATCCACTTGAGCGCCGTGGGAACTTTGCGGGCGGCCAGCATGATGCACATGTCCTCGCGCATCGGGACGACCTTCTGGCCGAATCCGCCGCCGGTGTCGCGCATGATGACTCGCACATGTTGGGCCGGGATGCCGAGCAGCCGGGCCGCGAAGGCTCGCAGTTCGTGCGGGGTCTGAGTGGAGGCCCAGATGGTCAGCTCGCCGGAGGTCGCCGACCATTCGGTGACCATGCCGCGCGTCTCGATCGGCACCGGCACGTGCATCTGCTGGTAGACGTGCTCTTTCACCACATGCGCGGCGGAGCCGAAGACCTCTTCGTCGGGCGGCATGCCGGCCAAGCCGCCGGCGTTGTTGTCGGGGAAAGCCTCGTGAACGGACACCTCGGAGGTGAGGGCCTGCCGGAAGTCGGCGATCGCGGGCAGTGGCTCGTAGTCGACGTCGACCAGATCGACCGCGTCCTCGGCGATGTAGCGGTTCTCGGCGATGACGAGCGCCACCGGATCCCCGACGAACTTGACCTCGCCCTCGGCCAGGGGTGGCCGTGGGGTGTCGGCGACATCCTTGCCCGCGACGGCATGCCAGGCCTCTTTGACCTCAGGGTTCAGGTCGGCGGCGGTGAGCACCGCATGTACGCCGGGCAGCGCCAGGGCTGCGGCGGCATCGATGACGGTGAACTTCGCATGCGCGTAGGGGCTGCGGACGAAGCAGGCGTGCAACATGCCGGGCCGTGTGATGTCGTCGACGTACGTACCGCGTCCGGTGAGCAGGCGGGTGTCTTCGACCCGCTCGACCCGTCTGCCGGCATAGCGGGTTGCGACGGTCTCCGGTACGGCTGACGCCATAGGATCGCTCCAATCCGTCGGTTACTTCTGCGCGTAAGTAAATGGCCGCCGGAGGCTCCGACGCTGAATAAGAGTGTGGTTATCGTACATCGGAAAGCAACATGCCTGAAGAAGAGAGTGTCATTTCCGCACGGACCCGGCCGCTGGCGGCGGCGGTGCTGACGACCGCCGCCATCGCCGTCTCGGTCGCCTCGGCGCCGGCGTCGTTCGCCAGGCCGGCGGCCGAGGCGGGCCTGGTCGACGTGCGCTCAATCGTCCCCGACGCGGTGATCGACCTGCGGTACGCGACCAGCGACAACTTCGTCGGCCAGAGGCTCTATCCGCCCGGGGCGCCGTGTCTGGTGCACGAGTCGATGGCCTCCGGGCTGGCGGCCGCTGCGGCCGCGCTGCGACCGCAGACCCTGGTGTTCTGGGACTGCTATCGGCCACACGAGGTGCAGGTCAAGATGTTCGAGGTGGTGTCCAACCCGAACTGGGTGGCCCGGCCGTCAGCGTATGCACGCAGCCACGAGGCAGGCCGCTCTGTGGACGTGACGATCGCCGGGGCTGACATGGGCACCGGGTTCGACGACTTCACTCCGCGCAGCCTGGCCTACGCCACCGACGGGGTGAGCCCCTCTGCGCAGGCCAACCGGGCCCGGTTGCGTGAGGCAATGGGTGCCGGCGGGCTGACGGTGTACTCGGGGGAGTGGTGGCATTTCGACGGCCCGGGCGCGGCCGATCCTCGGCCCTATCTGGACGTACCGCTGGGATAGGTCCCCGTCAATATTTGCGGACCCTGTCATCCAGGTTTCGGATGTGCCAGCATGGGGAACTGAAAACGTTCGAACGATCCGGTTCGCGTGGAGTCGCAAATGAACGTCTTGAAACTGGTCCAGGGTGCGGTGCTGATCGCCGCCTGCGCCGTCCCGATCGCACCACTGCCCGCTGCATCCGCGCAGCCGTGCCCCGACGTCGAGGTGGTGTTCGCCCGCGGCACCTACGAGCCGCCGGGCGTCGGCGGACCGGGACAGACGTTCGTCGACGCGCTGCGTGCGCGTGCCGGGCAACGCTCGGTCGAGGTGTATCCCGTCAACTATCAGGCCAGCGGGAATTTCGGTGACCGCATCGAGTTCGCCAGGACGGTTGTCGACGGCATCCGGGACGCGTCCGGCCACATCGAGGCCACGGCCAGGGACTGTCCCAACACCAAGGTGGTTCTGGGCGGATACTCCCAGGGCGCGGTGGTAGCGGGCTACACCACCGCGGCCGCCATTCCTGACGGCATCCCGCCCGAGTACAAGCAGTTCATCCCCCAACCCATGGCTCCCGCCGTGTCCGACCATGTGGCCTCGGTGGTGCTGCTCGGCACGCCGTCCGACGAGTTCATGCGCGATATCGGTGCGCCGGCGATGGTGATCGGCCCGCGGTACAAGGGCAAGACCATCGAGTTGTGCGAGCCCGGCGACACCATCTGCGACGGAACACCGGCGGGGGTCCCCAACTTCGCGCACAGTGCCTACCTGCTCAACGGCATGCCCGGCCAGGCCGCTGACTTCACCGTGGGCCGGCTCTGAGGGTGCCGAGTTGATAACGATCTGAAACCTCAATGGTTGCAATGTCATCCGTGAGCGAAGGTTCTTTGCTGAGCCCCACTATGTTCACTAAGTGCACCGTCGAACGGCCCTGAAGATCCCGCTGGCACTGGCCGCATCCGCGGCTTTGAGCACACTTCCCGTGATCCCTCGCGCGACGGCGGCAGCGGGCCAGTGGCCGGTTGAGCGTGCCAACGCGTGGTATCAGGCGCAGGGTTGGCTCGTCGGCACCAACTTCATCACGTCGAACGCGATCAACCAGATCGAGATGTTCTCGCCGGGCACCTACGATGCGCGGCGCATCGACAGTGAGCTGGGCGCGTGCCGGCTCCTCGGGTTCAACACCGTACGGGTCTTCCTGCACGACCTGCTGTGGGCGCAGGACCGAGCCGGATTCCAAAGCCGGCTGGCCCAATTCGTCGGGATCGCGGCGCGTCAAGGAATCAAGCCGCTGTTCGTCTTCTTCGATTCGTGCTGGGATCCGCACCCCCAGCTCGGGGCACAGCGGGCGCCGACGCCCGGCGTGCACAACTCTGGCTGGGTGCAGAGCCCGGGCGCACAACGTATCGACGACCCTCGCTACCGCCCCGCTCTGCGCGATTACGTGGTCGGGGTGATGAGCCAGTTCCGCAACGACAACCGGGTCCTGGGCTGGGACCTCTGGAACGAGCCGGACAATCCTGCGAAGCAATACCGCAAGGTCGAGCGCAAGGACAAGATCGACGCCGTCGGAGGTCTGCTGCCCCAGGTGTTCGGTTGGGCGCGTTCGGTCAATGCCGTGCAGCCGTTGACCAGTGGTGTGTGGCAGGGCAGCTGGGATCGCGGAAGCCGCAGCGAGATGGACAACTTCCAACTCGACAACTCCGACGTCATCTCCTTCCACTCCTATGCGGGCCCCGGCGAATTCGAGGCCCGCATCGCCGAACTCGCCCCGCTGGGGCGGCCGATCCTGTGCACCGAGTACCTGGCCCGGGATCAGGGCAGCACCGTCGAAGGCGTGCTGCCGGTTGCCAAGCGGCACAACGTCGGTGCCTACAGCTGGGGTCTGGTGGCCGGAAAGACCCAGACCTATTTCCCGTGGGATTCGTGGGACAAGCCCTACACCAAGGTTCCGAACGTGTGGTTCAGCGATCTGCTGCAACCCGACGGGCGGCCCTACAAGGACAGCGAATACCAGACACTTCGGAAGCTGACCACCCGGGTTTGACCGCCCGTCAGCGCAATGCCGATCCGCTCGGTCGAAGGACGCCCTTGAACTCGTCCGAGGCGAGGCATCGAGCCTGTGCGGCGACGGCCATTCGCAGACTGGTCGCAGAATCCAGGCGCCAACCGGCATCGATGGCTGCCCGCGCGCCGTGCACCGCCGTCGGCGGTTGGGCGGCCAGTCGCTCGGCGAATTCGTTCACCGCAGAACCGAGTTGGCCATCGGGGACGATGCGATTGGCCAACCCGATCCGGAATGCCTCGGCGGCGTCGATGATCTCGCCGAGCAGGATCAATTCCCGCGCTCGACCCTCACCGATGATGCGCGGCAGCCGGAAGGTGGCACCCATGTCGGGCAGCAGGCCGTAGCGCCCCTCGATGAGGCCGACGCGTGCGCCTTCGGCAAAAATCCGGAAGTCGCAGGCCAGGGCCAGTTGCAGGCCCGCGCCATAGGCGTGGCCGTGGACGGCGGCGACGCTGGGGCACCGCAGTTCTGGGATGAACTCGAAGACGCCTGCCACCTCGAGGCCCAGTTCGATGGTTTCTTCGTCGTCGGGGTCCCGGTCGGCGAACCGGGCCAGCGTGCCCGTCATCGCCTCCGCCAGATCGAGCCCCGCCGAGAACGACCTGCCCGCACCCGCCACCACCAGGCAGTGCAACCCATCGTCCTCGGCCAGCCGTACACCGAGATGGCCGAGTTCCGTTCGCATTTGCGGATTCAGGGCGTTGAGCTTGGCGGGCCGATTCAGCGTCAGGGTGCCGACGTGCGCCCGGCGGGTGTAGCGGATCGTCTCGTAACCGGCGTTGTCTGCCATGGCATCTCCCCGAAGGTGGTTTGTCCCTCACTCCTTCAGACGATGCGCGGCGGTCATGTGTGACACCGGCCATGTGGTGTCACATCCGGGCACCGTCCTTCGTCAACGGTCTAGATGCCCAAAACAGAAGGGACACCACCATGAACATCACGCTATGGGCCGCCCAACTGGTATTGGCCGCGGTATTCGCCGTATCCGGCACCGCCAAACTCACGATGACCCGCGAGAGGCTGTTGGACACCGGCCAAACCGGGGTGGCCATGTTTCCCATACCCGTCGTCCGCTTCACCGCCTCGATGGAACTTCTCGCGGTGATCGGGTTGATCGCGCCTGGGCTCACCGGAATCGGTGCGGTACTGACGCCGCCGGCCGCCGCCGGGTTGTGCGTGGTGATGGTCGGCGCGGCGTGGGCGCACAGCCGACTACACGAACCCCGCAACGTGCTGGCCAACACCGTGCTCTTCGCCCTGGCTGCCTTCGTGATGATCGGCCGGGGCCTGGTCTCCTAGAACGACTGGCCGTTGGCGTAGCGCTCGCGGCGGAAGTGTCGCCCCCTGCCACGGTTGCGAGCCTTGTACGTCGGCAGCTGGGAGTCACAGTTCGGGCAGACCAGGCGCAGATTCTCCCGTCGATTGTTCGTCGAGTCCCCATCGATGTGGTCAACCACCAATGTCAGCAACAGACCTTGCCAGGTGCTGGTTCCGCCACAGATTGCGCAGCAGCCTGACTGAGCGTCGGCCAGATACAGCCGAACGTAGTGCCCCGGGTGGCCGTCGATCCACGCTTCCCCGGAATCGAGCCAGCGCTTTGTCATGGCTTCTCGTCGGGCAACAGCCTGACACGCATTACCGCAATAGGTTCTTTGGCTGCGCTTCGAAAGCGGTGCACCGCAAGCGCGACACAGTCTCATGGATTGAAGCTACGAGCAGGCACCGACAAACGGCCGATGCCAAAGCTGGAGCCTCCTATCGGGATTGAACCGATGACCTACATATTACAAGTATGTTGCTCTACCACTGAGCTAAGGAGGCGGGTGGAACGCGCCCTAGCTTAACGGGTCAGTCGTCGGCGTCGATAATTCGCTGTGAGGCGACCGGCCGCGGGGAGGTCCGCCGCGACGAACGGCGAGGCAGCGGAATGCGGTCGGCGATGTTGCTCAGTGGATTGACCACCTGGCTCAGCGTGATGACCGCGTCGTGCAGCGCGTCGATCGTGGGGGCCAGGGCCTCGAGCCCGGGCGCCAGTCGATTCAGGGTGTCGGCGACGTCGGCGAGTTTGAGCAGCGGGCCGTCGGGATCGGTCAGGGTGTCGAGCAGGCCGCCCTCGGCCAGCAGGCGGTCGGCCACCCCGTCCTCGCGCAGCACCCGCTCGAACAGTCCGTCGTTGGCCAGCAGCTGATCGGCCAGCCCGCCCGGCGCGATCACCCTGGACACCGCGCCGTCCTCGGTGGTCAGCCGGTCCAGCAGGCCGCCCTCCAGGGTGACCTGATCCACCAGGCCTCCGGGGGCCACCGCCCGGGCCACCGCGCCGTTGTCTGCGGTCAGCCGGTCCAGCAGGCCGCCCTCGGCAGTCAGCTGGTCGACCAGCCCGCCCGGCCGCAGCAAACGGTTGATCGGGCCGTCGGGCGCCAGTGCCCGACCCAGCGGGGCATCGTCGTCCAGCAGCCGCGCCAACCGGTTCGCGCGCTCCACCGCATCGTCGATACCGAACAGTGAGGCCATCGATGACCTGCCGTTGAGTGGGTTCGCATCGGTGAAGCTGCGCTGCACCGCATTGAGGGTCTCGTTGGCGATGCCGAGTCCGGCGTCGGCCACGGCCAGCCCGATTCGCACGGGCGCGGTAGCAACCTGGACCAGCGTCTTGCCGAGGTTCATGGGCGTCAGTGTAGTTACCCGCGTCACAGCTAAACTCACAGGAAGTGCACAGCGTGCATGCAGGTTGAGTTCAAGAGGCACCATCAACATCAGGGAATGGCCATGCCTGCAGTTCCTGAGAGCGTCCCCGAAGCCCGGATCCTCGTCGTCGACGACGAGGCCAACATTGTGGAGCTGCTGTCCGTCAGCCTGAAGTTCCAGGGTTTCGAGGTCCACACCGCATCCAATGGCGCCGCTGCCCTCGACAAAGCGAGGGAAGTCCGCCCCGACGCGGTGATCCTGGACGTGATGATGCCCGGCATGGACGGCTTCGGGCTGCTGCGCCGGCTGCGCGCCGACGGCATCGACGCGCCCGCGCTGTTCCTCACCGCCCGCGACAGCCTGCAGGACAAGATCGCCGGCCTGACCCTCGGTGGCGACGACTACGTGACCAAGCCGTTCAGCCTCGAAGAGGTCGTCGCTCGGCTGCGGGTGATCCTGCGCCGGTCCGGCCGGGGCGTCGAGGAACCCCGCAACGCCAAGCTGTCGTTCGCCGACATCGAGCTCGACGAGGACACGCACGAGGTGTGGAAGGCGGGCGAGCCGGTCTCGCTGTCGCCGACCGAGTTCACCCTGCTGCGCTACTTCATCATCAACGCGGGCACGGTGCTGTCGAAGCCCAAGATTCTCGACCACGTGTGGCGCTACGACTTCGGTGGCGACGTCAATGTCGTCGAGTCCTACGTGTCCTACCTGCGCCGCAAGATCGACACCGGCGACAAGCGCCTGCTGCACACGCTGCGCGGGGTCGGTTACGTTTTGCGTGAGCCGCGCTGAGGTCCGTTCATCGGCGGCATACTTTTGGAGTGTTTGACCGGGTAGAGCGGCACGGTGTGCCGTTGCGGGTCGGACTGGTGGCCGTCGCACTGGTTCTGGTGGCGTGCGGACTGCTGGCCTCCGGCGTCGCGGTGACCTCGATCATGCGGCACACCGAGGTGAGCCGCATCGATCAGACGCTTCTCGACGCCGCCGGAAGCTGGGCCCAGGAGCCGCGCCAACTGCCCATGACCCCCCTGGAGGGGCCGAACCCGGCACGCCCGCCGTCGAACTTCTACGTCCGCGGCGTCGATCAGGACGGCCGGACCTGGATCGCGATCAACGACCGCGAGGCCGAACCCGCACTGCCCGACGACAACAACGTCGGTCCGGCGCCGGTGACCGTCAAATCCGTCGGCGATTCCGACGTGCAGTGGCGGGCCATGACGGTGGAGGGCCCCAACGGTGAACTCACCACGGTCGCGATCGACCTGTCCGACGTGCAGTCGTCGGTACGCGCGTTGATCTGGTCGCAGGTCGGCATCGGCACGGTGGTGCTGGTGGTCCTCGGCATTGTCGGCTACGCCGTCGTGCACCGCAGCCTGCGCCCACTGGTCGAGGTGGAACGCACCGCCGCGGCCATCGCGGCCGGCCAGTTGGATCGTCGTGTCCCCGAACGGGATCCGCGTACCGAGGTGGGGCGGCTGTCTTCGGCACTCAACGGCATGCTCGCGCAGATCCAACGGGCGATGGCGTCGTCGGAAGACTCCGCCGAGCAGGCGCGCACCTCCGAGGAACGGATGCGCCGCTTCATCACCGACGCGAGCCACGAGCTGCGCACCCCGCTCACCACGATCCGTGGATTCGCCGAGCTGTACCGCCAGGGGGCCGCCCGCGACGTCGAGATGCTGATGGGCCGGATCGAGAGCGAGTCCCGGCGGATGGGCCTGCTGGTCGAGGATCTGCTGCTGCTGGCCCGCCTGGACGCGCAGCGGCCGCTGGATCAGCATCGGGTCGACCTGTTGACCCTGGCCACCGATGCCGTGCACGACACGCAGTCGATCGCCCCGAGCCGTCGGGTGCGCATGGAGGTGTTCGACGGCCCCGGGACCCCCGAGGTGCTCGGCGACGAGGCCCGGTTGCGCCAGGTGCTCAGCAATCTGGTCGCCAACGCGGTGCAGCACACCCCGGAAACTGCCGGGATCACGGTGCGGGTCGGCACCGACGACGACCACGCCATCATCGAGGTGTGCGACGAAGGGCCCGGCATGAGCCAGGACGACGCGCGCCGGGTATTCGAACGGTTCTACCGCGCGGATACCTCACGCACCCGCGCGAGCGGCGGCACCGGGCTTGGCCTGTCGATCGTGCATTCCCTGGTGCTGGCCCACGGCGGCACGGTCAAGGTCACCACGGCGCCCGGTCAGGGCTGCCGGTTCACCGTCAGCTTGCCGAGGATTGCAGAGCTGCCAGCGCGGCTTTGATCTTCGCCTGCGCCGCGTCGAGGGATTCGGCCGACGGGTTGTGATCGACGTGAGCGAAACCGAAGTCGGCGAGGTTGTAGGCCGGGAACACGTGCACGTGCAGGTGCGGCACCTCGAGGCCGGCGATGATCACGCCGGCACGTTGGGCACCGAACGCCTGGCACACGGCCTTGCCGATCAGCTGTGACACCTCCATCACCCGGCCGAACACCGCGGGTTCGACGTCCTGCCAGTTGTCGATCTCGGCCCGGGGAACCACCAGCGTGTGGCCCTGCGTCATCGGTGCGATGGTCAGGAACGCGACGATCTCATCGTCTTCGTAGACGAATCGCCCGGGCAGTTCTCCGTTGATGATCTTTGTGAAGACGGACGCCATGGTCGCAAGCATAGTGAGCGCCCGATCTGGGCCCGCCGAGAGTTTCGCGCTGCCCGTGGAGTCGTCGTTGAGGCCGATCGTGCTCTATCTTTGCTGAATGGGCGGGGGATTTTAGCTAGTCCGATGTGGTCACATATCGGCTTTAAGGGGATTCATGCAGCAGGAGCTGACCGATGCGGTTTTGCAGGCTGAGCTGGAGCAGATAGCCGAGGTAAACCTCAACCGCCACCTGGCCACCACCAAGGACTGGTATCCGCACGATTACATCCCGTGGGAGTCGGGCAGCAGCTTCGCCGCCGCCGGTGGCAAGGACTGGGATCTAGAGCAATCGCAGCTGAGCGACGTGGCCCGGGCGGCGATGATCACCAACCTGCTCACCGAGGACAACCTGCCGTCGTATCACCGTGAAGCCGCCGGAAGTTTCTCCCAGGACGGACCCTGGGGAGCCTGGGTGAATCGCTGGACCGCCGAGGAGAATCGGCACGGCATCGCGATTCGGGACTATCTGGTGGTCACCCGCGGCGTCGATCTCGTCGCGCTGGAGCAGGCCCGCATGGAGCACGTGACCAACGGCTTCACGTCCACGGACGAAGAGCGGGCGATGCACAACTCCGAATTCCTGATGTCGGTCGCGTACGTGACCTTCCAGGAGCTGGCCACCCGGGTCAGCCACCGCAACACCGGCAAGGTCTGTGACGATCCGATCGCCGACCGGCTCCTACAGCGCATCGCAGCGGACGAGAACCTGCACATGATCTTCTACCGGAACATGTGCGAGGCCGCCCTCGACCTTTCGCCCGACCAAGCCCTGGACGCGGTCGGCGCTGTCGTCGAGAACTTCCGGATGCCGGGACAGGGGATGCCGGACTTCCGCCGCAACGGTGTGTTGATGGCCAAGCACGGGATCTACGACCTGCGCCAGCACCTCGAAGAAGTGGTCATGCCGAACCTGCGCAAGTGGCGGATCTTCGAGCGCGATGACTTCAGTGCCGCCGGTGAGGCCCGTCGCGATCAGCTGGCGGCGTTCCTGGAAGACCTGCAGACAAAGGTGGTCAAGTTCGAGGAGCAGCGTGATCGGCTGCTCGCGCGCGAGGCCGCCAAGCGCGAGCGCGAAGCTTCCTGAACTCCGGTCACGTCCCGGAGATGGTCTCGTGCAGTTCCTCGACCGTCCACGGCGGCGTGCTGTTGTGGTCCCGGAACCCGATGAAACCGGTTGAGGGCCGGGCGAATTCGCCGATGAACCCGCCCGCCGCGATGAAGATGCGGCCGGTCACATCCTTGGCTTCGTCGCTGACCAGGTAGGCGTACGTCGGGGCCACGTACTCCGGCGGTGCCGCGTCCAGCGCGCCCTGCATGCTGACGTCGTCGAGCAGCCCGCGCCGGTTGAGTTCGGTGATGTGCTGCTCGTAATCCGATCCGGTGGACAGCCGGGTGCGGGCACCCGGGCACACCACGTTGGCCCGGACCCCGTGCTCCTTGAGCTCCGCGGCGATGGCCAGCGTCAGTCCGTTGACCGCACCCTTGCCCGCCGGATAGCCGCTGCCCCCGTAATCGCCGAGGAAGGCGAAGGAACTGGTGTTGACGATGGTGCCGCCCCCTTGGGCCACCATCTTCGGTGCGACCGCACGGCAGGTCTCGAACACCGTGCCCAGGTGCGCGTCGAGCAGCTCGCGAAATTCGGTGCTGGTGACATTCAGAATGGAAGACCCGGCCGGTTCTGCGGTACCTGCACAGTTGACCAGGATGTCGACGCGGCCGAACTCGGTCACACAGGTGTCGACGAGCGCGTCGGCCACCTGCGGGTCGGCGGGTGAACCGGCGTGGGGGACACCGGAAATCCGCTGTGCGGCAGCGTGTGCTGCGTCGGCGTCGCGTCCGTTGACCACCACACCCGCACCCTGGGAGGAAAGCAGTTCGGCAACGGCCAGGCCGATGCCGCGGGTGCCGCCGACCACGATCGCGCCGCGGCCGGCGAGCGCGCCGCTGGTCAGTTCTCTTCCTGCGCGAAGACCATGGCTTCCAGGTTCCAGTAGCCGCGCAGGTTGGTGATCAGGCCTTCGTCGTTCACCTTGTAGGTGAAGACACCACGCACGGTGGCGGTGAACCCGTTGGGAAACTTGGTGCGCAGCACCAGGATGTAGGCGATCTCGCTCGGCGAGCTGGACGGGAACGTCTCCTCGCACGTGACGGTCAGCTCGTTGGGCCCGATGTTGGCGTCGTAGAAAGCGCCGAGGGCTTCCTTGCCGCGCACGCCGGTGCCGTCGGGGTTGGTGACGGCCTCGCCGATCGGGTCCTCGACCAGGATGTCATCGGCCATGAGGGCCAGCCAGCCCTCGCGGTCACCGGATTGCACGCATTTCCACGACGACCGCGATGCGACGACGACAGGTGTCTCAGTGGATGTCTCGGTCATGTGTTCCTTTCACACCGAGTTGTGGAGCCGCAGCCGTTCTCGCTACGGCTGCGGCTCCACAAAACGCAGAGTGGTTACCGATCGGCGTCCGTGTAGCGGATGACGCCGCGGATGTTGCGACCCTCGAGCATGTCGGCGTAGCCGTCGTTGATCTGCTCGAGCTTGTACTGCCGGGTGACCATGTCGTCGAGGTTCAACCGACCCGCCTTGTACATGCTCAGCAGCTGCGGGATGTCGTGGTGCGGGTTGCCGCCGCCGAAGATGGTGCCCTGCAGGCGCTTCTGCAGCAGCGTCAGCATCGACAGGTTGAGCTTCACGTCGTTGCTGGCCATGTTGGCGACCGCGGTGGCGACCACGGTGCCGCCCTTGGCGGTGATGTTCATGTAGTGGTCGATGTCCTCGCCCTTGAGCTCACCGACGGTGACGATCGTCTTGTGCGCCATCCGGCCGTGGGTGACCTCGGCGACGCCTGCCATCGCCGAGAAGATGTCGGGGTAGGCGTGGGTGGCACCGAACTTCAGCGCATTGTCACGCTTGAACTCGACCGGGTCGACGGCGAAGACGTTGCGTGCACCGGCGGCCAGCGCACCCTGGAGGGCACCGGTGCCGACACCGCCGACACCGACGATCACGACGTCGTCGCCGGGGCGGACGTCACCGCTGCGCACGGCCGAGCCGTAGCCGGTGGTGACACCACAACCCACGAGGCAGGCCACCTCGAACGGGATGGACGGATCGATCTTCACGACCGAGCTCTTGTGCACCACCATGTACGGGCTGAACGTGCCCAGCAGAGTCATCGGGATGACGGGCTGGCCGGTCTTGACGGAGTGGATGCGATGGGTGCCGTCGGAGACGGCGGTGCCGGCCAGCAGACCTGCGCCCAGATCGCACAGGTTACGCAGGCCCTCCTGACACGCCGGACATTCACCGCAGGACGGGATGAACGACAGCACGACGTGGTCGCCGGGCTGGATGTGGTCGACGCCCGGGCCGACCTCGGTCACGATGCCGGCACCCTCGTGGCCGCCGAGCACCGGGAACCCTGCCATCGGGATGTCGCCGGTCACCAGGTGGTGGTCGGAATGGCACATGCCCGAGGCTTCCATCTGAATCTTGACCTCGTCCTTGACGGGGTCACCGATCTCGATCTCCTCGATCGTCCACGGTTGGTTGAACTCCCAGATGAGAGCGCCTTTTGTCTTCATCGACATGTGCCTTCCACTAGAGCCGGTGATCACAGACTAGAGCCATTAGTTGCATGCGTCACACCCACCCCCAAGCAACCGCTTGGCAAGGGACTACCAGATCTTCACCGGGGCTTCGCCGAGCGGGTAGTAACCGGGCAATTTCTCGCCTGCCACCGAACGCTCGATGCGCTTCTGCATGGTGGGGGTGAGATCGCCAGAGGTGATCAGATCCATGAACGCCTTCTGGACGTGGCCGAAATCGAAGAAGTCCCGCTGCCACTCGATCAGCAGCTGATCGTTGAGCCGGAACCAGCTGCCGCCGATGCCGTAGATCTCGCTCGTGGTGCCGTCGCCCTTGTTGGCGATCTGTTTCCAGAAGCCGACGATCTCGTTCTGCTTCTCGTCGATCAGCACCCGCTGGTACTCGTAGACCCAGTTCTCCAGGCCCTCCATCTCCAGGCCCAGCGCCACGTCGCGGATCTCGTCGCGCCCGACGCACATCACGTCTTCCTTGGGGCCGATGTTCCAGCCGTAGGTGGCATCTTCGGTGTAGAAGTCGGCCAGCGGCTTCCAGTCACCGGCCTTCTCGGCCTCCTGGTTGGCCTTGAGCCAGCGATCCGACCAGGCTTCCAATTCTTCGCGTGACGCCATTGTCATTCCTTCTCTTTGATGAATAGTGCTTGGGTGGGACACATCTCGACGGCCATCTCGACGGCTCCACGGAGCTCGTCGGGTGGCTCATGATCGAGGATCTCGACGGTGCCGCGTTTGGGAACCCGGAACACGTCCGGGGCTTCGAGCTCACACATGGCGTGGCCCTGGCACAGATCCTCATCGACCTCAACGCGGTAGCAACCCATGGGTGCGCTCCTAAACCCGCTTCCGGTAGCGAACCTTGGCCGGCCGGGCCAGCTGCACCACCATCTTCGAATGGTCGTTCTGGTAGGTCTCGGGCGGCTGTGCCATCTCGAACTCGTACTCGCGCAACAGGACCGAGAAGATCGCCTTGATCTGCATCTGGGCGAACGCCGCCCCGACGCAGCGGTGCTTGCCGGCCCCGAACGGGATCCAGGTCCACCGGTTGATGAGGTCTTCCTGGCGCGGCTTCTCGTACCGGTCTGGGTCGAAGGCATCCGGGTCGGGGAAGTCCTCGGGGATTCGGTTGGAGATCGCCGGTGAGGCCGCCACCATCTGGCCCTTGTGGATCGGGTGTCCGGCCACCTCGAACTCGTCCTGGGCCACCCGCATCAGGATGATCAGCGGGGGATGCAGCCGCAGGGTCTCCTTGAGCGCATTGTCCAGGTTCGGAATCTGGCGCAGCGCATGGAAACTCACCTCTTGGCCGTCGGCGTAGAGGTCGTCGAGCTCTTGTTGGACCTTGGCGTAGAAGTCCGGATGGCGCAGCAGTTCGATCAGCGTCCAGGACGAGGTCCCAGAGCTGGTGTGGTGGCCGGCGAACATCAGTGAGATGAACATGCCGGTGACTTCATTGGCCGAGAAGCGCGGATTGCCCTCCTCGTCCTTGATGGACACCAGCACGTCGAGCAGGTCCCGATCGCTCTTGTCGGTGGGCGGATTGGCGATCCGGCCGTTCATCACCTCCTGCACCAGCTCCACCAGGTTGGCCCGGGCCTCGTCGCGGATGCGGAAGCTCTCGATCGGCAGGTAGGGGTCGACGTAGCACAGCGGATCGGTGCCGCGCTCGAGCAGGTGGTAGTAGTTGGCGAACCGCGAATCGAGCTGGTTGCGGAACTTCTCGCCGATCAGGCAGGCCGTCGAGGTGTAGATGGTCAGCTCGGCGAAGAAGTCGAGCAGGTCGATTTCGCCGCTGTCGCCCCAGTTCTCGATCATCCCGCGGACCTGCCGCTCGATCGTCGCGGCGTGGCCCTTCATCTGCTCGCCACGCAGCGCGGTGTTGTGCAGCATCTCGGCCCGGCGCTCGGGATCGGCGTCGAACACCACGCCCTCGCCGAAGATCGGGGTCATGAACGGGTAGGCCTCGGCCTGGTTCAGATCCGAATCGCTGGAGCGGAAGAAGAACTCGTTGGCCTCCGCGCCGCTGAGCAGCAGCACCTGCTTGTCGGCGAGCTGGAACCAGCCGACGTCACCGCACTCCTCGCGGATGCGCTTCATCAGACCGATCGGGTCGGTGCGGAACTCTTCGAGGTGGCCGTGTTCCTCGGCGCCTCCGGAGACCCGTTGAACTTCCTTGAGTTCTGATCTCGTCATTGTCGTTCTCAGCCTTCCACTCTCAGCTTCTGGCGATCCTCGACGTCGGACAGCGGCGCCTCGGGCTGAATCTCCAGTTCGGCGATGAAGCCGCCGCGGGGGGTTTCCGCGACGAAGGTGATGGCCCGCGCGAGATCGGCCGCGCGCAGGAAGTAGTCATGCCGGGCCTGACCCCACTTGGCCCAGTCCTCCAGCATCTCGCCGACCTTGTCCATCGGCGCGCTCCAGCCCATGGCGGTCTTGGTGGGCCCGGGATGGACGACGGAGGCGCGCACACCGGTGCCCTCCAGTTCCATCTGCAGGGTCTTGGCCATGCCCAGCAGGCCGGCTTTGGCGGCGCCGTAGCCGCCCATGTACGGCCGCGGCCGCAGGGACACATCAGAGCCGACGAAGATGATGTCACCGCGGCGGCGCTCGACCATGCCCGGCAGCACTGCTGTGGCAAGGCGGTTGGCGCCGATGAGGTGAATCTGGATCTGATTCTCGAACTCGTCGGTGCTGATCTCGTGGAGTTGGCCGAAGAAGGTGTCACCGGCACCGGCCACCAGCAGCTCGATGTCGCCGAGCGCCTCGGTGGCGCCGTGCACGAATGACTTGACCGACTGGGCGTCGGTGACGTCGAGTGGGAGCGCGATCGCCTCGCCACCGTCGGCTTTGATCTTCTCGACCAACTCCTGGCATTTCTCGACGCGGCGTGCACCGAGGGCGACCGGGAAACCGTGTGCGGCCAGTTCGGTCGCCGTGGCGGCGCCGATGCCGGACGACGCGCCGGCCACGATGGCCGGTCGGCGGTCGGGATGGGGTTCGAAACGGGCCATTTAACGTGCCTTTACTGTGATGGGCTTCAGCGGTGGGACACCGCGATGGGCAGGTGAGCGAATCCGCGGACACTGCTGGAGTGGACGCGGACGGCGTTGGCCTCGTCGACCTCGTATCCGCGGATTCGCTTGAACAACTCGGTCAGCGCCACCCGTGCCTCCATGCGGGCCAGGTGCGCGCCCAGGCAGAAGTGTGCGCCACTGCCGAAACTCACCAGCTTCGACCCGATGTCACGACCGATCTGGTATTGGTCTGGGTTTTCGAAGACCCGCTCGTCGCGGTTGGCCGAGCCGGCCAACAGCACCAGCACATCTCCTGCCGGGACCGTGGTGTCGTAGAACGTCATGTCCTCGACGACCGCCCGGGCCAGGATCTGACTGGACGTGTCGTACCGCAGCGTCTCCTCGATCCACGGCTGGATCAGGTCGTGGTCGTCGAACACCGGGGCCAGCTGATCGGGGTTTTTGAAACCCCAATATGCAGCATTGGCAAGCAGTTTCGTGGTGGTCTCGTTGCCGGCGACTACCATCAGGAACAGGAACGCCATGATCTCGTCGTCGGTGAGCTTGTCGCCGTCGATCTCGGCCTCCACCAGCGCCGAGGTCAGATCGTCGGTGAGCCGCTTGCGCCGTTGTTTGACCATGTCGGCGTAGTAGACCAGCAGCTCGCCCGAGGCCGCGATGGCCGATTCGGGCACGTCGGCGATACCGTCCTCGCGGTGCATGACACCGTCGGCCAGCGCGCGGATGCGCACCCGGTCCTCTGCGGGCACACCCATCAGCTCGGAGATGACGTCCATCGGCAGCTTGCCCGCGAAATCGTCGACGTAATCGAAGCTGTTGCTCTGCAGCGCCTCATCCAGATGCTGCACGGCGATCTCGGTGACCCGGCCCTCCAGCTCGCGGATGCGACGCGGGGTGAAGCCCTTGGACACCAGGGTGCGAAGCCGCAGGTGGGCCGGATCGTCCAGCGCCAGGAACGACATGACCCGGTGGGCCTCGTCGTTGCGTGAGATCGGGTCCAGGGCGACACCGTGCTTGTTGGAGAGCGCGACGCTGTTACGGAATCCGGCGACCACGTCCTTGTGCCGGGACAGGGCCCAGAACTTCAGCTCGTCGTTGCGGTAAAGCGGGGCCTCGTCGCGCAGGCGGCGGTAGTACGGGTACGGATCTTCGTGGAAGTCGTAGTCGTACGGGTCGAGGATCAGCTCGACTTCTCTCAAGGTCATTTGTCTTCTCCCAAGACGAGTCCGACCACGTAGGTCAATCGGTCGGCGATCTGGTGGTAGGTGAAGGCGCCGCTACCGGCATTGACCAGCGCGCCGAAGAACGTCATCTCCAGGGCGGAGACGATCCGGGAATCGGCATCAGGCCCGACGGCCGAACGGATGCGTTTGTGGATCTCGGCGCCGATGCGGTCCCGCACCTTGCGTACCGCCGGATCGGTGCCGCCGCCCAGCAGGGCTGTGGTGCAGGCGGCGGCCACCTCGGGTTCGTCGGCGACGACGAGGGTCAGTGCACGCAACGCCTTGTCGACGCGGGTGGTCATGGAGTCGTTCACGTCGGTGAAGTACGGGCACTGGCGGACCAGGTCCAGGTACATCTCGGCGATCAGGTGGTTCTTCGACGAGAAGTACGTGTAGGCCGTGGCGGGTGCGACCCCGGCGCGTGCGGCGACCGCACGCACCGTCAGATCGGCGTAGGACGATTCGCGCAGCATCTCGGTTCCGGCGGTCAGGACCTTGCGGAAGGTCTCCTCCTGCCGGCGGTTGCGCGGGGCCTCCTTGCCTGGCTCCGGAGCTGGTTCTGTGACTGCGGACACCGTATCGCTGGACACATGTCCAAGTTATCGGACGATGCCGCAGTTGGGCAAGTGTGGACCGTGGAAGGCCATAATGAACTGCGTGTTCTGGTGTCGTCTGCGGTCCGATGGGGTACGCCCTTGCGGCTCGACATTGTCTGCGGCTATCGTTCGAGGCGAGACAGCCGGACAGTTGTCCAGAATTCGTGAAGTGGAGTTCACCGATGCCGGTACTGGCCGATCGCCAGAGTCAACTGCTGATCGACGGCAAGCTCGTCGCCGGCGGTGGCGGAGCATTCGAGACCGTCAACCCCGCCACCGAGGAGGTGCTCGGCGTTGCCGCCGACGCCAACACCGAGGACATGGGCAATGCCATCGAGGCGGCGCGCCGTGCGTTCGACGACACCGACTGGTCGACGAACACCGCGCTGCGGGTGCGCTGCCTGCGGCAGTTGCGTGATGCGTTGCGCGAAAATGTCGAGGAATTACGGGAATTGACCATCGCCGAGGTGGGTGCCCCGCGCATGCTCACGGCCGGCGCGCAGCTGGAAGGTCCGATCGACGATCTGGCGTTCTCGGCCGACACTGCCGAGAGCTACGAGTGGACAACCGATCTCGGCTACGCCACGCCGCAGGGCATCCCGACCAACCGCAAGATCGCCCGTGAGGCCGTCGGTGTCGTCGGCGCGATCACCCCGTGGAACTTCCCGCACCAGATCAACCTGGCCAAGGTCGGCCCGGCGCTGGCCGCAGGCAACACCCTGATCCTCAAGCCCGCCCCGGACACGCCATGGGCGGCCGCGGCCATCGGTCAGATCATCGCCGAGCAGACCGACTTCCCGGCCGGCGTGATCAACGTCGTCACCTCCAGCGATCACTCGGTGGGCGCGTTGCTGTCCAAAGACCCGCGGGTGGACATGGTTTCGTTCACCGGGTCGACCGCTACCGGACGTGCGGTGATGACCGACGCGGCACTGACGCTCAAGAAGGTGTTCCTGGAGCTGGGCGGCAAGTCGGCGTTCCTGGTGCTCGACGACGCCGACCTGGCCGGAGCCTGCTCGATGGCGGCCTTCACGGTGGCCATGCACGCCGGGCAGGGCTGCGCGATCACCACGCGGCTGGTGGTGCCGCGGGCCCGCTACGACGAGGCTGTCGAGGCCGCGGCAGCCACATTGGGCGGGATCAAGCCCGGTGACCCGAACAGCAAGCGCACGGTGTGCGGCCCGCTGATCTCTGCCCGCCAGCGCGACCGGGTGCAGTCCTATCTGGATCTCGCTCTGCAGGAGGGCGGCCGGTTCGCGTGCGGCGGTGGGCGTCCCGCGGACCTGGACACCGGGTTCTTCATCGAGCCGACCGTCATCGCCGGCCTGGACAACGACGCCCGGGTGTCCCGCGAAGAGATCTTCGGGCCGGTGCTGACCGTCATCGCGCATGACGGTGACGACGACGCCGTGCGGATCGCCAACGATTCGCCGTACGGCCTGTCGGGCACCGTGTTCTCCGGCGACGACGCCCGCGCCCAGGCGGTGGCCTCGCGGATGCGCGTTGGCACCGTCAACGTCAACGGAGGCATCTGGTACTCGGCCGATGCACCGTTCGGCGGCTACAAGCAGTCCGGAGTCGGCCGCGAGATGGGCCTGGCCGGCTTCGAGGAATACACCGAAATCAAATGCGTCGCGACTTTGGCCAACTAGATGCCGAGCGGCCAGTTATGACACGCAATCTCGCGAAGACCGTGCAATAACTGGCCAGTCGGCCGGAAAGGAATAGACATGGGACAGTTCGACAACAAGGTAGCCATCGTCACCGGGGCCGGTGGCGGTATCGGCCAGGCGTACGCCGAAGCGCTGGCGCGTGAGGGCGCGGCGGTCGTGGTGGCCGACATCAACACCGAAGGTGCCCAGAAGGTCGCCGACGGCATCAAGGGTGAGGGCGGCAACGCGCTCGCGGTGCGGGTCGATGTCTCCGACATCGACTCGGCCAAGGACATGGCGGCGCAGACGCTTTCGGAGTTCGGCGGCATCGACTACCTGGTCAACAACGCCGCGATCTTCGGCGGCATGAAGCTCGACTTCCTGCTCACCGTCGACTGGGACTACTACAAGAAGTTCATGAGCGTGAACCTCGACGGCGCGCTGGTGTGCACCCGCGCGGTGTATCGCAAGATGGCCAAGCGGGGCGGCGGCGCGATCGTCAACCAGTCCTCGACCGCGGCCTGGCTGTACGCCAACTACTACGGCCTGGCCAAGGTCGGCATCAACGGCCTCACCCAGCAGCTGTCGCGTGAGCTCGGCGGGCAGAACATCCGCATCAACGCGATTGCCCCCGGCCCGATCGACACCGAGGCCAACCGGACCACCACCCCGCAGGAGATGGTCGCCGACATCGTCAAGGGAATCCCGTTGTCCCGCATGGGCCAGCCGGAGGATCTGGTCGGGATGTGCCTGTTCCTGTTGAGTGATCAGGCCAAGTGGATCACCGGCCAGATCTTCAACGTCGACGGCGGACAGATTATCCGGTCATGACTCAGCAGCGATACGGCTACATCGGTTTGGGCAACATGGGTGCCCCGATGGCCAAGCGCCTGGCCGAATGGCCTGGCGGGTTCACGGTATTCGATGTGCGCACCGAATCCATGGAGCCATTCGCGGAGCTCGGCGCGACGCTGGCGGACGACGTCACAGGTGTTGCCGATGCGGACATCATCAGCATCACGGTGCTCAACGACGAGCAGGTGCGTTCGGTGATCGCGGACCTGGCGCCAAAGGTCAAGCCGGACACCGTGATCGTGATCCACTCGACGATCAGCGACACCACCGCGGCCGAGCTGGCCGAGCAGTACCGGTCGCAGGGCATTCACATCGTCGATGCCCCGGTCAGCGGTGGGGGCGCGGCCGCCGAGAAGGGTGAGCTGGCCATCATGGTCGGTGCCGAGCGGCCCGTCTACGAGCGGATCAAGCCGGCGCTCAAGCAGTTCGGCTCGATGGTGATCCACGCCGGTGAGCCCGGCGCAGGCACCCGGATGAAACTGGCCCGCAACATGCTGACCTTCACCTCGTACGCAGCGGCATGCGAGGCGATGAAGCTGGCCGAGGCGGCCGGGCTCGACCTGGGTGCGCTAGGTCGGGTGGTGCGTCATACCGATGCGCTGACCAGCGGGCCGGGCGCCATCATCGTGCGCGACAACATGGCCGAGCTGACCCCGGACCACTGGCTCTACGATGCGTTCACCCACACCCGCGGACTGGGGGAGAAGGATCTGAGCCTGGCCCTCGGCCTGGGTGACGTTGTGGGTGTGGACCTTCCGTTGGCCCAGGTGGCCTTGCAGCGGCTCGCAGAGGGCCTCGGCGTACCGCACAAGAACGACTAGGAGAACTTGCGATGGACGAGTTGCGCGCCAAGGGCCTGGCCAAGATGAACGAGGTCTACGGCTGGGAGATGCCGAACATCGAAGGGGATCCGTACTTCGATCTGACCGTCGACCACTTGTTCGGCACCATCTGGACCAAGCCCGGACTGTCGATGCGTGAGAAGCGGCTGATGACGTTGTCCGCGGTGACCGCCGTCGGCTCGCAGGATCTCGCCGAGATCCAGGTGAACGCCGCGCTGCTCAACGGTGAGTTCACCGAGGAGGAGCTCAAGGACATCGCCATTTTCCTCACCCAGTACCTCGGCTTCCCGCTCGGGTCCGGGCTCAACGGAACCGTGTCCAAGGTTGTGGCCAAGCGTCGCAAGGCCGCCGAGAAGGGGCTTGACGAGGACCGGCGCGCCAATGTGAACGCCGCGGTCAAGATGAACACCGGGAGCGAGCTCGATGACAAGTAGGTATGCCTCGCTGACCCGGGACGAGTTGGTCAAGCTGGTACCCGAGTTGCTGCTCATGGGCCAGATGATCGACCGGTCCGGGATGGCCTGGTGCATCAGCAATTTCGGCCGACCGGAAATGCTCCAGATCGCGATCGAAGAGTGGGCGGCGTCCAGCCCGATCTATACCCGGCGGATGCAGAAGGCGCTGCGGTACGAGGGCGTCGACGTCATCACCATTTTCAAAGGACTGCAGCTCGACATCGGCGCCCCGCCGCAGTTCATGGATTTCCGCTACACGATTCATGACCGCTGGCACGGCGAGTTCCACCTCGATCACTGCGGTGCGCTGCTCGACGTCGAGCCGATGGGCGAGGACTACGTGCGTGGCATGTGCCACGACATCGAGGACCCGACCTTCGATGCCACCGCGCTGGCCACCAACCGTAAGTGCCAGGTCCGTCCGATTCACCGGCCGCCCCGGACCCCGGCAGACCGTCAGCCGCACTGCGCCTGGACGGTGATCATCGACGAGTCGTACCCGGAGGTCGATGACATCCCGGCGCTCGACGTGATCGGCCGGACCCAGGCTGCGCGAACGGTTCTGGACCCGATCGATCCCTCCGACGAGGGGGCGTCCGACTACTCGGGGCCGCTGGTGTCGGACCTCGACTTCGCGGCGTTCTCGCACTCGGCGCTGGTCCGCATCGCCGACGAGGTGTGCCTGCAGATGCACCTACTGAACCTGTCATTCATTCTCGCGGTGGGTGCCCGGGCTGGGGCGAACACCGCACTGGCCACCGAGATCTGCACCAAGCAGCTGATCGGCGTGGCCGGACTGGGCGCCGAGCGTATTCACCGTGCGCTCGATCTGCCCGGTGGCATCGAGGGGGCTATGCGGGTCCTCGAGCTGCATCCGTTGTTCAATCCCTCGGCGTACATCGATGCCGAGTTCGGTCCGGACACGGTGTCGGTGCGGCGCTCGCCGGCGCACGAGGACGGGTCCTGGGTGGCGCTGACCGGGCCGGCCGAGACCCGGCCGCTGCAGGCTGTCGTCGCCGCCGTCAACCCGCATCTGTCCGTCGAGGTTATCGGCTCGGATGCGGAATGGACCGCCCGGGTGATCGAAACCGAGACCGCGGCAAAGGAATTCGATGAGGTTGCGGTGACGAAGTTCAGCGGCGGTGCGTCATTCGTGTTCGAGCCGCGGAAGTCGTTGCCGTTGACCGTCGTGTAAGTCACTATGTGGTGTACACGCTCAGGTGGACAAAGCGGGTAGTGGGTTCGCGCTCGTCAACGATGACGTTGCGATATACCGATTTCCCTTCAGCGTTGCGATAGCGATCCTGAGCACCGACCACCGACGGAGAACTCGCGAGGGGCGGACCGGCGATGATCGGGTCAAAGGGGGGATGGACCCGGGTGAGTGGCTTGTCGAAATGCGATTCAGCGAGGAGGTCCTGCAGGTCGGCGGACGGCATTTTCAGCGCCAGTTGATATCTGGTGTCGATCGCGCCGTCTACGCTGGCTTGCAGCACCTCTGCTCCCGCCGGTATCACGACCCCACCGAAATCGCTTGCCTTTTTGATCAACTCGGGATTGTTCGAGGTCTCGGCACGGGAGCCGAGCGTGCGGCCGACCGCGTCGTCAGGTGAGGTGCAGGCAACAGCCATGAACAGCGCCACCGCGGCAAGTCCGAACATGGACCGACGCTTCGTCTGCATGAGGTTCATCAAGGTCTCCTAGCTCGCGGGCACAGTCAGCATGAGATATCCCCCGCCTTGCGGTCGCAGCATCACGTCGGTCGGCCAGGTCACCCGGAAATTCTCACCGCGTAGGTAGTCGCCGCTGATTCCGGCGGCCTTGACGGGTTTCCCGTTGAGCTCGAAGATCAGCAGGCTGGCCTTGGAATCGTAGAAATCATTCTTGATCACCGGCGCGCCGACGGTGTCCTCGATGAATTCCCGTTCAGAGTATTCGTGGAACAGATGCACCTCGTCCCAGTCCCAGCTGGTGAAGTCGCTGAGATTTCCTGACTTCTGTTGATGCAGAAGCCTTTCCAGGCCATCGTTGAGCTTCTGGTCGTTGTAGTCGACATCCATCGACGGCCTCATCGCCTGCCTGACCAGATCGCAGCCGCCCAGGGAGAGGCAGAGAAACACAACGATCAGTGCGGTTCGCGTGGTCCTGACGATGTTCATTCGCTGTGCGCCCACTAGTGTTCCGCTTGTTCGAGACCATCGAGTACCTCAAGAGCGACCCGCTCGCTGTCTGGGAGGCCGAGCGCGTTTGAGTTGATCAGCGCAGTACCGGTGAGCCGATAGGCGCTGTGGGCCCCGTCGGCGTGTTCACTGTTGAGTAGCAGGGTGTTTGGGTCGGGGCTCTCCGCTGTGCGGCGGTAGTATCCGGTGCCCGTCCTGATGCAGCCGGGTACCGCCGCAGCGAGCCGGTCAAATGTTGCCTGTGCGGTCGCCACGTCCGGGTAGACAGCAATCGCCTGGCGGACATCCGCCATGATGGGGAGCGCCGGCGCGTCAATCAGCGTGGCATAGCCGACGGTGCGGAACTGCCTCCAGTCAGTGCCGAAGACTGCGGGCGGGTCGAACACCGGACGACACGCTTCTGGGGTGTTCGGGGTCGGAGAAGGGGCGGAAGCGGCCAGTTCCGGTACTTCATGAAATCCGGCGATCCCGGAGATACTTTGTACCTCTTCGACGGAAAGTACAGCTGGTCCAGCATCACTCCGTGCCGGCGACGGTGATGTCGACGAGTCCGTAGCGCAGGCTGTGGTCAGCAACGTGAGGCCGCAGAAGACAGCTGCAAAAGTGCGATTCACCGAGGTCGCCGTCCCTGATCTGGTATGCCATGAGACAGGCAGTGCCCAGCAGTTCGATCCCGGGTCTGTTCGAGATTCTGCCGACCGGCGCTGACCACCCCGGCTGCCCGGGTGACCTCTGCGGCCATGCGCTGATCGAGATCAGCGAGCTTGCCGTAGACGGCGGCATGTTCGGCGTTCTTGGCGGCGTAGGCCTGCGCGACCGTGCCCTGCCATCGGTCGTCAAACGCATCGCCCGTCGTCGGAGCACCCTCACCGAACGTGGTGCGTGCCTGCGACCACGTCGTGTAGAACGCGTCGAGTGCCCCCACGGCTCACCCCCGGCTGGATCGAGGTCTCAAGTCTAGATCTCGGCAAACCCCACCTGGGGCGCTAATTTCGCCCCCGGGCTGACTGTCTGCCTCCAGTTTCGCGATCTACAGTCGCGGGGTGGGCATCTCAACCGTCCGCGTATGTGCCCTGGTGGTAGGCCTGTTCACCGGGTGCACGGCGGCGTGTGCCGGTGGCGCGCCGGATGCGGTGCCGGCTCCGCGACCTGCCGCTACCGTGCCGCAGGTCCCGCAGCCCAATGCGAAGCCGGAGCAACCCGCGCGGGTCCAGCCGGTGGACGCTGCCGCGCTGGGTGCCACCTGGCGGCCGGGATGCCCGGTGCCGCCCACCGATCTTCGCCGGATCACCCTGTCGTACATCGGCTTCGATGGTCGTTCGCATCGCGGTGAGCTGGTGGTTCACCGCGATGCGGTGAGCGACGTGATCGGGATCTTCGGGGACCTGTACTCGGCGCGATTCCCGATCGAGAAAATGCGCACGGTGGACAACTATCCGGGTGCTGCCGACGAGCTGTCGATGGAGGACAACAACACCTCGGCGTTCAATTGCCGGCCGTTGCCGAGTGGATCGTGGTCACTGCACGCCTACGGTCGTGCCGTCGACATCAACCCGCTGATCAACCCGTACATCTCGGCTTCCGGTGACTTGCAGCCCATCACTGCGCGGGCGTACCTGGATCGCACCCGTACGGACCAGGGGATGATTCGCGATGGTGACGTAGTGGTGCGGACCTTCGCGCAGCGTGGCTGGCGATGGGGCGGGGATTGGCGTGACCCGGTCGATTACCAGCATTTCGAGCGGCGCTGACGCCCAAAAAGCCTCTACACCCCGGCCGGCGGCCTCTCGGACGCCACATGTCCGCCCGCCACCGCCGAACCGACCCACCGCGTCAGGTAGCTGCGCAGCGCTTCTCCCGTGCGTGGTGGACGGCCAGGATCGATGACGAAGGACTGGATGATCCGCAGCACGTGCTCGGCGAGCTCGTCCAGTTCGGTGTCGGTGTATCCCACCTCGGTCCAGTCGACATCCATCTTGTGCAACATGGCCCGGGCAAAGTCGACCGCGACATCCGAGGTCACCGACTCCGTGTGCGCGTTCGCGCGTCCGGGAGCCACGAGCAAACCGATGTGTTTGTCCTCGGGTAACCACTCCAGGGAGGTGGCGATGGACTCGGTGACCGCCTCCACCGGATCGGTCATGCCTTTGATGTGGGCGGCCAATCGGTCCAGGAAATCGCCGGCCGCATGGACCGCGGCCGCCACCAGCAGAGCGTCGGTGCTCGGGAAATAGCGGTACACGGTCTGGCGGGTGACGCCGAGGGTGCGGGCCACATCGGCGATCGAGAAGTCCGCTCCCCGCTCATCGATCGCCTTCCCGGCCGCGGCCAGGATGCGGGCAATCGCCTCGTCATCGGTGGCCGGCGCCGAGCCGGACCACCCGTGCGTTCGCATGGGCGAATCCTAGAACAACCAACGGAACACGCTGCTGGTCAACCAGCGGTCAACGGTGGTAGGAGACCGGCAGGTCCTTGACGCCGTTGATCCATCCGGACCGCAGGCGTTGCGGCTCAGCGAGTTTGGCGATGTCGGGGATCTGATCGGCGATCTCGTTGAACATCAGCTTGATCTCCATCCGTGCCAGATTGGCGCCGATGCAGTAGTGCGCGCCGTTGCCGCCGAAAGCCAGGTGAGGGTTGGGATTGCGCAGGATGTCGAAGGTGAAGGGCGACTCGAAGACTTCTTCGTCGTAGTTGGCCGAGCTGTAGAACAGGCCGACGCGCTGCCCGGCTTTCACCGTCACATCGCCGATCTGGGTGTCGACCAGGGCGGTGCGCTGGAAGCAGTGCACCGGGGTGGCCCAGCGGATGATCTCGTCGACCGCGGTCTCCGGGCGTTCGCGTTTGAAAAGCTCCCACTGGTCCGGGTTTTCGAGGAATGCGTTCATGCCGTGCGTCATGGCATTGCGGGTGGTCTCGTTGCCGGCCACGGCCAGCAGGATCACGAAGAACGCGAATTCCACCTCGCCGAGCGAGTCTCCGTCGACGTCGGCCTGCACGAGTCGCGTCACTATGTCGTCGGCCGGGCACTGCCGGCGCTGCTCGGCCATGGTGTAGGCGTAGCCCATCAGTTCGGCGTTGGCCATCGTCGGATCGGCGTCGAAATCGGGATCGTCGGTGTTCATGATGGCGTTCGTCCAGTGGAAGAGCTTCTCGCGGTCTTCCTCGGGCACGCCGATCAGGTCCGCGATGGCCAGCAGCGGCAGGCTCATCGCGATGTCATCGACGAAATTGCCGCTGTCCTTCTTGGCCGCCGCCGCCACGATGTCGCGGGCCGCCACGGCCAGCTTCTCCTCCAGGGCTGCCACCGAACGCGGGGTGAACAGACGCGACACCAGCTTGCGCAGTCGGGTGTGCTCGGGCGCGTCATGGTTGATCAGCAGCGCCTTGGTGAGGTCGAGTTGTTCGGAGGTCACCCCTTCGGGCAGGCGCATGACGGCGCCCTTGGCGTTGGTCGACCACACCGCACCGCCGTCGCGGGAGATGGTCTTGATGTCCTCGTGGCGGGTGATCACCCAGTAGCCGCCGTCATTGAAGATCGATTCATCCTGCTCGTTCCACCACACCGGCGCGGTCTTGCGCAGTTCGGCGAACTCGCGCACCGGGATTCCGCGGAGCAGGACATCGGGATCGGTGAAGTCGTAGCCGGCGCCGAACGGGCAAGCACTCATGGTGGTCAAGCCGGATCATCTCCTCGTGTGACGGCGAGCACATTTCTGCTGTCGACCATACACTGTGGCGTCAAGTGTATGCCCACAGGTTTCCCGCTACGCTACGACCGTGCGCGTCCTCGTTATCGGATCCGGTGCCCGTGAACACGCCCTGCTGCTGGCCCTGCGCCGCGACCCGCAGGTCGACGAGTTGGCGGTGGCACCCGGCAACGCCGGTACCCAGTCCATCGCCGATCAGTACGACGTCGACATCACCTCCGGCGAGGCCGTGGTGAAACTGGCCCAGCGCCTGGAAAGCGACCTCGTGGTGATCGGCCCGGAAGTCCCACTGGTGCTCGGCGTGGCCGACGCCGTGCGGGCCGCCGGCATCGCCTGCTTCGGCGCGAGCAAGGACGCTGCCCGCATCGAGGGCTCGAAGGCCTTCGCCAAGGACGTCATGGCCGCAGCCGGGGTGCGTACCGCGAGCAGTGAGATCGTCGACAACCCGGCCCACCTCGACGCCGCGCTGGACCGCTTCGGCCCGCCTGCCGGTCAGGCCGCTTGGGTGGTCAAGGACGACGGTCTGGCCGCCGGTAAGGGCGTGGTGGTCAGCGCCGATCGCGACGCCGCCCGGGCGCATGCCGCCAGCCTGCTCGACTCGGGGCACCCGGTGCTGCTGGAGTCGTTCCTCGACGGTCCCGAGGTGTCACTGTTCTGCGTGGTCGACGGCGCCACCGTCGTGCCGTTGCTGCCGGCGCAAGACTTCAAGCGGGTCGGCGACGGAGACACCGGGCCGAACACCGGTGGCATGGGTGCCTACGCCCCGTTGCCCTGGTTGCCGGATTCGGTGAAGAACCAGATCGTCGACGAGGTCGTCAAACCTGTTGCCGCAGAACTGGTTGCGCGGGGCAGCTCGTTCTCGGGTCTGCTCTACGCCGGTTTGGCGATCACTTCGAACGGTCCGGCTGTGGTCGAGTTCAACTGCCGCTTCGGAGATCCGGAAACGCAATCTGTTCTGGCCCTGCTTGATTCGCCACTTGGTCAGCTGCTGAACGCCGCGGCCACCGGCGAACTCGCCGCATTCGGTGACCTGCAGTGGCAAGACGGCTACGCCGTGACGGTCGTGGTGGCCGCGGAGAATTACCCGGGCCGGCCGCGCGTCGGCGACGTCATTCATGGATCGGAAGCCGACGGGGTGCTGCACGCCGGCACCGCGCGCCGCGAGGACGGCGAGGTGGTGTCCTCGGGCGGCCGGGTGCTCTCGGTGGTCGGCACCGGAGCGGACCTGCCCGCCGCGCGCGATGCGGCATACGCGCTCGCCAAGTCGATCCGGTTGCCGGGCAGCCACTTCCGCACCGATATCGGTCTGGGCGCGGCTGAAGGGCGGATCACGCTCTAGGCGACGAGTAGCGGTGCCATCCAAGCGATCTCGGCGGGCAGCTGCGAACTCCAGAAGCTGCCGTCATGCCCGCCGGGGGAGAAGCCTCCGGCCGGGGGATTGGGCAGCTCGGCGATGAACTGCTTTGTGGCCGAATAGAACGGATCACTGTTGCCGCAATCGATCCGGATCGGGATCGATCCCAGCGCGGGCTGAGCCCAGACGCTGTTGGCGGCGTAATCGGCTGCGCTGTCGAAGGCGCCGGGTGCAGCGGCTCCCGATGACGTCCAGAGCGCCGGGCTGACCGCGCAGATCGCCGCGGTGCGTGCCGGCCCGAGCCGGGCACCCAGCAGCAGCGCTCCGTAGCCGCCCATGGACCAGCCCAGGAATCCCACCCGCGAGGTGTCCAGGCCCTGATCGGCCAGCATCGGGATCAGCTCGTCGAGGACCATCGCACCCGAGTCCTCACCGGATGCTCTTTTGTGCCAATAGCTTCCGCCGCCGTCGACCGCGACCACGGCGAACGGCGGCAGCCCGGCCGCCACCGCCTCGGCCAAGCCCTGTTCGACTCCGCCGGCCATCACGCCGGCGGCATCCTGCCCTTTGCCGTGCAGGGCGATCACCGGCCGGAGTTTGCCGGTCTGTCCTGGCGGCCGCGCGATGGCCCAGTTGGTGCTCGTCCCGCCACGCGCCGACGATGCGAACGAGCCGCTGGTGAACGTCGGGGCGGGCGCGGGGCCGGCCGATGAGACAGGGGCAGAGGCGAGGGCTACAGCACCGGCGGCGCCGGCAGCCGCACCGACGCCGAGGCGCAGGACTGCGCGACGGGTCAAGTTGGGCATGCGGGCCATCTTGCCATCGCCCGACAATGGCATCGGCCAGTGGCATTGTTGCGGTGGTAATTACGGCCGGGAAAACCTGAGTAGAGCCTGATGATTGGCCGAAAGCCCGATGTGGAGGGTGCCCGGCTGGCACGATGCTAAAGGTGACGGCAGCGGTCACTCCTAAAGGGGAGCGTCGGCGGTACGCCCTCGTCAGGGCGGCCGCTGAGTTGCTCTGTGAGGGCGGTTTCGACGCCGTCCGGCACCGGGCCGTGGCTCGTCGTGCCGGCCTCCCGCTGGCCTCCACGACGTACTACTTCTCCTCACTCGACGACCTCATCGCGAAGGCTGTCGAGTACATCGGAACCCAGGAAGCCGAACATCTCAGCGCCGGTGTAGCCGCGCTCTCACGGCGGCGTCGCGGTGCCGAATCGACCGCCGACGTCCTTGTCGATCTGTTGCTCGGGGAATCCACGGAGCGTCGCGGAATCGAGGAACTGATCTCGCGCTACGAGCGCTACATCGCATGTGCCCGGCAGCCCGGGCTGCGCGACATTCAACGCCGCATCTTGCAGCAGCGCACCGACGCCGTGGTCGAGGTGGTGGAACGCTCAGGCCGCTCGGTGCGCGCCGAACTGGTCACCGCGCTGGTGTGCGCCGTCGACGGGGCCGTTGTGGCATCGTTGGTCGACGAAGGGGAGGGGCCCAGGGCCAGCGCCCGCGCCACACTGATCGACGTCATCGACGTGCTGGCGCCCGTCGACGAACGGGCGGGTACGCGTCTGACCGGCTGATGGAGGGGGAATGTCGCAACCCGCAACCTCGAAGGAGCCACAGCTCAAGCGGGTGATGGGGCCCGGACTGTTATTACTGTTCGTAGTCGGCGACATCCTCGGCACGGGCGTCTATGCGCTGACCGGGCAGGTGGCCAAGGAGGTCGGCGGCGCCGCGTGGCTTCCGTTCCTTGCGGCGTTCCTGATCGCCACCATCACCGCGTTCAGCTACCTCGAACTGGTCACCAAGTACCCGCAGGCAGCCGGTGCTGCTCTCTACGCGCACAAGGCTTTTGGCGTCCAGTTCGTCACCTTCCTGGTGGCGTTCATCGTGATGTGTTCCGGAATCACCTCGGCCTCAACGGCTTCCCGCTTCTTCGCGGCGAGCTTCTTCAAAGGCCTTGAGGTCAACTTCGACTACACCCCCAGTTGGGAGAAGCTCGGCATCATCGCGTTCGCATTGTTCTTCATGGCCATGATCGCCGTGGTGAACCTCCGTGGGGTCAGCGAAAGCGTCAAGCTCAACGTGTTTCTCACCTTCGTCGAGATCACCGGCCTGCTGCTGGTGATCCTGGTCGGGCTATGGGCCTTCACCGGTGGCAGCGCTGAAGTCGACTTCGGCCGGGTCGTCGCATTCGAGACTCCCGATGGCAAGAACGCGTTTCTCGCCGTCACCGCCGCCACGTCCCTGGCGTTCTTCGCGATGGTGGGCTTCGAAGACTCGGTCAACATGGCCGAGGAGACAAAGGATCCGGTACGGATCTTCCCCAAGGTGCTGCTATCGGGTCTGGGCATCGCGGGACTGGTCTACGTCCTCGTCTCGGTCATCGCGGTCGCGCTGGTGCCGGTGGGGACACTGGCCGCCAGCAAGTCCCCGTTGGTCGAGGTGGTTCACGCCGGTGCGCCCGGCCTGCCGATCGACAACATCCTGCCGTTCATCTCGATGTTCGCGGTGTCCAACACCGCGCTGATCAACATGCTGATGGCCAGCCGCCTCATCTACGGGATGTCGCGCCAGCACGTGCTGCCTCCGGTGCTGGGTGTCGTGCACCCGCGGCGCCACACCCCTTGGGTGGCAATCACGTTCACGACATTGCTGGCGTTCTGCCTGATCTTCTACGTGTCGACCTTCGCCAGCGAGGACGCCATCGCGGTGCTGGGCGGTACCACGTCGCTGCTGTTGCTCGCGGTGTTCGCCATGGTCAACGTGGCGGTCCTGGTGCTGCGTCGCGATGTGCGAAAAGAGGGCGGGCACTTCAAGACTCCGACTGCGCTACCCGTCATCGGATTCGTGGCCTCGCTCTATCTGGTGCTGCCCACCTCCGGACGACCGTCCGAGCAGTACATCCTGGCACTGGCACTCGTCGTCACCGGCATCGTCCTGTTCGGCATCACCATGCTGATCAACCGGCAACTCGGCATTCGTGGGGCAGGCATCACCGACCCGACCCACCTCGGCGACGCGCCCTAGGAATCTTTACGCAGCTTTTCAATCCGGTTCTGCAGCAGAGCGATCCGGTGCGCGTTCCCATCCAGCTCGATGTAGCGGTCGTCGAAGACGGCCAACAACGCGTCGTCCAGGCGGCGGACCGCGCCCGGCGGGTAGCGGTAGTCCATCAGCCGGTTGATCTCGTCGGTGTCCACCGAATCCAGCACGCCCGTCAGCGCATCCAGCGAGGTGATGCCGAGCTCGAGCAACAACCCCGAGATCCAGCTGTAGTGGTCCGTGCGCGACCAGCCGGCATCGGGGAAGCGGTTGCCCAGGTAGGTGGCCAGCACCGGGGTGGCGATGCGCGCGTCCCTGGAGAATCCCGCGGACTCGACCTCCTCCTCTTCGGTCATGGTCAGCCGCAGCCGTTCCCGGATCTCGGTGAACTCGCGGTCGGCCAACTCCAGAAGCCCGGCCGCCAACGTGAACCGGCGGTCCAGTTCGCTGACGTGTTCGGCTGGGATCGAACCCTTGTACCGCACGTCATGCTCGAACTCGGCCCACGCGTGCTGCAGCACGGTACGTACCTGGATGGACGCCGGATACTGCTCGCCTTCGACCCCGAACAGCAGGTGCCGGCTCGCATACCCCCACCGGCCCTGACGGGCGGTCTGCAGACCCATGTCCTGGTCGTCGAGCAGCCGCATCTCCTCGGCCAGCAGGTTGGCCACCGCGTCGACATCCTCACGCAGATAGGTGATGACGCGCAGGCCCACCTGATCGGTGATCTCCACCAGCGGATCGGTGTACATCCGCGTGCCGTCGACCGCGCGCCGGTTGGCTTTCTCGGCGAACGAGTCGACGCTCTTGGTGCGGGCCGTGATGCTCAGGTAGTTGATGCCCGCCTCGTCGAGCAGCCCGGTGACCCGCTTGAGGTACTGGTCGGTGGCGGCCACCAGGTCCGGGCGCCGGGCAGCGTATTCGGCCACAGCCGTCGAGGGTGCCTCCTCGCGGGCAGGTGCCGGGCGCGGTCGGGAGAGTCGATCAGCGGGCAGGGACGGCGTGACGATGTACCCCGACGCGAAGTCGCCGTAGATCGTCACGTCCTCGGGCCGGTGGTACCAGTACAGCGCGATGTAGGCGCAGAGCATGGCGTCGACGGGGTCCTCGTCGCGGTCGAGCTGGCCCGGTCGGGTGGCCGCTTCGATCCGCTTGCGCAGTTCGACCCAGCTGACATTGCGGTTCGCCCGCAGCCTCGGCGTTGCCGTGTCGAGCTCCTCGATGCACGTCATCAACCTCAGCAGTTCGCGCTGACGGTCGCCGAACGCGCCGCGCTTGTACTTCAGCGTCTTGTCGAGCCCGAACAGGACGACGCTCGCCGGGTGCGGATAGACCTCGATCGCGCGACGGTTCGACAGCGACGACGGATCCATGTCCAGACCCAGCATCGACGCGATACGCGCCCCACGCGGATGCTTGAACTCGGGTCGCTCGGTGAACGCTGGGCGTGCCCCGGCGTCGAACCGCTGGAAGTCCCGGTTGAGATCCCGCTCGCACGGCCGGTGGCCCGTCGGGTTCTTCACGATGAGCGGCGCATCGATGGCGACCAGGCAGTCGCCGCTGACATAGGGCTCTATGGCCGCCGCGATGTCGTCGTCGTCCTGCGCGACGCCGACGTGTAGGACCCGCCCACCGGAGTCGATGGCAGCCACACCCGTCTGGTTCTTCTCGCCCCACGCGAGGTCGAGTCCGACGAAGTACATCCGTCCACTGTCTCATTCGTCGTCCCGCCCGGGCCGTAAGCTGTGTGTTCGTGACGATCCCGAATGTTCTGGCCAACCGCTACGCCAGCGACGAAATGGTCGCGATCTGGTCGCCGGAGGCCAAGATCGTCGCCGAACGCCGACTCTGGCTCGCCGTGCTGCGTGCACAGGCCGAGCTGGGTGTCCCGGTGCCCGACGGCGTGATCGACGACTACGAGCGTGTCCTGGAGAACGTCGACCTCGCGTCCATCGCGGCGCGCGAGCGCGTCACCCGCCACGACGTCAAGGCACGCATCGAAGAGTTCAACGCCCTGGCCGGCCACGAGCACGTCCACAAGGGCATGACCAGCCGCGACCTCACCGAGAACGTCGAGCAGCTGCAGATCCGCAGCTCCCTTGAGCTGGTGTTCGCCCACGGCGTCGCGGTGGTGGCCCGGCTGGCCGAACGCTCCGTCGTCTACCGCGACGTGGTGATGGCCGGCCGGTCGCACAATGTGGCGGCCCAGGCCACCACGCTCGGCAAGCGGTTCGCCTCGGCTGCCGAGGAGACCCTGCTGGCGCTGACCCGGCTGCGTGAGCTGATCGACCGCTACCCGCTACGCGGCATCAAGGGCCCGATGGGCACCGCCCAGGACATGCTCGACCTGTTCGACGGGGATACCTCCAAGCTCGCCGAGCTGGAGCGGCGGGTCGCCCAATTCCTGGGATTCACAGAGGTTTTCACCAGCGTCGGGCAGGTGTACCCGCGCTCGCTGGACCACGACGTGCTCTCGGCGCTGGTGCAGGTGGGTGCCGGGCCGTCCTCGCTGGCCCACACCATCCGGCTGATGGCCGGCCACGAGCTGGTGACCGAGGGCTTCGCGCCCGGTCAGGTCGGCTCGTCGGCGATGCCGCACAAGATGAACACCCGGTCGTGTGAGCGGGTCAACGGCCTGCAGGTGGTGCTGCGCGGCTACGCCTCGATGGCCGCCGAGTTGGCCGGTGCGCAGTGGAACGAGGGCGACGTGTTCTGCTCGGTGGTGCGTCGCGTCGCGCTGCCCGACGGGTTCTTCGCCGTCGACGGGCAGACCGAGACCTTCCTGACCGTGCTCGACGAGTTCGGCGCCTACCCCGCAGTGATCCAGCGTGAGCTGGACCGGTACCTGCCGTTCCTGGCCACCACGCGCATCCTGATCGCCGCGGTGCGCGCCGGCGTGGGCCGCGAAACCGCGCACGAGGTGATCAAGGAACACGCCGTTGCCGTCGCACTGGACATGCGTGAGCGCGGTCTGGAGCCCGACCTGCTGGACCGGCTGGCCGCCGACCCGCGGCTGCCGCTGGACCGGGCGGCCCTCGAAGCCGCGCTGGCCGACAAGCAGGCCTTCACCGGGGCCGCCGGAGCCCAGGTCGACGGGGTCGTCGCCGCCGTCGACGAGTTGGTCAGCCGCTACCCCGAAGCCGCCAAGTACACCTCGGGCGCCATCTTGTGAGCTTGGCGGCCGATCTCACCGACCTGGACAACTTCGCTGCCGGCTTCCCTCACGAGTTGTTCGCCGCACATCGCCGCGAAGCCCCGGTGTACTGGCACGAGCCCACCGAACACACGCCGGACGGCGAAGGCTTCTGGTCGGTGGCCACCCACGCCGAAACCCTTGCGGTGCTGCGCGATGCGGAGACCTACTCCTCGGTGACCGGCGGCGCCCGGCCGTACGGCGGCACGCTGCTGCAGGACCTGGCCATCTCCGGGCAGGTGCTCAACATGATGGACGACCCGCGGCATTCCGAGATCCGCCGGCTGGTCAGCTCCGGGCTCACCCCGCGGATGATCCGGCGGGTCGAAGACGATCTGCGGGCCCGCACGCGCCGGTTGCTCGACGACGTGGTGCCGGGCGAACCGCTGGACTTCCTGGTCGACGTGGCCGCCGAACTGCCGATGCAGATGATCTGCATACTGCTGGGAGTGCCTGAATCCGAACGGCATTGGCTGTTCCATGCGATCGAGCCGCAGTTCGACTTCGGCGGCTCGCGCACCGCGGCCATGGCGCAGATGTCGGCCGAGGAGGCCGGCTCACGGATGTACACCTATGGGCAGGAACTCATCGCCGCCAAGCGTGCCGATCCCACCGACGACATGCTGTCGGTGGTGGCCAACGCAACGGACGCCGCGTTGAGCGACCTGGAGTTGTACCTGTTCTTCAGCCTCCTGTTCAGCGCCGGCGCTGAGACCACCCGTAACTCCGTGGCGGGCGGGCTGCTGGCCCTGATCGAAAACCCTTCGCAGATGGCGTTGTTGCGTGAGGATCTCGCGGAACTGCCCACCGCGATCGAGGAGATGGTGCGTTGGACCTCGCCGTCGCCGTCCAAACGCCGTACCGCGACCCGAGCCGTGTCGCTGGGCGGCTGCGACATCGAAGCCGGGCAGAAGGTGCAGGTCTGGGAAGGGTCGGCGAACCGGGATTCACTGGTGTTCTCCGCTCCTGACACCTTCGACATCACACGTAAGCCCAACCCGCACTTGGGCTTCGGCTACGGTATCCACTACTGCCTCGGCGCCAACCTGGCCCGGCTGGAGCTTCGCGTCCTGTTCGAAGAGCTGCTTGGGCGGTTCTCATCGGCTCGTCTGGTCAAGCCCGTCGAATGGACCCGCAGCAACCGACACACCGGCATCCGACATCTGGTGGTGGAGCTCGGGGTGTGAAACCCGGGGCGTCGTTCGCCTAACCTCGGGGCATGGACTCAGGCCCGAATGACCATCTCCGAGTCTCAGACGCCGAGCGCACGACAGTGGGACAACTGCTCGAACGCGCGGTAGCCGAGGGCATGATCACACTCGACGAGTTCGGCGAGCGCTACGACGCCGCGCTGGCGGCACGCACTCGAGGCGAGTTGGGCGCGGTGGTGGCTGACCTTCCGATCGCGTCGCCCCCGGCGGTCCCGGCGTCGCACCTGCCCGCGGCGGCGCCAGAGGAACTGCGCGGCTGGATGTCCTCGATCGTGCGGCGCGGGCAGTGGACGGTGCCGCGCGTCCTGCATGTGAAAAGCCGGCTGTGCAGTACCACTCTCGACTTCACCTCGGCGGTGCTGCCCGGACCCGTGGTGGAGATCGTCGTCGACGATTACTGCAGCACGACGGAGCTCATCGTGCCCGCCTCGGCCACCGCCGACGTCAACGGCGTCAACGCCATCGCCGGCAGCGCCACGGTCAGAGTGCGCACCAGCCCGCCGTCGGATCAGCTGCACCTCGTCGTGCGCGGTCGCGTGCGGATGGGTTCGGTCACCGTGCGGCACTCGTTCGGAAGCTGGCTGCGGCGCCTGAGCGGCACTCCATAGCGAAACGAATCTCGGCGATCACGCGCTGCGGATACTCGGTCAGATCCAGCCAGGTGAATCGCAGCACCTGCCAGCCCATCAGCGCGATCTCGTTCTGCTTGACGCGGTCTTTCTGGAAATCCTCCTGATCGCTGTGGAACGCCCAACCGTCGGTTTCGATCGCAACCTTGTGGGCGGGAAAGGCCACGTCGATCACGTATCGGCTCAGGCGGTAGTTGGCCTTCCACCCGGTGATACGGGCCTCTCTGAGCAGCTTGATCAGCAGCCGTTCGGCTTCCGAGCGGGCGCCGTCGGCCGCGGCGATCAGCAACCTGCGGGCAGCGGGCGAGCCGTGTCGGCCCTTGTTGCGCAGATGCGCTCTCCAGAGGTCGCGCAGTTCGGTGTGGCGCTGCAGCGCGCTGTCCATGAGTTTGGCGCCGCCACCTCGCCGGGCAGCGGCCTCCACGACCGTCAGCGGCAGCGCGGTGACCCGCAGCCCGCGGCGTTCCACGATGTCGGCGGGATCGAGATCGCGCCGGCGCAGACGGACGCCGTGTCGCTGCGGATGATGCCCCGTCCTCGGGATGGTGACCTCAACCGTGTCTGGCGGGTACTTCGTCACCTCATGCCACCACGCGGCGGCCAGTCCGCTTGCGGCCGCATTCGGCCCCGCCGACCACACAGCAGCCCTGACCCGGGCTGATTCTGTGAATGGCCGATCTTCGGCGAAGTACACCCCTGGTGAGCAGCGCAGCCATTTCCCGGAACGGACTCTCCGGTTGACCGCGTCCTGGCTCAGTCCCGCCAGCTTGGCCTGCGCGAGGGTAATCACTCCGTCGTGGCTACGCAGATAGTCGTCGATCACGCAGTTTCGACGGTATGCCCCGTCAAACGGTTCCCGCTCGTGCGATTTGGGTGCGTTTGGCGGCGGTGGGCGCCGCTAATTGCACCGAAATCGCTCGGGAAAATCACTCGATGCGGCGCAGGCGCATGCCGGCGGAACGCAGTTCCAGGGCGGCCAGGCCGCGAATCGCGCGCTGATCTTGACTGCGCCAGGCGCCGACGGGGTCGTCGGACACCGCCGTCAGCTTGGCCAGCGGCCGGTTGGCCAACGCCCGCAGCGCCAGCAGCTGTTCCCCGGCGGCGGTCGAGGCCAGGGTGATCGCGGTCCACTTGCGCCGGAAGAACCGCACCCGCAGGTACAGCCAGGGCATCGCCACGAACAGGATCGGCGCGGCGGCCACCGCCAGGGCCAGCACCCAGGCCAGCCAGCTCGCCGTGCTGTCCAGGTTGGCGCCCGCACCGGCGATGTCGAGGGCCGCCTCACTGGCGGCGCGCAGCGGCTTGCTCAGCGTGTCACCGATCAGGGGAACGCTGTCGGTGCTGTCACCGGCGGAGCCCAGGTTGTCAGCAACACCGTTGGCGCCGCTCTGGACCTGCCTGCCGACCTCGGCGATGGTCGACACCGCCGAATGCACGGCCAACCCGACCAATATCCACACCGCGGTCCAGGTGATCACGGCCACGTCGCTGAACAACTGTGCCAACAAGCGGCCGGGTCTGCTGGCATAGGGCAGGTACCGCGATCTCATGAGACCGATCCCAACACATAGGCTGGCCCAATGCGTCCTGCTCTGTCCGACTACCAGCACCTGGCCAGCGGCAAAGTCCGCGAGTTGTACCGCATCGACGACGAGCACCTGCTGTTCGTGGCGACCGACCGCATCTCGGCCTACGACTACGTCCTGGACTCACAGATCCCGGACAAGGGCCGGATCCTGACGGCGATGAGCGTGTTCTTCTTCGACCTGATCAGCGCGCCCAACCACTTGGCCGGACCTCCCGACGACGAGCGCATTCCCGTCGAGGTGCTGGGCCGCGCGCTGGTGGTGAAGCAACTGAAGATGCTGCCGGTGGAGTGTGTGGCCCGCGGCTACCTGACCGGTTCCGGACTGCTCGACTACCAGGCGTCGGGTTCGGTATGCGGCATCCCGCTGCCGCCGGGTCTCGGCGAGGCGAGCAAGTTCGACGAACCGCTGTTCACCCCCGCCACCAAGGCCGACATCGGCGAGCACGACCAGAACATCTCGTACAACACGGTGATCGACCTGGTCGGGCCGGTGCTGGCCAGCCAGTTGAAGGAACGCACGCTGCAGACCTACATACAAGGCGCGGACCACGCGTTGACCAAGGGCATCATCATCGCCGACACCAAGTTCGAGTTCGGTGTCGACGGGCACGGCAACGTGGTGCTGGCCGATGAGGTGTTCACCCCGGATTCGTCCCGGTACTGGCGCGCCGAGACGTATCAGCAGGGAGTGGTGCAGGACAGCTTCGACAAGCAGTTCGTCCGCAATTGGCTGACCGGGCCGGACTCGGGCTGGGACCGGCACAGCGACACCCCACCGCCGCCCTTGCCTGAGGAGATTGTGGCGGCCACCCGGGACCGGTACATCGAGGCGTACGAACGGATCTCGGGTCTGCGGTTCGACGATTGGATCGGCGCATGAGCGAGTCCGTGCAACCCCCGGTCGCCAAGCGCGGCAATCACCGTCGCGAGCATCACGGTGACGTGTTCATCGACCCCTACGAATGGCTGCGCGACAAGGACGATCCCGAGGTGATCGCGCACCTGGAGGCCGAGAACGCCTACACCGATGTCGCCACCGCCCATCTGGAGCCGTTGCGGCAGAAGATATTCGACGAGATCAAGGCCCGCACCAAGGAAACCGACCTGTCGGTGCCGATGCGCCGCAATGGCTGGTGGTACTACGCGCGCAGCTTCGAGGGCAAGCAGTACGCGGTGCACTGCCGGTGCCCGATCGGCGATCCTGACGATTGGACGCCGCCCGAGCTCGACGAGGGTGCCGACATCCCCGGTGAGCAGGTTCTCCTGGACGAGAACGTCGAGGCCGACGGCCACGAGTACTTCTCGCTCGGCGCGGCCACGGTGAGCCTGGACGGCAATATCCTGGCCTACTCCGTCGACGTCCTCGGCGACGAGCGATACACCTTGAAGTTCAAGGATTTACGTACCGGCGAGCATTACGACGACACGATCACCGGGATCGGCGCCGGCGGCACCTGGGCGGCCGACAGCCGCACGCTGTACTACACCACGGTCGACGACGCCTGGCGGCCCGACACCGTGTGGCGGCATCGGCTGGCTTCCGGTCTGGCCGCCGAGAAGGTGTATCACGAACCCGACGAACGGTTCTGGGTCGCGATCGGCCGCAGCCGCAGCGACAAATACCTGTTCGTCGCATCGGGCAGTGCCGTCACCACCGAGGTCGCCTATGTCGATGCGAATGACCCGACCGCCGAGCTCACCACGGTGTGGGAGCGTCGCGACCTGGTGGAGTACTCCGTCGAGCACGCCGTCGTCGGCGGCGAGGACCGGTTCCTGATCCTGCACAACGACGGTGCCGAGAACTTCATGCTGGTGGACGCTCCGGTCGGCGACCCGAGCGATTTCCGCACCCTGATCGAGCACCGGGATGATGTGCGGCTGGACGGTGTCGACGCGTTCGACGGGTTCCTGGTGATCAGTTACCGCAGTGAGGCATTGCCGAAGATGGCACTGTGGCCGCTCACCGCGGACGGTTACGGTACGCGCGAAGAGCTGACGTTCGATTCCGAGCTGACCGCCGCGGGGATGGGCGGGAACCCGAACTGGTCCACGCCGAAGCTGCGGATCGGCGCGACCTCGTTCATCACACCGGCGCGGATCTACGACCTGGACCTCGCCACGGGCGAGCGTACGTTGCTGCGCGAGCAGCCGGTGCTGGGCGGCTACCGGCCGGAAGACTATGTGGAGCGCCGGGATTGGGCGACGGCACCCGATGGGGCGCGGATCCCGGTCTCGATCATTCACCGGGCCGGGTTGCAGTTCCCGGCGCCGGCGTTGCTCTACGGCTACGGTGCCTACGAGTCGTGTGAGGATCCGCGATTCTCTATCGCCCGGTTGTCATTGCTGGACCGCGGCATGGTGTTCGTGATCGCGCATGTGCGCGGCGGCGGCGAGCTGGGCCGGCCGTGGTACGAGCACGGCAAGTTGCTTGAGAAGACGAACACATTCACCGATTTCATCGCCGCGGCACGCCATCTCATCGACGGCGGCGTGACCCGTCCGCAGAATCTGGTGGCTCTCGGCGGTAGTGCCGGCGGATTGTTGATGGGCGCGGTGGCCAACATGGCACCGGAGTTGTTCGCCGGGATTCTGGCTCAGGTGCCGTTCGTCGATGCGCTGACGACCATCCTGGATCCGTCGTTGCCGTTGACCGTGACCGAGTGGGACGAGTGGGGAAATCCGTTGGAGGACCCCGAGGTCTACCGCTACATGAAGTCCTACACGCCCTACGAGAACGTGGCGGCGCAGGACTATCCGGCGATTCTGGCGATGACCTCGCTCAACGACACCCGGGTGTACTACGTCGAACCGGCCAAATGGGTTGCCGCACTGCGTCATACCAAGACCGACGGTCATCCCGTGCTGCTCAAGACCGAAATGGTGGCCGGCCATGGCGGGCTGTCCGGCCGCTACGAGCGGTGGAAGGAAGCCGCGTTCCAGTACGCCTGGCTGCTAGCTGCCGCCGACGGCGACAACTACGGCAGCGGCCAGGTAGACAGCCTCTTCGGCGGTCCGAACGCTTAACCGCGAAGTCATCGACTTCGGCGGGTTGGGCATCCTGGCCGCGTAGACATTGGCTGGGAACATCGCCAGCATGAGCAGGAGCAGGCAGACTGCCGCCGCCACGCGGGTAGGCGGGTAGAGCAGGCCTGCGGCGCCGGCCAGCTCCAGCACGCCGGTGACCGTCACCAGCGCGGCCGGCGCGGGGGGTGCCGGCGGCACGATGGCGATCATGTCGCGCCGCAACGGATTGACGAAGTGCGCGACGCCGGTCATGACGAACATCGCGGCCAGTCCGACCGCGATCGCCTCGGGCCAGCTGTCGAGATAGTCCACGCCCAGCAGGCCGATCAGGCGGGCGGCCACGCTACCCAGAATCAGGGTCAAGTAGACGGCCATCGAAGCTCCGATCTTGTCGGTGTCTAGATCGCCACGCTACGCTCAATCTAGGCGCTGTCAAGATATGGGTTTAGGATGGCCCGCATGGGCTATCACCACGGTGACCTCAGGGCCGTGATCCTCGCTCAGGCCGCCGATCTGGTGGCCGAGCGCGGCGCGGACGGCATCTCGCTGCGCGAACTCGCGCGCGCGGCAGGCGTCTCACACGCGGCGCCCGCGCACCATTTCACCGACCGGCGCGGGCTGTTCACCGCACTGGCCACCGAAGGGTTTCAGCTTCTGGCCGTAGCGCTGACCGAGGCCAGGCCACAGTTCATCGACGCCGCCAAGGCCTATGTGCGGTTCGCCCTCGACCACCCCGGCCACTACGAGGTGATGTTCGACAAATCGCTCTACGACGACACCGACGCTGAACTGGTTGCCGCCGCGTCGGCCGCCGGGTCGGAGCTGAACCGCGGCGTCGGCACCTTGGCCGACCCCAAGGCGGCCGCTGACCCGGACGGCGCCGCGCTGGCCGCCTGGTCTCTGGTGCATGGTTTCTCGATGTTGTGGCTCAACGAAGCGATAGACACCGCAGGCGATCCGATCGCCCAGGTGGAGGGTCTGGCCGCGATCTTGTTCGATGATCAGGTCCGGTAGCGTCCCAGTGATGAGCCTCAGCAACATCCCGCTGACCACCCTCGATGGCAAGCCGACGACGTTGGCCGAGTTGGCAAGCGGCGCAGTCCTGGTGGTCAACGTGGCCTCCAAATGCGGTCTGACGCCGCAGTACACCGCGCTGGAGAAGCTCGCCAAGGATTACGCCGAGCGTGGGCTGACCGTCGTCGGCGTGCCGTGCAACCAGTTCATGGGCCAGGAGCCGGGCAGCGCCGAGGAGATCCACGCGTTTTGCACGAACACCTACGGCGTGACGTTCCCGTTGCTGGCCAAGACCGACGTCAACGGGGCCGAGCGCCACCCGCTCTACGCCGCGCTGACCCAGGCCGCCGATGCGGCAGGAGAGGCCGGGGACATCCAGTGGAACTTCGAGAAGTTTCTGCTGGCCCCGGGCGGCGCGGTGGCCGGCCGGTTCCGGCCCCGCACCGAGCCGGATGCGCCCGAGGTGATCGCGGCCATCGAGGCGATCCTGCCGGCCTGACCGAAGGGTCTCGCCGAATGGACATTCGGCGTCAGAGTGTTCGACACCGTCCCGACATGTGACGTTGCCACACTGGACGGCGTGACCGGACAACTCATCGTCTCGATATCGCAGATCAGCGATCGAACGCTGGCCGATGTCGCATCGTTCTGTGCCGAGCTCGACACCCGTGGCGTTCCCGCCTCGTTGATGGTGGCGCCGCGGCTCAAGGGCGGTTATCGGTTGGACCGCGATGCCGACACCGTGGAATGGGTGGCGCAACGGCGCAGCGGCGGCGACGCCGTTGTCCTGCACGGGTACGACGAGGCGGCGACCAAGAAGCGCCGCGGTGAGTTCGCCTCGCTGCCCGCCCATGAGGCCAACCTGAGGTTGATGGGCGCCGACCGGGTGCTCGAACACCTGGGACTGCGCACCAGGTTGTTCGCCGCGCCCGGCTGGACCGTCTCGCAGGGCACGGTGACCGTCTTGCCGCGCAATGGCTTTCGTTTGCTCGCTGATCTGAACGGCATCACCGACCTCGTCCGCCAGACCACGACGCGGGCCCGGGTGGTGGGCATCGGAGAAGGATTTCTGTCCGAGCCGTGGTGGTGCCGCACCGTGGTGCTCACAGCTGAACGCACCGCGCGCCGCGAAGGTACGGTGCGTGTCGCGGTTGCCGCGCGGCACCTGCGCAGGCCCGGACCCCGGCAGGCCATGCTCGACGCGATCGACCTGGCTTTGCTGCACCGGTGCGTGCCCACCGTCTACCGGTGGCGAGGATTCTCGGTCCTGACCGAGGCCGCCTGACTAGGGCTAGTCTTGCGTCTCATGGCAGACGCCGATGTCATTGTCGTGGGGGCGGGTCTCGCCGGGTTGGTCGCCGCATGTGAACTGGCCGAGGGCGGGCACCGCGTGCTCATCCTGGATCAGGAGAACGTCGCCAACCTGGGTGGGCAGGCATTCTGGTCGTTCGGCGGATTGTTCTTCGTCGACAGTCCCGAACAGCGCAGACTCGGTATCCACGACAGCCAGGAGCTGGCCCTGCAGGACTGGCTGGGCACCGCGGGCTTCGACCGGCCCGAGGACCACTGGCCACGGGAGTGGGCGCACGCGTACGTCGATTTCGCGGCCGGCGAGAAACGCAGTTGGTTGCGGGCCCGCGGTCTGCAGATCTTCCCCTTGGTCGGGTGGGCCGAGCGGGGCGGTTACGGGGCGCTGGGCCACGGCAATTCGGTGCCGCGTTTCCACATCACGTGGGGGACCGGGCCGGCGATCGTCGACGTCTTCGCCCGCCGGTTGGTGGGGGAGCCCCGGGTGCGATTTGCGCACCGTCACCGGGTCGATGAACTCATCGTCTCCGAGGGTGCCGTCGTCGGGGTCCGGGGTGCGGTGCTGGAGCCCTCCGACGCGCCTCGGGGCGCACCGTCGTCACGAAACGTGGTCGGCGACTTCGAGTTCCGCGCATCTGCGGTGATCGTCACCAGCGGCGGGATCGGCGGCAACCACGACCTCGTACGCAAGAACTGGCCGGAGCGCATGGGCCGGGTACCCGAGCAACTGCTCAGCGGTGTTCCTGCACACGTAGACGGTCGGATGATCGGCATCTCCGAGGCCGCCGGTGCGCACGTCATCAACAGCGACCGGATGTGGCACTACACCGAAGGCATCACCAACTACGATCCGATCTGGCCCGACCACGGCATCCGCATCCTGCCCGGACCGTCGTCATTGTGGTTGGACGCCAACGGAAAACGGCTGCCCGGGCCGCTGTATCCCGGTTTCGACACCCTGGGCACGCTCGAATACATCTGCCGTACCGGGCAGGACTACACGTGGTTCATCCTCGATGCGCGGATCATCGCCAAGGAGTTCGCGTTGTCCGGCCAGGAACAGAACCCCGATCTCACGTCGCGCAGCGTGCGTGACGTCCTGGCGCGGGTGAAGCCCGGTGCGCCGGCCCCGGTGCAGGCGTTCGTCGACCGCGGTGTTGACTTCGTCAGCGCGCGTTCGCTGCGTGAATTGGTGGCCGCGATGAACGACGTGCCGGATGTACTCGAACTCGACTACGCCGCGGTGGCGGCCGAGGTGACCGCGCGAGACCGCGAGGTAGTCAACAGATTCACCAAGGACGGACAGGTCACCGCGATCCGGGCGGCCCGCAGCTACCTCGGTGACCGGTTCAGCCGCGTCGTCGCCCCGCACCGGCTCACCGACCCGAAGGCGGGCCCGATGATCGCCGTCAAACTCCACATCCTGACCCGAAAGTCCCTGGGCGGGTTGGAAACCGACCTGGACTCCCGGGTGCTCAAGGAAGACGGCACCGCGTTCGCCGGCCTGTACGCCGCGGGTGAGGCTGCCGGATTCGGCGGGGGCGGGGTGCACGGCTACCGGTCCCTGGAGGGCACCTTCCTGGGCGGCTGCATCTTCTCCGGCCGAGCAGCCGGGCGGGGTGCGGCCGGCGACATCGCCTGAGTCGGACACCACGGCTGAGCCGTGAAATCAGAATTCAGTACCGTTTTCCTCGGTGAGAACCTGGAATTCGGTGCTCGTCATCTCCGCCAGCCGCCCGTAATAGATCCCGCGCGCGTTCGGCTCGATGATGCCCTGATGGATCGGCACCGCCCGCGCCGGCGCCACCGCGCGTAGGAAGTCCACGGCCTCTGAAATTTTCATCCACGGGGCGGCAGCCGGGGTGGCCAGTACGTCGACCGGTTCGCCGGGGACGAACAGCGCGTCACCGGGATGCATGAGCCGGGCCGGATGTTCGTCGTCGCCCAGCAGGTACGAAATATTGTCGATCACAGGGATTTCCGGGTGGATCACGGCATGTTTGCCGCCGGTCCCGCGCACGTTGAGTGAGCCGACCCTGAACTCGTCGCCGGGATGCACTGCCTGCCACGGCTCACCCAACTGGGCGGCAGTCTGCGGATCGGCATACAGAGCCGCCTGCGGGTTGGCGTCGATCAGCGCGGGCAACCGCGCGGTATCGGCGTGGTCTGGGTGCTGGTGGGTGATCAGGATGGCCGACAGACCGGTGATGCCTTCGAAACCGTGCGAGAAGTTGCCCGGGTCGAACAGCACGGTGGTGTCCGAAATGCTGGCCAGTAGGCACGAATGTCCGAAATGCGTGAGTTGCATCCCTATATTGTGGCGCTCGGTGGGGTTGTGGCGGGTGATCGTGGCGATGTCGATCGGGCTCTGCGGGCTGGCCGCAGCGCCCCCTTCGGCTTGGTCGGAGCCCAGTGCCGATTGCCCGCCGCTGTGTGACCGCATCCCCGATTCGGCGTGGGTGGACACGTCGAAGATCCCGTTGGACCGTGAGTACCAGTGGCCCGGGCTGGCCGGGTTGGCCGTGACCGCGGTGGTACCGCGCTTCCGCTTCGAGGAGGAATGCGCGTTGCCTCCGATACCAGGCGACCCGCGCGGGTACGCCGTGGCGGCGCGGTCGGAGGTCGGGCGGCCCGAGGGGCACTGGCAACTACGCGTGCAGGTCCTCCATTGGCGCGGGGAGACGTGGCAGGGCGGTCAGACGGCGCTGGCGGTCGTGCAGGGCGCCACTGCCGCGTTGCGCACCTGCCCGGGGAACCCGCCGTCGATCACCACCGAGCGGACCGGACGCCTGGCGGCAGTGGTGAGCCGCGACGGCGGGAGGGTCCTACACCAGTACCTGCTCGCCGATCCGGCCAACAGCACGGTGGTCGAGTTGGCCATGTGGTCGAGCACGCCGCCACAGGTCGCATGGTCGGCCCCAGCGGACGACCGGGTCCTGGATGCGCTGGCCGACCCACTGTGCACGGCCTACATAGGGTCGTGCCGGTAGAGTGTGCGCCGTGGCAAAGGTGGTTGTGCACGTCATGCCCAAGGCGGAGATCCTCGACCCTCAGGGTCAGGCGATCGTCGGGGCACTTGGTCGGCTAGGACATGGTGGTATCTCGGACGTCCGTCAGGGCAAGCGTTTCGAGCTCGAAGTCGATGACTCCGTAGCGGACGAAACCCTGGCTGAGATCGCCGAATCTCTGCTGGCCAATACGGTTATCGAGGACTTCTCGGTGAGCCGGGAGGGCTCGTGAGCACCCGTGTCGGGGTGATCACCTTCCCCGGGACGCTCGACGACGTCGACGCGGCCCGAGCTGTCCGGCTGTCCGGGGCCGAGGCGGTCAGCCTGTGGCACGCAGACGCCGACCTGAAGGGCGTCGACGCGGTCGTCGTGCCCGGCGGCTTCTCCTACGGGGACTACCTGCGCTGCGGGGCCATCGCGAAGTTCGCTCCCGTGATGGGTTCGGTCGTGGAAGCTGCAGGCAAGGGCATGCCCGTGCTGGGCATCTGCAACGGCTTCCAGGTGCTGTGTGAGGCCGGGCTGCTGCCGGGCGCGCTGACCCGCAACGCCGGCCTGCATTTCATCTGCCGCGACGTGTGGCTGGAGGTCGCCTCCAACGCCACGGCCTGGACGACCCGCTATGACGCCGGGGCCGACCTGCTGATCCCGCTCAAGTCGGGTGAAGGCCGTTACGTCGCCTCCGAGGCGGTGCTCGACGAGCTCGAGGGCGAGGACCGTGTGGTCTTCCGCTACCGCGAGAACCTCAACGGCTCGATGCGCGGCATCGCGGGCGTGTGCTCGGCCAACCGCCGCGTCGTCGGCTTGATGCCGCACCCCGAACACGCCACCGAGGCGTTGACCGGTCCGTCCGATGACGGGCTCGGATTGTTCTACTCCGCGCTGGACGCGGTTCTTTCCGTCTAGTTCTCGGCTTCACCCACACAGCGAGCGTGCGCAACGCACGCTCGCTGTGCAGGACGATCAGGCAGTGAGGGCGACCGAGGCCTCGGCGGTGTAGGCCAGGAACGTCAGGGTCTCCTGCAGGTACAGCTGCACGCTCTCCGCATCGTGGGACAGGTAGCCGATCGAGACGTCGGTGCCCAGCTGCAGGTCGAAATCCCCACCGCGGGTCGACAATACGAACGCGCCGTCGATCGCGGGCGCCCAGATGATCTCCCCGTCGACCAGCCGGCTCAGGTGCTCGCGGATCGGATACCCATGCGCGGTGGTCTCGCTGACCTTGGTGTAGATGGCCGCCGAAAGCAGCACCGAGTACGGCCCGTCGACACCGGCCAGTCGCAGCTCGGAAAGGGCCTGGGCGATCACGTCGGGAATCTCGCGGGCGTCGTCGGGCAGCGCCAGCGCGGGGTTGGAGCTTGAGCTGCGGATGCCTTCGATCGAGGCCGCCGGGTAGCCCTCGAAGATCGCCCGGTCCTCGACGAACGCCAGCTTCTTGGCGGCCTCCTTGACCGGATCCCAATCGGAATCCTGGGCGCCGCGCTCGACGTCGTCAATCGCGTTGCGCGACACCGTGAACGGCACCCGCAGCCGCACCAGCGGCTTGGAGTCGCGCAGGTGGGCGACCACGCCGTCCCCGGGCGGCTTCACGTCGAGCAGGTGTCCCGTGCTGATCGCCGCGGTAACCGGGCCGCCGGGCTCGCTGACGTCGACCACGCGCCGCCCGGCGATGTGACGCTTGAAGGTTCGGCTGGCCTCGAGTTCGATCTCGGCCCAGGCGGACTCGGTGATCGGGGCAAGCTCGCGGTACAGGTTGTTCATTGCGGGGTTCCTTTCAGGCTGCCGATCGCCAGGGAGGTGTCTTGCTTGGCTGTCGCGGGTTCTTCGACCGGAACCGGAAGCGGCGGTGGATCATCGAGAAAATCGATGGTGGGCACAAAGAACATGCAGCCGGTCACGGCCGTGGAGAAATCCAGGATCCGGTCGGTGTTGCCGGGTGGATCGCCGATGAACATGTTGGTCAGCATGCGTTCGGTGATGGCCGGGTCCGCGCAGTATCCGATGTAGTACGTGCCGAACTCGCTGCTGCCGAGTTCACCGAACGGCATGTTGCGCCGCACGATCTTCAGCTCGTTGCCGTCTTCGTCGGTGATGACGTTCAGCGCGATGTGGGAGTTGGAAGGCTTGGTGTCGTCGGGCATCTCGATGTCGTCGAGCTTGGTGCGGCCGATCACGCGCTGCTGTTCTTCCACCGACAGCGAGCGCCAGTCCGTCATCGCATGCACGTACTTCTGGATGTGCACGTAACTGGCCCCGGCGAACTCAGGGTCCTCGGTGCCGATCTGAACGGCGGCCGCCGCGGTGGACCCGTTGGGGTTCTCCGTGCCGTCGACGAAGCCGAGCAGATCGCGGTTGTCGAAGTACTGGAATCCGTGCACCTCGTCGACGACCGTGACGGCACTGCCGAACTCCTGCAGCATCCGGTCGGCCAACTCGAAACACACGTCCATGGACTCGGCGCGGATGTGCAACAACACGTCGCCCGGCGTCGACGGGGCGCGGTGACGGCCGCCGTCAAGAGCGATGAACGGATGGAGGTCGGCCGGACGCGGACCGGCGAACAACCGGTCCCAGGCAGCCGAACCGATGCCGGCCACCAGCGACAGCTCTTTGGCCGGATCACGGAACCAGATGGAGCGGACGATGCCTGATATGTCGGGAAGCACGTCGTGAACGGCTTGCTGGCCACCGTCCTCGATCGTCAGCACCAGGAAGATGGCCGCCCGCGTGAGAGGTTTCAGCACCGGCTGCGGGATCGGAACGGGCACAAACCGACCCTACCGACACCTGAGGGGGGTTCGCCGGTCAAGATGAAAAGATGCCAGCTAGCGCCCAGGGCCTGTGCGAGTTCATCGACGCATCTCCGACTCCGTTCCACGTATGCGCCACCGCGGCGCGACGATTGCGCGACGCGGGATACACCGAGCTGGCCGAAACCGACAGCTGGCCTGCCACCGCGGGAAAGTTCTTCACGGTGCGGGCAGGATCGCTGGTGGCCTGGAATACCGAGGGGACCGACCCGGCCGCGCCGTTCCGGGTGGTCGGCGGTCACACGGATAGCCCCAACCTCCGGGTCAAGCAGCACCCTGATCGCGTCGTCGCCGGTTGGCAGGTGGTCGCGCTGCAGCCCTACGGCGGGGCCTGGCTGAACTCGTGGCTGGACCGCGACCTCGGGATCAGCGGCCGGCTCTCGGTCCGGGACGGCAACCGCATCGAACACCGCTTGGTCCGGATCGACGATCCGATCCTGCGGGTGCCCCAGCTCGCCATCCACCTGTCCGAGGACCGCAAGGGCGTCAGCCCCGATCCACAGCGGCACGTCAACGCGGTGTGGGGCCTGGGGGAGCGGCCGCGATCCTTCATCGGATTCGTCGCCGAGCGGGCCGGGACCACAGAAGGCGACGTGTTGGGCTTCGACCTGATGACCCACGACCTGACGCCGTCGGCGATCACCGGCGCCGAGGGGGAGTTCGTCAGCGCGCCGCGGCTGGACAACCAGGCCACCTGCTACGCGGGTCTGGAGGCGTTCCTGGCCGCGGGCGCGGACTCGTATGTGCCGGTGCTGGCGCTGTTCGACCACGAGGAGGTCGGCTCGACCTCTGATCATGGTGCCCAGTCCGAGCTGTTGCCGACCGTGCTGGAGCGCATCGTGCTCGCCGCCGGCGGTACTCGGGAGGACTTCCTGCGCCGGGCGGCCGGATCGATGGTGGCTTCCGGGGACATGGCGCACGCGACGCATCCGAACTACCCGGACCGTCACGAGCCCGGGCACCTGATCGAGGTCAATGCCGGTCCCGTGCTCAAGGTGCAGCCGAACCTGCGCTACGCCACCGACGGCCGCACCGCGGCGGCGTTCGCGCTGGCCTGCGATCAGGCCGGGGTGCCGCTGCAGCGCTACGAGCACCGCGCCGATCTCCCGTGCGGGTCGACCATCGGACCGATGACCTCGGCGCGCACCGGGATCCCCACTGTCGATGTCGGCGCAGCGCAGTTGGCCATGCATTCCGCCCGTGAGTTCATGGGAGCCCGGGACGTAGCGGCCTACTCGGCGGCGTTGCGAGCGTTCTTGTCACCCGCCTGATCTAGGGTCGGCGCCATGACGCTGTCCGTGGAGATGATCACAGTCGACTGCACCGATCCCGACGCGCTGGCCCGGTGGTGGGCCCAAGCCGTCGGTGGGGAGGTAAATGTCTTTGCCCCAGGCGAATTCGTGGTGTTGATACGTCCCGACGGGCCGCGGCTGGGATTTCAGAAGGTTCCCGATCCGACGCCGGGCAAGAACCGCATCCACCTCGACTTCACCGCACCCGACGCCGAAGCCGAGGTGGCCAGGCTCGTGGGTCTGGGCGCAACCGAAACCGGGCGGCACAGTTTTGGCCCGGAGTTCAACTGGGTCGTACTGGCCGACCCGGAGGGCAATGCGTTCTGTATCGCGGGCTCATAGCGCCGAGCCCGGTGGTGGGGCTCACGGCGGGCAGCTCTCGAATTGGGCGCGCAGCCTGGTCTGAAGGTCCGTGATCGGTGGCGTCCGCGGCTGCGGTTCCCGGGCGCCCTCCGAACAACCCCCGGGCCGGACGGTGATCTGCGCGTCCTCGACTTCGTAGACCATCGGTAGCCCCGAATTCTTGACGAGCTGTAGCTGGTCGATCAGAACGCGATCCCCATCAGGACCGGTCGGCACGTCTTCGATGGAAAAGCGGGGCGGCTTCAGATCGAATCCGCCTTTGGTGGGTGCCAGCTGATCGAGTGCCTCCCACAGCGCCAGTTGCTCCCGGTCGGGAAGTCCATGGCCGGAACGGATGCTCGGTGCATGGTTGGTGCTCGCATCGAAGATGCTCCAGTCCGCGGTCGAGTCCGGGAAGTCCGTGATCAGCCTCCGGACCGAGGCCGCGAACTCCGAAGCGCTGAGCGGGTCATCCCGATGGTCGAGACTGCGCAGGGTCACCGTCAGACTGGTGCGTGCCGGTTGCCAGGCGCCGTCGGGGGATGCTGACCCGACGATTTCGTAGGCGTAGTCGCCCTGCGACAGTTTCAGCCAGTCCTGCCACGGCGGTTCCGGGGTGGTCTTCGACGGGGCGACCTCGACGTACATTGTCGAGCCCGTTTGGGCCGGGAAGGATTGCGCTGAACGTCTCACGTTCATGCTGGCTCCCTTGTCGTCGTACACCCTCGATCCGTTGATCTGGTCGGTGAACGTGCGGCCGAGCGCCGAGAGTTGGTCGGCGGTGGCATCGGCCCTGACGTAGACGTCGAAGCTGGCGGTGCGGACCCCGAATCCGTCGTTGCTCGAGACCGTATGTGTGACAGACGTAACGCCGGGTTGACTCTTCAGCACCTTGTCGATGGCGTCGGCCGCACGTGAGCCCCCGAAATCGCAACCGGTTACGCCTGCTACCAGCAAGGCGCCGAGAATGACGAGACGGCCCTTGGCCCCGAGCTTGCGCACCCGCTGAGTATGCCGCCGCGCGGGCGGGCGCAGGCGCACTCAGCAATCGCGGGTCGGACGTGCGAGATCGGCAACGATAGACTCTTGGGCGTGACGTCTGAGCTCACCCACGCTATGGATACGGTGCAGCGGGCAGCCGCCACCCCCGATCAGCCCCAGCCGTACCGCGAACTCGGCCTCAAGGACGACGAGTACGAGCGGATTCGCGAGATCCTGGGTCGCCGCCCCACCGACGCCGAGCTGGCCATGTACTCGGTGATGTGGAGCGAACACTGCTCCTACAAGTCCTCGAAGGTGCACCTGCGCTACTTCGGTGAGACCACCACCGAGGAGATGCGCGCCGGCATGCTGGCCGGCATCGGTGAGAACGCCGGCGTCGTCGACATCGGTGACGGCTGGGCCGTCACCTTCAAGGTCGAGTCCCACAACCACCCGTCCTATGTCGAGCCCTATCAGGGCGCGGCCACCGGCGTCGGCGGCATCGTCCGCGACATCATGGCGATGGGCGCCCGGCCCGTGGCGGTCATGGACCAGCTGCGGTTCGGCGCGGCCGATGCACCGGACACCCGCCGTGTGCTCGACGGTGTGGTTCGCGGTGTCGGCGGCTACGGCAACTCGCTGGGCCTGCCCAACATCGGCGGCGAGACGATCTTCGACCCGTCGTACGCGGGCAACCCGCTGGTCAACGCGCTGTGCGTGGGTGCCCTGCGCAAGGAAGACCTGCACCTGGCCTTCGCCTCGGGCACCGGCAACAAGATCATCCTGTTCGGCGCGCGCACCGGCCTGGACGGCATCGGCGGTGTCTCGGTGCTGGCGTCGGACACCTTCAGCGGCGACGAGAGCGGCGCGGGCCGCAAGAAGCTGCCGAGTGTCCAGGTGGGCGACCCGTTCACCGAGAAGGTGCTCATCGAGTGTTGCCTCGAGCTGTACTCGGCCGGCCTCGTGGTCGGCATCCAGGACCTCGGCGGTGCCGGATTGTCCTGTGCCACCTCTGAACTCGCGTCTGCCGGTGACGGTGGCATGCGCATCGAGCTGGATCAGGTGCCGCTGCGGGCCAAGGACATGACCCCGGCCGAGGTGCTCTCCAGCGAGTCCCAGGAACGCATGTGTGCCGTGGTGACGCCGGAGAACGTCGAGGCGTTCATGGCGGTGTGCCGCAAGTGGGAAGTGCTGGCCACCGTGATCGGTGAGGTCACCGACGGGGACCGGCTGGAGATCACCTGGCACGGCGAAACCGTGGTCGACGTCCCGCCGCGCACCGTGGCCCACGAGGGCCCGGTCTACCAGCGCCCGGTGGCCCGTCCCGACACCCAGGACGCCCTGGTCGCCGACACCTCGGCCAAACTGCCCCGGCCCAAGACCGGCGATGAGCTCAAGGCCACCCTGCTGGCGCTGATCGGCAGCCCGCACCTGTGCAGCCGGGCGTTCATCACCGAGCAGTACGACCGCTACGTTCGCGGCAACACCGTGCTGGCCGAGAATGCCGATGGCGGTGTGCTGCGCATCGACGAGAACACCGGCCGCGGCATCGCCGTCTCCACCGACGCCTCGGGCCGCTACACCCAACTCGACCCGTACACGGGCGCGCAGTTGGCCCTGGCCGAGGCCTACCGCAATGTCGCGGTCACCGGGGCCACCCCGGTGGCGGTGACCAACTGCCTCAACTTCGGGTCCCCCGAGGATCCGGGTGTGATGTGGCAGTTCAGCCAGGCCGTCCGCGGGCTGGCCGACGGCTGCGCCGCCCTTGGCATCCCGGTCACCGGCGGCAACGTCAGCTTCTACAACCAGACCGGTTCCACGGCGATCCTGCCGACCCCGGTGGTGGGTGTGCTCGGCGTGATCGACGACGTGAAGCGACGCATCCCGACCGGCCTCGGCACCGAACCGGGCGAGACGCTGCTGCTGCTCGGCGATACCCACGACGAGTTCGACGGGTCGGTCTGGGCCCAGGTCACCGGCGATCACCTGGGCGGCGTTCCGCCGAAGGTGGACCTGGCCCGCGAGAAGCTGCTGGCCGAGGTGCTGACCGCGGCATCGCGCGACGGCCTGATCTCGGCGGCGCACGACCTGTCCGAGGGCGGGCTGATCCAGGCCGTGGTGGAGGCCGCGCTGACCGGTGAAACCGGTTGCCGGGTCATCCTTCCGGAGGATCTCCCGGCGGGCATCGATCCGTTCGTGTTCCTGTTCTCCGAGTCCGCGGGCCGGGTGCTCGTGGCCGCGCCGCGCACCGAGGAGAGCCGGTTCCGGTCGATGTGTGAGGCCAGGGACCTGCCGGTGACCCGGGTTGGCGTCGTCGACCAGGGCCCCGAAGGCGGCGAGCCCTCGATCGAGGTCCAGGGACAGTTCAGCATCACCCTCGCGGAGCTACGGAGTACGTCTGAGGGCGTGCTGCCCGGGCTGTTCGGGTGACGGCGAAAGCCCTCAACGAACGTCATCCTCTGCTGCACTGGGCCTGGAGCCTGGTGCGACTGGACTTCGTCGGCATTGCCGTCGGAGCCCTGTTCTTCTGTCTCTCGCTGACCCCGTCGCTGCTGCCGCGCGACTGGTTGTTCGCCGGGCTGATCGGCGGTATCAACGCCGCGATCGGCTACGGCATCGGGGTTCTGCTGGGAAAAGCGCTGTACCGCTTCGTGTTACGCAACCGCGCCTGGTGGCCACCGTCGAAGCGGACGTTGCACTGGCTGAAGGCGCTCGTCGTGGCCGGTGCGGCCACGGCCGGAGTGCTGATGCTGATTCCCGCGGCGGCCTGGCAACGGCAGGTCTCGGCGTTGATGGGCATGGAAGGTCCGGCCACGCTCGGCTATCTGCGCACCCTGATCATCGCCGTCGCGGTGGGCGCGGCGCTGATCGCCACGGCACGGTTGCTCCGCGATATCGTGCGACTGCTGGCCAGGTGGTTCATCCGGCGCTGGCATCTGCACCGGGAGGTGGCCCAGTTCATCGGGACCGCAATCGTGGTGGTCCTGGTCGTCACGCTCGTCAACGGCGTGCTCTACCGCGGGTTCCTGGCGGGCGCCAGCCGGGTGTTCCAGCCGCAGAACTCCACCACCCGTGAGGGCATCAGCCGGCCGGTCGAACCTGAAAGATCAGGCAGCCCAGACTCATTCGCGCCGTGGGACTCCCTGGGCTTTCAGGGGCGCAACTTCGTGGCGACCGGCCCGCGTGCCGCCGAGCTCGAAAAGGTCAACGGCGCTCCGGCCCGCGAACCCATCCGGGTGTACGCCGGGCTGCACACCGCCGAGACCGAAGACCAGCGAATTGCGGTGCTGCTCAGCGAGCTTGAGCGCACCCATGCCTTCGACCGCAAGTTGTTGGTCATCGTCCCCACCACCGGCACCGGTTGGGTGAATCCGGTGGCCGCCCGCGCGCTGGAGCTGATGTACAACGGCGACACCGCGATGGTCGGCATGCAGTATTCCTATCTGCCGAGCTGGATTTCGTTCATGGGGGACCGGGAGAAGTCCATGAAAACCGGACGGCTGATGATCGACGCGATCCAAGCGCGCTGGGCGCAGCTGCCACCCGATCACCGCCCCCAGCTGGTGCTCTACGGGGAGAGCCTGGGGTCGATGGGCGGGCAGGGCGCATTCAGCTGGCTCCCCGACATCTCGCGGATGGGCTTCTCCTCGGTGCTGTGGGTGGGCCCGCCCAATGCCAGCCCGCTGTGGCGCGGCCTGACCGCGCGCCGCGACCCGGGCACCCCGCAAGCGCGACCCAGCTATGACAACGGCCGCACCGTGCGGTTCTCCGAGGCCGCGAACGCCGCCGAGATCGCCGAGGACACCGGTGCTCCGTGGGAGGGCACCCGGGTTCTGTTCCTGCAGCACCCGTCGGACCCGATCATCTGGTGGTCGACGGATCTGCTGTTCTCCGAACCGGATTGGCTGGTCGAACCGCCAGGGACGGACCGTACCGCCTCGATGCGCTGGTACCCGATCATCACGTTCTGGCAGGTGGCCGCCGACATCACCAACGCGTCGAGCGTCCCGGCCGGACACGGGCACAACTACGGCGAATCGGTGCTCGACGGCTGGGCGGCGGTGGCGCCACCGGAGGGGTGGACACCGGAGGACACGGAGCGAATCCGGGTGGCTCTGGAGAAGGCCGAGGCCAACAACGGACCCGAATACTGATGCCGGCCAGCCGGATTCGCGCAGTGGCGCTGGCTGTGGGCCTGGTCGCATGGAACGGTCTGGTCGATCCCCGGTTGCCGGCCCGGTGGCAGCCGCTGGTGCGGGCGGCACTGGGCAGCGTACTGATGGTCGGAACGGGTGCCCGCCCGGGCTTTCGGCCCCCGGCGGTGTGGTCGGGTCTACGACTGGGAGCGGCCGCCGCGACCGCGGTGAGCGCGGGTGTGGCGGCGACCTCGACAGTGCCGGTGGTCCGCACCGGGATGCGCCGAAAGGTTCTGCCCGTAGCTCCGGGCAGATGGCTGGCGCTGCGGATTCCGCTGGGAACCGTCTGGCCGGAGGAGGCCGGCTTCCGCGGCGCGCTGGGCAAGGTCGGTGCCGAGGCATTCGGCCCGACGGGTGGTCAGGTGTTGCAGGCCACCGCTTTCGGGCTGTCACACATCGCCGACGCCCGTGGCGCAGGGCAACCCGTGATCCCGACGGTCGTGGCCACCGGCATCGCCGGATGGGTGTTCGGCTGGCTTGCGCAGCGCTCTTCGAGCCTGGCCGCGCCGATGCTGGCGCACCTGGCGATCAATGAGGCGGGGGCACTGGCCGCACTGGCCTACCAAGCCGTGCCAACAACCCTGCCAGCGCGAGGATCGCAGCCGTAGCGGCCAGCGGCCACAACGTGGGTAACGCAAAACTGGTGACCCGCAGGGGGATCAACACCACACAGACCACCACCACGGTCAGGATCACGCGGGGCGCCTGCTGCGCCGCCGCGGAACCCTCGATACGTGAATTGGCCTCCGTGACAAGCACATAGACAACCAGAAGAAGCAGGGCCGGGACGACCATCTGCAGTCGGCCGATATGCCCCTGAAACCGGCTGAACGCCACAGCCAGGACACACATCACCGCGGGAACCAGGATCGCGACCTCCGGACCGGAACCGAACAACCGTCCCGCGACCCGGGTGGCCGCCCACGTCAGGGCCAGCAGCGCCGCCGACCCCAGGCACAACGCCCCGGCGGTGAACCAGTAGTACCCGGCGTCGGCAAAGAACTGGGAGACGATCAGCGAGAGGTTCACGGCGGTCGGGTGGAACCCGCCCGTCGCGCCGATGTTGACGGCCAGCAGTAGGGCGACTGCGCCCAGCGCCGTGATCCCCACCGCAGCGCCCACCGGACGCGCGACCGACACCAGGCGGCCGCTGACCACGGTTGCGGCCTCGAATCCCACCAGCCCCAGGCCGAGCGGAATGGCGGCCGCCGTCACCAGCAGGACAGAATCGACGGGCGTGGGCCCGCCGATCTGCATCGGAGGGGTACCTGATGCGACCCGGGCCATGATCGCCAGCGCCAGGTAGAGAAACACCAGCAGGCCCGCGCCGGCCAGCGCGGCAGCCGTCGCACCCACCGCACGGGTGGGCAGGTAGGCCACCACCGCGCCGGCGATGACCACCACCGCCACCGACCAGCCGGGCCACCACCAGCCGGCCAGCGCGGTCTCCAGGTCAGGCGCCCCGGTCAACGGCTGCAGGGCGAGCGTGAGCGCGGCACCCACGCCCAGCAACGCGTAGGCCGCCAGTTGGACGAGGCTGGTGAACCGTCCGGCGGCGGGACCCACGGTGGAGGCGACCAGATCACCCGTCGACACCGACTGTGGCGCATTGCGGTGCAGCCGGGCGAACGCGAAAACCAACACGGCGGCGATGGCCGCGGCACACAGGCCGGCCACCCCGTTGAAGACCGCGGCACCGATCGGTCCGAGCGACAGGCCGACGGCACGCCACGCGGGAAGCGCAGGGGGCCAGGCTGCGGACGGCTCCGGACTCGCCGGTACTGCGCGTTTAGGCATCGATCAGACTTCTTGTATCGGCGACGCGTTCACAAATCCCCTTTTCGCGCAAAGACCTCTCCCGAGCAAGATCGTAGAGCGGTCACGGGTTGATCGTGGGCTCACCGATCTGCCGCCCCCAGACATAGTCGGTGAAGATCGGCGAGCCGAGTTCGACATGGTTGTACGGCGCGATCGACAGGCCGGTGTCCATCACCAGATACGGCGCAGGCCACAGGTCCTTGGTGATCGGCTTCCAGCAACCGGGCTTGCCCTCGGGCCCGCCCTTGGCATTGACCCGCGGCAGGTTGTCCGGATACACGTAGGCGTTGCCCACGCCGATGCTCGACAAGGTCCCCGTGCTGTCGAACGAATATCCGTTGTCGCCGCCGAACGTCGCATAGAAGGCGGGGGCGACGTCGTGGTAGTTGCGGATGGTGCAGAACAGCTGCCCCTGATAGTCGTCGAACAGTTTCGACGTCGGGATCAGATCCTGCGCGCCACGCTGCAGGTACGGGCCGCCGCGCTCGAGGATGTCGGAACCGGTCCCGGCGAAGCCGATCGCCGCGATCAGCGCGGCGTCGAGGTGAGCGCGCTGGGAGTTGAAGGTGGCGGCACTGCGGGCGGCGTCGGCCAGGCCGTCGAACAGGTCGGGCCCGGCCGCCGCATACCGTTCGCCGAGATCGGCCAGGGCCGCGATGTCATGGCGCAGCGCGGGCAGGCGCGGGTTCACATCGTCGAGGATCGTGTTGCCGTCGGCCAGCGACTGACCGAATGCACTGCCCAGGCCGGTCAGCGCCTGGGCGGTGGCAGACAGGGTCTGGTTCAGCTTGATCGGGTCGACCTGTTCGGTGATGGCGGTGATGGTCTCGAACAAACTGTTGAACTCGGTGGTGACCGCCGTGACGTCGATCGGCGTTGAGCTCGAAACCGGTTGCGAACTCGGATGTTCCGGTGAGGTGAAGGCCACGTACTTGTTGCCGAACACCGTGGTCGCCTGGATCGAGGTCTGCACGTTGGCCGGCAGCAGGTCCATGTACTTCGGGTTGATGTCGAGCCGCACCAGGGCCCGCACCGGGTCCCCGCCGTCGGTGCTCACCGCGCCCACCCGGCCGATGGGAACCCCGTTGTAGGTCACCTTCGAACCCGGATCGAGAACCAGGCCGGCCCGCGAGGCCAGCAGGGTCAGCGGTGTCCTGGGTTCGAAAGCGCCCCGGAACTGCGCCACGATCAACCCGAGTACCAGCGCCAGGATCGCCAAGAGCACTGCACCGGCCGTGCGATACGGCGGATTACGGTGATCGGCAAACACTTTGCGAGACTCTATGGCATGGCCGCGCGAGGCAGTGTCGATCCACAAAAGACCAGGGCGGCGGTCGCCGCCGTGGCCGACTGGCTGCACGAACCCACCCATGCCGAGCCCACGCGCGCGGAACTGGCCGAGGCGGTCCGGCTGACCGCGCGCACCCTGGCCGCGTCGGCCCCCGGCGCCAGTGTCGAGGTGCGGGTGCCGCCCTTCGTCGCGGTGCAGTGCATCGAAGGGCCCCGCCATACCCGAGGCAACCCGCCCAACGTCGTGGAAACCGATCCCCGCACCTGGCTGCTGCTGGCCACCGGACTGCTCGATCTCGACGCGGCAGGTGCTGCCGTGCAGATGTCGGGATCGCGGGCCGGTGAGGTGGCCCGGTGGCTGCCACTGGTGCGGTTGGGGAGCGCCTAGTCCCGTTCGCGCGTGGCGGCCAGCGCGATGGCCCGCTCGAAGGTGCCGACGAGTACCGCGCGCCGTTCGACTTTGTAGTCGTCATCCGGATCGAGCTCGTCGATGTACTCGTCCCATACGCGCATGTACCGATCACGCCAATCGCTGAGCGCCGCCACCGAGGGAAAGGTTGCACCGACCCTTGGCGGCTCGGCGATCTCGACCAGGATCTCGAGCCAGGCGGGCACCATCGCTCCGCCCCACTCGTCCGGCTCCAGGGCGGAATCGTCGTCCGCATCTGCGAACTGCTCCGCGATTTCGTCGATGATCCGACCCGTCAGTGCGCCCAGCCCGTCGGCCACGGTGTCGCTCTCGAAGTTCCCCGGACCCCAAACTCCCACAAAATCCTCCTAGCAGGGCAGTTGACGTGCTCGACGAGGCTACCGGGATCACCGCGACTCACCGGAAGTAGGGATACTCCTGCACCCAGTGAAAGCCCCGGTTCCGCAGGGTGAACTGGTTGAGATCCAGCCGATCCAGCCAGATCGCGACGTCGCGGCCGGACAACTCGCCGGTCAGTTGCAGCTGCTCAGGTGTCGGCCGGGACGCGGTGAGCGTGGCCAGGGGTGCGCCGTCCGGGCCCGACACCGTGAGGTTGTTCCCGTCGAGCTTGAGCGGTGCGTCCACCAGTTCGCCGCTCATCCGTTGGTAGGTGAGTAGCTCGGGCAGGTCGAAAACGACCCGCTGCCAACGGTACTGATCGGTGGTCAGCGGCGGCGCCGCTGAGCCGTCGACGTCGAAGCGGCTCACCGTCCAGATCCCGTACAGCTCGGGTTTGGCGCGGCCACCGCCGTACTCGCTCCAGCTCTGCCAACTGGTCAGAACACAACCGGCCACCATCCAGATGCCGAGGACGGCCTGTATCCGCGCCGCGATGGTGTTGGCCCGAGCACCGGCGAACAGTTCGGGTTGGACGGCCGGTTCGGTGGTGCGCTGAAGCACCAGGAAGTCGGCCATCCGCCGGAATTGCGGGGCGAGCAGCACCAGACCCATCAACAAGAGATGTCCGGAGAGAATTTTCACCGGCACATCGAAGGTCATGTTCAGCAGGAACACCTGCACCATGCTGGCCACGCCGAGCAGGGCACCCAGCGTCCCGGTCCGCGGCAGGAACAGCAACAACCCGGCGAGCACCTCGACCGCGCCGAGCGCCATCTCGTACGGATAGGAGCTGCCGACCTGCAGCCACAGCACCGACGCCGGGCTGAACTCGCCGTACGGTCGCAACAACGCCGCCAGCGGCGGCGCCGGCATCTGTGTCGGCACCAGCTTGGCGAATCCGTAGAACAACATCTGGCCGGCCACGCACAGCCGCACGAAGGTCAGGAACCAGGCCCACAACCTCGAGTAGTCGTTGCGCTGCCGGTCCAGCCATGACCACACCGCTGTGCCGACGACGGCGAACACCAATAGGCAGAAGACCATCACCCAGATCGCCGCCTGGTCCCCGCTGCCCGAGTCCTGATGCAGAACCGCCTCGACGCCGAAGACATGGCGGCCGACCCAGTCCACCAGCGGGCCCAGCACCGTCATCTGCCACATCACCGCCCGATCCGGCAGCCAGTGCCCCACGATCCCCAGGAAGGCGAACGTGATCTGCGCGAACAACAGACAGAACAGGCCGAAGTACAGGAAGCAGAACCGGAATGCGATCTTCGTCACCTCCGGCCACGGTTGCGGCCGGGCCTCCGCGTCGGAATCGAGGGGATCGGTTGCCGGCTTCTCGGAGAGTTGGCGGGTCACGAAATCCATCCTTGCCGTTGGCATGTAGTGGGTCGATGAGGTTATCCCGACGGATCGGGGTAGGGCTGGCCACACCGCTGCGGACGGGCGCGGGAATGGCGATCGTGGTGCGCGCTGTTGCAAAAGCCGGTGCCAGACCGGCCATTCGATTCTTTTGTTGGCCCACCTGGACCGTAGACTCGGTTATGTCACCAACCGCCGCCCCGGGAGCAGCCCTATCGTGACTGTGCAGGAACTCGACGAAAACGAACCGCGCGAAGAGTGCGGCGTATTCGGGGTCTGGGCCCCGGGTGAAGACGTTGCCAAGCTCACCTACTACGGCCTGTACGCGCTGCAGCACCGTGGCCAAGAAGCAGCGGGCATAGCCGTTTCCGACGGCTCCCAGATCCTTGTGTTCAAAGACCTCGGGCTGGTCAGTCAGGTATTCGACGAGCAGACCCTGGCCGCCATGCCGGGCCACGTCGCCGTCGGACACTGTCGTTACTCCACGACCGGATCCACCACGTGGGAGAACGCCCAGCCGGTGTTCCGCAACACCGCCGCCGGGACCGGTGTCGCCCTCGGACACAACGGCAACCTGGTCAACACCGCCGAACTGGCCGCCCAGGCCCGTGAAGCCGGACTGATCGACCTGAAGGGCGCGCCGGCCGCCACCACCGATTCCGACATCCTCGGGGCGCTGCTGGCGCACGGCGCTGCCGACGCGACGCTGGAGCAGGCCGCCCTGGACCTGCTGCCGACGGTGCGCGGCGCCTTCTGCCTGACCTTCATGGACGAGAACACCCTTTATGCCGCCCGCGACCCGCACGGGGTGCGTCCGCTGGCGTTGGGTCGGCTCGACCGGGGCTGGGTGGTGGCCTCCGAAACCGCCGCGCTCGACATCGTCGGCGCCTCGTTCGTCCGCGACATCGAACCCGGTGAACTCCTGGCCATCGATGCCGACGGCGTGCGCTCCACCCGGTTCGCCAACCCCGAACCCAAGGGCTGCGTCTTCGAGTACGTCTATCTGGCCCGCCCGGACAGCACGCTGGCGGGCCGCTCGGTGCACGCCACGCGCGTCGACATCGGTCGCCGGCTGGCGCGCGAACACCCGATCGATGCCGACCTGGTGATCGGCGTCCCGGAATCAGGCACCCCGGCCGCGGTCGGCTACGCCCAGGAATCCGGGATCCCGTTCGGGCAGGGCCTGATGAAGAACGCCTACGTGGGCCGCACCTTCATCCAGCCCTCGCAGACCATCCGGCAGCTGGGTATCCGGCTCAAGCTCAACCCGCTGCGCGAGGTGATCCGCGGTAAGCGGCTCATCGTCGTCGACGATTCGATCGTCCGCGGCAACACCCAGCGCGCGCTGGTCCGCATGCTGCGGGAGGCTGGGGCGCTCGAGGTCCACGTCCGGATCGCCTCGCCGCCCGTGAAATGGCCCTGCTTCTACGGCATCGACTTCGCCACCCCGGCCGAGCTCATCGCCAATGCGGCATCCGCCGAGCACCCGGGCGAGATGCTGGAGGCGGTGCGGCACGCCATCGGTGCCGACACCCTGGGCTACATCTCCCAGCAGGGCATGATCGCGGCCACCGAGCAGCCGCCCACCCGGCTGTGCTCGGCCTGCTTCGACGGGAATTACCCGATCGAACTGCCCGGCGAGACCGCACTCGGCAAGAACGTCATCGAGCAGATGCTGGCCACCGCGGCCCGCACCGGCGTTCCGCTGCAGTCCGACAACGACAACGCATCGGCGCTGCGCAGGCCCTGAGGTCTTCGCCCTGGCGTCCTTGAGGGGTCCTTAACACCTCCTGCGCTGTACCCCCGCAACAGCGGGGCGGTAGCCTTGCTTGCGATGACTAAGGGCGCCGAACAGCACGGCATCGCCGAAGACAACATGATTTCGTACGCGTCGGCCGGAGTGGATATCGAAGCCGGTGACCGCGCTGTCGAACTCTTCAAACCCCTCGCCGCCAAGGCGACCCGTCCAGAGGTCCGGGGTGGCCTGGGCGGCTTTGCCGGGATGTTCGCCTTACGCGGCGGGTATCGCGAGCCGGTGCTGGCCGCCTCGACCGACGGCGTGGGCACCAAGCTCGCCGTCGCCCAGGCCATGGACAAGCACGACACCGTCGGGCTGGACCTGGTCGCGATGGTGGTCGACGACCTCGTGGTGTGTGGCGCCGAGCCGCTGTTCCTGCAGGACTACATCGCCGTCGGGCGCACCGTCCCCGATCGGGTCAGCGCGATCGTGTCCGGCATCGCCGAAGGCTGTGTCCAGGCCGGCTGTGCGCTGCTGGGCGGCGAGACGGCCGAACACCCCGGGCTGATGGATCCCGACCACTACGACATCTCCGCGACCGGCGTCGGCGTCGTCGAGGCCGACAACGTGCTCGGGCCCGACCGGGTCCGCCCCGGCGACGTGATCATCGCCATGAAATCCAGCGGACTGCACTCCAACGGCTACTCCCTGGCCCGGAAGGTGCTGCTGGATATCGACCGGATGAACCTGGCCGGGCACGTCGAGGAATTCGGCCGCACCCTGGGCGAGGAACTCCTGGAACCGACCCGCATCTACGCCAAGGACTGCCTGGCGTTGGCTGCCGAGACGCAGGTGCGCACGTTCTGCCATGTCACCGGCGGCGGCCTGGCGGGCAACCTGGAGCGTGTGGTGCCCCACGGACTGACCGCAGAACTGGATCGCGGCACGTGGACCCCGGCACCCGTGTTCCAGATGATCGCCCAGCGCGGACGCATCGAGCGTGCCGAGATGGAGAAGACGTTCAACATGGGTATCGGGATGGTCGCGGTCGTGGCCCCCGAGGACACCGATCGCGCGCTGGCCATCCTGACCGCACGGCACCTGGACTGCTGGACGCTGGGAACCGTCAAGAAGGGCGGCAAGGACAGCGTGCGCGCCCAGCTGGTTGGACAGCATCCGCGGTTTTAGGCAGTTAGACAGGTCGCGCTGGTAAGCGACGTGCGCAACCAGCGCGACCTGTATCTAAGTTCTGCGACAGAATGCAGGCGGCTCAGCGCCGCCAGTCGTCCTCGCCCGACCAGTCTTCGGCGTCGTCGTTGACATCGCCGGAATCGGGAGATCCCGACAGCTCACGTTGGAGCTGACTGAAGTCGGTATTCGGCGAGCTGTACTTAAGGTCACGTGCAACCTTGGTCTGCTTTGCCTTAGCCCGGCCGCGGCCCATGGGGGACCCCCTCGCGCAATAACGGAGCGGCCCAATAGCTAGGCGGCTCCGATCTGTGTGTCTTTATTTCCTGCCAACACTTTACCGTGCCCGTCCGAGAAGTGCTGTCAGGCCCTGCCTCGCGGTGCGCGGCTGGGGTCCCGGCTGCCGTGCGTCGTTGCACGGCAACACGACCGTCCCCAAGATCGCGGAATCCGCGCAGTGACGGTCGTCACGTCCTCGGTGACCGAGTGAGCTTACGTGCTGTGAGCGGTTCCACGGCTCAACGCCCCCGGAGGCGGTCGACTGCCGCCCGCCCGGCGCCCGCGGTGGCGTCCGACTCCGGCATGGAATCCGGGTCGATCGCGGCCGGTGCCTGCGCCTCGGCCCCGGCGACCAGCTCGGTTTCGACCGGCAATCCCCGTTTGAGCAGCGCCAACGCGATCGGGCCCTCGTCGGCGTGCTCGACGACTGTGCCGATCCGGCCGACATTGCGCCCGCCGGCAGTCACCGCGTCGCCGGTCACCGGCCGGTCGGAGGAGCCGTCGAGCTGGAGGATCACCAACATCCGCGGGGGTTTACCCAGGTTGTGCACCCGGGCAACGGTCTCCTGGCCGCGGTAGCAACCCTTGTCGAGATGGACAGCTCCGATACCGGGGCCACCGATCCAACCGACCTCGTGCGGGATGGTCCGCTCATCGGTGTCCACACCCAATCGAGGTCGCCCGGCCGCCACCCGGTGCGCCTCATACGCCCAGACGCCCGCCGGCCGGACGCCGGCCTCGGTGAGCTGCCGGGTGTATTCGGCTACCGACGCGCGCGGCACCACCAGGTCCAACTCGATGCCGGAGGCAGGTAGCCGGCGCACGAACCCGCCGCCGGGCAACGCCACCGCCGTCGCCTCCTGCGGCAGCTGCCCGCAACCCAGGGCCTTGATGACCTGCTCATCGGCAAGCCCGGGCCCCAGGAGTGACAGCACCGCCATGTCCGCGGGCTCGATCTGCACGTCGGCCCAGAACACCATCTTGCGCAGATAGGCCAGCAGCGGTTCGCCGCGCCACGGCTCGGTGTCCAGGTAGGTGGTGCCGCCGAGGTCGGTCTGGATCCAGTGGTCTTCGACACGGCCCTGGAGATCCAGGCTCAAGTTCTCGGTGACCGCGCCGTCCGGCAATGCGCTGACGTGCTGGCTGGAGATGCTGTGCAGCCACGTCTGCCGATCCTTGCCGGTCAGTGTCAGGACCGCCCGGTGCGACCGGTCGACCAGAACCGCGGCGCCCGCTGCGGCCCGTTGTTCGCCGAGCGGATCACCGTAGTGCCATACGGCCCCGGCGTCGGGGCTGCCTTCGGGCGTGGGCACTGGTGACGGAAGTGCAGTCATAGGCCAACTCTACGTTCGGCGCTCTTCGCGCCAGCGGCTCACGGTTTGTCACAGCTACGCTTTGGCCCCATGGCAAGCCAACCAGCCGTACTGGTCACTCTTGACGGGCAGCTCCACGACCCCAACGCCCCACTGCTGCATGCCGACGATCTGGCCGCCGTACGCGGAGACGGCGTCTTCGAGACGCTGCTGGTGCGTGACGGCAGGCCCTGCCTGCTGGAGGCCCACCTGGGGCGACTGGCTCAGTCCGCCAAGATGCTCGACCTGCCTGAGCCGGATCGGGACGCCTGGCGGTCGGCCGTGGCGCTGGGGGCGCAGCGCTGGACAGCGGAGAACGACGGCGACGGCGTGCTGCGACTGGTGTACAGCCGTGGGCGGGAGAGCGGCGGGCCGGCGACCGCGTTCGCCACCATTGGAGCCCTGGCCGACCGCGTGGCCGGGGTGCGGCGTGACGGGCTCGCGGCGATCACCCTGGACCGCGGGCTGCCGCTGAACGCCAGCGATATGCCGTGGCTGGCCGCGGGTGCCAAGACCCTGTCCTACGCGGTGAACATGGCTGCGCTGCGGCATGCCGAGCGTCACGGCGCAGGCGACGTGATCTTCGTCAGCTCCGACGGCTACGTGCTGGAGGGGCCGCGTTCCACCGTGGTCATCGCGATCGAAGGCGACGGTGGGCACCCACTGCTGCTCACCCCGCCGCCGTGGTATCCGATCCTGCGCGGCACCACTCAACAGGCGTTGTTCGAGGTGGCGCGCAACAAGGGCTATGACTGCGACTTCCGCGCGCTGAAGCCGGCGGATCTACTTACTGCGCAAGGGGTTTGGCTGATTTCCAGCATCACACTCGCGGCCCGGGTGCACACCCTCGACGGGCGGTCGCTACCTCATGCGCCGCTGGCTGCCGACATCTCAGGCCTGGTCGACGCCGCGATCGTCAGCGATCGCTGACCAGCGAATAAATGGCTTGTCGGGGTGCACGGACGGGGGTAGCTTCGTGGGCACACAGGGAAGGAGGTGGTCCGTCAAAGTGAGTGACTTATGGACATGTGAGGTGGCTGCCCGCTAGCAGCGCCGGGGTATTGCCTGCGCGCGCTGGCGAATTCCCCGCAGCCACCCGGCCCCCGAGCCCTCCGGTCTGTCCAACCAGGTACCAAGGCTCGGGGGCCGCCCCATATCTGGGGTCGGCCGAAACGGTTACTGCTGCGGCGGTTGTGGCGCCAGTGAATGGCAGGCCTGCATGGCGTCGTCCCATTGGGCCCGGTCGATTCCGGGCGGAGGCAACGGCTTGCCGTCCGAATCCAGAGGTGGCGTCGGGGCGCCCGGAGGCGGGGTGGCGCCGGCCGGCGGCGGACCTGGTGGCGCACCCTCCGGTGGCGCCGGGATCCCGTGCTCGGTCAGGCAATCGGTGAACGCGCCATGAGGCGCGGCTGCGGGCGCGGATGCAGCGGCCGACGTTGACTCCGAAGCCGAAGCGGCCGTCGAGGTACCGGGCGACTCCGTGTTCGAACCGGACGAACACGCCACCATGCCGGTGACGAGTGCCGCACCCGTGACGCCGAAAACAGCGGCGCGCAGCGATAACAAGGACACATTTACCTCCTCGGTGGTTGATGCGCGACTGACGCTATGTGGGCTGACTAGGCCCGGGTTATCAGCACACTGGGAGCCGGCTGTGTGATTGGTTGCGAAACGGTGTAAGACCATGACGCCGTAGTCGGGACGCGGCGTACTCCACGAAATCGCAGCAGTTGCCCCGTGCCGTCAGCATGAGGTCGCCGAAATCTGTTGCGGCGATCGGTAATTGGCCCTTGCGGGCTATGGCGCTGCGTGGCGACGCGCAGCGCCGGGCACTAGTTGCTCGGGCCCGGCGCCAGCGTCGAACACGCCTTGGTGGCCTGCTGCCAGGTCTGATCGTCGACCCCGCTCGGCGGCCCCGCGACGGGGCCCGGCGCCGCCGGAACACCGTGCTCGGACAGACAATGCGCATATGTGCCGTGCTCGGGCGGCGGTGAGGTGGGGGCCGGTTGCGGCCCCTCCGACGAACATGCGCCGAGGAACGCTGCTGCGGCAAGCAGACCTGCCGCGATGATCGGCCGGCGCATCAGCCGACAAACCGTGACAGTCGGGCCGACAGGTGCGGTACCAGACCGCCGTCGGCATCCACTCGCTCTTCCACGTAGCCCAGATCGCCGCCGTCGACGATGCCGTAGAGCCGCTTGGCGCCGCCGACGAGCAACCCGGACTTGCTGCGGGCCAGCGCATCGGTGACCAGCTCCCAGGAGGCCTGGGTGAGCGGCTTTCCGTAGAACAGTTCGACATAGCCGGCCGAATGGGCCAGCAGCAGTTCGATGGCCTGTGACTCATCACGGCCGGCCGGATCGTCAGGATCGGTCACGAATCGCCAGAAGCCCGTTTCGCGCAGGCCGGGGGAGTCGTATTCACCCGATTCGGTCAACCGCCAGGACCGGGAATCCCAGTTCAGGTAGTCGCCTCCATCATGGGAAACCACGATCTGCTGGCCGAACCGGTAGTCGCCGTGGGTGTCGCGACCTTCGCCTTCTCCGCGCCAGACGCCGACCAAAGGCAACAGCGCCAGCAGCGCATCGTTGAGTTCCACGCCGTCACGCAGGTTGGCGGTGTCGGCGGGCATCGGGAGGTCGTCGAAGGCCGGAATGTTCCGGGCGGCCGTGGCCTTGGCCCGTTCGGCAGCTGCCGCTACGGCGCGATCACCGGAGCCCGGCTCGGCGGCCGGGGCGTCGCCGCCGGAGGTCACGACTCGTCGGTGACGAGGCGGTACAGCGCGTACAACGCGAACCACGTGATGACCACGACGGCCGCGACGAGCATTATCTCGAAGAAGAGCACCACGGGAGTGAGTCTAGTTCCTAGTCGAGGGTGTCGGCGCCCCGGGTCGGGACGCCCTATACACGCCGAACGTGGGCTTGTGTGCGAGATGCGTGCAAATCCTCGTCCACAAGCCCACGTTCGAGCGGGATCAAGCGATCGATCAAGCGACCTTGACGTCGACCTCGTGGATACCCGCGCCGGTCGGGGCCACGCTGGCGTCGCCGTTGCCCGCGGGGGACAGGGCGCGCAGCGTCCAGGTGCCCGGAGCGGCGAAGAACCGGAAATCACCGGTTGCCGAGGCCACGACCTCAGCGGTGAACTCGTCGCTGGAGTCCAGCAGGCGCACGAAGGCCCCGCCGACCGCCTGGCCGGAGCCGTCCACCACGCGACCGGTGATGACGGTTTCCTTCTCCAGGTCGACGCCGGCGGGCAACGTCAGTCCTTGCTTAGGTGCAGAGCACATATCAACTTCCCAACTCGATCGGGGCGCCCACCAGGGAGCCGTATTCCGTCCAACTGCCGTCGTAGTTCTTCACGTTCTGGTGTCCCAGCAGCTCCTGCAGCACGAACCAGGTGTGCGAGGAACGCTCACCGATCCGGCAGTAGGCGATGGTCTCCTTCTCGCCGTCGAGGCCGGCCGCGGCGTACAGCTTGGCCAGATCCTCGTCGGACTTGAAGGTGCCGTCCTCGTTGGCTGCCTTGCTCCACGGGACGTTGATGGCGCCGGGGATATGCCCGGGCCGCTGGCTCTGCTCCTGCGGCAGGTGCGCCGGTGCCAGGATCTTGCCGGAGAACTCGTCAGGCGAACGCACGTCGACCAGGTTCTTGGCGCCGATCGCGGCGATGACCTCGTCGCGGTACGCCCGGATGCTGTTGTCGAGCGGCTGGGCCGCGTACGACGTGGCCGGACGGCTGACGGCGTCCTTGACCAGCGGGCGCGCGTCGAGTTCCCAGCGCTTGCGGCCACCGTCGAGCAGCTTCACGTCGGCGTGGCCGTACAGCTTGAAGTACCAGTAGGCGTATGCCGCGAACCAGTTGTTGTTGCCGCCGTACAGGACGACGGTGTCGTCGTTGCTGATGCCCTTGTCGGACAACAGCTTCGAGAACTGCTGCTGGTCGACGAAGTCACGCTTGACGGCGTCCTGCAGATCGTCGCGCCAGTCCAGTTTTACGGCGCCGGGGATGTGCCCCTCGTCGTCGTAGGCGCTGGTGTTCTCGTCGACCTCGACAAACACCACGCCAGCGGTATCGAGGTTGTTCCCGGCCCATTCGGTCGAGACCAGGACGTCGGAACGTGCCATGTACGAATTCCTTTCGGTTGCTTGCTATTTCAGATGTCAGGTGGGTGTCATGCAGGACTGGGGGCGCGACGCAGCCGGGCCACCAGCGGGTAGATCTGGCAGCCCAGGCAGATGCCGAAGGCGGCGTTGAGGAAGGCCGCCACCAACGCGAAAGCGGTGGCGGTCAGGCCGAGGGCGGTGATGCCGAAGGCGAACCCTGCGGTGCCCACGGCGGCGAACACGAAGCCGACCAACTGGGCGAACTTCAGTGGCGGCACCGGTTCACGCTCGGTGACCGGGGCCAGCCGCGGCGCGATGAACGTGGCAAATACGCGGCCGTACGGATGCCGGCGGGGGCCGCCCACCGCGCCGATGGCGAACACCACCGCCTGGGCGCCCAGCAGCACCGCGGCCGCGGGCTCACTCACCCCGGCGACCAGCAGCGTCGCGATCAGTACCGCGGTGGTGACCCAGGCCGCGAACCGTGGCCCCCGCACGTCGACCTGGGCAGGCCGACTGTCAGCGATGGGTGGGGTCGATATCGATGCCATGAGAACGAACTCCTGTTGTTGTAGAAGGTCTGATGGTGTGCAGGCTCAGGGCACAAGGCCCGAGCGGGCGCGCGAAAGCGCGCGGCTGCCCTCAACAGCAACAACAACAGCAGCAACCCGCAACGCGGCACAGATCAACTGCGCGGCGCTTCGTGAGCACAAGCTCAAGGCGGGCTGACACGAGCGACAGCTTACCCAATAACCGCGGGGTCAGGCCAACAGTGGTTCCAGCGCCGAGCGCAGGTCAGCGGCCTTGGGGACCCCGCTGGTGCGGTACCGGGGCCGGCCGTCGCGGTCGAAGATGATGGTGGTGGGCAGCGACAGGACCGAAAGCCGCCTGGCGGCTTCGGGATTGGCGTCCATGTCGATTTCCACGTGAGCGACTTCGGGTAGTTCGGCGCAGACCTGGTCGACGACTCGTCGCACCCCGGCGCAGGGTCCACACCATTCGGCCGAGAAATGCAGGACCGTCGGGCCCGTGTGCGACAGCCCGAGGTCACTGGTGTCGATGTTGGCGGCTTCCTCGCCCGCCCTGATCATGCCGGCGCGCAGCGTGATCAAGCGGCCGATCACGTAGGCCACCCCGAGTGCGGCGATCAGCACCACGATCACCAGCACCATCGAAGAGCTCATGATTGTCTGAACCCCGCCAGGTCGATCGTTACTCCCGTGGCGATGCCTTCGATGATCACGTCGGATCCGCGGGCGCCCGCGGTGGTCGGGGCGATCCCGAACGGCAGCTTCTGACCGGTGATCGTGTGGCTGAACTCGGACAGGACCGCCGCGGTCTTCTCCTCGGGCACGGGCTCGTCGGCGGTACCCGGGCCGGTAAGGATCCCGGTCGCGGTCAGCACCAGGGTGGTGTCGTCGCTGTCGGCGAAGGACAGGTCGACCGAGACACTGACCCGCTTGTCCATTCCGGAGCCCTTGGGAGTCCCGGTGAACACCAGCCCTTGACTGCTGGAGATGCCGGACTCCGTGGTGCCCCCGGTGGCGTCGTTGGTTTCCCGCGAGGGAGCCTCCACCAGCAGGTCATCGATGCCCATGAACCTGCCGATATGGGTGGAGTCGATGATGATGCGGCTCTCGGTCTTCCTGACCGGCAGTTTCGCGTCGGGGCGGATCAGCCAGGACGAGTCGGTGAGGTCGATGCCGTGCAACGTGGCCTCCAGCGAGGCCTTGCCGACCACGGGATGGTCGACGCCGGCGGCCCGGATCTCGATCTCCTTGTAGCGGTGGTTGCTGACCTGGGTGAGGAACGGGAATCCCAGGATGGCCACCCACGGGTCCCAGTTGAGGTTGGCCGCACTGCGTACGTTGCGGGCGAGCCGGTACTCGGCGTAGATCGCCGAACCGAAATCGGCCCCGACAACCCCGACGACGAGCGCGGTCACGGTCGCGGCGAGCCCGATCAGCAGTTTGCGCACCGCCACATTGTCGCCCACAGCCGCCGGGTCGAAGCGCTCGGCGCGGCTAATCAGCAGGTGAGGCGTTATCGTTAGATCACTAAAGGCCGGTAACGGCTACATGTCAGTCATGAATCCGACCGTGTGGACATCGGGGTCCGGGCGATCGTGGGAAGTGATTGCCGGCGCGCCGGAGGACCTGTTGGATCTACTGCTACTGACCGTCGACCCGCACCCCGAGGCGGTCCTGCCCTCCCTGGCACTGCTGGCCCACACTGTGCGCACAGCACCGACCGAGGTGTCCTCGCTGCTGGAAGCGGGTAGTGCGGATGTGGCGATCGTCGACGCCCGTACCGATCTCGCGGCTGCTCGCGGCCTGTGCCGACTGTTGGGAACGACGGGTACCTCGGTCCCGGTGGTGGCGGTCATCAACGAGGGCGGGTTGGTGGCGGTCAACCACGAGTGGGGCCTGGACGAGATCCTGCTGCCCGGTACCGGGCCGGCCGAGATCGACGCCCGGCTGAGGCTCCTGGTGGGCCGACGCGGAGGCGGCGCCAACCAGGAGAACGTCGGCAAGATCACACTCGGTGAGCTCGCCATCGACGAAGGCACCTACACCGCACGCCTGCGTGGGCGTCCTCTCGACCTCACCTACAAGGAATTCGAGCTGCTCAAGTACCTCGCCCAGCACGCCGGGAGGGTCTTCACCCGGGCGCAGCTGCTGCAGGAGGTGTGGGGCTACGACTTCTTCGGCGGTACCCGCACGGTCGACGTGCACGTCCGTCGCCTGCGCGCCAAGCTCGGCCCCGAGTACGAATCGCTGATCGGCACCGTCCGCAACGTCGGATACAAGGCCGTGCGCCCGTCGCGCGGCCGCGCCGCCGCCGCCGAGGCGAGCGGTGCCGCCGAAGCCGTGCAGGACGGCCACGGCGACGACGACTTCGACCCGATGACCGACGACGTGGACGAGCCGTTGGCCGGGCGGTTGCCCAGCCAGTGACCGAACTCGACTGGCGTACGCGGCTGTCCGAAGCCGAGCAGACCGGGATCCGTGCACTCATCTCCGCAGCCACCGCGGCCGACGGCGTCGCCCCGGTGGGCGATCAGGTGCTGCGCGAGCTCGGCCACGACCGCACGCGCCACCTCCTGGCGACCGACGGCGCAGACCTCGTCGGGTACCTGAATCTGGCCCCGGCCGGCGACGCGGACCCGGCGATGGCCGAGCTGGTGGTGCATCCGCAGGCCAGGCGCCGCGGCGTCGGTGCGGCGCTGGCCCGTGCCGGGCTCTCCGAGGGCCCGGCAGGCACGCGAATCTGGGCCCACGGCAATCTGGAGGCGGCCCGGGCGCTGGCGGCCGCATTGGATCTCCGATCGGTCCGCGAACTGCTGCAGATGCGTCGTCCGCTGACGGACCTGCCGCCGCTGCGCACCGCCGAGGGCGTGCGGATCGCCACCTACGCGGGGCCCCGCGACGATGCAGAGCTCCTGCGGGTCAACAACGCCGCGTTCGCCTGGCACCCGGAGCAAGGCGGCTGGACCGAGCAGGACATCGCGGAGCGGCGCAGCGAGCCGTGGTTCGACCCCGAGGGGCTTTTCGAGGCGTTCGACGAACGCACCGGGGCGCTGCTGGGCTTCCACTGGACGAAAGTCCACGACGGCGATCTGGGCGAGGTTTACATCGTCGGGGTCGACCCGTCGGCTCAGGGCCGGGGTCTGGGTTCGGTGCTCACCCTGGTCGGTCTGCACCACCTGGCGGGCCGCTCGCTGGAGACCGTGCTGCTTTACGTCGAGGCAGATAACTCGGCGGCCGTGGCGACCTACCGAAACTTGGGTTTTGAGGTGTTCAGCGTCGACGTGGCGTACGCCGTCGGTTAACCCGTTTAGCTGTGAACACGCTGAACCTATTCACTGCTGATTCACCTGCTGTCCGTGAGCCGTCCACTGCGGCCTAATACGTTGCCGGAGAGTTCGAAGCCGTCAACTGAAAGTGGGACAAGTGAAGCTCATCAGCATTGGCAAGCCGTTCGGTGTCGCGCTGTCCGCGACGGCGATTGCGGCACTCACGCTGACCGCGTGCGGTAGCGACAACAACTCCGGCAGCACCGGCTCCTCGGCCGCGGGCACCAACTCGGCCGCGTCGGCTGAGTGCAGCGGCAAGACCGCTGTGACGGCCGAGGGCTCGACCGCGCAGCAGAACGCCATTGCGGAGTTCAACAAGGTCTGGGGCCAGGTGTGCTCCGGGAAGAACCTGTCCTACAACCCGACCGGCTCGGGCGCGGGCGTGGACCAGTTCATCGCCAAGCAGGTCGACTTCGCGGGCTCCGACTCGCCGCTCAAGGACGATCAGGTCGCCAAGGCCGCCGCGCGTTGTGGCGGCAACGAGGCATGGAACCTCCCGCTGGTGTTCGGCCCGGTCGCGCTGGCCTACAACGTCGAGGGTGTCGACAAGCTCGTGGTGAGCCCGGACGTGCTGGCCAAGATCTTCCAGGGCCAGATCACCAAGTGGAACGATCCGGCGATCGCCGCGCTCAACGCCGGCGCCACCCTGCCGGACCTGGACATCAAGCCGATCTACCGGTCGGATTCCTCGGGCACCACCGACAACTTCCAGAAGTACCTGGCCGCCGCGGCGCCGCAGACCTGGACCAAGGGTGCGGGCAAGGAGTTCCAGGGCGGCGCCGGTGAGGGCGCGCAGAAGTCCTCCGGTGTGGTGCAGGCCGTCCAGGCCACCCCCGGCTCGATCGGCTACGTCGAGAAGAGCCCGGCCGCCGCAGCCGGCCTGCCCTACGCCCAGATCGACAGCGGTGCCGGTGCGGTCGCGCTGGACGACGAGTCGACCACCAAGGCCGTCGGCGCCGCCAAGGTCAAGGGTGACGGCAAGGACCTCGTGCTCGACCTGAACGCGCTGTACGCCTCGAAGGAGGCCGGCGTCTACCCGCTGGTGCTGGCCACCTACGAGATTGTTTGCTCCAAGGGCTACGACGCCGACACCGCTGCGGCCGTCAAGTCCTTCCTGACCGTGGCCGCCAATGAGGGCCAGGCCAGCTTGTCTCAGGCCGGATACATCGCGCTCCCCGACGAGTTCAAGCAGCGCCTGCTGACCTCGGTCGAGGCCATCGCGTAGTAGCCGGACTGGCATTAGAGGACGAATCTGGGCGAGGATGGGTTTTCCGACCAAAATGACCAACAGGGGCCCGGACGGGACAACAGTGACATCGCCGAATCCAGCTGATTCGGGGTCGGGGGAGACGCTCGCCTCCCCCCATCCCGAACCAGAACCCATCTCCACCGATCCGTCCAAGGGAGCCAAGGTTCGCCTCGGCGACCGAATTTTCCGTGGGCTAGCAGAAGGCTCGGGCATCCTGATCGTCGCGCTCATCGCGGCGATCGGGGTGTTCCTGCTCTGGCGCGCGGTTCCGGCGCTGACCCGCAACGAGGAGAACTTCTTCCTCTACGGCGGCAACTGGATCACCACCGACACCTCGGCGATGCACTTCGGCATCTTCGAGCTGCTGCAGGTGACCGTGTTCGTCTCGGTGTTCGCGCTCCTTCTGGCGATGCCGGTGGCGTTGGGTATCGCGATCTACCTCACCCAGTACTCATCGCGGCGATTGGCCGGTCCGCTGGCCTATCTGGTGGACCTGCTGGCCGCCGTGCCGTCGATCGTCTACGGCGTCTGGGGCCTGTACGTGCTGGCGCCGGCGATCAAACCCTTTGCGGTGTGGCTCAATACGAACTTGAACTGGCTGTTCCTGTTCAAGACCGGCAACGCCTCGGTGGCCGGCGGCGGCACCATCTTCACCGCGGGCATCGTGTTGGCGGTGATGATCCTGCCAATCATCACCGCGGTGAGCCGCGAGGTGTTCACCCAGACCCCGCGCGGCCAGATCGAGGCCGCGCTGGCGCTGGGCGCCACCCGCTGGGAAGTGGTACGCACGACGGTGCTGCCCTTCGGGCTGTCCGGCTACATCAGCGGCGCGATGCTCGGTCTGGGCCGCGCGCTCGGTGAGACCATCGCACTGCTGATCATCCTGCGCGGCACCCAGACCGCGTTCAGTTGGACGCTGTTCGACGGCGGCTACACCTTCGCCAGCAAGATCGCCGCCACCGCAAGCGAATTCAACGACCAGTACAAGGCAGGCGCTTACATCGCCGCCGGTCTGGTGCTGTTCATCCTCACCTTCGTGGTGAACTCGCTGGCCCGTGCCGCGGTCGCCGGAAAGGGACGCTGATGACCTCCACGCTCGAGCGGCCGGTCAAGGCGCCCGCGTTCCAGGGCGTGAGCCTGCGCCGCAAGCTGACCAACCACTTCGCCACGGTGCTGGTGACGTCCTCGTTGCTGGTCGCCCTGGTACCGCTGGTGTGGGTGCTGTACTCGGTGATCGTCCGGGGGTGGGCCGCATTGAGCTCACCCACGTGGTTCACCAACTCTCAGTCCGGCATGACGACGTTCACCGCCGGCGGCGGCGCCTACCACGCGATCGTCGGCACCCTGCTGCAGGGCCTCGTGTGCTCGCTGATCTCCATTCCGATCGGCGTGATGGTGGGCGTGTACCTGGTCGAGTACGGCGGTGGTACGCGGCTGGGCAAGATCACCACGTTCATGGTCGACATCCTCACCGGCGTGCCCTCGATCGTCGCCGCGCTGTTCATCTACGCGTTGTGGGTGGCCACGCTCGGGTTCGGCCGGTCCGGGTTCGCGGTGTCACTGGCGTTGGTGCTGTTGATGATTCCGGTGATCGTGCGGGCCACCGAGGAGATGCTGCGCATCGTTCCGATGGACCTGCGTGAAGCGAGTTACGCACTGGGCGTGCCCAAATGGAAGACCATCGTGCGAATCGTGATCCCGACGGCGCTGTCGGGCATCGTCACCGGCATCATGCTGGCGCTGGCCCGCGTAATGGGTGAGACCGCGCCGCTGCTGATCCTGGTCGGCTACGCCCAGGCGATGAACTTCGACATGTTCGGCGGGTTCATGGGATCGCTGCCGGGCATGATGTACGACCAGATCTCGGCGGGAGCAGGCGCCAACCCGGTGCCCACCGACCGGCTCTGGGGTGCGGCGCTGACGCTGATCCTGCTGGTCGCCCTGCTCAATGTCGGCGCGCGTGCGGTCGCCAGATTCTTTTCCCCCAAGAAGGTGTAGGAGTTATCCATGGCCAAGCGGCTGGATCTCAAGGACGTCAACATCTACTACGGCGCGTTCCATGCCGTTTCCGAGGTTTCGCTGTCGGTGCAGCCGCGCAGTGTGATGGCCTTCATCGGCCCGTCGGGCTGCGGCAAGTCGACCGTGCTGCGCACGCTGAACCGCATGCACGAGGTGATCCCCGGCGCCCGCGTCGAGGGCTCGGTGCTGCTCGACGGTGAGGACATCTACGGCGCCGGGGTTGACCCGGTGGGTGTGCGCAAGACCATCGGCATGGTGTTCCAGCGTCCGAATCCGTTTCCCACCATGTCGATTCGTGACAACGTGGTGGCGGGGCTGAAGCTGCAGGGCGTGCGTAACCGCAAGACTCTCGACGAGGTGGCCGAGCGCTCGCTGCGCGGTGCCAACCTGTGGAACGAGGTCAAGGACCGGCTGGACAAGCCCGGCGGCGGTCTGTCCGGCGGTCAGCAGCAGCGGTTGTGCATCGCCCGCGCCATCGCGGTGCAGCCCGACGTGTTGTTGATGGATGAGCCCTGCTCGGCGCTCGACCCGATCTCGACGCTGGCCATCGAAGATCTGATCTCCACGCTCAAGCAGGATTTCACGATCGTCATCGTCACCCACAACATGCAGCAGGCTGCCCGGGTGAGTGATCAGACGGCGTTCTTCAATCTCGAGGCCACCGGCAAGCCCGGCAAGCTGATCGAGATCGATGACACCGAGAAGATCTTCTCCAACCCCACCCAGAAGGCGACCGAGGACTACATCTCGGGCCGCTTCGGCTGATCGGCCGCCTGCGGCTCACGGCGTCAATACGACGCGGGTTCCCGAGGGCTCGCCGCCGGTCCACACCTCGGCGATATCGGCCAATGCCCTTGGCCGGGTGCGTAATTCGATCTGACCGTCGGAGACCATGGTGAACAGCCGGGGTAATGCCTCGGTGCGGGCCCGGGCCAGCACGTCGGGCGGCACGCTGCCGATGCCGACCCCGCTCAGGGTGATCCCGGTGCCGCGCAGTACTCCCGCATCCAGCGACAGTGTCGGCCCGGTCATCGACCCGATCTGCACGAATCGGGTCGGGTGGTAGTGCGCGGCCGGGTGACTGGCCGCCAGGGCGGTGAGCACCTGTGCGGCCGGGTCACCCCACAGGTAGTCGAGTACCGCATCGAACGGGCGCTCCGCGTGCATCTCGGCGACCCGGGCGCCCAGATCCTCCTCGCCGAGGGGGATCGTGTCGTGGGCGCCGGCCGACCGTAGCCAGGCCAGCCGTTCGGTGTTGCGGCCGGCGGCCACCACGGTCTCGGCGCCGAACATGCCGCCGGCCAATTGCACTGCCATCGAACCGGTTACACCGGTGGCGCCCAGCACCAGGACGTGATCGCCGGGCTTGACGGCCGCGGCGTGTGACAGTGCGGTCCAGGCGGAGATGCCCGGGTTGGGCAGGGCGGCGGCGGTCACCGAATCCACGTGCTCGGGGACGTCGACACCTCCGGCCGGGTCAACCAGTGCGCGCTGCGCCATCATCCCGGAGTATCCCAGCGCCCCGGTGTAGATGCGACGGCCGTCGGCCAGCCGCGCGACACCGTCGACGCCGGGAATGGCCGGCAGTTGAATCTCCTTGCTGGCGTAGTGCTTTCCCGATACCAGGGCCCGGGTCAGGTTGGTCAGGGCCGATGCCTCGACGACCGCCACCTCGGCGCCGTCGCGCGGTTCCGGCTCGGGCACGTCGGCGTAGTCGGGGTGCCGGCCCCATTCGGTGACCAGTGCGGCCTTCATCGCGGCTCCTTTGGTTTCTAGAGATATGGTTTCTGTGGAAACAATCTATCTATGCTTGCCCAAGATGGCAAGATGGTTTCCGTGAAAACCAAACTCGAGCTGATCGAGTCCATCGCCGGGCTCATGACCACGGTCGGGGATCGGCTCGAGAACGACGGGGACGGCGACGCCGAGCGTGATTTCATGGCCGACAGGTGCCCGCCGCGGTTGCAGGACGCGGTGCGTACCCTGCCGACGTCGTCGATGCACCTGCTGGCGGAGATCGCCGAGGGCCCGGTCAGCGTGGTTGGGCTGGCGGCCCGCGCCGGCCGGCTCAAGGGCACGGTGTCCAAGCACGTGCAGCGGCTGGTCGAGGCCGGCCTCGTGGCCCGCACGCCGGTACCCGGCAACCGTAAGGAGATCGAGCTCGGCCTGACCGCCGACGGAGAACTCGTCGCCGACGTGCACCGGCAGCTGCACGAGGAGATGGACCGCGGAACCCGCGATTTCCTGCTGCGCTACAGCGCTGCGGACCTTCAGGTGCTGGTCAAGGTGCTCGGAGACCTGGCCGGGGCGCACAAGGACGGGGTCCGTCTGGTGCCGCCCACCGACCGGCCCTGAGTCACTGCGTCGGAGTAACCGATTCCCCGTCCGGGTAGGAGCCGGTGACCTGGAAGATGACCCGCCGGGCCACCTCGACGGCATGGTCGGCGAAGCGCTCGTAGAAGCGGCTCAGCAACGTCACGTCGACGGCAGCGGTCACCCCGTGCTTCCACTCCCGGTCCATCAGCACCGAGAACAGGTGGCGATGCAGATCGTCCATCGCATCGTCTTCTTCCTGGATCCGGGCGGCCTTCTCCGGGTCCTGGGTGAGCAATACCTCGCGTGCGGCGTGTCCTAATTCGACGGCAACCCGGCCCATTTCGGCGAAGTACCCATTCACTTCCTCCGGCAGCACGTGCTGGGGGTGGCGACGGCGTGCGATCTTGGCCACATGCAGCGCCAGCGCGCCCATCCGGTCCACGTCAGCGACGATCTGGATGGAGCCGACCACCGAGCGCAGGTCGCCGGCCACGGGCGCCTGCAACGCGAGCAACACGAACGCAGACTCCTCAGCCTGGGTGCTCAGCGTGGTCATCTTGTCGTGGTCACTGATGACCTGCTCGGCAAGTGCGAGATCGGCCTGCAACAGTGCCTGGGTAGCTAGCTCCATTGCGGTACCCGCCAACTCGCACATCTCGCCGAGTTGGTCCGTCAGTGAACGCAATTGCTCGTTGTAATGGGTACGCATGATGCAAGATTATGCGGTCAGCAGGCCTGGAGTCACGATGCAATGATGAACGAACGGTGAATGCCGTCCGCTCGGGCTCTGGAGACTATTCGCAGGTGGTGTCGGCGGCGTTGGTGACGGTCAGATCCTCGGGGAGGTGTGTCGGGGCGCTGCTGGTGCCCTTCAGCACGTGCACCTGCACCTCCGACCCGCTCGGGGTCGGCGCGTTGACCGTGTAGAAGTCGGAGCCCAGCACCACCTGCACCACGCTGCCCATGCCCGACACCCGCTCGATGGTCGGGTTGGTGAACGAGCTGGCCACCGTCGCGGCAGCCTCCTCGTTACCGGGCGAGAAGAACACCGTGGTCGCCGGAAGCGTGCTCGGATAGTCGTCAGGGGTGTTGACGTTGAAGCCGTGTTCCTGCAGCTCGGTGGCCGCCGTGGAGGCCAGACCGCTCTGGCCGGTCGAGTTCGACACCTGCACCGTGACCTGCTGCGGTTCGGTGGTGACGGCGTTGACCATCTCACCGCTGTCCGTCGTCGCCGGTGCGGGCGCGGGAACGGTCGACTGGAGAGTCTCCGACGGGGCGGCCGCCTGGACGGACGACGTCGTCGATTCCGGGGTGCCGGGCACCGGGGTGTTGTCCGGGTTCTTCTCACCGGGCAGCGGATCGTCGTTGATGATCGCGTCGAACAGGGAACGCATGTCGTCGGTGCGCGGGACCTCGTTGCCGTACTCGTCGGCATAACCGACGGTCGGCACCGTGACGAACGAGATGCGCCCGGCGTTGACGCCCTGGACGGACTGCCCGAGGTCGACGAGGTCCTTGGTCCTGATGTTGTCGACGTAGCTGTCGCTGATGAACATGTTGACCACGCTGTTCAGCTTGCGCAGCGAGAAGAAGGTGTCCTTGGAGATAAGGGACCGCAGCAGTGATGACAGGAACAGCTGCTGACGTTTGATCCGGCCGTAGTCGCTGGTGACCTCGGTGGTGACGTGCCGGGCCCGGACGTAGTTCAGAGCGGTGTGGCCGTCGACCATCTGACGGCCGGGGTTCGCCAATACCGTGCCGAGAATCTCGTCCTCCAACGGCGTGGTGCTGCACACCTCGATGCCTCCGAGCGCATCGACCATCTTGGAGAATCCAGCGAAGTCGACGGCCATGAATCGGTTGATCGACAAACCGGAAAGCTTCTGGATCACCTTCACCAGGCACTTCGGGCCACCGAACGCGTATGCCGAGTTCAGCTTGGTCTCGGTGTAGACCTCGTCGGGGCCGTTCGTCCCTGATTCTTCGTCGTACTGGGGACCGTATGTCGCCGTCTCGGGGTTCCAGGGCTCGCATTTCATCGGGGTGATCGACAGGTCGCGCGGGAACGACACGGCGACAACGCGTTTCCGGCTCGCCGGGATGTTCACCAGCATCACGGTGTCGGACCGCACGCCATCGGCGTCCTGAGTGTTGCCCGCGCCCATGCCACTGTTTTGGCCGGCGCGGCTGTCGGTGCCGACGATCAGGAAGTTCTCGTCACCGAACTGGGCGTTGGGGTCGAGGATGTCGCGTGAATTGAGATCCAGTGCCGCGACCTTGTTGAGGCTGTTGTTCTTCGAGGACTGCCACTGCCAGGCCCCGCCGGTGAGCACCAGGGTCAGGACCGCGAGCATCGCGGCGGCGGCGCGGCCGGCCAGCATGACCCGGCGGTCGAGCGGTTGCCGCAGTCCCTCGATCTCGTCGGTGTCCTCGGGGTCGTGCTCGTCGGGCGGTGTCGGGCGGACCCGCCACGCCGGGCGCTCCTGGGGTGCGTCGTAGTCGTACACCGGCAGGACCGGCAGCACATCGGTGTCGGTGTTGTCGGTCTCGATCTCGCGGTGATCCAGCGAGTCATCGAACGGTTCCTCGAATGGTTCCTCGTACGGCGCCGGGAAATCCTCGGCGTCGTGGGAATCGTGGGGTTCATCGGCCTCGGGTTCGATCCGCACCGCCGGAATCACGTCGGTCGGGTCGGGCACCTGCGGGCGGACATAGGCCGGTGCGTACGCCGGCTCGGGTTCCGGGGCCGGATCCAGTGCGTGCTGCGGTTGGGGTTCGGGTTCTGGTTCCAGGTCGAATTCGGGCTCTGGCTCAACCTCCGACTCGTCCAGCTCTGGCTCGTCGGGCTCGTCTGGCTCCAGCCGGTGGCGCGTCGGTGTGAACCCGGTCCCGGCGACCTTGGCGATCAGATCGGCGACAGTTACCCCGTCGGCATGACTGCCGGTGGGCTCATCCAGGGGTGAATCATCGGGTAGCGGCGCATCCTGGCGCTCCCACGGCGCGGCGCCTGGCAAAGGCTGCCGGGATCGGGTAATCCATTGGTTGTCCGACGGCTCCTCCGGCGAGCGGTGTCGACGGCCGGGAGTGGCGTTATCAGCGTCACTCATGTCCTTACCGGCCTCCGACTCTTCGAGCTCGCGCGTGCGCGTCGGTGCGCATCGTTCCCGCGGTGTGATCTGGGTGCTGCTGAGGTTTTCTCCCCATCTCTTCTAGCAGCACACTGCCGGACTGGCTACTTGAAGCCAGCCGCGGCAGGGGTTTCATCGTACTGAGGCATCCTGAGGCTGAGCTAGACCCAACCTGGTGACAGTGCCGTCTCGATGTCATCTCGGTGCGACTGCAGGTCAGCCTCCGGAATGCATCACATCGGCCCCGACCGGCACCGCGCAGTCGTCGGGATCGTCGAGCCACCCCTCGGGCAGCGACACCGAGGCGGCCGACCCCTGGCGCCCGCGGGGACCGGTCGCCGCCGGCGGGAACGGTGCGTCGCCGTCGAGTTGGTCGAGCAGTGCGTCGAGTTCGGCACGGGTCTTGACCAGGGCCAGCCCACGCCGCAGGTCGGCGCCAGCCGGGAATCCGTGCATGTACCAAGCCACGTGCTTGCGGATTTCGCGCATGGCCTTGTCCTCGCCGAAGTGCTCGCTGAGCAGTTCGCCGTGGCGGCGCACGATGTCGGCGACCTCGCCCAGGTTCGGCGGGGTGGCGGCGGGGCGGTCGTTGAAGGCTGCCGAGAGTTCGGCGAACAGCCATGGCCGGCCCAGACAGCCACGGCCGATCACCACGCCGTCGCAGCCGGTCGCAGCCATCATCGCGAGCGCGTCGTCCGCCTCGAAGATGTCGCCGTTGCCGAGCACCGGAATGCTCGTGACATGCGCTTTGAGCGCCGCGATCTGGTCCCAGTCGGCGGTTCCGGAGTAGCGCTGCGCCGCGGTGCGGGCATGCAGCGCCACGGCCGCCGCCCCCTCCTCGGCGGCGATCCGCCCGGCGTCCAGGTGGGTGTGATGCTCGTCGTCGATGCCGATCCGGAACTTCACCGTCACGGGAATGTCGGTGCCCTCGACGCCGCGCACCGCGGCGGCCACGATCTGGCCGAACAGCCGCCGTTTGTAGGGCAGTGCCGACCCGCCGCCACGCTTGGTGACCTTGGGCACGGGGCAGCCGAAGTTCATGTCGATGTGATCGGCCATGCTTTCGTCGGCGATCATCTTGGCCGCCAGGTAGGTGGTTTCCGGGTCCACGGTGTAGAGCTGCAGCGACCGCGGCGATTCGTCGGGGCCGAAGGTCGTCATGTGCAGGGTGACGGGGTGGCGCTCGACCAGGGCCCGCGCGGTGACCATCTCGCACACGTAGAGGCCGCTGACGGTGCCGGCGCGGGCGATCTCGAGCTCGCGGCACAGCGTGCGGAACGCCACGTTCGTCACGCCGGCCATGGGAGCCAGGACGACGGGACTGGGCAACGCGAACGGCCCGATCCGCAGTTGGGATCGGGCCGGTGCTGCCGTTGTGGGCGGCGGTGCGGTCAGAGTCATGCAGTCGACGAGGACGAAACCAGCAGGTTCTTCATGGCCTTCTTCTCGGCCACCTTGCGCTCGCGCTCCAGGCGGCGCTCCTTGGCGACCTCGAACTTGTCGCAGGCATCCTCGAGCTCCTCGATGATGCGGCCGATGTCGTCGCGCAGTCGCGCGCCCTCGCCGGTGAAGTCCTCACGCTCGAAGATGCGCCACTTGCGCAGAACCGGCATCACCACGTCGTCCAGGTGGATGCGCGGGTCATAGACACCGCCGACGGCGATGATGACGGCCTTACGGCGGAAGTCGGGCACGGTGTAGCCGGGCATCTTGAAGTTGTCCAGCACGCGGTGCAGCGACGCCATGCCCTGGTTGGGGGAGATGTCCAGACCGGCCGCCGAGACGTCCCGGTAGAAGATCATGTGCAGGTTCTCATCGGCGGAGATGCGCTGCAGCAGCTGATCGGCGATCGGGTCGTCGCAGGCCTTGCCGGTGTTGCGGTGGCTGACGCGGGTCGCGAGCTCCTGGAACGACACGTACATCACCGAGTCGAACAGGCTCTCGGCGAACAGGTCGCCCTGCTGGTTCTGGCCGGGGGAGAAGCCGCGGGTGACCTGCTCGACGCGCAGTTCTTCCAGCTCGACGGGGTCGACGGCGCGGGTCACGACGAGGTAGTCGCGCAGGGCGATGCCGTGGCGGTTCTCCTCGGCGGTCCAGCGGTTGACCCAGTTGCCCCAGGCGCCGTCCATGCCCATGTTCATCGCGATCTCGCGGTGGTACGAGGGCAGGTTGTCCTCGGTGAGCAGGTTCTGCACCATCGCGGTCTTGGCGACCTCGGACAGCTTGGACTGCTCGGGATCCCAATCCTGGCCGCCGAGAGCGTAGTAGTTCTTGCCGTCCGACCAGGGGATGAAGTCGTGCGGATTCCAGTCCTTACGCATCCGCATGTGGCGGTTGATGCTGGTTTCGACGACAGGCTCGAGTTCGTGCAGGAGCTGCAGGTCGGTGTATTCCTGCGTCATGTGCCCTCAACCCTCCTCGCGTCCTGCGGACGCTCAGTTATCTGTACCTGTTGGTTGCAGTCAATATATCTGTGTAACCCGGTGACATCAAGTTGCCCCGCGGGTACTTTCGCGAGCCCTGCGGCGCGCCCGTGTCGACTGTAGGATCCGCACGAACATCTGTCGGATACCCACGCTCGGAGGTTGGGCACACGTGAAAAAGCTTGTCGTTGGTGCCGGAGCTGCAGTCGCCACCGGTGCGGTCGTGTCCCTGCTGTTCGGGGCAGGTGTCGCGGCTGCCGCACCTGATGTGGTCGGCCAGACCTACTCGGACGCTTCGAGCGCGATCGAGAACAGCGGCGCCAGCGCGAAGGTTGCGGTCACCGTCGGCAGCAAGCTGTCGCAGGACGAGTGCATCGTCACCAACGCCTGGGACGCCCCGTTCGTGCGGGACGGCAATCACGCCTCCGGCGAGGTCATGGTTGCTTTGAACTGCGACGGCGCCCACGCCAGCGCCAACCACCCGGGCGCCTCGGTCGCGAGCCCGGCTGGCCGTGAGGCCAAGGCGGCTGAAGATCTGGAGGCTGCGAAGCAGGAGTACGCCGAGCAGCAGGCCCAGCTCGCCGAGCAGGCCGAGCTCGCCGAGGTCAGCACGCCCGACGAGTAGCGGTTAAGTAGGGGTTAATTACTCGAAGTGAGCCCCACCGCCGACTAAAATCCACGTCAGCTCCCAAAGAGTCTTCTGTGGCACCCTGCCGCGGAACGCGGGGCAGCTGAAAGCACGGGCGAGAACCCTGGCACCCCACCTCTCCGGGAGAGATCACCGGACGGGGAAGGTCGGCCTAGATGAAGATCGCGATCGGGTTCGGAAGTGTCATCGGTGTATCCGCGGCGGGTTTTGCGTTCGCGGTGGTGGGTGCGGGGGCGGCCCAGGCGGCGCCGGACGTCGTGGGGCAGAAATACAGCGACGCTGTCACCGCCATCGAGGGCGGCGGAGGTACGGCGCATGTCGCTGTCACCGTGGGTAGCCGGTTGCCGCGCGACGAGTGCATCGTCACCAATGCCTGGACTGTCCGGCCGCTGGTGCCGCAGACGTCCGACACCTACTTCGAATACAAAGAAGACGTGACGCAGGTGGCGCTCAACTGCGACGGCGACCATGCCACCGAGACCCATCCGGGCGCGTCGGTCGCCAGCCCGGCGGGCCGTGAGGCCAAGGCCGCCGAAGATGAGGCGGCCGCGGCCCAGCAGGAGCCGATCGCCGAGGCCAGCACCCCTGACGAGTAGTTCCGGGGAGTTCCGTCAGAAACTGCCGACCCGCCCAAGCAGCATGTCGACGCAGTAGTCGATGAACTGTTCGCGGCTGGCCGGGAGTCTCTCGTCGAGATATGCGGTGAACAACGCGGTCAGGGCCCCGATCAGGCTGGTCGCGACCATGGCCTGACGCACCGGGTCGGCGATGCGGGTGAGTTTGCGTTGCAGCAGTCCGATGAAGTCGGGCATCCACTCCGCGCCCGAGCGGGTCAACACCGGTTCGGATTCCGGGGCGAGCAGCAACACCCGGCCCCGGGTGGGGTCGTCGACCATGAGCGCGACGAATCGTTCCACCGCCTCGCGGGGAGTGACTGCAGTGGTCAGGGCTGACATCGCCCGAGCGCAGACGTCGTCGTAGACGGCCCGGACGAACGTGTCGCGGTCAGTGAAGCTCTCGTAGAAGTACCGTTCGGTGAGTTCGGCCGCGCGGCACACCGCACGGACCGTCAGGGCCGGGCCGTCGGCTTTGCCCAGCAAGGTGACGCCTGCGGCGATCAGTTCGTCGCGTCGACGCGCCGCGCGCTCCTGAAGCGGAACACCCGACCATCGGCCGCGTCGTTGACCGGATGGCACATCTACTCCTAAGCTCTTGATGACAACGTCTGTAGTCACATTTGACAACAGGACATCGTCTTGCCGGCAGAAAGCGCACCTGTGACACAAGATACTTCTGAGACATGCCCCGTGACCAGCGGATCCGCTGCCGTGGCGGCGGGTTGTCCGGCCGCCCCGGGTGGCTATGAGGCGCCGCCGATCCCGCTCGGGCCGGATTCGCTCACGTGGAAGTACTTCGGCGACTGGCGGGGCATGCTCCAGGGGCCGTGGGCCGGGTCGATGCAGAACATGCACCCGCAGCTCGGCGCGGCGGTGACGGAGCACTCGATCTTCTTCCAGGAACGTTGGCCCCGCCTGTTGCGCTCGCTGTATCCCATCGGTGGCGTGGTGTTCGACGGAGACCGTGCGCCGCAGACCGGTGCCGAGGTGCGCGACTACCACGTGAACATCAAAGGGATCGACGCTCAGGGGCGCCGCTACCACGCGTTGAATCCCGAGGTCTTCTACTGGGCGCATTCGACGTTCTTCGTCGGCACGATCATCGTCGCGGACCGGCTCGCGGGCGGGATCTCCGAGGCTGACAAGCGGCAGCTGTTCGAGGAACACAAGCAGTGGTACTCGATGTACGGGATGACCATGCGCCCCGTGCCGGAAACCTGGGAGGACTTCCAGGTTTACTGGGAACACATGTGCCGCAACGTATTAGAGAACAACCAGGCGGCCCGCGATGTGTTGGATCTGAGTGAGCTGCCGAAGCCGCCGTTCGCGTCGAAGATGCCGGATTGGATGTGGGCGCTGCAGCGTAAGCATGTGGTGCACCCGTTGTTCGTGTGGTTCACCATCGGCCTGTACCACCCGGCAGTGCGAGAGCTGATGGGATACACCTGGTCTGAGCGCGACGAGAAGATACATCGACTGCTGGGCAAGGTGATCGGCAAGGTTTTCAAACTGGTGCCCGCCCGGCAGCGCATGCATCCACGGGCCCGCAGCGCGTGGGACCGCGTCACCGGCCGCATCCCGGCCGACGCTCCGCTGGTGCACACCCCGGCCCGCAACCTGCCGCCGATCGGGCACCGCGACAATGGGATGCACTACAGCCCCAAGGTCTAGTGCCTTGCGCCAGAGCCTCGTTCGTGGGCCTCAGCGCCCGACGAACGGGGCGTTCTGCGGGCAGTAGACCTTGACCGCACCCCGCACCAGATTCGCGGCCTGGTGTTTGTCGATACCGGCCTGGTTCATCAGCTGGCTGATGACTCCCCGCACCGTCCGTGCGGGTTCGATCTTGCCCTTGGTGAGCGCGTCGCAGACTCCGCGACCGACCTGGCCGGCTTCCTCGGCCGAGGTGGTGGGGATGTTCAGGTCTTTGACGATGGTGAAGAACTGGTCATCCTGAGCGTCTGCGTGGGCCGGTGCCACCCCGAATGCGGCGCTTGCGGCCAGCGCGGCAGCACCGATCGCGGTGGCCATGACTCGAGTGCGCGGGCGCCGGGACAACATCGGTGACTCCTTCATTCCAACTGCCGATCCCCGGCTACAACGATAAACGGGAGTGGCCCGTGGTGCTTGTGGGTTGAGCCACGCGTCACCTGTGAACCGCACCGGACCCGCCTCGCGGCGGGTGTGTGGTGCCCCCAGTAGGGCTCGAACCTACGACCTGCGGATTATCAGGTCGGAACTTGAGGGCGAACTTGCGGAAGTAG
>NZ_JBVAXS010000007.1:0-492207 GCF_055419465.1 Mycobacterium sp. IDUB_17 | reverse complement strand
CATCACACGTGGATAAGCCGGCGGCACCTGCAACCTCCCTAGTCACGGAAATTGCATTGACCGTATGAATCTGCCGCCGGTTTTTCCGCCACCACGTTACGAGCGCGGGCCAGGTCTCAGCCCTACCCCGTCACGAACTGACAACGGCACGGTTTCGGCTCGGGATGGCCCCGCTGTGCGGACCCTGGATCGGGCCGGGGCGCTCTACGGTGAGGCGATGCGGGTACTGCGGATCGCTGCCGTCGTCCTGGTTCTCAGTCTGGGAATGGTTGCACCGCAGGCCGTCGCGGAATGTGCAGCCACAGGCTGTGACCTGCGCTCGCGCATCGCGGCAGCGGATGCCTATCTGGCGTCTCGGCCCGGCACTGTCGGCTACGTGCTGCGCGACCGCGCCGGCGGCATGCGGTACGCCAATGCCAACGCGAACACGATGATCTGGACCGCCTCCACCATCAAGCTGGCGATGGTGGTCGACCTGCTGACCCGGGAACGCGCCGGAGCAGTGCGGCTGTCGGGCAACGATCGGCAACTCATGGTGAAGATGCTGCGGAACTCCGACAACGACGCGGCCGATTCACTGTGGACCCGCTATGGCGGAGCCGACCACCAGGCGTTCAACGCCGGCTTCCCCCGCTACGGCATGACGGACACGCGGCCGCAACCGGGTTTCGGTGACATGTTCCCGTACTGGGGTTTTCAGAAATCCACCACCAACGATCTCGACCGGTTGATGAACTACACGCTGACCCAACTGAATCCGGCCGACGCCTCCGCCGTGGTCGCCGAGATGCAGCGGGTCGGCGGGGAACAGCAGTGGGGCGTGTGGGGCGCCGGGCCTTCGATGAGCCCCGGCAACAAGAACGGGTGGTCGCAGGAACAGGGTGGCTGGGTCGTCAACTCGGTCGGCTTCGCCGGGCCCAACCAGCGCTACACCCTGGCAATCATGAACGGGCTCAACGGGCAGGGCGGCTACGACGACGGAGTCGCCACCACCACCCGGCTCAGTCAGATCCTGCTCGGTGGATGACTGCGCCGCGCGGCCGCTCTACTCGGCCAGCGCCTTATCGAAGGCCGTGGCCAGGTCTTCATAGCTGTGTGGCTGGATGCGCTCGCCGTTGAGAAAGAACGTCGGCGTTCCCTGCACGCCCAGGGCGCGGCCGTCGGCCACATCGAGTTGGACTCGGGCGGCGGTGGCGGGGTCGCTGTAAGCCTTGTCGAATGCCGCCATGTCAAGGCCGAGTTCTCCTGCGAAGCCACGGAATACGTCGTCCGCCGGATCCTGCTTTTCGCCCCACTGGTCCTGGGCGTCGTACATCTTCTTGTACATCGCCTCGAGCTTGTCCTGTTGGGCGGCAGCCTCGACGGCGCGTGCCGCTCGTTCGGCGTTGTAGTGCGCGCCGAGCGGGAAGTACCGGATGACGAAGTTCACCCGGTCGCCGTACTCGGACCGCAGTTGCTCGATGGAGGGATACACCGCGCGACAACCTTCGCACTCGAAGTCGAGGAACTCCACGAAGGTCACGTCACTGTCGGGAACGGAGTTCAGCCGATGACTGTTCTCGCGCACCACCTGGCCGGTTTCGACGGATGCAACCGGTGGCGGCCCGGCGCGATGACGAACGGACTGGTACACGAAAACGCCGATGGCCAGCACCGCGATTGCCAATGCGGTGAGCAGTATTCGAGTATTACGCGTCATCTGGTCAGTGCCTCACTCGAACAGAGTCGAACCCCAGTAGCCGTTGGTGTCGTCGTCACGTAGCCCCGGCGGGCACGCGAAGACGGCCGTCCCGGTGTGGGTGATGTATTCGTTGAGCGCATCCTTGCGGGCCAGTTCCCGCTGCATCGGGATGAACTGCTTCTCAGGGCTGCGCACGAACGCGATGAAGAACAGGCCCGCATCGAGGTGACCGAATCCGTCGGAGCCGTCGGTGAAGTTGTAACCGCGGCGCAGGATCTCGATACCGCCCAGGTGCTCGGCCGAGGCCAGTCGCACATGTGCGTCCACGTCGATCTTCGGATTGCCCTTGCCGTCGGTGATCTCGAAATTGAGCTCGTCGAATTCCTGCTGCAGTCCGTTGGGCGCACCACTGCCCTTTTGTCGTCCGATCACCCGCTCCTGCTCCAGAAGCGTGGTGCGGTCCCAGCTCTCGATGAGCATCCGGATCCGCCGGGTGATCAGGTAGCTGCCGCCGGTGAACCAGGCCGGTCCGTCACCCTCGGCCACCCAGACGTTCTTGTCCAGCAGGTCCGTCTGATCGGACTTGAGGTTGTTCGTTCCGTCCTTGAACCCGAACAGGTTTCGCGGGGTGGTCTGGTCCCGGGTGGTCGAGGACGTGCGGCCGAATCCCAGCTGCGAGTACCGCACCGCGACCGTGCCGAACCCGACCCGGGCCAGGTTACGGATCGCATGCACCGCGACCTGCGGATCGTTGGCGCAGGCCTGTACGCAGATGTCACCCCCGCAGCGGGCCGCGTCCATGGTCTCGTTGGGGAACTTCGGCAGATCCTTGAGCTCGGCCGGCTGCTTGTCGGCGATGCCGAAGCGGTCCTTGCCGTCCTTGCGGAAGAACGACGGCCCGAACCCGATCGTCAGCGTCAGTTGTGAGGCAGGAAGACCCAGTGCCTCTCCGGTATCCGACGGCGGCGCATACGGATTGCCGTCCACGGCGCCGCCGGCTTCGGTCTCCTCACCGCGCGTCATCCGCTCGGCCATCTTGGTCCACTGCTTGAGCAGGGCGATGACGTCCTCACGGTTGTCGGTGGTGACGTCGAACGAGCAGAAGTGCATCCGGTCCTGCGCCTCGGTGATGATGCCCGCCTGCCGGTCACCGCGAAACGGGACCGGCCCCTGCAGGGCACCGTGCGGGGCGCTGGCCGCGGAAGCGCGGCCGGCCAGCGCACCCGCGCTGGCCGCACCGACTACCGCGGCGGTGACCCCGGCAGCGCCGAACAACTTCCGCCGGGAGAATCCGGTGGACTGCTCGGCATCCGGGGTGGCTTCGGGCGAATCACTGCTTTGCGATGACACCCTGCACCTGGCTCACCTCGTTGCTCAGCGCATCGATGGCGCGTGACAGTTCCTGGCGTTGCGGTTCGGTCACCTTGTCGTAAGTGATGAATCCGTCGCCCTGGCGATACTTGTCCAGCAGCTTCTCGACATCGGCGAACCGCTGATCGACGCGCTTGCCGAGGTCGGCGTTGCGCTCGTCGAGGATCGGCCGCACCGAGGCCACCGCGGTCTGTGAACCTTCGACGTTGGCGTTGAAGTCCCACAGGTCGGTGTGGCTGAAAATGTCTTCTTCACCGCTGATCTTGCTCTTGGAGATCTCGTCGAGCAGGCCCTGGGCGCCCCCGGCGATCTGGGTGGAGTCGATGGTCCAGTCCGGAGCCTTGACGCCGGCCTGGAGTTCCTTCACGTCGGCGACCAGCTGGTCGCCGAGTGCGTTGGCGTCCGGCTGCAGCCCGGTCACCCACAGTTGCTTTTCCAGTGCGTGGAAGCCGGTCCACTTCTGCCCGGGCTCGAGGTCGGCCTCGCGCAGGTCGACTCGCGGGTCGAGGTCGTTGGGGAAGGACTCGGCGACCGGCTCGATGCGCTCCCAGTAGACGCGCGAGGTCGGGTAGAGCGCCTTGGCTTTGGCGACGTCCTTGGCCTTGACGGCGGCGGCGAACTCCTCGACCGCCGGCACCAGGGCGTCGACCTGGCTGTTCACGTACCGCTTGTAGTTGTCGGCGGCTTCCTTGAACTTGCCCTCGGTGTCGATCTGCACGGCTTCGCCGGTCACCTCGAAATTGCCGCGGATGCCTTCACCGACCATGCCGGGGCGGCATGACGTCTGGTACGTGCCCGGCTGGGTGAGCTGAACGATCAGCTGACGCTTGAGCCCGGGGGAGATGTTCTCCACCTCGCCCATGACCCGCTCGCCCTCGCCGTAGACGTAGAACTCGGTGACCTTGTCGCCGTTGTTGGTGACGACGAACGTGCTGGCGCCCGTCGTCGCGGTGGTCCCGGAGAGCTTGCACTCGGTGTCGGAGGCATCGACGGTGATCTGGGCGCCCTTGGCGCCGTCACCGTTCGCACTGCCGCCGTCGGCCTCTTTGGCCTGGCAGGCGCTCAGCGAGAGGCCGGCCAGCACCGCGGCGGTGGCCGCGATTCCGGTCTTGACGGCGGGGGTCATCTTCACTTGGTCGACCTTTCGGATGCGGTGGAGGTCTCCGGCTCGACGGTCGGCTCGGAGGAAGTCGAGGCACTGGATGCCGCCCCGGCGGAGCGCAACGGCTTCAGGAACAGCGCCAGCACCACGACGATGTAGGCCAGCCATGCGCCGAACTGCAGAACGGTCGGCGTGGGGTCGATGTTGAAGACGCCCTGGATGATCTCGCCGTACCAGGCCGACCAGTCGAACGCACCGCTCATGTCGAAGGCCTTGGCGCCCAGCCCGGGGATCCAGCCGACGGTCTGCAGCGCCTTGATGCCGTAGGCGAGGATTCCGGCCGCCACCACGATGAGGAAGATCCCGGTGTATTTGAAGAACTTGGCGAGGTTGATCCGGACTGCGCCGGCGTACATGCCGTAGGCGATCGCTGCGGCGATCAGCACGCCGATGATGAGGCCGGTCAGCGGCCACAGTGTCTCGGCCTCGGCGTAGCCGACCATGAACAGCGCGGTTTCCACACCTTCGCGGCCCACCGCCAGGAAGGCCAGCAGCGCCACCGCCAGACCACCGGTCTGCAGTGCCTGGGACATCTCGCCGCGCAGTTCGCCGGACATCGACGCAGACGCCCGTTTCATCCACAGCACCATGGTGGTGACGATGACGACGGCGATCAGCGAGGCGATACCTGCGATGGCTTCGGCGCCCAGACCGCTGATGGTGTTCTCGCCGAACTGGATCGCCAGGAAGACGGTGACGGTCACGGCGATTGCGGCGCCGACACCCAGCCACACCCATTTGAGGGCGTCCCGGCGTTCGGATTTGACCAGAAACGCGACCAGGATCGACACGACGATGGCGGCTTCGAGGCCTTCCCGCAAACCGATCAGGCCACTGCCGAACACCTGCGACGTGACGTTGGAGGCGGCCAGCGTGCTGGTCGGACCGTCCGAGATGGCAGTCATCAAAGCGTCCTCGTTCGACCGGGGTGAAAACACCGTAAGCAACGTAGCCTTGCCTTGCCATAGCAAGGCGTGGCTCACCTTAGCAGGGGGGTCTGTGGGTCCGGCCGACTTCACCTGCCGTTCTCCCGGCATGGACCCGTCGCTCGTCGCGTTCATAGCCGCGCATGCGACGATGGCGAATCAGATAGAGCGGGGTTGAGGGAGTCCGGTGTCGCCAGTGCGTTGGCTGCGGGCTGTCGCCGTAATTGCTGCGACAGCGCTGCTGTTGGCATCCAGCTGTTCGTGGCATCTGGGGACCCCAATTCCCGAGGGCGTGCCGCCACCGGCTGGGGACCCGGTGCCCGCGGTCGACACCTACGCCAAGGGCCGGCCCGCCGATCAGCTGCACGAGTGGGCCGCACAGCGGGCACCCGCGCTGGGCATGCCCGTCAACGCCCTTGAGGCCTACTCCTACGCCGCGCGCGTGGCCCAGGTGGAGAACCCGAACTGCCAGCTGGCCTGGACCACGCTGGCCGGCATCGGCATGGTCGAGAGCCACCACGGCACCTACCGCGGCGCGATGATCGCGCGCAACGGGGACGTGACCCCGCCGATCCGTGGCGTGCAATTGGACGGGACCGCCGGCAACCTGCGCATTCCTGACACCGACCAGGGCAAGCTCGACGGGGATCCGCTGATGGACCGTGCCATGGGGCCGATGCAGTTCATCCCGGAGACGTGGGGGCATTTCGGGGTCGACGCCAACAATGACGGGGTGGTCAGCCCGGACAACTTCGACGACGCGGCGCTCTCGGCGGCCGGCCTGCTGTGCTGGTACGGCAAGGACCTGTCCACCCCGAGAGGCTGGATGAAGGCGCTGAAGGCCTACAACAACTCCGAGCAGTACGCCCGGATGGTCCGGGACTGGGCGACGGCGTACGCGAGCGGCCACGGCTTGTGACACGTGTGACAAGCCCAAACACGCCGTCGGGCGGACCACGATCTAGTCTCATCCCTACACGCAGGACTCAATAAGGAGAAGCCAGTGCCCATCATCGAGCAGGTTGGAGCCCGCGAGATCCTCGACTCCCGTGGCAACCCGACGGTCGAGGTCGAGGTGGCCCTGACTGACGGCACGTTCGCCCGGGCAGCGGTACCGTCGGGCGCATCGACCGGCGAGCACGAAGCGGTGGAGCTGCGCGACGGCGGTTCCCGCTACGGCGGCAAGGGCGTCGAGAAGGCCGTGGAGGCCGTCCTCGACGAGATCGCCCCGGCGATCATCGGCCTGGCCGCCGACGATCAGCGTCTCGTCGACCAGGCGCTGCTGGATCTCGACGGCACTCCGGACAAGTCCCGACTGGGCGCCAACGCGATCCTCGGCGTCTCGCTGGCGGTGGCCAAGGCCGCTGCCGACAGCGCCGCGCTGCCGCTGTTCCGCTACCTCGGTGGCCCGAACGCACACATCCTTCCGGTGCCGATGATGAACATCCTCAACGGTGGCGCCCACGCCGACACCGGGGTGGACGTCCAGGAGTTCATGGTCGCCCCGATCGGCGCACCCTCCTTCAAGGAGTCGCTGCGCTGGGGTACCGAGGTCTACCACTCGCTCAAGTCCGTGCTCAAGAAGCAGGGGCTGTCGACCGGTCTCGGCGATGAGGGCGGCTTCGCCCCCGACGTCGCGGGCACCAAGGCCGCCCTGGACCTGATCGCGACGGCCATCGAGGCCACCGGGTTCAAGCTCGGCAGTGACGTGGCCCTGGCGCTGGACGTCGCCGCCACCGAGTTCTACACGGAGGGTTCGGGTTACGCCTTCGAGAAGGAGACCCGTACGGCCGAGCAGATGGCCGAGTTCTACGCCGGCCTGATCGACGCCTACCCGCTGGTGTCGATCGAGGATCCGCTGTCCGAGGACGACTGGGACGGCTGGGTCGCGCTGACCTCGGCGATCGGAGACCGGATCCAGCTGGTGGGCGACGATCTGTTCGTCACCAACCCGGAGCGGCTGGAGGACGGCATCGAGCGTGGCGCCGCCAACGCGCTGCTGGTGAAGGTCAACCAGATCGGCACGCTCACCGAGACCCTGGATGCCGTTGCGCTGGCGCACAACAGCGGCTACCGCACCATGATGAGCCACCGGTCCGGTGAGACCGAGGACACCACCATCGCCGATCTCGCGGTAGCGGTCGGCAGCGGTCAGATCAAGACCGGTGCCCCGGCCCGCAGCGAGCGGGTGGCCAAGTACAACCAGTTGCTGCGCATCGAAGAGGCGCTCGGCGACGCCGCGCGCTACGCGGGCGATCTCGCATTCCCGCGGTTCGAGGCCAAGTAACGCAGGCGCCTGCGCACCTACACGTCGATGCCCGAAGCGAAGCGGCCTGATCCGAAGCGACGGTCCCCGGCCTCCCGACCCGGTAAGCCGGGCAAGGCCGGGGAGTCGAATCGGCCGCGCGCTTCACAGCCCCGCCGCCGGGCGGGCGAGTCCCGTCCGGCGCAGGGTGAGCCGGTGGCCGATGAAAAGGTCTCCAAAGCCATTGCGGTGCAAGCTCAGGAACAGGCCGAGCTGCAGTCCGAGCAGCGGTTCGGGTCGACCGCCCGCCGGGCGGCCATCCTGGCCGCGGTGGTGTGTGTGCTGACCCTGACCATCGCCGGGCCGGTGCGCACCTACTTCGCCCAGCGCACCGAGATGCAGCAAAACAAGACTCTCGAGAAGCAGTTGCGGGCTCAGATCGCAGATCTGGAACTGCAAAAGGTCAAGCTGGCCGATGAGGCGTACATCAAGGCCGAGGCCAGGAAGCGCCTCGGCTTCGTGATGCCCGGCGAAACCCCGTACCAGGTGCAGTTGCCGCCCGGGGCCATTGCGTCGGGCGAGCCGGGAACGTCTGTGCTGCCCGGGTCGACGGTGCCCGCAGGCCAGCCCTGGTACACCTCGTTGTGGCACACGATTGCCGATGAGCCGCACGGGGTTTCCCCCACGATCGGCGGGCCTCCGCCTGCGCCGGTCGGTCCGCCCGCACCGCCTGTTCCGCCACCTGCCGAGCCCAGAGGTCCCAATGGTTGATCCTGACGACATCGAGGCCGTGACACGGCAATTGGGCCGGGAACCGCGCGGTGTCCTCGAGGTCGCGTACCGCTGCCCCAACGGTGAGCCCGGGGTGGTGAAGACCGCACCCAGACTTCCCGATGGCACGCCGTTCCCGACGCTGTACTACCTGACGCATCCGGCGCTCACGGCGGCCGCCAGTCGGTTGGAATCCTCGGGGCTGATGCGAGAGATGTCCGAGCGGCTGCAGCAGGACGAGGAACTGGCTGCGACCTACCTGCGGGCACATGAGTCGTATCTGGCCGAGCGGGACGCGATCGAGCCGCTGGGTACGACGTTCACCGGGGGTGGCATGCCCGACCGGGTCAAATGTCTGCACGTGGTGATGGCCCACTCGCTGGCGAAGGGCCGCGGGGTCAATCCCTTTGGTGATGAGGCGCTGGCGGTGCTGGCCCTCGAGCCGGCGATGGCCGGGATTCTGGATCGTGAGGTGTGGGTTTGAGGCGAGTCGGCGCGATCGATTGCGGCACCAACTCGATTCGTCTGCTGATCGCCGACGTGATGGACGGCAAGCTGCGTGACGTGCACCGCGAGATGCGGGTGGTACGGCTGGGGCAGGGCGTCGACGCCACGGGTCAGTTCGCACCGGAAGCGTTGGCGCGCACCGAATCCGCACTGGCTGACTATGCGGCCCTGATGAGCGAGCATTCGGTCACCGCGGTGCGGATGGTGGCGACTTCGGCGGCGCGCGATGCCGGAAACCGCGACGAGTTCTTTGCGATGACCGCCCGGCTGCTGGGCAAGGTGGTGCCCGGTTCTCCGGACATTCAGGCCGAGGTGATCACCGGGACCGAGGAGGCCGAGCTGTCGTTCCGCGGTGCGGTCGGTGAACTCGACCCTGCCGCAGGCCCTTTCGTGGTCGTCGACCTGGGTGGCGGCTCGACCGAACTGGTGCTCGGCGACACGGCCGTGCAGGCCAGCTTCTCCGCCGACATCGGGTGTGTGCGGCTGACCGAACGGTGCCTGCACTCCGACCCGCCCACCGCCGCCGAGGTGGCGCAGGCGCGGGCGGCGGCCCGTGACGGCCTGGCCGAGGCGCTGCGGGTGGTGCCGGTCGAAGGGGCGCACACCTGGGTCGGCGTGGCCGGGACGATGACGACCCTCTCGGCGCTGGCGCAGCGCATGACCGAATACGATCCTGAGGCAATTCATTTGTCCCGCATCGGATTTGATGATCTGCTCGCGGTGTGTGAGCAGCTGATCGGGATGACCAAGGCCGAACGCCTGGCGCTCGGGCCTATGCATGCCGGCCGTGCCGATGTGATCGGCGGCGGCGCCATCATCGTCGAGGAGTTGGCGGCCGTACTCACACAGCGCGCCGGCATCGGCGAACTGGTGGTCAGCGAGCACGACATTCTCGACGGCATCGCGCTGTCGATCGCCTGACCGGTGCTCGGAATCGCTTCTGCGCGCGCCGATTTCTACCGTGGGGTCGTGATCCCAGCGTGGTAGCAGCCGAGGTGTAGAAACGGCGCACGTACCTGTGGCAGCGGCTCACCGTTTTCTACCGTGGGGTTGCTAACCCACGCGATCCACAGCCCAGGTGTAGAAAACGGCGCCAGGCGATCGAGAGCTCCACATAAAAACAACGGCCGAACGCGGTTGCCCGCGTCCGGCCGTTGCCGTGAACTACCTAGATCAGGACACGGTCCCGTGGTTGCTCGCCGGGGCGACCGCAGGGGCCGGGGCGGGCGTGGTGACCGCCGGCTGTGTGCCGGCAGGAACCAGCGCCGGCTCGGTGGCCGGAGCGGCAGGAGCAGCCGGAGCGCCCGGTGCCGGAGCGGCCGGGGCAGCCGGAGCGCCCGGAGCGGCGGCGGGGACACCCTCAGCAGGCACACCCTCGGCCGGCGGAACCGCGGTGGCGGCGTTGCCCGCACCTGCGGCGGCCGGTGCCGGGACACCCTCGGCGACCGGCGTGCCGTGAGCGACCGGGGTCCCCTCGGCAGCCGGAGCGCCCGGGGCCGGAGCGGCCGGAACCGTTTCGGTGCCGGCCGGGGTTGCGGCCGGAGCGCCCGGGGCCGGGGTGGCGGCGGGCAGGTCCGTCGCGCGGCTACCTGCGCCGGTGCCGGCCGGAGCGGCCGGAGCGGCGGCGGGGGCGGCCGGGGTCAGAGCGGCCGGTGCGGCCGGGGTGGCGGCAGGAGCGGCGGGAGTCGCAGCCGGGGCCGCGGCGGGAGCCGGACGCTTCGGCGCGCCGGCGGCCGGGGCTGCGGCGGGCGCAGCGGTCTTGTTCCACACCAGGACGTCGTTGCCGCCTGCGTTGTAGACGACGGAGGTCGGCTGGTCACCGGTCACGTCGAAGTAGATCTTGCCGCTGGTCTTCTGCCCCTGGGCGAGGGTGGCGGGGTTGACGCCCTGGGTGCTGGGCACCTGGAAGAGGGCGCGGTAGTTCTGCCCGTCTGCTGCCCGGATGTTGAAGTTGGAGACGATCGGCGTGACCGAGCCCTCGAGAGCCTCGTTGGTCGCCGTGACCTCCCACAGGGTGCCGTGCGGCGCGTAGTTGATGGTGTCGGTGCTGGGCTTGAGGTCGGTCACGGTCCAGACCTGGGTGCCGCCGTCCAGCTTGCCCTGGCCGCCGAGCGAAGCGGTGGTGACGGCACTGGTGTCGGCGTCGGCAAGCGCCATCGGGGCGCCGGCGACGATCGCCGCAGCGGCAATGGCCGCTCCGGCAAAGGCCGTACTGATATTCGTCTTCAAGGCATTCACTCCTGACTGGTCCAAAAGAGTTGGCAGGCCCCCCGGCAGTGGGACACCCACTTCATGGCAAGTTAGCAGCTTAAGAGGACGGTTAGGAACACCAGTTCGCAGTTTCTGCCATCGGCGCCTGGCAGAAAACCCGTTTGACCTGCTCGTCGAGCTCGATGTGCGCCACGACCTGGTTTTTCGCCATCCCTATCGAATCTCGATGAGCGGTAATGCCTGTCCGGCCGACAGGGACAGCCGTTGACGCCCCAGGGCGGGCCAGGCCTGTACGGCACAGAATGGCGCACACTGGTGCTGGGCCGAGTCGAGCTGCCCGGACCGGGTGCCGACATGTACACAGCACTGAATCAGGCGCTCCTCGATCATCGTCGACATGTCCATGAACGGCTTGACGGTCAGTCGCACCACGCGCTCGCCCAGCAGCGTGCGGATCTTGCGGCGACGCCCCGGCAGGGCCGAGGAAGCCAGCGTCAGCAGTGTTCCCATACCCAGGTCGCAGCTTTCACAGATCGCGCGCCACACGTCGCCGATCTGTGGATGCGACAGGGAGGACTGCTCCGAGAGCAACCCGAGCAGTGATTCCTGCACCGCCAGGCGCAGCTGGCGGGGGATCTCGGTGTCGGCGATCCGATTGGAGACCAGGCCCAGCTTGTCCTTGAGACTCTCGGTGCCGATCAGTGACACCAGTGAGCGCCACTGGTCGCCGTCGTCGCGAACCAGGTAGCCGACCGAACAGCAGTGCGGGTGCGAGCACGGCAGTGCGGTCAGGTCGCGCCACGTGACGGCGCCGCCGGTCTGCGGGCCCAGCCGCTTGAGCACCCCGGTGTGGGTGAGCCGGTTCATCGGGTCGATCTCACCGGAGCGGCCGGAGCCGAACTGCGGCTGAATGGTGAGCCCGCCGACGTACGGGGTGTCCAGGGCCAGCCGGACCATGTCGCCGATCTCGTCGTCGTTGACTCCCAGCGCGCATGTCATCACCAGGGTGGTGAAGATTTCCCGCTCGGAGAGCCGTTGTAGGGCTTGGCTTTTGGTTCTCCTGAGATCGCCGCCGCGGTGGTGGCGGTGCGCCTGCTCAGACAACCCGTCGTACTGCAGGTAGACCTCGACGCGTTCCCGGTGCGTGGTGAGCAGATCGAGCAGCCGGTCGTCGTTGGCGATGCGGACCCCGTTGCTGTTGATCAGGATTCGGGTGATCGGCCGGGCGACCAGCTGCGCGAGTAGCTCGGGCAGGTCGGGGTGCAGGGTAGGTTCGCCCCCGCTGAGCATCAGGACGTCGATACGGCCGTTCTCGCGGGCCAACCGCTGGTCGACGTTGGCCAGCACGTCGGCGGTGGGCACCACATGGCGCAAATCGGGTGAGCTGTCGGTGAAACAGGTCGGGCAGCGCAGGTTGCAGGTCTCGGCGATGTCCGCCAGCAGGATGCAGGTGTGCTGCGTCTGCATCTCGGGCAGGCCACGCAGGTAGGCCGACGGAATCGGATCGAAGTTCCCGGCCACATCGGGGATGTGTGCCTTGGTCGGGGCGGTCCACTCCTCCAGATAGGACAGGATCTCGGGATCCTCGTCATACAGGGTGCGGACCAATCCATGTGTGCGGCAGCCGCGTTCGAGCCAGACGTGTCCGTCGCGTTCGACCAGGATGCCGGCCAGGCGCGTGACGTCGGTCAGCGGGCGCTCGGGCGCCTCGTCGTGGCAGTGCGGGCAGAACGCGGTGACGTAGCGGTGCAGCCGGTCGCCACGCAACCCCATTCCGGTGCTCACAGGGCGTACAACTCGGGGTTGATGCCGGTGCAGAACCCGGCGGTGAACAGCGAGACCAGGGCCCAGCCGACCATCAGTCCGATGCCGAGGCCCTTGGTCGTCGGGTTCTTCGACAACAACATCAACGTGCCGCCGCCGAAGGCGATCAGGGCCAACAGCACCGCGGTGCCGCCCAGGACCAGGTTGGTGTTGCCGCCGCTGCTGTCGGCGGCCCCGGCGCCCATGAAACCGGCGAACCCGATGACCAGGTTGAGCGCGGCGTAGATGACCGGGCCGAGGACCACCATGAGGACCGAGATGCGTCGCTCGGGTTGCGGCGGTGGGCCGTACGGATTGCCCGGCGGGTACTGATAGTCCGGCGGGTACGGATAGGCGGGGTAGCCCGGTGGCGGGGGCGGCGGTGCGGATGGGTCGCCGTGGTAGGCGGGTGGGATCCCCTGTGGCTCAAAGCTTTGTGGGCCGAACTCTGGTGGGTTCTCGTCGGGTGGGGGCGTGTCGTCAGGCGGGCCGGGCGGTGTCGTCATGCGGGCACCTCCTGAGAATGGGTTGGGTTGCGATAGTACCCGCGGCGGTAGCCGTACCACAGCCGAAACCCGACGATCAGTAACGACGGCAGCAGGAACCATTGCGGGCGGGTCAGATCCAGCCACACGGTCTCGTTGGCCCGGACGAACTCGACGAGGAATCGGAACACCGCGTAACCGGCGACGTAGAGCACGAACAGCTCCCCGGGTTTGCCGATGCGGGGGCGCAGCCATAGCAACACGGCGAATGCGGTGAGCTGGAAGGCGATCTCGTAGAGAAACGACGGGTGCATCGCGGCTCCGGCGAGGCAGCCCGGGCATTCGGGGGTGTCGGCCGGCGCGTGGATGCCCCACGGCAGGGTTGTCGGCCGGCCGGGGGCTTCGGTGAGGTGGCAGCCGATCCGGCCGATCGCCATGCCGAGTGCGACTGCGGGGGCGAACAGGTCGCCGGTCTTTCCGCGGTAACCGCCCAGCCGCTTGGCGATGAGCACCCCGAGGTAGGCGCCGAGCAGCCCACCGAGAATGCTGCGCGAGCCGAACTGCCAGGCCTGGGCCAGGCTCGGATTGGCGCTGAAGTCCAGGTGACGTACCAACCCGGTCAACCTCATCCCGATCGCGCCACCGATCAGCGCCCCGGCCGCGGCGACGACCGACTGCTCGTTGACCGCACCGCGCCGGCGGGCCTCGGCGACGAACACCATCAGTGCGGCGGACACCCCGAGGGCGACGAACAGGTTGTGCACCCCGACGCTGATGGGCCCGAGGTGCCACTGAACAGTCACCCGCCGAACCTATCCCGCGGCCGGTTCACCCGGCCAGCGACAATCCCGCGGCGACGGCGAAACCCAGCACGGCCGCCAGGCCGGCGTTCTCCTTGGCTTTCTCGGTGGCCTCCGGGATCATCGAGCCCACCAGCATGACCAGCAGCGCTCCGGCGGCGAATCCGTTGATGCCGCCCCGGAATTCGGCGCCGGCCACGTTCTGCAGCTGATAGCCGCCGACTGTGGCCAGCGCGCACAGTGCGGCGATCACGGCCCAGCTGCCGACAATCCGGCGGGCAGGTTCACCCGCGGATTTCATGTCGCTGGCCGATCCGATCGATTCGGGCAGGTTCGACACGAAGATGGACACCACGAGGGCCAGGCTGACGCCGGCTCCGGCTGCGATGCCGATGCCGAGTGCGGCCTGTTCGGGAATGCCGTCGAGCAGGGCGCCGAGTAGCAGGGGCAGCCCGGCGGTCTGAGTTCCATTGCGGCCCAGTCGATCTACTGCCTTGTCCGCGAGATAGAACACCACGGCCCCGATGGCCAGGCCGAGTGCCACGGCCCAGGCGCCGCTGGCCCGGAAGCCTTCCTCGGCGAGTTCGAAGGAGATGCTGGAGATGAGCGCCCCCGCGCCGAAACCGAGGACGAGGCCGACGAGGCGTTGATTCCAGTCCCGGACCACGCCGGCGACCGCGCCGATGAGCAGCGAGGATGCGGCGACCAGACCCCAGGTCAGCGCAGCGAGCACAGCCGCAGCATAAGGCCGCACAGGCTCAGAACCGGGGAGGCGGGAGCGGCGGGGAGAAAGTAGAAAGAGAAGTGAGACAGCGCAAGATCGCACGACCGATCGGTGCGATCGATGAGGTTATGGCCCGATGGTCAGGCGGCGTAGCGGTTAGGGGTGGTGACCTGTCGCCGGTTGCCCGGGCGACAGGCCACCGACGGCGTCAGCGCCGCGCGTTGCAGTTCGGGGGGTTTCCGCAGTGGTGGCCACCATCGCAGGCATTGCAGCGACAGGTGCAGGATCCCTTGGTTGCGATGCGCATCGTTGTTCAACTCCTCACTGTTCGGGTGCCGCCGGTATGGCCGACAGCAAACTCCCGAGGATGGGCGGATATCAACATATAACGACTTCACAATAGTTCGGGTCACCGCGAAAATAAAGGATTCCGGCAATGGTGCGAGTTTTGCCACGCGGCCTGTTCCGGGTCGGCGTTCTCGGGTGAACAATCCGTGAAACTCTTTGGCTGCAGCGGACTTAAGGGCTAGGCAGAGGTTTCGCGGGCGCCGAGCCGGAGATGTTCGATGTGGTAGATGGCTTCATCGAGCAGTTGCGCGACATGGCTGTCGTACAGCCGGTACACGATATTGCGGCCGGACCTGTCGCCGGTCACCAGGCCCAGTGCCCGCAATAACCGGAGTTGGTTGGAGACTGCGGGCTGCTCCATGCCTACCGCGGCGGACAGTTCGGTGACCGAGCATGGCGATTCCCGCAGCCGGGTCAGGATCAGCAATCGGTTGGGGGAGGCGAGGGCCTGTAGGGTCTCGGCGACTTTGGCCGCTGAGGCCGCGTCGAGGGACGCTGCCGGCGTCGCGCGCCCCTCAACTCCGTGGCCCATGGCATTCATTCAAGCATGCGGGCAAAACATCGGTGATACATTTCAATCTCTACATGTATAAATATCTACGATGTGTGTGTCGACGATGAAGGGGAGGCGCGATCCATGACCGCTGTGTCGATCGACCGGCCGTCAGTGCGTGACGGCGACGCCCGGCCCACCGGTGCGCGCGGTCTCGGCAGGTGGATCTGGTCCCTGGACTCCGTCCGCTGGGCCGTCGCCGCCCTGGTGTTGATGCTCTGCGGCGTGGTTGCGCAGTTGGCCGATGCGCCACAACCGCTGTGGTGGACGTTGTATCTCGCGTGCTACCTCGCCGGCGGTTGGCAATCCGCGGTGTCCGGCGTGCAGGCGCTGCGCGACCGCACGCTCGATGTCGACCTGCTGATGATCGTCGCGGCGATCGGTGCGGCGGCCATCGGGCAGGTGTTCGACGGCGCACTGTTGATCGTCATCTTCGCGACGTCAGGCGCGTTGGAGGATGTGGCCACCGCACGCACCGAACGGTCGGTGCGCGGTCTGCTCGACCTGGCCCCAGCCGATGCGACCCTTCTCGAGGAGGACGGCACCCAGCGCGTCGTCGCCGCAGAGGCGTTGCGACCCGGCGATCGCATCCTCATCCGGCCCGGCGAACGGATCTCGGCGGACGGCACCGTGATCGGTGGGTCGTCGGACGTCGACCAGTCCTCGATCACCGGTGAGCCGTTGCCGGTCGCCAAACACGTGGGCGACGACGTATTCGCCGGAACGCTCAACACCTCTGGCGCGCTGCAGGTCACGGTCACGCAGGACCCCTCGAGCACGGTGATGGCGCGCATCGTCGCAGCCGTCGCCGCGGCCTCGGCGACCAAGGCGACCACGCAGCTGTTCATCGAGAAGGTCGAGCAGCGCTATTCGGTAGTCGTTGTGGTCGCGACCCTGGCGCTGTTCGCGGTACCGCTGGCGCTGGGCGCCGACGTGCGCTCAACTCTGTTGCGCGCCATGACGTTCATGATCGTGGCCTCGCCATGCGCGGTCGTGCTCGCCACGATGCCGCCCCTGCTGTGCGCGATCGCCAACGCCAGCCGTCGCGGCGTCTTGGTGAAATCCGCGATCGGCATGGAGCGGCTGGCCGATACGGACGTCGTCGTACTCGACAAGACCGGAACACTGACCACAGGCGCGCCCCGGGTATCGCAGGTTGTGACGGTCGCCGGTACACCGGCTGATCGGGTGCTCGCAACCGCAGCTGCCGCAGAACAATTCAGCGAACACCCGATCGGGCGGGCCATCGTCGCCGAGGCTGCATCCCGCGCCATCACAGTGCCGGAAGCCGGCGGCTTCATCGCCTGGCCGGGCCGCGGAGTGCGGGTGATCGTCGACGGACTCCCGGTCGAGGTATCCAGCCCCGCAGCGTATTCGGGCCCGGCGATCCCGGCTGTGACCGAGATCGAGGCCACCGGGGCGACCGCCGTCGTCGTGGCCGTCGACGGTCTCGCGATCGGGGTACTGGGGCTGCATGATCAGGCTCGCCCGGGCGCGGCCGCTGCCGTGCGGGCACTGCGTACCGTCACCGGACGCTCGCCGGTGCTGCTCACCGGTGACAACCACGTGGCGGCCGCGCATCTGGCCGGGCAGTTGGGAATCGAGGACGTGCGGGCCGGGCTGCTGCCCGAGGACAAGGCTGCTGCGGTCCGGGAACTGGAATCCGGTGGGCGGCGGGTTCTCATGGTGGGCGACGGGGTCAACGACGCGCCGGCCATGGCGTCCGCCCATACTTCGATGGCGATGGGGCGCAGCGGTGCCGATCTCACGGTCGACACCGCTGACGTCGTCACCGTCGGCGACGATCTGTCGGCGATCGCCTCGGTGGTCGCGTTGTCCGAGCGGGCCCGGCGGCTGGTCATCGCCAACCTGGTCATCGCGGCCACCGTCATCACCGTCCTGGTTACCTGGGACCTGTTCGGGCACTTGCCGTTACCACTGGGCGTGGCCGGTCATGAGGGCTCGACCATTCTGGTCGCCCTCAACGGGCTGCGGCTGTTGCGCAACCGCGCCTGGCCCCGACTTTCCTAGCGCGAGCAGACGCAAAACTGCCCAAAATTAGTGGATTGGGGCAGCTTTACGTCTGCTCGGCGGAAGGCCTCAGGGGCGCAGGACGTCCTTGAGCGCGTCGAGCACCGCGGGATCCTCGATGGTGGAGGGCACCGGCTCGTCCAGGCCGTCGGCGATACCCCGCATGGTCTTGCGCAGGATCTTGCCCGAACGGGTCTTCGGCAGCGCCGCGACCACGTCGACCTTCTTGAAAACCGCCACCGCGCCGATGTTTTCCCGCACCCGGTCGACGAGCTCCTGGGTGATCCCCTCGGTCGAGGCCCCGGTCTTGAGCACCACGAAGCCGCGCGGCACCTGTCCCTTGAGTTCGTCGGCGACACCGATCACCGCGCATTCGGCCACCGAGGGATGGTCGGCCAGCACGGCCTCGATCGATCCGGTCGACAACCGGTGTCCGGCAACGTTGATCACGTCGTCGGTGCGGCCCATCACGAAGAGGTAGCCGTCGGAGTCCACGTAGCCGCCGTCGCCCGTGAGATAGTACCCGGTGAACGCCGACAGATAGGCCGCGACGTAGCGGTGGTCGTCGCCCCACAGCGTGGGTAGTGTGCCCGGTGGCAGGGGCAGCTTGATGCAGATGGCGCCTTCCTCACCGGCCTCGCACCGGGTGCCGTCGGAACGAAGGATCTGCACGTCGTAGCCGGGCATCGGCACCGTGGCCGAGCCGGCCTTGATCGGCAGAGGCTCGACGCCCATCGGATCTGCCGCTATCGCCCAACCGGTTTCGGTCTGCCACCAGTGGTCGACCACTGGGATGCCGAGTTTGTCGGCGGCCCAGTGATAGGTGTCGGGGTCGAGGCGCTCGCCGGCCTGGAACAGGTACTTGAGCCCGGACAGGTCGTAATCGGCCAGACGTGTGGCGTCGGGATCTTCCTTTTTGATCGCGCGGATCGCGGTCGGGGCGGTGAACAGCGCCTTGACGCCATACTCGGCGGCCACTCGCCAGAACGCCCCGGCGTCGGGGGTGCCGATCGGTTTGCCTTCGTAGAGAACGGTTGTCGCGCCCAAAAGCAATGGCGCGTACACGATGTAGGAGTGGCCGACCACCCAGCCGACGTCGGAGGCGGCCCAGAACACATCGCCCGGCGCCACGTCGTAGATGTGGCGCATGCTCCACAGCAGGGCCACCGCGTGCCCGCCGTTGTCGCGGACGATGCCCTTGGGTTTACCGGTGGTGCCCGACGTGTAGAGCACGTACAGCGGGTCGGTCGCGGCCACCGGCACCGGATCGGCCGGTGCGGCGTCGGCCACCAGCTGCCGCCAGTCGTGATCACGCCCGTCGACCAGCTCGCACGGACACTGCTCGCGTTGCAGGATGACGCAGGCCCGGGGCTTGTGCTCGGCGATCTCCAGTGCCGCGTCCAGCATGGGCTTGTACTCGACGATGCGCGTCGGCTCGATGCCGCAGGACGCGCTCACGACGACCACCGGGCGGGCATCGTCGATCCGGGCGGCCAGTTCGTGCGCGGCGAACCCGCCGAACACCACCGAGTGCACCGCGCCGAGCCGGGCGCAGGCCAGCATTGCGATGACGGCCTCGGGCACCATCGGCATGTAGATCACCACCAGATCGCCCTTGTTCACCCCGAGCCCGCGCAAGGCCCCGGCGAACCGGGCGGTGGTGTCGCGCAACTCGCGGTAGGTGTACGTGGCTTTGGTGCCGGTGACGGGGGAGTCGTAGATCAGCGCGGTCTGATCGCCGCGCTCGGCGACGTGCCGGTCCAGGGCATTGGCGCAGGTGTTGAGCTCACCGTCAGGGAACCAGCGGTAGAACGGCGGGTTGGCGTCGTCGAGTATGCGCTGCGGCTCGGACGTCCAGGTCACCGCCTTGGCGGCGTCGGCCCAGAAGGTGGCCGGGTCGTTGAGGCTGGCCTCGAAGAGACCACGATAAAGGGCACGATCACCTGACATACCGGCACCGTAGCGTGTCCGGCCAGTCGAAATCGGTGATTGTCGCTGGTCGGTGGCCTGCCCGCGCCCGGTGGTCGCTCACGCGCGGTCACCGGTCGTTGCGCGGCAATTCGGGTAGCGCGGTACTCACGCCGATGCGGGTGGCCGGGGTCAGGATTGCCGGGACTACGAGGAGCCGGCATGACTGTCGACATCGATTACGACCCGTACAACGTCGAGATCGCGCGCGACCCTTATCCGACCTACCGCCGGTTGCGGGACGAGGCGCCGCTGTATTACAACGCAACGCACGATTTCTTCGCGGTCAGTCGCTACGGGGATGTCGAGCGGGCTCTGATCGACCGCGACACCTTCATCTCCGGGCGGGGCAATGTCCTGGAATTCATCAAGTCCGGTGTCGAGATGCCGCCCGGCATCGTCGTCGCCGAGGATCCGCCCAGCCACACCATCCACCGCACCCTGATGTCGCGGGTGTTCACCCCGCGCAAGGTGGCCGCACTGGAACCGGCGATCCGGGCGTACTGCGCCGAGTACCTCGATCCGCTGATCGGCGCCGGGCGGTTCGATGTGATCAGTGAGTTCGCCGCGCAGATGCCGATGCGGGTGATCAGCATGCTGATGGGCATTCCCGACGCCGACCAGATCGCGATCCGCGAGATGAGCAATGCCAACATGCGCACCAAGGCCGGACGCGGTATGCGGATCAGCGAACAGAACATGGCGCTGGGTGGGGCTTTCGCCGACTACATCGACTGGCGCGTCGAGCATCCGTCGGACGACATCATGACCGACCTGCTCAATGTCGAGTTCGAAGACCAGACCGGCACCCGGCGCCGGCTGACCCGGCGCGAACTGCTGACCTATGTGCACGTCATCGCCGGGGCGGGCAACGAAACCAGTGCCCGGCTGATCGGATGGACGGTCAAGGTGCTCGCCGAGCATCCGGATCAGCGCCGGGAACTGGTGCGCGACCGGTCATTGGTGCCCAACGCAATTGAGGAGATCCTGCGGTTCGAGAACCCGGCGCCGCATGCGGCCCGCTCCCTGGCCGTCGATGCCGAGTGGCACGGGCACACGGTTCCCGCCGGCAGCGCATTGTTGATCGTGATGGCCGCGGCCAACCGCGACGAGCGCCGCTACGCCGAACCGGACCGTTTCGACATCCACCGCGACATCGGTATGCACCTGGCGTTCGGGCACGGAGCGCATTTCTGCCTGGGTGCCGCGCTGGCCCGCATCGAGGCCCGCATCGCGCTCGACGAGATACTCACTCGATTCCCGGACTGGGACGTGAATCTCGACGATGCGGCGTTGTCACCCACGTCGACGGTGCGTGGGTGGGAGCGGTTACCGATGCTGGTCACCACTTAGCGCGAGCAGACGTAAAACTGCCCCTTTTCACGTGAAAAGGGGCAGTTTTACGTCTGCTCGGCGGAAGAAGCTACTCCTGGAAGCGGTACCCCATCCCCGCCTCGGTCAGCAGGTGCACCGGATGCGACGGATCATTCTCGAGCTTGCGACGCAGCTGCGCCAGATAGACCCGCAGATAGTGGGTTTCCTTCGCGTAGGCCGGTCCCCACACTTCACGTAGCAGTTCTTCACGGCCCACCAACTTGCCGCGGTTGCGCACCAGCATCTCCAGCATGCCCCACTCGGTGGGGGTCAGGTGCACCTCGTGGTTGTTCTTGGTCACCTTCTTGGACGCGAGATCGACGGTGAACGAGGAGGTTTCGATGACGGGCTCATCGGTTTCGGACGCCGCCGCGCCGCGGCGCACCGCGGCGCGCAGCCGGGCCAGGAACTCGTCCATACCAAAGGGTTTGGTGACGTAGTCATCGGCGCCGGCATCGAGCGCCTCGACCTTGTCGGACGAGTCGGTGCGTGCCGAGAGCACGATCACCGGTGCCGACAGCCAACCGCGAAGGCCGGCCAGCACCTCGATGCCCGACATGTCGGGCAGGCCGAGATCGAGCACGATCACATCGGGCCGGTGATCGGCGGCGGAGCGCAGGCCCTGCCCGCCGTTGGTGGCGGTGTCGACCTCGTAGCCGCGCACCGACAGGTTGATCCGCAGCGCACGGAGGATCTGCGGTTCGTCGTCGATCACCAGGACGCGGGTCTTGGCGGGATTGGTGGATGTCATGCTGATTCGTCCTTCGGCGGTGCAGCAAGGTCGATTTCGACGGTCAGGCCACCGCCGGGGGTATCGGTCGCAGAGATGGTCCCGCCCATGGCTTCGACGAAGCCGCGGGCAACGGACAGGCCCAGCCCGACGCCGATGCTGGTGTTGTGATCGCCGAGGCGCTGGAACGGCGCGAACAGTTGTTCCTCGGCCCCGCGCGGCATTCCGGGCCCCTCGTCGATCACCGCGATCAGTACCCGGTCGGCCACCTGCCCGGCGCTGACCCGGATCGGCCCGTCAGGGGCGTACCGCAGGGCGTTGTCGATCAGATTGGCCAGCACCCGCTCCAGCAGCCCGGCGTCGGCCATCGCGACGGCATCACCGACCTCGACCTTCACCCGGTCCAGACCCTCACGGGTGAATCCGGTGGCACCCTTGCTGATTCCCAGCAGCGCGCGCTGCGTCGTCTCCTCCAGGTACACCCGGCGCAGCTCGGGGCGGACCACTCCGGCAGACAGCCGCGAGGAGTCCAGCAGGTTGCCGACGAGCGCGGTGAGTGCGTCGACGGATTCCTCGATGGTGGCCAGTAGTTCAGCGGTGTCCTCGTCCGAGAAGTCGATGTCCTCGCTGCGCAGGCTGCTGGCCGCCGCCTTGGCCGCGGCCAGCGGGGTGCGCAGGTCATGGCTGACCGCGGAGAGCAGCGAGCGGCGCAGTTCATCGGCCTGCGCGATGGCCTCGGCCTTGCCGGCCTCCTCGGTGAGCTCGCGCTGTTTGACCAGTCCGGCAGCCTGTTTGGCGACGGCGCTCAGCACGCGGCGATCCCGCGCGGCCAGTTTGCGTCCCGACATCAGCAGCCAGAACTCGTCGTCCCCGACTTCGATCGCGGTGTCGGCGGTGTCCACGTCGGCACACGGCTTGGTGCCGACGCAGGCCACGATCTCTGCGGTCCCATTGTGTTCCCGCAGCAGGCTCACCGCCCGTTGGGAGTACGTCTCCTGCAGCCGTTCCAGCAGGGTGGTCAGGTCGGCACCGCGCAGCACCGACCCGGCGAACAGCGTCAACAGCTCGGCTTCCTGCGAGGCCTTCCTGGCTTCGCGGGCCCGGCTCGCGGCGCCGTCGACCAGCGCCGCGACCGCCACCGCGACCAACAGCAGCACGACGACGGTGACCGCGCTGTCGGGTTCGGAGATGGTGAACGTGTGACGCGGGTCGACCAGGAAGTAGTTCAGCAGCAGCCCGGACAGCAGGGCTGACAGTCCGGCAGGTGCGACGCCGCCGAGGAGTGCGACGATCAGCACGCCGATGAAGAACAGGGCGCTTTCGCCGCTGACCCCGAGGTAGGGGTCCAGCAGGGTCACGATCGCCACGCAGATGGCCGACGGAACCACAAGGCTGGCAAGCCAGGACGCGATGTGGCGCTGCCGTGGGGTGGCCGTCGACCAGCCGAAGCCGCGGCGGGCCTGCTCATGGGTCACCATGTGCACGTCGATCTTGCCGGAGTGCTGCACCACGGCGGCACCGATGCCCTCGTCGAACATCCGGGCCCACCGGGACCGCCTCGACGTGCCGAGCACCAACTGGGTGGCGTTGCGTTCGCGCGCGAAATCCAGTAGCGCCGTGGGTACGTCGTCTCCGACGACGGTGTGCAGGGTGGCACCCAGGCTCAGGGCCAGCTCTCGCACCTTGCCCATCTGGGGGGCCGAGACACCCGACAGTCCGTCCCCGCGAACGACGTGCACCACCATGAGTTCGGCACTTGATTTCGAGGCGATGCGGGATGCCCTGCGCACCAGCGTTTCCGACTCGCTGCCGCCGGTGACGGCGACCACCACGCGTTCGCGGGCTTCCCAGGTGTCGGTGATCTTGTTGTCGGCGCGGTACTTGGCCAGTGCGGCGTCGACCTGGTCGGCCAGCCACAGCAGAGCCAGTTCTCGCAGCGCGGTGAGGTTTCCGCGCCGGAAGTAGTTCGACAGGGCCGCGTCGACACGTTCGGGTGCGTACACGTTGCCGTGGGACAGCCTGCGGCGCAGCGCCTCCGGGGTGATGTCGACCAGCTCGATCTGGTCGGCTGCCCGGACCACCTCGTCGGGAACCTTCTCCTGCTGCTCGATTCCGGTGATCTGGGTGACCACATCGTTGAGGCTTTCCAGGTGCTGGACGTTGACGGTCGTGATCACGGTGATCCCGGCGTCGAGCAGTTCCTCGACGTCTTGCCAGCGCTTGGGGTTCTTGCTGCCCGGGGTGTTGGTGTGGGCGAGCTCGTCGACCAACACCACCTGCGGATGGCGGGCCAGCACCGCAGCTACGTCGAGTTCGGGGAACTGGCCTCCCCGGTACTCGACGTAGCGCGGCGGAATGGTCTCGATGCCGTCGAGCAGATCGGCGGTTTTCTTGCGCCCGTGCGTTTCGACCACCGCGGCAACCACGTCGGTGCCGCGTTCGAGCCTGCGGTGCGCCTCGCCGAGCATCGCGTAGGTCTTGCCCACGCCGGGAGCTGCACCCAGATATATGCGCAGCTCTCCGCGTTTGGCGGGGCCGGACGACGGCGTATTCACAAGACCATCATCCTCGTGCCTACAGGGAGTCGAGGGCGATGTTGAGTTCCAGCACGTTGACCCGCGGTTCGCCGAAGAAGCCCAGGGTGCGACCGTCGGTGTGCTGGGCCACCATGGAGCGCACCAGCTCGGGGTTGAGACCGCGGGCCTTGGCCACTCGGTTGACCTGCAGATCCGCGTAGGAAACCGAGATGTGCGGGTCCAGTCCGCTACCGCTCGCGGTCACCGCATCGGCCGGCACCGCGGGGTCAGCAGGCGCGCTGCCGCGGATCGGCACGATCAGACCGGCGCTGTAGTCCTCGCCCACCTTTGCGCACTCGACGCGGACGCCCTCATAGGTGTTGAGGAACGGCGTCTTCGTGGTGTCGCACGGTTCGTTGACGCTGACCACCTGAGTCGGGTGCAGGACGTTTCCGCGGGCGTCTCGCGGCCCGATCACCGACAGCACCGCGCCGACGCCGCCTCCGGTGCAGAACGGGCGGGCGCCGTCGACGCCGTCGAGCTCGCCGACGGCGGCGCTGCGTGAGCACACCTGGGTGAGCAGGCTCGGCTTGTCCGGCGCATCGACGACGCTTTCCGGGCCGAGGTTGCTCGCGCTGGTGGCCATGGGGTCATACCCGTCACCGGCCATCGACGGACGGCTCTGGAAGTAGCGGGGCAGGGGATTGCCGTCGGCATCGGTGAAGGACTGACCGATCAGGCTGCTGCCCACCGGCTTTCCGCTCATCTCGATCAGCGATCCGTCGGCCCGGTCGCGCAGTCCCGGGATCTGGGCCACCAGCCAGATGAAGACCGGATAGCCGATACCCAGGATCACCGTGAGCACTAGCAGGGCCCGCAGGGCGGCTGCATGTTGGCGAAGCAGGTTGGAGAATTTCATGTCACATTCCCGGGAAGAGTTGGACCACCAAGTCGATCAACTTGATGCCGATGAACGGTGCGATGATGCCGCCGAGGCCGTACACGTAGAGATTGCGGCTCAACAGCTTGGACGCACTGCTGGGGGTGTACCGAACACCCTTGAGTGCCAACGGGATCAGCGCCACGATGATGATCGCGTTGAAGATCACCGCGGACAGGATCGCCGATTGCGGGCTGTGCAGCCGCATGATGTTCAGCAGATCCAGGCCGGGGAACAGCGCCACGAACAACGCCGGGATGATCGCGAAGTACTTCGCGATGTCGTTGGCGATCGAGAAGGTGGTCAGTGCCCCGCGGGTAATCAGCAACTGCTTGCCGATCTCGACGATCTCGATGAGCTTGGTCGGGTCGGAGTCGAGATCGACCATGTTTCCGGCCTCTTTGGCCGCCGAGGTGCCGCTGTTCATCGCGACGCCGACGTCGGCCTGGGCCAGGGCGGGCGCGTCGTTGGTGCCGTCACCGGTCATGGCGACGAGCTTGCCGCCGGCCTGCTCCTTCTTGATCAGCGCCATCTTGTCCTCGGGCGTGGCCTCGGCGAGGAAGTCGTCCACACCGGCCTCGTCGGCGATGGCCTTGGCAGTCAACGGATTGTCTCCGGTGATCATCACGGTGCGGATGCCCATGCGGCGCATCTCGTCGAACCGTTCCCGCATGCCCTGCTTGACGACATCCTTGAGGTGGATGACGCCGAGCACTTCGGCCTTGCCGTCGACCACATGACCGACCGCCAGTGGTGTGCCGCCGGCGGCGGAGATCCCGTCGACGATATCGCCGAGTTCGGTTGGTACCCGGCCGCCTTCGGAGCGGATCCACTCGGCGACCGCGCCCGTGGCGCCCTTGCGCAGGCGATGGTCACCGGACAGGTCGACACCGGACATCCTGGTGTTGGCGCTGAACTCCACCCAGTGCGCGTGGTCGAGTTCACCGGGTGTGCGGCCGCGTAATCCGTACTCCTGCTTGGCGAACACGACGATCGATCGGCCCTCGGGGGTCTCGTCGGCCAGGCTGGACAGTTGCGCGGCGTCGGCGAGCTGCTCGGGCGTCACGCCGGTCAGCGGGACGAACGCGGCGGCCTGGCGGTTGCCGAGGGTGATGGTGCCGGTCTTGTCGAGCAGCAGGGTGTTGACGTCGCCGGCGGCCTCGACGGCGCGGCCGGACATGGCCAGCACGTTGCGCTGCACCAGCCGGTCCATGCCGGCGATGCCGATCGCCGAGAGCAGGGCGCCGATGGTGGTGGGGATCAGGCACACCAGCAGCGACACCATGACGATGCCCGAGATGCCGTTTCCGTTGAGCGCCAGGGTGTCTGCGACGCCCGGGTTGTTGACCTTGGAGAAGATGGCCAGCGGCTGCAGGGTCGCGACGGCGAAGACGAAGATGATCGTCAACGAGGCCAGCAGGATGTTGAGCGCGATCTCGTTGGGGGTCTTCTGCCGGTTGGCGCCCTCGACGAGGTTGATCATCCGGTCGATGAAGCTCTCGCCGGGCTTCTGGGTGATCTGCACGACGATGCGGTCACTCAACACCGTGGTGCCGCCGGTGACGGCGCTCCGGTCGCCACCGGACTCCCGGATGACGGGGGCCGATTCACCGGTGATCGCCGATTCATCCACCGAGGCAATGCCTTCCACGACATCGCCGTCTCCGGGGATGACCTGGCCGGCCTCGACCACGACGACATCGCCCTGCTGCAGCAGCGGCGCGGCGACCTCCTCTTCGCGGCCGGGATTACCCGGGGCCCAGCCCGTCAGCCGGCGGGCCATGGTGGACGTCTTGGTCTTCCGGAGCGACTCGGCCTGGGCCTTGCCGCGCCCCTCGGCGACGGCCTCGGCCAGGTTGGCGAAGATGACCGTCAGCCACAGCCAGATGACGATCAGCCCGGAGAACCAGGATGGGTTGAGGACGGCCAGGATGGTGCTCCAGACCGCGCCGATCTCGACGATGAACATGACGGGGTTGCGCCACAGCGTGCGTGGGTTGAGCTTGCGCAGCGCATCGGGCGTCGACTTCCACAGCATCTTCGGGTCCAGCAGGCCGCCCTTGATTCGCGTGGAACCAGTGGGTTTCGACTGAGCGGCGGACGGTGAATCGAGGGTAGGTACTGACATCAGTGAATTCCTTCAGCAAGGGGCCCGAGCGCAAGCATGGGCAAGAAGGTGAGGGCGACCAGGATCAGCGTGACGCCGGCGACCATGCCGACGAACTGGGGTCGATGGGTGGGCAACGTGCCGATGGATTCGGGCGTCTTGCCCTGTTTGGCCAGTGATCCGGCCAGTGCCAGCACGAAGATGATCGGCAGGAATCGGCCGAACACCATCGCGAGGCCGAGGGCGGTGTTGTACCACTCGGTGTTGACGCTGATACCGGCGAAGGCGGAACCGTTGTTGTTGGAGGCTGAAGTGAAGGCGTACAGCACTTCCGACAGACCGTGTGGTCCGGTGTTGAGCATGCCTGCCCGTTGACCGGGCATGGCCATCGCCACCGCAGTGCCGGTCAGCACGAGCAACGGTGTGATCAGGAAATACGTTGCGGCTAGCTTGATCTCCCGCGGGGTGATCTTCTTGCCCAGGTATTCCGGGGTGCGGCCGACCATCAGCCCAGCGACGAACACCGTGATGATCGCCAGCACCAACATGCCGTAGAGGCCGGAGCCCACACCGCCGGGAGCCACCTCACCGAGCTGCATGTTGAACATCGTGATCATGCCGCCGAGGCTGGTGTACGAATCGTGGAACGAGTCCACCGCACCGGTCGACGTCAGCGTGGTCGCATCCGCGAACACCGCCGAGTTGGCGATGCCGAACCGCTGTTCGACGCCTTCCATCGCGGCGCCGGTGGCGGTGGGGACGGTGCCATGGGCCTGCAACTGGAACAGCATCATCAGGCTGACGCTGACAGTGGCGATGACCGCCATCGCGGCGGCGATGGCGTAACCCTGCTTCGGGCTGCCGACCATGCGGCCGAAGGTCCGCGGCAACGAGAACGGGATCATCAGGATCAGGAAGATCTCCACCCAGTTGGTCCAGGTGGTGGGGTTCTCGAACGGGTGCGCGGAGTTGGCGTTGTAGAAGCCGCCGCCGTTGGTACCGAGCAGCTTGATGACTTCCTGGCTGGCGACCGGGCCACCCGGGATGGTCTGGGTGCCGCCGACGAGCGTGTTGACGACCTCACTGTGCAGGGCGAAGTTCTGGATGGCGCCTCCGCCGACCAGGATCAGCGCGCCGACGACCGAAATCGGCAGCAGGATACGCAGGTTGCCGCGCACCAGGTCGACCCAGAAGTTGCCGAGCTCACCGGTGTTGCGCCGGACCAGGCCACGAACGAAGGCCATCGCCACGGCCATGCCGACTGCGGCTGAGACGAAGTTTTGCACCGCCAGGCCGGCCATCTGCACCAGGTGGCCCTGGGTGGATTCACCCGAATATGCCTGCCAGTTCGTGTTGGTGACGAAGCTGATGGCGGTGTTCCAGGCCAGCGCCGGTGTCATCGGGGTGCCTGGATCGTTCAGGTGCAGCGGCAGCTTGCCTTGCACCAGCTGCAAGATGAACAGGAACAGGACGCTGATGGCCGAGAAGGCCAGCACGCTGCGGGCGTAGGCGCCCCAGGTCTGTTCGGCCTTCGGATCGGCGCCGATCAGCCGGTAGATGACGCGTTCGGCACGTGAGTGCTTTTCGGTCGTGTAGACGCGGTACATGTAGTCGCCGAGCGGCACATGGACAGCCGCGACCGCGACGATGAGAACGACGAGGAAAACGATCCCCGCGGTTGTAGTAGTCACTAGAACCTCTCCGGAAACAGCAGCGCCGCGAAGAGAAACAGCGCGATCAGGATCGCCAGGCCCAGGCCGACGACGTTTTCGTAGCTCACAGTCCCTCGACCAACTTCTGCACCAGGCCCAGCAGCGCAAAGATCGCCACTGTCAGCACGATGAACACCACTACGGACATGGGTTCTCCAACACGTTTTTGGGGCCGCCGGATCTCGGCGACTGATCAAGCGTCCGTCTGTTGCGGTCGGCCGGCGACGATCTTTATGTCTTTTTTACGCTCGGCTGCCGGACCTTTACGGGTTCTTTCCCGGGGACCGTCCAGGCCCTCGTCAACGGCGTAAAGATGGCGTCAACAGCGCCGGGTTGCGGCGTAGGAAATGCGTAATCGCCGTCGAATTCCCGCGGCGCAGGTTCCTACCGTGTGCCGAGAGTGTCGCCGCGTGAAGGAGCTGGAGCCATCGACAATCCATCGTTGTGGGGAACGGCGGCCTGGGGCCAGCTGATTGCGATCGCTGTCCTCGTCGTATTTCTGCATGTCCCGCTGGGTAACTACATCGCGGCGGTGTACACCGCACGCACCGATTGGCGGGTGGAGCGGCTGATCTACCGTCTGGTCGGGGTGCAGCCGGACGGTCAGCAACGTTGGACGGGCTACCTGAGCGCGGTCCTGGCATTTTCAGCGGTCAGTGTTCTGCTGCTGTACGGGCTGTTGCTTTTTCAGGTGCATTTGCCCGAACCGTGGGGCCATAAAGGGATGACGCCGGCATTAGCGTTCAATACGGCAATTTCATTTACGACCAATACCAGTTGGCAGAACTACCCGGGCGAGGCGACTCTCGGTCACGTCGGTCTGGTGGCGGGCCTCGGTGTTCAGGCCTTTGCGAGCCTCGCGGTCGGCATGTGCGTTGCGGTGGTATTGATCCGCGGGCTGGGACAGTATCAGAACCAGGAGATCGGCAACTTCTGGGTGGATCTGGTGCGCACTGTGGTCCGGATCCTGCTGCCGCTGTCGGTGATCGTCACGCTGATCCTGCTGGCCCTCGGTGTCGTCAACAACATCCATGGCGCCCAGGACGTTTCGACCATCGCCGGCGGCAGCCAGACGTTGCTCGGTGGTCCGGTGGCCACGTGGGAGTCGATCAAGTTGATGTCGGGTGACGGTGGTGGCGCCTTCAACGTCAACAGTGCGCATCCCTTCGAAAACCCGACACCGTTGACCAACGTCGTGGAAATCGTTGCGATGCTGCTGATCCCGGTGGCGTTCCTGCGGACCTTCGGGGTGATGGTCGGGGACCGCAGGCAGGGTTGGGCGCTCTTCGCCGTCGTCGCATCGCTGTACGTGCTGGCGACGGTGGCACTGGTCGCGGCGACGTCGGTGCCGCACGGCACCGTCGTAGATGCGGTGGGTGCGCCGGTGGAGGGCACCGAGATGCGGTTCGGTGTGCCCGGGAGCGCGACATTCGGCCAGGCGGCCACGGCGACCGGGGACGGCGCCGCGAACTCGTCGTACGACAGTTTCGCCAGCCTCGGGGGCGCGGTGCTGATGCTGAACATGATGCTCGGCGAGGTGGCCCCCGGTGGTGCCGGCAGCGGCCTGTACGGCCTGGTGATGATGGTGCTGCTGGCGGTGTTCCTCGGCGGGCTGATGGTCGGTACGACGCCCGAATACCTCAAACAGCGCCTGCAGGCCAGGCACATGAAGCTCGTCAGCCTGTACCTCCTGGCCCTGCCGATCGCGGTCCTGGTCGGCACCGCGATCGCCATGGCGCTGCCCGGCCAGCGCGCGGCGATGCTCAACTCCGGGCCGCACGGGCTCTCCGAGGTGCTGTACGCCTTCACCAGTTCGGCGGCCAACAACGGCAGTGGCTTCGCCGGGTTCAGCGGGAACACCACCTGGTTCAACGTCGCGCTGGCGATCGCGATGGTGATCGGCCGCTTTCTGCCGATCATCGCGGTCCTGGCCATCGCCGGGACTTTCGCCGCGCAACGTCCCGGTGTCGTCACCGCCGGCACGTTGCGGACCCACACGCCGACCTTCGTCGTGCTGACCCTGGCCACCACCCTGCTGCTCGTCGGATTGGAGTTCCTGCCGGCGCTCGTGGTCGGTCCGGTCGCCGACGCGCTGCAGTGATCAAGGCCGCGTCAAGGTTGGGCCCCAAGGTGTCAAGAGATCGCAAAGAGCCTGGTGGCCGGTGCTCCGATTGCGAGATCGTCGGAGGATGGCCACTGGCAGCGGGCCAGGGCCGCGTTTGAGGAAGAACAAGTTCCCGGTGACTCTCTCGGATTTCCTGATGCACGTGTGGTCCGCACAGACACCCCGCGCCCGCGCGGCCGTGAGCGGAGCCGATGTCTTCCGAACTCCCGCGGCCGATCGTCGGGGCGAGGACCTGGTGCGCTACCAGAACTACCGCAGAGCATTCCGCACGGCGGAGGTGCCCCTGCCTGCCGCGGTTCTGGGCAATAGCGCGATGGCCAAGTGGGCGAGGGATCAGCAGGTGAGTATCGATGTGCGTTCAGGAGCCGACATAGCGGGCGTGGTCGCGGCAAGCATTCCGCTCTCGCATGTCACGGTCTTCGCCGATGGACTCCGTGAGCCGGAGTTGCGTGCGGCGGCCAACCTCGGGTTCGGCCACATCGTGGTCGGCACGGTTCAGCAGATTGAGATCCTGAGATCGGTTGTCGTGCAAAAGCAGGACGTAGTCATCCGGATGTCCGACGCGAGCGTGACCATGCGCGCGCTGACCGGTGCCGTACCGTGCGGCTTCAGATTCGACAGCAACGAGTCAGACGCCGCGATGGCGGCAGTCGTCGGGCACGACAGGCTGAATCTGGTTGGGCTGCATTGTGACATCGGTACCGGTGACGACGATTTCATCAGCTACCCGGCCGCGATCGGGCAGATGATCGCCGAGATGACCCAGGTCCGTCACGACCACGGTGTCCTGCTCACCCGTCTCGGGCTCGGCTGCGGCCGGATCATCCCACCCGTGACATGGGCGGCTGAATTGCAGCGGATCGCCACAGAGATCGACGAGTCGCTCGACGATGCCTGCGGAACGCTGAGATTCCCGAGGCCGTTGGTGGTTCTTTCCACCTCCGTCGCGATCGGGGGACTGAGCGCAGCGTGACCACCTATTACGTCGAGCAGCCCCAGGCGTTGCTCGACGAGTCCGTGGTACTGAGGCGTTGTGCGTTGTGGCGCAGCGCTTTCAAAGGATCGTCGGTAAGCTACCCCGCTGGGCTGCTCAGCTTCGAACCGGTCGCGGAGTGGATACGCCGCCACCGTGTCACCGTCGATGTCCTGACCGCAGCGGAGCTCAACCTGGCCCTCGCATCGGGTATCCGGTCGTCGCAACTCGTGATGCACCCGCGCAACGCGGCCGCGATAGCGAGCGCCGGGATGGGGCAGGCCGCGCGGCTTGTCGTGGACTCCGATCAGCAGGCCGCAGCCCTCGCCCGCGGCGCGCAGCGGCGTGAGCACGTGCTCGTGTGTGCGGGCCCTGGAATACCTGCTGTGGTCGCCGAGGTGCTGAAGCACCGTCAGCTTGACCTCGTGGGTCTGCACTGCACGCCGGACCCGGCGCATGATCCGATCGGGCTCGGGGCATTGCGATCGGCGCTTGCCGACATGGCCGTGATCAGGCGCAGCCATTCGGTACTGCTGAGCCGGATCAGCCTGGCGGGCATGGACGGTGGCCTGTTCGGTCTGCATCCGTGGGCGCTGCGCCGGGTCGCCGATGCGCTCGGTGAGGTGCTTGAAGAGCAATGTGCGCGCTACCGCTTCCCGCGGCCGGCGCTGACCGTGGCCCCGTCCGTTCACGCATTGTTGCCGCGGGATATCAACGCCGCGTGAATGTTTCGTCCAGTCGCGTCAAGACCCCGCAAATATCCTGGCCCAGCCATGGTGGCAGCGGAAGGCTCGAAGCAGGCGCCTGCGGCACTCGGCCGCGGCGCGGTGAAGAAGAGGTTCTGGTGACACTGACGACAGGGTTGTGGTCCACATCGACGGCGATGCCGCCGCGCTCGCCCGAGCACGAGGCGATGCACCGGTGCGCCACGTGGTGTCGCTCGCTTGATCCCGTTGAGCTGGCCCTGCCGGCCGGGGCGCTGCGGGACAACAGCGTGGCCAGATGGGCTCGCGATCACGGTCTGGCCGTCGAGGTGCGCAGCAGCGGAGATCTGGCGGCGGCGATCGGGACGGGTATCCATCCGATGCGCCTGGTGGTGCACGCCGACGGGTTCGACGGTGACGAACTGGTGTTCTGTAGCGCCAACCTCGGGGTGGGCCGGGTGGTGGCCAACAGCGTCGAGCAGGTTCATCTGCTGGTCTCCTGTGCCGTGCGGCACCGTCGGCAGCGGGTGATCCTCGGTGCGACGGCTGCCGACACCGTGAGCGCGGTCCTGAACGGGCCTCGGCTCGACCTTGTCGGTGTATATCGCGAAATCGGTTCGGGTGAGGACTGTTTCACCGGTTTTCCGGATGCGGTCGGTGAACTGATCGCGCAGATGGCTGACATTCGCCGGACACACGCTGTCGTGCTCACTCGGGTGTGGATCGGCGGCGGTGGGTTCGACTTCACCACGGGCCCCGATGACCTGTCCGAGCTGGGGCGATCCATTGAGATGACACTCGATGATGCCTGCGCGACGCTGCGTTTCCCGCGGCCGGTGGTGGTCATCTCGGCTGGGCTGGGCGGATCTCGCTAGGCCGGAACCGAACAAACCTGTACAGCGGCCCTGCACCGGACATAAATTGAGCCGTGGGCTCCAATCGGCCCCAGGGTCGGCACCACGTCCAGTCAGCGCCGCAAGGGCCGCTGCGGATCCTCGTTGTCGGCGCCGGGGTGGGTGGCATCTCCATCGCTCGCGGATTGTTGCGGGACGGTCATGACGTCGCGGTGTTCGAGCAGCGCCCTGAGGTGCGGGCCGGTGGCGGCGCCGTCACCATCTGGTCCAACGGCGAAACTGTGCTACGCCAGCTCGGCGTCGGGATGAAGGGCGCCGGTCAGGAGCTGTCCACCGTGCGGGTGATGACGTCGACGGGACGCCCGATGACCACCCTGGACGTGACCGCGATCGTGAATCGGATGGGCGCGCCGGTTCGAATGGTTCCACGCCGGGTGCTCCTCGAACGCCTGCTGGAAGGTTTTCCGGCCCAACGGATTCGGTGCAATTCCCAGGTGGTCGGGGTCGCAAACGGTAGCCGTGGGGTGCGGGTCGATTTCGCCGACGGCAGTTGTGCCGAAGGAGATCTGGTGATCGGCGCCGACGGCCTGCACTCCAAGGTTCGCGAGATCGTCGGCGCACGGCACGCGGAGCCGACGGGCTGGTGCAGTTGGCAAGGACTGGCCACGCTCCCGGACGGCGCGGATCGGCGCGTCGCCTTCGTCATCGTCGGGGAGCGCGGGAACCTCGGCCTGTGGCCGGCCGGAGGCACCGAGGTGCAGTGGTGGTTCGATCTGCCGTGGTCGCCGGACTTTGTCAGGCCGGAACGCCCGATCGAGGTGATCCGCGCCAATTTCACCGGGTGGTCCGATTTGGTCGATCGCGTGCTCGCGACGTTGACCGACGCTGATCTGGCCCGCTCGCCCTATCCGCATTTCCGCCATCCCATCCCCGGGCCGGGCCACGGCGCGTTGACGTTGTTGGGCGATGCGGCCCACACGATGCCGCCGACGCTGGCGCAGGGAACCAACCAGGCGTTGCTCGACACGATGGTGTTGTGCAAGGCCATTTCGGATTTCCGCCGGGGTGCCAACGGCGATCTGCTCGGCGCGCTGCGCTGGTACGAGAAGACGCGCCACCGCCGGGTCGCAGCGGTGTCCCGGGTGGCCTCGTTGCAGGTGTCGCACGGTGAGGCCGTGCTGCGGCCGGCGGCGATGGTGCCGGACCGGGCCATGACCTGGGTGTTGGCGACGTTCCTGCGGGCGGTGAGCCACCGCCGGATGGCTGCGGAGATCAACCGGGGCCTCGCCGCCGCGACCACCGCCGGCAGTGATGAACATGCCCGCTGAGGCCGTACGGGTGCGGGGTGCGATCGATGCGCCGTCGAACCGGCTGTGGCTCGTCAAATGGTGTGTGCTGGCCGTGCCGCACTACCCGATCCTCATCGGCCTCTACCTGGTGTACCCGCTGGTGGTGCTCGCCGCGGGTATCGCGATCCTGTTCACCGGCCGGTATCCGCGTGTCCTGTTCGATTTCAACGTCGGAGTGCTGCGCTGGTCGTGGCGGGTGATGAATTACCGGTTCCCGATGAACACCACCGACAGGTACCCGCCGTTCACCCTCAAACCCCAGCCCGACTATCCGGGCGATCTCCAGGTCGACTATCCCGAACAGCTCTCCAGAGGGGCGGTGCTGGTCAAGTGGTGGCTGCTGGCGCTGCCGCAGATCATCATGTGCTGGGCGATGGAGGCTCCGCTGCAAGTACTTTGCGTCATCTCCGCGGTGCGGCTGCTAGTCCGGGGGACGGTCTCGCAGAGCATGTTCGACCTCCTGATGGGAATCGTGCGATGGCGTTACCGGGTCGCCGTGTACGTGTCGCTGATGAGGGACGAATACCCACCGTTTCGAATGGATCTGGGGGGCCTGGATTGAGGCGTCGTAATCCGTTGTTCCCGTACGTGTATCGGTTCGGCATGCCGGTGTTCGACCGGCTGTTCTATCGCCGGTACCGTCGGGAGGCGATGAGCCATGCCACGGGCCGCTTGCTGTTGGTGGGGCTCGGTCCGGGAACCGATCTGCTGTTCCTGCCTGCCGCGGTGACCTCAGTGGCAGCGGTGGAGCCGGATGCGGCGATGCGGCGGATGGCGTGTGCCCTGGCCCGGCGCCACGGTGTCGACGCCGATGTCGTAGACGGATCGGGTGAATCGATTCCTTTTCCGGACAACAGTTTCGACTCGGTCCACGTCGGTCTGGTGTTGTGTTCGGTTGACGATGTGGCGGCCACGCTCGCCGAGATCCGGCGCGTGCTGGCGCCCGATGGCCGGTTGGTGGTGCTCGAGCATGTGCGTGGTGAAGGCTTGATGGGGCGGTTCCAGGACCTGATCGCGGGACCGTGGTCGTGGTTGTCGTCGGGCTGCGAGCCGAACCGCCGCACCGTCGACGCCATCGCCGCAGCGGGATTCGACACCAGCGGCCTGCGCAGCACCCGCCGGACGTTGGTGCCGCCGCCGTGCACGCCCCATCTGCGGGGAGTCGCGACTATTCGACGCTGACGGCCTCGATGATGTTGAGCCGCGCGGCCCGTCGCGCCGGCGGCAACGACCCCAGCAGGCTGATCGCCAGTGCGCCGAGAGTGAAGACCAGCGCCATCGGACTCGGCCGGAACGTGACGTTGAAATTCATGATGTCCCCGCTGACCAGGCTGAACAGCCATTGATCGACGAGCCCGATCAGCAACCCCAGGACTCCGCCCACGATGCCGATGGCCGCTGCCTCGGCCAGCACCATGGCCAACGTGTAGCGGCGGCTGGATCCCATCGCCCGCAGGACCCCGATCTCACGGCGCCGCTCGAGCACCGACAGTGTCAGTGTGTTCAGCAGCGCGACGGCGGCGACGAACACCACGATGATCCACACGGCATTGGCGATCAGCATGCTCTGGTGCAGCGGCGCCTCGAGGCCGGCCAGCGCGGTCCGGCCGTCGTAGGTGTAGTTCGGCGCGGGCACCACAGCTCGGACGTCGGCCAGGAGCCGGTCGCGATTGGTGCCCTCGGCCGCGGTGACCTGCAGTGTCGTCGCGCCCGGCCGGTCGAACCACGCGCGCATCTGATCGAGGCTCATCCCGACGGTGCCGATCACCGTCGAGAAGTAGGGCACCAGGGCCAGCACCGTCGTGCGCTGCGGGCCGTGCGGGGTCTGCAACTCCAGTTCGTCACCCACCCGGACGTCGAGCGTCTTCCCCAGGTTCTGCGAGAGCACCACGCCGCGGCCGGCCAGCGCGTCGGTGCGGACCCGGTCATCGAGGGCGCGGAAGAGGGCGTCGTGGCTGCCGGCGGCGAATCCGTCGAGCATGACGCGGGTGCCGCCGACGACGGCGAAACCCAGGGCCCCTTCGGTGACCGTCGCGACCCCGGGCACCCCGGCCACCTTCTCGGAAAGACCTTGCGGCAGTAGGCCGGTGGGGTACTGGTCTGGCGAATTGGCACTCACCCAGACATCGACGTCGGCGACCGGCGCGAAGACGTCACGCGCCGACCGGATCATGTCGTTGTTCGTCCCGGTGATCACCACGGTCGTGACGACGGCGATCAGCACGGTCATCACGGTCGCCCACACGCGCCGAGGGGCACGTTCGACCGTCGCCGCGGCCAGGGCGCCGGCCGAGCCGAACAGGCGTGCCACGGCGGCGGTGGCCTTGACGATGGGCCCGGCGAGCGCGAAACCGAGCGCGATCTGCGCGGTGAACAACGCGGCGATGGCCACGAACGCCAGGGATCCCGGTTGGTAGAACACGATCAGGATTGACGCGGCCAGCGCCGCCACGGCCGCGATTCCGACGGTGACGCGCAGCCAGCGCGGAACGTTGTCCGCGGCCGAAACCCCGACCGGGGCCAGCGCCTCGATGGGCGAGACCTTGTACACCTGCCGGGCCGCCATCGCCGACGCCGCCACACTGGTCAATGCGGTGGCGGCGATGGCCACCGGGATCGCGTAGCTGGGCAGCCAGTACTCGATGCGGGCTTCGAGGCCCTGCGTCACCGTCGGTGGAAGCCGGCCGATCGCCATGCGGCCCAGTGCTATTCCGAGCAGGGAGCCGACGGTGCCGCCGATCAGCCCGAGGATCGTCGCCTCGGCGAGCATGTCGCGGACGATGGTCGCGCGCCGGCCTCCGATGGCGCGCAGCATCGAGATGACCGGGCGGCGTTGAGCGATCGCCATGGTCATCGTCGTGTAGATCAGGAACGCGCCGACCACCAGCGCGACCGCCGCGCCCATCAACGCCATGTAGTTCATCAACTTGACGCCGTCTCCGGCCCGGGCGGCCCGCAGGCTCGGCGCGGCGACGATGGCCCGGCCGTTCACGGCCGCGGTGACCTGGTCGCGAACCGTGTTGAGGTCGGCACCCGGTGTGGTGGTGATCAGGATCGAGTCGAGCTGCCCTTGTCGGCCAGTGACGTTCTGCGCCAACGGAAGTGGAGCCAGCACGTAGTGGCCGCCGTTGAGGTCTGCGAGTTGCTTGCCCTCAAGGACCTCGGCGACGGTCACCGATCCCGAGCCGAGTTGGAACGTCTCGCCTTTCGCGTGACCGACGGCGGGTCCGACGCGGACACCCTCGGCTGTGCCGGACGGCGCGGCAACCTGCACCCCGACCGCATCTTTGAGGGCGCCTTCCAGTGCGCGGCTGCGGTCGTCGGCGCCGAACAGCAGCACCGGCTCGGTCGCGGTGGGCGCGGACATCCGGATCATCGGTGCGGCGGTGGCGACGCCCGGAACCTTGGCGACGTCGGCCAGGACGGAGTCGGGGAATCCCGCGTCGGTGACGCCCGATACTTCGAGCGCAGCGATGCCGGCGACTCCGTCGGCGAGCCGGTTCACCGACCCGGTGATCGACCCGAAGATGCCGAGGATCGCGACGAGATACATTGCCGACACTGCCATTACGGCGATCGAGGCGATTGTGCGCCGCCGGTGCACGGTGAGTTCGCGCAGGCTGAACACCCGGAGCCGACTCGCTGCGGCAGCTATCGCGGAGGGGTGTCTGGGATGCTCCTCGCGTGCGCGGTGCGTCACCCCGGAACCACTGACATCTCGTCGGAGCCGAGCCGGCCGTCCTGCAGGGTGATCACCCGATCAGTGGCCGCCGCCGCGTCGGCGTTGTGGGTCACCATCACCACCAACCGACCCCGGCCCTCCTCGTGGGAGACCTCGCCCAGCAGGCTCAAGATCGCCGCGCCGGTGGTCGAATCGAGATTGCCGGTGGGTTCGTCGGCGAGGATCAGCGGCGGGTCCATCATCATGGCCCGGGCCACCGCGACACGTTGCATCTGGCCGCCGGACAGTTCGGACGGCCGGTGCTCGGTCCGATTGCCGAGGCCGACGCGGTCCAGCAGTTCCACGGCCTGCGGTTTGACCTTGCCCAGCCGGACCCCGTCGAGCAGCTTCGGGACGGCCACGTTCTCCCAGGCCGACAGGGTCGGCAACAGGTTGAAGAACTGGAAGACGAAGCCCACCCGGTGGTGACGGAACGCCGACTGCTGCTCGTCGCCCAGCCGGCCGATCTCCTCGCCGTCGAAGGTGATCGAGCCGGAATCGGGGGAGTCCAGCGCGCCCAGCAGATGCAGCAACGTGCTCTTACCTGCGCCTGACGGGCCGATGATCGACACGAATTGCCCGCCGGCCAGGCGCAAGCTGATCTCATCGAGAGCGCGCACTGTCTGACCGCCGACCTTGTACTCGCGCACCACATCGCGCAGTTCGATGGCCAGTTCGGGCATCGCAGCCTCCCGGGCGTCGGGATATGCGCAGCCTACGCCGGGTGGTGTCCCTCATCTGGCCTTATCTGGCCACTCATCTGCGCGAGCGTGCGCATCTGCTGCCGGACACACCTCATTCGACGGCCACGACGTCGCTTTCGACACCAGGGTCGCGTTGTCACGATTTTCACGACCCCGGCGTCGAAACCGGCGTCACCGTGGCGACGAACCGCGCTTTCTGGTCGGTGGCCGGGATGATGCGGGGATTGGTGAGCTGGTACTGGCGGCCGCGGTGCGTCATCCGGGCCGAACGGGCGGACCGCACATTGCGCACCCAATCGGAGTGCTCGCCGTAATTCAGCACGACCGAGACCGACTTGCTGTCGACGAAGGCCATCACCGGGGTCCGGTACGGCTTGCCGGACTTCCGGCCGGTGTGCTCGATGATCGCCATGTACGGCACCCGGGCTGCCCACAATCGCTGCAGCGGGTTGGTGACGTACTTGTTGATGTGGGCGATCACCCGCATCGCCCGTGGTCCAAGTGCTGCCGCGATCCGTTCGGCAACTACGGCAATCGAATTGGCGATACTGCTTGGCATATGCGGCCCCCGTCGCTGTCCCACCCCTGGGACACATTCAACCAAGCTCACCCCCAAGCGCGCGAATGCGGCACCTCCGCGCGGACGTTGCCCCGGCTGATCCTCTGAGCCGTTCAGCCGAACACCCGGCGCTCGAATCGCCGGTGCCGCACCGCCATCAGCTTGATCAGAGCCAGTAGCACCGGGCTGACTTCGTCGGTCAGCGCGGCCCGCTCGTCATCGGTCATCACCGCCAGGGTGCGCGGCCCGTCGAAGGACAACCGACCGCCCCGTTGCGCGGCCTTCTCGACCATGGCCCAGTTGGCGACGGAGACGTGCCGCCGGATCACCGGGAACAACTCACGCTCCTCGTCGGCGATGTGCTCGCGCAGCATGGTGTGCAGCTCTCGGAGTGCGGCCTTCAGCGGGATCGCGGCAATGTTGTGGCCGCCCGACAGCCCAAACGACTTGGCCAAGGCACGTATCCCGTCCAGACGAGGATCCAGCGCCGTGTGGTCTTCGGTCAGTTCGGTCAGGTCCACATCGGTCCCGGCGGAGGCGTTGATCACCGGCCACAACACCTGGTCCTCGAGCCTGTGATGGTGATGGATGGAGTCGCACAGCAGATCGACATATCGCGCCACTGCCTGCGCGCGGTTGGGCGCGCACAGGATGCGGCCCTCGGCGATTTCCTCGGTCAACTCTGCGACGCGGCCGACATCGGTGATCATTGCGCGGTGGGCCAGGGTGATGCCCAGAAGATCAGGAGCGGGGTCGCCGTCGTGGCGTGGCGTGACCCGAATGGAAGTCGTCGGCTGCGTGGGGCTGTTCATACGCCTACCGTGCCGGGTGGCACTTGCGGCGGACTTGGCTTCGGCTTGTGATGTGGGGGCAGTCCCGCTCAGGGGTGGCCGGTGACGACCCGGCGGCCAGGTACGGTGCTACCGATCGCCCCCATAGCCCAATTGGCAGAGGCAGCGGACTTAAAATCCGCACAGTGTCGGTTCGAGTCCGACTGGGGGCACCGTAAAAGTGCTGGTAGCAACGTTATCGACGCGCCAGCTAACCGTCACCCGCCACATTCAGCAGGATCTTGCCGCCACGGAGGAGATGCTGCACCGCGTCCTGGATGCGGTCCAGGGGATACACGGCCGCCACGGGGACAACGAGGGTGCCGTCGGCCACCAGTGGTGCCGCCTCACGAATGACGGGCACCACCTTGTCGCGGTAGTCGAAGTCGCCGACGAAGAACCCGCGGACGGTGAGGTGCTTGCCGACCAGTGTCGAGGTGTCGACCCACATGGGTTCGTCCCTGGCCCACGAATAGCTGACCAACAATCCACCGTCGGAAAGCAATTCGAGCAGCCGCGCCACTCCCGGACCGCCGACGGCTTCGACTGCCAGCGCCACCCGGGCGTCGCCTATCACTGCTCGAACATCGCCGACCGCATCGGGGTCATCGACGTGGACCACGTCGGCCCCGGCTGCGGTGAGCTCGGCGAACGTTGTGTCGTCACGGACCAGGTTGATCGTCTTCAATCCACGAAGTTTGGCCAGCGCGATCAATGACCGTCCCACACCGGAGTTCGCGGCGTTCTGAACCACCCAGTCACCGGGCTGCAGGGGGGTGCATTCACTGAGCATCAACCCTGCTGTCGGGGGATTGCTGCCCAGCATCGAGTACTGCTCGATGCTGCCGCCGGCGGGGAGTGCGAACAGGCCATCGGCGGGTACGACGAGCCGCTCACGCCACGCACCGGCATACAGGGGTAGCACGACCAGGTCGCCGACTTGAAGTCCATCGACCTCGGCGCCGGTGGCAAGCACGCGGGCGACCCCCTCTGCGCCCGGTATGTGGGGCAGGGGTGGTCGCGCCAGCGCGCCGGCGACAACCAGTAGATCGTGTTTGTTCAACGGCGAGACCTCAACGCTCAACAGAACCTCATGCGGACCCGGTGGCGGCGGCTCCTCGATGTCGACAAGGCGCAGCATCTGCGCGGGGTCGCCGAACTGCTCCATCCGGATGGCACGCATGTCGGTTCCTCTCCATCGGAGATCAGGCCGTTGTGTGAGCCTGCCTAATGGATACGCTCTCGGCGGCCCCGCCGGAAGCAATCGGCTTGAACAAGGCGGCAGGTCTGTCGATTTCCCTATTTGGCGCGTCAACGTGTCACGGCCCGCCCAGCGGACTAGTGTTCGGGGCTGTCTCAGTCAATTCTCAGGTTCTCAGGATCGGGGTTGCGCATGGATGTTTCGGTACGCCCGTGGCTCATGACAGGAGTGGCGCTCGTCGGCGCAAGTGCGGTGGCGATGGCACCGATCTCGCCGTCGTGGCCGGCGAAGGACATTCCCGTCGCGCCCGCGGCAATCTCGTCTTCGTCGGAGGTGGCGCTCAACGCCATCGAGATTCCCTACATCCTGACGCTGCCGATCGTCCGGCAGCAGATCCGCAACTGGGCTGAAAACTGGGCGGTCTACCTGCGCGGGCTCGGTCAGGCCGGCATCGGGCTGGCTCAGTCCGTGCTGGCCATCCCCGGCGTCACCGTGGAAATCGTCCAGCAGATCTTCGCCCTCGATTTCGTCGGCGCCTTCGACACTTTCGCCCAGGCGGTCCGTGACTCGGTGATCGCAGTGGGCCAACCGCTGCTGGATTCGGCGATCTGGCGCAACCAGAAGTACCTGGTGGTCGAGGCGGCGCTGTCGGCGGCGTGGCCCCAGGCGGTCATCGACGTGGCCAACGGATTTCTTGCTGCGGGCAGCGGTGTCGCGACTGCGTTCATTCAGGGCACGCAAGACCTCGCCGCTGCCGTCCTGACCTTCGACCTGAGCAATATCGTCGACGCTACTGTCGATGGGACGAGGAATTTCCTGATCTCCCTCGGCGACGGCGCCAGGTCGATCGTCACTGGCATCGAGTCCGCGCAGCTGGGGATCGCTACCGCGCTGGCAACCGCACCGCCACCGGTACCCACGTTCGACACTGCTGACCTGCGTACCCCCGCGTTGGACACAACGCTCGGGCTCTCCGCACCGTTCCGGGCGGTCACGCTCGACACTCCGACGTTGACCGAGAAGCAGCCCGACGTGGTGGACACCCTGACGCTGCCTGAGCCGGAGGACACCCCGAAAAAGCTTGCGGAGGCTGAAGATTCCGCGGTGACGGATAGTCCTGTCGCTGACTCGGCACCGAAGAGACCCGTCCGCGTGGTCAAGGGCGCGGTGAAGCGGGTCGACTACAGCGTCAACCGCCTGAACGACCGGGTAACCGCCGGGGTGAAGAAGGCGGTCGACGAGGCGAAGGCGGTCGGGTTCAAGAAGGCCGTCCACGACAAGAAGGACGAAGGCAAGAAGGACGACGCGAAGCCGGCGTCAGGCGGCAACGCCGAATAGCGCGAATACCTCCGCACCGAACACCAACGGCCACCCGTACTCGGGTGGCCGTTGGGTTTGAGACGGAGTCAGCCTTTGTCGAGCAGCCGCTCGATGTTGTTGACGCCGAAGGGCGCAATGCCGGACTTCTCATCGCTGGCGAGCACGATGAACCCGGGGCCCTGGTGGTTCTTGGTGATCAGCAGGGTCTCGTTGTTCATGCCCACATCGGCGCCCGCCTTCTTCAGCGGCGCGACGATGTCGGTGTTCAACGCGGTAAAGAAGTTCTGGTCCATGTTGTCGGTGTTCCACGCCCGGTAGCCGCGGGGGCTCTTCTCGATCTGGGAGACCTCGGTGTGCCCGCGCACGCCGATCACGGAATCCTTCCAGCCCTTCACGTCCTTGGTGACCTTGTGGTTCTTGACGGCCTGGTCGATGTCGGCGCGGGCCGTGGGGTCGAGCAGGGTCACGTGGACGTGGAGCTGGTTCTGGCCGCGGTTGTCGGCGGAGTTGATGCCCAGCGCCCAGTCCGGGGCCTGGCCCTGGTTGCCTGGCGGCAGAATGCTGGCCTGCTCGAAGGCGTCCTTGAAGTAGTGGGGAGCGTTGGCGTCCAACAGGTTGTCGCATTCGATGCCGGTTTCGCGGGCAGTCGGGATCACCAGCAGGTCGGTGAGCTGGGCCGGCTTATGTCCCTGCCGGACCGCGTAGCCGCGGGACTTGTCCCCGCCGGGGAACACGACGTCGATGGCGCCGTCCTTGTGCTGCGGAGTGGCGTACTTGACGTCCTTCCAGAGCGCGACGTTGTCGTCCTTCTTTCCGCACGGACCGAACTCGACGGCCTGTGCGCCGGCGGTCGGCGCGACGCCGAGTCCGATTGCCGGCACCGCCGCCGCTGCGGCGATGAGAGCGAAGCGGCGGACGAAGCCGATGCGGTTGGTGGTGGTGTTGGTGGTCATGCGGTGTCCCCCTCGGTGGGTGTTGGTGTGTTGAAATCACCATCCCGGTTGAGGGCTGCCGCGTCTGTCCGCTGGTCAGGCCATGAATCGCCCGAATCGTGGGTCCACCGATCGGGGGAACGGCGCCGGCCGTCCTACGATCGATCGGTATGACCAGCAAGCCTGCTTTGATCCTGGCCTTGGCGGCATTCGCCGCAGCTGTCCCGATGGTGATGCCCGCGTCGGCCACGGCGGCGCCGTGCCCCGATGTCGAGGTGGTGTTCGCCCGCGGCACCAATGAACCGCCTGGTCTGGGCAGTGTCGGCGGTCCGTTCGTCGATGATCTGCGGGCCCGGGTAGCCCCGCGCACCGTCGACGCAGCCGCGGTGGATTACCCGGCCAACAACGACTTCCACAACAGCACCCCGGCCGGCACCGACGCGGCGCGGTCCCTGATCGAGTCCATCGCTGCCAGTTGCCCGAACACGAAGATGGTGCTGGGCGGCTATTCGCAGGGCGCGGCAGTCATCGAACAGGCCACCAGCGCAGCGTCTCCCCAGACCGCCGATCATGTGGCGGCCACCGCACTGTTCGGTGCGCCGCGGACCAGCTTCTCGGGCCTCCTGGCTTCCGGGATGCCGCTGCCGACGCTCGCCCCGCAGTACGCCGCCAACTCGATTGATCAGTGCAACGAAGCTGACCCGATCTGTTGGGAAGGCGGCTGGGACATGGGTGCCCACGTGTCCTACGTGCAGTCCGGAAAGGTCGCGCAGGCAGCCGATTTCGCGGCGAGCAAGCTCTAACGGGGACGCGCGAAAGTCAGTTGAGCCTGCGGACGTTCTGAGCGCTCACTGTGGAGCCGTCCCACCGCACGTCGGCAGCCATCTTGATCGTGGGACAGCACTCGCCATCGTCGGGACCGTTGGCCAGCCAGTTCACGTGCGCGACGCCATCACTGATCGACAGGTCGGTGACGACCTCGCGGCTGTGGGTGATATCGCCCAGGTTCACTCCACCCAACAGCGTCGGTCCGGCCGTGTAGAGCTGCACCGTCTCTGGCCACGGCACCCCACCGGCGCTGCAGTCGGTCACCATCGCGGCATCGGTGTTGGCGCCGCCGGTGAGGTTGCCGAACGCGACCTTGTAGCTCAGGTCCGGCTCATCGTTTCTCTGGGCGATCCTCACCGAACCGGGGTGCGAATCCTGTGGCGGGAGTTGCCCGTTCACCAGCGTGCCCGCATCGTGTCGGCACAGCGCCGGCACGGGTGCGGACAGCAGGTCCGCCAGAGTGACCGTGCCCCCTGTCGGTGCGGGTGACGGATCGGCATGACTCATCGCCGGCTGGAACAAGCCGACCACCACCACGCCGACCATGCATGTCGCTCTGATCATCGAGTTGCCGATCCTCATGTGCGCCCCCGGATCTCGCTGTCCTGCGCGGCTTGCGCGCTATTCGCCGTGCCCCTTTCCCGGGGATTCTCGTTTCGCACCGCCACCGGTCAAGTGTCCTGCCTGATACAGGGGCTGCGTAGCGTAGTTGGCTACCTAATTCTTGGGTCCCGCGTTCCGGTCGCTCCCGCGCCAGAGTCGGTTCATACTGCGCAGATGCGTGCCCGGGTCGGCATCGCGGCGCCGACGGCTGCGATCGCACTGGTGGCAGGGTGTGCGCCCGGAGCAGGGCTGTCCGACGTGAAGATCGTCATCGACGGTGATGTCCACACCCTGGCCGCGCAGGTCACCTGCACCCGGTTCCCTGACGGCAACCTGCTGATCTATGCCTCGCCGTCGGCGACGAATCATCGACGAAGCGTGCGGGTGATGCTGGCGACGACACACCGCCTGGTCGTCACGGCGGCGGGCTTCCACATCCCCGAAGGCAGTGGCTTCACCCAGGACTCGCAGGAAATGACGGCCATCAAGGTCGACGACGTCTACACGATCAGTGGACGGATGCCTGCCGAGGCAGGGCCGGGATGGCGCCAGGTCATGATCGAGATAGCCTGCCCCGGGTACCAACGGCCAAAGGGCCCGCCCGACACCGTGCCGGCGATCGGGAGCCCCTGACCGGGCCGCAAGGTCGGCAATCATCTGCATGGCGTGGCCGTGCAGGCGATACTGCGTCTATAGCGAACGATCAGGGGAGATTGGAAGTGGATTCGCGCGTCGGTACGACGTTCGGCAAGTATTCGATCACGCGCCTGCTGGGCAAGGGCGGGATGGGGGAGGTGTACGAGGCCTTCGATGCGGACAAGAACCGGACCGTGGCCTTGAAGATCCTCGCCGATCAGTACTCCAACGACGCCATCTTCCGTACCCGGTTCCAGCGGGAATCGCATGCGGCGGCGGTCTTGCAGGAACCGCACGTCATCCCCATCCACGACTGGGGCGAGATCGACGGCAGCCTCTACATAGACATGCGTTTGGTGCAGGGTGCGACGCTGTCGGACCTCATCTCCGACGGTCCGCTGGAACCGGCGCGCGCGGTGGCCATCATCACCCAGATCGCGGCGGCCCTGGACGCTGCCCATGCCGCCGGACTGATCCACCGCGACATCAAGCCGCAGAACATCATCGTCACCGGGGCCGACTTCGCCTACCTCGTCGACTTCGGCATCGCGGAGAGCCAGGGCGACAGCCGGCTGACCACCGAGGGCTCCCGCATCGGCACCATGAATTACATGGCGCCCGAACGATTCACGGGCCAGACGGTGACACCGGCGGTCGACTCCTACTCGCTGGCCTGCGTGCTGTACGAGGCGTTGACCGGCCACCCACCGTTCCCCGGCGACAACCTGGACAGTCTGCTCGCAGCTCACATTTCCGCACCGCCTCCGCGGCCCAGCGTCACGAATCCCGCGGTGCCCCCCACCCTGGACGATGTGGTGGCGCGCGGCATGGCCAAAGACCCCGACGACCGGTACGGGTCCGCGGGTGCATTGGGCCGTGCGGCCCAACGCGCGCTGCGGGCCGGCTCGGCGCCGACCACCTTGCCGCACCCGATAGCGACGCTTGCCGCCCCCACGGTCAGTCCACAGCCGGACCGACCGGCGGAGCCCGCGCGTTCCGAGCCGCGTGGCCGGGCCTGGTTGCTGCCGACCGTCATCGCAGTGTCGGCCGCGCTGATCCTCGGCGGCCTCGGCGTCGTGATCGGCATGCTTGCCACCAACGCCGGCCAGTCCCCGGACACACCACCATCCGCGTCCGGCAAGGATCCGGGGCAGGCCGGAGGTCCGCTGCCGCCGCTGGTCACCGGTCCCGATCAGAGCAGCCTGCACCAGTCGTGCGATGACGGCTTCGCAGCGACCACGGCCAGCGGGTTCGGCAGTCGCGCCGGACGTGGAACACCGGAAACCTCATGCCTTTTCACCAACAGCGTGCTGACGTCGTACTGGGCCGAATACGGCGACGCGAGCCCGCTGCCGCGCGCGGTGTCGGCCCCCGGTGCCGTGGACTGCGGCAGGGTGCCCGGTGCACTGTGCGACGGTGCCAATTTCCTGATGCACTGCCAGCAGTCCCCGGGCGACAGCTGGATCACGTGCACGGGCGGAAAGAACGCCCGCGTCTACCTCTGGTGAGCCGGGCAGTCACCGGAGGGCAATGCCCCCAGCCGTTGTTTCAGCCAATTGGCCATCGTGGTGAGCGCGGCGGTGCCGTCCTCGAATTTCCCGGAGACCGGCAGCGCGGCCAGCGCCACGGCCACCGTTCCGCTCGGGGTGGTCAGCACCCCGATTTGCCGCACCAGGTAGCCGCCTGTCGGTGAGGGGCCCCAGCCGCCTTTGAACCGGCTGCCCCCGATGGTGCCGAGACCCCATCGCTGATCGGGCTCCACCCGGCCCATCAGGTCGAACACCGGTGCATTCGCCTTGTCGCACACCGCCACCGACGTGAACCGCGCCTGATCGGCCAGCGGCCAGTCGGTCTGCCCCGACGCGCTGAACTCGGGGCGCACGCGTTGCGATTGGACGATCGTCGGGTCACCGGCCTGCCGCAGGACCGCCTCGACCTTGCTTGCGGCCTCGGCCGGTGTGCCGAGGCTGTCCCAGATCGACTCGGCTGCGGCATTATCGGACTGGGTAATGGCCGCGGTCATCGCTTCGGTGATCTGTGGCGGCACTTGTGCGCGTAGCGCGGCGATGATCAACGGCACCTTGATCGTCGACCAGGCCGGGCCGCTCTGCCACTGTCCCAAGGACATTGGCTCCGCCCCCGGTCCGGCGCCGCTGAGTGCGATCCCCGCCGTGGCGGGTAGCTCGGTTTCCAGTTGGGCGAACTCCGCGGCCAGCGACGCGGTGGGGGAGGAGTCCCGCGGGTGCGGCCACCTGCCGAGCTGGGTCCCGATGATCACCCCGGCGGCGAGCGTGATCGCGGCGAAGACGGCGATGAGGGCCCACACCCGGCCGCTGCGCATAGATGTCACGGCGCAGCGCTTTGAAGTTCGAAGGTGAACTCGCGGCTGCAGATGCGGATGTGGTCGCCGTCGCCGACGGTGGCACTGGGGTGGATACGTTCCTGCCGCACCTGCACACCGTTCGCCGACTGCAAATCGGTGATGACGAAACTGCTTCCGGTGTCGATGATCACGGCATGGTGGCGGCTGATCTCGGCGTCATCGAGCACGATGTCGTTGTCGGGCAACCGGCCGATCCGGGTGACGTTCGGCTTCAACGGGTATCGGCGTCCGTCGGCATCACGCAGCGCGGCGGCCGTCGAACCTCGGCTGGCCGCGGTGCGGCCGGCGCTCACGGTGCGCGCCGCGGTGACCATGGCGATCTGCCGGATATCGAGGCGCTCCTGACGCAGGATCCGCGCATGCAGCGCACTGAGGGTGGGGCCGGGGTCGATGCCGAGGTCTTCGGCCAGTACCGATTTGACGCGCCGGTAGGCGTCCAGCGCATCGGACTGCCGCTCCGCGAGGTAGTAGGCGGTGATCAGTTGAGCCCACACGGGTTCGCGGTACGGATGCTTGGTGGCGAGGTCTTCCAGGTCGGCGATGATGGTCGCGGCGCGCCCGCAGGCGATCTCGGCCTCAGCACGGCTGGTGTGTACCAGCACGTGGTCCTCGGTCAAGGCCGCGGCGAAGGTATCGGCGAATCGGAATCCGCGCAGATCCTCGAGGACGTCTCCGCGCCATTGGGCCAATGCTGCGGCCAGGTGCGTGCCAGCTGCGTCGAACCGCCCGGCTGCGGCAGCGTTGATCCCGGCACTCTTCTCGGCGATGAACCGGTCCAGATCGCAACTGCCGGCAGCCACGTTGAGCCGATAGCCGGGAGCCGCTTTGACCAGCGCTGCGGGTGTCTCCGGCTCATCATTGCCGAGCAGGCGACGCAAGTTGGAGACGTGCGTGTGGATGGTGGCGCGGGCCGCGGGCACCGGCTCGCCGTCCCAGACAGCGTCGATCAGCGATTCAGTGCTGATCGCCCGATTACGGTTGATCAGCAGGAATGCCAACACCGCACGCTGTTTGGGCGTACCCAGAGCGACAGGCGCGTCGTTCACGGTGACCTGCAGCGGACCCAGCAGGCCGAACCCGAGACGAGTGTCACTCATCGCTTGCCTTCCCGGTGTTCGGCGCGGTCCGCATCCCATTGTGACGCCACGCGGCGCTACCGCAAGGATCCGTTGAGAATCCTGCAAGGTGTCGGCGTCATCGTTCCGGCATGACCACGATTTCGCACCTCCTTGTCCTGTACGACGACGCTGCCGGACTGGATTCGCTGCTCGATGACCTGGCCGGCGTCGCGGTCCGGGGCGAGGTCCCCGGGCCGGAACTGCTGATCCGGACCGCCCGTATGCGCCCGGCGCTGGCCGCGATGGCGGCCGACCCCAACGACGGTGAGCCGTACTCCCGGACGATCCTGCGCGTCGACGACGAGGTCGAGATCATGCTGGCCCGGTGGCGACCATGGCAGCGCTGCGCACCCCACGACCACGGCGGGGCAGGCGGTTTCGTCATCGTCCTGGACGGCCGGTTCGAGGAGCGGCGGTTCGACTGGGACGGTCCGCGGTTGTCCGTCACCAGCAGCACCGAGCACCACACCGGCGAGGTCACGAGCATCACCAGCGAGGTGATCCACGATATGGCCGGCTTGGATGGGGGATTGACCCTGCATTTCTACAGCCCGCCTGCGACCAGTATGAGGGTGTTCGATCTGGATCGCTCCGAGATGTTGGAGTTGGTCGGTAACTACGGAGCCTGGATTCCGCAGGAGCAGCACCCGCGTATCCCGTTCGGCCAGATATCCCCTGAAACGGTTGCTGCGCCGGTGATCTGGGTGGGCCACACCACGCATTACCGGGGCGGATCAGCAGAGTTCGCGGTGGCAGCGGCGACCATGGCGCGTGAGCTGGCCGCCGCTCATCCCGACGTCGAGGTCATCGTGTCGGGCCTGCATCACAAGGCGGACTTCACCGCGCAGCTCACCCGATTGACCGAGACCGGCCGCGTGATCGATCAGTTGCACCTCATCAGCCATTCCGGAATGTACGGCCCGATGTTCGGATCGACCGACTGGCCCGAGCAGTTCTCACCGCACGAATGGCGGTCGATGACAATCCCTTTCACCACCACGGGGCGCGCCTACTTTCACGCCTGCCGCACCACGCGCTGGTTCGCGCCGTTCTTCGCCAACGTGTTCGGTGTGCCCGCGTTCGGAAACCGCAACTACACCACGGTGTCGACGCGCAAGGACCGGTTTTCCTGGGCGGGGCACCGCCCGATGTCCCGCGCCGATCTCTACCTGATCGACACGCCGGGACGAAAGTCGCACGGGCCGCTCGGCGCCGCGCGCAAGTACCTAGGAGCGGCAGCGCAACCGCCGGTACTGAGCATGCCCGACCCCGCCGGTTCCGTCGGCTCGTACGATCCGGTGGCTGAGCTCTACGACCGTGCCTACGCCGACATCAGGGCGCGCGGCACCGAGTGGCGGTGGGTGTCCGAACGCGCCGCACATGCCCGAGCCGAACTCGGGCGGAGGCTGCGGGTACTTGAAATTGGCTGCGGCACTGGTGCGTTGCTACGCGCATTGGACGACGACGGCATACTCGACTTCGGCATCGGCGTGGATATCTCCTCGGGCATGCTCGCCCAGGCAGGTAACCGTGGCCGGCATCGTTCCCGGCTGCGGTTCGCCAGGGTCGACGGTCCGCAACTGGACGTCCCCGACGATCACGTCGACGTGGTGATCTGCTTTCTGTCGTTCCGGTATCTGGATTGGGATCCGGTGATGGCAGAAATCCGCCGGGTACTGGCGCCCGGCGGGCGGCTCTGGGTGGTCGACATGGTCGAGCACCCGATACGGGTTCGCGAACTCCCGGTGCTGGCCCGGTCGGTGCTCGAGCACGTGCGCACCCGTCGGGACCGGCCGCAGTTCGCCGCCGATCTGACCGCGTTGACCAGCCATCCCGCATGGCGGGAGATGCTGCGGCACAACCCGATCCGAGCCGAACACGAGTACCGCTGGTATCTCGCCAGCCGGTTCCCCGGCGCGCAGTTGCGGCTGCTGACCGCGACACCGTCACAGCGCGTGATGGCGTTCGACTCCGGACCGCTCGACAAGGGGCTCACCGCCCCGCTCACCTATCCATGACGCCGGCGCCGTGCCTCGGCATCGTCGACTGGGGCATCGGAGGCATCGGGCTGGTGCGCGAGCTGGACCGGCACGTGCCCGGATTGCCGGTGCTGTATTGGTCGGATGCCGGAGCCACGCCCTACGGCCGGATGCGCAGCGCGGACCTGACAGCCCGGCTCTACGCAGTGGTCTCCGAACTCGCCGGCAGGGGCGCCACCGAAGTGGTGCTGGCCTGCAATGCGGCGAGCACGGTCGCCCCGCGGCTGAGCCAGGCGCCGGTGCCAGTGGAGGGCATCATCGGTCACGGCCTCGCGTCTGTCCCCGACCAGGTCCGAGGACCCGTCGGCATCGTCGGCGGGCGACGCACGATCGCCAGCGGCTGCTACCGGCGCGGGCTGGCCCGGCCCGGCCGCGAGGTGCTGTCCAGGGTGGCGCAACCGTTGTCGGCGCACATCGAGGCCGGCCGCACCGGGTCACCGGGGTTCGTCGCCGACCTGCGCCGAATCGTGGCCCCGCTGCAGCGGGCTCAAGCTGTGGTCTTGGCGTGCACCCACTATCCCGCCGTCAGTGACTGGTTCGCCGACGCCTTGCCCGACGCCACGCTGATCGACCCGGTCCAGCGGCTGGCCGCCGCGATCGCCGCGCGCCATCCCGCTGCCCAGGCCGGACCGGTAGCCCAGAGGGCTTATCTGACCAGCGGCGATACCGACGCCATGCGGCGTGGTGCGGCGCTCGCCTGGGGAGTGGAACTGACCTCCACAACATGCCCGCTCCCCTCCAGAATCCATTGAGAATTCCGCAAGGCCGGCCCCACATGCTCAAGACCATGAGCACAAACCAACGTCATCTCATCCCGTTCGTCGCCGCGGCTGCGGCCGTCATCGCCCTCCCCGCCACCGCATACGCCTGCCCTCCGCCGCCCAAGTTCGTCACCCCGTCGGGCAACATCTGGTGCCTGGTCCCGAACGGCTTCGACGGCAGCAACGGCGTCGTCTGCGAGATCCGGGACCACACCTACACCCCGCCGGCCAAACCGGCGGACTGCCACCTGGACTGGGGCGACCGCGTCAGCCTGAAACCGGGCAGCGCTCCCGAGGTGCACTGCCACGGCGACACCATCTTCGACACCGGAATGCCCACGCTGGCCTACGGTCAGACGCGTTCGGCCGGACCGATGAACTGCGAGTCGCAACCCGCTGGCGTCACCTGCACCGACACCGGCACCGGACACTTCTTCCGGATGTCGCGCGAATCCCTCGAACTCGGCTAGGGGTTCGCACAACTGCTGGACTGATCATTCCGCCATCTCGTCGAATCCTGTCCGACGGAGCGCCGACCCCCGCTAGCGTGACAAAGTTCGGGTTCGATGTAACGGGGGCGAGTAATGACGCGTGTCGCAGCGTGGGTGGGTGCTGGAATTTTCACGGCCGGACTATCGGCCGCCGTACTCGCCGGGGCAGGGACAGCCCAAGCTGACGACGAGGGCGGGTCGAAGCACGATGCGAAGCCTGCGGCCACGCACAACGCCTCCATCGAGAAAACGCAGAAACCGAAGACACGCGTGGTGAAACAGCGGCCGACATCTGCGATATCGAAAGCGGCCACAGACACACAGACCACGACGAAACAGCGCAGGGCGGGGACGCAAAGGCCCATCCGCCAACTCGCCGATTCAATTCAGGCCAAGGCGCGCAGCGAGATTCGGCAGGCCACCCGCGGCGAGCGGAACCCAGCGAGCGTCCTCGGCAGTCCCGAAGGCTCGGAGGACGTCACCCCAAAGCCCACCGAAGCGCCATCGAACGAGGTTCAGGTCCGGGTCCGACCGTCGATCAGCATCAGGTCCGCCTTTGCCGCGCAACGTGAACAGCGCGATATCCCGGCCCACGACGATCCGGTCGAGACGATCCACGACGTGATCCGCAGTCTCGGAGCGCTGACACTCAATCCCGAGCCGCAGAACTATCCCAAGCCGTTGTCGGTGATCAGTGGCGCCATCTTCGACACCCTGGCCACTCTGGAGCGCGCTGTCGGCGGGGACCCGGTGGTCCCGCCGGAACTGCGCGACTCCGTCGAGGTCAGCACGTCCACCCTGGTCATCTCCGAAGGTCACGAAGTCGAATCCAATTGGTATTTCCCGACATCCGCGAACAGCGAGCCGCCCACCCGGATGATCTACCTTCAGCACGGCTTCCTCGCGAACGGGCCGCTCTACAGCTACACCGCGTCCTACCTGGCCCATACGACCAACAGCATCGTGGTCACCACCACGTTCACGTCGAACCCGTTCGAGGAAGACGGCATGTGGCTCGGCGGTGACAACCTGCACGAGGCGGTCGCGCAGTTGTTCCTCGATCCGGATCGCACGGCGCTCAACGCCAGCATGGACACGGCGGAGCTGAAGGCCGGCCGCGCCGAGAACCTCGACGTGCCCACGCAGTTCGTTCTCGTCGGGCACTCGCTGGGCGGCGGGTTTGCTCCCGGGGTGGCCGGGTACTACGCCGAAGGGTTGAGCCGCCGACGCGAACAGGGGCTGGACGCGCCCAATGAGCTTGCCGGCGTGGTGATTTACGACGCGGTTCCGATGGGCTCGATCATCCCCGACGCCATGGACCGGCTCGACGCGCTGGAAACGAACGGGACCGCTGATCCCGGCGATGACGACCCGAACGATTACATCCCGATCTACGAGATCGGCGCCCCACTGAATTTCCTCAACGTGTTCAGCGACGTCAACGACCAGCTGTCGGAAGCGCGGCCCGGTCAGTTCACCGGCGTCGTCCTCGAAGGCGGTGTGCACATGGATCCCATGCAGGGTGGCAACCCGCTGATCCAGGTCGCTGCCTACGCCATTGCCGGATTCCCGCAGCCGCAGAACCCGCTGGCCGTCCGGGACCTGTCCGCCGGGTGGATCAACGACATGTTCGACGAGAAAATCGATCCCACGACCGGGACCTGCCAAGTCGACTGTGCGGGGCAGTACGGCGACGGCGACGACTCGTTCACGATCACCACAGCAGAGGGCGACGCCGTGGCGGTGCTGATCGGCACGCAGAAGGCCCGCGATCTCACCTCATTGCGTGCCATCAGCCTGACCGACTTCGTGTCCGACGATCCCGGCCGGCGTGCTCAACGGGTTGCTGACCACCTGCGATCTGTTCACCGGGGGTAAATGCTCCGTGTAGCGACGTAGTGTTCAGACATGACTGAGCAACTACCCAAGACCGCTCTGGAGTTGCGGTCGTTGGTGACACCGGACGGCACGCTTGAACTGTCGCTGCACGAGGTCGAGGTGCCCACCCCGGGGCCAGACGACGTCGTGGTCCGGATCGAGGCGTCGCCGATCAATCCGTCGGACCTGGGTCTGCTGATCCCGGCCGCCGCCGACGTGTCCGCCGCGACGGTCGCGGGCACCCCGGAACGTCCCGTCGTCACCGCTCCGCTGCGTGACGGGGCACTGGCCGGTCTGGCTGCCCGCGTCGGCACCTCGCTTCCGGTGGGCAACGAAGGCGCGGGCACGGTGGTGGCCGCGGGAGCCTCGCCGGCCGCGCAAGCCCTGCTGGGCAAGACGGTCGGGATCGCCGGCGGCGGGATGTACGCGCAGTACCGGGTGGTCAATGCCGCGGCGTGTCTGGTCCTGCCCGACGGTGCGACGGCCAGGGACGGCGCATCGTCGTTCGTCAATCCGCTCACGGCACTGGGGATGCTGGAAACCATGAGGCGCGAAGGACATTCGGCTTTGGTGCACACGGCCGCGGCGTCGAACCTGGGGCAGATGCTCGTCAAGGCGTGCCTCGCCGACGGGGTGCCGCTGGTCAACATCGTCCGCAAGGCCGAACAGGAAGAGATCCTGCGTGGCCTGGGCGCAACCCACGTCTGCAACTCGGCGTCACCGACCTTCGAAACGGATCTCGTCGAGGCGCTCAAGGCGACGTCGGCGACGCTGGCGTTCGACGCCACCGGCGGCGGAACGTTGGCGAGCCAGATCCTCAACGGTATGGAGCAGGCGGCCAATGCGACCGCGGCGCAATACTCCCGATACGGGTCGGCCGTGCACAAGCAGGTGTACATCTACGGCAGCCTCGACACGGGCCCCACCGTCCTCACCAGAAACTTCGGGATGGCCTGGGGCGTGGGCGGTTGGCTGCTGACACCGTTTCTCGCCGGCGCCGGGCCGGAGACCATCGCCAGGCTGCGCGCCCGCGTCGCAGCGGAGCTCACCACGACGTTCGCGAGCGCCTACACCCAAGAGGTGTCACTGGCCGGGCTGCTCAAGCCCGACGCGTTCAACAGCTACCTGAAGAAGGCCACCGGGGAGAAATACCTGGTGACTCCCCAGGCGGTCCCGTAACCGGCGCCGATACCCGGGTACGTCCCAGGGTGTGGATGCACAATCAGCGGAGGTATCCGAGTCTCACCCAGCTCTGACAGGACGGTCGACCTTCGTGCCCACCATGTCCGCGCCCGCCGATATTTCACACGGCACCGCCCACACCCTGCGCCCAGCGATCGTCATCGGTGCGCTGGGCGTCGTGTTCGGCGACATCGGCACCAGCCCCATCTACACCGTGCAGACGGTGTTCAATCCGGCCGATCCGCACCCGGTGCCGCTGAACGATGCCAACGTCTACGGCGTCGTGTCGTTGATCTTCTGGTCGGTGATGCTGATCGTCACCCTGACCTACGTCACCCTCGTGATGCGCGCCGACAACCACGGTGAGGGCGGCATCATGGCGTTGATCACGCTGCTGCGCCGCGGCAGCGGAACCCGTGGCCGACGCACCACCATGCTCCTGGCCGCCCTCGGGTTGTTCGGGGCAGCACTGTTCTTCGGGGACTCGATGATCACCCCGGCCATTTCGGTGCTGTCGGCCGTCGAGGGACTGAAGGTCGTCGAACCCGGGCTCGAAGCGTGGGTGGTACCGATCACCGCGGTGATCATCGTCGGGTTGTTTCTCGTCCAACGACAGGGAACCGCCGTGGTCGGCCGTTTCTTCGGGCCGGTGATGATCGCGTGGTTCACCGCGATCGGCGCCTGCGGCGTCGCCGGCATCGTCGCCAACCCCGGAATTCTGGCCGCGCTGTCCCCCTGGTACGCGATTACGTTCCTGGCGGGGCACTTTCACATCGCCTTCTTCGCGCTCGCCGCGATCGTGCTCTCGGTGACCGGTGCGGAGGCGCTCTATGCCGACATGGGCCATTTCGGGCGGCGCGCCATCACTGTCGGATGGCTGGGTCTGGTGCTGCCCGCGTGCACGTTGAACTACTTCGGGCAGGGCGCCCTGATCCTGGCCGACGAGACGAAGTCGAGCGCACCGTTCTTCCTGCTCACACCGGAATGGGCGCAAATCCCGATGGTGGTGTTGGCGACGGCGGCGACCGTCATCGCTTCGCAGGCGGTGATCACCGGCGCGTTCTCGGTGGTTTCGCAGGCGGTGCAACTCGGATACCTGCCGCGCCTACGGATTACCCACACCTCGGCGTCGACGATCGGCCAGATCTATGTGCCGTGGATCAACTGGATGCTGATGTTGTCAGTGCTCACGCTGGTGTTCGCATTCGAAACGTCTGCGGCGCTTGCATACGCATTCGGCATGGCGGTCGTGGGCACCATCACCATCACCACCACGCTATTCCTGTACCTGGCCCGGCAGCAGTGGAAGTGGCCGCTGTGGGTGCTGGTGCTCGGCGGCGGGGCCTTGATAACGGTCGACCTTCTGTTCTTCGCCGCGAACCTCACGAAACTCGTGCACGGGGCCTGGCTGCCGCTCGTCATTGCGGTCGCCGCCTTCGTCGTCATGACCACATGGCAGCGCGGCCGGGCGGTGGTGACCGCGTCCCGCCGCGAAATCGAAGGCCCACTGCGTCCGTTCGTCAGCGACATTGCCCAACATCGGCCGGCTTTGACCCGGATACCCGGAACAGCAGTCTTTCTCAATCGTGGCGACGACACGGTGCCGCTGGCCATGCGCGCCAATGTCGAACACAACCACGTCGTGCACGAGCACGTCCTGATCGCCTCGGTGGAGACGGAACCCGTTCCGCGCGTGTCTGATCAGAACCGTATTACGGTGGACGATCTCGGTTACCGTGACGACGGCATCCTGCACGTCACGATCCATGCGGGCTATATGGAGCGGCCGAATGTCCCGGCGGCGCTCAAGCTGATACCCGCCGAGGAAACCGAAGGTGGCATCGATCTCGAGAATGCGTCGTACTTTCTGTCGCACCTGGACCTCGTCCCGGGAACTGAACCCAACATGGTCCCTTGGCGCAAGCGCCTTTTCATCGCCACCTCGCTCGTGACGGCTGATGCGGCGGGGTACTTCAACCTGCCTCCGGAACGGACCGTCATCATCGGTTCACGTATGGAGGTCTAGCCGACCCGACGCTGTAGTTTGAATTCGTCTGCCATGAAGGCGATCTCGGCGTCGGTGATCCGCCGTGGGCACAGGGCGAGCAACGCGATGTGCCCGGTGGGGGCCACGCCGGCCGGGTAGCCGGCTCTCAAGAACGCAACGACGTTCCTCATGTGAATCGAACAGCTCATCTTCGGATCCTTGTGTGACATCCATTGACAACCAACACCGGTCGACGCCAACGTAATGCTCCATCGTCGACCGCCGCACGTGCGCCAACCGAATACTTACGAATCGTTGATGCCGCGGGGCGCCCATCCATACGTTTCCGCCTCTTATCGTGGGGAACATGCGAGATGAGTTTCATCGACAGTTGGATCTCCTCACCGCGGACATCGCGATGCTCTGTCATGCGGCGGGGATCGCCATGAGCCATGCCACCGAAGCGCTTCTGTGCGCCCAGATTTCGGCGGTTGAAGAAGCCATCGGCGATCACCGGCGTATCTCGGCGAAGGCCGCTGGGGTCGAGGCCATGGCCTACCGCCTGCTGGCCCTGGAGTCTCCCGTCGCGTCTGATCTGCGCGCCGTTGTCACCAGCATGCAGCACGCCGTCGACGCAGACCGGATGGGGGCGTTGGCGTTACACGTCGCCGAGGCGGCTCGCCGACGGCACCCGCAGCGCGCCGTGCCCCAGGACATCAGCATCGTCTTCGCCGACATGGCGGCCATCGGGGTGCAGATGGGCAGTGCTGCCAGAGATGTCGTGCTGTCCGGCGATCCGGTCAGGGCGAACCAGCTGCGGTGCGACGACGACCGAATAGATTCGTTGCACCGCAACCTGTTCGGCAAGGTGATGGATCCACAATGGAGCCACGGGATTGCAGCCGCGATCGACGTGACGCTGCTGAGTCGGTACTACGAGCGGTTCGCTGACCATGCGGTGGACATCGGGGTCCGCGCGGCCTTTCAGTACACCGGTCGCCCGCTGCCTCGCTCCGCAGTTGCTGCCGGAGTATGAGCCGAGTGCCGTGGTTGTGGCACTCGCGCACCTACCAGACGCGTACGTAGTCCACGAGCATGTCGGCCGGATAGGTCCCGCCGCTGGGGTCTTCTCCGCCGGAGCCCGCGACCGCGAGGTTCAGCACCACGAACATCGTGTAGCCGGGCTGGCTGAACGGCCAGTCCGGGAGCTGGCTCGCCGAAACCTCGAAGTAGGGCTTCGCCCCTTCGGTGTAGTCCTGCCAGAACCGGGCGCCGGTGGCATCCCACTGGGTGCGCCACGTGTGCCAGCCGGTGTCGACGGCGATGTTGTGGGTTTCCCATTCGCCGCCGTTTGACTTGGCGTGCACGGTGGTGGCTGACGGCCATTTGCCGTTGCCGTACCACTCGACGATGTCGAGCTCGCCCTCGCCCAGGGTGCCCAGCCAGAAGGCCGGCCAGGCGCCCGCGGTCAGGCAGTTGAACTTGATCCGCGCCTCCCAGGTGTGCCCGGCCCCGCCTTCCCACACGCTGGCCAGCTTGGCGCCGTAATAGGCGTCGCCTTCCTTGGTGGCCCGGATGACGAGGTTCCCCTTGCCGTCCAGGAATGCGTTCTTGCGGTCGTCCCGGTACTGGCCGATACGGCCCGGCTGTTCCCAGTACGTGGGGTCCTTGATGGTCTCGCGGGCCTTGGCGATGGTCCACTTCGACGAATTCGGCGCCGAGCCCGCGGGCCCGTCGAATTCGTCCGCGAACACGTAGTTCATCGCTGCCTGCGGCGCTGAGGGCGCCGGAATGCGCGGTGTCTGGGGCCTGGTCGGGAGGGCATTGGCTAGAGGGGCGGGTATTGCCGCCGCCATCGCGCCCAGACCCGACAGCATCATCATCTTTCGACGGTCCAAGTTGGCCATGTTGGACCACCTTAGCCGGGCAACGTGCATCGGTAGGGGTCGAGTGATTTTGCCGACGGGCGGTTCGGTTCAGAACATTTCCATAGGAAACGCTTCATCCCTGCTCAGCCAGCGCGGGGACAGTGGGTTACATGACCACGCCGATCGAATCATCGCGCCGGGCATGGTGGCGCAGCGCGCCGGCCGCCGGACTGGTGCTCGCCGGGGCGTTCCTCGCCATTCTGCTCGGCGTAGCCATCGACGGGCCGTGGGCGACGGTGCTGGCCTCACTCGCCGGCTTCGCGACGGCCATAACGGTGATCGCGGCCGCGGCGACCAGCTGGGAACACGTCGTCGTCAACGCCCGCAGCGCCGGGTTGATCGAGTTCGAGGTCGAATCCCGCTAGCCGCCGGCCGCCGGCCCGCCCGCCGGTACGGGTGGCGGGCCGGACCTGCCAGCTAAGTACGGGCACACTCAGCGGCGGCCCCCACGGCCGTCGCTGTGTCAATCCTGCGGTCCCCGAGGCACGTTCGTGTGAGATGCTCTGCGCGTCAATTTTTTGGTCACCGGGTCGGGGCGACTTCAGGGAGTGCGAACGTGAGACTTGTCATGGGCATTGTTCCGGCGATGGTTCTGGCCGGAACGGCGATCGGTTTCGCGGGCCCGGCTGCCGCCGAAGACCTCAACGGCACCTATCGCTATGACCACGACGGTCCGTCGACCTGGAGCACCTGGACCGTGACGTCCTGTGGTTCGGGATGCGCCGACGTGGCGGCCACCGGCGGCGCGACGTGGGCGCCGTATGGCGGCCAGGCCCACCTGGACAACGGGCGTTGGACGATGGTGAGCCCGTGGCCAGACGCGGGGACCTGTGAGGGCACCCCGCTCACCGCCTCACGCACGCTGTCCTGGGACGACGCGTCGCTGGCCGGCAACGGCTACGCCACCTGGGAAGCGAGCGACTGTGGCCCGGCCGAGCGCAGTGACCGGTTCTCGTTCACGTTGACGAAGCTGTCCTAGAACGGAGCGCACTCACCCTGCGAGGTCAGCCAGCCGGTGAGACGAGGGTGCGCGCGGGCCGAGGTGTTTGCTGGGTGGTCGGACGACCTGTTTCCGGCGCGCCGCGTTCGACGACTACCTAGCTCTGCCATAGTCGTGGATTGTGGGTAGTCAGAACATGCACTACTGGCGGCGATCGTTCTGGGCGCTCGTGGGTGTGGCTGTCCTGGGCTTCGGGTCCGCAGTGTTGCGCGTCGCGCAGGTCGGCGTGGATCCCTACACCGCGGCCAACATCGGCATCAGCAACACGATCGGTCTCGACCTCGGCACGTACCAGCTCATCAGCAATGCGGTGCTGCTGATCCCGGTCTTTTTCTTCGGCCGCATGTACATCGGGATCGGCTCGGTCATCAACATGGTGATGACCGGGTACTTCGTCCAATGGTTCTCGGCTCTGCTGAGCCCACATGTCCCCAGCGAGCCCACCCGGTTGATCCAGACCGTGATGTTCCTCGTCGGGATCACGTTGTTTGCCGCCGGTGCGTCGATGTACATGACCGCCGCGCTGGGCAACGCCCCGTACGACGCGATCGCCCCGATCATCGTCGACCACACGCGCCTCCCGTACCGAGTGGTGCGGGTGGCCCAGGACCTCTTGTTCGTCGCGTTGGCGTTGGCGTTCCACGGGCAGGTCGGCATCGGGACCGTGATGACCGCGTTCTTCGCGGGTCCGCTGATCGACTTCTTCACCGAGAAGGTCAACAAGCCGCTGATGAAGAAGGACCTGGCGGCACTCGAGGCGTTTCAGGAACGCGTCAAGACCACCCGCTGGCACTTCTGACGCTGACGGCGACGCCCGCCGGAATGGAATAGGACTGCAGTCCGTTTAATTGGGCATGGCTGCGAACGAACGGACTCTGGAACTGCTCACCCGCAATCTCCCCGAGGTATTCGGGGAGGGGGACGCCCGACGCCGGCGCGCCGCAATCGACGATCTCTATTGCGACGACTGCGTCGTCTACTCACCGGACGGCGCCTTCGTGGGCCGCGACGCGGTGGACAAGTTTGCCGGCGACCTGCGGGCGACGCACCCGCAATTCGTGTACACCCACCGCGGCGAACCGCAGGTTCTCGCGAATGCGGGCATCCTTGCGTGGGGCTCGGGCACCGAGGGGGAGGAGCCGGCGTACACCGGGTTGGACGTCATCCTGGTGCGTGACGGGAAAATCGTTGCGCTGTATGTCTTTCTGAATCCGTCGCTGTCGTAGCCCGTCAACAGATTTGACGCTCCGCGCCCGCGCCCATCGTGCGGAAAGCCGCGCTGTGGCGCCCCTGGCCTAAAATATCCAAGTGGTAGCACGATCCTGGCCGGCGCACATTCCGGTGGCGACAGTCGGACGACCGGCTACCGCACGCGCCGGTGTTCCCCGCCCGGGAGTGACCCGGGTACTGCAGGATCGCACCGGTCTGGTCGTGGTTGCCGCCCCCGCGGGATACGGAAAGACCACCGTGGTCGAGCAGTGGGACGACGCCGATCAGCGTTCGTTCGCGTGGGCGCGGCTCGACAATCTCGACAACGACCCCGTGCACCTGCTGCTGCACCTGGCCACGGCACTGAATCAGGTCAAGCCCATCGACCCGGCGGTGTTGGACTACCTGCAGGGCGCGGGCCGCGCCGAAAGCCAACTGGTGTCGGCATTCGTCCGGGCGCTCGAAAGTTGTGGGCCTGTCGTTCTGGTGCTCGACGATGTTCACGAGTTGTCGGCGAGCGCAGCCGTCGACGCCCTGCGCGCAGTGGTGGACCTGGCCCCGAATTCGACGACGCTGGTACTGGTCGGCCGGCAGATTCCCGCGCTCGATCTGGCGCGACGCCGACTGCAGGGCTATGTCAGCGAGATCGGAGTTCCCGAGCTGAAGCTGTCCGGATCCGAAGGTGCGGCCGCATTCGCGGCCCTCGGTGCCGGTATGGACAAGGCCACGGTCACAAGGGTTCTCGACAAATGTGAAGGCTGGGCGGCCGGTGTGGTGATGGCGGCGCTGGCGCTGCGCGATGGCGCGCCCGCCGAGGCGGTTACCGGTCGGCACCGGCTGCTGGCCGACTATCTGGTCGAGGAAGTGCTCAGTCAGCTCGATCCCGACACCGCCACGTTTCTGACGGAATCAGCTGTCCTGGACCGCTTTTGTGCCGACGAACTCGACGCGCTGCTGGGCCGTACCGATTCGGCCGCGATGCTCGACGCAATCACCCACTCGGGCAACATGTTTCTGGTTTCCCTTGATACCCAAGGTGTCTGGTACCGGTATCACCGATTGTTCGGTGATCTGTTGCGCGCACGACTGCGCGATCGGGATCCGGACCGGTTCCGGGAGTTGGCGGCGAGAGCCGCGGATCGGCTGGCCCACGCCGGTGACGTCGACGGCGCATTGACCCAGGCGCTGGCCGCCGAGGACCGTGCGCAGGCCGCCGCGCTGGTGGTGATGGACGCGGTGCGGTTGGGCTTCGACGGCCGGGTCGGCGTCCTGGCCCGGCGGCTCAGCCTGATCGATGAGCAGACCTTCACCGACTACCCCGACGCCGCGATCGCGCGGGCCTGGCTGGGGGTGATGACCGGTGACGCCGAATTGATCCAGCGGTCATTGCTGACCGCGAGCGCGGCCGACTCCGGCAAACCGCTCTCCGACGGCACACCGTCGGTGGAGGTGGCCGCGGCGCTGATCGGGTCCTTGATCGGTATCGGCGGCGTGGGGGAGGTGATCCGTTTTGCGGAAACCGTCTGTGGTGCAGGTGATCACCTGGTCAATCCATGGTGGGGTGCGGCCACCACGATGAAAGGTACGGCCCTGGCCATGCTCGGGGAATCCGAGCAGGCCCGGGCCACCCTGGAATCTGCGTTGCCGGTGATCGAAGACCTACCCGGATTCCAGGCCGCCGTGCTGGCACATCTCGCCGCATTGGACCTCGGTGACGGCGACCTGTCGGCCGCCATCTCACACACCAACGCCGCGCGTTCGATCGTCGACTCACGCGACTTGTCCGACATGGTCCCGATCGTGGTGGTCTACGCGGTCGACGCGCTGGTCCGGGCCCGGCGCGGCGACGTGGCGGGAGCGCGCTCGGCCGCCCGCGCGACCGAACGGCTCCTCGAACGGCTGGGTGATCTGTCCGCCCGCACCGCCCTGATGGCACATGTGCTGGTGGCGGGCGCAGCTGTCGAGATCGATGACACCGACCTGTGCGACCGTCACCTGGGCGCGGCGCAACGTGCCCATCGGCGTGAACCCGAGGCCGTCGGCGTGGGGCAATGGCTGGACCAGATCCAGGCCTTGTCGGCGGCCCGCGCGGCCGGTGGTGCTCGGCCGTCGCTGACGACGGCCGAGCTCAGGCTGCTGCCTTACCTGGCCACCCACCTGTCACTGCAGCGCATCGCGGGTGAGCTGATCTTGGGCCGGGAAACCGTGAAGAGTCAGGCCAAGGCGATCTACCGCAAACTCGGTGTCTCCTCCCGCGCCGCCGCGGTGGCCGAGGCCGACCGGCTCGGGCTGCTCAGCGAGAGCGCGCGAGCCGCCGCGAGAACGGCAACAACATCAGAAACTCGGCGATCAACACCACGGTGATCATCACGACCACCTTCGGATCATCGAAGTTCTGCCCGGCCACCACGAACGCCGCTGCGGCGTTGCGCTGAGCGGTTCCCAGAGCCAGCACCTCCCGTGTCCCGGGACCGCCCATGAGCCAACCGATCCCGCCACAGATCACCGTGTAGATGACAGCCGCCAGGATGCCGAACGTGCCGAAAACCGACAGCACACTGTTGAAATGGGCGGCGATCGTGAACATGATCACGAGAATCATGCTGACGGTGGAGATCTTCGCGATCACGGGCTGGAGGCGGGCGGCCACCCCGGGACCGCGGGCCCGCAGCAGCAGGCCCGCGGCCAGCGGAAGGAGCATCAGAACCACGAGAGACATCGCGATCTGAGCGGGGTTCACCGCGGCGCCCGAGACGAAGATCGGCAGGATCAGCGGCACATAGCCCACGGTGACCACCATCAACAGCACCATCAGGCCCACCGCGAAAGCCATGTCGGCCTTCGCGAACTCGGCGAGCTTGATCAGGAACGGTGCGCCGGCAGCGAGCCCGCACAACAGCAGCCCGATCCCGAGCGGATCGTCCAGATCGAACACCCGCCACAGCCCGAACGCTGCCAGCGGCGCCAGCACGAAGTTCGCCGCGAGGGACAGTGCAACCAGGCGAACGTTCTTGAGCGGAGCCAGGATCTGGCCGACAGTCAAGCCCAGACCGACCGCCAGGGTGCTCGATACGACGAAGAAGACGACGGCGATATTCGAGCCCCGCAGCAGCAGGTCATTCATGCCGGCCCCCATCAGGCCATCGTCACCAGGTTGCGCCAGAAGGACTTCAGGCTGTCACTGGCGCCGAACAGCGTCGTGAAATGGGTTGAGTCGACCAGCACGATGTCACCGGCGCGGTCACCGGACGGCGGCATGTGGACAATGGCGTTGAACTCGGTGTTCCCCGCCAGGGTGAACGGATGCGGCCGGGTCATGTCGATCGGTTGCCGGCCCAAGACTCTGAGGTCCGGTCCCTCGGGCGCGGTCAGCTCGTAGTGCGGCAGGTGCGGATGCAAGGCCAGCGTGCTGACGTCGCGCAGCAGGCCCGCGGAATCCAGATCGCGGAAAGTGGTAAGCGGCACAATCTGTCTGGTGCCCTCGACCGTGGCCGGACGCAGGCCCCAGGTGTTGTGCACCGGGATGTTCAGTCCGGTCAGCAGCGACCGGGCGTAGCCGCTGAAGCGCTGGATCCGCGGTGTCAGCGGATCACCGTGGTGCAGGTACTCCATCTGCTGCTGCTCTTTGTCGTCGATGAACCCGACGTCGTGATGCGGCGCCAGCATCAGGCAGGTGCCCTCGCGCTTCAGCCACTGCTGGATCGCGGCGATCTCTTCTTCGGTGGCGGCCTCGTCGCCCAGCAGGTGGTCCAGGCCGAAGATCATCAGGGTGTCGGTGTCGTCCAGGATGCGTTCATCGATCGGCAGCCGGTACCCGGCCTGATCGACCCGCTGGAACACCGCGACCGGATGCCCGGTCGCCTCGCCGGCGACGTCCTGGAAGGCCAAGGACGAGCGGTGGAACAGTTCCAGCGTTCCGTCGATGCCCTGCAGGAACTCCTTGGGGCTGTACTCGGGCGTCTCGTAGGCCGGCCAGGTGGCCAGGCGCACCTCGGTGACCGTGGAGAACCGGTTGTACAGCTCGGCGGGGTCGCGCTGGACCTCCCACGGGTAGCTCCAGGACCAGTAGATGCTGACGCGTCGTTTGCCGTTGCGCGGCCGGGCGATGTGGGCCTGGTTGTAGGTACGGGCGTATGACTGTGTAGCCATGGTGTCTCCTAGTTTTTGAGGTCTGTGAGGTAACGCAGTGCGCTCAGGCCGGGCAGGAAGAAGTACGCCCCGCCTCGCAGCGTCGTGAATGCCGGTAACCCCTTGTGTACCTTGCGGATCGGCCGCTTCGGAATCTTGAAGTCCAGCGTGCCGTCCTGGGTGCCGCAGATCGGGTCGTGCTCGTTGCCCAGATCTTTGAACGAACTGTCGTTGATCCAGACGTTCTGGGCGAACTCGAACTGACGGACCAGGCTGGCGCAGATCAGGAACATCCCGATACCGCGTTCGACTCCGTCGTCAGGGACGCCTGCGGGCAAGGCCGCCCCGTAGGTGCCGCTGCGCCGGATCATCCTGCGCCGATTCGGATTCGGCTCGGTATCGCGTGGATTCAGCCTGCGGGCATGGGCGCCGATCGGGCAGGCATAGCCGTGCGGATCCATCGTTCCGTAATCGAAATCGTTGTTACGCATCGGATCCGCACCCAGTTCCGGATCGTCATGTTCGGGTGCGAGTACCAACGGTGCACCGCTGCGCCACCGGCCCATGAACTTGGCGGCCAGCAGCTCCTCGCCCTCGGCGCCCTCGGCATTCTGCTTCAGGTAGTCGCGGAAGACCCCGACATGCTCCTCCAGCCGGCGGTACGCCATGAAGCTGCCGTTGCGCGAAAGCACCTCGGGGGTGGGCTGGTTCGCGACCAACCCCTCTTCGTCCGGATAGCCGAGGATGAACTCGCCCGCTGCCAGCGCCCCGCCCGAGCCGGGCAGCAACACCTCACCGGAACCCTTCATCTGCGGCTGGGACACCGGATCGCGGTACCCGAAGTGATCGTGGTCGTACTCGAACGGTGCGGTGGCGGCCAGATCCAGATGCGACAGTGACCGCACCCCCGGGCAGCGGGCCAGCAGTGCGTCGTGTTCGCCGACGCACCGCAGGCGTTCCTCCTCGTCCCGGGCGAACAGGATGACAATCGCGTGCAGATCGTCGCTCGCCAGCTCGCCCACCCAGTGTTCGGGTGCGGCCGCCCCGGTGTCCCCGAGGATGTCGGCCCGCGACGCCATGCCCTCCCGGAACTCGTCCGGGAATGTCGCCAGCGTCTCCTCGTCCAGGCCCAATGCGCGCAACCCGTTCCAGGTGAAGGCCAGGTTGACCCAACGCTTGAACACGTTGACCGTCTCGCGGACATCGGTGGCCGACTGCACGAGGGGCACCATCTCGGCCAGCCAGGCTTGCCCTGCTTCGGGGGTGTCGAAGGACAGGAACTCGTACCGACCGGTCAAGTGGGGTGTCCCGGTCAGCATGATGTGCTGGATATCGTCGAATTCGAGATCGGTCATTGCATTTGGTCCAGCATCTCGGAGAACGCGGCCTTGAGCCGCAACGCCTTCTTGACCTCCTCGGACGTGACGTACGGGTATTCGCCATACTCCAGGAAGCTGGGCACCTGGTGGTTGCGAACGAACATGATGAACGCCTCGGGGTTCGTCTTCCAGTCCTCCGGGAAGCCCTCAAGGTTGACGAAGGCGGTGGTGATGCCCGTCGAGCTGAACAGTTTGACGGCGTCCTCGGTGTACTTGTCGAAGTCGGTGTCGAAGATGCCCTGGTACTGGAAATGCAGACCGGAGCCGACGTCGAACAGATTCCACCGCAGGTAATGCAGCTTCAGCGGGGCCAGCACGTCGGGCTGCGCGGCGACCGCCGCTTCGAGCTGCTTGCCGTAGGCGCGGATCGCGTCCTCGCGGCCCTCCTTCACCTTGGCGATGATGTTGAAGCCGTAGCAGGCGGGGGTGCGGGGAAACACCGGGCCATAGCGCCCCCGGGTCAGTTCGAAGTAGCCCTCCTTGGGGATGGCAAGAGCTGCTGGTTGGGTCCAATCATTGTTTCCGTTGTTCGCCATGGCACCGAGATTATGGGCGCGGGGAGCTCACGTCGTCCCCCGATTCGGGGGAACTTCTCCCAGCAGGAGTGGTGCTGTCGGCAAACCCGCAAGAACGCTCGCCGACATTTCGTGATCGAGACGGCCTTTACAGCTCGGGCTGCGCCGGCTCGACCTGCCAGCTGCAATGGCCGTAGACGAAGCGGGCGGTGAGCAGCATCCCACCGAGCAAAGCCGCAGTAAAAAGCCATGCACTGACCGCCAACTGGATACCGCCGCTGAGGGTGTGCCCGCTGGTGCATCCACCGGCCATCCGGGCCCCGAAGATCACGAAAAAGGATCCCGCAAAGCATGCCGCTGCCCGCCTGGCGCGGCTGGGGCCGAATCGGTTGCGCCATGAGGGCGGTACGACGGGGCGGAACGCATTGAAGCGACCCGTGATGAACAGTGCCGAGAACAGAGATCCGAGCAGGACGCCGAGAACCACAAGGGGCTCCCAGCCGATCGTGGCGAAGACCTGTCGGCTGTAGTCGAAGCCCGGCATGAAAAGGTGCCCCACCACCCAGGAGTAGGTGGTCGACATGCCGAAGGGCTGACGAAGGAACAGCGACAGAACCACGAGCGCGGCGACGAACGTGGCCGCCATGGCGGTGGTCCGTGCGAAGAAGGTCGTGCTTGGCGTCCGCTGTGAGGCCGGCGGGGAAAGCAGGGTGGTCCAGGCCGGCGCGGTTGTACCTTCGGCGAGGTAGGCGGAGGTATCCGCGGCAAAGGCCCGATCATGTTCATCGACCGGGGCGGTGGTCGTGCGTAGGTGCTGAAGACAACTGTGCCTACCCCCGGCATATCGCGGCAAGTAATACAACAGCGTCAACGCGGCTGCCGCGTAAGCGATTGCGATTGCGAGCATGGGGATGGGTCGGATATCGGCGATGTCTCCGGTAGCAACCAGGTCACCGAGGTCTGCGGTGTGCACCAGCCAGCGGCCTACATCGGTCTGGTACACCGCGGTCCACGCGGCGGCGCCGAGAAGTCCGCCGGGCAGCGCTGCCAGGACGTCTCGGCGCCCCTCCCCGAGGGCGATCATTTCAGTGCCGGGGAAGTAGCCGCTCACCGCCGCTCCGGCGCCGAACATGATCCCGCCGAGGGTGACGCCGATCAAGTACGTCGGCCTCGGTGAGAAGTGCATCGAGAATCCCAGCGCGTAAAGCCCATACAGCAATACAGAACCGATCGCGGTGACAAACAGAAAGCAGCCGAGGAGGAGCCGATCAACCAGCCTGGCAGTCCGGATGATCGTTTCCGGGTTGCCAATTCCCCAGATCGAGGCGGGCACACTGAATGCGGCACCGATCAGCAGGCCTACCCATAACGGGGCGGTGACGCTGACCATGTGCACCTCCTGCGGCAGCCGGCTTTGCGTACTGGCGATCCGGTATCGCCTCGACGTCAGGCCAGACGTTCCACTTCGACGAAGACGATCGGGTCGCGGTCACCGCGATTCTCGACGGTGTGCTCGGAGCCTGCCGGTCGTGAATAGCTTTGTCCGGCTACGAGTTCCGCGACGATCTCGATGCCGTCGGCAGTGACGACGTGCATGGTGCCGGTGACCACCGGGACAACCACGTACTCGTAGTCGTGCCGGTGCATCGGGATGGCGCCACCCGGATCGATCGTCCACCGAGTCACACGGAACCAGTCATTTTCGAGCTGGATCTCCCAGTGGGATCCGGTTGTCATGTTCGACATCGAATACCTCCCCACCGGCCGGGCTGATGACCGGCCGTCAGAAGTCAGGCGTGCTCACGTCTTCGAGTGCCTGCTCAGGGCCCGTCGGTGCGACCGGCGCAGTGGGAGTGGCCTGGACCTCTGCCGAACCGCATTCAGTGCCACTGACTCCGGGCGGGCACAGGTTGTTGCTGCTGGGGAGGTTCCGTGAGTTCGGCACCAGGTAGGGCACACAGGTGCCGGTGTAGGTATCGGGGTCCTCGCCGTTCGGGCAGGCCGCCAGCACGCTCGACGGAGCGGGAACTGCGGCGACCGCAGTCGCCGCTGCCACCACGGCGACCGCGGACCAAGCGGAGATGACCAGGTGGCGTGGGGTGATCAGGGTTCTCATGTCCTCATGCTTCCAGTTGATGGCGGTTCAGGGGGGTCACGGCGTCAGATTCAGGACAGCCTTGCCGTATTCGAGGTCGGCGGGCACCGAGACATGGTCATGGGTGACCATCCAGACGCCGTCGACGCAACGCAGGCACGCTGTCCACCGCACCCACATGTCGATGTCGCGGCCACTGGACAGGGTGCCGCGGACATGGTTGAGGCTGTGCACGAACGCGAGGTCACCCTCGGTGGTGACGGTCAACTCGTGCACGTCGTAGCCGATCGGGCCGGTGTACGCGGTGAAGACTTCCTGCCAGGCCCGTCGCTTGTTGTCGTCTCCGGCGTAGCGCAGCGGTGCCCCGATGTCGAAGGACACGACGTCGGGTGCATACAGGGCGGTGAGCGTGTCGAGGTCGCGCGCACGGATCGCATTCACACCATCGGCGATGCGCTGTCGAATGGCGGCTTCAGTCATGCTCGTCACGGTAGGCGACCACCGCCGCCGGGCACCGGAGAATCAGTGGGCGGGGCCGAGTCCGAGTTCGACGAGTAGAACGCGAACGCGCCGCTCGATGTCGTCGCGAATCGGACGGACCGCTTCGACCCCGAGGCCGGCCGGATCGGCCAATTCCCAGTTCTCGTAGCGCTTGCCGGGGAAGTACGGGCAGGTATCCCCGCATCCCATCGTGACGACGACGTCGGCCGCCTCGACGATGTCGTCGGTCCATCGCCGAGGTTGTTCGTGTGCGATGTCGATACCGACTTCGGCCATCGCCGCCACGGCCGCCGCGTTGACCTTGTCCGCCGGCTCCGAGCCTCCCGAGAACACGGATGCCCGGTCCCCGGCGAGGTGGGTGAAAAAGCCCATCGCCATCTGGGACCGGCCGGCATTGTGCGTGCAGAGGAACAACACGCTGGGCCGGTGCTGCTGTGAGGTCATCGGCTGCCCGGTATCGGTGCCGGGGTGGCAGTCGCCTGGGTGAACCGGCGTCGCAACGCCAGTGACACGTAGACCAGCGCCACCAAGACGGGCACTTCGATCAGCGGGCCGACCACACCTGCCAGGGCTTGGCCGGATGTTGCGCCGTACGTCGCGATTGCCACCGCGATGGCCAGTTCGAAGTTGTTGCCCGCGGCCGTGAACGCGAGGGTGGTGGTGCGCTCGTAGCCGAGCCCCAGGATTGCTCCCAGTGCGTAGCCGCCACCCCACATGATCGCGAAGTACGCCAGCAGCGGCACCGCGATGCGAGCGACGTCCCACGGGCGGGTGGCGATCTGGTCGCCCTGGAGTGCAAACAGCACGACGATGGTGAACAGCAGGCCGTACAGGGCCCAAGGGCCGATACGCGGCAGGAACGTCGATTCGTACCAGTCCCTGCCCTTCGCGGATTCACCGATGCGGCGCGACAGATAGCCGGCCAGCAGTGGGATACCCAGGAAGATCAGTACCGACTTGGCGATCTGCCACGGCGACGTGTCGATGCGGGCCTGCTCAAGGCCGAGCCAGCCGGGAAGCACCGACAGGTAGAACCAGCCGAGCACGGCGAACATGAGCACTTGAAAGATCGAATTGAGGGCGACCAGCACCGCGGCGGCCTCGCGGTCGCCGCAGGCCAGGTCGTTCCAGATGATGACCATGGCGATGCACCGGGCCAGCCCGACGATGATCAGACCTGTCCGGTACTCGGGCAGATCGGGCAGAAAGAGCCAGGCCAGCGCGAACATCAGGGCGGGACCCAGCACCCAGTTGAGGATCAGCGAGCTGATCAACAGCTTGCGATCACCGGTCACGCGGTCGAGGCGGTCGTAGCGCACCTTGGCCAGGACCGGGTACATCATGATCAGCAGGCCCAGCGCGATCGGGAGCGAGATGCCGTCAACCTGAACGCGATTCAGAGCGTTGTTGACCCCGGGAACAAGCCTGCCCAGCAGCAGGCCGCCGGCCATCGCCGCGGCGATCCAGACGGGCAGCAGCCGATCCAGGGTGGAAAGTCTGGTTGAAGCGGGTGGGTTCACGCTGATGTCTCGGGTGCGCTCGATGTGCAGCACCCGCTCTCGGCGGCAGCGGCATCGAGTGCAGGCGAGTTGGTGCCGAAGGATTCCGAGTCGGCGAGAACTGTGTAGACCTCCCACTTTTCGCCGGCGGGACCGCTCACCCACACCTTGTCCTGGGTGGCGAAGCAACAGGTGGTGCCGATCTCCTCCTCGGTGAACAGGCCTTCGTCCGTGAGGCGGGCGATCTCTGCGTGCACCTGGTCGCTGGACTCGACCTCGATACCGAGATGGTTGAGTGTTCCGCCGTGCCCGGGGTTTTCGATCAGCACCAACTTCAGCGGGGGAGCGGTGATGGCGAAGTTGGCGTAGCCCGGCTTGACCTTCGCCGGTGCCGTGTTGAACAGCTTCGAGTAGAACGTGATGGCCTCGTCGAGATCGTCGACGTTCAAGGCGAGTTGTGCGCGGGACATGACAGGCTCCCAACCTCTGCGACTTATGTCGAATTATTCGGACGGCATCGATGATGCCACCTCTTCGACGTATGTCAATATCCTCTGGCAGAATGGCTGCATGCCCAAGGCGTTGCCGGTGGTCGACACCTCTGAACCGGTCTGCTGCTCACCTGTGGCGGCCGGCCCGATCGATGACGACGGGGCGCTGGAGATTGCGCTGCGGCTGAAAGCGCTGGCCGACCCCGTGCGGGTCAAGCTCGTGTCGCTGTTGTTCAGCGCCGAGGCCGGAGAAGTCTGTGGGTGTGATCTGGCGGCTGCGGTCGGCTTGGCCGAATCAACGGTCAGCCACCACCTGTCACAGTTGCGGCGGGCCGGGATGGTGGAGTCCGAACGGCGCGGCATGAACGTCTACCACCGCCCGCGCCGGGACTCACTCGTCGCGTTGTGCACCGTGCTCGACCCGAACTGTTGTCGCTGAGCGCGACGGCCGTCGGGCCTTGAATCGTCGACTGCGTCAGACGCAGTCGACGCAGAGCTGCTGGTCGCCCTTCTGCAAGGCCATCCGGTTGCGGTGCTGCACCAGGAAACAGCTCGAACAGGTGAACTCGTCAGCCTGCTTGGGGATGACCCGGACGCTCAGTTCCTCGCCGGAGATATCGGCGTCGGGCAGGTCGAAGGAGTCGACCACCTCGTCCTCGTCGATGACTGCCGTGTCGGCTGCGGTGCGCCGCGTGGCCAGCTGTTCCAGCGACTCCTCAGCGGGCTCGTCGGTCTCCTTGACGCGCGGGGCGTCGTAATCGGTAGCCATAAATGATCCTCCTAAGTTCAAGACCAATGTTTCTCGCCAACGCCACAGCGGGACATCTTGTTCCCCGGGCGAATAGCCTGTAAACGTCGGATGCACGTTAGCGGTTCAATCCGCCGGGGTCTGCATCGGTGGACGTGATGCTGAGTACAGTCGTCGGCGTGCATGACGATGGCAGGGGTTCGGACGCCGAGATCTTCGATGACGCCGAGCTTGATGGGTACCTCGATGACGACGATGCGGACCTGGAGGATCTGGACTCCAACGGTCAGCTGATCTCGATCCGTCGCGCCAATGGCGAGGAGATCGTCACCATCGTCGCCCAGGACGACGAGTGGAACGTCGACCTGCAGCCCGGGGGCTCCGTGCAGAGCGCGTTCCTCGGTTCGCGACGCGACACCCCGGTGTGGATCAACGCCCTCGACGGACAGATCGAGCGCGACGACGACGGCACCTACGTCATCCGGATCGACTGACCTTCGCGGCTCGTTGCGCTCGTGGTGAGCGCAACTGTGGTGCTCAGGCGCCCTGTTGCCGATGGTGACGGGGTGTCCTCTCTACGTGTAGTGAAGCTCGGTGCCCACATCGGGGCTCGCATGGATGGAATCGACGTCAGCGGCACTCTTGACCCGGCCACGGCGTCGGCGATCAACGATGCCCTGCTCGAGCACAAGGTCATCTTCTTCCGCGGGCAACACCATCTCGACGACGACGGTCAGTTGGCTTTCGCGCGGCTGCTCGGTACCCCGACGAGAGCGCACCCGACCGTCACCTCGCGCGGCGAGCGGATCCTGCCCATCGACTCGCGGTATGACAAGGCCAACAGTTGGCACACCGATGTGACATTCGTCGACCGCATCCCGAAAGCCTCGTTGCTCAGGGCGGTGACGCTGCCGAACTACGGCGGGACCACGACATGGGCATCGACCGAGGCGGCCTACGACGCGCTGCCCGGGCCGCTCCGCGCGCTGGTCGAGAACCTGTGGGCGGTGCACACCAACCAGTACGACTACGCCACCGGAGACCGGTTCGACGACGAAGGGCGCCCGGTTCTCGCCGACGCCGAGCGGCAGTACCGCGAGGAATTCGTGTCGGAGTACTACGAAACCGAGCACCCCGTGGTGCGGGTCCATCCCGAGACCGGTAAGCGGGTATTACTGCTGGGACACTTCATCAAACAGTTCGTCGGCCTCGGCCCCGCCGAGTCGGCCACCGTGTTCCGGCTACTCCAAGATCGGGTCATCAAGTTGGAGAACACGATTCGTTGGAGCTGGGAGCCCGGAGACCTGGCGATCTGGGACAACCGGGCCACCCAGCACTACGCGGTAGCCGACTACGACGACCAGTACCGCCGGCTGAGCCGGATCACCCTGGCCGGAGATGTCCCGGTCGATGTCCACGGCCGACGCAGCCGGACCATCGCCGGCGACGCGTCGCGGTACTCCGAGGTGGTCGCGCCGGTCGCGCTGGCCGGCTGACCCGGGGCGGTCAGAGTCGATCCATCTCCCGAGCCATCAGGCTGTGCTCGAGATAGCTGCACCGTGGCGGGTAGTAGGTGGCGCGCCGCCGGTTAGCGTGGGCATGCCAGTGTTCTGCCACCGACGACACCGCATGTGACACCATCGCCACGACGTTGTGATGGGTGGGCGTGCCCGCTGCTGCGGCGGTACTGAACAGCACCTGCTGTTCGGTGATGAGCACCGGTTCGTGTGAATGCAGGACCGGTGCGTTCTGTCGTGAGGCTTCGCGCTTGACCACGGAAACCGGATGGAAAACGCTCATGTCGAAACTTCCTCTGAACCAAGCGCCGTACTTTCCAGCGCTCTCATGCAGAAAACATACGGCCGCCCATATCCATTCCTCACGCGTAGTGCACTACCTCTTTATGTGACGTCTCGGACCGAACATCCATTTACAGCCTGGCTTCCCGAGGCTGCGAGGTGGACAGGTTGAGTGATTTGTAAAGGCGGACACGCAGTTTGCCACTGGCTGATGGCGCGACGGGTCGGACCTTTCCTGCGCAACTATCTTGTTCCCGCGCAGTGCAATTGGATGGATCCTCGGGTTGGCGGCGCGCTCACCGATCGGTAAAGCTGCGGTTAACGGGGGATGACAGGGGGGGTCCGATGAGTGCGCAACAACAACAGAAGCGCGACGCGCTTTGTGTGCTCGACAACGCCCTGACCATCAGAATCGCTATGGCGCAAGCGGACTGGGCTGCGGTATCCGCACCGCGGATCGATCAACAGTGAAACGCCGTGTATTCGGCCAGATTTCGGCAAGTGTCAGCGACACAGTGAGGAACGGGCCGACGCTCTGCTGCGATCGCATTACCTGACCCTGAACAATGCGATCCAGGACCCGTCCTTCGTTCGGCGACCGCTCGGCTACCGCTTGCTGAGGATCGCCGGCCCCGTATTACATGCAAGTGACAGCCTGACCACGGCCCAGGGCCACAAGTACCTCCAGACCTGCGCGCCGGCCGACACCGACCATGCCGAGGAGTTCGCGGTCGTGCCCTCGGCGTCAGTCCCGGCCGACTTCGACTCCAGCGGCTAAGCCGGTGCTGCCTCTCGGACCCTCGGAAATACCGCCCTAATCGGTGTCGCGACGATAGCGTGGGGACTCGTCGTTTCTACCTGGATAGGAGAGTGGACGATGAGAGCCGAATCCGCGTCGGGCGAGGGCATCGCCGGAGTCATCCGGTCCCCGCAACGGCTGATGGCCGCCGTCGTGGCGTTGCTGGTCGGCCTGTTCGGGGCCGCGATGCTGGCCCCGGCCCGCGCCGCCGCCGACGGTGAGACCTATATTGTCGCCACCGACATCACCTTTGCGCCGTTCGAATTCCAGGACGTGGACGGCAAATTCGTCGGCATCGACATCGATCTCATCAACGAGATCGCGGCGAACCAGAAGTTCAACATCACGATCAAACCGCTGGGCTTCGACGCCGCGCTCCAGGCAGTTCAGGCCAATCAGGCCGACGGGGTGATCGCCGGCATGTCGATCACCGATGAGCGCAAGAAGGTCTTCGACTTCTCCGACCCCTATTTCGAATCCGGCGTGCAGATGGCCGTGCTGGCCGGCAACGAGGACATCAAGTCCTACGCCGACCTCAAGGGCAAGCGGGTCGCGGTCAAGAACGGCACCCAGGGCGCCGAGTTCGCCGAGTCGATCAAGGACAAGTACGGATTCCAGATCGTCTCGTTCGCCGATTCCGCGTCGATGTTCGAGGAAGTCAAGACGGGTAACTCCGTGGCCGTCTTCGAGGACTACCCGGTGCTCGCCTACGGCATCCAACAGGGCAACGGGTTCAAGACCGTGACGCCGAAGGAGAAGGGCTCCAGCTACGGCTTCGCGGTGAACAAGGGCCGCAACGCCGAACTGCTGAGCAAGTTCAACGCGGGTCTCAAGGAACTCAAGGATTCCGGGCGCTACGACCAGATCGTCGAGAAGTACCTCGGTGAGGGTGCCGCCGAGGCCGACAACTCGTTCGTCGGTCTGGTCAAGAGCACCTTCCCGTTCCTGATGGCTGGTCTGAAGATGACGATCATCCTGACGGTGGTGTCGATCGCCATCGCCCTGGTACTCGGCGTCATCTTCGGGCTCTTCCGGGTATCGCGGTCGATCGTGCTGCGGGCCATCGGCACCACGTACGTCGACATCTTCCGTGGCACACCACTTCTGGTGCAGGCCTTCTTCATCTACTTCGGTATCCCGACCGCGCTGGGGTTCCAGATGACGGCGCTGACGGCGGGCATCATCACGCTGTCGCTCAACGCCGGCGCCTACATGACCGAGATCGTCCGCGGCGGAATCCAGGCGGTGGACAAGGGGCAGATGGAGGCAGCCCGCAGCCTCGGTATCGGATATCTGCCGACGATGCGCAAAGTCATTCTGCCGCAGGCGGTTCGCACCATGATCCCGTCGTACGTCAACCAGTTCGTCATCACCCTCAAGGACACCTCGATCCTGTCGGTGATCGGCATCGCCGAGTTGACGCAGACCGGACGACTGATCATCGCGCGCAACTACCAGTCGTTCACCATGTGGCTGATCATCGGCATCATCTACTTCATCGTCATCATGGCGCTGACGAAACTCTCCGACCGGCTCGAAAAGAGGATGGTGAAATGACCCAGCTGGTACCGGAAGCCGCGGCCGCCGAGCCCGAGGGCACCGTCAAGATCCGCATCGAGGGCCTCAAGAAGTCATTCGGCGACCTGGTCGTGCTTGACGGCATCGACACCACGGTCAGCAAGGGCGAGGTGGTCTGCGTCATCGGACCGTCGGGGTCCGGTAAGTCCACCTTCCTGCGGTGCCTCAACAAGTTGGAGGACATCACCGCGGGCAAGGTCACCGTCGATGGATTCGACCTCACCGACAGAAAAGTGAACCTGGACAAGGTCCGTCAACACATCGGTATGGTGTTCCAGCACTTCAACCTGTTCCCGCACATGACGGTGATCGACAATGTGACGCTGGCGCCGCTGCTGACCAAGAAGATGGACAAGGCCGCCGCAGAGAAGCGGGCGATGGAGTTGCTGACCCAGGTGGGCCTGGCGGAGAAGGCCAACGTCAAGCCTGCCACATTGTCCGGCGGCCAGAAGCAGCGTGTCGCGATCGCCCGGGCGCTGGCGATGAACCCCTCGATCATGTTGTTCGACGAGGCCACCAGCGCCTTGGATCCAGAGATGGTCGGCGATGTACTGCAGGTGCTGCGGGACCTGGCCGAGGGCGGCATGACGATGGTCGTCGTCACCCACGAGATGGGTTTCGCCCGAGAGGTGGCCTCCCGGGTGATCTTCATGGCAGACGGCAACATCGTCGAGGACGACACTCCGTCCGAGGTGTTCGACAGCCCCAAACACCCTCGGCTGCAAGAGTTTCTGTCGAAGGTGCTGTAGCGGCTAGCCCTGTTCGACCACGTTGGACTCACCGGAGTTCGACACGTCGGGTTGCCCGGTGCGGTAGGTGACCCGGTTGTCGAATCCGGATACCCCGATGGTCTCGACGGATTCGACGGTGATGACGTTCTCGACGCCTGACACGGTCACGGCAATGCAGTGGCCGGTGATCTCCAGCTCGTTCTGGATGCCGCTGACGATCACGGTGTTTTCCCGGCATTCGACGGTCCGGTGCTCGTTGATCCCTGAGACGATCACCGTCTCTCCTGCCGGAACCTGTGTCGGTGCAACGGATCCGGGCAGTGGCACGCCGCTGATCGTGGTCTGCCGGATGGTCGTCGACTGGCTGTCGGTGACCGTGCCGGCGTCGGTGTCTCCTGCGTCGGTCTTGTTGACCATGAGATAGGCCGTCACGAGGCCGCCGACCACCAGGGCCAGCACGAATCCGCCGAACACCAGGAACAGGTGCGTGCTGCCCGTGCTGCGCGGCGGTTGCGGCGGTGCCGGATACGGCTCATAGCCCGGCCACGGTGCGGGTGGTCCCTGGGGCGGTGGCGGGAAGCTGTTCGCCTGCGTCCAGGGCTGGGTCGGTGGCGGAGCGGCGGAGGCGCCGGTCCCGAGTTCCGAGGTGCGAGCGGCGTCAGCCAGTGGGCGCTCGAGTTCCCGGATGCGGGCCTCGGGATCGTCCTTCGGGTCCATGCGCAGATGCTCGCACATTCGGGCGCAGATGCGTATGGAAGGCGCCGCCGGCACCGTGAGCGACTATTTGCTGATTGGTGCTTTCGCGAACAGCGCCCGGCATCGGGTTCCAGGTGAGGCGATATCGAGCAAAGTAGTTGATGCATAACCTGTCTCGCCGCCCTCGTGTGTTCGGGACGATGTCGGTGGTCCCGCGTAGGCTTGTCCTCGCAGGTAGTTTGCTGCGTAGGGAGGACGAATCTCAGTGCCTCAGACAGGGCAATGGACCGGTGACCCCGTTTGGCTGGCCGATGTGCTTCGGGCGGAAGGCATCGACCTCGTCGAGTATCCCGGGTGGCGGACGCGGGGACACGGCGATTTCAAGGACATCCGCGGGGTGATGGTGCACCACACCGGGTCGGACACGGCAACCGCCGCGTCGATCGCCGACGGCCGCCCGGATCTTCCCGGCCCGTTGTCGCAGCTGCATATCGCGCGCGACGGCACAGTCACCGTGGTGGCCCTCGGGGTGGCCTGGCACGCCGGTGTCGGCATGTATCCGTGGTTGCCGACGAATATGGGCAATTGGCACATGATCGGCATCGAGTGCGCCAACAGCGGTACCAGCCCCACCGCGCCGCATCGCAAGAACTGGCCTGACGCACAGTATTTCGCGCTGGTGCGGTGCTGCGCCGCGATCAATCGCCGGCTGGCCCAGACTTCTGAGCGCACCATCGGGCACAAGGAGTATGCGGGCCGCGCGCAAGGTAAGTGGGATCCGGGCGCCATCGACATGGACATCCTGCGCGCGGACATCCAGGCGCAGATCGGCGATATCGCGAAACCGGCGCCCACGCCCCGGCCACCGGTACCCGAGGGTCAGTACACCGAGACCCTGCTGTTCCGGCCCATGGAAGGCCCTCAGGTCGCCCACTTGCAGAGCCGGCTCAAGTCGGCCTACTCGGCGTATGCGGGGGACCTCGAGGTCGACGGTGTGTTCGGCCCGCAGACCGAGGACGCGGTCAGGGAGTTCCAGCGTCGCACGCGCGGGCTCAAGGTCGACGGCATCGTCGGTCCGGCCACCGCCGCCGCGCTGCGGCTCTAACCGGTGTCGGGGGCATTGCTGTGGGCAGCGAACTTACGATCCGGCACGGCTCATCTTTCACAGCCGTAACACATTTCCCGCGTCTCTGCCCGCTTCCGCGAGTTGACGCCCAAGAAAGTTTGCTGGCGTGTCGCGATGTGATCTACCGCTCACTTTTGCCGGCGATGGTAAGAATTGTTATTGACGGCCCCGCTGCTCGTGAAATGCGACACGTCCAGGGGGTGCTGGGAAGTCCCTGGTAACAGGCATTTAATCGAATGCGACCAAAAGGTAACGAGTCGATAACGAAGAATTTCTTAAGCGCATTCTGAGAGAGTGTCGGCGACTGCCGTGTATTCGCTACGAACTCGTCCAGGACCTGTCGGTTTCGTCGCTAGACTCAATGCAAACGCGCCACTCCCGGCGCAGATGGACCTGGAATCTAGAGCCGGTGAAAGCCTTGCCGGCGGAGGTGCCGATGACGATGGCAAACAACTTCCTGCGCGCGCTCGCTGAAGCGATGCGCCCCGGCCGCAATGAACGCGCCATCGACGATACGTCTGCCCGCGGCGTCGCATTCGACGGTGCCCTCGACGACATCGACGTGGCCGGACTGGCCGAGGTCGGACGCGGGCCGATCGGCGACATCGCCGTCGACCCCGACCGGGACACCGTGGTGGTCACCAACACCGCGGCGCAGAGCCTGACCGTGATCAACCCCCACACCATGGGCGTGGTGGGTTCGGTCCGCCTCGCAGGAGACCCTTTCGCCGTCGTCGTGGCCGATGACCGTGCCTACGTCAGCGTCTCCACCGCCGGGCATGACTCGATCGCGACGGTCGACACCATCACCGGCGCCGTGCTCAACGAGTACCCGCTGGCCTTCAGCGTCACCGCCCTGGCCATCAGCCCGGACGGCAAGCGCGTGTTCGCCGGCCGCGCCGGCCAGGAGCGCATCGACATCGCCGTCATCGACACCACCGCCGAGCGGGTCGGCACGATCGACATCGCCACCGGCGCGGGCGTCAACCTGGACGCCCTGGAGGTCGACTCGACCGGCAAGCGCCTGTACGTCGCCACCTCCGACTTCCGCGGCAGCCGGCTGGTCGTCGTGAACACCGAAACCGCCCAGGCGCAGGCCACGGTGTGGATCGGCGCCCCGATCCGCGACATCGCGATCGGCGACGGCGTCGCCTACGTGCTGACCTCCGATCTTGAGCATCGCGGTGTCGTGCACACCGTCGACCTGTCCGCCGGGACCGTGGTGGACGCCGTCGAGGTCGGCGGGGCGCCGACCCAGCTGGTGCTGAGCTCCGACGCCACCCGCGCGTACGTGGTCGACTACGACCGCGTCATCGTGTGGTGCGCGCTGACCAGCCAGATCCAGGGCAGCGTCGACGTCCACGCACAGCCCGCTGCAGTCGCCATGTCCGACAGCGGCACCAGGCTGTACATCGCCGACTACGCCGGCCAGGTCAACGTCTTCGACGTCGCCGAGTCCCTGTACTCGCAGCTGGTCTCGGCGGACGCGGTCGAGATGCACCAGTTGCCCGCCCTCCAGGCGGCCGGCGCCTGATTCAGCGCCACCGATAGCGGGTACGCGGCCGCCCGGCCTTGCCGTACTCCGTCGTGCGGATGACGATGCCGTCATCGGCCAGACGCTCGAGGTAGCGCCACGCCGTCACTCGGGACACTCCGACTTGTTTGGCCGCCTCATCGGCGGTCAACCCGTCAGGCTCGTCGCGCACCGCGGCAGCGATCTCCTCGGTGGTCTGCGGCGCCGCGCCTTTGGGCGCGGTGGATTTGTCTGTGGCAATGCGTAATTCGGCCAGGGCCCGGTCGACTTCAGCCTGGCTGGCGGCATCGGTTCCAGACGGCAGCGCCGAACGGTAGCGGCGGTAGCGCTCCAGCCGGTCGCGGAATGCCGCGAACGCGAAAGGCTTGAGCAGATAGGTCAGCGCGCCGTGGGCCACCGCCGCGCGCACCATCTCCAGGTCGCGCTCGGAGGTGATGGCGATGATGTCCGGTGCAGGCCGCAGCCCGGAAAGGCCGGAGGCCAACGAGATTCCGCTGGCGTCGGGCAGACCGATGTCCAGCAGCACCAGATCGATGGGTTGCTCGGATGCGGCGGCCGCGGCCGCCGCCCGCATCGCGTCGCGGGCGGTGTGCGCCACCGCCGACACCGAAAACCCTTCCAGGCGGCCGAGATAGGCCTGATGGGCTTCGGCGATCAATGGATCGTCCTCCACGATAAGGACGCTGATCATCTGTTCCCCTCTGCTCTTCGCGTCAGCGTTCATCGCCGCGGCACCGTTGCGGTGACCACTGAACCGTAGGTGACGTCGGCGCGCAGCGTCCCGCCGTGCTTGCGGATCACCTGGGCCACCAGCGCCAGCCCCAGCCCGTGGCCGGCCGTGTCGGCTGATTTCGTGGAATAGCCACGCTGCATGGCCTTTTCGAAGGTGTCCGGGTCCATACCGGGGCCGCTGTCGGCCACCCGGATCAACAACTCTTGATCGTCCTGGGTCACCGTGACCTCGATCCACGGATCCTCACGGTCACAGGCATCCATCGCATTGTCGATCAGATTTCCCAGCACCGTCACCATCTCCTGCCCGGAGAGCACGGTGTCGGTGGACAACTGGGTGTCCTCGGTGACGGTCAGGGTGATCCCGCGTTCGTCGGCCTGAGCGGTCTTGCCGAGGAGCAGGGCCACCAGGGCCGGTTCCCCGACGATCAGTGACAACCGGTCCACGAGCCGCTGCGACAGCTCCAACTCACTGGTGGCGAAGCGGACCGCCTCCTCGGGCCGGCCCATCTCAACCATGGTGACCACGGTGTGCAACTTGTTGGCCGACTCGTGTGCCTGTGCCCGCAGCGAGTCGGCCAGGACCTGTAGTGAGCTGAGTTCGCCCAGGGCGCCCTGTAATTCGGTGCGATCCCGGATCGTGACGACCTCCGAACCGGAGTCCGCGACGCGGGCCCGGTTGACCACCAGCACCCGGTCTGCGGTGACGTGCAGCTCGTCGCGCACCCCGGGATCAGCGCTGCGCAGAAACTCCGGGAGATCCTCCACACGTACCGGTCCGGCCGCCAGGCCCAGCAGCCGGCGCGCTTCATCATTGGCCAGCGCCACGCCGTCACGATCGAGCACGATGAGCCCCTCGGACACCGAATGCAGGATCGCGTCATGGTGGTCGTACATGACCCGTAGTTCATCGGGCCGCAGACCCCGGGTCTGGCGGAGCAGCCGGCGCCGGATGGCCCACCCCCCGATCAGCGAAGCCCCCAGTGCGGCAGCGGTTACCGCAGCGATCACGGGAATCTGCGCGCGCCAGCGCTGGCCCAACGTCTGCTGGGTGATCCCCGCCGACACCAGGCCGACGATGCGCCCGTCGGCGCTACGCACCGGTGCGATCGCGCGCACCGACGGCCCCAGGGTCCCGGTATAGACCTCGCTGAATGTCTCGCCGCGCAACGCGGGTTCGACGGTGCCCAGGTAGTGCCCGCCGATCTGGCTGGGATCGGTGTGGGTGAACCGGACTCCGTCCGGCGCCATGATCGTGATGAACGCGATGTCGGTGCCGGTTCGCACAGCCTCGGTCACGGGCTGCAAAACCTGTGTCGCAGTGCCGGATTCGATGGCCGCCGAAGTCGAGGGGGAATCGGCCAGCGCCGTGGCGATGCCGATCACCTGCTGCCGGGCCGCGTCCTCGCCGTCGCGGCGGGCATCGAGCAGGGCCAGCGCCGTGCCGGCCAGCACCACCAGCGCGACCACCAGGACCTGCAGCGCGATGGCCTGTCCGGCCAGCGAGCGCGGCCAGGCCAGCCCCGACAGCCGCCGCCAGTGCGTCACAGCACCTCCGATTGTGAAGGCAATGATCTTTCAACATAGTGGCCCGGATATCCGCTGGTAGCGGGTTCGCGCCGGTGACCCTTGCGACCTTCGCGCCCGTCAATTCGGGGCTGCTGTTCGCGGGGGCTGAGTCGTAGAATCTGACAATAAGCAGGGTCGAGGGTAGATCCAAGGGAGACCTGCGATGAGCTGCGCAATTCATCGCTTGACAACCATTATCGTGGCCGCGGTCGCGTCACTGGCAGTGGTGACGGCGATTTCTCCGGCGGTCGGCAACGCCACCGAGTGCGGAGTGGGCACCGTATACGATCCGCCCTCGAACACCTGCGTGGCAGCCCCGTTGCCGCCGCCTCCACCGCCCCCGCCGCCGGCATGGAACGGCGACATCACGCCCTACTTCTCCGTCGGCATCTGCGCACCGATTCCGTTTGTCTCGCTCTGCGCAGGTATCTGAGCGATCGATTGTTGATCCGGCCCCGAAGTCGCCCGCCTCGGGGCCAGATCGCTGCGTGAACGTAATGAACAAAAACGTGACCTGGCTCACCCTATGGTCGAAGGTACTGGTACAGCGACATCGGCAGATGAACCGAACTGTCGAACCGGACCCGAAACTGGAGGTGGACCGATGACCGTGTCCATACACCCGCAATCAGAGCCGGCGCCCCCGCAGCGTCGCGACCGCACGCACTGGCTCTACATCGCGGTCATTGCGGCCGTCGTCGTCGGCGTGGTGGTCGGGCTCGTGGCACCCGAGGTGGGCAAGAGCGTCGGTGTGCTCGGCACCATGTTCGTCAACCTGATCAAGATGATGATCGGCCCCATCATCTTCTGCACGATCGTGTTGGGGATCGGCTCGGTACGCAAGGCCGCCACCGTCGGCAAGGTCGGTGGCCTGGCTTTCGGCTACTTCCTGGCGATGTCCACGGTCGCGCTGACCATCGGTCTGGTTGTCGGCAACCTGATCCACCCGGGCAGCGGTATGCATCTGTCGGAGAGCGCGGCGGGCAAGGGCGCCGAACTCGCGGAGAAGGCACACGAGTCCGGCGGACTCATGGACTTCGTCCAGGGCATCATCCCGGAGACGCTGTTCTCCTCGCTGACGGCGGGCAGCGTGCTTCAGGCCTTGTTTGTGGCGCTGTTGGTCGGGTTCGCGCTGCAGGGCATGGGCAGCGCCGGTGAACCGATCCTGCGCGGCATCGAGCACCTGCAGAAACTCGTGTTCAAGGTGCTGATCATGATCCTGTGGCTGGCGCCCATCGGTGCTTTCGGCGCGATCGCCAACGTCGTCGGGCAGACCGGCTGGACCGCCGTCACCCAGCTGCTGACCCTGATGCTGGGCTTCTATGTGACGTGCGTGGTGTTCGTGTTCGGCGTGCTCGGTGTATTGCTGCGTGCGGTATCGGGGGTGTCCATCTTCAAGCTGGTGCGGTACCTGGCCCGCGAGTACCTGCTGATCTTCTCGACGTCTTCGTCGGAGTCGGCGCTGCCGCGGCTGATCGCCAAGATGGAGCACCTGGGCGTCGACCGAAGCACCGTCGGTGTCGTTGTGCCGACCGGGTATTCGTTCAACCTCGACGGCACCGCGATCTACCTGACGATGGCGGCGCTGTTCATCGCCGACGCATTGAGTGCCCCGATGTCCGTCGGGCAGCAGATCGGTCTGCTGGTCTTCATGATCGTCGCGTCGAAGGGAGCCGCCGGCGTGACCGGCGCCGGATTGGCCACGCTGGCCGGCGGCCTGCAGGCCCATCGCCCCGATCTACTCGACGGGGTCGGACTGATCGTCGGGATCGACCGGTTCATGTCCGAGGCCCGCGCGGTGACCAACTTCTCCGGCAATGCGGTGGCCACCCTGCTCGTCGGGTCGTGGACGCACACCGTGGACAAGGCCAAGGTCGATGCGGTGCTGCGCGGTGACGATCCGTTCGACGAACTCACCATGGTCGACGACCATGCCAACCGCACCGCCGAACCCGCGCACGCCTGACATGTAGCTACAGGCCCGGCCGGTACCGCCCGGCCGGGCCTCGTCGGGTATTGAACCTTTACCCATGCCTGGCTCGTAACAAAGGTGAACCGCGTACCGAAAAGGTATGCGAGAGGGTAAGGATGACACGGCCATGTACGCATCGATCATCATGGTGGCCGCGTCGGGGGCGGCTTTGGGAAGCATATTGGCGCCCGCCGGATCGGCATTTGCCGACTCGGCGATCGAGACCATCGGACTGCTGGAAGCCGAGGGCTTCTACGTCAACATCGATCGGGTAGGCAGCGCCCCACTCGATCAGTGCACCGTCACCAGCATCCGCAACCCACAGACCCAAACCCAGCTCATCCGGGTGGAACGGTTCGGCAAGGACGGCGAGAGGAATTTCGACCTCGTACCCGTGGTGGTGCGACGCACCATCACAGTCTCGCTGAACTGTTCGAAGTGAGCGTCAGCGCTGGCAGTTGAGCGACACCGACACGGTCCGGCTGGTGATCGATGGGACCAGGATCCGATCGCCGCCGAGGCCCGGCCCGACGTAAGGCACCAGCTGGGTGACCTGCTGGGGGTTGCGCACGCTGGTGACCGTGCACTGCTCCAGCGGCGCGGTGCCGATCTTGTCGATGGTGACGGTGTACCCCTCGGACTGCAGGCGGCTGATCACCTGCTGAGCGGTTTCCTCGGCCGAAGCCACCGCGGACGATGCGCCGATCACCCCGAACACAGCCACTGCGACTGCCGCCAGGGACCATTTCATGCGCATCGGGCCGTCCTTCCGTCGTTACCAGCTCATCTTCCCTTACATACATCGTTCGGGAAATTCGATTCGTTCCCGCCGGTGTCGAACGGCAAGCGCATACCATCGCGCCCGTGAAGAGCACGATGCAGAACTGGCCGTTGACGATCACCGCGATCCTGCGACATGCCTGCGGCGTCAACGGCGACCGGACCGTGACCACCGCAGGTGGGCAGGGCCGATACCGCACGATCAGCTATCGCGAGCTGGGCGGGCAGGCGGCCCGACTGGCCCATGCCCTGCGCGGGCTCGGGGTCGACGGTGACCAGCGGGTCGGCACGTTCATGTGGAACAACACCGAACACCTCGCCGCCTATCTGGCCGTGCCTTCGATGGGCGCGGTGCTGCACACCCTGAACATCCGGCTGTCGCCCGAGCAGATCGCCTACATCGCCAACGAGGCCGCCGACAGCGTGGTGATCGCCGACGGATCCCTGGTGCCGCTGCTGGCCCCGGTGCTGCCCCTGCTGGAGACCGTGCACACCGTGATCGTGGTCGGCGACGGCGATACCAGCGCCCTGGCCGGAAAGACCGTGCTGCGCTGGGACGAGCTGCTGGCCGCCCAGCCCGCCGAGTTCGACTGGCCCGAGATCGACGAAAACTCCGCGGCAGCAATGTGTTACACGAGCGGCACCACCGGAAACCCGAAAGGTGTGGTGTACAGCCACCGGTCGAGCTACCTGCATGCGTTGAACACCTGCACGGCCAACGCGCTCGACGTCAGTTGCAGTGACTCGGTGCTGCCGATCGTGCCGATGTTCCACGCCAACGCGTGGGGGTTGCCGTACGCCGCCCTGATGGCCGGCGCCAATCTGGTGATGCCCGACCGGTTCATGGACGGTGCCTCGTTGCTAGACCTGATCGAATCGCAGCGCCCCACGCTGGCCGGTGCCGTGCCGACCATCTGGAACGACGTCATGCATCGGCTGGAAAAGGAACCGGGGCACGACGTTTCATCGCTGCGACTGGTCGCCTGCGGTGGTTCGGCAGTGCCCTTGTCCCTGATGCAGACGTTCCAGGAACGCTACGGCGTGTACATCCAGCAGGCGTGGGGGATGACCGAAACCTCGCCTCTGGCCACGGTGGCCAAGCCGCTGCCCGGGGTGTCCGAGGAACGTCAGTGGGAGATGCGGGTCAGCCAGGGCCGGCCGATGTGCGGCGTGGAGGTGCGTGTCGTCGACGACGAGGGTGTACCCCTGCCCGACGACGGCGACGCGGTCGGCGAACTGGAAGTGCGCGGGCCGTGGATCACCGGCTCTTACTACCTGGGCCGCGATGCCGAGAAGTTCGACACCGGGTGGCTGCGCACCGGAGACGTCGGTTCGATCGACCAGCAGGGATATGTGACGCTGACCGACCGGGCCAAGGACGTGATCAAGTCCGGCGGGGAGTGGATCTCCTCGGTGGAGTTGGAGAACCATCTGATCGGCCACCCCGCGGTGTTGGAGGCCGCCGTGGTCGGGGTGCCCGACGAGCGCTGGCAGGAACGCCCGCTGGCTGTCGTGGTGCTGCACGACGGCGCCTCAGCGGAGCCGGCCGAACTGCGGGAATTCCTGGCGGACAAGGTGGTTCGGTGGTGGCTGCCCGAGCGCTGGACGTTCATCGAGCAGGTGCCGCGTACCAGCGTGGGCAAGTACGACAAGAAGACGATCCGGGCGCGCCACGCGGACGGTGCCTACGAGGTCATCACCCTCTAGTTCTCCCGCGAGCAGACGCGCCGTCGAGAGATCAACCCGTCGCCTTCATGTTGGCGTCGATCATGAACGCGATGGTGACGGTGGCGAGGTCATTCGTCTTGGTCAGGTCGAAGCCGGTGAGCTCAGTGAACGCGCGCAGTCGTCCGCGCACGGTGTTCCGGTGCCGATATGTTCGCTCGGCGATGTTGGCGATGGTTCCGCCATTGGCGGTGAGGTCGCCGACCGTCTCGGTCAGACCGTGGCGTTCGCTCTCGCTCAGCCTGTTCAGCGGGCCGAAGACAGCTGAGTGGATCTCCTCGGACAACTCCTGGTTCGCCGCGACGACGGCATGGAGCCAGTTGTCCTGCAGTCGTTCGACCCCGACGTCGGAGCGACCATGGACGGCCATCCGCGCCAGGCGGATGGCGCGTGCCACCGAATCGAGCCCGGCGGCCGTCACTACCGAGCATGTCTGCCCGCTCAACGCTGCCAATTCCCCGGCGATGTCGAAGGAATCGTCGGAGGCGTGGACCACTCCGCGTAGCTCCCGGGCCCACCAGCTGAAGTAGAAAGCCCGGCCAGATGCCTGCAGGGCCGCACTGCATTCAGCCAGGACTTCGGGCCGCGGAATCGGGAAGGAGCCGACGAGGCAGTGGTAACTGCCCTCGGTGGGCAACCCCAGTACGCGAGCCGCATCTTCGACTGCGCTCGGTTCGAGCCCGCCATCCGTGAGCAGCTGATCGAATGCGGCTGAACGAATTTCATCCAGACTGTCCTGGGTGGTCTGATACCCGCGGACGACGTGCTCGGTGTTGAGTTCGACGGCCTCCCACACCATCAGCGACGAGCGTTCGAGGAAGTCGGCCCGCACATCCGCGCCCACCGCGCGACCCTCGTCGATCAGCGCCTCCCACAACGACTTCAGATCGATCCGGAACGCGTGCAACACGCTGGACAGCGGAACACCTTGGCGGGCACGGATTTTGCCGAGCTCCAGCGCGACGGACTCGAGATCGGCCGGGATGTCGTCGCCGGCCAGTCGCGAGAGCGCCAACCGCATCGTCCGATCCATGTGGTACCGGAGGTCCGTTCGACTGACCGGACCGCCGGTGTAGGTGGGCTCGTCCTCGATGGTGCGGGCCACGGTGCGTTCCACGATCTCGTCGAGGTGGACGTCGAGTAGCCGGCGGGCGGTCGTCCTGATCAGCTGCGTGGTGGTGTCCAGCTGTTCCATGGGTCGTTCCCGCTCTCTCTCGGCGCCTGCGGTCACAGGATCTGAAATGTGCAATGCGCACAGTTTATGGGCGAAATGCGCGCCAATTATGGCATTGACCGCATCGCTTTGAACTCATTGAATGTGTGCTGCCCCACATTCACGTGCTGCGTCCGGCGACACCCGGCCAGCGGAAGGACGATCAATGCCGCAATCGCGAGGTGCACTGCCCGTCACCGATGACTCCTGGGGGTCGACGCTGACAGACCTCCTCGGCGAGGAGTACGGACTGTCGATTGTCGACCTGACGTTTCTGGGCGGCGAATTCGACCGCAACTACCGGGCCACTGCCGATTCCGGCGAGTGCTTTCTGGCGAAGCTGCAGATTCGTGGCGAAGGCCACCTCGAACAAAGCTGGCAGGAAGACATTCTCGTACACATGGCGGGTAGAGACCCCGGAGTCGCGGTTCCCACCATCGTGCCGCCGGCCAGCGGTGGCCGGCACGTCCGACTCGACGGCGGAAACGAAGTGCTGACCGTGTTCAACTGGGTGCACGGCGTCGAATGGGCCAAGGTGGACCGGCATTCGGATGCCCTCCGGGTCCAGTTGGGTGCCACGGCCGCGCGCATCACCGCGGCCCTCGAAGGATTTCCGCCGGAATCTCTGCGCGCCACACATCACTGGGATGTGACCCGGGCCCGGACCGCGATCGCGTCCTGCCTGGCCGATGCCCCCGAGCTCGCCGAAATGGACTATGTGCGAACCGCTTTGCGGTGGTTCGACGATGTCGAACCGACCCTGTCGGCACTGCCGCGCGCGGTAGTGCACAACGACCTGAACGACAACAACGTCCTGGTCGATGTCGAGCGGGACCAAGTCTCGGGGGTACTGGATTTCAACGACGCTCTCTACAGCGTGCGGGTCGCCGAGCCGACGATCGCAGGTGCCTACGCCATGATGCGTCAGGCCGAGCCGCTCCGCGCGCTCGGCCAGGTGATCGGCGGGTACCACTCCGTGACGCCGCTGACCGACGACGAGCTGGCTGTCGTCTATCCGTTGGCGGCTTCCAGATTGTGTGTGCAGGCGCTGACGTGGACCTCGCGAGCGAGCACGAACCCAACTGCCTACGGCAGCATGCGGATGCGGTTCACGTTGCCGACGCTGCACCGCGTGCTGGCCATCAGCCCAGAAGAGGCTGCGGCACACCTGCATTCAGTCTGTGAGAAACCCACCGCCTCCGCGCTGGACGACCGGAAGCCCGGGCAGAGCGGTAACCGATGATGAACCTTCACCGCACTTTCATGGCGAACGCGTTCGACGGCAACGACGAGTCGCTCGAACCTGGGGCCAGAGAACTCATCCGGCGCCGCTCCGCGGTTCTCGCACCCAGCTACCGGCTGTTCTACCGGGCCCCGGTAAGCGTCGTCCGTGCCGACGGCGTCTGGCTCTATGACGCCGAAGGCCGGCGTTACCTCGACGCCTACAACAACGTTCCGGCGGTCGGGCACAGCCATCCGCACGTTCGGCGGCGGGTGGACGAACAGATGCGTGTGCTCAACACCCACACCAGATATCTGACCGAGCCGCTGATCGCCTACTCGGAGCGGCTGCTTGCGCTCTTCCCGCCCGAGTTGTCGAAGATCGTCTACACCTGCACCGGCAGCGAAGCCGTCGACCTGGCGCTGCGGGTGGCCCGGTACGAGACCGGTGCGCGCGGCATCATCTGCACCAGTCACGCCTACCACGGCACGACGGCCGCCGCCGCCGAGATTTCGCCCAGCCTGGGGCCCAACAACCCCATCGGTCCGGAAGTGATCCTGGTCGACGTACCCGACTCGTACCGGGACGATCCCGCGGCCGCCGCCGAGATCTTCGCCGCCCGGGTCAAGGCGGCCATCGCGACGCTCGGCCAACGCGGTGTCGGCCTGGCCGCGATGATCGTCGACTCGGTGCTGTCCAGCGACGGTGTGCAGACCGACCCCGCGGGGTGGCTGGCCCCGGCCGCCGATGCGGTGCACGAGGCCGGCGGGATGTGGATTGCCGACGAGGTCCAGCCAGGTTTCGGCCGGCTGGGGACCGGCTGGTGGGGTTTCGCCCGGCATGGGCTGAAACCGGATCTGGTGGTCCTCGGGAAACCGATGGGCAACGGAATCCCCATCGCCGCCGTGGTCGGAACCGACGCCGCGATGGACAGATTCGGTCGAGACATTCGCTATTTCAACACATTTGGTGGAAACCCCGTCAGCATCGCCGCCGCGAACGCGGTGCTCGACGTCATCGAGGATGACGACCTGATCGCCAACGCGAGCGCCGTCGGCGCACGACTGCGGTCTGGGCTCGAGGAGGTGGCCCGACAACACCCCGAGATCGGGCACGTCCGCGGCTGTGGGCTTTTCGTGGCCGCGGAGTTCGTCGTCGACCCCGTCAGCCGCGAGCCGGACGCCGCGACGGCCTCGGCAGTGGTCAATGAGTTGCGTGACCGGGGCGTCCTGATCAGCGCATCCGGCCGATCCGAGAACGTGCTGAAAATCCGTCCCCCCTTGCCGTTTCAGGCCGAACACGCCGACCACGTGGTGACGGTCCTCGACGAGGTCATGACAGCAGCCACCACCAAGAAGAAATCGAACTAGGAGCGAAAATGCGCGCAGTGTTGTTCTCCGGAAACGCCGGAAAAGTCGAGGTAGCCGACGTCGACCTGGCCAAGCCCGGACCGGGTGAGGTACGAGTCAAGATCGCGGCGACGGGTGTCTGTCATTCCGATCTGCACATCATCCGCAACGAGTGGCCGCTGCCGGTGCCCATGGTGCTCGGCCATGAGGGCAGCGGGGTGGTCACCGAGTTGGGGCCCGGTGTAACCGATCTGGAGATCGGCGATCACGTCGTACTGTCCTGGGTCGCCCCGTGCTACGAGTGCCGGTACTGCCAATCGGGTCATGAGGCCCGCTGCACTGTCGCGATGAACCTCGTCGCCCCCGGCGGCGTGCTGTACGACGGCAGCTCACGGATCAGCCGCGACGGCGAGACGATCTACCACTACCAGGGTGTCTCTTCGTTCGCCGAGGAGGCGATCGTGCCGGCCAGCGGAGCCATCCGCGTTCGCAAGGACGCCCCGCTCGACGTCATCTGTCTGATCGGATGTGCGATCGCCACCGGTGTCGGCGCGGTCACCAACACGGCGAAGGTCGAAGAAGGTGCGACCGTAGCCGTGATCGGTTGCGGCGGAGTCGGTTTGTCGGTCGTGCAAGGCGCCCGGATCGCGGGTGCGAGCCGGATCGTCGCCGTCGACATCCAGCCCGAGAAGACCGCGTTGGCGCTCACCCTCGGTGCCACCGACACGATCGACGCCGCGAACACAGATCCGGTGGCGGCGCTTCGCGAACTGCTTCCCGACGGTGCCGACTACGTGTTCGACGCGATCGGCAAGATCGCCACCACCGAGCAGGCCATCGGAATGCTGGGCCTGGGTGGAGCGGCCGTCGTCGTCGGACTTCCGGCAGCCGGCGAAAAGGCGTCCTTCGAGCCGCTTGCCCTGGCCGAGGCCGATCAGCGCATCCTGGGCTCCAACTACGGCAGCGTCCGTCCCGCGATCGACATCCCCAAGCTGGTCGACCGCTACATGGACGGCGAACTCAAGATCGACGAACTCGTCACCGCCCGTCGTCCGTTGGAGGAGGCCGCGGCCGCCCTCGACGAACTCGCCACCGGCGCCTCGCTGCGCACCCTGCTCATTCCCGGTCAGAACTGACCCGCGAGATCGAACACCAAAGGACAACCCACACATGACCACAGGCTCTCAGTCAGCATCCGCGGATGCGACGAGCACCCGCGCCGACGCGGCCGGGATATCGCTGCTCAGCCGTAACCTCGGCGTCGGCCCGATCGTCTTCATGGTCGTCGCCGCGGCGGCGCCGCTGGCGGTGGTGGCCGCCAACCTGCCGGTTCTGATCGCGCAGAGCGCCAACGCGGGAGCGCCCTACTACTTCCTGGTGTGTACCGCGCTGCTCGCCGTGTTCTCGGTCGGGTTCACCCTGATGAGCCGATACGTGCCGAACGCCGGCGCGTTCTACTCCTACATCCAGGCGGGTCTGGGCCGGATCACCGGAACCGGCGCCGCCGCGGTCGCGATCTGTGCGTACTCGATGATGCTGCTGGGCGTGACCGCGTATTTCGGTGTCGCGGCCCGCAATCTGATCGGGACCGATGTTCCGTGGTGGGTGTTCTCCCTGATGCTGGTAGCCCTGGTGGGGTTGCTCGGCTATCGCGACATCGAGCTGAGTTCGAAGGTTCTGCTGATCGCCCTGGCGTTGGAGACCGTCGTCGTCATCGTGATGAACATCGGGGTATTCGCCACCAATGGCGGTGCGGGCCATTCGCTTTCGGTTCCGTTGAGCACGCTGGGGGAGGGGGTGCCTGCGCTCGGCGTCATGTTCGCCTTCTACAGCTTCATCGGGTTCGAGGCCACCGCGGTGTTCCGTAACGAAGCCCGCGACCCGAACCGCACCATTCCGCGCGCAACCTACATCGCCGTCTTCGTCATCGGCCTGTTCTCGGCCTTCTCCGCGTGGTGTGTGGTCGCGGGGGTCGGCGTCGGCGACGTGGTGCAACGCTCGGCCGACGATCCCGAGAACGTCGTGCTCGACCTGATGCACACGGTGGCGGGCCCGATTCTCGGTGACCTGGCCCGGGTCTTGCTGGTCACGAGCTTCTTCGCGTGTGCGCTGTCCTTCCACAACATCGTCACCCGGTATGTGTTCGTCCTGGCGCAGAAAGGTGTCCTGCCCTCGCGGCTGGGCGAGGTCAGCACCAAGCATCACGCGCCGTCGCGTGCCTCCCTGGTCGTGAGCATCATGATCGGCGTGTTCGTGCTGGCCTCGATTATCGCCCAGCTCGATCCGGTGTCTGTCGTGTTCACCCTCGCCGGTGCCGCCTCCTCATTGGGAGTGGTGATCCTCATGACGCTGGTCAGCGTCGCGATGCTGGTGTTCTTCCGGCGGGTCGCCACCGGTAAAGGCATCTGGCACACATTGATTGCCCCGATCATCTCCACCATCGGGCTGGCGGTGATCCTGCTGTTGGTGGTCACGAACTTCAGCCTGCTTACCGGCACGCAGGGTCAGGCCTACGGCGTAATGGGCTTCGTGGTCGCCTCCTTTGTCGTGGGATCGGTGAGCGCGGTGGTGATCCGTCGTCGCCGTCCCGACGTATACGACCAACTCGACGCCTGATCCCATCCGTTCACGAGCACCTGGAGCGCAGCAATGTCAACCTCGATTCCATTTCAAGTGGTCAACCCCGCCACCGGTGAGACCGGCGAGCAGCGGCCGTTCATCGACGACGCCGCCCTGGCCGGCGTGATCGCCGATGCGCAAGCGGCGCAACGTTCTTGGCGAAACATCTCGCTAGCTGAGCGCACCACCGCGCTCAAGCGGGTCGCCGAGCTGCACCGCGAACAACTCGACGATCTCGCCCGAACCGCGGTGCGCGAAATGGGGAAGCCGATCAGCCAGGCGCGTGCCGAAGTCGAGTTCAGTGCCGACATCTACGAGTACTACGCCGGTGCCGCCGAGGCTTTCCTCGCCGAGGATTCGATCGACCTGCAGTCGGGAACCGGTAGCGCGGTGCTCCGGAAACAACCCCTCGGCGTGATCCTCGGGATCATGCCGTGGAACTTCCCCTACTACCAGGTCGCGCGGTTCGCCGCGCCGAGTCTCGCCGCCGGGAACGCGGTACTGCTCAAACCGGCCCCGCAGTGCCCGGAGTCCGCGCTGAAGATTCAGCGGATCTTTACCGGGGCAGGTTTTCCGGAAGCGGTGTTCACCACCATCTTCGCCGCCGAGGAGCAGATCGCCGAAACCATCGCCGACCCGCGCGTGGCCGGAGTCAGTTTCACCGGGTCCGAGCGGGCAGGCGCGGTGGTCGGCCGGCTCGCCGGCGGCGCGCTGAAGAAGTCGGTCCTCGAACTCGGTGGTTCCGACCCGTTCCTGGTGCTGGACGTCGCGAGCCTCTCCGCAGCCGTGGACGCGGCGGTCGAGGCGCGGCTCGACAACGGCGGGCAGTCGTGCAACGGCGCCAAACGGATCATCATCCTGGACCGGCACTTCGATGAATTCGTCGAGCTTTTCGTCGGCAAGCTGGCCGAAGTGGCGCCCGGCGATCCGATGAGCGAGGAGACCGTGCTGGGCCCGCTCTCGTCGGAGCGGGCGGCGAAAAACCTGGAATCCCAGGTTCGGCGGGCGCTCGACGCCGGCGCCAAGGCGCTGCTGCCGAGTGCGCGGCAAGGTGCGTTTCACACCTGCGGCGTGCTGGCCGATGTGGCCGAGGACAACCCGATTCATCACGAGGAACTGTTCGGACCAGTCGCGATCGTCTACCGGGCAGCCGACGAGGCACACGCCGTGCGCATCGCCAACGACACACCGTTCGGCCTGGGCTCGTATGTGTTCACCGATGACGCGGCACAGGCGGACCGGGTGGCCGACGCCCTGGACACCGGGATGGTCTACGTCAACGGTGTCGGCCTGGATGCGGTGGAACTACCGTTCGGCGGTACCAAACGCTCCGGTGTCGGCCGCGAGCTCGGATCCCTCGGGATCCGGGAGTTCGTGAACTACAAGCTGGTTCGCGCGGCGTCGGAGTGAGACCGCGCGAACCAGCTGGTTCGCGCGGTTCTAGCGTTCGGCGCGCCGGTAGGCGGTCACGACGGCCGCGTTGGGGGGACGTCGACGAGATCGCCCCGGATATCTACCGGCTGTTGTCTCGACACTTCGGTTACCTTGGCGCACAGTAGGACGCTCAATGGCACGCCGAACAGCAGCATCGCGAGTGTCGGGTCGCCGGCCGAAATGTCCGGGAGGCAGGTGACGATCGCCGCGGCCGCGGCGACCAGCAACAGCTGCGCTGACACCGTCAGGACGCCGCCGGTGTGTTCGTCGTCGCGGTCGGCTGCCGGAAACGCCCACAACAGCGCAAACAACGCGGCGGTGACTGCGATGATCGGTGTCAACGGGGCGGCGATGACGTTCGGCAGCCAGGATGCGCCACTGACGATCAGCAGTGGGATGAGCACCAGCCGGTTCGCCATCTCCGACGATATGGGTGTTGATTTGCCGAGTAGGCCGAAGATCGTTGCGACACAACCGATGATGGCCAGGCAAATGGCAACTTGCGGAGCCTTCGCCCAAAAGACGACGGGCCAGTGGTAACCGAGTTGGTCGCCCAACACCCCGATGTAGACGGGGACCAGGAACAGCAGTCCCACTCTCGCAACCGACTGTCCGACCGTGCCGTCCCACCGCTCACGTAGCGCTATGGGGATCAACGCGGCGAGGCCCAGCCAGGCGATCAGGAGAACGAGGCCTTCCGGCGGTGTAATGGTGTCTGCCCGCGGTCCGGTGACCGCATTCGCGACCAGATTCACGATCAGCATGAGGGCGATCAGGATGTGGACGGCGAGGGCGCTTACGCCGATGGCCAATGTCGCGGCCACGTCGCCGCGCTGCACCAACGGTGTCCTGAACGAGCGCTGGGTCACGTAGGCGATCGCCACCGCGACGAGGATGGCGTGTGGCCACGTCCAAGGGTGGCCAAGCCCCCAGTAGTTCTCGATGAAGCCCGAGGAGATTCCCGCGACGCCGGACACCTCGAGCACGATGACGGCGGCTGCGACGGCACAGATGAATGCGGTGAGCCGCCAGCCGCCACGGTGCGCAGAGATCTGCTGGGCGACGGCCGACCGGGAGTGCGCGGCCAGTGCAACGCCTGCGGTGGCCATGGCCCCGACGAAGGCGAGCGCGATGCCGGGAACGTAGGTCCGGGTCGAGACATCGGCGATGAACATTTCGAGCAGTTCGCCGTCAGGCGGTGGCTTGGCGGCGTTCAGGGCGAGCCCGAACCGGAGATTCGCATGGATGGCGGGGATCCATGGCGCCGCGACAAGGCAGGCGAGGACGAGCCCCACCCACGGCCGGGGAGCCCGATGGCGCACGTGCAGACAGGTGATCACCACCGCGGCGCCGGCGAGCCACGCGACGGCAGAGGGAATAGCCTGCCGGTCTCGGTCGATTGCGAGCATGAGGACGGGGATCAGCGGGACCCACACCCCGGCACACCACGCCAGCACCGCGTGGTGTCGCGGGGCGTCCGGGCCGGTGGCGGTGACGACGTAGCCGGCGGCCGCCGCGCCCGAACCGATTGCGATGCCGCACAGCAGCGGCCAGAACGGCGAGTAGAGGAATACGAGTTCGCCGCCGTAAAGGCTGCCGTTCTTCGACTCGAACAGGTCCGGGATGAAGCCGAACGCCAGCATGATCGCGGAGCCGACCCAGGTAAGGACGGCGAGGATGCGCAGGGGTACTGCGATGCGGCCGGGGCCGAGGCGCGCCGGCCGGTGCCTGGCTTGTTGCCACAGGGGGTCCCACAGGCGTTGCGACAAGCGCACTTGCTCAGGTGTCTGGTCCACCGCGGCATCGTTGCCGAGCGCACTTGGTGATTTCTTGGATGGACCGGCCGGGCCTCCGACCGAGAACCGGCCTCGTCGCAATCAGCCAATCAGCGCCGCAGGAAACCGGGTGGCCATTGCCTGCCCCCGGCCCCCGCAGCGACCCTCACCTTCGGTCCCAGCTCCTCGACCGCTTCCTTCGTCTAGCGCGTCTGTTCGCGGTCCTAGCGCTCGGCGCGCTGGTACGCGGTCACGACGGCCGCGCCGCCCAGGCCGATGTTGTGCTGCAGGGCCGCGTTGACGCCGTCGACCTGTCGCTTGTCGGCGGTGCCGCGCAACTGCCAGGTCAGCTCGGAGCACTGGGCCAGGCCCGTCGCGCCGAGCGGGTGGCCCTTGGAGATCAGCCCGCCGGAGGGGTTGACCACCCAGCGTCCGCCGTAGGTGGTGTCGTTGTTGTCGATCAGCCGCGGCGCCTCGCCCTCGCCGCACAGGCCGAGGGCTTCGTACAGCAGCAGTTCGTTGGCGGAGAAGCAGTCGTGCAGCTCGATGACCTGGAAGTCCTCGGGCCCGAGGCCGGACTGTGCGTAAACCTGCTGGGCGGCTTGCACATTCATGTCGTAGCCGATGATGTTGGCGGCGCTGCCGTCGAAGGTCGACGCGAAGTCGGTGGTCATCGCCTGCCCGACGATCTCGACGGCTTGACCGGCCAGCCCGTGCTTGTCGACGAAGGCCTCGCTGGCCACGATCGCCGCGCCCGACCCGTCGGAGGTGGGGGAGCACTGCAGCTTGGTCAGCGGATCGGAGATCATCTTGGCGGCCAGGATGTCGTCGAGGGTGTACTCGTCCTGGAACTGTGCGTACGGGTTGTTGACCGAGTGCTTGTGGTTCTTGTAGCCGATTTTCGCGAAATGCTCGGCGGTGGTGCCGTACTTCTTCATGTGCTCGCGGCCGGCCGCGCCGAACATCCACGGTGCGACGGGGAAGGCGAACTCATCGATCTCGGCCAGGGCCTTGACGTGCTTGCCCAGCGGGGACTCGCGGTCCTGCGCGCCGCCGCCCAGCGAACCGGGCTGCATCTTCTCGAAACCCAGCGCGATCGTGCAGTCCGCCAGACCGCCGCGAATCGCCTGTGCGGCAAGGAAGAGCGCGGTCGACCCGGTGGAACAGTTGTTGTTGACATTGACGATCGGGATGCCCGTCATGCCCAGCTCGTACAGGGCGCGCTGACCGGAGGTCGAGTCACCCGAGCAGTACCCGACGTAACCCTGCTGCACCTGGTCATACGAGATGCCCGCGTCCTCGAGCGCCTTGGTGCCGGACTCGCGCGCCATGTCCGGGTAGTCCCAACCTTCACGCCGACCGGGCTTCTCGAACTTCGTCATCCCCACGCCGACGACAAACACTTTGTTAGCCATGCAACGGAACATACTTCATCGCGAAATCGGGGCAACCGTCTTCAACTGGAGTTGACGCAAGCGCACCACCAACCCTGCGGCGGCCAGCAGTGCGAACACCCTGAGCTGCCACCGGTTCGCCGGATTACCGCGGTCTCGGTCGAGGAAGTGATTGGCCGCGTGCAGGGGTGTTGAAAGCCCGATCGCCCGCCCGCAGAAGAGGGAGGTCATCGGGCGATCGGGCCACACGTTAGCGCCGCCTATTGCGCAGCGTGCGCCAGGAGTGTAGCCAGGGCATTGACCTGAACGCTTCCAAATTTCCCTGGGCTTGCAGCAAACGGGTGGCCGAACGTGACTGCCCGCCTTCGGAGTGCGAACCCGATCATGTTTGTTGACGGGTGCGCCGGAATGGAGAGCTGTTCGGCGGCCTGATTGCCCACGGCCTATGTGGTCTTGGACCGTTCGTTCGCCCGCTCGAAATGGTGGCCGATCATCACGCTGGCAATCAGGGACACCGAGATGGCGATCTCGGCGATGAAGAATGAGCCGAAGTCGATCACCGACCCGATCGGCGGATTGCCCGGCACTGCATTGCGCAACGGCACCAGCGCGAACAACATGGCCGCCATCATGGAACATGCAGGAAACAGCAGGCCCCTTCGTCCGCGCAAGATGTAATACGCAGCCGTTGCGGCGGCGATCGCGAGCCCGAGCATCAGCACCATGGCGAACAGGGCATATACCAATGTGGGAGCGCTTCGGGTGAATGTCAGATTGATCAGCCCCGCGTCATCAGCAGACGAACTCATCGTGAAGAAAGGGTCGGTGCTGAAAAGCGTGATCGCGGTGGGCACCTCGCTGCCGGCTGCATCCAGGATGCGGATGTCCAGAGTCGCCGTGTACCGGTCGAACGGATAGTCGGTGACAACACCGGTCAACCCAAAACGCTCATCGACGTTGGGTGCCACCTCGGCGTGCTTGACCGGGACCGACACGGCGGTCAGCGATGTTGAGGCGTTCAGGTGGGCATCGTCACGAAACAGGCCACTCTCATCGGCCAGCGAACCGCGTGGTTCCAGACTGGAGATGCTCACCGAGACGGTGCCGTTGGTGGTGTCGACGTGGGTTACCCAGGCCGTCAAATCAACCCGGTCTGGATTGGTGTCATCCCCCGATACCTGGGCAGTGTTCTCACTTGTGCGGGTCGGGTAGTACATACCCAGGCTGGCCGCCAACATCATGACCAGAATGACGCCGCCGATGAGCGCAGCGCGCACGCCCGACCTGACCGCCCGCCCCTTGATCGGTGTTATCGCCGTTGGCACGCGGTCAACTCGCGGATTGCTGACGGTACTGCGATGGTGTGATGCCCACACGATCCTTGAATGTCGTCGAGAAATGGCCGGGAGTCGAGAAACCGACCGCGAATGCGATCTCGGACATTGTCAACGGCGCACTGGCCAGCAGTGACTGAGCCCGAGCGATACGTAGGTTCAGCAGATATTGGTGAGGTGTGGTGTGGAACGCCGCGGCAAAGGCCCTGGTGAATACCCCGGCCGGCATTCCGGCCAACTCGGCCATGGCGGCCAGGCTGATCCGGGAATCGAGACTGTCGTTGAGGTACTCCTTTAGTAACGTCTGGGTCGCCTGGTCGAGTGAACGGGGCGCCGCCACCGACCGTCGCTCGAGGATCGGCGGACCGTATTGATCGGTCAGGTGCAGGCGCACTGTTTCGGTCAATGTCTCCTGCATGATCCTGGCAAGCACGTCGTTGCGGCCGGCAACGCTGTTCATGCGCTCGATCAATTGGTGCAAGAGAGGGTCACGGCGCACGGACGGGCGCAGTGGCTGTGAGCCCAGCGCTGCGGTGGGCACCGTCAGCTGGCAATACTGCGCGATGGTGGCACCACGGCACAGGACGGCAGCGCGATGTTCGGCAGGAAGAACCCACGCGTTGCCCAACTTCGGTTTCTCAACCAGGAGAGACTGACCCTTTTCCAGTTCATATTCCTTGGCCAGTACTCCGCCGCCGCGATACACGATGATGGTGTGGTGGGGTGCCAAGAACCCAGCATCGGCCGAACCACCTCGCAGCGGCAGGTCCACAAATTCGACATCAATGCTCACGTCGCACTGCCCCTTATCCGTCTCGCCGATTCCCGTCCACCCGTCACACCGGTTACTTCAGTCATCGGACTACGCGACGTACGGATCCTAACTATTCGAGTACGAGTCGTGCCGGCTCCAACGGCCGCAACGCCGGTATCGACGACTACTTCGTCGGCACGGGTGCTACTTCGGCCAACGTGGCCGGTACTCGGCGGGGGTCACGCCGACGCGCTTCTTGAACACCGTCGTGAAATGACTGGTGCTCGAGAAGCCCAGGCGGGCACTGATGTCGGCGATCGAGTAGGTGGGGTCGGCGAGCAGTGCCCTCGCCATCGCAATCCGCCGGTCGAGCACGAACTGGCGTGGAGTGGTGTGAAACGTCGCGGCGAATGCCTTTTTGAACGTGTCGACCGTCATGTCGACCTGATCAGCCAGGGCCGCAACGGTACTCCCCAACTCGACGCTGCCCCCGTCGATGTAGTCGACCAACCGTGCTTGCTCGTCCTCGCCGAGTAGGCGATCGCTACGAACTCTGGGAGTGCCTCGCTCTGTGAACGAATCGATGAGATGCAACCGCATCGATTCGTTGAGCGCCGCGGCGAGCAGCTGCGCGGTCCCGTCGGTTCGTGGTGCGAGTTGTCGCATTCGCTCGATGAGCTGGAGCGTGAACGGATGACGAGGCCGTACGATCGGTAGGTCTGGCCCAGCGAACAATGTTGTTGGTAGGGCGATTTCGCAATGCTCGATGACCGGTCCGTATGTGCCGGCGGCTGGACGCTCCGTCGTAGGCAATACCCACAGATCGGCCCGATTCAGCGGCACCAGCGTGGGGGCATCTCCCTGCGAGGGCCGCAACGATCCGATGCTCGCACACAGTGTGATTCGGTGCGGGGCGTGGACGTCCCAGTCTGGGTGTTCGAGGAAGGGGGCGGCACCCAAGGCTGCGACAAACCAGGTGCGGAATCCTCGGCGGCGGTTCTCCTTGGGCGGTCCGCCGGTCACATTCCGGCGCGCGTCTCCCATTACCAACACTCCGGCGGTGATGGCGGACTTCGTCTCATGCTGGGAGGATAGCCGTTGCCCTTCAGCGAATTTCGCGAAGAATCACATCTGGCCGAGGGCGTTGACATCGGTGACGCTGACCCAGAATCCCTCGTTGCTGCGGTTGTTGGTGAACCGCGTGCCATCGCTGAACGCCTCAACCGCCCAACCGTTGGCGATGTAGGTCTGGTCGTAACGGATGGTGTGGAGCGGGTCCGTCACGCCGAGGTCGGCAGCCAGATACGTGAATTTCCCGTTCTGGTCGAGCGTCACCGAATTGGCGACGTCACCCGATGCCGTCAGCGGCGGGTTCACGAACTGCACCGTGCAGTTCACCGCGTCTCCTTGGATGCCGCACAATGTCCGTCCCGACTCGGTGCGGATGTAGGTGACCCCGCCCGCCCCCGTCGGCAGGATCTCGTCAGCTGCGGCGATACCCGGTAGCGCAAGCGATCCGCCGAGGATCGCACCCGCTGCGGCAGTGCCGATCAGAACCCGACCACCAAAATCCATGCGTGCTCCTCGCTTTCGCCGCCAGAGTCCCGCGCTGCGGCGCCGCCTCGTCGGTGTTCCGGCCGCGGACCCCTCGGCCGCGCCCGCACCGAACTAGTTGGGATTGTCGGAATTCCAGAGGTACCAGTGCTCGGTGTCACCGCGGTCATCACCGATCCGGCAGTACCAGTACGGGTATGAGTGGTCGTTGATCTGCAGATGAACGGTCGGCCCGTCTTCTCGGCACTCCGCTTCGGTGTAGTAGAACTCCTCCACGCCGTCGTAACCCACCACCAGTATGTCGTCGGCGTGGGCGACGCCTGTCGTGTTGGCCAACGCGGCGCCCATTGCCAATGCGCCGGCGACAGCAATCCTCTTCAGCACAGAGATTTCCTCCCACTCGAGGTCGGGACCGTCCCGAGCAAACCGAGTGGACAGTACCTGGCGAACGTACAAGATGCTTCCAGAAAATTCACAGGGTTTCAATAAACGGCCGGTGCGGGGACGGTCCATCTCTTACACGTTGGGCATCAGTACATTTCGATACCGAAGGCATCGGCAATCGCCGCAGTCTAGGCATTTCGGGGACGTGCTCGGCGGATGAAGAGTTCGCCGAGGCAACGCCGAAATTGCTCCTCAGCAACTCAGTCCCGAACCGGTTCGTGGGATACGGTGACGACCGTTGATCCATCCAACGGGAGTCGATATGACAACGAGAGACATCGCCGGAGCCGATCTCTGCTTGGTCGGCCTGGCATGAGCGACGTTTTCGATCCGGATGGGTCCACGGCTTATCCACCGGCGGCACCGGTCAATCCGCCCCGCCGGGCGTTTCGCCGCATCCTGTTGACCGTTGTGGGGCTCGTCGTCGTCATCGTGGTGGCGTTCGTGGTCCTGATCCTGTGGCCCAATCCGACGGTGCCGGCAGATCAGCCCAACATGACTCCGGTCGCTACCGGGACGAACAACGACTGGCTGTCCTTCGACGACTTCGTGCCGGGCACCGCAATTGCCACCGACAGCGTCGACGCCACCACCGATGAAGTCGACTCCCACGAGTGCACGTTGGCGTTTCTCGGCCGCGATGCGACCGATACCGCGATCGCGTTCACCGCCGGCCACTGTCGCAAAGAGGGATTCGGTGATCGCCCGTACTTCACCCGAGCAACTGATCCGGACACCCACGTCGAATTGGGAGAGTTCACAACCAGTCAGACCGGGGCCGAACCGAGCAAGGTCGTGCAGACCGGTAAGGATGATTGGGCGGACTTCGCGGTGATCGCCGTCGATCCTGATCTGGCAGAAGATGTCTCGCCGAACGCGCGGATCGCGGGCGTGTACAGGGTGACCAAGGTTCTCGATCATCACTATCTGTTGAACAACAACGTGACCCTCTGCAAGTTCGGCTTTGTCTCCGGTGAGACGTGCGGAAAGGTCGAAGTGGTGACCGGCACGCAAGTGCAGGCGGACGTCTACTCCGCCGAGGGTGATTCGGGTTCGCCGGCGTATGTGAAGCTCGGGAATGACGAGGTCGCCGCCGTCGGGATTCTTCGTGGGTCCCCCGAGGGTGAGGACGACTACAGCGAGTTCACGCTGATCGCGCCCGTGCTCGATGCGACCCGTACCACTTTGGTCTGCGACCCGGCTTGTGAAACAGGCCAGGCCAACTGATCGATCGTGCTTCCGCTGACGACCACGGTGGTGTAGACCTGAAGTAGAACGTGTTCTAGTTCTGCCGAGGAGGGTCTGTGACGTTACGCGTCGTGCAGTGGGCAACCGGTGGGGTCGGCGTGGCCGCGATCAAGGGCGTGCTCGAACATCCTGACCTGGAACTGGTCGGCTGTTGGGTGCACTCGGACGCCAAGAACGGCAAGGACGTCGGCGAGATCATCGGCACCGACCCGATCGGCGTCATCGCCACCAACAGCGCCGAGGACATCCTGGCGCTGGACGCCGACGCGGTGATCTACTCGCCGCTCATCCCCAACCCGGACGAGGTCGCCGCGCTGCTGCGCTCGGGCAAGAACGTCATCACCCCCGTCGGCTGGCTGTACCCCAGCGAGAAGCAGGCCGCGCCGATGCGGGCCGCCGCTCTGGAGGGCAACGCCACGCTGCACGGCACCGGCATCGCTCCCGGCGGGATCAGCGAGAAGTTCCCGCTGGTGCTGTCTGCGATGGCCACCGGGGTGAACTTCGTTCGCGCCGAGGAGTTTTCCGACCTGCGCACCTACGACGCGCCCGATGTGGTGCGCCACGTCATGGGATTCGGCGGCACCCCCGACACCGCGCTGAGCGGACCGATGCAGAAGATGCTCGACGGTGGATTCATCCAGGCCGTCAAGATGGTCGTGGATCACGTCGGGTTCAAGATCGATCCGCGGATCCGGGCCACCCAGGAGATCGCCGTGGCCACCGCACCCATCGACTCGCCGATCGGCGTGATCGAACCCGGTCAGGTGGCCGGCCGCAAGTTCCACTGGGAGGCCCTCGTCGACGGCGAGCCCGTCGTGCGCGTCACGGTGAACTGGCTGATGGGTGAGGAAAACCTGGACCCCGCATGGACTTTCGGCCCGGCCGGGCAGCGCTACGAGATGGAGGTCCGCGGCAACCCGGACTTCACCGTGATCATCAAAGGCTTTCAATCCGAGGCCGGCGAGGAAGGCCCGGAGTCCGGTGTCGTCGCCACCGCCGCGCACTGCGTCAACTCGGTGCCCGCGGTATGCGCCGCGGCACCCGGGGTGGTGACCTACCCGGACCTGCCGCTCATCAGCGGGAAGGCCGCGCCCGGGTTGCGCTGAAACCCTAGGGCCGCACCAGGATCCGGATCGGATTACCCTCCTGGCGCTCCAGCTTGTCGATGCCCACCGCCACGTCCTCCAGCGACACGATCTCGCTGACCGAACGGGACAGATCCAGTCGGCCCAGTGATACCAGCGTCGCCAGCGTGGAGATGTCGACGTTCTGGTACCCCAGATGGCCGAGCACCTGCTTCTGAGTCAGGCCGAACATCGACGTCGGGCCGACGGTCGGTTCCTGGGCGCTCATCCCGACGGCCACCAGCCGCCCCCCGACGGTCAGCTGGCTCAGCGCCTGCTCGAACGTCGACTTGAGCCCCACCGCATCGAACGCCACATCCAGCCCCCGACCCCCGGTGACCTCGGCGATCTTCTCGCCGAGCCGCTCGTCACCGGCGTCGAACGCATAGTCGGCGCCGAGTTCCAACGCGCGCTCCAGCACCTCTGGTTTGATGTCGACGGCCACCACCGGCACCGCACCGACCAGCCGGGCCAGCTGCGCGATGTGGGTGCCGACCCCGCCCAGGCCCCACACCCCGACCGACTCGCCGATACCGACCTTGCCCGTGCGCACCACCGCCCCGTACGGCGTCGACACCGCATCGGCCAGGATCGCGGCCTGCTCCAGCGGCACGTTGTCCGGCACCCGCGTGAGCCCGACCGCCTGCGCCAACGTGTACTCGGCCCACGCCCCGTCATAGGCGAAGGCCATCAACCGGATTCGCAAGCAGTTGGCGATATCGCCGCGCCGGCAATTGGCGCATTCCATGCAGGGCCGGCCCGCCGCGACGATCACGCGATCGCCCTCGGTCCAACCCGTGACATCCGGGCCCAGCTTGGCGATGGTGCCCGAGGCTTCATGGCCCTGCGTCACCACCGGCGCCTGGGCCGGGAAGGTGCCGTTGATCAGGCTCAGGTCGGAATGGCAGATCCCGCAGAACGCCACCTTGACCAGCACCTCGCCCGGGCCCGGTTCCGGAATCGGAATATCTTCCACCACAATTCTTTTGGTGTCGGCGTAGAAGCGCTCCGCCCGCATGGTCGGCCTGAGATCGGATGTCATCGCATCCTCCCTTCTTGTCTTCTACCCGGCTACTATCGAAAATCATGGCACTTCATCGGGTGGGCTGAGGCCATGTGCCGATTGTTCGGTCTGCACGCCGGCCGCCGGCTGGTGCCGGCGACCTTCTGGCTGCTGGACGCGCCGGACAATCTTGCCGAGCAGAGCAGGCGCAACCCCGACGGCACCGGGCTGGGCGTATTCGGCGCCGACGGCGTCGCAGAGCTGCACAAGGAACCCGTCGCGGCGTGGCAGGACTCCGAATTCGCCACCGAGGCACACGATGTCACCGCGACAACCTTCATCGCGCACGTCCGCTACGCCTCGACCGGCGCGCTTGACGTGGTGAACACCCATCCCTTTCTCCAGGATGGCCGGATCTTCGCGCACAACGGTGTGGTCGAAGGGCTGGGCGGCCTCGACGACCGGCTCCGTGAGCTGAGGGTGACGGACCTCGTGAAAGGTCAGACCGACTCCGAACGCGTCTTCGCGCTCATCACCGCGGCCGCCCGGGCACGTGACGGCGATGTGGGCGCGGGCGTCGTCGATGCCATCGGCTGGCTGGCCGACAATGTGCCGATCTACGCCGTCAACATCCTGCTCAGCACGGCCACCGACATGTGGGCCCTTCGCTACCCGGACACCCACGACCTGTACATGCTCGACCGCAGGCACCCCGATGAGCGGCGCCTGCGGCTGCGCAGCGCGCGGATCCGCGCCGAATCCGAGCATCTGACGTCGCAGCCGTCGGTGGTCTTCGCGAGTGAGGCGATGGACGACGAGAAGTGGCAGTCCATCGCCCCGGGCGAGCTGGTGCACATCGATGCGGACCTGCGGATCAGCACCCGGGTCGCATTTCCGGACCCACCGCGGCATCTGCTGCGCCGCGACGACCTGTCCGCGCAGGCGGCCGCGTCGCAGCACGCTTAGCTCCGGCTTTCGGGGCCCTGGCACACTCGACCTTCGTGACTTCCAAACGTGCACTGGTGCTCGCCGGCGGCGGTATCGCGGGGATTGCCTGGGAGACCGGCATCCTGCAGGGCATCGCCGACGAATCTCCCCAAACCGCTGACGCGCTACTCGCCTCGGACGTGCTGGTGGGCACGTCAGCAGGTTCGACGGTGTCCGCGCAGCTCGGCAGCGGGCTGCGTCTGGACGAGCTGTTCGAGCGCCAGATCGGTGCCGAATCAGCCGAGCTGGACCCCGGGGTGAGCATCGACACCGTCACCGACCTGTTCGTCAAGGCCGTACTGACACCCAACACCACCAAGGCGCAGAAGCTGCAGCAGATCGGTGCCGTGGCGCTCAACACCGCCACCATCGACCCGGCGGTCCGGCGCAAGGTGATCGAAGCGCGGCTGCCCTCGCACGACTGGCCCGACCGGGAGCTGCGGATCTCAGCCGTCGATATAGACACCGGCGAGCTGGTGACCCTTGACCGGAACTCCGGGGTGTCCCTGGTGGACGCCGTCACCGCCAGTTGCGCGGTGCCCGCGGTGTGGCCGGTCGTGACGATCGCCGGCCGCCGGTTCATGGACGGCGGGATCGGCAGTGCGGTCAACACGGTGCTGGCCGCCGACTGCGACACCCTGGTGGCGCTGGTGCCGCAGGGCCGTTCGACACCATCACCGTTCGGCACCGGCGCGGCGCAGGAGGTCGACGGCTTCGACGGACGGTCACTGGGGATCTTCGCCGACGACGACGCCCTGGCCGCCTTCGGGACGAACCCGCTCGACCCGGACTGCCGGGTGCCGTCGGCGCAGGCCGGACGTGCGCAGGGCCGGCGGGTGGCGGCTGAGGTCGCCGCGTTCTTGGCGGGCTAGCTCCGCCGAAACTGCATTCCAACAGGCCGCTTCTCGTACTTTTCCTGCTGGAATGCCATTTCGGCGAGTGAGGTGAGGTGGACTCAGCCGTCGAGCGCTCGCGCGGCCAACTCCTGCCCGGCGGCGATCACCTCGGCCGCGCGGTTGAACTCCAGGCTGCGACACACCGTGCGGGGAACCTCGATCAGCAGGTCAGGCGGGTACGCCGCGAGTGTGTGCCGGGCCAGCGCTGCCTGGGCGATGTCGATGGTGCGGTACATGACCTCGAAGCTGCCCAGTCGCGGAGTATCGGCGGGTTGCGGCCCGCCCGAATCTTCTGTGTCGGCTGAGTCCTCATCGGCGTCGGGTACCGAGGAGCCAAACCGGCTGAGGACGGCCCGGGCCGTCGGCCGGTCGAGCACGCTGCGCACCGAGGCCGTGTCGAGTACCGCCGAGGTGCTGCGCATCATGCGGTTGAGCCATTCGGTGCTGGGCCGCGGCTCGGGGTCGGCGACCGGTATCGCAGCTGTTCCAGGATCCCCGCCGGACAAGCTGACCGCGATCGTGAGGTCCGCGTTGACCGCGGCGATCGGCGCCATGGGCAGCGGGTCGAGGATGCCGCCGTCACCGAGCAGCCGGCCGTTGAGTACGTGCGGCGCGATCACCCCGGGGATGGCAATCGACGCCCGGATCGCCGAGTCCAGCGGGCCGCGTTGCAGCCACACCGATTTGCCGGCGATCAGGTCGGTCGCCACGGCCGTGTACGGGATCGGCAGTTCCTCTATCGTGGCGTCGCCGATGATGTCGCGGACTGCGTCGAGAATTTTCTCGGCACGCAGAATTCCAGCCGCGGTGATCGACGGATCCAACAGCCGCAGGACCGCCCGCTGAGTCAAAGTCCGTGCCCAGTCGGCGAACTCGTCGAGCTTGCCCGCCGCATGCAGGCCACCGACCAGCGCGCCCATCGATGACCCGGACACCCCGACGACCTCGAAACCGCGGTCGTGCAGTTCGTTGATCACCCCGATGTGTGCGTAGCCGCGAGCCCCACCACTGCCGAGGGCCAGAGCAACACGCATACGTCCATTGTGGTGCAACCGGTGAAGTGCCGCCCCAGACGACCCCGTTCGTGACAGGGTTGCCCCGTGGGTGCGCCAACATTCGCTCGGAAGCTGGGCCGTCCCAAGCCCCGTGATGTCGTCGCCGGACTGGTCACGGGCCTGTTCTCCATACCCGAGGGCATGGCCTATGCCAGCATCGGCGGGTTCAACCCGGTCACCGGCATCTACGCCGGCATCATGCCCGGCATCATCGGGTCACTGTTCGCCCGGACGGTGCTGATGGTGACGACGCTGACGAGTGCGATCGCACTCACGTCGCGCAGTGTGCTCAAGGAGGCCGGGCTGGATCCGCAGGATCCGGCCAACGTAGCCGCGCTGGCTCTCGTCGTCGGTGCCGTGATGCTGCTGTTCGGTCTGCTGCGGTTCGGCTCGATCATGAACTTCGTCTCCAACGCTGTGATGACCGGCTTCTCCACCGGCATCGCCCTGCAGATCGTGGCCGGTGTCCTCGGCGACGCCACCGGTTACAAACCGCAGAGCGGCAACACCATTGGCAAGTTCATCGACTCGCTGGCACACATCGGCCTGTGGCATCCGGCTGCCGTCGCGGTGGCGCTGGGCACCGTCGCGGTGTGGGCGGTCTTCCACTTCATCAAGCCTCTCGAATCTTTCGCGACGCTGCTGGCGCTCGTCGTGGTGACAGCGGTGGTGGCCGTCGCGCACATCGACGTCGAAACCGTCGGCGACATCGCGTCCATCGCGAATGCGCTTCCCCCGGTGACGGTTCCGAACTTCGCCGCGATGCCCGAGCTGATCGTCGGCGGTGTGGCGGTGGCACTCGTCGCGCTGGCTCAAGCCGCGGGAATCTCTGCGGCCGTACCGAACCCGGACGGCAGCCGCACCAACATGAACGGAGATTTCCTGGCGCAGGGCGCGGCGAACGTGGCGGGCGGACTGTTCGGTGCGCTGCCGGCCGGCGGCTCGCTGTCACGAACCGGGGTGGCGACCTCGGCGGGCGCCCAGACCCGGTGGGCCGGCATCTTCGCCGGGCTCTGGCTTGCCGTGCTGGTGCTCGTCGCCGGCTCGGCCGCAGAGATCATCCCGATGCCCGTGATCGGCGGGCTGATCCTGGTGATCGGCGCCGAACTCGTCGTCGGCCGGCTGCCCGACATCAAGCTGGTGCTGCGGGTCGCGCCGCTGTCGGCGGTGGCGATGCTGGTCACCTTCGCCGCCACCACCCAGCTGCCGCTGCACACCGCGATCGTCATCGGCGTGATCACCTCGCTGGTGCTCTACTGCGCCAAGGCGGCCGAGGCCGCGCAACTGGTCGCGCTCACACCGGCGCCGGACGGCGGCTGGCAGCAGGCTCCCGTGCCCGAGCGGTGCGCCAGCAACGACGTCACCGTGCTGCACTACGCCGGGGTGGGGCTGTTTGCCGAGGTGGCCCGGATCGACGAAACCTGGCCGCGGGCCGAAGGGACCGCCAACGCCGTTGTGGTGCTCAGCCTGCGGGCGCTGCCCGACGTGCCGTCGTCGGTGACGATCAAGGCGCTGCGCCGATGGGCCGGCCAACTGACGGCCAACAACGGCAGGCTGATCATCTCCGGGGTCAACCCCGGCACGGCGGAGGTGCTGCGGCGCGGCGGCCTCGATGACCTGCTGGGGGACGACGGTGTCGTGCCCGCTTCAGACCGCATCTTCGGCGCGCTCGACGAGGCCGTCGAGCGGGGCCGCGCCTGGGTGGCCGCCCAGGGCGGCGAATCGGGGGATTTGCCGCAGCGTGATTCGAACTAGCTGCAGAGCTCGTCGGCCGCTGCCTGCGCCGCGACGATGACGGCAGCCTGACGGCCCGGTTCGAGCTGGGCCCAGGCCACGTTGTACGTGCCCGGTCCTGGTGCTGCGTCGGGTGCCTGCACGCTCGCCAGGTACGGCTCGATCTGCGCTTTCAGATCCCCGCCCTTCGCTTGCATCCAGAGCTTGGCGACGTGACAGGCCTGGAAGTACTCCTCCTCGGTGGACTGTGCGTCGGCGCCGATGGCGGTTGTGACCCCGGCGGGGGACGTCGCGATCTCGCCGGGCTTGAGCTTCGGAGTCGGCGATTCGGTGGTCGTCGTCGCCTGTGGGGAAGGTGCCGTGGATGCCCCGGACTGGTCCTTGCCGGCCTCCGTCGAGCATCCGATCAGCAGGCTCAGGCCGGCTGCTGCTGCGGCTCCGGCGGTCAGGAGTGTGGTCCACGTGTAACGGCGCATGCCGCCAATCTATGCAACACTGGCGGCCGTGACGGAAAGGACCGGATTCCAGGAGTGTTGTCGGGCTTGCTAGCGCGCCCGTCTGCCCTGTTCCGCCGCCGTCCTTGGAGTTCCTCTGATGCTGTCCACGCTCGCGCCCGTCCCTGCTGTCTCCGCGCCCACCCGGCTGCGACTGCCCGACCTGCTGCACGCCACCGACCGCGCCGCTGATGACGTGTTGTCCGGCCGCTACGACCGGCTGCTGCGGGGCCTGCCGAAGGAGGACCGGTGGTACACCCGGTTGTCCGGTGACGACGAAATTGAGGTCTGGCTGATCAGCTGGGTGCCCGACAAGTCGACCGAACTGCACGACCACGGCGGATCCCTGGGTGCTCTGACCGTGGTGTCCGGTTCGTTGCGCGAAACCCGTTGGGACGGCGAGTTGTTGCGGCAGCGCCGGCTCTCGGCGGGGGATCAGGCGGCGTTCCCGCTGGGTTGGGTTCACGACGTGGTGCATGCACCCGGGCCGGTGGCGGTGTCGGGGCCGACGCTGAGCGTGCACGCCTACTCACCGCCGCTGACCGCGATGTCCTACTACGAGGTCACACCGCAGAACACATTGCGGCGCAACCGCACCGAACTCACCGACGCGCCGGAGGGATAGCGATGAGCCGCATCGACACCGCGCTGGCGCAGGCCCGCACCCGGCTGCGCCGGCTGCCCGCTACCGAGCTTCCGGAGGCGCTGAATTCCGGTGCCGTGCTGGTCGACATCCGCCCGGCCGCCCAACGTGCAGCCGAGGGCTCGGTGCCCGGAGCGCTGGTCATCGAGCGCAACGTGCTGGAGTGGCGCTGCGATCCGACCAGTGACGCGCGGATCCCGCAGGCCGTCGACGACGACGTCTACTGGGTGATCCTGTGCTCGGAGGGCTACACCTCGAGCCTGGCCGCCGCCTCGCTGATCGACCTCGGTCTGCACCGGTCCACCGACGTCGTCGGCGGCTATCACGCGTTGGTTGCTGCCGGCCAGGTGTAAACCGCGGTCGCTCAGGCGTTCTCGTTGCTGCTCAGCATGGGGCGCAGCTTTGCGGTCATCTCCGGGGTCCAGCCCGTGGGCTGCAGTACTGCGGCCCACGCATCGGCCACGTTCTGCACGTAGACGTGGCCGTGTCCGTCGGGAACGTCCACGGCCACTGCCATGTCCGCTGACACCTGAAGGAACGTCACCACCGGAATCCACTCCATGCGGCGGGACACGTCATACCCACGGGGTTCTCGCAGCCAGTCCGGCTTGGCGAACAGCAGGTCGGGCGTCCACCAGGAGATCGGGTCGGACGCGTGTTGCAGATACACCGCGCGGGGATGGGACCAAGGCGCGTCGGGCCGGTTCAGATTCTCGTCTTTCGCGACGAATCGCACGTTCTCGCCGTTGTCGTAGATGGGCAGCCACTCCGGTGAACCGGCGTCGCGATCTCGGGTGAGCGTCGTCCAGATGGTGTTCTTGAACGTCGGTCCCGAGAACAGCGCGCCGTCGGTGCGGGCGACCAGATTGTTCAGCGACAGGAACGGGGCCTCGCCGCCGAACGATCCCAGGCTTTCCCCGAACACCACCAACTTCGGGCGCTTGTCCTCGGGCATCGCACGGACCAACGCGTCGACGGCCTCGAACAGCGCCTGTCCGGCCTGGCGCGCGTTCTCCTGGTCGACCAGGAACGACAGCCAGCTCGGCAGGAACGAGTACTGCATCGAGACGATCGCGGTGTTGCCGTTGTACATGTACTCCAGCGCCGAGGCCTCGGCCTCGTTGATCCAGCCCGTGCCCGTCGTGGTGGCCACTGCGATCACCGCACGGTTCAGCCCGCCGGTGCGCTGTAATTCCTTGGCCGCCAAGGCCGCGGTGGCCTTGATGCCGTCAGCGGAATGCAGGCCCGCGTAGGCCCGGATCGGTTCGACCGCGGGTTTGCCGCTGAACCGCGAAAGTTGTTGCACGGTAGGGCCGGCCGAGACGAAAACCCGGCCCTGATGGCCCAGCGATTCCCAGCTGGCCAGGGACTGCGGGCCGCCTGAGCGTAGCGGTGACATCGGGGCGGGGAAGTCAGGATCGTTCTCGTCGTTGACGGCCGCAAACGTGCGGTTGATGGTGTCCATCGCGACCCGGACCACCACACCGTTCAGCAGTGCGATGCTCAACGCCAGCAGCAACGCCACCACCACAACGGCCGAAACCCGTGGCGGCAGAAAGCGATCCAACTTGCGATCCAGGAAACGCACCAGCCTGCCGATCAGCTGGCCCACCTCGACGAACGCGAACAACACCACGAGCGACAGCACCGCCGTCAACGGGTGATCCCAGAACTTCAGCCGGGGCACACCCATGAAGTCACGGATCTCGTCCTGCCAGACGTGGAAGTAGACGATCATCAGGACCTGGCCGATGACTCCGACGACCAGCAGCGACAGCCAGGCCCACTTCGGCGCCCGCGGGCTGGTGTCCGCCGAACGCATGTAGCGCACCAGCCACACCCCGAAAACGCCGATCCCGTAACCGGTCGCGCCGGCCGCCCCGCTGACCAGGCCCTGGAAGAGTGGGCCGCGGGGCAGCAGCGACGGCGTCAGCGAGAACCAGACGAACACCAGACCCAGCGCGGTGCCGAAGAACGTGTAGTGGCGTGACCACCACACTGGCTGGGGCGCCGGCCCGGCCACCGGTTCAGCAGGAGGCTTGGGCGGAGCCTCGGCGGTCTCGGTGGCCGGAGTGGGTGAGTCGGTGTCGGTCACCCGTCGACTTTAGCGATGCGTGAAGTTGGCGGCGCGCTTCTCGGAGAACGCCGCCATGCCTTCCTTCTGATCGGCAGTAGCGAACGCCGAGTGGAACAGCCTGCGCTCGTAGAGCAATCCCTCGGCCAGGGTGGACTCGAAGGCGCGGTTGACCGCTTCCTTGGCCATCCGAGAGGCCGACAGTGACATCCCGGCGATGGTCTCGGCCACGGCAAGGGCCTCGTCGATCAGTGAGTCCGCGGGCACCAGGCGGGAAACCAGGCCGGCGCGCTCGGCTTCCACGGCGTCGATGGTGCGGCCGGTGAGGATCAGATCCATCGCCTTGGCCTTGCCGATCGCCCGCGTCAGCCGCTGCGAACCTCCCATGCCGGGCAGTACACCCAGCTTGATCTCGGGCTGACCGAACTTCGCCGAATCCGCGGCGATCAGGATGTCGCACATCATCGCCAGCTCGCAGCCGCCGCCCAGCGCGTACCCGGCGACCGCGGCGATCGTCGGGGTGCGGGTGGCCGCGAACTTCGACCACAGCTCGAAGAAATCGGCCGAGTACACGTCGGCGAACGACAGCTCGGCCATCTCCTTGATGTCGGCACCGGCGGCGAAGGCCTTCTCGTTGCCGGTGACGATGATGGCGCCGACGCTTGGGTCACGGTCGAGTTCGGCTGCGGCGGTGGTCACCTCGGTCATCACCTGGGTGTTGAGCGCGTTGAGCGCCTTGGGCCGGTTGAGGGTGATCGTGGCGACCCGATCGGTGCGGGTCACCAGGATGGTCTCGAACTCACTCATTTGTTCTCCTCCTGGAAGGTCAGGTCGGGGTCTGCCGGAACGAAGTACGCCTCGACGTCAGCGGGGGTGACCGCTGCGATCGAGGAAGGTGACCACTGCGGGTTGCGGTCCTTGTCGACGAGCTGAGCCCGGATGCCCTCGACGAAATCATGGGACTTCACCGATGCGCACGAGGTCCGGTATTCCTGGCGCAGCACGTCCTCCAGTGTCTCCAGCTTGGCCGCCCGGCGCACCGCTTCGAGCGTGACGGCCAGCGCAACGGGGGAGCGGGTGGCGATGAGGTCGGCGGCATCGCCGGCTGGTCCTGCGCCGTGACCGCGCAGTGCGGCGATGATGTCTGCCACGGATTCGCCGGCATAGCACTCGTCGATCCAGCTGCGCTGCTCGAGCAGTGGGCTGGCGGGCGGTTCGATGGCATAGGTAGCCAGCGCGTTCTGGACGCCGTCGGCGATGACGGACTCGATGAAGTCGGCCAACTTGTCATGGGGCACGTAGTGATCGGCGAAACCCATGGCGATCGCGTCGGCACCGGAGAACGGTGCACCGGTGAGCGCGGCGTGCAATCCGAGCGCGCCGGGAGCCCGCGACAACAGGTACGTGCCACCGACGTCGGGGATGAAGCCGATGCCGACCTCGGGCATCGCCATCTTGGTGGTGTCGGTGGCCACCCGAACCGTCCCGTGCGCGGCCACACCCACGCCGCCGCCCATCACGATGCCGTCCATCAACGCCACGTACGGCTTCGGATAGCTGCCGATGTAGGCGTTGAGCAGGTACTCGTCGTACCAGAACCGGCGCGCGTCGGCGCCGCCCTCCCGGGCGCTGTGATAGAGCGCCACGACGTCTCCGCCCGCGCACAGGCCGCGTTCGCCAGAGCCGGTCAGCAGCACGGTGTGAACGGAGTCGTCGTTCTCCCAGGCGTGCAGTGCCTCGGACATGCCCGCGACCATCGCATCGTTGAGCGAGTTGATCGCCTTGGGCCGGTTCAGCGTAAGGATCCCGACGCCGTTGCGGACACTTACTAGGACGTCCTCGTTTTCTGTCACGAGATGCAATCTAGTTCGGCCTCCCAGGGACGGTGCGCTACGGGTAGGGTTTGCCTCAAGATCAAACCTGGAAGTTTCCTGAGAGTCTTTTTGGCCTCGACGGGAACCCGCCAGGGACATCGATCGTTGAGCCAGATAGTTCGTTACCGAACATCTCATAGGAGAGGAACCCGACGGTGCGCGAAACCAGCAACCCGGTATTCCGCAGCCTGCCGAAGCAGCAGGGCGGATACGCACAATTCGGTACCGGAGCCGCCGGCTTCGGTGCACAGCAGGTGCATGCGCAGCCCTACGCGCAGGAGTACCTGGAGCAGCCCCAGACCGGTGTTTCTCGGCCGCTGACCATCGATGACGTCGTCACCAAGACCGGCATCACGCTGGCCGTCGTGTCGGCCGTCGCGGTCGTGTCCTACTTCCTGGTGGCCGGAAACACGGCCCTGATGATGCCGTTCACCATGATCGGTGGCCTCGGCGGTCTGGTCATGGTGCTGATCGCCACCTTCGGCCGCAAGCAGGACAACCCGGCCATCGTGCTGACGTACGCGGCGCTGGAGGGTCTGTTCCTCGGCGCGGCGTCGTTCCTCTTCGCCAACCTGGTGTCCAGCGGCGGGCCCAGCATGATCTTCCAGGCCGTGGTGGCCTCGATCGGTGTGTTCATCGGCATGCTCGTGGTCTACAAGACCGGCGCCATCCGCGTGACGCCCAAGTTCACCCGGATGATCGTCGCAGCGATGTTCGGCGTGCTGGCACTGGTTCTGGTGAACTTCGTGCTCGCAATGTTCGGTGTTGGCGGCGGTGAAGGCCTGGGCCTGCGTTCGGGCGGTGGCCTGTCCATCGCGTTCTCGCTGTTCGTCATTGCCCTGGCTGCGTTCAGCTTCCTGATCGACTTCGACGCAGCGGACCAGATGATCCGCGCCGGTGCTCCGGAGAAGGCCGCATGGGGCATCGCCCTGGGCCTGACCGTCACCCTGGTCTGGCTGTACATCGAGATCCTGCGGTTGCTGTCGTACTTCAACAACGACTAGCAACCCTGCCCCGAGAAAGGCGTCTGCGATTGCGGGCGCCTTTTTCTTTTGCATTTTTCGGGCAAGCGCCGAGTCTGCGTTGAGAGCGCCGAGTCTGCGCTGAGAGCGCGAAATCGCGCGAAACCGTGCTCTGAGCGCAGGCTCGGAGGCCTGTACACAGAGTCGATTTCATCCACAGCCGTGGCTCGCCGACGCTTTCATGAATGGTGGCTGTCGGGGATGCCTCGCACCGTAGGCGCCGTGAGCATCTTCGACAGTCCGTTCATCGGCTCAGAAGCGTTGCGGGCCGGTCTGATCCGCAAGCACCAGTTGCGTGCCAACTTCCGCGCCGTCTTCCCTGATGTCTATGTGGCCCGGGACTTCAGCCCGGGGCTGGTTGATCGGGCCAGGGCGGCATGGCTGTGGTCGCACCGCCAGGGAGTGCTGGCAGGTATCACCGCGGCGGCCTTGCACGGGGCGAAATGGGTCGACGATTCCGCACCGATCGAGTTGATGTGGGTCAATGCCCGGTGCCCGCGCGGCGTGCGGACATCCGCAATGTGCTTGCAGCCGACCGAGATCGGACAGGTCCACGAGCTTCCCGTGACGACACCGGAGCGGACTGCCTTCGACATCGGCCGCACCCCGGGGATCGGTCGCGCGGTGGCCCGGCTCGATTCCCTCGCCAGGGCAACAGGATTCAAGGTTGGCGATGTCGAAGAAGTGGCGGCACGGCATCGCGGAGCCCGCGGACTGCGCCAACTGGAGAGGGTGCTTCCGATGCTCGATGCAGGGGCCCAATCCCCGAAAGAAACCTGGCTGCGCCTGCTCCTCATCGACGACGGTCTACCGCGCCCGCAGACTCAGATCCCCGTGGTGGGGGCAAATGGCTATCCGTTCGCCTACCTCGATATGGGTTGGGCCGAATGGATGGTCGCGGTGGAGTACGACGGCGACCAACATCGCAGTGATCGCATGCAGTACGTGAAGGACATCCGCCGGATCGCCGAGCTGGAGCGGATGGGCTGGATCATCATCAGAGTGGTGGCAGAGGACCGGCCGTCCGAGATCCTGCGGCGGGTCCGCGACGCACTCGCTGGTAGGCAAGTCACCCTGCCGTGAGTGCAACGAGTCTGCGTACAGATCGCGAAATCGGGTGAAATCCCGATCTGTACGCAGACTCGGCAAAGGTGCAAAGGTGCAAAGGCGAACTAGCTCAGGCGCTCCACAACCATCGCCATACCCTGGCCGCCACCGACACACATGGTCTCGATGCCGAAGGTCTTGTCGTAGGTCTGCAGGTTGTTCAGCAGCGTCGCGGTGATACGGGCACCGGTCATGCCGAACGGGTGGCCCAGCGCGATCGCGCCGCCCGAGACGTTCAGCCTGTCCTCGTCCATGCCGAGTGCGCGGGCCGAACCGAGGACCTGCACCGCGAACGCCTCGTTGATCTCGTAGAGGTCGATGTCGGAGAGTTCCATCTTCGCGTTCCCGAGCGCCTGCTTGACGGCGTCGATCGGGCCGAGGCCCATGATCTCCGGCGACAGGCCGGAAACGCCGGTGGACACGATGCGGGCCAGCGGGGTCAGGCCCAGTTCCTTGGCCTTGGTGTCGCTCATGATCACCACGGCGGCCGCGCCGTCGTTCAGGGGGCAGGCATTGCCGGCGGTGATGGTGCCGTTGGGCCGGAACACCGGCTTGAGCTGGCTGATCTTCTCGTAGGTGGTGCCGGCACGCGGGCCGTCATCGGTGGAGACCACGGTGCCGTCGGGCAACGTCACGGGAACGATCTCGCGCTCGAAGAAGCCGTTCTTGATGGCCTCCTCGGCCTTGTTCTGCGACCGCACGCCCCAGTGGTCCTGGTCCTCGCGGCTGATGCCGGTGTGCAGCGCGACGTTCTCGCCGGTCTGGCCCATCGCGATGTAGACGTCGGGCAGCAGGTCGTTCTCGCGCGGGTCGGTCCAGGAGTCGGCGCCCTCGGCTTGCTTGGCGGTTCGTTCCTGAGCGTCGGCGAACAACGCGTTCTTGCTGTTCGGGGCGCCGTCAGCGGCTCCGACGCCGAAGCGCGACACGGTCTCGACGCCTGCGGAGATGAACACGTCGCCCTCGCCGGCCTTGATCGCGTGGAACGCCATCCGGGTGGTCTGCAGCGACGAGGAACAGTAGCGGTTGACGGTGGTGCCCGGCATGAAGTCATAGCCGAGCTCGACGGCCACGGCGCGGGCGATGTTGTAGCCGGCCTCACCGGCGGGCTGTGCGCAGCCCATCATCAGGTCGACGACGTCGCGCGGATCCAGTGCGGGCACCTTGTCGAGAACGGCCTTGACCATCTGCGCGGCCAGGTCGTCGGGACGCATGGTGGCCAGTGAGCCCTTGACGGCCCGGCCGATCGGCGAGCGGGCAGTGGCAACGATGACGGCTTCAGGCATGACGGCTCCTGCTAATCGAATGGCTTAGAAAACTCAGGTTGAAACTAGCCCGCGTGCACCACGATGGGTGCGGGCACCCCGGTTGAGCGGCGCCACAGCCTGCTGACTCCGCCGAGCCGGGTCAACAGTGTCCGGGTGTCGGCGGCTCCGGATTCCAGCGCCTCGTCGCCGTCCCACTCGCCGAGGACAGTGCACAGCGCAGGCAGCAACTGCTTGGCCGCCAGTGCATAACCGGCCGCCGACGGATGGAACATGTCCTCGGAGAACAGCAGGTCAGGGGCCTTGTGGAAGTCCCGGGCCAGGAGATCGGAGAACGGCACGGGTATGCCGCCGGCCGCTCGCACGGCGCCGGCCTGGGCGCGGGCAAGGCGCAGGCCGAGGTTGCGCGCGACGGTGCGCAACGGTTGAGGGATGGCGGTGATCACCCCGAAGTCGGGGCAGGTGCCGACCACGACGACGGCTCCCGCCGCCCGTAGCCGGCGCACAGCGTCGCCGACCCGTCGCGCCGACGGCCCGATGCCGTTGGGTTTGGTGATGTCGTTGGCGCCGATCATGATCACAGCGGCATCCGGCGGTGGGCCCGCGACGAACATGGCATCGATCTGGCCGGACAACCCCTTGGATGTGGCGCCGACAATCGCCTTGGTGCTCAAGCGGACTCGTTTGCCGAACTGCTCGGCCACACCGCGCGCGATCAGCACTCCTGGCACCTCGTCGGGCACGCGGCAGCCGTATCCGGTGGCCGTGGAGTCGCCGAAGATCATCAGGTGCAGGTCGAACGGGACTCCGCGTTCCCACTTCTCGACCGGCCCGCCGCCGGGGAGATACACGCCATCGGCGCGGGGTGGGATGTCCCAGGACTTGGGGATGACCTGACGGGCCTTGTCAGCCTGCCCACTGAGCAGGTTGCGTGCTCCGATATAAGCCGATCCAGTTGACGCCAGCGTCGCCGCAGCGGCGAGGGCGATGGTCGAACGGCGCGGGACGCGCACGTGAGGAGCACTTCGGCTTGAACCCACGTGACCAGTCTAGGTGGGTCAGACGGGTTCTCCGCGTGGCGCTTCAGCGTGGCGATCACGGTGCTGTATCAAGTCCGGTATCAAATCAGTTTATTTGACTGTTGAACTGTTTACGGATGTCAAGCTAAGTTACCCGGGTTGTCTGAGTGACGAAGCTCACCTAGCACTACAAAGACGTAGGAAGTGGTGACGATGACTGCACCGAGCGAGATATCCAGGTCGCATCATGCCGGCATAAGCCCAGCCAGGGCCCACCGCGGGCGTAGGTTCCCGGTCAGTGACGGCGCGCCCGTCGAGGTGGTCGAGGACGGCCCGAGCCTGGCAGGCCGATTGGTTTCGCTGGCGGCCATGCTGACAATCAAGCCGACCCTGGTAATTGGTAGCCACGTACCGCATCTGCCGTGGCCGTTCGGGTTGGTCAATTTCGCCGCCCGGCTGATCCGCCCGGCGCCCGGGACCATCAAGGCCACCATCGCGCTGCCCAACTGCAAGGCGCAGCTCGTGCGGGCCGACGGCGTCCTTCCCGCCGACGGAAAACGCAGCGTCATCCTCTATCTGCACGGCGGTGCGTTCCTGGCCTGCGGGGCCAATACCCACTCCGGGATCGTCACGGCTCTGTCCGGATACGCCGACAGCCCGGTGCTCGTGGTCGATTACCGCATGCTGCCCAAGCACTCGGTGGGCACCGCGATCGACGACTGTTACGACGCGTACCGCTGGCTGCGGCTGGCCGGCTACCAGCCGGACCAGATCGTGCTGGCCGGCGACTCGGCAGGCGGCTATCTGTCGCTGGCACTGGCCGAGCGCCTGGTCGACGAGGGCGAGATGCCGGCCGCGCTGGTGACGATGTCGCCGCTGTTCGAGATCGACAACGAGTCCCGGGCCAACCACCCGAACATGCACTCGGAGGCGATGTTCCCGGCCAAGGCGTTCGAAGCCCTCGTCGAGCTCATCGAGGCCGCGGCCAGACGCAAGGGTGAGCAGGTCTACGAGCCGCTCGATCATGTCGAGCCCGGTCTGCCGCGCACGCTGATCCACGCGTCGGGCTCGGAGGTTCTGCTCAGCGATGCGCGAAAAGCCGCGCACATGCTGGCCGCGGCGGGGGTTCCCGTCGAGCTCCGGATCTGGCCCGGTCAGATGCATGTCTTCCAGCTCGCGGCGCCTCTGGCGTCGGAAGCGAAGCGCTCGTTGCGTCAGATCGGCGAATACATTCGAGAGGCCACCTGGTGAGCTTTCGGCGGGCCTGAGACCATTGACGTATGCGCATCGCCAGGCACATCAGTGAGCTCATCGGCAATACCCCGCTGGTCCAGCTGAACTCAGTTGTCCCCGAAGGCTCGGGGGTGGTCCTGGCCAAGATCGAGTACCTGAACCCCGGTGGCAGCTCAAAGGACCGCATCGCGGCCAAGATGATCGACGCCGCCGAGGCCAGCGGTGAGCTCAAGCCCGGCGGCACCATCGTCGAACCGACGTCCGGCAACACCGGGGTGGGTCTGGCGCTGGTGGCCCAGACGCGCGGATACAAGTGCATCTTCGTCTGCCCTGACAAGGTCAGCGAGGACAAGCAGAATGTGTTGCGCGCCTACGGTGCCGAGGTCGTGGTGTGCCCGACGGCGGTACCGCCGGACCACCCGGACAGCTACTACAGCGTCTCCAACCGCCTCGTCGAGGAGATCGACGGCGGCTGGAAGCCGGACCAGTACTCCAACCCGATGGGGCCGGAGAGCCACTACGAGACCACGGGCCCGGAGATCTGGGCCGACACCGATGGAACGGTGACGCATTTCGTGGCCGGCGTCGGCACCGGCGGCACCATCACCGGCACCGGCCGGTACCTCAAGGAGGTATCGGACGGGAAGGTGAAGATCATCGGCGCCGATCCGGAAGGCTCGGTCTACTCCGGCGGGACGGGCCGTCCCTACCTGGTGGAAGGCGTCGGCGAGGACTTCTGGCCGTCGGCATACGACCCCTCGGTCCCCGACGAGATCATCGCCGTCTCCGACGCCGATTCGTTCGACATGACCCGACGGCTGGCCCGCGAAGAGGCGCTGCTGGTCGGCGGATCCTGCGGCATGGCCGTGGTGGCCGCACTCGAGGTGGCCCGCAAGGCCGGCCCGGGCTCGGTCGTCGTGGTGTTGTTGCCCGACGGCGGACGCGGTTATCTCTCAAAGATTTTCAACGACGCATGGATGTCGTCCTACGGATTCCTGCGCAACCGGCTGGACGGTTCGATCGAGCAGTCGACCGTCGGAGACGTGATGCGCGGCAAGTCCGGCGCGCTGCCCGACCTGGTGCACACCCACCCTTCGGAGACGGTGCGCGACGCGATCGGCATCCTCCGCGAATACGGCGTCTCCCAGATGCCGGTGGTCGGCGCCGAGCCTCCAGTGATGGCGGGCGAGGTCGCCGGCAGCGTGTCAGAGCGGGAACTGCTGTCCGCGGTGTTCGAGGGCCGGGCGAAGTTGGCCGACGCGGTCGCGGAACACATGAGCCCGCCGTTGCCGCTTATCGGTGCGGGGGAGTTGGTTTCCACGGCCGCCAAGACGCTGCGCGAGTGCGACGCGGTGATGGTCGTCGAGGAGGGCAAGCCTGTCGGCGTGCTCACCCGCCACGATCTGCTCGGGTTCCTGTCCGAGGGCGGCGGTCGGCACTAGACACATCGGGGGCATCGCGCCGCGTGGAATACCTTGCCTCCAGCAACTTCTCAGCTAGGGTGAGCTGGCCTAGGGCCGGCAAACTCAGTCACCATCACCGCCCAAAGCGACGAACGTCCTTCTGCACCCAGCGAATGCGCTCGTGTTGACCTGTCCAACTGGGTTGACGGTGCGTAATCTGCCTGTGAAGCAGTCTGTAGATCTAGGTGCTGGCAGAAAGTAGCGTCCATTCGCGGACCGCTATCCGAGATGAGGAGAGCTTTCGACGTGACCGATCAACCGCCCCCGCCCGGGAGTTACCCGCCGCCGCCAGAGGGTGGGTATCCGCCCCCGCCGCCGCCCCAGCAGGGCGGCTATCCACCACCGCCGCCGCCCCAACAGGGTGGCTACCCGCCGCCCGGTGGATTTCCCCCTCCCGGTGGTTACCCACCTCCGCCGCAACAGGGTGGTTACCCGCCCCCGCCCCCGCCGCAGGGTGGCGGCTACCCGCCGCCTGGTGGATTTCCCCCTCCCGGTGGTTACCAGCCTCCGGGCGGCTATCCGCCGCCTGGATACCCGGCCCCCGGATACCCGCCCGCAGGTGGCCCCGGCTTCGGCGGTGCGCCGTACAGCGTCGGTGACGCTTTCTCGTGGGCCTGGAACAAGTTCCTCAAGCATCCGGTCGAATTGATCGTGCCGGGGCTGGTGTTCGGAGCCGCGATCGGTGCCGTCTACGCCATCTTCATGGTGATCGCGACCGCCGTCTCGCCCGACACCACCAGCAGCTACGAGTCCTATGACTCGGGCTTCGGCGTCTCGGCGTCGAGCAATCTCGGTGTCGCCGGCGGCGTCGTGATGTTCATCGGCGGAATCGTGCTGTTGATCATGAGCGGATGGATCGCGGCGGCCTACACCGCGGGCCTGCTCGACATCGCCAACGGGCAGCCGGTGACGATCGGATCGTTCTTCAAGCCGCGCAACGTCGGCAACGTGATCCTCGCGACTGTGCTTGTCGGACTGATCATCTTTGCGGTCGTCCTGGTGCTGTTCCTCCCCACGATCCTGATGCCTGGACTCGTGTTCCTGAGCATGCCGTTGGCGTGGATCGCCGAGCTGCTTCTCGGTGTGCTGTTCCTGTTCACGACCGTGGCAGCTGTCGACCGCAATCTCAAAGGTGTCGACGCGGTCAAGGCGAGCTTCAACCTCGTCAAGCCCAAATTCGGCACGGTGCTGGTCACGGTGCTCGTGATGATCGCCATCTCCATTGTCGGGTCGATCCCGTGCGGGCTCGGCTTGATCGTGGGAATCCCGCTGATCCTTCTCATCCAGGTGTACGCCTGGCGCCGGCTCAGCGGCGGCCCGGTGGCACCGCTGTCCCAGTAGCAGAACCGAATTCAACGCCCACGGCGCGTACGGCAGAAATGTCTGCGCCGTGGGCGTTGTGCTGCGTGACATCATTTGTTCATGACACTGCAGCCGCCGCCCGGGTCTGGATATATCGCCGACCCCAACACCCCGGGGATGAATCCGTACCCCAGCCCTTATCCCACTGCGGGGCAGGGCAATCCGTACGGCCCCGGGCCCACCGGCTACCCGACACCCGGACCGTCGCCCTACCCGGCGCCCGGCCCCTCGCCGCAGTGGAACTACGGCCAGCCGGTGCCGAATCCGAACGCATACACGCCGTGGCTGGACCGCGTGCTGGCCTCGGTGATCGATCAGATTCCGATCATCGTGATCGTGATGGTCGGGTACGGGGTCCTCATGGCAAGCGTGATGGCTGCCACGGCGACGGAGGATTCACAGGGTGAGCCCTCCGGCGCTGCAGTCGCGGTACTGCTCCTGGTGACCTTCGCGTTCTTCGGTCTGCTGCCGATGGCCTACCTGGTGTGGAACTTCGGCCACCGACAGGGCAAGACCGGGCAGAGCATCGGCAAGAAGGTCATGAAGTTCAAGGTGGTCAGCGAGAAGACCGGCCAGCCGATCGGTTTGGGTATGTCACTGCTGCGCCAGATCGCACACTTCCTCGACAGCATCTTCTACATCGGTTACCTGATGCCGCTGTGGGACGGCAAGCGTCAGACCATCGCCGACAAGATGCTGACCACGGTGTGCCTGCCCGCCCCGGTATCTACTCCCGCGCCCACCGCGTATCCCGGCCCGCAGGGCGGCCCGAATCCGTACGTGTACCCGCCCCGATAGGCTCACTACGTTATGAGCGAACAGCGCAAGTGGCACGGTCTGGCCACAAAAGCCATCCACGCCGGTTACCGGCCCGACCCGGGCACCGGAGCCGTCAACACCCCGATCTACGCCAGTTCGACCTTCGCCCAGGACGGCGTCGGCGGATTGCGCGGCGGATTCGAGTACGCCCGGACGGGCAACCCCACCCGGGCCGCCCTCGAATCGGCACTGGCCGCGGTCGAGGAAGCCGCCTACGGGCGAGCATTCAGCTCGGGCATGGCCGCCACCGACTGTGCCCTTCGCGCGGTGCTGCGGCCCGGCGATCATGTGGTGATCCCCGATGACGCCTACGGGGGCACCTTCCGGCTGATCGACAAGGTGTTCTCGCAGTGGGGCGTCACGCATACCCCCGTCCCGCTGAGCGACCTGGACGCGGTGCGGTCGGCCCTGACCCCGCGTACCCGGATGATCTGGGTGGAGACACCGACCAACCCGTTGCTGAGTATCGCCGACATCGCCGGGATCGTGCAGATCGCTGCGACCTCGGGCGTCAAGGTGTTGGTGGACAACACGTTTGCCTCCCCGGCGCTGCAGCAGCCGCTGCTCCTGGGTGCCGACATCGTGTTGCACTCGACCACCAAGTACATCGGTGGGCACTCGGATGTGGTGGGTGGTGCGCTGCTGACCAACGACGAGGAGCTCGACGCGGCATTCGCATTCCTGCAGAACGGCGCCGGAGGGGTGCCGGGTCCGTTCGACGCGTACCTGACCATGCGGGGGCTCAAGACTCTGGTGCTGCGGATGCGTCAGCACAGCGAAAACGCCGCGCTCATCGCCGAATTCCTCGACGGTCACCCCGCGGTCGAGACCGTGCTGTATCCCGGTCTGGTCAGCCATCCCAACCACGATGTCGCTGCGCGGCAGATGTCCGGTTTCGGCGGCATGGTGAGCCTGCAGCTGCGCGGTGGGCCCCGTGCGGCACGTGAATTGTGCTCGCGTACTGAGCTTTTCATTCTCGCCGAGTCGCTCGGCGGGGTGGAGTCGCTGATCGAGTACCCGGGTGCCATGACGCACGCGTCGACCGCGGGGTCGCAGCTGGAGGTGCCCGACAACCTGGTGCGCCTGTCGGTGGGTATCGAGCATGCCGCCGATCTGCTGGCCGACCTGGAGCAGGCCCTGTCCTAGCTCATCAGAGCCGGACGCAACGCCGACGTCGTCACTGCCAGATTCATCTCCGGCAGTGCCGACGCGGTCTCGTCCACCCAAATGCCCGTGGCGATTTCGGTGGATCGGGCATGTACCCAGCGCCAGCCCCGGTCGTTGAGACTCAGTACGGCGCCCAGGCCGTCAACCGCATGCAGTAGGCAGATGATCGCGGCGATCGCCGGTACCGGATTGTGGCCGTCGAACAACGTGGCCAGCAGGGCCGCCCGTGTCTGACTCACCCGATCCCGGTTGGTCAGCGGCCAGCAGTACACCGGCATACCCGGAAAGCCCTTGCCGGGCATCCGGACTCGGCGGATCTGTCCGAGGCGTTCGAGATGCTGCTCCAGGGTGGGCTGGATGTGCTTGCTCAGCTTGGTCAACGCGGTATCGGCCGCAAGCGGCCGGCGTTGCAGTAGTTCGAACGCCGGGTCACCGACCGGATCGACGGGCCAATCACCGGCCAACGCGATCAGCCGACCGGCCTCGATCGGTTCGCCGGCCATGGCGGGGCGGATCCGGCAGGCGTATGCCAGATCCAGTAGTACCGCGGCGCTGAGTACTTTCTCCCTGCGGTGACGGTCAAGCCCGGGCTGCGCGGCTGCGTTGTCCAGCAACAGCAAGAACAGGTCTTCGGCGATTTGCGCCATTTCCCCGACTGTACTGCTTCGCCCGGGCCGCCCCGTCAGGCGTGGTAGGGCTCGGCGCTGATCAGGGTGACCTTGACCGTGTTGCCGTTGGGCACGGTGTACGTGCGCGACTCGCCGACCTTGGCGTCGATGAGGGCACTGCCCAGCGGTGAGTTGGGGGAGTACACCTCGAGCTTGCCGTCGCTGATGCCCTCCTGGCGGGTGGCGATCAGGAACGTCTCGGTGTCCTTCTTGTCGTCGTCGTAGTACACCTTGACGACCGAACCGGGCAGCGCGACGCCGGACTGCTTGGGAGCCTCACCGACCTTGGCGTTGTTGAGCAGCTCCTGCAGCTGGCGGATGCGGGCCTCCTGCTGGCCCTGCTCCTCGCGGGCGGCGTGATAGCCACCGTTCTCGCGCAGATCGCCCTCTTCGCGACGGTCGTTGATCTCGGCGGCGATCACCGGCCGGTTGGCGATCAGCTGATCCAGCTCCGCCTTCAACCGGTCGAATGCGTCCTGAGTGAGCCAGGTGACCTGTGTGTCGGTCATATTCTCGCGCTCCTGTCTATCTTGCTAAGGCGCTGATGCGCCTTCCTCGCGTACCAAGTCCGTTGTTTCCGCCGGGGAAGGCGCGTGTATTGCCGCGGGCGTCGGCACCTAACCGAGTGCTAATGCAGCAATACACGGCCCCAGCGAGGAACCGTGTATCGCACAATCGTACCACCGAGCGGCCAACGAATCTTCATTTAATCGCTGTCAGACGTGGGTTGCGGACGTCAGAATCAGGGCGCTACCAGGTAGGACGGCACATCCGTCCCGCAACCGTAGACGTCGCCGATCACGGGAGTCCGGCTGGATTTCACTTCCGTGGTCACCTGCACCACCGTGTGGTCGGACGGGCCGACCAGGATTTCACGCCGGCCGGTCTCGCTGCCGTCGATCGAGCGGGCCCGGACGATGCACACCACCGGCTTCGACGGGTCGGGACGGGTCACCCCGATCGTCACCGAGACGGTCTGGTTGTCGATCAGTTCGTAGGCCGAGAGCTCGCCTTTCACCTCGCCGGTGCCCAATCGCTGGAAGGCCACGACCGCGAGGATCACACCCGCCACCACCACCAGGCCGACCAGTGCGAACGTGATCCATCGCCGGGTCCGGCGGGACAATTGGCGGGATCCGTAGCGGGCGGCGGGGCGTTCGATCATCAGAACTGGAACTATAGGGCCAGACAGACACGTCACCGCAGCCCAGGGCTGAAGGTCGGGTAGAGGGATTAGGTAAGAGGACGCCGTAGTTAGATGAAAGCGAAATGAGTGAACTGCGGTTGATGGCGGTGCATGCCCACCCGGACGACGAGTCCAGCAAGGGGGCGGCAACCACCGCACGCTATGCGGCTGAAGGTGTGCGCGTCATGGTCGTGACGCTCACCGGTGGCGAGCGCGGCGACATTCTCAATCCGGCGATGGACCTCCCCGAGGTCCACGGCCGGATCACCGAGGTGCGCCGCGACGAGATGGCCAAGGCGGCCGAGATCCTCGGTGTCGAGCATCACTGGCTGGGTTTCGTGGACTCGGGCCTGCCCGAGGGCGACCCGCTGCCCCCGCTGCCGGACGGCTGTTTCGCGTGTGTGCCGATCGCCGAGCCGGTCAGCCGGCTGGTCCGGGTCATCCGGGAGTTCCAGCCGCATGTGCTGACCACCTACGACGAGAACGGCGGTTACCCACACCCCGATCACATCCGTTGTCACGAGGTGTCGGTGGCGGCCTACGAGGCGGCCGCCGACCACCGGCAGTATCCCGAGGCCGGGACGCCTTGGAGCGTGTCGAAGCTGTATTACAACCACGGCTTCCTGCGCCAGCGCATGCAACTGCTGCAGGACGAGTTCGCCAAGAACGGTAGGACGGGCCCCTTCGGCAAATGGCTGGAGCACTGGGAACCCGATCACGACATATTCGCCAAGCGGGTCACCACCCGTGTTGAATGCTCGGAGTACTTCAGTCAGCGCGACGATGCGCTGCGCGCGCACGCGACCCAGATCGATCCGAAAGGCGATTTCTTCCATGCGCCGATCGAGTGGCAGCAGCGGCTCTGGCCGACTGAGGAGTTCGAGTTGGCGCGGTCGCGTGTGCCGGTGAATCTGCCGGAAGACGACCTGTTCACCGGGATTGAGAAATGATCGACACAATGACTGCAGTGGTCACACTGCTCGCCGACGAGCCCCGCAACACCGGACCCGAGTTCGGTAAGGCGACCCCGCTCGGCCTGCTCATCACGGTGGCGCTGCTGATCGGAACCTTCGCACTGGTCTGGTCGATGAACCGGCACCTGCGCAAGCTGCCCGAGTCTTTCGACCGGGAACACCCCGAGCCCGATCAGGCCGCCGACGAGGGCACGGCCGAGGACGCGGATGGCGACGCGGCGAACAGCACTCCCGATGACCACCAAGGTCAGCCACGTGAGCCGGGTGGCGGGTAACACCCTCGGCGGGTCCACCAGCCCGTACCTCCGCCAGCACGCCGACAATCCGGTGCACTGGCGGGAATGGACGCCCGAAGCGCTCGCTGAGGCCGCCTCGCGCGACGTCCCCATCCTGCTGTCCATCGGCTACGCGGCGTGTCACTGGTGTCACGTGATGGCGCATGAGTCGTTCGACGACGCGGAAGTGGCAGCCGTGCTCAACGACGGATTCGTCTGCATCAAGGTCGACCGTGAAGAGCGTCCCGATCTGGACGCGGTGTACATGAACGCCACCGTCGCGTTGACCGGGCAGGGCGGCTGGCCCATGACCTGCTTCCTGACCCCCGACGGCCGGCCGTTCTTCTGCGGCACGTACTACCCGAAGCTGGGGTTCCTGCAACTGCTGGACGCGGTCGCCGAAACCTGGCGGGATCGGCGCGACGAGGTCGAGCGGGCCTCGGATCAGATCGCCACCGAATTGCGGTCGATGTCGGCCGGACTGCCGGGCGGCGGGGCGCCGGTGGGGCCGGAACTGTGCGATCACGCGGTGGCTGCGGTGCTGCACGACGAGGACGAGACATACGGGGGCTTTGGCGGCGCGCCGAAGTTCCCGCCCTCGGCGTTGTTGGAAGGGCTGCTGCGTCACCACGAACGCACCGGATCCGTGCCGGCGCTGACGGCCGTGCAGCGCACGTGTACGGCGATGGCCCGCGGCGGCATCTACGACCAGCTGGCCGGTGGATTCGCGCGCTACAGCATCGACCCGCACTGGGTGGTGCCGCACTTCGAGAAGATGCTGTACGACAACGCGTTGCTGCTCCGGGCTTACGCGCACCTGGCGCGTCGGACCGGGGATCCGTTGGCACGCAGGGTGACTGGACAGACAGCCGCCTTCATCATGTCGGACTTGGGGGCCGGCGGCATGTTCGCCTCGTCGCTGGACGCCGACGCCGGTGGGCGCGAAGGTCTGACCTACGTGTGGACCCCCGCCGAACTGCGCTCGGTGCTGGGGGATGACGACGGAGATTGGGCGGCTTCACTTTTCGGGGTGACGGTCGACGGGACGTTCGAGCACGGTGCCTCGGTGCTGCAACTGCATCGCGATCCCGACGATGAGGCTCGTTTCGAGTCGGTGCGTACGGCGTTGTCGGCGGCCCGCGCGCTGCGACCCCAGCCGGCGCGCGACGACAAGGTGGTGACCGCTTGGAATGGGCTGGCCATCACTGCGTTGGCCGAAGCCTCGGTGGCCCTCGAGCAACCCGAATTGCTTTCTGCGGCACTCGATTGCGCGCGCCGATTGCTTGACCTGCACGTGGTGGACGGTCGGCTGCGCCGTGCCGGCCTTGGCGGTCGGGTGGGGGAGAGCGCGGCCATCCTGGAGGATTACGCGGCGCTGGCCACCGCGTTGCTCACGCTCTACCAGCTCACCGGCTTCGGGTTGTCCGAGGCGGTTGGGTTGTTGGATATCGCCCTCGACCATTTTGCGGATCCCGATCAGCCGGGTCGCTGGTTCGACACCGCCGACGACGCCGAGAAACTCATGGTGCGCCCCGCCGACCCGATTGACGGCGCGACGCCGTCGGGCGCCTCACTGATCGCTGAGGCCCTGCAGGCGGCGGGCTACCTGACGGGGTCGCAGCGGTATGTGGATGCAGCACAGGCGACGTTGTCCTCGGCCACGCCGATCCTGGCCCGTGCGGCCCGGTCCGGCGGGCACTGGCTGGCGGTCGCGGAGGCGCAGGTGTGCGGACCGATCCAGGTCGCGGTGGCCGGCGATCCGTCCTCTGATCTGTTGGCCGCCGCGCGCCGGCTGGCCCCCGGTGGGGCACTGGTCGTCGGGGGTGCCCCAGGTTCCGCAGACTCGTCGCCGTTGCTTCGGGGGCGCGACCGGGTGGACGGCGCCGACGCCGCCTATGTGTGTCGCGGCACGGTGTGCGACCTGCCCGTCACCACCGTCGGGGAACTTGCAGTCTCGCTGGGTGGTGAACCTCCGGACGGCGGAAGTGGCGCCGTGTAGCCTCGCGGCCATGCCCAACGCCGAGCAAATCACCCAGACCGTCAAGCGCTACCTCGACCTGGTCGCCAGCGGAAGTGCCGACGAGATCGCCGAGCTGTATGCGGACGACGCGACCGTCGAGGATCCGGTGGGCGGCGGTGAGGTTCACATCGGACGGGCCGCCATCCGCGGCTTCTACGCCAACGTCGAGAACATCAAGGGCAAGACCGAGCTGGTGACGCTCCGGGTGGCCGGCCACGAGGCCGCGTTCCACTTCCGGCTGACGATGGACTTCGGCACCACCAGCATGCAGATCGAGCCCATCGACGTGATGGTGTTCGACGGCGACGGCAAGATCAGCGCGATGAAGGCCTACTGGTCACAGGCAGACACCGTCACGCTCTAGCTCCGGTCGAAGGCCCCGCATCGTCGTGTGACGGTGCGGGGCTTTTGTGTTTCTGGCGTGCTGACGGATCAGAAGACGGCGAACCACATGGCGATGTAGTGGCAGATCGCCGCGACCGCGGTGCAGGCGTGGAAGAACTCGTGATGGCCGAACGTGGTGGGCCAGGGGTTGGGCCATTTGAGCGCGTAGAGCACGCCGCCGATGCTGTAGAGCGCGCCGCCGACGATCAACAGCACCACCGCCGCCACCCCGGCCCCGTGCATGATCGGTCCGATGAACCAGGCCGCGACCCAGCCCAGCAGGATGTAGAGCGGTACGCCGAGCCAGCGTGGTGCCGACGGCCAGAACATCTTGAGCAGCACGCCCGCGATCGCCCCACCCCAGACGATCCAGAACAGCACCATGCCTTTGGATTCGGGCAGAGCCAGCAGCGCGAAAGGGGTGTAGCTGCCGGCGATGAAGATGAAGATCATCGAGTGATCGAGGCGCTTCATCCACTTGCGGGCGGAGGCGGATTTCCAGTTCACCCGGTGATAGGTGCCGCTGACGGTGAACATCGCCACGATCGTGAAGGTGTACAGCAGCGTGGCCAGCCCGGCTCGGGTGGATTCCACCGACCATGACACCGACACCAGAGCCGCACCGGCGATGAATGCGACCACCGCCGAATACACGTGGATCCAGCCCCGTGCGCGTGGCTTGCCCAGGAACTGGGCGACGCCCTCGGCGACCGCCTCAGGCAGATCTTCTGCAGGCCGGTTCAGTGCGGCAGCTGAGCGGTAGGGCTTGGTGCTACCCGTCGGCGCGGTCATGTCACCTCCGTTGAACAACATGGTGTACCCCGACGCTCACAGTAGTCTGGACTCTCGTGGACATCATTCCCCCGCGGCTCAAGGAACCGGCCTATCGGCTCTACGAGATGCGGTTGCGTCAGGAACTGGCGCAGTCCAGATCTGAGCTACCTCGCCACATCGCGGTGCTGTGCGACGGTAACCGCCGCTGGGCGCGTGACGCAGGTTACGACGACGTCAGCATCGGCTACCGGATGGGCGCGGCCAAGATCGCCGAGATGCTGCGCTGGTGCCAGGCCGCAGGCATCGAGATGACGACGGTCTACCTGCTCTCGACCGAGAACCTGCAGCGCGATCCCGAAGAGCTGTCCGCCCTGCTCGAGATCATCACCGACGTGGTCGAGGAGATCTGCGCCCCGTCGAACACCTGGACGGTGCGCACCGTCGGTGACCTGGAGTTGTTGGGGGAGGAGCCGGCCCGTCGACTGCGCGAGGCGGTCGAATCGACCACCGGCAGGGGCGGGAAGTTCCATGTGAACGTGGCCGTGGCCTACGGCGGCCGTCAGGAGATCGTCGACGCCGTGCGCTCGCTGCTGTCGAAGGAACTGGCCAACGGTGCCACCGCCGAACAACTCGTGGACGCGGTCACGGTCGACGGCATCTCCGAGAACCTGTACACCTCAGGCCAACCCGACCCGGATCTCGTCATCCGCACCTCAGGTGAGCAACGCCTCAGCGGATTCCTGTTGTGGCAGAGCGCATATTCGGAGATGTGGTTCACCGAGGCGTACTGGCCCGCCTTCCGTCGCGTCGACTTCCTGCGCGCATTGCGCGATTACACGGCCCGGCACCGCAGATTCGGCAAGTAGTGCCAAACTTGAGACATGGCTGCGCTGTCGGCAGTGGTCTTCACCCTCAGCTGGTGGCTGGGTTTATACCTGCTTGCCCGCGACCCGCGTAAACCCGTCCTCGTCCTCGCGGCGATCGGGCTGACGAGCTTCGCGGTCGTGGTCGCGCTCGACGCGGTCCGGCTGGTCACCGGCTCGGAAGTGCTCAGCCGCATCGAGATCTATCTGGTGGCATTGCCGGGTATCGCCTGGTTCGCGGTCATGGTCGAACTTGCCCGCCCGGCCGACACCTTCCGGTCCCGCGTGGGTGAGATCGCGGCGATCTTCGCCGTCGCAGTGCTGGCGTTCGCCGGGGCGGGGCTCGCGGGCAGCGTCGACGGCCCGCTGCGGACCGGTCACTGGGTGATGTTCGCGGTGATCTCGTTGTCCTCGCTCGGCGCCATGGTCAAAGCCGTGCTCGGCGGCGCGAAACCCGGATCGGTGGTGGGCTTCATCATCGTCGCGACGCTGTTCTTCGCGCTGGGCAACGCGATCCTGGTGATCCCGCTCGGGTTGGTGCCGAGCTGGTTGGCGCTGGCCTCCACCGGGTTCGACGTCGCACTGCTCGGTGTGGCGGTCGCGATCTGGGACGCCTTCGACGAGGGCCAGGCGTTACGAGCGGACATGCGCCGCTCGATCATCGGCACGCTGGTGATCGCGGTTCCGTTCGCGGCCCAGGCGCTGATCGGCATGACGGTGCTCGACGCCGGAGCCGGCCGCACGGTCATGACAATCCTGTTGTTCACCAGCCTGGCCGTCGCGGTCGCGGTGGAAGTGCTGGCCGATCCGCTGGCCGGGCTGTTCGACCGGTTGGCCTTCGCCCGGTCCCCGGATCTGCGCGCCGACCGCGAGGCATTGCGCCAGACCGAGGCCGCGCTGCCGCTGCGATCGGATCATCCGCTGGGCGGCATCGACGACGACGCCTTCGCCCGACTCACGCGACGTGCCCTCGGCCACTACGCCGATCTGTCGAAACTGGTGGCCAGCCCGCTGACCGCGCTGCCCGCCATCGACGCCCGGCTGGTACAGCGCGGGGCACCGGACCAGCCGCTGGAACGGGCTAACGAACTCAAGGCGCTGCTGGCTGACCGCATCGCCGCACTCAAGCCCCGCGACGGCGGCGATTTCGGCACCACCGAGCAATGGCGCCACTACAACTCGCTGTACTTCCCCTACGTCGTCGGGGTCCGCGCCTACGCGCAGAACGCCACCGCCGCCGGTCTCGACCCGGTCGCGCGGCAGGCGTGGCAGTGGCTTGTCACCGAAGTGCCACAGCGCTCACTCCACAACTGGCAGAACGCCGCGGCGCGGGTGATCGCGGCGGACCTGCGTGGTGACCTGGCGCCGGCGGTCGGCTCCGGCGGCCGATAGGGAGCTCCCCCTCCAGAAGCGGCGCTGACCTGGGCTTGGCAGCGCTTGGCAGTGTTTGGCGTCGATCTGGCAGCACCTTCTGGGCAGGGTCGGAGGTGTTCCACCAATCGACACCCTCATCGCCGAGGAGCCCGATATGACCGCGATCCTGAACCGACCCCAATCCGACGCCACCGCCGGAGCGGCTACGGAAGATGTTCTGCTGCGATTTGCTTTGCGCGCAGATGCCACCGTGTGCGCCGGCGTCGGCCTGCTGGTCGCCATGGCCGCCGATCAACTGGCCCGCATCGCGGGCCTGTCCGCCACCACCGGGTGGTTCGTCGGCGCCGCCCTGGTCGGCTATGGCGCCCTGCTGTACGTCCTGGCCGCGGTTTCGCGGGTCCGGCGTGTGGGCATCGTCGTCCTCGCCGGCAACGTGGCATTCGCGATCACCACGGTCGTCGCCATCGTGACCGGCTGGTTGTCGTTGACCGGGACCGGCGACGAGTTGGTGCTCGGATTCGTCGGCGCCACCTTCGTGTTGGCCTGGCTGCAGTACCGCGGAGTGCGCCGTCTGGCGTGACTCCTTCCCGAGCCGGTGCGGGGTGCCGCCGCAAGAGGTTACGGCGCGTATCCCCGCACCGTGCTCCACCGCTCGAAGTGAAAGCACGACAAGTTATCGCCACCAGAGAGAAGGAGAATCATGACCGCCATCACCGCCACCGGATCCGCTGGCACCAGGAAGGGAACCGATTCATTGCTGCGCCTGGCCATGCGGCTCGACGCAGTCCTCGTCGGCATCGCCGGGATCGCACTGCTGGCCGCGGCCGGGTACTTCGCCGATCTCACCGGGCTGCCGAAATCCGTCGAATACGGCGTCGGCGTGTTCTCGGTCGTCTACGGCATCGCGGTGTTCGCCCTGGCCGGGATCGAGCGGGTGCGTCCCGCGGGTATCGGCACGGTGGTCGCCAACGCGGCCTGCACGGTGATCGCCCTGGTGGCTGTCTTCACCATGGCGCTGACCACCGCGGGCGTCGTGGTCGTCATCGGCACCGGCATCTACACGCTGGCGATGGCCGAACTGCAGTACGTCGGGGTCAAGCGGATCACGGCCTGATCGACCTGCGATCGCCCAGAACCGTTGTGGTTCTGGGCGATCTGGTGTCTGTGCTCCGGCTAGAGCTTGCGCAGCCGCAGCCGGTTGATCGAATGGTCGGCGTCTTTGCGGAGCACCAGGGTGGCCCGCGGCCGGGTCGGCAGGATGTTCTCGATCAGGTTGGGCCGGTTGATCGAATGCCAGATGTCGCGCGCGGCGAACACGGCCTGCTCATCGGTCAGCGTCGAGTAGTGGTGGAAGTGTGAGGCCGGATCCGCGAACGCCGTCGAACGCATGGTCAGGAACCGGGAGATGTACCACTTCTCGATGTCCTCGATACGTGCGTCGACGTACACCGAGAAGTCGAACAGGTCCGAGACCATCAGTGCCGGCCCCGTCTGCAGGACATTGAGCCCTTCCAGGATCAGGATGTCCGGGTGCCGCACCACCTGCTTCTCGCCCGGCACGATGTCGTAGAGCAGGTGTGAGTACACCGGCGCACAGACCTCGTCGGCCCCGGATTTCACCGCGGTGACGAACCGCATCAACCCGCGCCGGTCGTAGCTCTCCGGGAACCCCTTGCGGTGCATGAGGTTCCGGCGGTTGAGCTCCTTGTTCGGGTAGAGAAATCCGTCGGTCGTCACCAGGTCGACCCGGGGATGGTGGCCCCAGCGGGCCAACAGGGCCTGCAGCACACGGGCGGTGGTCGATTTTCCGACCGCCACACTGCCCGCGACGCCGATGACGAACGGCACCGGCCGGTCCGGATTCTGCTGCGGCTCACCGAGGAACTCCGCCGTCGCGGCGAACAAGCGCTGCCGGGCGGCCACCTGCAGATGGATCAATCGGGCCAGGGGCAGATAGACCTCTTCGACCTCGAGGATGTCGAGTTTCTCGCCCATACCGCGCAGGCGCAGCAGCTCGTCCTCGTTGAGTTTCAGCGGTGTCGACATGCGCAGTGCACGCCATTGACTTCGGTCGAACTCCACATAGGGGCTCGGCTCGCTCGGCCGCGGCATTCGGTCAGTCTTGCATCTACGGTTGTCGGCATGGGTAATGGGATCGACAAAAAGTCAGACTCAGCGGAGCTGATCCGCGAGTACCTGCTGCTCGGCCTGCGCTTTGACCGGGTCGAGGACGGTTACGTCGACTCCTTCACCGGTGACCCGCAGCTGCGCCGCGCGGTGGAGAACGAGCCCGCGCCGGACCCGGCCGAGCTGGCCCGCCAGGCTGATCGGTTACTGACCCAGATCCCTGACGATCTCGATCACGACCGCGCCGAATACATTGCCGCGCATCTGCGCGCGCTCAACTGCGCGGGCCGCAAGTTCGCCGGTGAGCAGGTCGGTTTCGTCGACGAGGTACAGGCTTATTTCGACGTGCGGATCAGCAAGGGCGACCCCGAGAAGTACCGCCAGGCGCACGCCAAACTCGACGACGCACTCGGCGGCACCGGCCCGTTGACCGAGCGAATTCAGGCCCACCGCACCGGAGACGAGATCCCGCCGGCCCGGCTGGAGGAGTGCATCCACGCGTTCTCGTCGGCCCTGCGAGACAAGGTGCGTGCCGCGTACCCCCTGCCGGAGACCGAGACCATCACCTATGAGGTGGTCACCGACAAGCCGTGGTCGGGGTTCAACTACTACCTGGGCGATTACAAGTCCACCGTTGCGGTCAACGCCGACCTCAAACAACAGATGGCCAACCTGCCCCGGCTGGTGGCCCACGAGTCCTACCCGGGCCATCACACCGAGCATTGCCGCAAAGAGGCCGGCCTGGTGGCTCGCGACGGCGAACTGGAACAGACGATCTTCCTCGTCAACACCCCGCAGTGCCTGATGGCCGAGGGCCTGGCCGACCTGGCGTTGCATGCCATCGTCGGGCCGGGCTGGGGGGCATGGGCCGCCGACATCTACGCCGACCTGGGGCTGCGGTTCGACGGGGAACGCGCGGAGGCGATCTCGGAGGCGGTGGCCGGGCTGGCCGATGTGCGCCAGGACGCGGCGCTGATGCTGCACGACGAGCATCGCGACGTCGACGAGGTGGCGGAGTTCCTCAAGCGGTGGCTGCTGGTCGACGACGACCGCGCCAGACAGTCGCTGCGGTTCCTGTCCTCGCCGCTGTGGCGGGCCTACACCAGCACCTACATCGAGGGTTACCGGTTGCTGCGGGCGTGGTTGGACGACCGGCCCGATGGTGTGACGTTGACCCAACGCTTCGGTCGGCTGCTCGACGAGCCGCTGATCCCGTCGACATTGCGGACGGCCTAGGCTCGCGCCCGAGTCGCGGGCCGCCGGTGCGTGGCGCCCGACAGCAAAGCCCTAGACACGATTTCAACGCCGCCCTGAGGGGCGCCTGGCATTTGCCTGACAGTGTTCTACGTTTCGTTTCTTCGCCGATATGACGGTGGTCTCAAGCGCTTGAATCGCTTAGTTACCGGTCAGTAACATTGTTGCCGTAGGGCCCGGTGACGGTGCCGGGTCGGGCAAAGGAAAAAACCATGGCAGCAACAAGGGAAAGACTGGACAAGATCAAGCGCGTGGCCGGCGTGATCGTGGCGGCCGGCGCGGTGGCGCTCGCCGGGATCCTCGGCTCGGGCGCGGTGGCCAATGCCGAACCCGTCACGAAGGTCGGCAGTGATCCGGTGGCGCCGGTCAGTCCCGGCGGCAAAAAAGCTCCCTTCACGAAGGTCGGTAGCGATCCGGTGACGTCCGCCATCTCCGGCATCCCCAGCATTCCCGGCGTATCTGGTGGCACACAGCTCCCGCCCCTCGTCAGCCCGTGGCCCGGCGGTGCGTGGGCCGGCCACGATTGGAGCAAGGGATACCCCGGCGGCGGTTTCGCCAATGGCAAGGGCGGCGGCGCCGCCATCCACGGCAAGGCCGGTGGCGCGTGGTTTCACCGCGACTGATCTGACAACCCGAGAAGCCGGGCGGACTCAATTGTCCGCCTGGCTCAAAACTTTGCTGTGGACTGCTCCGGATTCCGCGCTCGCGCCAGCTGGGGGCATGTCCGGGCGGGTCTAGCTCCTCCGCTGAAAAGCCATTTGAAAGCGCAAATACTGACCTTGATTTGCGCTGCCGCGGGTCATGGGGCCCGCGCCGGCCGGCTGCTTGATAGGCCCTTTCGGCGAAGCGTAAAATATTTGCTGAGAATCGCGGCGGCGAAACCGGATGGCGGCAAAGGGAGTCGAGATGGCTGCAACAGGGACGAAATCGAACCGGATCAAGGTGATGGCCGGCGTGGTCGTGGTGGCGGGCTCGATGGGGCTGGCCGGATTCGTCGGACCCGCAGCGGTGGCCAATGCCGATCCTGTCGTCGTCTTGAATGGCCACACGGTGTCCCCGCCGACACCTGGTCTCAAGATCCCGTGGCCCGGCGGAGCGTGGGCCGGCTGGGACTGGAGCAAGGGGTGGCCCGGAGGTGCCTGGGCTGGTCACGATTGGAGTAAGGGTTGGCCGGGCGGCGCTTTCGCCAACGGCAAGGGCGGCGGCGCTTGGAGCCACCCCAAGTGATCTGCCGCTGATCCCGTCGACATTGCGGGCTTAGGCTCGGAGGGTGTCTGAGTTTCGGCTGTACATCCCCGCGCTGGCGATGCCGCTCAACATGCTCTTGTTGGCGTGGATGGTGATCGGTCGGGGACTGTTTGCGCAGCTCGGCTGGATGGTGGTGTTCGGCGTCCTCGCCGCACCGTGGCTGGCACTTTGCCTGGTGGCGACCAGCAGGATGATGCGTAAACTGCCGGGCCGGGAACTCACCTCCGGCCAGGCCTGGGCGCAGGTCATCCTGTGGGTGTCGATGTTCGTGTTCGGGCTCGCCTGTGTCGACGGCGGAGACAGCCCCGACACCTTCCCGTCGGTCCTGATGAAGGTGATCGGCGAGGGGCCGCGCATGGAAACCGTCAGCAGTCTGCTGTGGGCGGCATCGGTAGTCGTCGGGGTTGCCGCTTGGTTCGTGCTGCTCACCAAGCTCACCCGAGGTCTGGCGCTTGCACAGCCGCCTCAGCCGCCATACCCGTACCCCGGTCATCTGCCCGGTTACCCAGGCCCGGGCCCGATGAACGGCTACCACCGCTCCGACTAGGCTGAATGCCATGGCAGCAGACTCGTCATCCACCTTGCCCGCGGCTTCCGGCGTTGATTACGCCGACACCTCAAGCGCCGCCTACCAGGCCGCACTGCAGGTTATCGAATCCGTCGAGCCGAGGATCGCGGCAGCAACCCGCAAAGAGCTTGCCGATCAACGTGATTCGCTCAAGCTGATCGCCAGCGAGAATTACGCCTCCCCGGCCGTGCTGCTCACCATGGGCACCTGGTTCTCCGACAAGTACGCCGAGGGCACCGTCGGGCACCGTTTCTACGCGGGCTGCCAGAACGTCGACACCGTCGAGGCCCTGGCTGCCGAGCACGCCCGCGAACTGTTCGGCGCCCCCTACGCCTACGTCCAGCCGCACTCCGGGATCGACGCCAATCTCGTTGCCTACTGGGCCATCCTGGCCACCAAGGTGGAGGCGCCAGGCCTGGCCGAGCTCGGCGCCAAGCACGTCAACGACCTGTCCGAGGCGGATTGGGAGACCCTGCGCAGCAAGCTGGGCAACCAGCGTCTGCTCGGCATGTCCCTGGATGCCGGCGGGCACCTGACCCACGGCTTCCGGCCCAACATCTCGGGCAAGATGTTCCATCAGCACAGCTACGGGACCAACCCCGATACGGGTTTCCTGGACTACGACGCGGTGGCCGCCGCGGCCCGCGAGTTCAAGCCGTTGGTGCTGGTCGCCGGCTATTCGGCTTACCCGCGCCGGGTGAACTTCGCCAAGATGCGCGAGATCGCCGACGAGGTCGGCGCCACCCTGATGGTCGACATGGCGCACTTCGCCGGTCTGGTCGCGGGCAAGGTGTTCACCGGTGACGAGAACCCGGTGCCGCACGCCCACGTCACCACGACCACCACGCACAAGTCGCTGCGCGGCCCGCGCGGGGGCATGGTGCTGGCCACCGAGGAATTCGCCCCGGCGGTGGACAAGGGTTGCCCGATGGTGCTCGGCGGGCCGCTGAGCCACGTGATGGCGGCCAAGGCCGTCGCCCTGGCCGAGGCGCGCCAACCGGCCTTCCAGGCCTACGCCCAGCAGGTCGCCGACAACGCCCAGGCGCTGGCGGACGGCTTCGTCAAGCGTGACGCGGGCCTGGTGACCGGTGGCACCGACAACCACCTGGTGCTGCTCGATGTGCGCTCGTTCGGTCTGACCGGCCGCCAGGCCGAGTCCGCCCTGCTGGATGCGGGCGTCGTCACCAACCGCAACGCGATCCCGGCGGACCCCAACGGCGCCTGGTACACCAGCGGCATCCGGCTGGGCACCCCGGCGTTGACGAGCCGCGGATTCGGCGCCGACGACTTCGATCGCGTGGCCGAGCTGATCGTCGACGTGCTGTCCAACACGCAGGCCGATGGATCGTCCAAGGCCAAGTACAAGGTGGCCGACGGCACCGCCGAGCGCGTGCGCGCTGCCTCGGCCGAGCTGCTCGACGCCAACCCGCTGTACCCGGGCCTCACCCTCTGAACCGGAGCGGGCTACATCACACGTGACCTGAGTTTCAGAAACCTGTAAACCCGGGTTACAGTTACCGCATGGCACAGAAACCTGTAGCTAATGCGCTGACCCTGGAGCTCGAGCCGGTTGTCGAGGCCGAGCTGCGCCGCCACCTGGATACCGAGGACCTCTGGTACGCGCACGATTACGTGCCGTTCGACCAGGGCGAGAATTTCGCCTTCCTCGGTGGCCAGGACTGGGATCCCTCGCAGGTGACGCTTCCCAAGAACGTCACCGACGCCTTGGAGATCCTGCTGATCACCAAGGACAACCTGTCCGGTTATCACCGCGAGCTCGTCGAGCACTTCATCCTCGAGGACAAGTGGGGCCGGTTCCTCGGCCGCTGGACCGCCGAGGAGCACCTGCACGCCGTCGCGCTGCGCAACTACCTCGTCGTCACCCGCGAGATCGACCCGACGGCCAACGAGGACGTCCGCGTCGAGCACGTGATGAAGGGCTACCGCGCCGACAGCTACAGCCAGATCGAGACGCTGGTGTTCATGGCGTTCTTCGAGCGTGCGCATGCGGTGTTCACCCGCAACCTGCGGGCGCAGATCGCCGAGCCGGTGCTGGGCGCGATGGTCGACCGCATCGTCCTCGACGAAGAGCGCCACGAGCTGTTCTTCGCCAACCTGGTGGCACACCTGCTGGGCACCCACCGCGACGAGACCGTGGCGGCCATCGCGGCCCGGGCCCGCGACCTCGACGTGATCGGCGCCGACATCGACGCATACCAGGACAAGGTCGCTCTGGTGGCCGAGGTCGGCATCTTCGACAAGGCCGCTCTGGCGCAGGTCATCTCCGACCGGATCAGCGCCTGGGGGCTGGCCGATGAGCCGCAGCTCCAGGAGTTCATCAACACGTAACGCGCCGGGCGCCCCACACGCGGCGCGCCAGCCAGCAACCCCGCCGAGGCGGGAGTAGCGTCGAATCCGATGGCTAGCGACATGCTCTGCTGTCCGGACGGTACCGATCGGTTAGATCACGAGAGGACCGGCTCCGGTCCTGGTGCCGCAGTGTCCACCGAGCAACTCGTGTGGGGCCGCGCGGGTTCTAGGAGCGCCACGTGACTGATACTCCTGTCCGTACCTATGTGCTCGACACGTCCGTGTTGCTGTCCGATCCATGGGCATGCACCCGGTTCGCCGAGCACGAAGTGGTGGTCCCGCTGGTCGTGATCAGCGAGCTGGAGGCCAAACGGCATCACCACGAGCTGGGTTGGTTCGCCCGGCAGGCGCTGCGGATGTTCGATGATCTGCGGCTTGAGCATGGACGGCTGGATCAGCCGATTCCTGTTGGCGCAGAAGGCGGCACGCTACAGGTCGAGTTGAATCACATCGATCCGTCGGTGTTGCCAACGGGGTTCCGTACCGAGACCAACGACACCCGGATCCTCGCGTGTGCGGCCAATCTCGCTGCGGAGGGCAAGCATGTCACGCTGGTGAGCAAGGACATCCCGTTGCGCGTGAAAGCCGGTGCGGTTGGCCTGCCTGCCGACGAGTACCACGCACAGGATGTCGTGGTGTCCGGCTGGACCGGGATGACCGAATTCGACGTGGCGGCAGGAGATATCGACACGCTGTTCGCCGACGGCGAGATCGATCTGACCGAGGCTCGGGATCTGCCTTGCCACACCGGAATTCGGTTGCTGGGCGGTAGTTCCTCGGCGCTCGGGCGGGTCAACGCCGAGAAGCGGGTGCAGCTGGTGCGCGGTGATCGCGAAGTGTTCGGCCTCCGGGGAAGGTCAGCCGAACAGCGCGTCGCCCTCGATCTGCTGCTCGACGATTCCGTCGGCATCGTCTCGCTCGGCGGCAAGGCCGGCACCGGCAAATCCGCCCTCGCCCTGTGCGCGGGCCTGGAAGCCGTGCTGGAACGCCGAACTCAGCGCAAGGTCGTGGTGTTCCGTCCGCTCTATGCGGTCGGTGGACAGGATCTCGGCTACCTGCCCGGCAGTGAGAGCGAGAAGATGGGTCCGTGGGCTCAGGCCGTCTTCGACACCCTCGAAGGGTTGGCCAGCCCCGCGGTCCTCGACGAGGTGCTGTCCCGCGGAATGCTGGAAGTGCTTCCACTGACCCACATTCGGGGCCGGTCCCTGCACGACTCGTTCGTCATCGTCGATGAGGCGCAGTCACTGGAACGCAATGTGCTGCTGACCGTGCTGTCGCGGCTCGGCGCGGGCTCGCGGGTGGTGCTTACCCACGACGTGGCCCAGCGGGACAACCTGCGGGTGGGTCGCCACGACGGCGTCGCGGCGGTGATCGAGAAACTCAAGGGGCACCCGCTGTTCGCCCACGTCACGCTGCAGCGCAGCGAACGTTCGCCGATCGCCGCGCTCGTCACCGAGATGCTGGAGGAGTTCAGCCCCGGCGCGCTGCCCTGAGTTCGGAGTGATTTGTGCACCTCCCGTAACGGCAGGCGTTACGGGAGGTGCACAAATCACCAGCCGGTAGGCTGCCGGAGTGGCGAGGCTCCCCAACAGTCAGGCGTGGCGGTGGACGGCAGTCGGCGTGACCGCCGCGGTCGTGGTCCTGGTGGTGGGGGTGCTCACCGGGCACATCCGCCGGGACGACCCGGATGACGTGGACTGTTCCAAGGAGCGGTGCGTCGCGCTGACGTTCGACGACGGGCCCGGCCCGTACACCGACCGGCTCCTGCAGATCCTGAAGGACAACGACGCCAAGGCCACGTTCTTCGAGATCGGCAACAAGGTCGCCGCCAACCCCGAGGGGGCCAAGCGGGTGGTCGAGGCCGGGATGGAACTGGGCAGCCACACCTGGGAACACCCCAACATGACGACCATTCCGCCCGAGGAGATCCCGGCCCAGTTCAGCAAGGCCAGTGACGCCATCGAGGCCGCGACGGGCCAACGGCCGAAGCTGGTTCGCACGGCAGGCGGACTGGTCAACGACGAGGTGCTGGCCGAGGCCCGCAAGCAGGGGCTGGCCGACATCAACTGGGATGTCATCCCGTTCGACTGGGCCAACGACGCCAACACCGCTGCGACCCGCTACATGCTGATGACGCAGATCAGGCCCAACAACGTCGTACTTTTTCATGACACCTACTCGTCCACCGTGGACCTGGTGCAGCAGTTCATCCCGGTTCTCAAGGCCAACGGCTACCACCTGGTGACCGTCAGCCACATGCTCGGTGAGCGCGAGCCCGGCACCAGCTACGGCAGCCGCGAGAACGGCCCGCCCGTGCCGCCGGCCGAGGCCATCAAGGATATTCCGCCGGAAGAGACCCCGTCGTTGCCCGCGACCCCCTCGCCCGCGCCGATGCCGAACTTCCCGATCACCGACATCCCCGGGGCGAATTCGGGTGGCCCCAACAACGGGGCCTGACAACTGAGATACACATCGCGTCGGGTTGAGGACCAAAGACCCTAACCGACGGGCTCGGGCACGACGAGGCTAGAAGCATGCCCGACACGATGTTCGATACAGCGACCCTCACCCGTGCGGTGCAGCTGGCATCGCGTGCGCCTTCTCTGCACAACACCCAACCGTGGCGGCTGGTGGCTCAACGTGATTGTCTGCATCTGCACCTCGACCCCAGTCGGGTGGTGACCGCAACCGACCGCTCCTCGCGTGAGGCGATCATCAGCTGCGGTGTGCTGCTGGACCATCTGCGGGCTGCCATGGCCGCAGCCGGGTGGGCCACCGCTGTCGACCGCTTCCCCAATCCCAATGACCCCGATCATCTGGCGACGCTTCAGTTCTCGCCGATGGAGTTCGTCACCGACGCCCACCGCCGGCGGGCCGATGCGATCCTGGCTCGGCGCACCGACCGCCTGCCGATGACCGGGTACGCGGACTGGGATGCCTTCGAAGCGTTGCTGCGGGCGCGGTTGCCCGACGGCCCGGTGCATCTGGACGTGCTGGCCGAGGACGCGCGCGAAACGGTGGCCGAAGCCGCGGCGTTGACCGAGTCGCTGCGCCTCTACGACTCCGCCTACCACGCTGAACTTGCTTGGTGGACAACACCGTTCGCAACCGAAGACGGTATCCCGCAGAGCTCGCTGGTGTCGGCGGCCGAAAGCGAGCGCGTCGCGGTGGCACGCACGTTCCCGGTCACCGCACACACCGATCGGCGTCCCAACGTCCGCGACGATTCGGCGACCCTGGTCGTGCTGTCCACGGACGGGTACAGCCGGGCCGACGCCCTCGATGCGGGCGAGGCCCTCTCGGCGCTGTTGCTGGAATGCACGCTCTCGGGCCTGAGTACTTGCCCGGTGAGCCACGTGACCGAGCTGCACGCCAGCCGCGACATCATCGGTACCCTGATCGGCCGCGACGCCTGCCCGCAGCTGCTGGTCCGGATCGGTATCGCGCCGACGATCACCGACGCGCCACCGCCGACTCCGCGCCGCGCCGTCGAGGCCTTCCTGACCTTCGAATCCTGACCGTCCCAAATAGGAGCTGACCCATGACCGACACCCTGATCGATCCCGCCTCCACCACTGCTCCCACCGCTGGTGCGGCCGTCGTGGTCGAAGCCGACGGCCGCACCTCCAGCAACGACGCCCTGCACACCGCGATCGACGAAGCCGTGCGGCGCGGCGCGCCGTTGCGGGTGCTGACCACCTGGGGAGCCCGGCACCGCGAGATGTACGACGCGACCGCCGTCGCTGAGCGCGACCGCCTGTCGGCCGCACAGCTCGAGCGCCGGCTGACCCGTGCGCTGAAGCGCTCGCCAGACCTTGATGTGCAGAGCATCGACGGCTACGACAGCGTTGCGGAATACCTGGCGGTACATCCGGAGTCGGCCCAGGTGCTCGTGCTCGGTGCCGACCACCCGGATTCGGCCGGGTTGCAGGCGGTGTTGGCGCGCTCGGGTTGCGCGGTGCTCACTTGCGATCGGCGCCCCCGGTTGTGAGACTCGGGGAATGATCAGAGTTTTTCTGGTCGATGACCATGAGGTGGTTCGCCGCGGGCTGATCGACCTGCTCAGTGCAGACCCGGAGCTGGACGTGATCGGCGAGGCCGACTCGGTGTCCCAGGCGCTGGCCCGGGTGCCTGCGCTGGCGCCCGATGTCGCGGTGCTCGATGTCCGGTTGCCTGACGGCAACGGCATCGAGCTGTGCCGGGAACTGCTGTCGCGCATGCCTGATCTGCGCTGCCTGATGCTGACGTCGTTCACGTCCGACGAAGCCATGCTGGATGCCATTCTGGCCGGCGCCAGCGGCTACGTGGTCAAAGACATCAAGGGCATGGAACTGGCCCAGGCGATCAAGGACGTCGGGGCCGGGAAGTCGCTGCTGGACAACCGCGCCGCCACGGCGCTGATGGCCAAACTGCGGGGCGACGCCGAGCGCTCCGACCCGTTGGCCGGGCTGACGCAGCAGGAGCGGGTGCTGTTGGACCTGCTGGGGGAGGGGCTGACCAACCGGCAGATCGCGGCCCGGATGTTCCTGGCCGAGAAGACCGTGAAGAACTACGTGTCGCGGTTGCTGGCCAAGTTGGGCATGGAACGCCGCACGCAGGCCGCGGTATTCGCCTCCACGCTCGATCGTCGTGATCACCAGTGATGCCAGGGTCTTTGGTCCCCGGCGGATAGGGCTTTCGCCCATGGTGCCGCGAACTGCGCGGCAATAGCCTCACGGCTATGGGAATCGGAATGTCAACGCGCAGTGAGCCGGTCACGATCCTGTCCGAGCGTGAGTGCTGGGAACTGCTGGGCAGTGTGTCGCTCGGCCGCCTCGTCACCGCAGTCGACGACGAGGCGCACGTCTTCCCGGTGAACTTCGTGGTGCAGAACCGAACCATCCTGTTCCGCACCGCGGCGGGGACGAAGCTGATCAGCGCGGCCATCAACAACCAGGTGGTGTTCGAAGCCGACGATCACACCGCGGCCGAAGGCTGGAGCGTGATCGTGCGAGGTGTTGCACGCACCCTGCGTACGGACGAGGAACTGGCCGAAGCCGAACAGGCGCAGTTACTGCCGTGGACTGCGACGTCGAAAACGCACTATGTGCGGGTGTCCCCGGTCCGGGTCACCGGCCGCCGCTTCCGGTTCGGACCTGAACCGGCCGCGGAGTGACGACCCCGGACGAGCTTGGTGCGCTGCGGCCGGTAGTGCCAGCATGGTGGACGTGACTGGTCACCGTGCGCACCCCGACGATGAACAGCGGACTCCGCAGTTGAGGGACACGCTCTCGCAGCTGCGGTTGCGCGAATTGCTCACCGAGGTCCAGGACCGTGTCGAGGAGATCATCACCGGCCGCGACCGGATCGACGGCCTGGTCGAGGCGATGCTCGCGGTGACGTCGGGCCTGGACCTCGAGGTCACGTTGAGCACCATCGTGCGGACGGCGATCGAGCTGGTCGACGCCCGCTACGGTGCGTTGGGTGTCCGTGGCGACGAGCATGAGCTGACCGAGTTCGTCTATCAGGGCATCGACGACGAAACCCGGGCCGTGATCGGGCATCTGCCCGAAGGGCGTGGCGTGCTGGGTGTGCTGATCGACGATCCGAAACCGATCCGGCTCGACGACATCCGCCAACATCCCGCCTCGGTCGGGTTCCCGCCCAATCACCCGCCGATGCGGACTTTTCTGGGTGTCCCGGTGCGGATCCGCGACGAGGTGTTCGGCAACCTCTACCTCACCGACAAGACCAACGGGCAGCCGTTCAGTGAGGACGATGAGGTGCTCGTGGAGGCCCTGGCCGCGGCTGCGGGGGTGGCGGTGGAGAACGCCCGGCTCTACGAACTGTCCCGAGACCGGCAGGCCTGGATCGCGGCCACCCGCGATATCGGCACCGAACTGCTCGGCGGTACCGATCCGGCCAGGGTGTTCCGCATGGTGGCCGATGAGGCGCTCAAACTGACGGGTGCCGACCGGATCGTGGTCGCCGTGCCCGGCAGCGAGGTCCCCGCCGGTGAGGCCGACACCCTCGTGGTGGCCGCCACCGCGGGCAGTCCGACCACGGTCGACTCGATTCCGGTGGGCCCGCACGGAGCGGAGGACGCGGTGGGCGCGGCGTTCCGCGACGGCACCCCGCACCGGCTCGACCGCCTCGAGTTGGACGGCGCGGGTGGCCCGGCGCTGGTGCTGCCGCTGCGTGCCATCGACACGGTGGCCGGTGTGCTGGTGGCCGTGCGCGCCGACGGCGCCCGGAGCTTCACCGCCGAGCAGCTCGACATGGCCGCGGCGTTCGCCGACCAGGCCGCGGTGGCCTGGCAGCTGGCCAGCTCTCAGCGCAGCGTGCAGGAGTTGGAGATCCTGGCCGACCGGGACAGGATCGCCCGGGACCTGCACGATCACGTGATCCAGCGGCTGTTCGCGGTGGGCCTGTCGCTGCAGGGCACGATCCCGCGGGCGCAGTCTCCGGAGGTGCAACAACGGCTCATGGGAACTGTCGATGACCTACAGGCGGTCATTCAGGAGATCCGGACCGCGATCTTCGATCTGCACGGTGCGCAGGCCGGCACGACGCGGCTGCGGCAGCGGCTCGACAAGGTGATCGCCCAGTTCGCCGACGCGCCGATACACATCAGCACGCGGTTCGTCGGCCCGCTGTCAGTGGTCGAGGCGACCCTGGCCGATCATGCCGAGGCGGTGCTGCGCGAGGCGATCAGCAATGCGGTACGTCATTCGGGGGCAAGTGAACTCACCGTTCTCGTGGAGGTGGCCGACGACCTGTCCATCGAGGTGTCCGACAACGGCTGTGGGATCGCCGCCGAGGTCACCGAGAGCGGGCTGGGGAATCTGCGGGCCCGCGCGTTGAGCGCGGACGGCCAGTTCACGATCACCGACCGGCCCGGTGGCGGGACCGTGTTGCGTTGGGCCGCACCGCTTCCCGAGTAGCGGCCATACGCCGACCAGACGCAAAAGCACCCGAAAACGCCGGTTTTCGGGTGCTTTTGCGTCTGCTCGCGCAGAGAAGGTGAGGGCTACTCGGCGTCCTTGACCTTCGCCATGGCGAGCACATCGAGGCGCTTGTCCAGCTCGGCCTCCGACAGCTTGTCGCCGATCAGGCCGCGGTCGATCACGGTCTGGCGGATGGTCTTCTTCTCCTTCAGGGCCTGCTTGGCGACCTTGGCGGCCTCCTCGTAGCCGATCGCCGAGTTCAGCGGCGTCACGATCGACGGGGAGGACTCGGCCAGGGTGCGCAGGTGGTCTTCATTGGCCACCAGACCGTCGATGCACTTGGCGGCGAACAGCTTCGACACGTTGGCCAGCAGGGTGAACGACTCGAGCACGTTGCGGGCCATCATCGGGATGTACACATTGAGCTCGAAGGCGCCCGACAGCCCGCCGACGGTGACGGCGGCGTCATTGCCGATGACCTGGGCGGCCACCTGGGTAACCGCCTCGGGCAGAACCGGATTGACCTTGCCCGGCATGATCGAGCTGCCCGGCTGCAGATCCGGCAGCTGGATCTCGCCCAGGCCGGTCAGCGGGCCCGAGCCCATCCAGCGCACATCGTTGGCGATCTTGGTCAGTGAGACGGCGATGGTCTTCAGCGCGCCGGACGCCTCGACCAGCCCATCGCGGGCCGCCTGGGCCTCGAAGGAGTCAGCGGCGGTGCGCAATTCGGCCAGACCGGTCTGGTTGACCAGCACCTCGACCACCTTGGGGCCGAAGCCGTCGGGGGCGTTGAGCCCGGTGCCCACGGCGGTGCCGCCGATGGCGAGCTCACCCAGGCGGGGCAGGGTGGCCTTGACCCGTTCGATGCCGGCCTCGACCTGACGGGCGTAGCCACCGAACTCCTGGCCCAGCGTCACCGGCACCGCGTCCATGAGGTGGGTGCGGCCGGACTTCACCACGGTCTTCCACTGCTTGGCCTTGGCAGCCAGCGACTCGTGCAGGATCTCGAGTGCCGGGATCAGGTGGCGCACAGCGGCTTCGGTGGCCGCGATGTGGGTGGCCGTCGGGAACGTGTCATTGGAGCTCTGCGACATGTTCACGTCGTCGTTGGGATGAACGGTCACGCCGTTGCGGCCGGCGATCGAGGCGATGACCTCGTTGGCGTTCATGTTGGAGCTGGTGCCCGAGCCGGTCTGGAACACGTCGATCGGGAACTGGTCGTCGTGCAGCCCGTCGGCGATCTCACCGGCCGCGGCGATGATGGCGTCGGCCTTCTCGGCGGCCAGCAGGCCCAGGTCCTTGTTGACCTGTGCGCAGGCCGCCTTCAGCAGGCCCAGCGCGCGGATCTGGGTGCGCTCCAGGCCGCGGAAGGAGATCGGGAAGTTCTCCACGGCGCGCTGGGTCTGTGCCCGCCACAGGGCGTTGACCGGCACCCGGACCTCGCCCATGGTGTCGTGTTCGATGCGGTATTCGGTCTCGACAGCGTTGTCGGTGCTCATACGTGCCTTTCTCGGAGGACTTCGGAGTTACGGGAGCGGGTAGGCGGCGGTCTTGTCGCCGGTGAAGTCGATGGCCGAGTACTCGTTGAGTTTCGTCAGCCGGTGGTAGGCCTCGATCATCCGGACGGTGCCGGACTTGGACCGCATCACGATGGACTGGGTGGTGCAGCCGCCGGGGTAGTACTGCACGCCCTTGAGCAGATCACCGTCGGTGACGCCGGTCGCGCAGAAGAAGACGTTCTCGCCCGCGACCAGGTCGTCGGTCGACAGGACCTGGTCCAGGTCGTAGCCCGCGTCGATGGCCTTCTGGCGTTCGGCGTCGTCGGTCGGGGCCAGCTGCGCCTGGATCGCGCCGCCCATGCAGCGGATCGCTGCCGCGGCGATGATGCCCTCGGGTGTCCCGCCGATGCCGGCCAGGATGTCGGTGCCCGAGTTGGGTCGGCAGGCCGAGATCGCGCCGGCGACGTCGCCGTCGGTGATCAGCCGGATGCGGGCACCGGCGGCACGGGCATCGTCGATCAGCTGGGCATGGCGCGGCCGGTCCAGGATGCACACGGTGAGATCGCTCACCGACGCTCCACGCACCTTGGCCACCCGCCGGATGTTCTCGCCGATCGGGGCGGTGATGTCGATGGCGTCGGCGCACTCCGGGCCGACGGCGATCTTGTTCATGTAGAACACCGCCGACGGGTCGAACATGGCGCCCCGCTCGGCGACCGCGAGCACCGAGATGGCGTTGGGCATGCCCTTGCTCATCAGCGTGGTGCCGTCGACCGGGTCGACGGCGAAATCGCACTCCGGTCCGTCGCCGTTGCCGACCTCTTCACCGTTGAAGAGCATCGGTGCTTCGTCTTTCTCGCCCTCGCCGATCACCACGACGCCGCGCATCGATACCGAGTTGACCAGCTCACGCATGGCGTCGACAGCGGCCCCGTCGCCGCCTTCCTTGTCGCCGCGGCCGACCCAGCGGCCTGCTGCCATGGCACCGGCCTCGGTCACCCGGACGAGTTCGAGGGCAAGGTTGCGATCCGGGGCTTCTCCCCGCGTGGGACTCATGGCCCAGATTGTCCCAGAACGTGGTCAACGTTTGGGAGCTGGGATACTGACGAGCATGTCCTCCGAGCCGACGTCTGAGCCAACCCCGGTCCCCAAGCCGGAAAAGTCGCGGTTGTTGCAGGACGGCCGGGATATGTTCTGGTCGATGGCTCCGCTGGTCGTGGCCTGCATCGTACTGGCCGGAATGCTGGGTATGTGCTCGTTTCAGGCCGGTGGGCCCGGAGCGGGTCCGCCTCCGGAATTCGATGCGCCGGCCGCACTGCAGGCTGACGCGGACGCCCTGAAGATTCCGATCCGGCTGCCTCAGCTGCCCGAGGGCTGGCATCCCAACTCCGGCAGTCGCCACGGCATCGACGGTGGTATGACGCTGCCCGGCGGCCAGCATGGCCGCGCGGTGTCCTCGCGTATCGGCTATCTGGCGCCCAATGGCAAGTATCTGAGCCTGACCCAGAGCAATGCCGACGAGGCCGCCCTGGTGGCCTCGATCAAGCCGGATTCGTATGCGTCGGGCACCGAGGATGTCGACGGGGTGACCTGGGTGGTCTACGAGAGCAGCGACCCGGAACCGGTGTGGACGACGAGGCTGAGCGGACCGGCACAGGTTGCGATCACAGGCGCCGGTGGTACTGATGAGTACCGTACGCTGGCGAGTGCGACGCAGAAGCAGTCGCCGCTGCCGACCAAGAGGCCGTGACGCACTAACGGATGGAGCCCGTGTTGTCGTCGCCAGTTGCAGATCTCACCGGGTGGACCGCCGCCCCATTCACCGCCGCCGATCAGACCTACGACGTGTACCGCAAGGGCGAAGGCCCCGGTGTGGTCCTGATTCCCGAGATTCCCGGCCTGCATCCCGGGGTGCTCGCGCTGGGCAACCACCTGGTGGAAAACGGCTTCACGGTGGCCGCCCCGTCGTTGTTCGGCACCCCCGGCGCGGCCGCGGTGCGTCCGGGTGCCATCCCAGTCATGCTGAAGGCCTGTGTGACAAAGGAATTCGCCGCCTTCGCGACGAACGCCGACCGGCCCGTCGCGCATTACCTGCGGGCGCTGGCCCGCGATCTGAACGCCAACACACCCGGTAAGGGCGTCGGCGTCATCGGGCAGTGCTTCACCGGCGGGTTCGCACTTGCCGCCGCGGTGGACGACAGCGTGCTGGCCCCGGTGCTGAGCCAGCCGTCGGTGCCGGTGGCCCTGACCGCGGCGCAGAAACGCGATCCGGGCATGTCGGAGGCCGAGCTCAAGATCATCGAACAGCGCGCCGCCAATGACGGCCTGTGCGCACTGGCGCTGCGCTTCAGCCAGGACCGGCTGGCGCCGGGGGAGCGGTTCGCCACCCTCAAGGCGCGGCTCGGCGACGCATTCGAGGTCATCGAGATCGACTCGAAGAAGGGCAACGCCGACGGCATCCCGGCGTCCGCGCATTCGGTGCTCACCGATCAGGTGCGCGAGGTCGACGGGCATCCCGCGTATGAGGCACGGAAGCGGGTGGTGGCGTTCCTTACGGAACGTCTGGTGGCGTAACCGCCGACGGGGATTCGTCGGCGGCATCGGCGGTGTCGGCCTCCGGCGCCGGGGCCGCGCCCTTCTGCCGCCGCGACCACAACTTCTTGCGGGGCGCGTCGGGCTCGTCGGTTTCGAGCTCGACGCCCTTGTAGACGGCCAGGTACACGCTGACCGTGGTGACGATGATGATCATCAGGACCGGCCCGATCACCAGACCGAAGAAGCCGAACATCGAGATGCCGGCGAACACCGCCAGCAGCATCAGCGCGGGATCGAGTCGGGCCGCCTTGGGCACCAGCCACGGACGCAACAGATTGTCGATGTTGGTGACCACCAGCAGGTGGAACACCACCACGAAAATACCGCCGAAGATGTTGCCGAAGAACATCATTCCGATGCCGAACGGGATGGTGACGATGCCGCCGCCGAGCGGGATGACCGACAGCGCGGTCAGCAGGATCGCGAAGACGAAGAACCCCTCGTGGAAGCCCGCGATGTAGATCGATATCGCCCCGGCCACGCCCTGGCAGAACGCGATCACGAACTGGCCCTTGACCGTTCCCTTCACCATGGCGCCGGTCTTGGCCAGGTACAGGTCGGTGATCTCCTCACCCAGCGGATTCAGCCGGCGGATCAGGGTGGCCATCTCGTCCTTGTTGACCAGCATCGAGATGAACACGTACAGGAAGATGATCGACGAGGTGATGGCGCCGACCATGCCGCCGACTGCCCCCTGCAGGACGCTCAGCAGCCATTCGCCGAGGTGCTGGGAAAGCTTGATTACGGTGTCGCGCAATGAATCTGCGCTGAGGTGGATGTCCAGGAAGGGCACCCGTGCCAGCAGTGAGTTGACCAGTTGCAGGGCCCGGTCGCCCAGGGTGCTGAGGTCGGTGTTGCCGATCCAGTTGCTGACCGTGTTGACGAGCTGGGTGACCTGGACGATGGCCATGAACACCACGAGCGACACCGGGATGATCACCATGAGTATGGCGACCAACAGCGTCAGCGTGGCCGAGAGGCCGGTACCGAATCTGCGCTGAAACCGTTGGTAGAGCGGGGTGAACAAGTAGGCGCCAACCGCGGCCATCACGATCAGGACGAAGAAGCTGCGCAGGAAGTAGGCCCCGAGTAGCAGGGCGAGCACTGTGAAGACCGCCAGCGCTCGCTTCTGGGTGAGGGTGAACTGGTCTTTCATCAGATCCCTTCCCGACGTTGCGCTGACCCTATCGTCACGCGGGCGTGACGGTCGGCATTGACTTCACTCCAGCGTGACGTCGGAGACCAGAGCCGAGCGGCGGGCGGCCTGGCCGGCCCGTTGTGCGGCGACGAAGCGCATGGAGAGCCGTTGCATCAGGCCGGGCGCCAGGCGGGCGATCAGCCAGGAGGCATGGGCGCGACGGGGTTTGACCAGGATGGCTCTATTGCGCGAGATGGCGCGCAAGGCGTCGGCGGCGAGCCGATCGGCGTCGTAGGCGGTCTTGACTCCTTGGCCCTGCAGGAAGTAGTCGCGGCCGACGAAACCGCCGACCGCGCCCTTGTCCAGGATCGGAGTCTCGACTCCGGCCGGGCAGACCGCCAGCACGCCCACGCCGTGGGCGGCCGCCTCCGAACGCAGGGCCAGCGACAGCCCGACGACGGCGTGCTTGGTCATCACATAGCTGGTGAGCTGACCCGCGGCGGCCAACCCGGCCATCGAGGCGGTGTTGATGATGTGGCCGTGGCCCTGCCGGATCATCTGCGGATACGCCGCGGCGACACCGTGGACGACCCCGCGCACGTTGATGTCGATGATGGCGTTCCACTGGTCGAGCGTGAGCAGTTCGGTGTCACCGCCCCAGACGATGCCGGCGTTGTTGAACATCAGATCGAGCTTTCCGGCCCGTTCCACGACGCCGTCGACCGCGGCCTGCACGGCGGCCGCGTCGGTGACGTCGAGGCGTGCCGACCGGGCGCCGAGCGGCGCAGCGGTGCGCGCCGCCGCAGCCTCGTCAATGTCGGTGCAGAGCACCTCGGCACCGGCGGCGGTCAACGCGCGGCACAGCGCTGCGCCGATCCCGGACCCGGCGCCGGTGACGATCGCCTGCTTACCGGCGAGCGTGCTCACGCCTGGGTCAGCTTCATGACATGGCCGAGAATGTCCGGATAGCGCTTGAGGTGCGCGCCCCCGTTGAGATCGAGCACCTCGCCGGTCAGCCAGGACGCCTGCGGGGAACACAGGAACACCACGGCCGCAGCGATGTCCTCGGGGGTTCCGCTGCGACCCAGCGCGGTGTTCTCGACGTACTCCTCGACCACCCCGGGGATCATCGCCGCGGGATCGGTCAGCGGAGTCTTCACGAATCCCGGCGCGATCGCGTTGACCCGGATGCCACGCGGTCCCATCTCGAGGGCGGCCACCTGCGTGAGCATCGACAACCCGGCCTTGGCCGCGCAGTAGGCGCTCATGCCGGCCGCGGGCTGGCGGCCGTTCAGCGATGAAATCAACACCAGGACACCACCTTCGGGCAGGGCCCGGCCGGCGTGTTTGGCGACGATGAATCCGCCGTTGAGGCAGACGTCGACGACCGAGCGGAAGTCGTCGACCGGCATATCGGTGATCAGTCCGACGTTGCTGAACCCCGCGCAGTTGAGCACGATGTCAACAGAACCGGCGCGGGTAACTTCAGCGAACAACTTCTGCACCGCATCCTCGTTGGTGACGTCGACGTAGAAGCTGGTGTGTGCTGCGCCGAGCTCGGCAGCCCGGGCCGCTGCGCCGTCGGCATCACGGTCGGCGATGACGATGCGGCAGCCGTCGGCGGCCAGCGCCTGGGCACTGGCCCACCCGATCCCCGAGGCCCCGCCGATGACGATCGCTACGCGATTCATTGACATTCCGCTGCTCATTCCTTCTCCTCGCGCGAGCGCTCGTCGGCCCGATCCGGGCGGTGGTCGCCCCACTTCTTGTCGATGGCGTTCCATGGGTCGGCCAACTGCCCGGGATAGTCCTTGTACGCGGACTTGGACCGCAGGAAGGCGCGAATCAAGGGCGCCGCCAGGCCGATCGGGAAACGCTTCAACCCGGCGTTCGCCCTGGTGTCCGCCAGCAGTTGCGGCCAGGAGTGATGCTGGAACCCGAGCGCTTCCTGCGCCCGGCTGGTGTCCATCCAGTCGGTGGCGAACCAGGCGGCGTCATCGTCGGGGTTGCCGGGTCGGCCGATCGGCAGGCCGCCCCTGATCCCCATCGCGGCAGCTGCTTGCGAACCGACTCCGGACTGGATGTGGCGGTGCGTCTCGGCGTCGCCGCCGATCAGCAGCACCTCGTGGTTGGCGGTTTCGGTCGGGACCGTGGTGGCCGCGACGAACGCTGCCGCCACATCACGAACGTCCACGGTCTGCAGCCGCCCGTCGGCGGGCAGCACACTCTCGAACGAGATGAGGTCAACGTCGATGCCGAGGCTGAACTCGGAGCTCATGACCCCACCGAGACGCAGGATCAGCCAATCCAGCTTCGAGGCTCGGACCAGGGCTTCGGCCTCGACCTTGTGCGCGCCGTAGATGTCGGATGGGTTGGTCGGGGTGTCCGGGGTCAACACGTCGTCGATGTGGTGCGGATTGCGGGCACCGTAGACCGCGATGCTCGATGCCTGGACGAACCGAGGCGGAGTCGGTTGGGCCTCGGCGGCCCGCAGCAGTGACGCGGTGGCCTCGACGTTCACCTTTCGGGCCAGCCCACGGCGCATGTAGCAGAACGGCGGGATGATCGCGGCGAGGTGGATGATCGCGGCCGGTGCGACCGCAGCCACGAGTGCGTCAACGGCAGCGGCGTCGGTCAGATCGGCCCAGCGCACCTGTACGGATGACGGGAGCACGGCGGCGGCCTTGCGGTTCGCGGGGACGTCGAGATCGGTCGCGACCACCGTGCGCCCGCCGGCGGCCAGCGTTTTCACGACGGCTGAGCCCACCAAACCGAACGCTCCGGTAACCAACACAGCGTCGGACATAGGTCTCCTCGCTAGAACGTGTTGCAACACTAGCGAACGCCGATGTGGTGTGTGTCACCGCGATCCGGACGGGGTTGTCGGGTTTTCGGCGGGCTGTTCGCCCCTGATTGCTCAGCAACCGGTCCACGGCCGTCGTACTGGGGGAGTTTGATGGAAGGCGAATGTTGCTGCCGTTGCCTCAAAAGCATTGATCAGTGGCACTGTCAGCCGATGAGCGTGACTGACATCACGCTGCACACCCCACTGTGACGCGTTTGCCGGAATGGTCGTCGTTACCGGATTTGGAAATTTGCCCGAGACCTATGCAAGGTGTGGCTGTAGGTATCGGTGAAAGTGAGCCAAGCGCAGGCGTTTGTGATGTACTCGGTTGCACGCGTCAGCAATTGGGGAGGTGTGGGATGTCCGAAGATGTCGTGACGGGGGTTAACGACAGCGACTCCGGCGAAATTGCCGAAGAAGTTGCTGTGGGTTCCTCGGTGGTGGTGTATCCGGGAACTGACGAAGAACTGCACGGAACCGTTGTCGAAGATTTCGCCGACTTGGCCGGGACCGCGGTCGAGGTCGCCGGAGAGCGAATCGTCGAACCGGCACGGCGGTGGGCCGTCAACCTTGACGACGGCGGCCTGGTGTTCGTCGACGACGACAGCATCGCGCTCGCCGCGCAAGCTGCCTGAGTTCCAGGTAGATCACCGCACGCTCAGCGGAAGCTGACGTAACCGGCGCACCAACAGGCTGGGCTGCCATTCGGCGTCGCTTGCCGGATGGATGGTGTCACCGGTGGACAGTAGGGCCGAGATCACGATGCGGGCTTCGAGGCGGGCCAGTGCCGCCCCGAGACAGAAGTGCCCGCCCTTGCCAAATGCCACGTGATGCTTGATGTTCGGTCGTTCGAGCCGGAACTCGTTCGGAGCGTCGAACACCGCTTCATCCCGGTTGGCCGCGCCCCACAGCAGCAGTAGGTGGCTGTCCGCGGGCACCGCGATGCCTGCCAGTTCGGTATCGGCCAGGACATGCCGGTAATGGCCCCGGAACGGGGACTCGAACCGCAACACCTCTTCCAGGAACGGCGCGAGCAAGGCGGGATCGCGTCGCAACCGCTCGGCGAGTTCGGGCTGCCGACTCAGGATCCAGACGGCGCTGCCGATCAACGACGCGGTCGATTCCGCGCCGGCACCGACCAGCTGGATCAACATCAACACCGCCACCTCCGGGGACACCCGTTCGGCCGCGCAATAGGCGGCCAGGTCTCCCAGCAGGTTTTCTCCTTGATTTGCCGAAGCTTCGCCGAACCGTTCGGCGAGGTACCCGCCCAGCTCGACGGCCGCGATGCCAGATGCGGTCAGCTGGTCGGCATCGACCAACCCGTCCAGTAGTTGCGTACTGGCGTAGGCCCAGGTCACCAGCCGGTCCACATCCGCGGCCGGCAGTCCCAGCAATTGCGCGACCACCAGCATCGGCAACCGGTCGGCCAGCGTCGACATCCACTCGAACTCTCCGCGGGCCCCGGCCAGCAGGTCGGCGGTGATGGCCGTGATGAACGGCTCCAGTTCGGCGATCCGCTTGGCCGCCATTCGGGGCAGCACCATCTTGCGGTGGGCGGCATGTGCCGGATCGTCGGCGGTGGCCAACACATGCACGGGGTTACCCGGTTCGCCCATGCTGAACGGGGAAACGGTGCCGTCGGGCTGGGACCACATGGTTGCGGTGAGATTCGACGAGAAGTCCTGGGAACGTGCGGTGGCCTCGATCACGGCGTCGAATGACGTCACCGCGAAGAACTGGGAGTCGCCGACTTGCGCGACCGGTGCATGCGCACGTAGCCGGTCATAGAGCGGATACGGATCCTGCAGGCAGGTCGGTTCGAACAGTTCGTGAGCCAGAAGCATTTGCCCAGGTTGGCTGGCGATTCCGGGGGAGTCAACGATGCCCGGACAGGTTGATATTCGCTGCCGGGGCTCACGGCGCGAACGTGTCTCAATGTGGGCCGGTGACCTGCATATAGGGTGCGAATTATTCGCAGTTCTGTCTCAGCATGCGATAAATTCGCAGGTATGTCTCCCGGGCGTGCGGACTGGTTGGTCGGGGGCGACCGGCGTGCCCAGGCTGCCGAGCGCATCTACACCGCGGCGGCCGAGATGGCGGCCCGCGACGGGCTCGACGCACTGGACATCGATGCGCTGGCGGCGCGGGTGCACTGCTCGCGCGCGACGGTCTACCGGCATGCGGGCGGCAAGACGCAGATCCGCGACGCCGTGCTGGCCCGGTTGGCGGCTTCGATCGTGGAGGAGGTCCGTCGAGCGGTCGACGGACTGACCGGATCGCAGCGGGTGTTGACCGCCATTACCGTTGCACTGCAACGCATTAGAGCCGATCCAATGTTCGATCTGCTGCTCGGCTCGCTGCGAAGCGGGGGTGGGATGGCGGATCTGACGCAATCGCCGGTGCCCGCCGCGTTCGCCACGGAACTCACCGGGCTGGGTGAGGACGACCCGGCGGCTGCGGCGTGGATCGTGCGCCTGGTGCTGTCGCTGCTGGTCTGGCCTGGGCCCGACGAGGCTACCGAGCGGCAGATGCTGAAGCGCTTCGTCGCCCCGGCGTTCGGTGCGGCTCAGGCCTAATCGGCGTGGCGGACACACCGAAAACCGATGTGGCTCATGCCCGTATCCACCATCTGGGGCCGCCGTGCGGCTGGGCGGTACCGCATGCAGTAGCTGTCGGCGCACAGGAATGAGCCACCCTTGATCACCCGGCGCCCGATCTGGAACTGAGGCTGGTTCGGGTCGTAGGTCTCTGCGGCACAGCACGGCGTGGTGGCCCGGTCCTCGCCGTACCAGTCCGTGGTCCACTCCCAGACGTTGCCGGCCATGTCGAACAGGCCGTAGCCGTTGGGTTCGAAGCTGCCGACCGGTTTCGTTGTGCCATAACCGGTGTCAGGCAGGTAGGGGAACTCACCGTGCCAGTAGTTCGCCAGGCGCTGCCAGGGTTGCTCGGGCTCGTAGCCCCACGTGTATGCCGCACCGGCGATCCCGCCGCGGGCCGCGGTCTCCCACTGGGCCTCGCTCGGCAGTTCCAGTCCGGCCCAGTCCGCATAAGCCACGGCATCGTCAAAGGCGATGTGCACCACCGGATGCTGCTCGCGTCCCTTCAGGGACGATCGCGGCCCGCGGGGGTGATTCCAGCACGCGCCCGGCGTCCAGGCCCACCACTGGTTGATATGCCGCAGGTCCACCGGACCCGAGGTGCGCTGGAACACCATCGAGCCGGGAACCAGGTTTTCCGCGGGAGCGCCCGGGAAGTCGTCTGGGTTCACCGGACGTTCGGCGACCGTGAGATAGCCGGTGGCGTCCACGAATTCGGTGTAATCGGCGTTGGTCACCTGTTGACGCTGGATCCAGAACCCCTCGGTGGCGACCTCCCTGGCCGGCGCCTCCTCGGGGTAGTGCGCGTCAGAGCCGAGGACCGCCGTCTGTGCCGGAATCCAGACCAGATCGGCTGATGTCATGCGTCGAGTCGACCACTTCGGTGCAGACTCAGTCAAAGACCGTCGTCCAATCGTCGCGCATACTCGCCACCGTCCAGCCACGGTCGGCGGCCAGTCCCAGCGCTTTTTCGGCTCCTGCGGTGTAATCGAATTCGCGTTCGGCGTCGTCATGACGCACCAGCAGACCCAACGACGGGCCCGTGCCGCCGCCGGCGTACTCCAACATCTGGATATCGCCGTTGGAGTTGCCCGCCGCGAAGATCGGCCGACGCCCGACGCGCCCCCAGATGCGCACTGCCTTGACCGGACCGTCATTGAGGAACTCCGGTGTGGCCGTGGTCTTGAGCTGACCGTCGACGAAATCCAGCCCCACCGAACTGCCGATCACCCGCTCCGGCGGGATGCCGTACATCGACTCTGTCACCGGGCGCATGAAATCACGGCCGCCACCGGAGGTGATGTAGTTCGTGAAGCCGTTGGCCTCCAGGTAACGCAGCAGTTCGACCATCGGCTGATAGCCGCACGCGGTGTACGGCCGGTTCAGTGTCGGGTGCTGCGCCTCGGCGAAGAACGCCGCGATCCGGTCCGCGTGATCCTCGACGGTCAGTCCCGCGTACGCCGAAAGTACGCCGCCGGCAAGGACTTTCAGGGCCGAATCATCACCGTTGTAATGCTTGGTGACGGCATCCCCGAACCAGGCCAGATCGCCGGCGGCCGCAGCCTGATACGGCTGCTCGGCTGCCAGCGCCGGCTCGGCGGCGGCCTGCTCGGCCAGCCGGCGCACCAGGAAGTCCAGCTGGATGTAGGCCGGCTTCTCACACCACAGGGTGCCGTCGTTGTCGAAGACCGCGACCCGGGCTTCCGGCGCAACGAAATCCGGACCGTCGGTGGTGACGCGGCCCACGAAGTCGACGATCGCCGACTTCGTGGGTCCCTCGGCCCAGGAAAGCAATTCCGTCACCGCCTAGCCGCCGCCCGTTGCGAGGAACTTCTTGAGTTCGTCCACGGCGTGATTGATGGTGAACGAAGCCGGCTCCTGGCGCGGCGGGAATTCCTTGAAGGTATCGAGGAACTGCGTCACGATCGCGGAGCCATAGAACATGAGGAACAGGCGGTCGATCATCCAGTCCCAGTAGGTGTTTGATGTAACGTCCGCACGCTCGAAGGGGTCGGTGCGCAGATTGAACAGCTTGGGCGCACGCAACTTGGTGAACGGCTCGAACCATACCTGCAGGGTGCCCTGGCAACGTTGCTCCATGAACACGATCTTCCAGTTGTCCGCTCGGATGCCCAGCACGTCGCCGTCGTCGGAGAAGTAGATCATTCCGCGGCGCGGACTCTTCTCCACCTCGCCGGTGAGGTATGGCAGCAGGTTGTACCCGTCGATATGGACCTTGTACTCGGTCTTTCCATCGGCCCCGGCCGTATGGCCTTTCTTCAACTTCTCGACGATATCCGGGTCGCCCGCCACGGCCAAGAAGGTGGGCAGCCAGTCGTGGTGCTGCACAATCTCATTAGAGATTGCGCCCGGCTTGATCTTCCCGGGCCAACGAATCATCTCCGGAATGCGGAACGCGCCCTCCCAGTTGGTGGCCTTCTCACTGCGGAACGGGGTGGTCGCACCGTCCGGCCAGGAGTTCGCGTGTGGGCCGTTGTCTGTCGAGTAGATGACGATGGTGTCCTCGGCGATACCCAAGTCGTCGACCAGGTCGAGAAGTGTGCCGACGTTGCGGTCGTGGTCGATCATGGTGTCGTGGTACGGGGACTGCCAGCGGCCGGCTTGTCCCCGACTCTCCGGCTTGGTATGAGTCCGGAAGTGCATGTGGGTCAAGTTCATCCACACAAAGAAGGGGGTGTCGGCTTCGTGCTGGCGCCTGATGAAATCGGCACACGCGGAGGTTGTTTCGTCATCGACGGTCTCCATCCGCTTCTTGGTCAGCGGTCCGGTGTCCTCGATGCGCTGCTTGCCCACCGGCCCGTAGCGCTCGTCCACCTCGCCGGAGTCTTGGTCGGTGGCCCAGGAGTGAATGACGCCTCGGGGCAGCAACGCGGCCCGCATCTTCGGGGCTTCCTCGGCGGTGGGGTAGTCCTCGTGCTCCGGTTCCTCCTCGGCGTTGAGGTGGTACAGGTTGCCGAAGAACTCATCGAATCCGTGTGCGGTGGGTAGGTACTTGTTCAGGTCGCCGAGGTGGTTCTTGCCGAATTGCCCGGTGGCATAGCCCAGTGGCTTGAGCAGTTCGGCGATCGTCGGGTCCTCGGCCTGCAGTCCGACGTCGACGCCGGGCATGCCCACTTTGCTCATCCCGGTGCGGTACACGCTCTGACCGGTGATGAACGATGCCCGGCCCGCGGTGCAGCTCTGTTCGCCATAGGAATCGGTGAACAGCATGCCTTCGTTCGCGATGCGGTCGATGTTCGGCGTGAAGTACCCCATCATGCCGCGGCTGTAGCAACTGAGGTTCCAGATGCCGATGTCGTCGCCCCAGATGACCAGGATGTTCGGTTTTCCGTTCGGCATGACTCAGTCCTTCGCTAGAAACTCGTGCAACTTCTCGACGGCTTGATCCACGCTGAAGCTGGCCGGTGCGTGCCGAGGCGGGAAGTCCTTGAACGTCTCAAGGAACTTCGTCGCCATTGCGGTCGCGTAGAACACGAAGAAGTCGTGCCGCAGCAGCCATTCGTAGTACGTGTTCGACGTGATGTCGGCGAACTCGTACGGGTCGGTGCGCAGGTTGAACAACTTCGGCACCCGCAGCGGGGTGAACGGCTCGGCCCAGACCCGCAGGGTGCCTTGGCACCGCTGTTCGGCGAAGACGATCTTCCAGTTCTCGAACCGCAGCGCCACCAGGTCCCCGTCGTCGGAGAAATAGAAGAACCCACGCCGCGGGCTGGTCTCCGCCTCGCCGGTCAGGTACGGCAACAGGTTGTACCCGTCGATGTGAACCTTGTACTCGGTCTCCCCGTCGGCACCGGCTTTATGGCCCGTCTTGAGCTTCTCCGCGATGTCGGGATCACCGGCGGCGGCCAACAGGGTGGGCAGCCAGTCGTGGTGCTGGATGATCTCGTTCGAGACCGAGCCGGCCTTGATCTTTCCGGGCCAGCGGATCAGCTCGGGAATCCGGAAAGCGCCCTCCCAGTTGGTGTTCTTCTCGCTGCGGAACGGAGTGGTGCCGCCGTCGGGCCAGGTGTTGCGGTGCGGGCCGTTGTCGGTGGAGTAGATGACGATGGTGTCCTCGGCGATACCGAGCTCGTCGAGCACGTTCAGCACGGTGCCGACGTTGCGGTCGTGGTCGATCATCGTGTCGTGGTACGGCGACTGCCACAGCCCGGCCTGCCCACGGCTCTCCGGCTTGGTGTGGGTGTAGAGGTGCATGTGGGTGAAGTTGCACCACACGAAGAACGGATTGCCTTCCGCATGCTGACGCTTGATGTAGTCGACCGTGGAGTCGGCGATGTCCTCGTCGATGGTCTCCATCCGCTTGGTGTTCAGCGGGCCGGTGTCCTCGATGGTCTGCTTGCCGACGGGCCCGAACTTCGGGTCGTCCGGTTCGGTGGACACGTCGGTGGTGGCCTTGCACTTGAGCACGCCACGCGGTTTGGCCAGCTGGTAGAGCCGCGGGTACCGATCCTCGTGCGGGTAGTCGAAGTTCTCGGGTTCTTCCTCGGCGTTGAGATGGTAGAGGTTGCCGTAGAACTCGTCGAAACCGTGAACGGTCGGCAGGTATTTGTTGAGGTCGCCGAAGTGGTTCTTGCCGAACTGGCCGGTCACGTACCCGAGCGGCTTGAGTAGCTCGGCGATGGTCGGATCCTCTGCGGCCCAACCGATGTCCACGCCGGGCACACCGACTTTGCTCATTCCGGTGCGATAGACGCTCTGCCCACTGATGAATGCCGCGCGGCCGGCGGTGCAACTTTGCTCGCCGTAGGAGTCGGTGAACCGCATGCCCTCGCTGGCGAGGCGGTCGATGTTCGGGGTGTGGTAGCCCATCAGGCCGTCGCTGTAGCAACTCAGGTTGCTGATGCCGATGTCATCGCCCCAGATCACGAGAATGTTCGGCTTGCCGTTTGGCATGTTGCAGTCCTCCTGTCGATCCCCGACTTTTTCGTCTCTGGCCGACGGTATGTGGTTTCGCCGGCCACCGGTGGGCTTCTCGACGCTTCTCAGCCGATATTTACCGACGCGCTCGCTTTGGGACCGGGGCGTCGATCGGAGTCCATCGTCGAATTTGCCATCTCCTTCGATATTCTCGTTGTTCGGCGGGCGTATTGCCTTGTTGCCCAAACAAATATCCGTTCAGGAACGCCGACACGAACATCGGTTGACCGGCAGATGGCCTCGAATCTTGGCCCAGGCTGGCTATTCTGTCGGAATCGTGGGTTCGTCCCGTGCCGACTGTCCGGCCGCCGTCTGCGATTGCTCTGATTGCCGTGGGAGCATCGCCGATGATTACGTGCGCCATTCGGGTACGAATCATTCGCGGAAACGTAACGCAATGGGTTCAGGGGGGATCCATGAGCAGATTCACCGAGACGATGTATGCAAACGCACATGCAAGCACCAGGGGGATGGTGACCGGTGAACCCCATGCGCCGGTTCGGCATACCTGGGAACAGGTACATCAGCGGGCGCGTCGGGTCGCGGGCGGCCTCGCCGCGGCAGGCGTAGACCGCGGCGACGCGATCGCGGTGCTGGCCGGACTTCCGGTCGAGGTTGCGCCTACCGCCCAGGCGGTCTGGATGCGTGGCGCCAGCCTGACCATGCTGCACCAACCCACCCCTCGCACCGACCTCGTGAAATGGGCTGCTGAAACGGCCGAGGTGGTCGGAGCCATCGACACCGACACCGTTGTGCTATCCGAGCCATTTCTGGGTGCCGAGCCCGTGCTGGCCGAGCGCGGGCTGGCCGTTGTCACCATCGAGCAGCTGCTCGGTACGGAGCCGATCGACCCGGTGCACGTCGACGAGGACGACCTGGCGCTGTTGCAGCTGACGTCGGGCTCCACGGGGCCTCCCAAAGCGGTCCAAATCACCCACCGCAACCTGCATTCCAACGCTGAGGCGATGTTCGTCGGCGCCGAGTACAACCTAGACAGCGACGTGATCATCAGCTGGCTGCCGCTGTTCCACGACATGGGGATGACCGGGTTCCTGACAGTTCCGATGTACTTCGGTGCGGAGCTGGTCAAGATCACGCCAATGGATTTCCTGCAGGACGCGTTGCTGTGGGCGAGGCTCATCGACAAGTACAAGGGCACGATGACCGCCGCGCCGAACTTCGCCTATGCACTGTTGGCCAAGCGGTTGCGCAGGCAGGCCCAACCCGGCGAGTTCGACCTGTCGACGTTGCGATGGGCGCTGTCAGGTGCCGAGCAGGTTGAGCCGGCCGACGTCGAGGATCTGTGCGCTGCAGGCAAGCAGTTCGGCTTGCGACCAGAAGCGATTCTGCCGGCGTACGGCATGGCCGAGACCACGGTCGCGGTTTCGTTCTCGGAGTGCAACTCCGGCCTCGTGGTCGATGAGGTGGATGCCGACATCCTGGCGACGCTGCGACGTGCGGTGCCGACGAAGAACGGCAATCGTCGCCGGTTGGCGACACTGGGCCCCTTGCTGAGTGGGCTCAAAGCCCGCATTGTCGACGAGGACGGGAAAGTGCTTCCGGCCCGCGGTGTCGGAGTGATCCAGGTCCGCGGCGAATCACTGACCCGGGGCTACACCACGGCGGCGGGATTTGTGCCCGCACAGGACGAGCGGGGCTGGTACGACACCGGCGATCTGGGCTACCTGATGGAGAACGGCCACATCGTGGTCTGTGGCCGGGTCAAGGATGTAATCATCATGGCCGGGCGGAACATCCATCCGACCGACATCGAGCGTGCTGCCGGTCGCGTCGATGGCGTGCGACCGGGTTGTGCCGTTGCGGTGCGACTGCATTCCGGGCGTTCGACGGAGTCCTTCGCGGTCGCAGTGGAATCGAGTGCGTTCGATGACCATAGCGAGGTCCGCCGCATCCAGCATGCCGTCGCCCATCATGTGGTCACCGAAGTGGATGCACGGCCACGCACGGTCGTCGTCCTACCGCCGGGAGCCATCCCGAAAACACCGTCGGGCAAGCTTCGTCGCGGGTTCGCGCTGTCCCTGGTCGGCCAATGACTCGCCAAACTGTTGGCATCCTCGCCGTGCCCGGCGCACAGTTGTAGGTGGAGGTGTCCGACATGTACGACAAGGATCTGACCAACAAGTGGCTCGTCGAGATCGAGTTCTCCGAAGACGAGGTCCACACCCATGCCTCGGTCCGGGCACAGGTGCGCGACGACACGATATCCACCACCGGAGACGCCTACCGGAACCCCAAAGACCCCGGCGCGCCGATGATCGGTGAGGAGATCGCGGCGGCCCGCGCGCTCATCTCGCTGGGCACCGAACTACTGCATGCCGCATCGGCACGGATCGAACAGTCCACGCACCATCCGGTGCACCTGTACCGCTGAGGGGAGACCCTACGCGGTGACGGACTGCTTGGACCCGGACTCCATCTGGTGGAACAGGTCGACGTAGTAGGGCATGCACTCGGTCATGGCCTGCTCAGTGGTGAACAGCGGCTTGTAGCCCAAGTCGCGTCCGGCCTTGGCGATCGAGAAGTAGTTGTTGAGGTAAAGCCGTTCCACCGCAAGGGGTTCGATCAACGGCTCGGGGAGGGCGAACTTGAAGTGCAGCCACTGCCAGGCCATCATCACCTTGTGTACCAGCTTGCCGGACACGTAGAACGTCGGTAGCTTCCGGCCGCACGCCGCGATCACCGGGCGGGCGAACTCGAACATGTTCATCGGTTCACCGTCGTTGATGAAGTACGCCTGACCGGGTGCGGTGCCACCGGGGACCAGGTGCTGGCCGGCCAGGATGAACCCGTGGATCAGGTTGTGCACGTAGGAGTTGTCGAGCTTGATGTTCTTGTTGCCGACGAGCACCTTGACGTGTCCGGCCAGAACGTTCTCGAACACCTTGCGGAACATGGTCTGATCGCCGCGGCCCCAGATGCCGCTGGGCCGGATCGAACACGTCAGCATGCCCTGCTCGCCGTTCTGGGAGAGCACGAACTTCTCGGCCACGACCTTGGTCTCGGTGTACAGGTCGTTGAACCGGGTGGTGTACGGCATGGTCTCGTCACCGTTGACGATGTCCTGTCCGCCCATCACCACGCTGTTGGAGGCGGTGTAGACGAAGCGCTTGACGCCGGCGGCCTGGCCCGCGTGCACCAGGTTCTTGGTGCCCTCGACGTTGACGGCGAAGCTGCGCTGCCGGTACTCCTCAGTGACCGAGGCGCCGCCCATCAGGTCGATGATCGCAGCGGTGTGAATGATCGTGTCGATGTCCTTGACGGCGTCGGCCACGGTCTCCGGGTTGCAGATGTCGCCCTCGATGACCTCCAGGCCGGCGTGATCGCCCAGCGGCGACGGTGCGCGGTCGAACGAGCGCACCGCGTAGCCGCGGTCGAGCAGCTCGGTCACCAGGTTGGCGCCGACGAAGCCGGAGCCACCCGTCACCAGGACGCGGCCGAGTTCAGTGGTCAGAGATGCGTCACCCATGCTGGGCAGCTTAACTGAAACAGGTTCCAGTTTCGACCGGGATCGGCAAAAATAGTTGCTGCATCAAGATTCTTCGGACTCGCGCGCGGCCAGGGCCTGCTCGACCCGCTGCCGCGCTCCAGCTAAGTGTTCTTCGCAGCGTTGTGCCAGCTTCTCGCCACGCTCCCAGAGATTCAGCGAAGCGTCGAGATCCAGCCCACCCTGCTCCAACTGCTGCACGACGGCGACCAATTCGTCGCGGGCCTCTTCATAGCCCAATTCACTAATAGGCTTCATGCTCACATCCTCTACTCGCTGCCGTCGCTGACAGCCGAGATCACTCCGTCGGACACCCGCACTCGCAGCCGGGTGCCGTTCGGGGCGTCGGCCACTGAACGTAGAACCGTCGGTGCCCCCGACTCCGGGACCGCCTGGACCACCGCATAGCCGCGGGCCAGCGTCGCCGCCGGGCCGAGCGCGGTCAGCCGCGCCGACAGATGGCCGACGGTGTCGGCCCCCGCGGCGATCAACCGGGTGATATCGCGTTGGGCGGTGGCCCGGGCCCGGGCGATCTCGTCTGCCCGCGCGGTGAGACCGGCGAGAGGTTGCGCGAGTACCGGGCGGCTGCGCAACTGCTCCAGACGGTGCTGCTCGCGGTGTACCCAGTTGCGTAGTGCGCGGGCGCTGCGCCGGTGCAGATCGGTGATCAGCGCCTGTTCGGCGGCCGCATCGGGCACGATCCGCTTGGCCGCGTCGGTCGGGGTGGCCGCGCGCACGTCGGCGACCAGATCGGACAGGGGAGTGTCGGGTTCGTGACCGATCGCGCTGACCACCGGCGTGCGGCAGGCGGCGATGGCCCGGCACAGCGTCTCGTCCGAGAACGGCAGCAGGTCCTCCACGCTGCCGCCGCCGCGTGCGAGGACGATCACGTCAACGTCGGGCATAGCGTCCAGTGCTGCTAAAGCGTCGACGATCTGCGGAACCGCGTTGGGCCCCTGCACGATGGTGTTGCGGATCGCGAAGCGCACCGCGGGCCAGCGGGTACCGGCGACCGTGGTGACATCACGCTCGGCGGCCGAGGCGCGGCCGGTGATCAGACCGATGGTGTTGGGCAGGAACGGGATTGGCCGTTTGAGTCGCGGATCGAAGAGTCCTTCGGCCTCCAGTAGCCGGCGCAACCGCTCGATCCGGGCCAACAGCTCACCGATGCCGACCGCACGAATCTCGCTGACCCGCAACGAGAATGTGCCGCGACCGGTGTAGAAATTGGGCTTGCCGCAGATGATCACCTGGGTGCCCTCGGTCAGCTTGACCGGGGCGTTGCGCACCAGGTCGCGCGGGCAGGTCAGCGTCAGCGACATATCGGCTGCCGGATCCCGCAGCACCATGAAGACGGTCTTGGAGTCCGGGCGGACCTTGAGTTCGGTCAGCTGCCCCTCGACCCATACCGTGCCGAGCCGGTCGATCCATTTTGCGACGCGGGTCGCCACGGCGCGGACCGGCCAGGGGTTTTCCGGTGATTGGCCCGGTTCGGTCACTTCGCGGTCGCGCGGGTGATCCTGTTGGCGAGCAGCGTCACGAACGGTGCGCGGGCCCGGCCGGCCTCCTCGTAGGCCAGCAGCGCCTCAAGGTCGGCCACCCGCAGGGCGGTCAACCGCGCGCGCAGCTGCGCCAGCGTCAGCGCGTCGTAGCCGAGTTCGCCCGCGACGTCGGGTGCTGCACCTGCGGCGGTCGCACCCCCGGCCTTGCCGTTCGTCGAGCCGGCCGACTCGGGCTCTCCGGTGCTGTACAGGGCGAACCGGCCCTCGGTGCGCCGCTCGCCGTCGCCGGCTGCCGGCCCGTCGGCGTCGTCCTTAGAGTCGGGGTCGGACTCGAAATCCTCGTCGAAGGTGGCCCACTCGGGCTGCTCGTCCTTGGGCGGAAACAGCTGCTCGAGTGTCTCGTCGCCCTTGACCACCAGCTCAGCGAGGTTCTGCTGGACATGCATGACGAGGTTGGCCGCCTGGCTGGCCACCGTCATGGGGTAGGTCAGGATCGTCTGAGGCAACTTGCGGGTTTCTTCCAGGGCGGTTGCTGCCGCACCCACCAGCAGCCGGACCCCATACGGTGCAGTTCCCATGGCCCACAGCCTACGGCTGGCTCGGCGCTGCGGTGGGCCCGTACCCTGGAGACATGCCGCCGACAATCAACATGGGTATCCCGGGTGCCACCAGCTCGGTGAGGTCAGGCGGTGGTTCGCAAGTCTCCGGCAAACGGGTCCTGCTGGCCGAGCCTCGTGGGTACTGCGCCGGTGTGGACCGCGCCGTCGAGACCGTGGAGCGCGCCTTGGAGAAGCACGGCGCTCCGGTCTACGTGCGCCACGAGATCGTGCACAACAAGCACGTGGTGGAGACGCTGGCCAAGGCCGGCGCGGTATTCGTCGACGAGACCGACGAAGTGCCCGAAGGGGCGATCGTGGTGTTCTCGGCGCACGGTGTGGCGCCGACCGTGCACCAGACCGCTGCCGAGCGCAGCCTGCAGGTCATCGACGCCACCTGCCCGCTGGTCACCAAGGTGCACAACGAGGCCAAGCGGTTCGCCCGCGACGATTTCGACATCCTGCTGATCGGCCACGAGGGCCACGAAGAGGTTGTCGGCACCGCCGGTGAGGCGCCCGACCACGTCCAGGTCGTCGACAATCCGGACGCGGTGGACAAGGTCACGGTGCGCGACCCGGACAAGGTCATCTGGTTGTCGCAGACGACGCTGAGCGTCGACGAGACCATGGAGACGGTGCGCCGGCTACGCGAGAAGTTCCCGACATTGCAGGATCCGCCGAGCGACGACATCTGCTACGCCACGCAGAACCGTCAGGTGGCCGTCAAGGCGATGGCTCCCGAATGCGAGCTGGTGATCGTGGTCGGTTCGCGCAACTCGTCGAACTCGGTGCGGTTGGTCGAGGTGGCCCTGGGCGCCGGCTCGCAGGCTTCACACCTGGTGGACTACGCCGAGGACATCGACCCGGCCTGGTTGGAGGGCGTCACCACCGTGGGTGTCACTTCCGGGGCATCGGTGCCCGAGGTGCTGGTGCGCGGTGTGCTCGAACGGCTGGCCGAGTACGGCTATGGGACCGTGCAGCCGGTCACCACGGCCAACGAGACGTTGGTGTTCTCGCTGCCGCGTGAGATCCGCCCGCCGCGCGCCTGATCGGCGTCAGGCGTCGACCAGGCGTAGATCAGTCGTCGTGATCCGAGGAGTGGCGGCCCCTGGCCGCTGCACCCTTTGACGAGCGAGGCCGCATGCGGTGCTCCACCCGGTGGTCCTCGTCCTCAGAACCGCGGTAGCGCACCCGCGACACCGGATGGTGCGTCGAGCGGCCGGAACCGTTGGGTGCCTGCTTGGGCTGCTCGAAGGAATCCTCGAACGGCTGGTAGTCGTCGAATCGGCGGCGCGGCCGCTGCGGCCGCTCATGTGGGGCGTCGAACGAGCCGGTGTCACGGCGCTCCGGCGGCGGCTGCTTGCGCGGGTCGCGCGGCTGGGTCCGCACCCGCCGGCGCGGCTCGCCGCCTCCCGGCTCGGCTGAGCGCGGGGGCCTGGGCCGCCGCGGCCGCTCGGGCATCGCGCCGTCGAGTTCGCTGCTGAGATCGCTGTCGGCGCCACGGGTCGGGCGGGGGCGCGGCGCTGCGGTGCGCTTGGTCGGCCTGCGCTCGCCGCGGGGCCGCCCGGAGGCCGCTGCGGCTGCCGCTGCAGCACCCGTGCCGGGCTCTGCGCCGGCCGGACGCCGGCGCGGGGGCCGTTCGGATGGGCGCCGCCGTGGCGGGGCATCGGCCGCGTCGTCCTGCCGGGCCGTCCGCTCCCGGCGGGTCGACGCGGTGGCGGGTTTGCGGAGAACCAGCCCGGAAAGTTTCGCTGTGACGGATGACACAATTCCCGCGGCGGGCGTGGCCTTGGCTGTTTCGGCCGTTCTGGAGTCGGCCGTCCCATCTGCTTCGGCTCCACGACGGGATGTCAGACCGACGTACCACCGGCCGAGTCCGATCAGCAGCACTGCCGCTGACAGGAACAGCATCAGCGGGAAGCGTTCGATCAGTGGATATCCGCAGTTGATCGCGAGGTCCTTCACCCCGGCCAGCTGGCCGCCGTGGAACAGGAAATAGGACCCGGGAACGGCGACGAAAAGGATGAGTGGGGGCTGGATCACGGCCGTGAACAGACCGGCCTGCTGGACCACCAGAACAGCCAAAATGCAACCGAGTGAATAGCAGACCGCGAACACCGAACTGAGCTCGCGATTGCCCGAACCGGCATCGAAAGCAAAGCCGATCGCGGTAGCCGTGATCGCAATCAGCACAGCTCCCCACCACGGCACACCGGCGAATTGCGGGTGTACAGAGCGATGGTCAGCCGGCACTGCCGACTGTGCGCGCTGTCCTGACACACGTAGACCGTACCGGCTCAGTCTGGCCGCGTGCTGCCAGCTCGCGCTGGCGTGCCCGTCACACCCGCCTAGACTGTGGTCCCTGTGAGCCTGAACCTGGGAATCGTCGGTTTGCCGAACGTCGGAAAGTCGACTCTGTTCAATGCCCTGACACGGAATGACGTGTTGGCGGCCAACTACCCGTTTGCGACCATCGAGCCCAATGAGGGCGTGGTTCCGCTGCCCGATCCCCGGCTCGACAAGCTCGCCGAGATCTTCGGCTCGGAGAAGACCGTGCCGGCCCCGGTGACGTTCGTCGACATCGCAGGCATCGTCAAAGGCGCCTCAGAGGGCGCCGGCCTCGGCAACAAGTTCCTCGCCAACATCCGCGAGTGCGACGCCATCTGTCAGGTGGTGCGCGTGTTCGCCGATGACGACGTGGTGCACGTCGACGGGCGGGTGGATCCGCGCTCGGACATCGAGGTGATCGAGACCGAGCTGATCCTGGCCGACATGCAGACGCTGGAGAAAGCGGTGCCGCGCCTGGAGAAGGAAGCCCGCAACAACAAGGAGCGCAAGCCGGTCCTGGACGCGGCGGTCGCGGCCCAGGCGGTGTTCGACGACAGCAAGACGCTCTTCTCCACCGGCAAGGACTGGTCGGTGCTGCGTGAGCTGAATTTGATGACCACCAAGCCGTTCCTGTACGTGTTCAACGCCGATGAGTCGGTGCTCACCGATGCGGCGAAGCAGGCCGAGCTGCGTGCACTGGTGGCCCCGGCCGACGCGGTGTTCCTGGACGCCAAGATCGAATCGGAATTGATCGAGCTCGATGACGAGTCGGCCAACGAGCTGCTGGAGTCGATCGGGCAGACCGAGCGTGGCCTGGACGCACTGGCCCGCGCCGGCTTCCACACCCTGCGGCTGCAGACCTATCTGACGGCCGGGCCGAAGGAATCGCGCGCCTGGACCATCCACCAGGGCGACACCGCTCCCAAAGCGGCCGGCGTGATCCATACCGACTTCGAAAAGGGCTTCATCAAGGCTGAGGTCGTGTCGTTCGACGATCTCGTCGAGGCTGGGTCGATGGCGGCTGCCAAGGCCGCGGGCAAGGTCCGGATGGAAGGCAAGGACTACGTGATGGTCGACGGAGACGTCGTGGAGTTCCGCTTCAACGTGTAAGGGGCATGTTGTGTTCGGAGAGCTGGCAACGCAAGTCATCCTCAGCGGGCAGTTGGTGTGTGCGACTGATGACGAGGTGGCTACTGTCCAGCGGCATCTGTCGCGCCACATCGACTTGACGCGTGCCGAGCAAGGATGTATTTCGTTCGAGGTTCACCGCACCGACGACCTCTACGTCTGGCAAGTTGACGAGCGGTTTGTCAACGATGCAGCATTCGATGCGCATCAGGCACGGGTTGCCACGAGCGAGTGGGGTCGGGTCACTGCGGGAATCGAACGTCGATACTCGATCCGTGGAACATCGCAATGACTCCTTGGAGGGTTGGCGCAGATGTTTTATCGGCCATGGAATCTGGTGGAGTTCCGCTTCAACGTGTAGCCGGGCATGCGTCGAACGTGGGGATGTGCACGCAGTCCGCGCGGTTTTCGTGCCCAAGCCACACGCTCGGTCCTAACGCCGTTTGCCGGTCGTTACTATCGCCTTCTTGTGACGACATCGACCAATCACCTCGCCGGGATAATCGCCGCCACCGCCGATGCGGTCGCGGCAAACGAAGCCAATGCGAAGGTGGTGTTCCGGGCAGCCGCGCAGGCGCATGGCGCGGTGGCCAGCTCGGTCACGCTGGGGCAGTACCGCGTTGAGGTGGACGAGCCGCCGGCGTTGGGTGGGGAGAACAAGGCCCCGAATCCGGTCGAGTTCTACTTGGCCTCACTGCTGTCCTGCCATGTCGTGACGTGGCGGTTCTGGTCGGAGAAGCTCGATATCGCAGTGGACGACATTTCCGCGCGTGCCGAAGGCGACCTCGACGTCCGTGGCTTCTTCGGACTGGACGAGGGTGTGCGGGCGGGTTTCGGCGAGATCCGGGTGATGGTTAAGGTGACCGGGCCGGAATCCGAGGAACGCTACCGCGAGCTGCATGAGGCCGTCGAGGCGCACTGCCCGGTGCTGGATCTGACCCGGAATACGACGCCGGTGCGCGCGACGTTGGAAGTCGGGTAGTCCTCGCATAGGGCCCACGCTCGCCGAGCAAACATGCGCGCAGCGAGTATCAGCTCATGCGCTCGCAGTAACCTTTGGTTGAGAGGTCCAGCGGCTCACCGCGAAATCGTGCATACACGCCACATAGCTCGGGTCCCGTAGCTGAGATGTAGTCGTGCCAGACATCCCACCGGTTATGTGGGTACCCGAGCAAGTTGTTCAGCGCGTTGTTGATTGCGAGGTTCTGCTCGTCCTCGTCTTCCCAATCTGGCCAGCTTTCTGCGATGCGTCGGACCTCGTTGCGATCCAGGCCGATCAACGTATGAAATACCCAGTCGGGGAAGAAAGGCCCGTCGACAGCGGCCCACAGGCACTGGCGGATCACCTCGGAGTCGTCAACATCGTTGATCACATGTGGAAATTTAGCGCCAAACGCCACGCTGGCGGAGATGTTGACAGGTGAGGTAACTGGGTGGGGTTCCGCATCAACGTGTGAGCTCCGCGGTCACTCCATCGATTCGACCCACTGAGTGCGGGATGGCCCGGGGCTGAACGGATCTCCGAAGTACTGGGTCTCGCGGACGACCTCACCGTCCACGAATTCCATGATGCTCACCACGTATGACGGTTGCCCGTCGTAGGTCAGAACGAGTTCGCTGATCCATAGATCACCGTCACCGAGGATGCGGCGGACCGTGAAGCGTTTGGCATTCGGCTGGGCTTCGCGCGAAGCCTGAATGCTGTCCCGCCCGCGGATCCGTTCACCTGATTGGGGATATTCGAGGACCGCGTCGGCCCGGTAGATTCGATGCTCGGCGTCGAAGTCGTTCATGTCGGATGACGCCCAATGTGCCTCAACAGCGGTGCGCAGGTTGTCTTCGTCCATGGCAAAAACCGTATCGGGCGGGCTGATCGATGCCATGTTGTTCGGTCCAGCAATCTGGTGGCGTTCTGCTTCAACGTCTGACCGGTTTCCGGTCAACCTGACGATCGGCAAGTTCGTAGGCTGTTCGCATGCGTTTGCGGCTGTCTTCCCTGACTGACCCGTCGTTGCTCGCATTCGTCGATGAGTCTCGCGTGTTCTACGCGCGGCGGCCATCCGGCCGCGGACCGACAAGTCTGAGTGAGCTTTTCGCCGCCCGCGACGCGATGCCCGCACCTGCCGAATGTGAGCCATCCCCCTTGGTGGAGACGGTGACCGCCGGCGGGCGAAGTGTGTCTGTCCGTATTCACACCCCGACGGATCGAGTTGCCGCGGGCGTGTTGCTCGAGATTCACACCGGCGGCTTCTATCTGGGCTCGGCCGCGCGCAGTGACGTTCAGAATCGACGTCTCGTCGAGACGTTGGGGGTCGCGGTGGTCAGCGTCGACTATCGACTGGCGCCCGAGCACCCGTGGCCCGCAGCCCCGGATGACTGCGAGACTGCGGCTTTGTGGCTCGCCGAGAACTCGGAAACACGATTCGGTACAGCGCGGCTGGCCATCGCGGGATTCTCCGCAGGATCCACACTTGTGGTCACGACGCTGGTCCGGTTACGCGACCGGGGGCTTCATGTGTTCGGTGGGGCGGTTGTTCAGTGCGGCACGTTCGATCTTTCCGCGCAGACGCCGGCGGGCCGTCTCATCGCTGACGAGTATTTCCTCAGTGCGTACGCAGGAGACGTGCCAGATCGCACCGATCCGGATGTCTCGCCCATTTTTGCCGAGCTCAAGGACCTCCCGCCGGTCCTGATGGTGATCGGTGCAGAGGATGTTCTTCTTGAGGACAACGTCGCTATGGCGGCGAGGCTCGCCGCAGCGGGTGTCGAAGTTGATCTGCGGGTCTACCCCGCGTCGCCGCATGCGTTCACCGGGCATACGACCTCGATGGCGCAAGCTGCTCTGGACGGGATTGACGGATGGCTGCGAGGCCGGATCGGAGCTATGCCATGAGCGGTGTCGCCCAGCGATACGTTGTTCGGCGGAGCCGATGGCGCTGATCTCGGCCGCGATCTGCCCGCACCCGACGATGTTGATCCCAGACGTAGCCGGGCGTAGTCGCCGGTGGAACCGCATCCGCGATGCCTGCCGGGAAGCGGTTGGGCGACTACAGATTCCGGTCGTGGGAGGCGGGCATGAACCGTCTCCGGATGCTCCTCAACTGGTTGCGGTCGTCGGCGGTGACGACTCGACACGGAGTTTCGACCCGGCGGGGGCGTATCCCAGCCTGTTTGCGAGTGGCGTTCGCTGGAGGTCCGGATGGGGGCAGGACGCAGAAGACCCACAGCCGCTGCCGTTGACGCTCTCCGTCGGCTACTGGCTTCTGGGGTCGTCAAGGCCGGGTGACAAAGGAATGATCGTTTCGCACTGCGCATTCGAATCGATCGATTTCGATGCCTCGGTTGAGGACTGCGCTGAGCTGGGCCGAGATTTGGCCGGACGTGCCGAGCGGGTGGCGATGATCGTCATCGGCGAGGGATCGACGTGCATGACGGCGTCGGACCGGGCGCATCACGCCAAAGAGGCGCACGTGTACGACAAGGCGGTCATGCGGGCGTTGGAACAAGGCGATTGCGACGCCCTGGGTCGACTCGGTGAGAACAGCCTCGCCATGACCGGCCGGGCGCCGTGGCGGGTGTTGGTGGGAGCCGCCGCGGGGCACGAATTCGAGGGCGAATTGCATGCGGGCGGGGGAGCGAGAGACCGTGGGTACTTCGTGGCGAGTTGGACTCGGCGTCAACGTGGATCGCTGACGTAATTCGGTGGAGTTCGGCCTCAATGCCTGATGACGTTCTGTCCCCTCACACTTCGAAGTACTGGACCAGGCAGAACTCGTGGCCTTCGGGATCGAGCATGACCAGAACGACACCCTCGTCGTAGTCGTGACGGATGCCAGACCACTGGCCGCCGAGAGCTTTGACCTGATCGAGACCCACCGCGATGTCGTCTACTTGCACGTCCAGGTGAATGCGCACCTTTGTGACCTTCGGTTCGGGCACGCGCTGGAAGGTAAGTCGGGGAAACCGTCCCGAGCGTGAGCCGACAGTCGCCCAGTTCGGATCCTCCCCATGCTCGCTCGACGGTGGAATATCCAGCAGCGCGGCCCAGAAGGCCGACATCCGAATGGGATCGGCGCAATCGATCGTCACTCCAGACCAGCGGTTTGCCATCGTTTCTCCCCCGGGCTTGACGACACTCCAGCAGATCCTTCCACCGCACCGGAGTGGAGGGGATCCCGCGGTTCGATTGGCAGAGATGGCTGACGGCGATCGGCGATGAAATGTGGTGGAGTTGTGCTTTGAATGTGTCGGTCGAGTCGTGAGGTTCGCAGCGATGTACATCCCGAACGAACTGCTTTCCCGGCTCGTCGGTGCGCGACTGTATTCGGTCGAGATCGTGCTCAACGACTACGCGCACCTGAAGTTCGACGGGGCGGCCGGTGGGGGAGAACCGGCCGTCCTCGCCTGCTACGTCTGGCCGGTGGTCGAAAGCTCCGGTCGGGACTGGCGTGAGTCCGACCTCGGGTACGCAGACAGTCTGCGTAAGTTGACTCCGGGCACCGTGACGTCGACTACTGAGCAGACAGGTATCGGAATTCGCATCGAACTCGACACGGGCACAGTCGTGATCCATCCGGAGTTGGATGAGGTCTACGTCGAGATTGCGATGCTCACGGGATTTGCCGACGGTGAGTGGATGGTGTGGCGGCCCGGCGAGGACAGCTTCGAGGATCTGGTGTGAACGCAGACCTGAGAGAGCCTGCGACGTAGCATTTTCTCGTGGGGTTTGTTGTCCCGCCGGATGCTTACGCACGCTTCATGGGCCGCTACGCCGAGCCCCTGGCGCAGGCTTTCGTGTCGTTCTCCCAGGTCGGCGCCGGTGACAAGGTGCTCGACGTCGGGTGCGGCCCCGGTGCATTGACCGCCCAGTTGCTGTCGGTGGGAGCCCAGGTGACAGCGATCGATCCGTCACCGCCGTTCATCGACGCGATCCGCACACGCTTCCCCGACGTCGACGCGCGGCGGGGCGCCGCCGAGGAATTGCCGTATGACACAGCCGTTTTCGATGCTGCTCTCGCCCAATTGGTGGTGCACTTCATGAAGGATCCGGTGGTCGGTATCGGGCAGATGGCCCGTGTGACCCGGCGTGACGGTGTCATCGCAGCGTGCGTGTGGGACGGGCCGACCGGCGCGCTCGCGCCGTTCTGGGAGGCCGTTCACCTGATCGACCCGGACGCTGAGGATGAAGCGTTACTCGCCGGGGCGCATCGGGGGCACCTGACCGAGATATTCGAAGCGGCCGGCCTACATGATGTGGAAGAGCATCCCCTCGCGGTCGACGTTGTGCATCCGACCTTCGAGGAGTGGTGGGAGCCGTACACATTCGGTGTCGGTCCCGCCGGTGACTATGTCCAGGGCCTCGACGACGCCGGTCGTGCACGTCTCGAATCAGTGGCTCGCGAACATCTTGGCAGCGGACCCTTCACCGTTGCCGCCACCGCGTGGGCCGCCCGCGGGACGGTGTGACAACAGGCGGTGAAGTGCCAACCTCGTTAGACTCCGCGCTCGTGGCATCGAATACTCGTCGGGCGGCCGGTACGCAGACCTTCACCGATGTCTTGAAGATCTGGTTCGCCGGCAAGCGGCCGGACCCTGCCGCCGATCTCTCCGACTTTGAGTCGGGTGTGACGTTGCAGGTCAGCTGTTTCCTCCGCCCCCAGGGGGCGGCATCCCGGGCCAAGCTGGGAACCCTCTCACTCACCCGCGGTGAACCCGTGATCTGGCGCGGCCGGGACAAGAATGCCGTCACTTTCAACCCGCCGCTGACACTGACGGAATCAGGCGAGAAGGCCATTGGACCGAAATTCACCGCGTTCGATCTCGCCTGCGCCACCGGGGCATTCGACGTTCACATTCCAACACCGGACGTCGAGCTGGTGAAGCACGCCCTGGACGGCTCTGCCTGATCAGGCGCCGAGGTTGGTCTGCGCCTAGTCGAACAGTCGGCGCTAAAGCCCACCACAGCGCGATGGGGCCAGGATCGGGGACCACGGCGGGCAATCCGCCGGCAGCGGCTGCGGGGGAGCGGGCGGTGGCGGCGGGCCCAGAACCGGTGGCGGCGGAGCCTCATGCGGGACGCCGTTCCACGGGTAGATCGTGTTGGAGGCGATGTCCACGACACCCTCTGAGTTCCAGTACCAATCGTGGCAGATGGCGGCATCCCAGGTGATGACCTGGCTTCCCGGTATCGGAGGATCACCCGGACACCAATCGGTGCAGGTGAGCCCGCCCGGGCAGTTCCCGCCCTGATAACTCGGCCCGAAGGCCGGGTCCGCTTGGCTGACGCCCAGCCCCAACCAGGTCTGGGCCAGGCTGCCGGACGCTGCGATGACGACCGCCAATCGGGTAACCGGATCCATGGTTGCTCCCCTCCCACGAGGCGCCATGTCTCCAGCTAATTGTGCAGCGATCATGCGGCCGTGGGCCGGAGTTCGGTCGTTTCACTCCGCTAAGCCGCGGATTGCAGTCACATGCTGACCGCAACCCGCGGCGCAAGGACTGCTGTCTCTGTCCTGGTCAGTGCGGCAAAAGACATTGCCAACCGACGGACCCGCACTCCCTAGTCGAGGGTCACCGAGATCTCATCACCCAACCGGTAGCCGTCGGTCAGCGGAAACTCGTCACCGCTCCAGAACGAGCCGGGATCGAACCAGTTGTAGTGCTTCTCGGTGGTCAGCAGACCCATCTCCTCAAAAGTGATGGCCACTGTCTCGGCGCAGTAGGCGGTCTCCAGTCCCACCTGACGGCTACGCGCCTTCTTGCGTTCGGCGGACTCGCGAACCTTCTTGTGCACAAAGGGAATTCCGCGGGTGAAATCGCTGACGATCGGCATCCGTCCGCGCAGCCAGCGTCCGGTCAGTCGTGCGGTGGTGGGAAAGGCGGTGCCGTTCATCCGGGCGATCACCTTGAGGAGCTGGTCCTCCTGCTCGCGAGTTGCGAACGGGGTGAGCTGCCGCAACCAGCAGCGTTGCCCGTAGCTGTTCGCCCAGCGTTCGACGACCTGGCGGGCATCGTTGAGTTGCACCCCGCGGTGGTTGGTACCCGTCCACATGTCGAGCAGTTTGTCGCCGAGCTCGGCATGCCAGATCAGCGGTGGGAGGTCGTCGATCGCGACGGTCATCCCGACGTGGTTGACCGGGCTGTTGGTGAGGGTCTGGATCGCCCGGTCCGGCCCGGAGCCACCGCGAAACAGCCAGATGTCCCCGGTACGGGTCTCCTCCAGCGCCTTGGTCAACGACACGGTGTTCGCTTTCACAAGCGAAGCTTAGGCACACTTGGAGCATGCGCAGCATCTGGAAGTGGGTAGGACTTGCCGGTGTCGCCGGCGTCGTCGCGGGTGGCGTCATGGTGGCTCGGGACCAACGCCGCCGTAACGCATATACCCCGCAGGACATCCGGGAGCGGCTCCACCAGCGGTTGGCCGAGGCCGAACAGGCTGAGCAGGCGCGCTAAGCCGCCCTGTCGGGCCGGGTCTCGCTCACCAGCCTTCGGTCAGCACCCGGTCCAGCGCGTCGGCGTAGAAATCGGCAGCGTCGATGTCAATGCACAACGGCGGCTTGGTTTTCAGGATGTTCTGGTGGTCGCCGGTCGGCTGGATGATCACCCCGAGCTCGAGCATCCGATCACAGATCAGCGCCGTTTCCTCGGTGGCCGGCTCCAGGGTCTGGGGGTCACGGATCATCTCGACACCCAGATACAGGCCGACGCCGTGGACGGTGCCGATGAGCGGATGCCGGGTGGCCAGCTCTTCCAGCCGTGACTTGAGATGCGCCCCCACGCGGGCCGCGTTGGCTTGCAGCCCTTCGTCATTCAGCACGTCGAGCACGGTCATCCCGATCGCACACGACAACGGGCTGCCGCCGGTGGAGGAGAAGAAGTAGCCCTGGCTGCGGAACGCCTCGGCGATCTCGCGGCTGGTGACCACGGCACCCAGCGGGTAACCGTTGCCGACCGACTTCGCCATCGACACGATGTCCGGGACGATGCCCTGCTGCTGGAAGCCCCAAAACCATTCACCCAGACGGCCGTATCCCACCTGTACCTCGTCGGCGACGGCGTAGCCGCCCGCTCCGCGGACCGTCGCATAGACCTGCTGCAGATATCCGTCGGGCAGGGCCATGCCACCGGCATTGCCGTAGACCGTCTCACAGATGAATGCCGCGGGGGCACGCCCGTCCGCGATCAAACCCTCGATCTGGGCCACCGCGTCGACGGCGTAGCGGCCCACCTCGCTGCCGCGGTACTTGCCGCGGAAGCTGTTGGGCGATTCGACGGTGTGCACCCAATCCGGCCGGGTGGTAAGCGCATTGGGGTTGTCGGCGGTGGAGGTCGACACGGCATCGGTGCCGTACGTCCAGCCGTGATACGCCTCGCGCATCGCCACGACATCGGGGCGGCCGGCCGCCGCGGTCGCCAGCCGCAACGCCAGATCACTGGCCTCGGACCCGGAGTTGACCAGAAACACCGTGTCCAGAGGCTCGGGTAGCAGCCCGGCAAGGCGTTCACTGAACTCGACGACGGAGGCGTAGTTGAACCGCGAGTTGGTGTTCAGCTTGCGTAACTGGCGGGCTGCGGCCGCCGCGACCCGCGGATGCGCGTGGCCCAACACCGTGACGTTGTTGACCATGTCCAGATAGCAACGCCCACTGGTGGACATCAGGAAGTGCCGCCACCCTCGTTCGATGCGCGGCGGTCGACGGTAGTAATGCTCCTGCACAGGCGCAAACGCCCGGTCCCGCCTGGCCATCAGGTCGACGTCGGCCGGCTCGGTATCGAGGGGCGCCAGCCCCAGCAGCGGCCGCGGATCACGCACGCACGCCAGCCATCCCGGCGCCAGGCCGGGCGTGGTCAGTTCAGGGGCGCGGGGCGCCCCGATCGGCCGCAGCGCCACGTGCGTCCACCGGCCCGGCTCGGCCATGCCCAGAGCATCGCCTGCGCCAGAAGCGGAACTGATGCCGGTGAGCGTCAGCTCGTACTCAGCGCCCCGGAGCGTCACCGAATCCCACGAACGGTCGATGACCTCACCGTCGAACGGTGCGGCCAACTCCAACCGCTCCGCCGGCCAGATGCTGAGCCCGGTCGGCACCACCGCGGGCTCCTCCTGGCTCAACGCCGGGGCCCGTGAGATCCGTGGTTGGCCGAACTTCGTCACGACCAAACGGGCGCCGTCATCGATTGCGGCCCTGGCCAATTCGTCCTCGACGCCGGGCCTCAGCCAGCCGCCGGGCGTGAACGCATCGTCCAGATCGTCGGCGGTCGCGGACAGATCCAGTGTCGTCACCGATTGCGGTGTGGCCATCATCGGGCGGGTGACCCGCACCGGCGCGGGCGGAGACGACTGGCCCAGGTCAGCCTTGATCAACGCGGTCATCACGTCGATCGGCACCGAGGTGGCGCGCTCGAACATCTGCCACTCGCCGTCGGACTGCTCGGTGAGGTAGTCGTTGTCCGGATCGAAGCCGGCCTGGTGTGCCCCGCTGACGATCAGTACCGCGGTGCGCAGAACCAGCAACGGCCACAACGCTTCTGCCTCGGCAACGCTCAGCGGCCGGATGGCGTGGAAAGCCCGGATCCCGGGTAGCACGGACGTCGGATCGCTGCCCGGGTGCTGCAGTACCGAGGACAGGGTGATGGCCAGTTCACTGACTGCCCAGCTGTCGGACAGATCGCCGAGGTCGATGATCCCGTCGGGGTGCACCACACCGCCGATGCCGTGGGACACCACCACGTTGGCGTCGGTGAGGTCCATGTGCACGGCCTGGCGGGGCAGGGCGTCGGCCAGCGGCTCGATGTGTGCCCACGCGTCATCGGCCGCGGCCTGCAGCCGGGAGCGTGCGGCGCCATCGTCGACATGGGAGACCAGCCCGCGCACCACTTCGGCCCCGAAGCGCAGGTCCCACTGCAACGCGCGGTCCAGACCGGGATGGCGGAATTCGGCCAATGCCCGGCTCACCCGCCCGGCCAGTGCGCCGAGCTCAGCGACCGTGGCCGGCGGCAGATACCCGGACTCGATGAGCGTCCCGCCGGACAGGTGCCGCAGCAGCCGGACATAGGTGGTGCCGTTCGAGCCCAGACCGGTTACCGCGGTGAGCTTCTCGTCGTGCCGGTTGGGCAACGACTGGGCCACCCGCAGATCCGGCTCCGCCGTTGCGATCAGGTCCGCGGCCAGCTCCTGAGCAGTCAGCTCGATCTCGTTGAACGCCGGGTTGGCGATCTTCAGTACGCCGGCAATCGTCGCGCCGGCGTCGACCAGGAAGTTCTTGTCCTGTTGGCTGCCCAGCGATTTCACATTCGCGTGCAGCCCGAAGTGGGCGGCCAGGATGTCGCGGGCCTGCTGGTCGGTGACCTGAGGGGCGGGCAGCTCAGGTTCGCGCAGAAAGTTGAAGCCGATGGTGTCACGTTCGGCGTTCACCGTCCGACGAACTCCACGACCACCTCGGAGAACGCGTCGTTGTCGTCTCCGGCGGCGGTGTGCCCCGCATCGGACAACTCGACGAACTCCGCGGCGGGCACCTTGTCCAGGAAGTCCTGCACACCTTGGGGGCTGACCACATCGGACAGCTTGCCCCGGATCAGCAGGATCGGGATGCTCAGGTTGATCGCTGCCTGTTCGAGCTTCTCCACCCGCATGAACGGGTCGTCTTCGGGTTTGGTGAGGAAGGCCGGATCCCAGTGCCAGTACCAGCGCCCGTCGCGCAGTCGCAGGTTCTTCTTCAGCCCCTCGGGGCTGCGCGGCTTGGCGCGGTAGGGCAGGTAGGCCGCGACGGCGTCGGCGGCCTCGTCCAGCGAATCGAAGCCGTTCACGTTGGTGAACATGAAATCGCGGATGCGGGCGCTGCCGCTTTTCTCGAACCGCGGCACCACGTCGACCAGGACCAGCTTGGTCACCAGCTCCGGGCCGGCCTCGTGCGCGGCCAGGATGCTGGTCAGCCCACCCATGCTGGCTCCGATCAGCACCACCGGGCGCCCGATCTGGTACAGCACATGCTGCACGTCGGCGGAGAGCGCTTCCACCGAATAGTTCGCGCTGGGTGAGCGGTCGCTGTCGCCGTGACCACGTGCGTCGAGTGCGATCACGTGCAGCCCGCGATCGGCCAGGATCTGCCCCGTGTTCTTCCAGGAGTACCGGTTCTGCCCGCCGCCGTGCAGCAGCAGGACCGTGGGACGGTCAGCGGTGGACGCGGCGTCCCGGTTCCATTCGTCGCCGACCAGGTTCAGGTCGTCGACTCCCCGGAACGTGACGGTGCGTGAATCGCTGTGCTCGGTTTTCCCGGTGCTCACGGACATTCCTCTCGCCAGGCCCCGGGAGGTCACGTTACCCACGTGGGTTTTCGCCGCATCTGCGACCCGGACAAGCGTGCCGTTCCTAGAATCGTCAATCGTGCAGCCAGGTATCGAGGCGAATGAGGTGGTGGGCGACGTCAGCGAGCGCGACGCGGTCATCGAAGCCGCCTTCAGCTGCCTGTCCGAGCCCCACACCGGTGCGGTGCCGGTGGCTGCCGTGCTGGCCAGGGCGGGATTGTCGACCCGCGCGTTCTATCGGCACTTCGAATCCAAGGACGCGCTGTTCCTGGCCATGATGCGGGGCGAGGGTGACTCGCTGGCCCGCCGGCTGGACTGGATCGCCGAGCATTTCGACGGACCTCCCAGCGATCAACTGCGAGTCTGGCTCGGTCAGATTTTCGGTCTGCTGCAGGACGCGCGGCTGAACATGCACATGACCGTGCTCGATTCGGACGAGGTCCGCGCAGCCAAGGGCTATCGCGCGGCCCGCGAGCAGTGGCACGACGACCGTGAGCGGTCGCTGGCGGCGATCCTGCGCCGGGGCCTGGACGACGGATCGTTCCCGTTGGCCAAACCGGAGCAGGACGCGATTGCCATCGGCGCGGTGGTCAGCCACGCGATGTCGCGACTGTGCTCCGACGGCGAGTGCGAGGTCGCGCAGGGCGAGGTCGTGGACTTTGCGCTGCGCGCGGTGGGGGCCCAGATCCCATGCGCAGAGTCCGGCGGCGCGTAGCGCGAACGCGCCCGCAGGTCTTCCCGGGACTGTCGGTACCGCTGCTGACGGTGTGACCGGTGCCACGTACTTTGGACCGCACGCGTGCCTTTGCACGCACCACGCAGTGCCACCGAGGAGCAGATGTATGGCAGACGACAGCGCCGACGCCGAGCCGGTCGAGCTGACCGAGGCCGACGAGTCGAGCCAGTCCGCCCCCGAAGCCGAGGTCGTCGAACCTGAGGCTGAGTGCACAGAACCTGCGGTGGCAGCCGACGACGCGGCCCCGAAGCGGCTGCACTTTCCTTTCGCGGGGGTTATCGGAGGGGTGCTCGTCGTCGGGCTCGTGGCGCTGGCCGGTTGGCTGGGCTATGGCTTCTACCAGGCCCATCACGAACAGCAGCGACGCGCGATGTTCGTGGACACCGCGCGGGAGGGCGCGACGAACCTCACCACCATCGACTGGGAGCACGCCGAAGACAACATCCAGCGAGTCCTGGACATCTCGACCGGGAAGTTCTACGACGACTTCGAGCGGCGTTCGAAGTCGTTCCTCGACGTGGTCAAGCAGATCAAGTCGAAGTCGGTGGGCACGGTGACCTCATCGGGGCTGGAGTCCTACTCGAACGACAAGGCGGATGTCCTCGTGTCGGTGACCGTTCGGTCGACGAATGCGGGCGTGCCGGAACAGAAGCCCCAGGTGTGGCGAATGGTGCTGACGGTGCAGGACATTGAAGGCAAAGCGAAGGTTTCGAACGTGGAGTTCATCCAGTGAGCGGCCGGCACAAGATGCCGCCGGCCGGGCGCCGTAAGGCCGCCGCGGATCCAGTGGAGACTGTCGAACAGGCAAGCCCCGGGCCGGAGACCGTCGAAGGCACGAGCGCTGCGGAACCAGCCGAAGCGGTGGAGGCGGCTGAGGCCGAGGCGGTAGTCCAGGAAACGGTCGACGCCGACACGGACGACGCCGCGGCGACCGACACCGCCGAGTCCGACGACGTTGAGGGCGAGGCTGAGGACGAGCCTATTGACGAGCCCGCCGATGAGCCCGTTGACGAGCCCACTGACGAGCCCGCCGAAGCCACGCCGTCGCGCGCCCGCTCGCGGGTCGGCTTGCCGGTGGTGCTGGCGACCGTCGCGCTGGTGTTGGCATTGACCTGCGCGGTGTTGCGGTGGCTGACCGTGTCGCAGGCTGAAAGCGACACGGCCCGAAACGAATCGGTTCAGGCGGCCAAAGAGATCACCGCCGAGATGCTGTCGTATGAGACTGAGACAGCCGAGCAGCAGCTCACGGCGGCCCGCGACCGGATGACCGGGGAATTCCTCGGCACCTATAGCGCGATGATCGGTGAGGTCATCCCGGCGGCGCATGCTCAGCAGATTGCGGCCGTAGCAGAGGTGTTGCGCGCGGGGGTGGTGAGTGCCAAGCCGGATCGCGCCGAACTGGTGTTGTTCGTCAACCAGAGCGTCCAGGTCGGAAACCACATGCCGCAGAAGACCCCGTCGGTTGCCCGGGCCACCATGGTCAAAGTCGATGACCGCTGGCTCATGTCCGAGTACGAACCGGTGCCGCTGTGACCGAGCCGCGCTGGATCGATGTCGCCACCCCCGCGGTGCACCTGCGGGCGCTGGCGTGGGGGCCTGATGATGGCCCGGTTGCGTTGTGTCTACACGGCTTTCCCGACACGGCCTACGGCTGGCGCAAGGTGGCGCCGGTTCTGGCTGAGGCCGGCTGGAAAGTGGTTGCGCCGTTCATGCGCGGTTACCTGCCCTCGTCGGTTCCTGCCGACGGGAGCTATCACGTCGGGGCGCTGATGGACGACGCGCTGCGCCTGCTGCAGGCGGTCGGGCCGACCGGACGCGATGTCATCATCGGCCATGACTGGGGGGCCATGGCGGCATCGGGTGTGGCTGCGCTGCCGGACAACCCGTTCACGAAGGCCGTGATCATGTCGGTGCCGCCGTTGGCGTCGTTTCAGCCGTTGGGTCGGGTGCCCGATGCCGGAAAGCTGTTGGCCCAGTTGCCGCGTCAGGCGCTGCGCAGCTGGTACATGATGTACTTCCAATTACCTTGGCTTCCTCAGCGTTCGGCATCCTGGGTGGTGCCCCGGCTGTGGAAGACGTGGTCGCCGGGATACGACGCGGCCGAGGACCTGCGTCATGTCGACGCCGCGATCGGTGCACCGGACCGGTGGCGCGCCGCGCTGGGCTACTACCGGGCCACGATCCGCATGAGCAAACCGCCTGCACAGTACGCCGAGCCGCACAAGCACTGGCTGCTGCCGCCGGTGTTGCCGTCGCTGTACCTCCATGGCACTGACGATGGTTGTGCCGCACCGGATTACATCCGATGGGTGCGCGAGGTGCTGCCGGCGGGCAGCGATGCCCACGTCGTCGAATCCGGCGGTCACTTCCTGCAACTCGACCAGCCCGACATCACAGCCGCCCGCATCCTGGACTTCGTCGGACGTGCCGGCTAACCGACTCACTGCGGTCGATGCGCAGATGTTCTGGATGTCGTCCAGGATGCCCAACGACACCTTTCTGCTCTACGGATTCGACGGTGTGCCCGCCGACCTGCAGGCGGCACTCGGCGAGTTGGCGGCCAATGCCCGCATCAGCCCGGATCTGTCGCAACGCATCGACGACACCTCTCGGCTGCACTACCCGGCCTGGGTGCCGTCCCGTGTCGACGAATCCCGGTTCGTGGTACATCATCTCGACGATTCGACGTGGCTGGGCTGCCTGGCCGCCGTGAGCGGACTGGTGGACGATCAACTCGATGCGCGGGTGCTGCCGTGGCGGCTACACGTGTTCCCCGGAGTCGAGGGGATGCCCGGTGTCGCCGGCGCCGGCACCGTGGCGGTCCTGCAGATCACCCATGCCCTCGGCGGCGGCGGGCGCACCTGCGGCCCGGCGGCGGTCATGTTCGGCCGCCCGGGAACGGTGGCGCCGGTGGCGCCGGTGTACGGCCACCCGGCGATGTTGCCGTGGCGCAGCATCGAAGCGGCCCGGGCCCACCGGCAGTTGGTAGCCGACACCGAGGCCGGGCGGGTGCCGCCGGCCGCCACGTCACGTCCGCCGATCAGGACCAACGACCGTCCCTCGGGCGTACGCAGCATGCGGACGCTCGTCCGGGATCGAGCGCAGCTGTCGGGCGCCACCGTGACGGTGTGTGCACTGGCCGGGATCTCCGAAGCCCTGGCCGGTCAGCTCCGTGAGCTGGGGACGGATCCGGCCACCCTGGGCGCCGAGGTGACCATGGCGAAATCCGGTCCGCGGCAGGCGTACAACCATTTCGGCACGGTCGGCGTGGGCCTGCATCCCTCGCTGCCGGTGGCGCAGCGCCGCGACGCGATCGCCGCTGAACTGGCGGCGCGCCGGGAACGCGCCGCACACCCGGCGATGCGGGCCTCGGAACGTGCGTTCGCCGCCACGCCGGCCCCGCTGCTGCGGTGGGGGATCGGTCAGTTCAATCCCGATGCGCGGTCGGCGACGGTCACCGGGAACACCGTGGTGTCCAGCGTGAATTGCGGTGCTGCGGACTTCGGCCTCGGCGGTATGCCGGTGCGGCTGGCGGCGGCGTTTCCGGGCTTGTCCCCGATGGTGGGGCTCACCCACTGCGTGACGGGCGTGGGGGACACCATCGCGATCAGTGTGTTCGCCGCGGAGTCGGCGATCGGGGATATCGACGCCTATATCGACCGGCTTGAGGCGGCGTTGTGAAGGGCCTGCCGGTCTAACCGCGGCGCAGCATTGCGATGCCGACATCAAGCGCGGACTCCAGGTAACTCAGGTCGCCAGAGGCTAGCATCACGCTGACCCCACCCTGGATCCCGGCCAGCAGTGCGGCGCCCACCCGGTCGGCGTCCAGATCGGCGGCAATCTTCTCCTGCGACTGCATGTGCCGGATCCCCGCCGAGATCTCGTCATGCCATTGCCGCAGTAGGGCTTTGGTGACCGCCTGGGCGCCGGGAGTGGTGCGGCCGATCTCTGACATCAGCAAGCTCAGCGGGCAGCTCTGGCCCTGGCGGCGATAGCGCTCGACCACGGCGTCGCGCCAGCGTTGCCAGGCCGCCCACGAGGTCAGCTCGCCGAGGTAGGGCTGCTGATCCGCCAGCACCATCTGGGCTTCGCGTTCGGCCACGGCGAGCAACAGCTGGTCCTTGCCGTCGGGGAAGTAGTGGAACAGCTGGCTCTTCGAGGTCTGGGTGTGGGCGCGGATGTCGTCGAGCGTGGTGGCGGCGACACCGTTGCTGCGGATCACTTCGGCGGCGCCCTCGATGATGCGGTGCCGGGTGGCCTCGCCCTTGGCGGTCAGTTTTTGGACTTGCAGGTCCATTTTCATCTGCCTATACCTGGACTCATGAGTCCAAACACTACCCACGGCACCGCTCTGGCGGGTCGCACAGCACTTGTCACGGGATCCACCGGAGGCCTCGGCGTCGCCATTGCCAAGGCCCTCGCCGATCGGGGCGCCTTCGTCATCGTCAGCGGCCGCAACAAGGAACGCGGCGACTCCGTCGTCGCCGAGATCCGCACCGCCGGAGGGCAGGCCGACTTCGTCGCCGCCGACCTCGGGGCCGGGGCGGGCGAGGTGCGGCGCCTCGCGCGGCAGGCCACCGAGGCCGCCGGCGGCCAGATCGACATCCTGGTCAACAACGCCGGGGTGTGGGGGATGCCGGAACCCACCGGCGAGGTTTCCGAGCAGGCACTGCTGGAGTCGTACCAGACGAACGTCATCGCCCCCTTCCTGCTGACCGGTGCGCTGGCGCCCGCCATGGCTGAGCGTGGCCACGGCGCGGTGGTCAACGTCGGGTCGATCACCGGCCTGATCGGGGGCGACCGCTCCGCGCTGTATTCGTCGACCAAGGCCGCCGTGCACTCGCTGACCAAGTCATGGGCCGTGGAATACGGACCGCGCGGGGTGCGGGTGAACGCCGTGGCCCCCGGGCCGATCGCCACGGAACGGGCCGCCGACGTGGCCGATGAGATCGGACCGGTGCTGGCCCGCATCCCGTCCCGGCGCATGAGCACCCCCGAGGAGGTCGCCGCAGCGGTGGCTTTCCTGGCCGGTGACGACGCCGGGAACATCCACGGGGTGATCCTCAGTGTGGATGGGGGCTGGGCGGCGGCTTAACAGATGCCCTAGATTCTGTTACATGGCTGCTGATGCTGCGATCCTGATTCTGCGTGTGGTTCTTGGCCTGACCATGGCCGCACATGGCTACAACAAGTTCTTCGGCGGTGGGCGGATCCCCGGCACCGCGGGATGGTTCGACAGCATCGGCATGAAGCCGGGCCTGTTTCACGCCAGGGTCGCGGCCAGCACCGAGATCGCGGCCGGTCTCGGCTTGGCCCTCGGCCTGCTGACCCCGGTGCCCGCGGCCGGGTTCGTGGCGCTGATGCTGGTGGCGGCCTGGACCGTGCACCGGCACAACGGGTTCTTCATCGTCAAGGAGGGCTGGGAGTACAACCTGATCCTGGCGGTGGCCGCGGTGGCGATCGCCGGTACCGGGGCTGGTCACTACAGCCTTGATTACCTGCTGTTCTCCAACTGCAGCTTCTACCACCTGCTGAACGGCTGGTGCGGAATGGCGATCGCGGTCGTGCTCGGCCTGGCCGGTGGAATCGGCCAGTTGGTGATCTTCTTCCGCCCGCCGGTGAAGTCCTAGTTCGTGCGCGCCGACAATGACGCCCACTGGCCGGTCAGAACGACTACCACCGGACTAGAACACGTTCTAATCTGACCGGCATGGGTTTTCTCAAACAGGAATCTCCCGAGATCGACTTCGAGCAGTGGAGCAAGGGCACTCGTGCGGAGAAGATCCAGCCGATGGCGCGGCACTGGGCCGAGGTGGGGTTCGGGACGCCGGTCGCACTGCACCTCTTCTATGTCGTGAAGATCCTGGCCTACATCCTTGGTGCCTGGCTGATCGCGCTGACGACCACCGGGGTCGACGGGTTCACCAACGTCGCCTCCTGGTACGCCGAGCCGATCGTCTACCAGAAGGTTGTGTTCTACACGATGCTGTTCGAGGTCATCGGCCTCGGCTGCGGCTTCGGCCCGCTCAACAACCGGTTCTTCCCGCCCATGGGATCGGTCCTGTACTGGTTGCGGCCCAGGACGATTCGGCTGCCACCGTGGCCGAATCGGGTGCCGCTGACCAAGGGTGATGACCGCACCGTCGTCGACGTGGTGCTGTACGGGGCGCTGTTGGTGATGCTGGTGGTGGCGTTGGCCTCGCAGGGCACCGGCCCCATCCCGGCACTCGGCAGTGAGATCGGCGTGCTGCCGGTGTGGCAGACCGCGGCAATCGTCGGCCTGCTGGCCGTGGCCGGTCTGCGAGACAAGGTGATCTTCCTGGCCGCCCGCGGCGAGGTATACGGCTCGTTGGCCGTGTGTTTTCTGTTCAGCGGCGCCGACATCGTCATCGCGGCCAAGCTGATCTGCCTGACGATCTGGATCGGTGCGGCGGCCTCCAAACTCACCAAACACTTCCCGTTCGTCATCTCGACGATGATGAGCAACAACCCGGTGTTCCGGCCGCGCTGGATCAAGCGGAGGTTCTTCGAACACTTCCCCGATGATCTCCGGCCGGGGCGGCCGTCACGCTTCGTGGCGCACTTCTCCACTGCCATCGAGGGTTTGGTTCCGTTGGTGCTGTTCTTCTCGCATGGCGGTTGGCCGACGGCGATTGCCGCCTTTGTCATGTTGGTGTTCCACTTCGGAATCCTGAGCTCCATTCCGATGGGCGTGCCGCTGGAGTGGAACGTCTTCATGATGTTCTCGGTGCTGGCACTGTTCGTCGGGCACGCCGGGATCGGGCTGGGGGATCTCACCAGCCCGTGGCCGATCGTGTTGTTCGCGGTGGTCGCGGGCACTGTGGTGCTGGGAAACCTGTTCCCGCGCAAGATCTCGTTCCTGCCGGGTATGCGCTATTACGCGGGCAACTGGGACACCTCGCTGTGGTGCGTCAAACCCTCGGCGGCGGAGAAGATCGAGAAGGACATCGTCGCGATCGCCAGCATGCCGGCCGCCCAGATGGAGCGGTACTACGGCAGCCCGGAAGTCGCCCAGATGTATCTGTACATGGGATACGCCTTCCGCGGCTTCAACTCTCATGGCCGGGCCCTGTTTACCTTGGCGCACCGGGCGATGGCGGGTGAGAACGAGGACGACTACGTGTTGACCGACGGGGAGCGGATCGTCTCCACGGCGATCGGCTGGAACTTCGGTGACGGACACATGAGCAACGAGCAGCTCGTGGCCGCCCTGCAGAAGCGGTGCCATTTCGAGCCGGGGGAGGTGCGGATCGTCATGCTCGACGCTCAGCCGATCCAGCGTCAGACCCAGCAGTACCGGCTCGTCGATGCGGCCACCGGGGAATTCGAGCGGGGCTACGTCGACGTTGCCGACATGGTGACGCGCCAGCCCTGGGACGACGAGCTCCCGGTCCATGTCCGGCGAGATGACGCCACCACCACCTGAGCCGGTCACGGTATGGGTCGATGAGTCCGGGCGGTTGATGAGTGACCTGGGCAGCGTGGACACGCAGTGTCACGCCACCGTCCGGGCCGGCCATTGCCCGCAGCGGGCGCAGTGTGTGCTGCTGCATCGCGCGCCGGGTCCGCGGTTGCTGTTCGGCGAGTTGATGTCGGAGCTCGACGACGAGGCCGGCATCTACCTGGAGACACACGCCAAACAGCTTGACGCGGACCTCATTTCGATCACGGTGGACCACGTGGGTCCGGACGGTCCGGCCGGCAGCTGGCGCTATCGGCTGTTGCCGATGCGATGGAAGACCGCTGACGGCTGGCGGGATACCGGGGCGCGGCTGGCGGTCTGGCCGGACTAGTTCAGTCGTCCTCGAAACTGCGCACAGATCCTCGACACTGCGCTCAGATCGCAATATTGCCGCGAAACGCGATCTGGACGCAGGCTCGATGGGCTGGACGCAGGCTCGATGAGCGGCCAGGGCTCAGCGCATGACGTCGCGGACCTTGACGCTCTCGATGTCTTTCAGCATCAGGATCCGTGCGGTGTCCAGGTGCCTGCGCCAGTGCGCCTCGGCGGCATCCCCGTCGCCGGAGCGGATGAGCTGGATCAGCTTGCGGTAGGACCGCATCAGCTTGTCGTAGTCGCTCTTCGACACCGGTCGACGCTCCTTGAACAGGAAGGCGTGGTGGCGCACGGTGATCTCGTGCAGCATGCCGGCGATGATGCTCAAGGTGGCGTTGCCGGACAGCTCCACGACCCGGCGGTGAAAGTCGCCGGTGGTCTCGGCCAGTTGATCTGACTGGTGGTCCTTCGGGATGTGCTCGTCGAGCATCTGTTCCAGTTCGGCGAACGCCGCCTCATCGCCCTTCTCGGCGAGCAGGCGTGCGGCCATCGGCTCGATCGCCGCACGCCCCACCAGGAGATCGGCGATGTCGGCACCCGATAGTTCGAGCAGCAGCCCCGCCGGGCGGGCGACAATCTCGGGACCGGGCACCCGGACCCGGGCACCGGTACGGGAACCGCGCCGCACCTCGACCAGACGCTCGGACTCCAGCACCCGCACGGCCTCGCGCAGCGTCGGCCTGCTGACCCCGAAATGCTCCATGAGCTCGGCTTCGTTGGGCAGGAAGTCGCCCTCTTTCAGCTGGCCGTCGACGACCATGCGCCGTAATGTGCCTGCGACGAGCTCGGCGGTCTTCGGGGAACGGACCGGTGCCTGCGGTGCTATCGCGTCAGGGCCGATCATCGGCGCCAGCGGTGTGGTTCGAGCCACCAGACACTCCCAGTTAAGACAACTTCGTGCTGGCCGGATGGCCAGCTGTACAACTCAGTAAACCATCTGTTCACCGCAGGATCGGAACATCGAGCCCTACCAACCAGTAGGTTGACCTAGTAAACCTACTGGTCTATTTTCACCTCGAGCGCCCCGTTGAGCTCCACTGGGGTCGCGCCACCCACTCTTCAAAGGAGAAGTCATGGCTGAAGCCGTCATCGTCGAGGCTGTCCGGTCACCTGTCGGGAAGCGCAACGGCGCCCTCTCTGGTGTGCATCCGGCGGAGCTGTCGGCGCAGGTGCTCAACGGCCTCGTGCAGCGCGCCGGGATCGACCCCGCCCTCGTCGACGACGTCATCTGGGGCTGCGTCATGCAGGCCGGTGAGCAGGCGCTCGACATCGCCCGCACCGCACTGCTGACCGCCGGGTGGCCCGAGACCGTTCCCGGTGTCACGGTCGACCGTCAGTGCGGTTCCAGTCAGCAGTCCCTGCACTTCGCGGTCGCCGGTGTGATCGCCGGGCACTACGACGTCGTCGTCGCCGGTGGTGTCGAGTCGATGTCGCGCACCCCGATGGGATCCTCGCTGGCCAGCGGCGGACACCCCTACCCGGAGGCGTTCCGGGAGCGCTACGACAACAAGACCCCCAACCAGGGTGTCGGTGCCGAGATGATCGCCGAGCAGTGGGGCCTGTCGCGCACCCAGCTCGACGAGTTCTCCCTGCGGTCGCACGAGAAGGCCGCTGCCGCACAGGATGCCGGTGCGTTCAAGGACCAGATCGTCGGGATCAAGGACCAGGATGGCAACGTCGTTCTGGAAGACGGCGGCATCCGTCGCGGTGGCACGGTCGAGTCCATGGCCGCCATCAAGCCGGCCTTCAAGGAGGACGGTGTGATCCACGCCGGTAACTCCAGCCAGATCTCCGACGGCTCGGCAGCACTGCTGGTCATGTCGGCGGAGAAGGCAAAAGACCTGGGGCTCAAGCCGCTTGCCAAGGTGCACACCGCGGTGCTCGCCGGTGCCGACCCGGTCATCATGCTGACCGCACCGATCCCGGCCACCCAGAAGGCGCTGGCCAAGTCCGGCCTGACGGTCGACCAGATCGGCGCGTTCGAGGTCAACGAGGCGTTCGCCCCGGTTCCGATGGCCTGGCTCAAGGACATCGGCGCCGACGAGAGCCGGCTCAACCCCAACGGCGGTGCCATCGCTCTGGGTCACCCGCTCGGCGGCTCCGGTGCCCGTATCCTGACCACCCTGCTGTACCACATGCGGGACAACAACATTCAGTACGGCCTGCAGACCATGTGTGAAGGTGGCGGCCAGGCCAACGCAACCATCCTGGAGCTCCTGTGACCGACACCCAGCCTGGCGCCCTCGTAGAGAAGCGCGGCAACGTCCTGCTCATCACCATCAACCGGCCCGAGGCGCGCAACGCGATCAACGGCTCGGTCAGCGTCGCCGTCGGCGATGCGCTTGAGCAGGCCCAGAACGATCCGGAGATCCGCGCTGTCGTGATCACCGGATCGGGCGACAAGTCGTTCTGCGCAGGCGCCGACCTGAAGGCGATCTCGCGGGGCGAGAACCTCTTTCACCCCGAGCATCCGGAATACGGATTCGCCGGCTATGTCAGCCATTTCATCGATAAGCCGACGATCGCCGCGGTCAACGGCACCGCCCTGGGCGGCGGCACCGAACTCGCCCTGGCCAGTGATCTGATCGTCGCCGAGGAAAACGCCAAATTCGGTCTGCCCGAGGTGAAGCGGGGTCTGATCGCCGGTGCCGGCGGCGTCTTCCGCATCGCCGAGCAGCTGCCCCGCAAGGTGGCCAACGAGTTGCTGTTCACCGGTGAGCCGATGTCGTCCGCCGACGCACTGCGTTGGGGCCTGATCAACCAGGTCGTGCCCGACGGCACCGTCGTCGACGCCGCGCTCAAGCTGGCCGAACGGATCACGGGCAACGCGCCGTTGGCCGTGCAGGCCAGCAAGCGCGTCGCCTACGGGGTCGACGAGGGCGTCATCACCGGCGACAAGGACGGCTGGAAGCGCACCAACCGCGAGTTCAGCACCCTGCTGCGGACCGAGGACGCCAAGGAAGGGCCGCTGGCCTTCGCCCAGAAGCGCGAACCGGTTTGGAAGGCAAAGTAAGCCATGAAGCGACAGATCTTTACTGCAGAACACGAGGCCTTCCGCGAGACGGTCAAGGAGTACATCGAGCGCGAGCTCGTGCCGAATGCCGAGAAGTGGGAGACCGAGCGCATCGTCGACCGGTCGGCCTACACCGCTGCCGGCAAGTACGGCCTCATCGGCTTCAACATGCCGGAGGAGTTCGGCGGCGGCGGCTCGGATGACTTCCGGTTCAACGCCATCATCGATGAGGAGATCGCCAAGGCCGGCGTGCACGGCCCGGCGCTGAGCCTGCACAACGACGTCGTCGGCCCGTACTTCAAGGAGCTGGCCAACGACGAGCAGAAGCAGCGCTGGATGCCCGGCATCACCACCGGCGAGCTGATCATCGCGATCGCGATGACCGAGCCGGGCGCCGGCAGCGACCTGGCGGGCATCCGGACCTCGGCGGTGCGCGACGGGGATGACTGGATCATCAACGGCTCCAAGACGTTCATCTCGTCGGGCATCAACTGCGACCTGTGTGTCGTGGTCGCCCGCACCGACCCCGAGGCCGGTCACAAGGGCTTCACACTGTTCGTGGTGGAGCGGGGCATGGAGGGCTTCACCCGCGGCCGCAAGCTCGACAAGATGGGCCTGCACAGTCAGGACACCTCAGAGCTGCACTTCGAGAACGTGCGGGTACCGAACGCCAACCTGCTGGGCAAGGAAGGTCGCGGTTTCTACCACCTGATGACCAACCTGCCCTCGGAGCGGCTCGGTATCGCCATCTCGGCGATCTACGGTGCCCGTGCGGTCTTCCAGGAGACGCTGCAGTACGCCAAGGACCGCAAGGCCTTCGGCCAGCCGATCGGCAGCTTCCAGCACAACCGGTTCCTGCTCGCCGAGATGGAGACCGAGCTGGAGGTCACCGAGAACTACCTCGACCGCTGCCTGCAGGGTGTGGTCGACGGTGAGCTGACCGCGGTCGAGGCGGCCAAGGCCAAGTGGTGGGCCACCGAGGTCGCCAAGAAGGTCGTCGACCAGTGTGTGCAGCTGCACGGCGGTTACGGCTACATGATGGAGTACCGGGTTGCCCGCGCCTACGTGGACGGACGGATCCAGACGATCTTCGGTGGCACCACCGAGATCATGAAGGAGATCATCGGCCGCGAGCTGGGCGTCTAACTTCACGACCGCCTTCCCGCGAGCAGACACAAAACTGCCCCTTTTCACGCGAAAAGGGGCAGTTTTGCGTCTGCTCGCGGGGTTATCCACAGGGCTGGCTGCCAGTTGGTGGCGGCTGCGGAATTGTCCGCAAACAATCACCGGCATGACGCTCGACGAAGTGTTCGCTCTCAACCACGGCGTCGCGACCACGAACCAACTGTTGGCCGCCATGACGTACCGGACACTCGCACGGCGGGTTCGCGACGGTGAGATCGTCCGGTTGTGGCACGGCGTCTATTCATTGGGCCCGCCAGATACATTTCGTCGGCTCTGTGGACTTGACCTGATGTCGGAGACCCCGATTGTGGGCTGTCTGGGAACGGCCGCTCAGTTCTACGGCTTTGACACCGAGAACACGGTTCGGACCCACGTTCTCGACCCGGGGGTACGCATGAGGTCATCGCCAGACATCATGGTGCATCAACGAATTGGCGCTCCGCTCAAGAAAGTCGATGGTCGGTTGCTAACCGCGCCGGCTTGGACTGCCATCGAGTTGGCGCGAACGTTGCGGCGTCCACGCGCGTTGGCCACGCTTGACGCCGCGCTGCGCAGCGGCACCTGCGCTGCAGTCGAACTCGAGGAAGCGCTCAAGGGACAGCGGGGCCGCCGCGGCGTGGTGAAGGTGCGTGAACTGTTGCCTCACGCTGACGGCAGGGCCGAATCGCCGATGGAATCTGAGATGAGGTTGGTCTTCATCGATTGGGGCTTACCCACGCCAGAACTGCAGTACGAGATCGTGGACCGACACGGACAACTGTGGCGCGTGGATTTCGCCTGGCCTGAGTGCCGGGTGGCGGCCGAATACGACAGCATGGATTGGCACGCGAATCCTGTTGCGGTCAAGCATGACCGGATGAAATCTGCCCGCTTGCAGGAGATCGGCTGGATCAGCGTGCCGGCCGTGGTTGATGATGTCCGACGGTATCCCGCTGAACTGTGCGCCCGAATCGGGAGTCACCTTGAACGTGCCGCCTGATGTCCGGCGAGCAGACACAAAACTGCCCCTTTTCACGCGAAAAGGGGCAGTTTTGTGTCTGCTCGCGGAGAGTCCGCGCGCAGAGAAAAAGATCAGCCGATCGGCGCGTCGGCAGCCGGGGTCGCCGACTCCGGTGCCTTGGTGGTGGTCGTGGCGGCGGTGCCGGTGACCGTCGGCACCAGGGCCTCCGGCGGGGCGTTGGGATCGAGCACGGTATCGATCAGGTAGATCCGGGCGTTCTGCGCCTGGATCGGACCGCAGACCAGCTTGGCGGTGTCGTTGACCTTGATGTCGCCGCCCTTGCCGGTCACCTTGACCTCGGCGCCCTGCTGGGTGGGCCGCTGGCCCTTGACGTCATCGGGGCCGAGCAGACCGAGGAACGCGTGGTAGTAGTCCAGGCTCGTGAGCGCGGCCGGATCGGCCTTGAGCGCGTCGAGCTTGCCCGGCTCCAGGGCGGCGAAGGCGTCATTGGTCGGCGCGAAGATCACGTACGGGCCGTTGTCGAGCACCGGCACGATGTTGACGCTCGGGTTCAGCCCGCCCGACAGCGCGGCGTTGAAGGTGCTGATGTCCGGGATGCTGGCCAGAACCTTGCCTGCCGGCAGATCCGCGAGGCTCTTCCAGTCCGGCATGGCCTTCTTGAAGTTGTCGCAGCCGGAGCCCTGCGGGTCGGGGATCTCCACGACTGGGGCCGTGGTCGTCGTCGGCGCCGGGTCGGCGTAGGCGGTAACTGCCAACGGCAGCGACGCCGTGATCGCGGCGACTGCCGCAGCAACGCCCAGAGTCTTGGTGCGAGTCTTCATCGGTGGGTCTTTCCTCCCGCTCATGCCTAGCCTGTAGTCGTCGGCTGCCGGTGACGCGTTACACGGCTCTCGGCGCGACGATGGCGAGCAACCGCGTACACAACAACCTCAGCGTTCCCCGCGGCGCCGCATCGGATGGTATGCGTAACGAAGCGGTTACGGCAAAGCCGAAGTGTCCACTCGATCCGGCTCGGAGCTTGTGACCTGGGTTTTTCGGATACTGAGGCATAACAGTGCGGCGACGAAACACAGCCCGGCGGCCAGCTGGAAGGCCAGGTCGTAATTGCCGTTGAGATCCCGCAGCCACCCGGCGCCAGCGGCGGCGATGGCCGCACCGACCTGGTGGGAGGCGAACACCCAGCCGAACACCACTGGCGAACGATCCCCGAAGTAGTCGCGGCACAGCACGATGGTCGGCGGCACGGTCGCCACCCAGTCCAGGCCGTAGAAGATGACGAACACCCAGGTGCTCGGTTCGGCGTGCGGGGAGAGCAGTGACGGCAACAGCATCAGCGACAGGCCGCGGCCCGCGTAGTAGACGAGCAGCAGCAGCCGGGGGTCCACGCGGTCGGTGAGCCAGCCGGAGAACACCGTGCCCGCGACGTCGAGGATGCCGATGGTGGCGAGCAGCCCCGCGGCGACTGTCGTGGGCATGCCGTGGTCGTTGGCGGCCGGGATGAAATGCGTCCCGATCAGACCGTTGGTGGTCATCCCGCAGATCGCGAAGCTCCCCGCCAGCAGCCAGAACATGCGGGTCCGTGCGCCGATGCGCAGGCCGTCGAAGGCCGCCTTGAAGCTTCCGGCCGGGGCCGGGGCCGGGGCGGGCGGGGTGAGTTCTGTTGCCCCGTACGGCGCAAGGCCGAGATCGGCGGGGCGGTTGCGCATGAACAGCGCGACGAGGGGCACGACGGCCAGCGAGGCCGCCGCGACGATCAACGATGCCCAGCGCCAGCCGTGTTGCGTGGTGACGGCCGCGACGACCGGCAGGAACAGCAGTTGACCGGTGGCGCTGGCGGCGGTGAGCACACCGGTGACCAGTCCGCGGCGCTGTTCGAACCAACGGGTGGCGATGGTCGCCACGAATCCCATCGAGATCGACCCGGTGCCGATACCGACCAGCACGCCCCACAGCAGCACCAGCTGCCAACTGGCCGTCATCGCGATGCTGCATGCCGATCCGGTCGAGATCAGCAGCAGCGACACGGTCAGCACCGGCCGGACCCCGAAGCGGTCCATGAGCGCCGCGGCGAACGGCGCGGTGAGTCCGTACAACATCATGTTGACCGACATCGCCAGCCCGACCGTGCCGTGTGACCAGCCGAACTCGTGGTGCAGCGGATTCATCATCACGCCCGGAATGGACCGGAACCCGGCCGCGCCCAGGATCGCCACGAAACTCACCGCGGCGACCACCCAGGCCCAGTGGATGCGGATGCGCGTCGGGTTCGGTGGCGAGGTCACCTGACCACTGTGGTCGAGGGCGGCCGGATGGACCAGTGGCATAAACGACAGCAATCATCAAAAACGTGCCACACTGGCGTCGTGCACCGTGTTGCGGTTCTGCTGCTGGCTCCGGTGGTCGGCTTCGACGCCACCATCGCGCCGCTGTTGTTCTCCAACGCCTCCGACGGCGACGGGAATGCCCTCTACGACGTCGTGACGTGCGGGCTCACCACCGACCCGGTGCCGTCGACGAGCGGATTCGCGATGGTTCCCGCCGCGGGAGCCGAGGCGCTGGAGTCGGCCGACACGGTGGTGATCCCGGGTACCAGGTACGCCCCGGCGCGGGCCGACGGTGTGCTGGGCGCCGACGTCGCGGCCGCGCTGTCACGGATCCGCCCCGGCGCCCGGCTGGTGTCGATCTGCACCGGGGCTTTCGTACTGGCCGCGGCGGGCCTGCTGGACGGCCGGCCGGCCACCACGCATTGGCGCTTCGCCGCGGACATGCGCCGGTTGCACCCCGAGGTTCACCTCGACGAGGACATCCTGTTCGTCGACGACGGCGACGTGCTGACCTCGGCCGGCCTGGCTGCCGGAATCGACTTGTGCCTGCACATCATTCGCTCCGACCACGGTGCCCAGGTGGCGAACGCGGTGGCCCGCTACTGCGTGGTGCCACCGTGGCGCGAGGGCGGGCAGGCGCAGTTCATCGACCACGGATTCACGGTCACCGATCACGCCTCGACCGCGGCCACACGAGACTGGGCGCTGCGGCATCTCGACGAGGAACTCACCGTGACGCGGCTGGCCGCCCATGCCCACATGAGTGCCCGCACGTTCAACCGTCGATTCCGTGAGGAGACCGGGCAGGCTCCGGGTACCTGGATCCGCAGCCGCAGGCTGGATCTGGCCCGCGAGCTGCTGGAATCAGGGGGCCTGTCGGTCGACGAGGTGGCCAGGCGTTCGGGTCTGGGCACCGCGGGCAACCTGCGTCATCATCTGCGGCGCGGGCTCGGGATGTCCCCGTCGAGCTACCGCAAGGTGTACCAGGGCGCGTGACCCGGCCGGTCGGCTGTCTACCATGACCGGCATGCCAGAGCCGCTGATCGTCTCCGTCGCCGGTCATACCCCGCAGATCGACCCGGACGCCTGGGTTGCGCCCAATGCCAGTGTGATCGGCCAGGTTTCGCTGGCCGCCGGTGCCAGCGTCTGGTACGGCGCCACGCTGCGCGCCGAGGTCGAGCCCATCGAGGTCGGTGAGGGCAGCAACATCCAGGACGGGGTGACCGTCCACGTCGACCCGGGTTTCCCGTGCCGGATCGCCACGGGGGTGACGGTGGGTCACAACGTGGTGCTGCACGGCTGCACCGTCGAGCAGGACAGCCTGGTCGGGATGGGTGCGGTGGTGCTCAACGGCGCGGTGATCGGCGCCGGCTCACTGGTCGCCGCCGGTGCGGTGGTGCCCCAGGGCATGGTGGTGCCGCCGCGCTCGCTGGTCGCCGGTGTGCCCGCCAAGGTGCGCCGAGAACTCAACGACGACGAGGTCGGCCACAACCAGCTCAACGCCACGGCCTACACGCACCTCACCGGGTTGCACCGAGAGGCGGATTGAGCTGCGCGAACCCGTCCTGGCGGAAGTACGGGAAGTAGGGATACGGCGCGTCGCGGGTGCTTGCGGCGTCCAGTCGCGCAATCTGGCCGGCATCCAGTGCCCACCCGACCGCTCCGAGGTTGTCGCGTAACTGCCGCTCGTCACGGGCCCCGATGATGACCGACGACACCGTGGGTCTGCGCAGCAGCCAGTTGAGCGCTACCTGTGGCACGGTTCTGCCGGTCTCTTCGGCGATCGCGTCGAGTTCGTCGACGACACCGTAGAGAAGTTCGTCGTCGACCGGTGGCCCCGCGTCGGCGGTCGCGTGCAGTCGGCTGCGTTCCGGCAGGGGCCGGCCGCGCCGGACCTTCCCGGTCAGCCGGCCCCAGCCCAAGGGGCTCCACACCAATGCGCCGACCCCTTCGGCCATCGCCAACGGCATGAGCTCCCATTCGTAATCGCGCCCGATCAGTGAGTAGTACACCTGGTGTGCGATATACCTTGGGCGATGGTGCTTTTCGGCGAGGCTCAGGGACTTCATCAGCTGCCAGCCGGAGAAGTTCGACACTCCGGTGTAGCGCACCTTGCCCTGATCGACCAGTGTGTCGAGGGCCTGCTGTACCTCATCGATCGGGGTGAATGCGTCGTACGCGTGCAACTGGAACAGATCGATGCGGTCGGTCTGCAGACGTGTCAGCGCGGAATCGACGGCCCGCAGCAGCCGTGCCCGCGACGTTCCCCAGTCGTCGGGGGCGGTCGGCAGCGCGGCCTTCGTGGAGATCAGTACGCTGTCGCGGCGCCCGCGTAGCGCTGCGCCGAGTACCTCTTCCGAGGCGCCGTCCGAGTACACGTCCGCGGTGTCGAACAAATTGATGCCGGCCTCCAGGCTCAGGTCGACCATCGCCCGCGCCTGGTCGACTCCGGTGTCGCCCCAGGCGCCGAAGAACTCTCCTGTTCCGCCGAAAGTCGCTGCGCCGAAGCTCAGTTCGGAGACCACGAGCTCAGAGTCGCCAACCCTGCGATATTCCATTCCCACTCCTTAACGAGATTGTCTTCTCGATAAGGAAACGCAACTAACGGGATAATATTCCTAATAAGATGAGCCGAATGGCAGCCGAACGCCCGGGCGGGCGCACCGCGGCCGTCCGCGCTGCGGTGCTGCGCGCGACGGCCGACCTACTCATCGAGGCCGGGCTGGAGGGTCTGGAGCTGACGGCGGTCGCCGAACGGGCCGGCGTCGGCAAGTCGACGGTGTACCGGCGTTGGGGTTCGGTGCCGGCGTTGGTGGCAGACCTCTTGGCCGACATGGCCGAACAGTCGGTGCCACGGACCGACACCGGTTCACTGCGCGGCGATCTCCGGGCCAACGCGACACTGGTACGTCGCACCCTCAACGATGTCCGCCAAGGCAGGTTGTTCAAGGCCGCCATCGCCGCGGCGACGTGCGACCAACGCACTGCGGCGGCGCTGCAGGTGTTCTACGACCGGCGGATCGCCGAGTGGGCCGGGTGTGTGACCGACGCGGTGGAGCGGGGCGAGGTGCCTGCCGGGACCGATGCCGCCGCGGTCATCCGGCAGGTCTCCGCCCCGCTCTATTACCAATTCCTCACCAGTACGAGGACTCTCACGGTCGTCGACGCGCATCGTGCGGTCGACGCCGCGATCGCCGCTGCCGTGGCGGGGGTGTTCACCTAGCGCAGCGGGTGCGCCAGCTCGTCGCGCGGCATCCGTGCCGCTGTCACGGCCACCGCGGCCAGCACTGCGGGCAGCAGCCCGGCCACCAGGAAGATGGACTCCATCGAGACCACTTTCGACAACGGGCCGACGATCGCGAACGAGAGCGGCATGAACGCCAGCGACACGAAGAAGTCCAGGCTCGACACCCGGCCCAACATCTCCGTCGGCACTCGGCGCTGTAGCAGCGTTCCCCAGATGACCATCGCGGCCCCGTCGGTGACGCCGATGCAGAACGTGGCCGCTGCCATCAACGGGAACGACGAGGTGACGCCGACGATCACCAGGGGGACCGAACCCACCCCCCACATCAGCATCATCGTGGTCAGGTAGCGCCTCGGCATCCGGCGTGAGGACACCGTCAACGCTCCCAGCGCGCTGCCGAATCCGAAGAACGCCAGGATGAATCCGTAGGCCCGGGCTCCGTCGGCGAACCGGTCCTGGGCGATGAACGGCAGCAGCACCTCGATCGGCCCGAGGATGACGAGCACGAACATGCTCGCGAACAACAGTGTCGCCAGCAGCCACGGTGTGCGCACCATGAACGCGAAACCTTCACGCAGATCGCGTAATACGTGCGGGCGCTCGCCATCGTCCTGTGCCGCAACCGAATCCACGGTGGGGCGGGTGGCGACCAGCAGCGTCAGGCCCGCACCGAACAACGCCGCCACCACGACCGCGCCCAGCGACGGGAAGGTCGCGGCGATCACCATGCCTGCCACCGCCGGGCCGACCGAGCGCTGGAAGACAGGGCGCACCACGCCCTCGACGCCGTTGGCCGCCAACAGTTGTTCGGGCGGCAGGATGCGGGGCAACAGCGCGCTGTAGGCCGGGAAGAAGAATGCCGCGGCAATACCGAGAAGGCCTGCGGCGACGGCCAGATGCCAGATCTTGAGCAGATCGAGCAGGCCCAGCGCCGCGACGGTCGTGACCGTCACCAGATTGACCGTCTCCACCGCGATGATGATCGTGCGCTGGTTGATCCGGTCGGCGGTGATCCCGCCGATGAGAACGAAGGCCACCAGGCCGACACCCATGCAGGTGGCCACCAGCGACAGCGAGGTCGGATTGTTATCGATCGCGATGACCTGCAACGCCATTACCACCGACCACATGCCCTCGGCGAAGATCGACAACGTGACCGCGGCGATCAGCAACCGGTATTCGCGGATGCGGAAGGGTGCGAGCACACGCCAGCCGCCGGTCTGATCAACCGGCGTCTGGATGTCGTGCGGCATGCTCACAACATTCGATGGTGCCCACTCGGAGTGGGTTGAGTCCAACGATTTTCGCCGGCGTGCGCCCCGGTGGACGCTTATTGCTGGGTGAACTCCGGGCGTCGGTTCTGCTGGAAGGCCTTGGTGCCCTCGCGGAAATCGTCGGACACCAGCAGCTGCAGCTGGCCCTGGCGCTCGCGGGCGAAGGCACCCTCGAGCTCGGTGAGAGTGGCCGCGTTGACGGCCTGCTTGGTCTCGCGCAGGGCCACCGCCGGACCTGAACGCAGCTTGGCGATGACCTTGTCCACCGCGGCGTCGAACTCGTCGGCCGGGTACACGGCGCTGATCAGACCCCAGTCGTAGGCGTCGGCGGCGGTGAGGCGGTCGGCCAGCAGCGCCAGTCGCATGGCCCGGATCCGGCCGATGTTCGCGGCGACGAGCGCCGATGCACCGCCGTCGGGCATCAACCCGATCTTGGTGAAGGCCAGCAGGAAGAAGGCCGCCTCCGAGGCCAGCACGACGTCGGACGCCAGTGCCAGTGACACCCCGACGCCTGCGGCGGGTCCCTGCACCACGGCCACGACCGGCTTGGGCAGCGCCACGATGGATGCGACGGCGCGGTTGGCGGCGTCGAGCACGCCTTCGGCGTCGTGGCTCTTGGCGTTCTGGTCTTCCTCGCTGATGCCGGCGCCCGAGCTGAACCCGCGGCCCGCGCCGCCGAGGCGAACCACGCGCACTCCCGCGTCGGTGGCGGCGAGTTCCATGGCATCGGCGATCGCCACGAGCATGTCCTGGGTCAGCGAATTGAGGCTGTCGGGCCGGTTCAGCGTCACCGACAGCACGCCGCCCTCGAGGGACACGGTCACGTCTTTGACGTCGGGGTACTCGCGGGTCGCGGTCATCTATGCACCTTAGGTCTGAAGGGCCAGTGGCCCGGTCCGGGCGGGGCCGGCTATGGCCATGCCAGTCGAGAAGGTTATACAAGTAAGCTATGTCACCGGTCAACCAAGGCCTAACACGCGAAGGGCGGAAGAGCATGGCAGGACCACTGCAAGGTTTGCGCGTTGTGGAGTTGGCCGGTATCGGCCCGGGCCCGCACGCGGCGATGATTCTCGGCGATCTGGGTGCCGACGTCGTGCGCATCGAACGGCCGGGCAAGGGCGCAGGCACGCCCAGCGCTGACACCATGTTGCGAAACCGCCGATCGGTGGCCGCGGACATGAAGAGCGACGAGGGCCGCGCGCTGGTGCTCAAGCTCATCGAGAAGGCCGACGTGCTGGTCGAGGGTTTCCGTCCCGGCGTCACCGAGCGGCTGGGTCTGGGGCCTGACGATTGCGCCAAGGTCAACGAACGGCTGATCTACGCCCGCATGACGGGCTGGGGCCAGGAAGGCCCGCGGGCCCTGCAGGCCGGCCACGACATCAACTACATCTCCCTCAACGGCCTGCTGCACGCAGTCGGGCGCAAGGGCGAGCGGCCGGTGCCGCCGCTGAACCTCGCCGGTGATTTCGGTGGCGGCTCGATGTTCCTGCTCGTCGGCATCCTCTCGGCGCTGTTCGAGCGGCAGACCTCGGGCAAGGGGCAGGTGATCGACGCGGCGATGATCGATGGCTCGTCGGTGCTGATGCAGATGATGTGGAGCTTCCGTAGCCAGGGTCTCTGGTCAGACGAGCGCGGCACCAACATGCTCGACACCGGCGCTCCGTACTACGACACCTACGAGACCTCCGACGGCCGCTACATGTCGATCGGGGCTATCGAGCCGCAGTTCTATGCCGAGCTGCTCAAGGGTCTGGGACTGGACGATGCTGATCTTCCGGACCAGAACGACATGGCCCGCTGGCCCGAGCTGCGCGAGGCGTTCACCAAGGCCTTCGCCGCGCACGACCGTGATCACTGGGCCGAGGTGTTCGCGGGGACCGACGCGTGCGCGGCCCCGGTGCTGTCCTTCGCCGAGGTCCTCACCGAACCGCACATCGCCGAGCGCAACACGTTCTTCGACGAAGGCGGCAACCTGCAACCGATGCCGGCACCGCGGTTCTCCCGCAGCGTCCCGGCGGTGCCGACCCCGCCGGGCCCGCGCGGCGCCGACACCGAAGCCGTTCTGCGGGACTGGGTTTAGTTCACGTTTCGGTTCAACCACATCAATGGGTCGGCGGCATGCCGGCCGGAAAGGAATGCGGTAAGTGGAGATCAAAGACGCGGTAGCCGTCGTCACCGGCGGCGCTTCCGGCCTGGGGCTGGCCACCACCAAGCGCCTGCTGGACGCGGGTGCTCAGGTGGTGGTGATCGACCTCAAGGGTGAAGAGGTGGTGGCCGAACTGGGGGATCGGGCAAGGTTCGTCGGCGCCGATGTCACCGATGAGGCGGGTGTGTCCGAGGCGCTCGACGTCGCGGAATCGCTTGGCCCGGTGCGCATCAACGTCAACTGCGCCGGCATCGGCAATGCGATCAAGACCCTGTCCAAGAACGGTGCGTTCCCGCTGGACGGGTTCCGCAAGGTGGTCGAGGTCAACCTGATCGGCACGTTCAACGTGATCCGGCTGAGCGCTGAGCGCATCGCCAGGACCGAACCGCTGAAGAACGAAGAGCGCGGGGTCATCATCAACACCGCCTCGGTGGCGGCGTTCGACGGTCAGATCGGGCAGGCCGCCTACTCGGCGTCCAAGGGCGGTGTGGTCGGCATGACCCTGCCGATCGCGCGGGATCTTTCGCGTGAGCTGATCCGGGTGTGCACCATCGCGCCGGGTCTGTTCAAGACCCCGCTGCTGGGTTCGCTGCCCGAGGAGGCGCAGAAGTCGCTGGGCCAGCAGGTGCCGCACCCGGCCCGGCTGGGCGATCCCGATGAGTACGGCGCCCTGGCCGTGCACATCATCGAGAACCCGATGCTCAACGGCGAGGTGATCCGCCTCGACGGCGCGATCCGCATGGCACCCCGATGAGCGCTTGCGCGAAGAGTAGAAAGCACAGGAAGTAGGTCCGTTTATGGCATTGAAGACGAAGTTCACCGAGACGTTCGGGATCGAGCATCCCATCGTGCAGGGTGGCATGCAGTGGGTCGGCCGCGCCGAACTCGTTGCGGCCGTGGCGAATGCGGGTGCATTGGGTTTCATCACCGCGCTGACCCAGCCGACCCCGGCGGATCTGGCCCGCGAGATCGAGCGGTGTCGTGACCGCACCGACAAGCCGTTCGGTGTGAACCTGACGATCCTGCCGACGATCAACCCGCCGCCATATGACGAGTACCGCCAGGTGATCGTCGACTCCGGGATCAAGATCGTGGAGACCGCGGGCTCCAACCCGGCGCCACACCTGCCGATGTTCCACGACAACGGCATCAAGGTGCTGCACAAGTGCACCTCGGTGCGCCACGCCGTCAAGGCGCAGAGCCTGGGTGTGGACGGCATCAGCATCGACGGGTTCGAGTGCGCCGGTCACCCCGGCGAGGACGACATCCCGGGCCTGGTGCTCATCCCGGCCGCATCGGCCAAGATCGACATCCCGATGATCGCGTCGGGCGGTTTCGCCGATGCGCGTGGTCTGGTGGCCGCGCTGGCGCTGGGCGCCGACGGCATCAACATGGGCTCGCGGTTCATGTGCACCGTGGAATCGGCGATCCATCACAAGGTCAAGGAAGCGATCGTGGCGGGCACCGAGCTCGACACCGAGCTGATCTTCCGCAGCCTCGGTAACACCGCCCGAGTCGCGAGTAACACGGTCTCACGTGAGGTGGTGCAGATCCTCAAGGACGGCGGCCAGTTCGAGGACGTCAAGGATCTGGTGGCCGGCAAACGCGGCGTGAAGGTCTATGAGATCGGTGATCTCGACGCAGGCATCTGGTCGGTCGGAACCTCGATGGGCCTGATCAACGACATCCCCACCTGCGGCGAACTCGTCTCGCGGATGGTGTCAGAGGCCGAACTGCTGATCAGCGGGCGTCTGCTGAACATGATCGGCGCGGACGAAGCCGAGCCTGAGAAAGAAGCAGTCCTCGCCTGAGCGAGGACTGTGGCCCGTGAAGGGGCAACCTACGGCAAACTCAAGATGGGGAAACGCGCGCCGCGAGGCGCGCGTTTTCTCATACTGCGGTGGGCAGTTCCTGGTAGTCGTCAAACTGCTCCGAGGTGTCACCCTCGACGAGGAAATCGCCGTGGTAGAGAGCCTCGAAGTCGACCTTGATGACATCTGCACTGGTGTCGTCGATCCACATGACACTGAGCGTATGGGTCACTATTAAGGAATCTTTGAGTCACGGTTCGGAAAATGGTGGCAATCCTACTTTTGGGTAGGTTTCTGGCGAGTAGCCCAGATCACCCGTGGCCACGAACGTGGGCCTCGTGCACAGATTCGGCGGAAATTCCGTGCACAAGGCCCACGCTGGCGTCTCAGGCGGCCGGCTTTGTGACGTGAATGGGGTTGGTGCCGTTCAGCGCGATCCAAGTCACCGCGGCGGCTGCGACGCCGATCACCAGGAGGCCCACCGCGGCCCCGGCCGACATCCGGGAGCGGCCGAAGACGCGGTCGTCGACCGAGAACGCGCCGGCGCCGGTGAACAGCAGCGCCGCGGCGGCGAATGCGGCCAGGAACGGAACGTTGAACGGCTGGGACCAGAAGGCGTCGGTTGACACGTTCACGGCCCAGGCGTCGACCATCGCGCCGATCACCGCGCACGCAGCCAGTGGGGTGAGGACGCCGAGGAGCAGACCGATGCCGCCGAGGGTTTCGGCCGCGGTCACCATGAACGCCCCGAACGCGGGTAGCCGCCAACCGCTGGATTCCATGAAACCCACGGCGGTGCCGAAGTCGAAAGCCTTGATCAGGCCGGCTTGCAGCATCGTTGCGCCGATGGCGATGCGCAGGATGAGCAACCCGGTATCGGTCATGCGTGTGGTCGCAGTTTCGGCGTCGGTGGTGTTGGTCATGCCTTATTAGACGCATTGAATCGCCCGAACTCATCGCAGCGCGCCCGCCGGGTGAACCCTTCGGTGCCGCCGTCCGTGTGTAGAGCGAGAACCACGTTGACGCCGGAAACTTATCACTGTTAACTTAACGGCGATATCCATCGGGGAAGGACGCACTGTGCTGCATCGAATCGCCCATCTGGCCATCGCCGCACCACGACGTGTCCTCGCGGTGGCCGTACTGGCCATGGTGGCCGCGGGGATCTTCGGCATTCCGGTGGCCAACAGCTTGTCGGCCGGCGGGTTTCAGGATCCGACGTCGGAATCAGCACAGGCCACCCAGCTGCTCTCGGACAAATTCGCCCGGGGCGACATGCAGTTGCTCATCAGCGTGACCGATGAGAACGCCGGGGCGAACGGTACGGCCGCCCTGGCCGCGGGAACCGAGATCGCCGGCCGGCTCAAGGCATCGCCGTACGTGACCGAGGTCAGCTCCGCCTGGACCTTGCCGCCACCCGCGGCAGCCACGTTGATCAGTAAGGACGGTAAGACCGGGCTCATCCTGGCCGGAATCACCGGCGGGGAGAGCGGCGCGCAGAAACACGCCAAGGAACTCACCGCTCAACTGGTTCACGACCGCAAAGGCGTGACCGTACGGGCCGGCGGCGAGGCGATGATCTACGTCCAGATCAACGGGCAGAGCGAAAAAGACCTCTTGATGATGGAATCCATCGCCATCCCGCTGAGCTTCCTCGTGCTGGTGTGGGTGTTCGGCGGATTGCTCGCCGCCGCATTGCCGCTCGCGGTCGGCGGTTTCGCGATCCTCGGATCCCTGGCAGTGCTGCGCGGGTTCACGATGGTCACCGACGTCTCGATCTTCGCGCTCAACCTCACCGTGGCGATGGGGCTGGCACTGGCCATCGACTACACCCTGTTGATCGTCAGCCGCTACCGCGAGGAACTGGCCGACGGCGTCGACCCGGACCGTGCACTGGTGCGCACCATGGTCACGGCCGGACGCACCGTGCTGTTCTCGGCGATGACGGTGGCGCTGTCGATGGTGGCGATGGTGCTGTTCCCGATGTACTTCCTCAAGTCGTTCGCCTACGCGGGCATCGCGGTCGTGGCGCTGGCGGCATTCGCGGCCATCGTGGTGGCCCCGGCTGCCATTGCGCTGCTGGGTGATCGTCTGGACGCCTACGACGTGCGCCGCTTCATCCGCCAGATCCTGGGCCGGCCCGAGCCCGAGCCCAAGCCCGTCGAGCAGACTTTCTGGTACCGCACGACCAAGCGCGTCATGCGTCGCTCGGTCCCGATCGGACTCGCGGTCATCGCGCTGCTGCTCATGCTGGGCGCACCCTTCCTCGGGATCAAGTGGGGTTTCCCCGACGACCGCGTGCTGCCGTCCTCGGCGTCGGCCCGCCAGGTCGGCGACGAGCTGCGCCATGATTTCGCCGTTGACTCCTCGACCGCCGTCACTGTGGTGCTTCCCGACGTGACCGGCCTGCCGCCCGTCGCGATCGACCGCTACGCAGGCGATCTGTCGCGGGCCGCCGACGGGGTCTCGGTGTCCGCGCCGGGGGGCACGTTCGTCGACGGCCGCCGGGTCGGGCCACCGACCTCGGGCACCGGAATAGCCGACGGCAGTGCGTATCTGACCGTCGGAAGCGACGTACCGCTGTTCAGCGACGCCTCCGAGGCCCAGCTCGACGCCCTGCACGCGGTGCCCGCGCCGGCCCAGGTGAAGTTCACCGGTATCGCACAGGTCAACCGTGACAGCTCGCAGGCGATCACCTCGCGCCTGCCGATGGTGCTCGGCATCATCGCCGCGATCACATTCGTGCTGCTGTTCCTGCTCACCGGCAGCGTGGTGCTTCCGCTGAAAGCGTTGGTGCTCAACGTGTTGTCGCTGTCGGCGGCGTTCGGTGCGCTGGTGTGGATATTCCAGGATGGCCACCTGGGCGCGCTGGGCACCACGTCGACGGGCACCTTGGTCGCCAATCTGCCGGTGTTGTTGTTCTGCATCGCGTTCGGGCTGTCCATGGACTACGAGGTGTTCCTGGTCTCGCGGATCCGCGAGTTCTGGCTGGCGCCAGGTCATACCCGCCCCGACGGCACCGAGATGTCCCCGCGCGAGCGGAACGACGAGAGCGTCGCGCTCGGCCTGGCCCGCACCGGCCGGGTGGTGACCGCCGCCGCGCTGTTGATGTCGATCTCGTTCGCCGCGCTGATCGCCGCGCAGGTGGCCTTCATGCGGATGTTCGGCCTCGGCCTGACCATTGCGGTGCTGGTCGACGCCACGTTGGTACGAATGTTGTTGGTGCCGGCGTTCATGCACCTGGTGGGGCAGTGGAACTGGTGGGCGCCTGCGCCGTTGGCCCGGCTGCACAAGCGATTCGGGATCAGTGAGTCGGGTCCCGCCGAGCTGGACCCTAACGCGCCCGGTGAGGTTCCACCGGGCGAGGACAAGCGGGACCGGGCCGGCGCAGGTATGACGGACGCCGGCTAGCGTGATGATCCAACCTCGTAAGAGGCGCCGCGCCCCGCGGGGTTCCGGTGAGTTGCTTCGTGACCAGATCCTTGATGCCACAACCGAATTGTTGTTGGAGACGGGTCACGCCAAGGCGGTGTCGATCCGGTCGGTGGCCCAGCGGGTCGGGGTCACTCCGCCCTCGATCTACCTGCATTTCGCCGACAAGGACACACTGCTGGACGCGGTGTGCTCACGGTACTTCGAGAAGCTCGATGAGGAGATGCAGCGGGCGGCTGCAGATCATTCCTCCACGATCGAGGTGCTGCATGCCCAGGGCCACGCATATGTGAACTTCGCCAGGCGCACGCCGGAGTTGTACCGGCTGGCGACGATGGGTGAGGGCAGACCCGGCAGCGACGTCGACACCACACTCAACAGCTCGGCCTTTCAGCACATGCGCGCTGCGATGGAAGCGCTGATCGCCGAGGGTGTGTACCCGCCCGGCGACGCCACGATGCTGGCGCTGGAATTGTGGACCGCGGCGCACGGCGTGGCCGCCGTTCTCATCTCCAAACCGTATCTGCCGTGGGGAGATGTCGAGGAGTTCACCGACCGCGTGCTGCGGGCGGTGTGCACCGGCCAGATCGTCTCGGGGATGATCGGAACCGACCTCGAGCCCGCCGAGACCATCGCCCGGCTGAAGGGATTTGCCAGTGACTACGCCGATGGAGGACGACCGTGACTGACAGGACCGTGGACAATCCTTTCTTCGCCCGGGTGTGGAAGACGTTGTCGAGTTCGGAGCCGAAGGCGCTACGGCGGCTGCGGGGCGAGAACCTCGCCGGGCTCAGTGGCCGGGTCCTGGAGATCGGAGCGGGAACCGGGACCAACTTTGCCTTCTATCCCTCGACGGTGACCGAGGTGGTCGCCATCGAGCCCGAACGTCACCTTGCGGTGGTGGCCCGCAGCGCGGCGGCCAACGCCCCGGTCCCGGTGACCGTAACCAGCGACACCGCCGAGAAGTTCAGCAGCGCCGAACCGTTCGACGCCGTCGTCTGCTCATTGGTGCTGTGCTCCATCGATCAACCGGATACTGTTCTCCGCCAGCTGTTTTCGCTGCTTCGTCCGGGCGGCGAACTTCGTTATCTGGAGCATGTCGCGGGCAATGGATGGCGGGCCGGGATGCAGCGCGTGGCCGATGCCACGGTGTGGCCGCGGTTGTTCGGAAACTGCCATACCCATCGGCACACCGAGCAGGCCATCGCCGGCAGCGGATTCGAGGTCGCGGTGGCGCACCGTGAATTGGCGATGCCGGTCTGGGTGCCGCTACCGGTGACGGAGTTCGCCATCGGCCGTGCGGTCAGGCCTGCCTAGAGCCCAGCAGCTTGGGCAACCGCTGCAGCAGGTTCGGCAGGGAACCCGCCGCGGTCTCGCGCAGTGAGATCGTCGCGCCGTCGGACAGCGGGGTGCGCTCGGGGTTGATCTCGACCACAACGGTGCCCGCGGCGATGGCGGCCTCGGGCAGACCTGCCGCGGGATAGACGACCGAACTGGTGCCCACCACGATCACCACATCGGCATTGCCGACCGCCTGTACCGACCGCTGCCAGGCGTCGTCGGGCAACGGCTCGCCGAACCACACGACACTCGGCCGAATCAGGCCGCCGCACGGGCACACCGGGGGTTCGATCGTCTCGACCGGCTCCGGCATCGCGGGAAGGTCACCCTCGAACCTCGAACCGCAAGCATCGCAACGGAACTCGAACAGGTTGCCGTGCAGGTGGTAGACGTTGGTGCTACCGGCGCGCTCGTGCAGGTTGTCGACATTCTGGGTGATGACGTGTACGTCGGCGAAGTCCTGCCAGGCGGCCACGGCCAGATGTCCGTCATTGGGTTGCACGTGGGCCATCATGTAGTGGCGCCACAGATACCAGGCCCAGACCTTCTCGGGATGCCGCTGCCAGCCTTCGATGCTGGAAATCTCATATGGGTCCACCTGTGCCCACAGGCCCGTCTCGACGTCGCGGAACGTCGGCACACCGCTTTCCGCCGAGATTCCGGCACCGGACAGCACAGTCACTTGCACATCACCAACGTAGTCGGTTTGGGTGATACTGGGCATGTGGGTGAGTTGGGGGATTGGGTGCTGGTTGATTCGAGCGCGGATAAGCCGCTGTTCGATCAACTTCGGATCCAGATCATTGATGGAATCAGGCAGGGGCGGCTGCAGCCGGGTACCCGGCTGCCAACGGTGCGCGAACTGGCGGGGAAGGTCGGGCTGGCGGTGAACACCGTGGCCAGGGCCTATCGCGAGCTGGAGTCGGCTGGTCTCTTGGAGACCCGCGGGCGGTACGGCACATTCGTCGCACGTGCGGATCCGGCCGATGCCGCGATGGCCGCTGCTGCGCACTCGTTCGCCGAGGCCGCCCGCGCGCTTGGGATCGGCAAGGCCGACGCCCTGCGTTATCTGGATACCGCATTCGATTGATCGGCTCACCCGGTCCGGTTGCCGTGCCACCGCACCACATCCAGTGCGACGGCGACTGCGACGCTGTTCTCGGCCAGTGGACGGGGCAGGAGCTCGTCAGCGCGGGCCAGTCGGCGCAGCAGCGTATTGCGATGCAGGTACAGCCGCGCCGCGGCGCGGCTGGCATTGCACTGTTCGTTGACGAATATCCTTACTGTTTCCCGTAATTCGGTATCGGCGGTCTCGAATGCGCCCAGGTTGTGGCTGACGAACTCGGCGGTCCGGTCGGGGTCGGCGGTGATCAGCGCGACCAGCTCGACGTCGCTGAACCGCGCAATCTGTTGCGTGGAGTGCAGCCGGGCCATCATCTGCTGCGTGGTGATCGCATCGAAATGGCTGCGCCGGAAGCCATCCAGGCCGTCGGCGGCCGGGCCGATGGCGATCCGGACGCCGTCCAGCTCTGCGGCGGCGCGGGTCAGCGCCTGGAAGTCGTGCTGGATGTCGGCGTTACCCGCCGCCCACACCCATCGGGTGGCGGTGCTGGCCAGCACGCTCAACGGCCGCGGATCGCCGCAGTCCTGGCCGAATGCATCGGCGGCGCGGTCCAATCCGGACAGGTCGCCCGCCGAGTCTTCGCTCCAGATCACGGCCGCGGTGTGGGTTCCGGTCAGCGCGTGGCCCAGGCGTGCCTCGGCGCGCTGCCGGGGGATCGGGGCGCCCTCGAGCAGGAGCGCGACCGTCTCGCGCCGCTCGGCGTGGGTGCCGCGGGTCAGGTCGTCGCGTTCCAGGTCGATCTGGGTGGCGATCCCGGCCAGTGTGGCGTCGACGAACGAGCTGATGGACTGCGAACACACGTCCAGCATCTCGTGCAGTTCGGCGGGGTCGGACGTGAGCTCGAAGGCGATCTCCATGAGGCGACGCCACGCAACGCCCTCACCGACCCGGTATGCATCGAGGGGAAACTCGTTGACGCCGCGGCGCACCAGTTCCCGTGCGATGCTCAGCGGCTCCGGTCCGGTGTTCGGCGGTACCGGGGCGCCCGGATCGCGCACATTCGCCGAGCCCCAGAAGAACAGGTTGGCGTGGTTGCTGCGGACGACTGCGGCGGCGAGCTCGGGGTCGGACGCGACGGTCGGACTGGCCGCCAGGACGGCGGAGTCGAATTCGTCGAGCCAGTCCGGGCGGGGATTGAGCACGATCTGTGCGCATTGCCGGATCAGGTCCTGCACCCGTGGTGACGGTGGCTGCCACGCCATCACCCCAGCGTAGAGCGGTGGTGCAAAGTGCACCATGGTATGGGTGATGTTTGGCACTTCCGACCTTGGGGGACACGCGGTCGGCCGCGACCATTGAGACATGAACCACACCGAACACGTCGACGTACTCATCATCGGCGCCGGTATTTCCGGCATCGGTGCTGCCTACTACCTTCAGCGCGAACATCCGGGGCGCAGCTACACGATCCTGGAGGCCCGCGGCGCCACCGGCGGCACCTGGGACCTGTTCCGCTATCCGGGAATTCGGTCGGACTCCGACCTGCACACTTTCGGATACGAGTTCAAGCCGTGGCGTGACGAGCATGCCATCGCCACTGCCGACAAGATCCTGGCCTACCTGCGTGAGACGGTCTCGGAGAACGGCATCGACCGCCACATCCGGTTCCACCACAAGGTGCTCGGCGCGGCCTGGGATTCAGCGCAGGCCACCTGGACCGTGGACGTGGAGCGGACCGACGATGACGGGTCCGATCCGGAACTGGTGCAGATTTCGGCGAGCTGGCTGTTCTGCGGTGGTGGGTACTACCGCTACGACCAGGGCTACACCCCGCACTTCGAGGGGCAGGACCGGTTCACCGGGCGCATCGTGCACCCCCAGCACTGGCCAGAGGATCTGGACTACACCGGCAAGAAGGTCGTCGTGATCGGCAGCGGTGCCACCGCGGTGACCCTCGTACCGTCGATGGCGCCGACAGCCGGGCACGTGACGATGCTGCAGCGCTCGCCCACCTACGTGCTTCCCGTCCCGGCCAAGGACAGCTTCGCCAACACCGCCAGGCGGCTGTTCGGCGATCACCGCGGCTACGCCCTGGCCCGGCGTAAGAACATCATCAAACAGCGCACCGTCTACACCCTGTGCCAGAAGTACCCGAAGGCCGCCCGGGCCGTGATCCGGTGGGTCAACGCCGCCAAGCTGCCCGACGGGTATCCGGTGGACGAGCACTTCAGCCCCCGCTACAACCCGTGGGACCAGCGGCTGTGCGCGGTGCCCGACGGCGACCTGTTCAAGGCCATCAGCAACGGCAGCGCATCGGTGGTCACAGACCGCATCGCGACGTTCACCGAGAACGGCATCCTGCTGGAGTCCGGTCGTGAGCTCGATGCCGACATCATCGTCACCGCAACGGGTCTCAACATCCAGCTGTTCGGCGGGATGTCGTTGACTGTAGACGGCGAACCGGTGGACCTCGCCGACACCGTGGCATACAAGGGCATCATGCTCTCGGGTGTGCCGAACTTCGCCTTCGCCTTCGGCTACACGAACTCGTCCTGGACGCTCAAGGTCGGACTGCTGTGCGAGCACTTCTGCCGGCTGCTGAAGCACATGGACGACAACGGTTTTGACACCGTCCGCCCGGAGTTCGCCGGGGGCCGGACCCGCCCGCTCCTGGAATTCGGCGCCGGATACGTGCAGCGTTCGCTGGACGAGATTCCCCGCCAGGGCGCCGACGGACCGTGGCAGATGACGATGAACTACACGCTGGACGCCGAGACGCTGCGTAACGGTCCCGTCGACGACTCGGCTCTGCGGTTCGGGACGCGGCGCACGGCTGAGAATTCAGACCGGGCGCCTCAGCCCGTTCTCTGAATTGATTCCCAGGGACAGCTCATCTCGCGTGGCTAAGCTCGCGCCATGGAGACGTTCTCACCGGCGCTACCACCGGACATCGACGATGTCCCCTCGGCGGTGGGCCTGGAACTGCCACCGGGGCCGGTTGCCGGCCGGCCCTACGCGCTACCTGCGGACGTGCTCGCCGAACAGTACGGGCCCCTGTTCTACGCCGATTTCACCGGCAGCCGGCGGCTCTATGCGTGTTCCTTGTCGTTGGTCGACGAACTGTGCGACGAGGCGCGCTTCGCCAAGGGCATCACGGTCCGGCTGGACCGCTTCCGGACCCTGGTCGGCAACGGCCTGTTCACGTCGTACCCCGGCGAAGACGGTTGGCAGCAGGCCCATGACGTCCTGATGCCCGGGTTCAGCTTCAGCGGGCTGCGCAGCTACCACCCGGCCATGCTCGACATCAACCGCCAGCTCATCGCGTTGTGGGATGAAACCGCCGGAGCGGTCGGGCCGCGGTTGGTCGACGTCGCGGGGGACCTGGCGAAGCTGGCCATGGACACCGTGGGTCTGGCCGGATTCGGTGCGCGGTTCGACTCGTATCACCACGACGGACTGGCCGACATCCCGGCCAGCTTCGCGGCCGCGCTGGAGCAGATCCTGGCCCCCGGCGGTGGTGACCGGGCGGTCTTCGCCGCCGAACGTGACAACCTCTACGCCTTCATCGACGAGTTGATCGCCGGTCACCGCGCGGGTGCGGTCGATCTGGACGACCTGCTCGCGCTGATGCTTGAGCCCGGTGCCGACGGCACGCCCCGTCTGGGCCACGACAGCATTCGCAACCAGATCCTGACCTTCCTGATCGCCGGGCAGGACACCACCTCGACCCTGATGCCGACCGCGCTGTACAGCATCGTCAAGAACCCCGCGGTGCTGCACCGGGCGTGCCTCGAGGTGGACACCGTGTTCGGACCGGCCGACGACCATGTGCCCGCATTCGACGAGATCGGCAAGCTCACCTACGTCCGCCAGATCATCGACGAAACGCTGCGCCTGTCTCCGCCGGTCCGCGAGTTCGATCGAATGGCATTGGCGGACACCGTCATCGGAGGCAAATACCCGGTACGCAAGGGTGAGGTCGTCACGGTGACGACGTCGGCCCTGCACCGGCAGCCCGAATGGGGTGACAACGTCGACATCTTCGACCCGGACCGGTTCGGGGTCGAGCAGGCTGCCGGGCGGCCGGCCAACCTGTTCAAACCGTTCGGCACCGGCGCCCGGTCCTGCATCGGCCGTCAGTTCGCCTTGCACGAGGCGACGATGGCGCTGGCCACCCTGGTGCACCGGTACCGGTTCCTCGACGTTGAGCACTACCAACTCCGTACGCACAGCGATCTGCTGCGCAAGCCGGTCGGATTCCACCTCGACCTGGTGCGCCGGACACCGCCGGAGCGCCGGCACACCGCGGCGGCGACCCCGGAGGCGGCGTCGGCGGCACGGCCGCGTGCATTGGCGGCACCGGGTTCGAAAGTGACTGTGCTGCACGGCTCGAACCTGGGCAATTGCCGGGCGCTGGCACAGCAGCTGGCCGACGAGGCCACCGACCTGGGCTATCAGACCACCGTGGCGGCCCTCGACACGGCCGCAGGGGCACTGCCCACTGAGGGGGCGCTGGTGGTGATCGCCGCGTCCTACAACGGGCAACCCACCGACGATGCGCGGCATTTCGTCGAATGGCTGGACGACCCGGGCACACCATCGCAGCCGGCCATCCCGTACGCCATACTCGGCGTCGGAGACCGGAACTGGGCCGAGACCTACCAGACCATCCCCAAGCGTCTTGACCAGCGTCTCTCGGAACTTGTTGGCCCACCGGTGATTCCACGCGGGGAAGCCGATACGTCGGGAGACTTCGCCGGGACCGTCGAAGATTTCTCCGCGGCCTTGTGGGACGCCCTGGCCCCCACCGACGGCGTGCAGGCCCCGGCCGACAGTACCGCCGGCGAATCCCTGTACGAGCTGCGCGCCATCGACGGGCCGGTGACGTCGGCCATCGATGCACGTTTCGAGGTGCAGCCGGCCACCGTGCTGGACAACGTGGCCCTCGTCGACTCCGACGAACAGATGGGAAATGCCAAGCGGCTCATCCGGATAGCGCTTCCCGATGACCTCGTATACCAGACTGGTGATCACGTCACGGTCCTGCCCGACAACAGCCCCGAGGTCATCGACGAGGTCGCCGAACTGTTGGAGCTGCGTCTCGACCGCCGGATCTCGGTGAATCCGCGGCGCAGCACCCGGCGTGCCATCGCCATCGACCGTGAAGTCAGCGTGCGCGAACTGCTGACCCATTTCATCGAGCTCCGCAAGCCGGCCAGCCGCAGTCAGCTGCTGCGGCTGGCGGCGGCCAACCCGTGTCCACCGGAGCGTGCGGCTTTGACCGAACTGGCCGAGCAACCCGAGACCCGTGCCCTGAGCGTCACCGAATGCCTGGCCGAGTACGCGGCGACCGAGCTGTCACGCGCCGAACTGCTGGAGTTGTTCGAGCCGATGGCGCCCCGGCACTACTCCATCGCCTCCTCGGCGCGCCGATCGCCGCGCGAGGTCGAACTGGTGGTCAGCGTCCTGGAGGGACCGGCCCGCTCCGGATACGGCGTCTTCCGCGGGGTGTCGTCGAGCTATCTCGCCGATGCCGTACCGGGACAACAGATCCGGATGCGCGTCGACACCGCACGGCAGGCGTTCCGCGCCGGTGCCGAGCCGGCGAAGAACGTCATCCTGGTCGGCGCCGGTACCGGTGTCGCGCCGTTCCGGGGATTCATCGGGGACCGGCTGGCGGCGCAGGCCGCGGGCGCCCCGTTCACATCGGCATTGTGCTTCTTCGGCGTGCGTCACCCGGATGTCGACTACCTTTTCCGCGATGAATTCGAGGCGGCTGAACGTGCGGGCGTGGTGCGGATGCGCCCGGCCTTCTCGCGGCGGCCCCAAGACGAGATCCGGTACGTGCAGGATCGCATCACTGCCGACGCCGACGAGGTCTGGGCGATACTGGGCGACCCGGGCATGGACGGCCACGTGTACGTGTGTGGCGACGGAGCCCGGATGGCTCCCGCAGTGCGCGGCGCCTTCCGCGACATCTACCGCCGCTACACCGGGGCCGACGACGACGCTGCCGCGCACTGGCTTACCGGCCTGGTGAGTTCAGATCGCTATGTCGAGGACGTGTGGGCCCAATAGTCGCCTGATCCGGTGGTTCAACCGAACTCCAGCAGTCCCACCACCGGGCGGACCGGGTCGAAGATCGGCAGGTGCTGCGCCTGCAACAGGGCGTTGAACACCCTGCCGCGGCCCGGCGGCATCGGCAGGTCGCGCACTGCGCGCACCCCGGGGACGGTGTTGACCAGGTCGGCCAGCTGCGTGGGGGACAGGCTGAACGGCATGGGCGGCACCCGATAGCGCATCGAGGTCCGCATCCCTCTGCGGGTCAGGAACGCGAAGGACGCCGGCGGCAGATCGAAGATCATCTGTCCGCCCGGAAAGCGTTGAGCGCAGGCACGGATCAACGACATGGCCTCCTCGGGCTGCAGGTACATCAGCAGTCCCTCGGCGGTGATGAAGACACCGTCGCCGGTGTCGACATGGTCCATCCAGCTGAAGTCCAGTGCCGACTGCGCGCACTGGGTGACCCGGTCGGGCTTCGGCAGCAGTTTGTTGCGAAGCTCGATCATCGGTTCCAGATCGACTGACAACCAACGGAACTCATGTCCGAGGTCGGCAGCGTCGAGCCGGTAGAAGCTGGTCTGCAGTCCTTCGGCCAGCGCCACCACGGTGGCCCGCGGATGGTCGCGCAGGTAGTGGCCGGTGGTCCGGTCGAACAGCAACGACCGCAGGGCCATGTCCTGGCGGCGGGTGTAGCCGAACTTGGCGAAGTCGAAATCGATCGAGTCGACCAGTTGCACCGCCATGGGATCGTCGATCAGACCGTCGGGGCGGCGCGCTTCGTGAGCGCGCACCTGCAGGGTCATCAGTGCGGTCTCGGAGACGCCGGTGAGTGCGTTACCGCTCACCTTGCGTGAGGTACCCGTCATTGGCACGAATGTACCGAAGCCCGAGCGCATGATGGCATGAGGTCGAAAACCGCTGTTCATCCGATCGGGAAGGAGTCTGCCGTGCCTCGCTTCGCGGCCAACCTCTCCATGATGTACGTCGAGCACGCTTTTCTCGACCGGTTCGCCGCGGCGGCCGCCGACGGTTTCACGGCGGTCGAGTATCTCTTCCCATACGCCTACCCGGCAGGCCAACTGCGCGGGCGGCTCGACGCCAACGGCCTGCGTCAGGTGCTGTTCAACGCGCCACCGGGAGATTTCGAGTCCGGGGAACGCGGCGTCGCCTCGCTTCCCGGTCGCGAGGCCGAGTTCCGTGACGGGTTCCAGCGTGCACTGAACTATGCCGAGACCCTGGACTGCCCACGGGTGCATGTGATGGCCGGCCTTGTCCCGACCCATGTCGACCGCGCGGACCGGTGGGCGGTGTACCGCGGCAACCTCGCCTGGGCCGCCGAGCAGGCTGGGGGCCGTGGCGTCGACGTGCTGATCGAACCGATCAACCAGCGCGACATGCCCGGCTACCTGCTGAGCCTGCAGGACGACGCCCACCGGATGGTGGACGAGATCGCGGCGCCCAACCTCAAGGTGCAACTGGACCTCTATCACTGTCAGATCAGCGAAGGCGACGTGACGGTCCGGCTGCGGTCGGACATTCCGACCGGCCGGGTGGCGCATCTGCAGATCGCCGGCGTTCCCGACCGGCACGAGCCGGACAGCGGCGAGCTGGCGATCGACTACCTGCTGGCGGTCATCGACGAGACCGGCTTCGAGGGCTGGGTGGGCTGTGAGTATCACCCCGCCGCGGGCACCAGTGCGGGACTGGGGTGGATGCGAAGCGCGCGCGGGTGACGCGTCAGCGCAACACCTTGTCCAGCGTGCGGAGGTTTCGTGTCGTCGTCGAGGATTTGTAGCGCTTCTTGCCCATGGTCTTGCCGATGGCGCTGTCCAGCGTGGCGGCCCGACGCACCTGCCAATAGAGCACGCCGTCACCGCGCTGCACCTTTTCGCCGTCGCCCGGGGACAGGGCTGCGAGCTCGTCGAGCAACTCGGCGTCACTGACGAACGTGACGTAGGAGTGGTGGTCGGCGACCTCCCGCTCGAACGGGTATCCCTCGGAGATCTCCTGCAAGGTGGCCAGGTCGTACACCAACACCCACGCCTCGTAGCCGAAGGTGTCCCGTAGTGCGCGCTCGGCCGTGCTCCGGACCTTCGCGGCATTGGATGAGCTGTCCAGCAAGACATTTCCGCTAGCCAGGATGGTCCGAACCTCGGTGAACCCGGCTGCCTCCATGGCCTTCGCCACCTCGGCCATCTTGAGGTTGACGCCTCCGACGTTGACGCCACGCAAGAACGCGATGTAGCGGGTCACGGCTCCAGCCTAACCAGTCATTTCACCGGCAGTTGGTCCAGTTCGGCCTTCGAAGTGGCCGTGATGAGGTGCAGCACGCGGCGGAAGGCAGGGGAGCGTGGGGACATGATCGACGTGTGGTTCTCGCCGGGCAGCAGTTCGACGCTGGCCCGGCCGCCGCGTTTCTTGAGCGCTGCCACGTAGCGCTGCGAATTGGCCGGTGCCACAACGGTGTCGAGAGTTCCGTGGACCGCGATCACCGGCACCTTCGGGTCGAGATTCTGGATCGGGTCGACCGAGGCGTACCGCTGCGGCACCTCGGCGGGGCGGCCGCCGAGCACCGCGGCGATGTGCCTGTCACCGTGGTTGGCGGCGTACACCATGTCGAGCGGACCGGCCAGCGAGATGACCCGGGTCGGCCGGAAGAGCGGACGGGATCCGACCTCGTCATCGGGCAAGTCGTGTCGGGTGCTGGCCCACACCGCCAACTGAGCTCCCGCACTGTGGCCGACGACGAGGGCATCGTCGACGGCCAGTTGCGGGTACTGCAGGGTCACCTGGGGGACGTAGTCCATGGCGCGAGCCACATCGTCGAAAGTGGTCGGCCACCCACCGCCCGATCCGACCCGGCGGTACTCGATGTTGTAGACGGCCAGGCCGTGGCGGGCGAGTTCGCGGGCCAAGCCGTCGAACACTCCGGCACCCATCGTGCTCTTCCACCCGCCGCCGTGGATGAGCACCACCAGGGGGAGCGAATTGAACGCCTGCGCTCCGGACGGCAGATACAGGTCCGCCCAGTTCTGGTCGGGGTATCGGCCGCCCGCGTGTCCGTCGGACAGGTAGTGGAACCGGGTGACGGTCACCGTGCGCAGTGTGAGCACTTCGGGCACCACCGCAATCTCGGTAGTTCGCGCCTCCGTCGCGCACGACGGCGTGACCGCGATGATCAGCATCGCGGCGAGCACCGTCAGCAGGCGGCGGTTCAGTAGAGCCATATCGTCCCGGCCGGTCAGAAGTCCAGCACCGTGATGGACGGCCGGTTGCGGTGGATCGGGCCGATACGGTCCAGCCATGACTGGGCGGCCAGCTTGAACAGGCCGCGTCCCGGCGGCATCGCCACGTCGCGGGCCGACCGCACCCCGGCGACGGCGCCCGGTCCCGTCCCGGCCATGGCCAGGCCCTCGTCTGCAGTGAGGGCGAACGGCATCGGCGGCGCGATGTAGCGGTCGGACAGATGCAAACCCTTGATGGTGCGGCGGCTCGCCCAGTGCGGAATCGAGTCGAACATCATCCGGGCGCCGGGAAACCGCGCCGCGCAGTCGGCGATCAGGCTGCGCACATCGTCGGGTTCCAGGTACATCAGCAGACCCTCGGCGGTGATGAACACGCCGTTGCCTGCGTCGACCCGATCCATCCAACTGCGGTCGAGCGCCGACTGGGCCAGTGCCACGATCCGGTCATCATGGGGCAGCAGGCGTTCCCGGATCGCCATGACCGGCGGTAGATCGACCGAATACCAGGTCAATTCGTCGGCCACCCCGGCCTGATCGAGCCGCCAGAAACTGGTCTGCAGGCCCTCGGCCAGCGCCACCACGGAGGCCTTCGGGTGCGTCGTGAGGTAGTCGCGGGTCTCGAGGTCGAATGCGCGGGCCCGCAGGGCATGGGCCTGCATGTGCCTGCCGAACTTGCCGTATTCGAAGTCGATCGTGTCGAGCAGTGCCACCGCCCACGGGTCACGGATCACGCCGTCGGAACGCTTGGCCTCGCTGCCTCGATTGCTCAGGGTCCACAACGTGGTCGCCGAGACGCCGTCGAGGGTGTTGCCGTCAATCACACTCATCGAACCGATGGTAAAGACGTACGCTCGTCACATGGGGCGTCAGGTTTTCGACGACAAGCTTCTGGCCTTGATCGGCGGCAACTCGATGGGAGTTCTTGCGACGATCAAGCAGGACGGTCGTCCGCAGCTGTCCAATGTTTCCTACTACTTCGATCCGCGCGCGGTGCAGATCCAGGTGTCGATCACCGAACCGCGCGCCAAGACCCGCAATCTGCGGCGGGATCCGCGTGCGTCCATCCATGTCAGCTCCGATGACGGCTGGTCCTATGCGGTCGCCGAAGGGGACGCCATCCTCACCCCGCCGGCTGCTGCGCCCGACGACGACACAGTCGAGGGGCTTATTGCGTTGTACCGCAACATCGCCGGTGAACATCCGGATTGGGACGATTACCGGCGCGCCATGGTCGATGATCGCCGTGTGTTGCTGACGCTGCCGATCACGCACGTGTACGGGATGCCGCCGGGCCGGCGGTAAGGGCCCGCCTGAGGCGCTAATGCGCGTGACTACGGCATCGGAATCGGGCTACGCTGCCGCGTATGGCTGACGACAAACCGGAAGACGACAACAAGCGCAAATTCCGGGAGGCCCTGGAGCGCAAGAAGGCGCAGTCGGCGGGAGGCGCGGCGCACAAGGACGGCGGCCGCAGCCAACCGCGGGCACACGGCCCGGTGGAGAACCGCCGCGAATTTCGCCGCAAGAGCGGATAGTCCGCATACGAGACTGCGCACAGATCGCGATTTCTCTCGGAATCGCGATCTGTGCGCAGTCTCGGCGCGTTGTGCGGGGTGTCGACGCTCCTCAATCACGTTGCCGGGCAACGAGCTGGCCGCGTTTCTCGATGGCGTCGAGCAGGACTTCCACACTGAACTCGAAGACCTCGGTGGTGTCCGGGTAGATCGTCGGAGCAACGCTGGCCGACGATGGAAAGCGGCGGGGATCGAGCGCGGCGTAGTGCCTGCGCTGTTCGTCGCGTAGCTCGGTGTCGGTCAGCCAGGGCGACAAAGCTGCGACCAAGCCGTTTCCGACGGTGTGGTTGTAAATGGTCTGGTGGTACAGGCCGAGTTCGTCCTCGTCGACTCCGGCCCGGATCAGCTCACGGACAGTCCATTCGGTGAGGTGGAACAGCTGCGGCTCGTCGTCGGGCTGACCGGCCATCGCCGCGGCCAGGCCTTCATGCCGGCGGTAGATCTGCCACCACTGGATCATCAGCTTGCGGAGATTGTCACGCCAGTGCCCCTGGGGGTCCGGTTCGTCCACCTCCAGCCGGAACAGGTCGTCGATCAGCGCCGAGATCAGCTCGGCCTTGTCCCGGAAATGCCGGTACATGGCAGTGGCGTCGACGCCGAGTTCGTTGCCGAGCCGCCGCAAAGTGAGTGCGCTCAAGCCGTCGCGGTCGCAGATCTCCTGAGCCGCTCGGAGGATCACGGCGCGGTCCAGCCGAACAGTGTTGCTACGGGTGGGCGATCCCTGGGCTCGTCGACTGCGGTCCACGGTCCACAGCATCGCACGTGGAGCAGCCGGATCTGTGCAAGCGGAGTCAACGTTGCAGACATCGCAGTTGTCATCGCTGTTGACACAGCTCGGAAGTATCGCCAAGATCACACCGTCCGGCTCGTATGGCCGGACCGCCGACACCGTCGGTGAGCCCCCCAGGTGGCCATGAGAAAGGCGCCGCATGAGCCAAACGCAGCCCGGCAGTCCCAGGGCCTACAAGCAAGAACTGAAACGCGACCTCAGTCTGTGGGAGAACTCGTCGCTGGTCATCTCCGCGACAACCCCGGCGACCGGCGCGTTCATCATCGCCCCCGTGCTCTTCGGGCTGAACGGCACCGGCGCAGCGTTGACGTTCTGCATCGCCGCAGTCCTCGGCCTGTCGCTGGCCTACTGCTGGGCGGAATTGGGTGCCGCCTATCCGATCGCCGGTGGCGACTACACATTCATCGCACGCATTCTGGGGCGTGCCCCCGGATTCGTCTCGATGTTCATCACCGGGCCCGTGCAGGCCGTGCTCATCCCGGCCGTCGTCGCGCTGGGGATGGCGGAGTACCTACGGGTCATCGTCAACGTGGACGCGAACATTCTCGGGGCCGTGATCATCATCGGCGGTGCGGTAATCGCGCTGTTCGGCGTCCGGCTCAACGCGATCGCGGTGACCGTCCTGCTCGTCGTGGAAATCTTGGCGGTCGTCCTGGTAGCAGTGTTCGGATTCATCAACGTGCAGCGGCCATTGAGCACCCTGCTGCGGCCTGAGGTCTTCGACGCTCAGGGCATCGCCAGCCCGCTCACACTCAGCGCACTGGTGGCGGGCATCGCGGTCGGCAGCTTCGCCTACAACGGCTTTCAGGGCGCACTGATCTTCTCCGAGGAAACCGTCGGCGCCCGCCGCAACGTCGCCCGCGCCGTCTTCATCGCCCTCGGCGTCGCCGTCGCCTGCGAGGTTTTCCCGGTGGCTGCCGCCACCCTCGCCGCCCCCTCCCTCTCAGAGCTGTCGAACTCGGACAATCCGTGGCAGTACGTCCTGACCGCGATCGGCGGCGACACCTTCAACACCGTGATCAGCCTCGGTATCGCGGTGGCCGTGCTCAACGCCGTCATCGCCCTCATGCCGTACTACGCGCGGATCCTGTACAGCACCGGCCGGGACATGGCGTGGCCGGGCGCCATCAGCCGGGCGCTGGCCGTGGTGCATCCGAAGTACGGAACACCTTGGCTGGCAACGATTCTGGTCGGGATCGGCGGGGCGGTGATGATCTTGTGCTCGGATGTGGCCACGCTGACCACATGGACCGGAGCGCTACTGGCCGTGGAGTTCATCCTCGTCGCGACATCGGCGCTGGTGAGCCGGCTCCGCAACCCTGAGCTGGACCGCCCGTACCGGATGCCGTTGTGGCCGCTGTGGCCGATCGTCGCGATCATCATGTCGATCGCCGTGCTGAGCCAACAGGTTCGCGCGGACCTCGTCGTGGCAGGCGCGTGTGTTGTGCTTGCCCTGGTCTACTACATCTTCTACCTGCGTCCGCGTGGTGAAACCCACTTCTTGATGCTGGCGCCACCGGACGAGGACCGTCGCGAAATGGAAGCGGAGATGGCCTGATGCAGTTGGATTTCGCGGTGGTCGATGACATCGCTACTGAGTTCCACCGCAGTGGGCGGGCGCCGGGACTGCAGATCGCAGTGCTCGCGGACGGCAAGGTGGCGCACTTCACCGGGTGCGGCGTCACCGATTGCGTAACCGGTGCTGTCCCGGCGGCGGATCGGTTCTTCCGTATCGCATCGATGTCGAAGAGCTTCACGGCGGCCGCGATCCTGCAGTTGCGTGACCGTGGATCCCTCGGTCTCGATGCCCCCGTGATCGACTACCTGCCCTGGGCCACAGGTCTTTCCGGGCTCACCGCCGACTCGCCGAGAATTACCGTGCGGCACTGCCTGACGATGAGCAGCGGGCTGCCCAGTGACGATCCCTGGGCCGATCGGCAGGAGGAGATGACGCAGGCCGATTTCGACGACCTGTTGCGCCGCCCGGTGTGGGGCGCGTATGCACCCGGCACCGCCTTTGCCTACTCCAATCTCGGGTATGCGCTCCTCGGCCGCCTTCTGGAGGCCGTCACCGGCGGGCGGTTCATCGATTACGTGACCAGTGAGCTCCTGCTGCCACTGGGCCTGGCAGACACCACCTACGACTACCGCACTGTTCCGGCGGGGCGGCTGGCACAGGGTTACCGGCCTGCCCCGAACGGTGAGTGGGAACCGCAGACGTTCACCGCGCCAGGAAGTTTCTCCGCCATCGGGGGGCTGCTCAGCACCGCGACGGACATCGCGAAGTGGGTCGCTTGGCTCGCCGACGCGTTTCCGCCGCGCGACGACGGTGACGATGCGGTGCTCACGCGAGCCTCCCGGCGGGAGATGCAGCAGTCACACCGCCTGCTTCCGTTCGACGTCGTAGACGACGCTGACGGCCGGAACCGGTTGATGAGCAAGGGCTTTCCCTGGGGTCTGTCCGGCTACGGCTACGGTCTGTTCGTCGAACCCGACCCGGCGGTGGGAGCCATCAGCCAGCACCCGGGCGGCTACCCCGGTTTCGGTTCGTACATGGGCTGGCACCAATCCAGTGGGCTGGGCGTCGTGGCCTTTGCCAACGGCACCTATGCCCCCGTCGCGGTACCCGCGCGGGCTGCGCTCGAGGCGCTGCTCCGGCAGCGGCAGGCCGGTCCCGACCGGGCGTTCGCCACCGAGCACCTGCGGTCCGCCGTCGATCTGGTCGAGGGTGTCATCGCGGATCCGTCAGCCCTGCGGGAACCCGCATTCGCCGGCAACGTGCTCCTCGATATCCCACTGGCCGAGCGGATCACCGCGATCACCGCCGCGCGTGAGGCGATGGGCGAGCGCAACGGCCAGACCGAGATCGAGGTGCGGTCACCGACCGAGGCGGTCTGCCGGATGACGGGTACGCGCGGACGGGTCGACGTGACCTTGGCGCTGACCCCGACGGATCCGCCTCGCATTCAGACGTTCACGGTGGACGCCGTGCCCAACGACTGAAACTGCGCACAGGTCGCGAGTTTCCGCAGAATCGCGATCTGTGCGCAGTCTCGATGTTGTCAGTCGTCGGCGAGCATGCGGGCCGCGACGAGCGCGGCGAGCATGACGACCACGCAGTACACACCCTGGTCCTTCAGGCCCCAGGCCACCGAGGTCAGCGTGGCCGCGCCGGCCATGCAGAGCAGCAGCCCCACCGCCGCACTGCGGATTCCGGTGCGGGCCACGGCGCCACCGTCCCACAGCGGCAGCGGGTTGTTCTCCAGCGGGCGCAGCGCGGTGAACGCGATCGCGACCAGGCCGGCCATCAATGCCAGTTGCAGCACCGACAGGGCGACGAAACCGGGGGCGGACGGGTCGTAGCGGTCCAGGCCCAGGTAGTCGAACACCAGGTGCAGGCCCAGCAGCAGCGGCATGTGCCACAGGTACAGCGTCATCGCCCCGGAGTTGCCGATCGCGGTCAGCCACCACACCCGGGGCCGCTGCGCCCACCGGTTGATGGCTGGGGCGGCGGCAATCGCGAACGCACACATCATGATTGCGTGACCAGCCAGCAGCAGCGACGGCGGCGTCATGTTCTTCAGGTGCTGGGTCTCGATGCCGACCAGGCTCAGCTCGTAGGGGCCGAAGTACAGCAGGGCCAGATTCACGCCGAGCATGCCGAGCCCGATCTTGAGGGCGGCGCCACTGGACAGCAGGTTGCGGCCGTAGGCCACCCCGAACACGCCGGGGATCAGCCACACCACGGTGTTGAGGTAGCCCAGCGAGGCGTAGCCGTCCATGTTGATCCGGACTACGTCGATCACGGCGATGAAGGCGTACGTGCCGATGATCGCGCCGGCCGCCTGCGTGGTCGTGGTGATGCGGGCCAGCAGTGGCACCGCCGCCAACACCAGGACATATGCGCCGAGGAACCACAGCAGCTGGATGGAGATCCCGGCGATGGGCTCGTAGACGTGCTCGGGCAGCACGAACCGCAGCACCGCCAGCGTCGCGGTCCAGAAGGCCAGGTAGTAGAAGACCGGGCGGTACAGCCGGGTGCAGCGCTTGAGCAGCCAGCCGCCCCAGGACGAGCCGGGCCGCCAGGACTGCACGGACGCGGCGACCCCGGCGAAGAAGAACAGCGGCATGATCTGGAACACCCAGGTCAGCGCCTGAAAGACGGTGGATGCCGTGAGCAGGTTGCTCCAGATGAACACGTCGTCGCGGATCGTGCTGGTGGCCATCACGGTGTGGCCGAACACCACACCGACCAACGAGACGATCCGGATGACGTCGATGGCGCGGTCCCGGTCAGCCGGGGTCTGGGCCTCGACCTCCGCAGGGGACGGGAACAGCCCCTTCAACGGGGCTTTCTTGGCAGCTGTGTCAGCAGCAACGGTCATGGCAGAAACGCTATGGCCCCGCGGCCGCGTAGTCCCTAGGTAGAAGCACCTAACTTCGTGTCGGTGGGCCGATTCTGCCGGGCCTCCTCGACCAGGATGGCGGCGAGCAGGGCGAAAGCGAAGCGCCCCCGGGAGTCGGGCATGTGCCATTGAAACGTAACGGGGGCGCTTGAGCTTCCCGGGCTACTGTCCGTCGTGTTCGCCGATCTTCTTCATCACGTAGTCAGCCAGCAGCTCGTTCGCATGCGTGGTGAGGTGCTCGCCCGCGGCGAACACGTAGGTGCGGTCGGCGTCCGGGGACTTCCAGGCCTCGGCAGCGCAGAAGTCCTGCCCGGGCTCCTTACAGGCGTCCTCGTTGGCCCCGTGGGTGAATCCGTAGGTGTCGGCATTCGTCAACAGGTCGTCGATGAAGGCTCCGGTGTCGAGCACCTGGATCTTCGGGTCCTTCGGCAGCGAGTTCACCAGGCTCGTGTTGTAGACGTCGGTCAGCTCGCCCACATACTTGCGTGACGCGTCCGACTCGAACCAGGGCAGAACCGCGAGATCGGCGAGCTTGAACACGACCAGGTGCTGCGCGCCGTTCGCCAGGATGTCCGAGGCGGTCTTCGCTTCGTCCTGGGCGGCCTTCTGCACCCGCGCCCGCTCAGCGGCCATGACCTCCGGCGAAGGATTGCGGTTGTCGCGCAGGGTTTGCGCCAGCGCCGGGTCCTTGGTCAGATCGTAGTTGTACGCAACGTCATTCGTTCCGATGTACAGAGTCACGAGCTGGTCCGCGCTGAAGGATCCATGTTGATCCAGAAAGTGCTGGAGCTGCACCGCGGTGGAAATCGGAGTGCCTTCAGGATTCTGCGACACCGACGAATAGGGGCTGTTCGCCCGGGCGCCGCCCTGGGCGTAGTTCAGCCCGCCGGGGCCCTCGAGACCGGGCTTGCCCTGATACACATCGCTGTAGCTGGCGACATGCTCATTCGGTTCGGTCGATTGGCCGAGGCGTTCGGCAACGTGTTGGGCCCACGTCATGCCGGTGCCGGTGGTGAAGCGAAGACCGAACGCGCCGGGGTCGGTGAGGCTGTCACCGAAGAACACGGCTTCGCGGAACTTGGCCGGCGCGTCGGTGTTGGCCGCGGGCGTCTCGGCGGCACTGCACGCCGTGAGTGCACTGACCGTCATTGCCGCGGCAACCGCCGCCTGGACACGAACCGAAATGGGCATTCTGAATTCCTTTACTGCTGCTGAGGGTTACGCATTGTGTGAGTTCCGTCTTGGTGGAGCAGGTCCTATGTGCGGTGATCAGTGCGCGACTGCCTTCTCCGCACCCACGCCGGTCAGCGACCGCACTTCCATTTCGGCATTGAGCTCCGGGCTCCCGCTGTCGGACGAGGTGAGCGTGCCGATGATGCCGAGCGCGAACGCCAGCGGGATGGACACGATGCCCGGATTGGCCAGCGGGAAGAAATCAAAGTCCGCGCCGGGGATCATCGCGGTCTTACTGCCCGAAACGGCGGGCGAGAACACGATCAGCACGATGGTCGAGATGAGGCCGCCGTACATGCTCCACAGGGCGCCGCGGGTGTTGAAGCGCTTCCAGTACAGCGAGTACAGGATCGTCGGCAGGTTGGCCGCGGCCGCCACGGCGAATGCCAGGGCCACCAGGAACGCCACGTTCTGCCCGTTGGCCAGGATTCCCAGCCCGATCGCGAACACGCCCAGCACGACGGCGGTGATGCGCGACACCCGCACCTGCTCGGCTTCAGTGACCTTGTGCGACTTGAGCACTGAGGCGTAGATGTCGTGGGCGAAGGAGGCTGATGCCGTGATGGTCAGGCCGGCCACCACCGCCAGGATCGTCGCGAACGCCACCGCCGAGATGACGCCGAGCAGGATCACGCCACCGAGTTCGAAGGCCAGCAGCGGGGCCGCGGAGTTCACGCCGCCGGCCGCCCCGAGGATCCGGTCCGGGCCGACCATGGCTGCCGCGCCGTAGCCGAGGACCAAGGTGAACAGGTAGAAGGCGCCGATCAGCGCGATCGCCCAGACCACCGACCGCCGAGCCTCTTTCGCGGTCGGCACCGTGTAGAAGCGCATCAACACGTGTGGCAGGCCCGCCGTGCCGAGCACGAGTGCCAGCGCCAGCGAGATGAAGTTGATCTGCGAGGTGAGCGATCCGCCGTACTGCGCGCCGGGTGCCAGCACGTCGCGGCCGGATACGCCCTTGGTGGTGGCTCCGGAGATCGCCGACTGCGCCGAGCCGAGGATGTCGGAGAAGTTCAGTCCGAACTTGCTCAGCACCATCACGGTCATCAGGGCGGCGCCGGCGATCAGCAGTACGGCCTTGATGATCTGCACCCAGGTGGTGCCCTTCATGCCGCCGACCAGAACGTAGACGATCATCAGGATGCCGACGACGGCGATCACGATCGACTGCCCGGCCCGGCTGTTGACGTCGAGCAGCAGGGCGACCAGGCCACCGGCCCCGGCCATCTGGGCCAGCAGGTAGAACAGCGACACCGTCAGCGTCGAGATCGCCGCGGCCAGCCGCACCGGCCGTTGCTTGAGCCGGAAGCTCAGCACGTCGGCCATGGTGAATTTGCCGGTGTTGCGCAGCAATTCGGCCACGAGCAGCAACGCGACCAACCAGGCCACCAGGAAGCCGATCGAGTAGAGGAAGCCGTCGTAGCCGTAGACGGCGATGGCGCCGGCGATGCCGAGGAAGCTGGCCGCCGAGAGGTAGTCGCCGGCGATGGCGATGCCGTTCTGCGGGCCGGAGAAACCGCGGCCACCGGTGAAGAACTCGTCGGCGGTGGCGTTGCGCTTGCTGGCCTTGATCACCACGATCATCGTTACGACGACGAAGAGGCTGAAGATGCCGATGTTGGCGACGGGGTTGCCGACGGTTTCGGCGGCGAGGACGGTGGTGGTCATCAGACAGTGCCCTCCAGCTCGTTGCCCTCCAGCTCTTCGCGGATCGCGGTGGCCCGCGGGTCGAGCTCTTTGTTGGCGAAGCGCACGTACAGCCCGGTGATCAGGAACGTGGTCAGGAACTGGCCCAACCCGATCAGCAGGCCGACATTGATGTTGCCGAACACCGGGATTGCCATGAAGTCGTGGGCGAATGCGCCGAGCGCGACGTAGAGGGCATACCAGAGCAGGAAGAACGCGGTCATGGGAAAGACGAAGCGGCGCAGTCTGGTACGCAGCTCCTGAAATTCGGGACTGGCCTGCATGGCGAGGAACTGCTCCCCGGTGGGGGCAGACCTCTCGGGAAGGTCGGTTTCGGTCACCGAGGACTCCTGACAATTGGCTGTGTGTCGGTTGGGCACTGAACCTAATTGAGAGGTGGGTCACACAGGGGCCGTATCACGGTCGATACGCCGAATCCGGCCATCGTTGCGCTGAACGGTCGGTCGACGGGGCTGAGCGGCAGGCGGTCAGCCCGGGGGGACGCGCTCGACGCCCAGGCCCAGCCGTTCCGGTACGTGCATCCGCGCGAAGATCTGCGCGATGCCGGGAGTCGGCCTGGTGAACCGGCTGACCACGATCATCGTCAGGAAGGCGATCGGCACACTCACGGCCGCCGGGTAGCCCACCATCACCGCGGGCCAACCGCCGAGCACGGCGTCGTCCACGCCGCCGGTGATCGCCACGAGCACCGCGCCGCCGCACACGCAACCGCCGACCACGAGCCCACAGGCCGCGCCGACAACCGTCAGGCCGCGCCACCAGATCCCGAGCACCAGCAGCGGACACAGCGTCGACGCGGCGACGGCGAAGGCCAAGCCGACGCTGCGCGACAACTCCAGCCCGGACACCATCAGCGACAACGGAATCGGGATCAACCCTCCGATCACCGCGGCGATCCGGAAATCTCGGACCCGGCCGCGCAGCACATCGGTGGCCAGTGCGCCGGCGATGCTGACCAGCAGCCCCGACGAGGTGGCCAGGAAGGCCGCGATCGCCCCGGCGGCCACCAGCGCGGCCAGCAGTTGGCCGCCGATTCCGCCGACGGCGGCCCCGGGCGCCAAAAGAACGGCAGCGTCGGCGGTCCCGGTGATCAGCAGCTGCGGGACATAGAGCCGGGAGAACACCCCGAGCAGGACCGGGAAGATGTAGAACACCGACAGCAGCGCCACCACCGCGAGCGCGGTCCGGCGCGCGGCCCGCCCGTCGGGGTTGGTGTAGAACCGGACCAGCACGTGCGGCAGGCCCATGGTGCCGAGGAATGTCGCGACGATGATGGACAGCACCTGATAGAGCGGATGCCCGCCGCCCAGGCCGCCGCCCGAGGCGATCCACTCGCTGCCGGTGCCCGGGGTGCCGGCCACCACGGGCGTGGCCGCACCGGCGGCAAGCGTCAAGGTTGTGCCCGCGCCGAGGGTGTGTTGGCCGGGCGCCGTGATCCTGGCGGACTCGACGTGGCGGCCGTCGAGATCGCCCGACACGGTGATGCCGGCCGGTTCGATGACCTGGACCATGACAGCGGTGTCGATCTGCACGGTGGTCTGCTGTTGCACGGTCGGCGGTAGCGGGCCGCCCAATTCCCCTCGGTCGCTGATGAACAACCCGAGAAGCGCCAGCGCCGGGACTGCGACGGCGGTGAGTTTGAGCCAGTACTGGAACGCCTGCACGAAGGTGATCGACCGCATGCCACCGGCCACCACGTTGGTGATGACGATCGCGGCGACCAGCAGCGGGCCGACCCAGACCGGAACGCCCAGAAGCGTTTTCAGGGCGAGTCCGGCCCCCTGGTACTGCGGGGCCAGATAGAACAGGCAGATCACCACGACGACGAGCATGGCCACCTTGCGCAGCCGGGCCGAGCCGAGCCGGAATTCGGCGAAGTCGGGGACGGTGTAGGCCCCGGAGCGGCGCAGGGGTGCTGCCACGAACAACAACACGCCCAGATAGCCCGCGGTGAACCCGACCGGATACCACAGCGCGTCGGCCCCGTACTTCGCGATCAGCCCGGCCACTCCGAGAAACGAAGCAGCGGAGAGGTATTCACCGGAGATCGCGGCGGCATTCCATTGCGGGCCGACACTTCGCGAGGCCACCAGGAAGTCGGAGGTGGTGCGCGACAACCGGACTCCGTACGCCCCGATCGCGATGGTGGCCACCACGGCGGCCAGCAGGGCGGCGGCGGTCAGCGGTGCGCCGGTCATGGTTCGCTGTCGACGACCCGGACGAAGTCCCGTTCGCCCTGCTCTGCCAGCCGCACGTACAGCCGCCCCACGCCGTACAGCAACGGGTAGAGCAGCCCGGCCAGGATCAGCCAGTTGAGTCGGATCCCGAACACGGTGAGCGCGGCCAGATCCGGCACGGCGGCATTGAGCAGCAGAAGCGCCACCACCGCTACGACTACGACGCCGGCCAGCCGCAGCGCGAGGCCGAGCTGGGTCCGCACCAGGCCGCGGACGAGCGCATCGCCGACCTGTGTCTGCTCCTGGACCTCGACGCGGGTTCGCACCATGCGGGTGCCGCGGCGGTGGGCGAGGACCACCCGCTCACGTTGAGGAGTGGGCCGCTCACTCATCGCTGCCCGCCGGCTTGAGGGAACGCATCGGATCGCGGACCAGCCGGTCGCGCAGTTCCCGGGCCTGGCGTCGGCTCACCGGCAGTTCGACAGCGGGCGAAGTTCCGTTGGCGCGCAACCGAACCAGAACCGCGCCATCGGACGTGCGGAGCCCGGTGACCTGTCGCAGGGACACCAGGTAGGACCGGTGGATGCGCTGGAACCCGTGGTCGCGCCAGCGGGCTTCCAAGGTGCTCAACGGGATTCTCACCAGGTGCGCACCGGTCGCCGAGTGCAGCCTGGCGTAGTCGCCCTCGGCCTCGACCCAGCCGATGCTGTCGCGGGGCACCAGGTGAGTGATGCCGCCCAATTCGGCCGGCACGACATCCCAGTCCTGATCCTCGGCGGTGGCGCCCCCCGCCGCCTCGGCCGGTGGTCGTGGTGCCGCCGAGGCGACCCGGCGCACGGCCTCATCCAGGCGGTTCTGCCGGATCGGCTTGAGCAGATAGTCCACGGCGCCGACGTCGAAGGCGGCCACCGCCTTGTCCTCGTGGGCGGTCACGAATACCACGGCGGGCCGGTTCGTGTAATTGGCCAGCACACCGGCCAATTCGATCCCCGACAGCCCGGGCATGTTGATGTCGAGAAACACCGCGTCGAAGGCGTGCTGGTTGAGTTCGCGTAGCGCCGAGGTGGCGTCGGACGCGGTGTGCACCGCACCGATGTCGGGGTGCCGGCCCAGCAGGTAGGCCAGCTCGTCGAGTGCGGGTGCCTCGTCGTCGACGGCGAGCACGGTCAGGTTGGCACTCACCTGAACGCACCTCCGCCGGCTCGGACCCCTGAGCGGAACTTCGGCACGCGCATCACCACTTTCGTGCCCGCCCCGACCGCTGTCTCGACCACAAGACCGTAGTCGTTGCCGAACGCCGCGCGCAGCCGGTGATCGACATTGGTCAGCCCGACGTGGGCGGACTCGCCGGTGCGGTCGGCCAATGCGTCGCCGGGTCCGGCGCGCAGCGTGTCCGGATCCATGCCGGTGCCGTCGTCCTCGACGGTGATCACGCATTCGGTGCCTGCGTCGCGCGCGATGATCTCCACCGATCCGCCGCCTTTGCCGGCCAGCCCGTGCCGCACCGCGTTCTCCACCAACGGTTGTAGCGCGAGGAACGGCACCACGACATTGAGCACCTCGGGGGCCACCTGCAGCCGCACCTTCAGGTTGGCGCCGAACCGGGCCCGCTCCAGCGTGAGGTAGCGGTCGATGTTGCGCAGCTCGTCGGCCAACGTGGTGTATTGCCCGGCCGCGCGGAACGAGTACCGGGTGAAGTCGGCGAATTCGAGGATCAGCTCACGGGCCCGGTCGGGGTCGGTGCGGACGAACGACGCAATCGTGTTGAGCGCGTTGTAGATGAAGTGCGGGCTGATCTGGGCGCGCAGCGCCAGCACCTCAGCCCGGTCCAGCCGGGCGCGCGACGCGTCGAGCTCGGCGAGCTCGATCTGGCTGGCCGCGTAGCGGGCCACCTCGCCGACCGCGCCGAGCATGCCCGGGCCGGGGCTGGCCGGTGCCAGCACGACGAGGGCGCCGAGCACCTCGCCGCCCTCGGTCAGCAGCGGCTGGGCCACCACCGCCGTCGAGCGAGCCGTGCGCAGCACGCGGCGCCCGGCGGCGATCGACTCCCGTGCGGTGTCGGCGCAGACGTCGACGGTGTCGGACTGCCAGATCGCCTCGTCGTCGTGGTCGCGGGCCAGCAGGGCCGCGTCGTCGTCGAACAGCGCCAGCCCTGCGGTGCCGGTCAATTCACGCAGATAGGGCGCGGCGGTCCGAGCGGATTCGGTGTCCAGACCCTGGCGCAGTGCACGGGCCGCCTGGGCCGCGGTGTGCAGCGCGGCGTGCACGGCACGCTCGGTGGGGGTGGCCACCACTTTTCGGGTGCGCACCACCACGACGGCGGCGAACGCCGCCAGGATCAGCGCCAGGGCCAGCGCGACTGCAACCTCGCCGGACATCGTGCGGCCAACCTTAGATGGCTTTGCGGGAAAACCGCAGCTAGCTCACCTATTGAACGGGGCAGGCGTACTTTCTGGCCACGTCGTACACCCGCTGCTCGGCGCCCGGGCCGATCACGCCCTGTGCGGCCAACTCCCAACTGATGTACCCCGGGATGCTGCCCGTACAAGCCTGGTGAGCGACGCGCCATGCAGTATCCGGGTTGAGGTGGAATCCATTGCGGTCCAGGCCCTGCATGTAGTTGTCGAAGTCCGGCGTGCCCTGGTCGGGGATCGCGTTGGCCGTGGCGGCCAAGGCAATCGCGGTAACCACCGCTGCAATAAGTGGTGCAACGACGCGTCTCATGTCCAACTCCTATGGGCATATTCACCGGTTATCGCGTACACATTCGCACACTGGACCGACACAGACGTCAAAAACGTGCGGAGTCCTAGACTGGCGCCGTGGGAAAACTGCAGCTAGTCCAAGATCCGGAGGCCGACGCCCTGCTGGAGTCCAACCCGTTCGCGCTTTTGGTGGGGATGTTATTGGACCAGCAGATCCCGATGGAGACGGCATTCGCCGGGCCCAAGAAGATCGCCGACCGTCTCGGTGACGTCGATGCCCGCGAGATCGCCGACTACAACCCGGACGAATTCATCGCGGTGGTTTCGCAAACCCCTGCCATTCACCGGTTTCCGGGGTCGATGGGCAAGCGGGTGCAGGACCTCGCTCGGGCCATCGTCGACGAGTACGACGGTGATGTGACGGCGTTGTGGACCGGCGGCGACCCCGATGGCAAAGAGGTGCTGCGCCGGCTCAAGCGTCTGCCCGGGTTCGGTGATCAGAAAGCCCGGATCTTCTTGGCGCTGTTGGGCAAGCAATACGGGGTCACGCCGGAGGGCTGGCGTGAGGCGGCGGGGGATTACGGCACTGCCGGCAGCTTCATGTCGGTGGCCGACGTGGTGGATCCCGGGTCGTTGCAGAAGGTTCGCACCCACAAGAAGCAGATGAAGGCCGCGGCGAAGGAAGCCAAGGCCGCCAAGGCCTGATTGGCTTCGAGCCTGCGCCCAGATCGCGTTTCGACGCGAAATCGCGATCTGTGCGCAGACTCGGGGTTGAAAGCTGGGCTACCTATGCAAAGGTGAATATATGGCGAAGACACACCTGAATTGCCCGTGCGGCGAAGCGATCAGCGGGACCGATGAGGACGACCTGGTCGAGAAGGCCCAGGCGCACCTGGCTCAGCAGCACCCCGGGCGTGAGTACGACCGGGAAATGATCCTGTTCATGGCTTACTGATTCACGGCCTACCAGGCCCCCAGACTTACAGCCCCAGACTTACAGCCCCTGACAAAATTCCCGGTCGCCGGCCATGAGGCCAGCGACCGGGAATTTCGTTTCCCCATTCATATGGTGTGGTCAGGGCACCACCGTGGATCCGATGGTGGGCATGAACTGGCACTGCATCTCGGTCGTCGTGACCTGTCCGAAGATCGTCGTCATGATGCTGCCCGATCCGGTGTCGGCGATCGCGGTCAGCGTGGTCGGGCCCTCGGGGTTGAGGTCCGAGCGCGGCTGGAGCGTCACGCTGCCGGACTTGCCGGTTGTCAGGTTCACCCATGTGGCGTTGAGCGGAAGCTTCTGCTCGGCGGCCGGGCCGGGGGTACCGATCGCGGTGAACACATAAGCGGTCTGGCCTGGCTTCGGGCCGGGCAGCGGAATGGTGGCGGGCCCGGCCACCGAGATCGCGGTCGCCAGAACATTTCCGCCGTCTTTGAGGCACCCGTTGCTGATCGACGGGTACATGAAGTCCTGCTTCGTGGGTGTGTTCGGTCCGAAGCCAGGGGCCGCGGCGCCCGCCGGTGCAGCTTCAGGCGCGGGTGCCGGGGCCGGGATCGTGGCCGCCGCCGGAACAGCCCCGGGGGCGGGAGCGGGTGCGGCTTCAGGGGCAGGGGCGGGCGCCGGAGCAGGCGCGGCCTCGGGAGCCGGCGCCGGGGCGGGAGCGGGCAGTGCCTCAGGGGCCGGCCCGGCCGCATGGGCCGGGTCGACACCCATCGGCAGGTGAGCGTCGCCGCCGGCACCCAGGGCGGGAACATGCTCGGGTGCGGCGACAGGCTGGGCCGCGAAGTGGTTGACCGCCGTCGCGACGTTGCGGGATTCAGCCGATTCCGATTTGTTGGCAGCGAAGGCCTGTGCGGCTGCCATCAACAGCTGCACAGCGCCACCCGGATCGGCCGCGGCCTGCTGGATGATCGGGCTGAGGCCTTCCACCGCCGACAGGCCGGGAGCCTGCACGTTGTCGATCGGCAACGGTGCGGCCGGCAACGGTGCGGCCGGCGCCGGGTCGGCGTTGGCTACTCCGGTGCCGAACAGCAACGCAGCCGACGTACCGACTGCGATGGCGCTGGCGAACAACATTTTCGGTGACTTGCGCGGTGACATGGCTTTCCCAATCGTTTCGGGCGGTCAGACCAGTTCGTGGATCAGGGCAGGCCGGCGGTCAGCAGCGGTGCCAGTGCTGCGACACCCGGGTTGGTGATGCCGGGAGCTGCAGCCGCGGGAGCCGCCAGGGCCGGAGCCGCCGCCGCTGCCGGGGCCAACGGGGCCGCCGCGGCGGTGACAGGCAGTGCCGTTTGAGCCGCGACCGGAGCCAGTGAGGCCAGGTCGCCCGGGATGTTCACCTTCTGGGGCAGCGGGATCGGCATCCCGGGCAGCTGCGGGATCGTCAGCTCGGCCGAGGGGATCAAGGATGCGGGGCCGCTGACCGGAGCCGTCGGCACCGTTGCGGCCGGCACGGCGGCCGGTGCGGTGGGCAAGCCCGGCACCAGAGATCCCAGGGGCGCATTGGCCGCTGCCGGTGTGACGGACGTGGGCATCTGGGGCAGGGTCACCGATGCGGTGGCACCCGGGGCGGGTGCCGGGGCGGCGGCGGGGGTGCCGGTCAATGCGGAGGTCACGCCTTGCAGCAGTTGCGGCGCGACGGCCGGCACGCCGGCGAGCTGGTTGACGATCGGCAGGTTCGGCGCGGGGACCGCCGGGGCCGGGGGCACCGGCTCGGCGTTCGCTGCGGCGCTGAGGGCCAACGCGACCGGGACTGCGCCGGCGGCCGCGATCATGCTGGTGGAAATTGCTCTCCAGGTGAAGATCATGGTTCTCCCAATCGGTTGCTTGAACGACTGAGCACGAAACTATCCAGTTACTGGTGTTACTCAAGTGACACGTGTGGCGGTTATTCAACCGTTACTGCAGCGGCTGAATTCGTTATCGCGCAGTGCCTCGGGCGTTATGCGCCGGGCGCGCACCGTAACCCCGGCGTGACAAACCGTCGGCGTGACGCGGCGGGCGGACGACGGCGGTGGACGGGTCGCTAAAGTCGTGTCCGTTAACACCGAACCGGCCACCCACGTCTCAGCAACCGCGCGGCTCTACCGCCTGGCGCCTGTGTTGCTGGTCCTCAGCATTGCGGCGCGCCTGGCCTGGACGTACCTCGTCCCGAACGGTGCCAATTTCGTCGACCTGCATGTCTACGTCGGTGGCGCAGCCACGCTCGACGGTCACGCAGGGGCGCTCTATGACTACGTCTACGCGGACCAGACGCCGGATTTCCCATTGCCTTTCACCTATCCGCCGTTCGCCGCGGTGGTGTTCTACCCATTGCACCTGCTGCCCTTCGGGCTGGTCGCGTTCTGCTGGCAGATCGGCATCATCGCCGCGCTGTACGGCGTGGTGCGGATCAGTCAGCTGTTGCTCGGCGGGCCGGCGCCCCGGCGTGCCGCGATGCTGTGGACCGCCGTCGGCATCTGGACCGAACCGCTGCGCAGCACGTTCGACTACGGCCAGGTCAATGTCGTCCTGGTGCTCGCGGTGCTCTACGCCGTCTACAGCAATCGTTGGTGGCTTTCCGGGCTGTTGGTGGGCCTGGCCGCCGGGGTGAAACTCACGCCCGCGGTGTCGGGCTTGTACTTCGTCGGCGCGCGCCGGTGGGCTACCGCGGTGTTCTCGGCTGTGGTGTTTTTCGGAACGGTCGCGGTCTCAGTGCTGGTGGTCGGAGATGAGGCGCGCCGGTACTTCACCGAATTGCTCGGTGACGCAGACCGGATCGGGCCGATCGGGACGTCGTTCAACCAATCGTGGCGCGGCGGGATCTCGCGCATCCTCGGCCATGACGCCGGATACGGCCCGGCCGTGCTGCTCGGTATCGCGGTCACCGCGGTCCTCGCCGTGCTGGCGTGGCGGGCCGTCGGCGGCAGCGCCGACAGGCTGGGTGCCATCGTGATCGTGAGCCTGTTCGGGTTGCTGCTTTCACCGATTTCGTGGACGCACCACTGGGTCTGGCTGATCCCGCTGATGATCTGGTTGCTGCACGGGCCATTGGCCGACCGGCTGGGCGCACGGATCCTGGGGTGGGGTTGGCTGGCGCTGACGCTGGTCGGGGTGCCGTGGCTGCTCAGTTTTGCCCAGCCGACGATCTGGGTGATCAGCCGGCCCTGGTACCTGGCCTGGGCCGGGCTGGTCTACATCGTCGCGACGCTCGCCACGCTGGCCTGGATCGCGACTAGCCGGGCTGGTCGGCCAGAATCCGGTTGATCTCCTTGGCCAGCTGGATGTCCCTCTCGGTGATCCCGCCGGCGGAATGCGTCACCAGTGCGAATGTGACTGTGCGCCAGCGGATGTCGATGTCAGGATGATGGTCTTTTTCCTCGGCGAGGTCAGCCACGCGGCGTACCGCGTCGATGCCGTCGAGGAACGTCGGGAATTTGGTGGATCTGCGCAGGGCGCCCGCCGCGCGCTCCCAGCCCGGCAGATCGGGCAGTGCGGCGTCGACCTGATCGTTCGATAACACGGCCATATGCCCGACGGTATACCGTCGGGCGCGATGGATGAGCAGATCGTGGTGGCCGGTGCCCTGTTCTCCGGGGCCCGGCTGTTGGTCGCCCAACGGCGGCGGCCCCCGGAGCTGGCTGGTCTGTGGGAGCTGCCCGGCGGCAAGGTGGCTCCCGACGAGAGTGACGCCGACGCCCTGACCCGTGAACTGCGGGAGGAGCTGGGCGTCGAGGTGACCGTCGGTGCCCGGCTGGGTGTGGATGTCGCGCTGAAGGCGGGCATGACGCTGCGCGCCTACCGGGTGATGCTCACGTCGGGCAGTCCGCACCCGCACGACCACCGGGCACTGCGCTGGGTGACGGCCGGAGAGCTCGACCAGCTCCCATGGGTGCCCGCCGACCGGGCCTGGCTCACCGATTTGGCCGCAGCACTTTCTCCGCCGAGCGGACGCGAAAGTACCTGAAACAGCCCGATTTCGGGTACTTTCACTGGGGGCCCCTCCCGCTTGCGGGGGACTGCTCGCGCAATAAAGTGACCGCAGCGCAACGGGATTAATTTCGACATACCGATGTTGCGGATTACATTTCCGTGAAACTGCCCGCAACGTTTCCGGGAAAATGGCGCGACCGCGCCGAACATGGTGTTTTGCTGATGTGGTGACCACGGCAAGTACGCCGTACCTGGGCCAAGGGCAGAGCATGAATCTCTTGCTGGCCACATGGGTCTCGGCCATCAATTTCTGGGCCTGGAACATGATCGGCCCGCTGTCCACCACCTACGCCGTCGACATGAGGCTGAGCAGCACCCAGGCATCCATGCTTGTCGCCACTCCCATACTGGTCGGGTCGCTCGGCCGGGTCGCAGTCGGCGCGCTGACCGACAGGTACGGCGGCCGCACCATGTTCCTCGCGGTCACGCTGGCCTCGATCGTGCCGGTGCTGGCCGTCGGGGCGGCCGGCGAGGCCAGGTCTTACCCGATGTTGTTGGTGTGCGGGTTCTTCCTGGGCATCGCGGGCACCATCTTCGCGGTCGGAATCCCGTTCGCCAACAACTGGTATGCGCCCTCTCGTCGCGGCTATGCCACCGGTGTGTTCGGTATGGGCATGGTCGGCACGGCGTTGTCGGCATTCTTCACGCCGAGATTCGTGCGGTGGTTCGGGTTGTTCCCCACCCACCTCATCATCGCGGTCGCGCTGGCGCTGACCGCGGTGCTGTGTTTGGCGGTGATGCGTAATTCACCCGTGTTCGAGCCGAATACCGATCCGGTGATGCCCAAGCTCAAGTCGGCGCTGAAGCTTCCCGTGACATGGGAGATGTCGTTCCTGTACGCGGTGGTCTTCGGTGGATTCGTGGCGTTCAGCAACTACCTGCCCACTTACATCAAGAACGTGTACGAGTTCTCCTCGGTCGAAGCAGGTAGTCGCACAGCGGGATTCGCGCTGGCCGCGGTGCTGGCCCGGCCGGTCGGCGGTGCACTGTCGGATCGGATCCCGCCCAAGTTCGTGGTGCTCACTTCCTTCGCCGGGACGGCGGCACTCGCCTTCATCGCGATGTTCCAGCCGCCGCCCGATGTGTGGTCGGCTGCGACGTTCATCGGTCTGGCGATCTTCCTGGGCATCGGCACCGGCGGCGTGTTCGCCTGGGTGGCGCGCCGGTCACCGGCCAAGGAGGTGGGCTCCGTCACCGGGATCGTGGCTGCCGCAGGCGGTTTGGGCGGCTACTTCCCACCGCTGGTGATGGGTGCGACGTATGACGCTGTAGATCACGACTACTCAGTCGGGCTTCTGCTGCTGGTGGCGACGGCATTGGTGGCCTTCGGTTACACGGCCCTGCGCCTTCACGCGCACGAACCACAGCCCAAGGAGGCGCGGCAATGACCAAGCCCCACATCGGCGGATCGATCGAGGAGCTGCTCGAGCGTAGTGGCAGGTTCTTCACCGCCGGTGAGTTCTCCGGTGATCTGCGTACCGTCACGCGCAAAGGGGGCCGTCAGGGCGATGTGTTCTACCGCGACCGGTGGAGCCACGACAAGGTGGTGCGTTCGACCCACGGGGTCAACTGCACGGGATCGTGTTCCTGGAAGATCTACGTCAAGGACGGGATCATCACCTGGGAAACCCAGGAGACCGACTACCCGTCCGTGGGTCCGGACCGCCCCGAGTACGAGCCACGCGGGTGCCCGCGCGGTGCAGCATTCTCCTGGTACACCTACTCGCCGACGCGGGTGCGGTATCCGTATGCGCGCGGCGTACTGGTCGAGATGTACCGGGAAGCCAAGGCGCGCCTGAAGGATCCGGTGCTGGCCTGGGCCGACATCCAGGGCGACCCCGATCGCCGCACGCGGTATCAGCGGGCCCGCGGCAAGGGCGGCCTGGTCCGGGTCAGCTGGGCCGAGGCCACCGAGATGATCGCCGCCGCACATGTGCACACGATCAAGGCCTACGGGCCGGACCGGGTGGCCGGATTCTCGCCGATCCCGGCGATGTCGATGGTGTCGTTCGCGGCGGGGTCGCGGTTCGTCGAACTCGTCGGCGGGGTGATGACGTCGTTCTACGACTGGTATGCCGACCTGCCGGTGGCCTCCCCACAGGTGTTCGGTGACCAGACCGACGTGCCGGAGTCCGGCGACTGGTGGGACGCGTCCTATCTGATGATGTGGGGCTCGAACGTCCCGGTGACGCGCACGCCGGACGCGCACTGGATGGCCGAGGTGCGTTATCGCGGTACGAAAGTGGTGACCGTCAGCCCGGATTACGCCGACAACACCAAGTTCGCCGACGAGTGGATGCCGTGCGCGGCGGGCACCGACGGTGCGCTGGCGATGGCGATGGGCCACGTCATCCTCGACGAATGCTTCGTGCAGAACCGGGTTCCGTTCTTCGTCGACTATGTCCGCCAGTTCACCGATCTGCCGTTCCTGGTCAAACTCGAGGAGCGCGACGGTGTGCTCGTCCCAGGGAAAAACCTGACCGCGGCCGATCTCGGCGGACCAGTGGCCGAACAGGAGAATGCGGCGTTCAAACCGGTGCTGCTCGACGGTGCCAGTGACAGTGTCGCGGTACCGCAGGGATCGCTCGGATTCCGTTACGGCAGTGACGGTGTGGGCAAGTGGAACCTCGATCTGGAGGAACTGTCTCCCGCGCTGACCGTGTTGGGTGACACCTTCGAGACGGCCGAGATCACGCTGCCGCATTTCGACACCGTGGACGGCAGCGGCGCGACCATGCGGCGCGGCGTTCCGGTGCGGCGCGTCGGAGAGCACCGGGTGTGCACGGTGTTCGACCTGATGCTGGCCCAGTACGGCGTGCACCGGCCCGGCCTGCCCGGGGACTGGCCCACCGGTTACGACGATGCCACCCGGCCCTACACCCCGGCCTGGCAGGAGCAGATCACCGGTGTGTCGGCCGCTCAGGCGATCCGGGTGGCGCGCGAATTCGCCCGCAACGCCGAGGAATCCGGTGGCCGGTCGATGATCATCATGGGCGCGGGCATCTGCCAGTGGTTCCACGGCGACGCCACCTACCGGGCGGTGCTGGCGCTTCTGCTGCTCACCGGTGCGATGGGCCGCAACGGCGGCGGCTGGGCGCACTACGTGGGCCAGGAGAAGTGCCGGCCTGTCACCGGGTGGGCCGCGATGGCGATGGGCACCGACTGGTCGCGCCCGCCGCGCCAGATGGCCGGGACGTCGTACTGGTACGCCCACACCGACCAATGGCGCTACGACGGCTACCGCGCGGATGCCCTGTCCAGTCCGGTGGGCCGTGGCCGGTTCCGCGACAAGCACACGATGGATGTGCTGAGTTCCGCGGTGGCCATGGGATGGACGCCGTTCTACCCGCAGTTCGACCGCTCCAGTCTGGACGTGGTCGATGAGGCCAAGGCGGCCGGCCGGGAGGTGCCGGACTATGTGGCCGAGCAATTGGCAAGTGGCGAGCTAAAACTCGCGGTCACCGATCCCGACAACCCGGCCAACTGGCCACGCGTGCTCAATGTCTGGCGGGCCAACCTGCTGGGCTCGTCCAGCAAGGGCAATGAGTACTTCCTGCGCCACCTGCTGGGCACGACGTCGAACGTGCAGGCCGAACCCACCGGGGAGGAGTTGCGGCCAAGGGACGTGGCCTGGACCGAGGACATCCCCGAGGGCAAGCTGGACATGCTGATGTCGATCGACTTCCGGATGACCTCGACGACGCTGCTCTCGGATGTGGTGTTGCCCGCGGCCACCTGGTACGAGAAGGCGGACCTGTCCAGCACCGACATGCATCCGTATGTGCACGCGTTCAGCCCGGCCGTGGACCCGCCCTGGGAAACCCGGTCGGATTTCGAGGCTTTCGGGGCGATCGCCCGGGTTTTCAGCGCGCTGGCCGCCCGCCACCTGGGCACCCGCACGGATGTCGTGATGGGCACGCTGCAGCACGACACCCCCGGTGCGATGGCCTATCCCGGTGGTACCGAACATGATTGGCGGACCACCGGTGAGACACCCGTGCCGGGCAAGACAATGGGCCCGCTGGTGGTCGTGGAGCGGGACTACACGGCGATCGCCGAGAAGTGGTCGGCACTCGGCCCGCTGGTCGAGAGCTTGGGCCTGACCACCAAAGGCGTCACGACGCACCCCGACCAGGAAGTCCACGAACTCGCCGCGAAGTTCGGTGTCATGGATTCCGGTGCGGCGCAGGGGTGTCCCGCGATCACGACCGCGGAGCGGATGGTCGATGTCATCCTCGCGTTGTCGGGCACCTCGAACGGCCGGCTGGCAGTCGAGGGGTTCAAGGAGCTGGAGAAGCGCACCGGCCGCAAACTGGTGCACCTGGCCGAAGGCAGCGAGGAACGCCGGATCACCTACGCCGATACCCAGGCCAGACCGGTGCCGGTGATCACCAGCCCGGAGTGGTCGGGCAGTGAGACCGGTGGCCGCCGCTACGCGCCGTTCACGGTGAACATCGAGGAGCTCAAGCCGTTCCACACGCTCACCGGGCGGATGCACTTCTACGTCGACCACGACTGGCTGGAGGAACTCGGCGAGCAGCTGCCGATCTACCGGCCGCCGCTGGACATGGCGCGGCTGTTCGGCGAATCCAAGCTGGGGCGCGACGGTATCGGCCTCACCGTGCGGTACCTGACCCCGCATTCCAAGTGGTCGATCCACTCGGAGTACCAGGACAACCTGTTCATGCTCTCGCTGTCACGCGGTGGCCCCACCATGTGGATGAGTCCGTCGGACGCCGCGAAGATCGAAGTCAAGGACAACGACTGGATCGAGGCGGTGAACCGCAACGGCGTACTGGTGTGCCGCGCCGTGGTCAGCCACCGCATGCCCGACGGCGTGGTGTACGTCTACCACGCACAGGAACGGACCATCGACGTTCCGCTGACCGAAACCACCGGAACCCGTGGCGGTATCCACAATTCACTTACCCGGCTGCTGGTCAAGCCCAGCCACCTTGCCGGCGGGTATGCCCAGCACTCGTTCGCCTGGAACTATCTCGGCCCCACCGGAAATCAGCGCGATGAAGTGACGGTGGTCCGCCGCCGCTCACAGGAGGTGAAGTACCAGTGAAGGTCATGGCCCAGATGGCGATGGTGATGAACCTCGACAAGTGCATCGGATGTCAGACCTGTTCGGTGACCTGCAAACAGGCCTGGACCAACCGGGCCGGGACCGAGTACGTCTGGTTCAACAACGTCGAAACCCGTCCGGGACAGGGCTATCCGCGTACCTACCAGGATCAGGAGAAGTGGCGTGGCGGGTGGAAGCTGGATCGCCGCGGCCGGCTGAGGCTGCGCGACGGCGGCCGGTTGGCCAAGCTGGCCAGGATCTTCGCGAACCCGAAGCTGCCGTCCATCGACGACTACTACGAGCCGTGGACCTACGACTACGAGAACCTGACTTCGGCGCCGCTGGGTGAACACTTTCCCACCGCGCCGCCCCGCAGCCTGATCACCGGTAAGCCCATGAAGGTTTCGTGGTCGGCGAACTGGGACGACGACCTTGCGGGTTCACCGGAGATCGTGCCCGGCGACCCGGTCCTCAAGCAGGTCAGCGAGCAGATCAAGCTCGAACTCGAGCAGACCTTCATGTTCTATCTGCCCCGGATCTGCGAGCACTGCCTCAACCCGGCGTGTGTGGCATCCTGCCCGTCGGGCGCGATGTACAAGCGTTCCGAGGACGGCATCGTGCTGGTCGATCAGGACCGGTGCCGCGGGTGGCGCATGTGCGTGTCCGGATGCCCTTACAAGAAGGTGTATTTCAACCACAAGACCGGCAAGGCCGAGAAGTGCACGCTGTGCTACCCGCGGATCGAGGTCGGGCTGCCCACGGTGTGTTCGGAAACCTGCGTGGGCCGGCTGCGCTACCTCGGCCTGGTGTTCTATGACGTCGACCGGGTGCTGGAGGCGGCGTCGGTACCTGAGGACAAGGATCTCTACGAGGCGCAGCGGCAGATCCTGCTCGACCCGGCCGACCCCGAGGTGATCGCCGGGGCCCGGGCCGAGGGCATCTCCGACGAGTGGATCGAGGCCGCCCAACGCTCACCGGTGTACAAGCTCATCCACACCTATGGCGTTGCGCTGCCGCTGCATCCGGAGTTCCGGACGGTGCCGATGGTGTGGTACATCCCGCCGCTGTCGCCGGTGGTCGACGCGGTCAGCCGTGACGGCCACGACGGCGAGAACGTCGGCAATCTCTTCGGCGCGCTCGAGGCGCTGCGTATCCCGATCGAGTACCTGGCCGGGTTGTTCACCGCGGGGGACACCGCCGTCGTCGAAGGGGTGCTCCGCCGGCTCGCGGCGATGCGGTCCTACATGCGCGACATCAACCTCGGTCGTCAGACCCAGCCGCACATCCCGGCCGCGGTCGGCATGACCGAGGAACACATGTACGAGATGTACCGGCTGCTGGCGTTGGCGAAATATGAGGAGCGCTACGTCATTCCGACCGCATACAGCTCGGAGGGGATCCCCGGCGCGGAGGAGCCCGGCTGCTCATTGTCGTTCGAAGGTGGGCCCGGAATGTACGAGTCGGGCCCGTTCGGTGAGGCCAGCGGTGGGCCGGTGCCGGTGGCGGTGGAGACCTTCCATGCGCTTCAACACCGGCAGACCAGCGGCGGCATGGCTGCCAACGCCGAACGTCCGTCGCGGGTCAACCTGCTCAACTGGGACGGCAGGGGAGTGCCGTCGGGCATGTTCCCGGGAGATCAGTGATGAAACGTCGCAAGCGAACCCGCGAAAACGCGATGCAGGACCGCCTGGTGTGGCAGGCGGCGTCGCTGATGCTTGCCTACCCGGACGACGGTCATGCCGATCGTCTGCAGACCGCGGCGCGTCTGCTGGACCACGTCACCGGTGAGGCACGGGCGCTGCTCGGCGAAACCGTTGTACGGCTGAGCCTTCGACCCACCATGGAACTGGCGCAGGAGTATGTCGAGACCTTCGACCTGCACAAGCGGTGCACCATGCTCCTGACCTACTGGACGTCGGGGGACACCCGAAACCGCGGTGCGGACATGGTCGAATTCACCCAGGCCTACCGCGCCGCAGGTGCTGAGATCCCGAAAGGTGAAGCACCCGACCATCTTCCGGTGGTGCTGGAATTCGCCGCCACGGTCGACCCGGATGCGGGGCGCCGGTTGCTCGCCAAGTACCGGGTGCCGATCGGTGTGGTGGCCCGAGCGTTGGCCGAGCGGAGGTCGCCCTACGCGCCCGTCGTCGCAGCGGTGGACGCAACCCTGCCGCCCCTGGCCTCCGTGGACGACGTGTCGCGGTTGATCATGGCCGGGCCGCCGGCTGAATCCGTGGGACTGCAGCCATTTCAGCTGACCGTTCCGCCCCGCCGGGTACAGGAGGTGCTCTGATGTCGGGCTGGGAGATCTTCTGGGATGTGGTGCCGTATGTGACGCTGGCGGTGGTGGCAGTCGGCACCTGGTGGCGGTACCGCTACGACAAGTTCGGCTGGACCACGCGCTCGTCGCAACTCTACGAGTCGCGGCTGCTGCGCATCGCCAGCCCGATGTTCCACTTCGGCATGCTCGTCGTGTTCATCGGCCATGTCATCGGCCTGTTCATCCCCGAATCCTGGATGGACCTGGTGATGAGCGATCACGTGTACCACTTGCAGGCGGTCATCCTCGGCGGGATCGCCGGTGTCGCGGCCCTGGTCGGGATCGCCCTGCTGATCTACCGCCGCCGTGTCACCGGCCCGGTCTTCATGGCCACCACCGTCAACGACAAGACGATGTATGTGGTTCTGGTGGCCGCGATGGTGGCCGGCTTCGCCTGCACTGCGATCGGAGCGACGCCGGGGGGCGCCGAGCACGACTATCGCGAGACCGTGTCTCCGTGGTTCCGCTCGATCTGGATCCTGCAGCCCCGCGGCGACCTGATGGTCCAGGCGCCGGTGTACTTCCACATCCACGTCATGATCGCGCTGGCGCTGTTCTGCCTGTGGCCGTTCACCCGGCTGGTGCACGTGTTCAGCGCCCCGATCGGCTACCTGTTCCGGCCCTATGTGGTGTACCGCAGCCGGGATGTCGCCGAGAAGTCAGAGTTGGTCGGGTCACGACCGCAGCGTCGGGGCTGGTGAGCGCCGGCAAGCGCCTGAACAAGGGACCTTTGACCCTGCCCGGGGATGGACCGCAGGCGGAGGATTGCAGGTATGGAGCAGTTGACCGCATTGGACGCGGGGTTCCTCGAAGCCGAGGACTCCGACCGCCACGCGAGCTTGGCGATCGGGGCGATCGCCGTGCTCGACGGGCCGATGCCCAACCCTGAGACTGTCGTGGCCGGCCTGGCCGAACGCGCGATGACGGTGCCGCGCCTGCATCAGCTGCTGCACACCCAGCCACTCGATCTCGGCGCGCCGCAATGGGTGGAAGACACCAACTTCGACGCTTCCCACCACATTCACCATGCCGCGCTGCCACTGCCCGGAGACGATGCGGTGTTGTACCGGTGGGCCGCCGACATCATGGAACGCCGCCTGGACCGGGACCGTCCGTTGTGGGAGTGCTGGATCGTCGACGGGCTCGAAGGCAACCGGTGGGCCATCCTGCTGAAGGTCCACCACTGCATCGTCGACGGGATCGCCGCGACACGGCTGTTGAGTCGGCTCTGTGACGGCGGCGACGTGGTCGGCAAGGGTGTTGTTCGTCAAACTGTCAGGGGGACAGCTGCTTTCAGCCCGGCCGACTGGTTCGGTGAAGCATGGCGCATCTCTACCGGGCTACCCGTCGCCGCAATGCAGGCCGTCCGCGGAGCCCTCGACATCGTCACCGGGCTGCTGCGTCCGGCGGCTGCCAGCTCGTTGACCGGGCCCGTGACGAGCATGAGGCGTTACGCGGCAGGTGAGGTGTCACTGGACGACGTCGACACGGTGTCCCGGGAGTTCGGTGTGACGGTCAATGATGTTGCCCTGGCAGCGATCACCGACAGCTTCCGTAACACGCTGATCCGCCGGGGCGAGAAGCCGAGACGGGACGCGCTGCGCACGTTGGTGCCGGTGTCGGTGCGCTCCGACGATGCGCATGACCGTACGGACAATCGCGTTTCCGTGATGCTGCCGTACCTTCCGGTCGACAAGGCCGATCCCGTGCAGCAGCTACGCGCCGTGCATTCCAGGCTCTCGAGAGCGAAGGCCAGCGGCCAGCGCGAAGCGGGCAACATCCTGGTGTCGGCTGCCAACGCGATTCCGTTCCCGCTCACCGCGTGGACCGTGCGGGCACTGACCCGGTTGCCGCAACGCGGCGTCGTCACCGTCGCCACGAATGTGCCCGGGCCGCGGAAGCGGTTGCGCGTCATGGGCTGCGAAGTCGTCAGGTTGCTGCCGATTCCGCCGATTGCGATGCAGCTGCGGACCGGTATCGCCATCATGAGTTATACCGACCGCCTGGTCTTCGGCGTCATCGGCGACTACGACTCGACGCCCGACGTCGACGAACTGGCGAAAGGCATCGAGCGTGCCGTTGCCCGTCTGGTCGACATCAGCGTCGGCCACTGGCGCTCCACCCCGGTGGGAACTCTGCAACTTGTACAGGGAGGTTGATCGATGAAGGGACAAGAACTCGGCGTTCTCACCCGCAGGCAGTGCCTGGATCTGCTGGAGCGGGTGCGCGTCGGACGACTGGTGTTCACCGAGGACGCGTTGCCCGCCGTGCAGCCGGTCAACTTCCGGGTTTGGCACGACGACGTGGTGATCCGGGTGGCCGGCGGGCCCAAGCTGACCGCGGCCATCGAGCACCAGGTGGTGGCGTTCCAGGCCGATGAGCTTGACGCCGACCTACGGACGGGCTGGAGCGTGACGATCGTCGGGCATGCCGAGCCGATCACCGACGTGGACGAGCAGGTGGAGGTCGCCGGGACGTTCGTGCAGCCGTGGGCCGAGGGCCGCCGCGATCACTTCGTGCGGATACGCGCCGAAAAGGTCACCGGGCGCGAGCTCCGGGACCACGCGATGCCGCACTACGGGGTGGGCTAGTACCGCAACCTGTCGTTGACGACCCGCACGGCGTGGCCCGGGTGCTGCGTCGCGTACAGCGGGTGCAGCAGCATCGGGTGACGGCAGTGCGCGCAGGAGGCCTGCGGCTGGTTCGCCGACGCGAAGGTCAGGTGGTGGCATTCGCTGCACCGGACCATGTAGCAGGCGCCGATCCAGTTGGCCATGCCCACGTAGATCGCCACCGTGGTTCCCGCGGCGAGCACCATGATCAAAGCGACCGTGAGCGCTTCGTAAACCGTCATCCCGGCACCTCCAAGCACGCCTATCGCAACGTGACGGATACCTAAAACGGTACTCGCGAACGCTAGGTTTTCCTGGCCCGTTTGAAGACCTTGTCCAGTTCTTTACCGCGCAACCCGTTGTGTTCGGCCTTGCGGACCTTGTGCAGAACCAGGGGACAGCGTTTGCAGCGAGGCTTGCTCTTACAGCACTTTTTCTTGGGCTTCAGGCCGGCGATTTTTGCGGACTTCAACGTGACGGGGCTCTCTCGTTTTCGTGATCGACCGGCCAGCCTGCGAGAATGTCGGGGTGGATTCACGCCCGAGCTTTCGCAATGTCGCCATCGTCGCCCACGTCGACCACGGCAAGACGACCCTAGTCGACGCGATGCTGCGACAGTCCGGTGCCTTGACGCACCGCGGCGACGACGCGGTCGAGCGCCTGATGGACTCCGGTGACCTTGAGAAGGAAAAGGGCATCACCATCCTGGCCAAGAACACCGCGGTGCACCGGCACCACGCCGACGGCACCATGACGGTGATCAATGTCATCGACACCCCTGGTCACGCCGATTTCGGCGGTGAGGTGGAGCGCGGCCTGTCCATGGTGGACGGCGTTGTTCTGCTGGTGGACGCCTCGGAAGGCCCGTTGCCGCAGACCCGGTTCGTGCTGCGCAAGGCCCTGTCCGCACACCTTCCGGTGATCCTGGTGGTCAACAAGACCGACCGGCCCGATGCGCGCATCGCCGAGGTGGTCGAGGAAAGCCACGACCTGCTGCTCGACGTGGCCTCCGATCTTGACGACGAGGCCCAGGCCGCCGCCGAGAAGGCGCTGGACCTGCCCACGCTGTACGCGTCGGGCCGTGCCGGCATCGCCTCGACGACGCAGCCCGCCAACGGCGAGAACCCCGACGGGGAGAACCTGGACCCGCTGTTCGACGTGCTGATGGAGCACATCCCGGCACCGTCCGGCGACCCCGAAGCGCCGCTGCAGGCGCTCGTCACCAACCTTGACGCCTCGGCCTTCCTGGGCCGCCTCGCGCTGATCCGCATCTACAACGGCCGGATCAAGAAGGGCCAGCAGGTGGCCTGGATGCGTGAGGTCGACGGCTCGCCGGTGATCACCAGCGCCAAGATCACCGAGTTGCTGGCCACCGAGGGCGTGGACCGCACTCCGACTGAAGAGGCTGTCGCCGGCGACATCGTCGCCGTCGCGGGCATAACCGAGATCATGATCGGCGACACCCTGGCCGACCCCGACAACTCGCACGCCCTGCCGCGCATCACCGTCGATGAGCCCGCCATCTCGGTCACGATCGGCACCAACACCTCGCCGCTGGCCGGCCGGGTGTCGGGGCACAAGCTGACCGCCCGGATGGTCAAGAACCGTCTTGATTCCGAACTCGTCGGCAACGTGTCGGTGCGAGTCGTCGACATCGGCCGCCCCGACGCCTGGGAGGTGCAGGGCCGTGGTGAGCTGGCCCTGGCCATCCTCGTCGAGCAGATGCGCCGCGAAGGCTTCGAGCTGACCGTCGGCAAGCCCCAGGTGGTCACGAAGAACATCGACGGCAAGCTGCACGAACCGTTCGAGGAGCTGACCATCGATTGCCCGGAGGAGTTCGTCGGCTCGATCACCCAGCTGATGGCCAACCGCAAGGGCCGCATGGAGCAGATGGCCAACCACGCCGCCGGCTGGGTGCGGATGGACTTCGTGGTGCCCAGCCGCGGGCTGATCGGTTTCCGCACCGACTTCCTGACCGAGACCCGCGGCACCGGCATCGCCAACGCGGTGTTCGAGGGCTACCGGCCTTGGGCCGGGGAAATCCGGGCGCGGCATACCGGATCTCTGGTGAGCGACCGGTCCGGCTCGGTCACCCCGTTCGCGATGATCCAGCTGGCCGACCGCGGGCAGTTCTTCGTCGAGCCGGGCGAGGACACCTACGAGGGCCAGGTGGTCGGGATCAACCCCCGCGCTGAGGACCTCGACATCAACATCACCCGTGAGAAGAAGCTGACGAACATGCGGTCGTCGACCGCTGATGTCATGGAGACGCTGGCGCGGCCACTGGACCTGACCCTGGAGCAGGCCATGGAGTTCTGCGCGGAGGATGAATGCGTCGAGGTGACGCCCGAGATCGTGCGGGTGCGCAAGGTGGAGCTGACGGCGTCGCTGCGGGCGCGTGCGAAGGCTCGGGCCAAAGCGCGCGGATAGTTTATCGCTCTCCTGGGCGCCGAGTCTGCGTGCACGGCGCCGACTCTGCGCTCAGATCTTGAAATCCGCCGAGATCGCGATCTGATCGCAGTCTCGATGCCCTTGCCGCAGAGTCGATGACGGCAATAGCTTGGCGGCGCTATCCGATGCCGGCCGTCACACAGGGCCGTAGTGCATTGACCAACGGTGCCTCCGTGATGAGATGTGACGTCGGTCACTCCGGCCGACGGGCAGACGTTGTCTGAGAATCGCCTGAAATGGATGCAAAATGCTGCACGCTCGTCAATTTCTGAGAATTTGCCCAACGGTGACTCTGATATGACCTGTTACTTACCCCAAAGTGGGCCATCATTGCGGTGTTTTCGGCGTGAAAGACTTGTATCCATCTGTTCGTTTTGGGTAGCTGAAGAGCCGCCGGCGCCGCAGTGCAGATGCGCAGCGGTGGCGGGCTGGGAGGGTCGATACCCTGAGTAGCGTGCCGACACCCCTCCGCTGCGCCCAGTTGACGATCGGGGCGCTCATATCGGTGCCGGCGCTCCTGTTCAGTGGCTGCACTGTGAGCCCGCCGCCGGCCCCGCAGAGCACCGAGACGACCGAGACGACGCCGCCGCCCCCGATGAAGGCGACGCAGATCATCATGGCCATCGATTCGATCGGCCCGGGGTTCAACCCGCATCTGCTGTCGGACCAGTCCCCGGTGAACGCGGCAGTCTCGGCGATGGTGCTGCCGAGTTCGTTCCGCCCGGTGCCCGATCCCAAGTCGCCGACGGGGTCGCGCTGGGAGCTCGATCCGACCCTCCTCGAATCGGCCGAGGTGACCAGTGAGAACCCCTTCACGGTCACCTACAAGATTCGTCCAGAGGCGCAGTGGACGGACAACGCACCGATTGCCGCCGACGACTACTGGTATTTGTGGCGCCAAATGGTCAGCCAGCCAGGCGTTGTCGACCCGGCCGGTTATGACCTGATCACCGGTGTGCAGTCGGTCGAGGGTGGCAAGCAGGCGGTCGTGACGTTCTCGCAGCCCTATCCGGCATGGCGGGAGCTGTTCAACGACATCCTCCCGGCCCATATCGTCAAGGACATTCCCGGTGGTTTCGGCGCCGGCCTGTCCCGGGCGATGCCGGTTACCGGCGGCCAGTTCCGGGTGGAAAGCATTGACCCGCAACGTGATGAGATCCTGCTGGCCCGCAACGACCGATACTGGAGCGTGCCGGCCAAGCCTGATCTGGTGCTGTTCCGCCGGGGTGGCGCTCCGGCCGCGCTCGCCGACTCCATCCGCAACGGCGACACCCAGGTGGCCCAGGTGCACGGTGGCGCAGCCACTTTCGCACAGCTGAGTGCGATCCCCGATGTCCGCACCGCCAGGATCGTCACGCCGCGGGTGATGCAGTTGACCCTGCGTGGGCAGCAGCCCACTCTCGCGGAAGCGCAGGTGCGCAAGGCGATCCTGGGCCTTATCGATGTCGACCTGCTCGCGTCGGTGGGTGCGGGCGACGACAACACCGTGACTCTGGCGCAGGCCCAGGTGCGCTCTCCGTCGGATCCCGGTTACGTACCGACGGCGCCCCCGGCAATGTCGCGGGAAGCCGCGCTGGATCTGTTGCGCGGTGCGGGCTATCAGATCGAACCGGTCGCTGAGCCGCCCGCCCCGGGCGCTCCGCCGGCACCCGACAACGGCAGGCAGCGCATCACCAAGGACGGCGCCGCGTTGTCTTTGGTGCTCGGTGTGGCATCGAACGATCCGACATCGATCGCGGTGGCCAACACCGCGGCCGATCAATTACGCAATGTCGGCATCGATGCCTCGGTGCTGGCCCTGGATCCTGTTGCGCTCTACGGAGATGCGTTGACGAACAATCGCGTCGACGCCGTCGTCGGCTGGCATCAGGCCGGGGGAGACCTGGCCACCAGCCTTGCCTCGCGCTACGGCTGCCGCGCTCTGGAAGCAACTGCCGTTTCGACAGCGGTTCCCGGCGTCGCTCCGTCGTCGTCGCCGAAGCCGACCACGAGCGCCACACCCGCGCCGACCGCCACGCCGACGTCGACCCAGCCGATCCCGGCTCCTGACCCGGGTGAGCTGGTGCAGGCGCCCAGCAATATCACCGGCATCTGTGACCACACCATCCAGCCGAAAATCGATGGGGCACTGGATGGCTCGCAGAACATCGCCGAGGTGATCCAGGCAGTCGAGCCTCGGCTGTGGAGTATGTCGACCGTCCTTCCGATCCTGCAGGACACGACGATCGTCGCCGCCGGACCGAGCGTGCAGAACGTCAGTCTGACCGGTGCCGTGCCCGTCGGCATCGTCGGCGACGCGGGCAGCTGGACCAAGGGGCGCTAGAAGGCGCGCAGTGGGCCCCTCGTGCGAGGAGGCCCACTCATGTTGGTGAATCAGGCTGCGTTGTGTGCGCCTGAGCCTGATGACGATGAGTCGCCACCGGACCTGGATCTGAGTGGGGAGCTGAGAACGTCCGGAGAAGCCGCAGGCCCCCTCCATCGCGTTGATGAAGGGGGCCTGGCGGTGGCGCTGGGTGCTAGTTGTCGGCGGAGCTCTTGGCGGAGTCCTTGGAGGCTTCCGCCTTCTTCTCCGCGGTCTTCTGCGCTCCGGGCTTGTCCTTCTTCAGGCCGTCGGTCAGCTTCTTGACGGCTGACTTGACCTGGTTGCGGACTGCGTTGGCGGAGTTCGCCTTGGCCTGTCCCTTGGCGGCCTTGGGCGACGCCTTCGGCGAAGCGTCGGTCGACGGCTTGGCGGCCGCCGGGGTGGTGTCCTCGCTGTCGGCCGAAGCCCCGTTGGTGTCAGCCGCAGGGCTGGTCTCCGGCGACGTGGCCGCTTCCGTGGTCGCAGGCTCGGGCGTTGTCGAATTGGATTGCGACGCAGCAGGTGTCGCGCTGATTTCCTTGGCCGGGGCGACGTCGAGCGTCACAGTCTTGGCTGCGGGGGCCAGCGTCGAATTCAACGAGACCGCCTCCGAAGTAGCGCCGAGCCCAGGCAGGCCGCCGAGGAGGTTGTCGCGGTCTGCGCCGGGGGTGGCCAGCGAGTCGGCGATCTGGGAGAGCGTGCTCAGCAACGTCGAGATGGTTCCGCCAGGGATGAAGCCTTGCGCGGCGCTCAGTATGCCGGCCGTGAACGTGGGTGGCATGCCGTCGCCGTTTTCGATCGAGAACCCGTTGAGCAAGGCGCCGGTGAGTGTGGCGGGAGAATTCACCAGCGTGGTGACGAAATCGGCCACATCGCCGCTGTTCGTGGCGTCGGCCAGGTTCTCGAGGACGTATCCGCCGGCCGCGGCGGTCGCCATCAGCGGGGAGAGGACTCCGTTCAACAGCAGGGCCGGCGCGCCTTCGGGGAGCAGCTTCACCATGTTCGCCAGATTTGCGAACGGTTGGGCGATCACTGACCAGGCGCCGGGCAGCCATTGATTCCCCACGAAGGAGAGCAGCGGGAGACCCAGCATGAGGGGGCTCGATATCAGGGCGGCGAAGCCCATTTGGAGATTCCCGGCAGCGATCAGATCGGTGGCAGCCTTGACGGCCGCTTGGAAGCTCATGAAGCTCTCGGGGTCGAGGGCTGTGGTCATACCCTCGATGAGCTGCTGCGTTGACTCGCTCAAGACATTCGCACTGTGCAGCTGGTTGGCGATGATCTGGCGCAGGACGGGGGCGGGGTCCGCTGCCACCTGCCCGCCGAGACCGCCCAGGTTCTGGAAGGCTGCTCCGATGACGTCGGCCCACAGCTCCAGGGGATTGGCGGCGGCGGTGAGGTTCACGGCGGCGGACGAGACGTCAATCGCTGGAAGGTGAACGTCCGGTACCGGCGGCGCCAGTGGGCTGACTGCGATGGCGCCGGCACCTACAAGTGCCACCCCTGCGGCTAGATACGACCGAGAAGCGAGTTGCATTGGAATTCCTTACGGGACTAGGTCAACTGCGAAATAAGGGGTTACGTTGACGAGGTTCGCCCGTCATCGGACTGCCGCCGCCGCGTCGTTCTGCCGCGCGCTGAGCGATTGGGTGGAGCGGGAGGCCCCCTCCACCGATCTGGTGGAGGGGGCCTGCCGGTGGTGCTGGGGGTTAGCCCTTGTCGGAGCCCTTGGCGGAGTCGTTGGAGGATTCCGCCTTCTTCTCCGCACCCTTTTGGGGGCCGGTCTTGTCCTTCTTCAGGCCGTCGGTCAGCTTCTTGACGGCCGACTTGACCTGGCTGCGGACTGCGTTGGCGGAGTTCTCCTTGGCTTGTCCCTTGGCAGCCTTCGGCGACGCCTTCGTCAGCTTGGTGACGGGCTTCGTGTCGGCTCCGGCGTCTGAAGCATCCGAAGCATTCGAAGCATCGGCTGCCGGAGCCGCGGCAGAGTCGGCTTCGGTACCAGAAGCGTTGTCGGCGTTGGAAACTGGAGCCGATGCCGGCTTCTCGGCCTGCAGCGTCGAGACCTCGACCGTCGCGGGGGCCGGGGCGGCCAGCGCCTTGGCGGTAATCACGTCGGTCGGAGGGGTGAACGGCTTGGGCTTGATCTGCTTGAGGGCGTCGACGAAGCTGTCTTCGATGTAGTTGCCCATGCTGATCGTCGCGTCGATTTGGAAGACCATGCTCGTGGCGAGGTCGGAGATGCCGTGCTGTACGGCATTCACCACATTGATCGGATCGCCGGAAACTGCTGCGTTGATTACGTTCTGGGCTCCGACGAGGACCTGCTTCACCAAGGGCAGCGGTTGTCCGGGAATGTCGAATCCGATACCGACTGTGGCAGAAGCCAGCCCGATGATCACGCCGAGTGAGGCATTGGCGGCAGCATCGATGAGCGGTTGTGGAACGTTGAATACGTGCCCGATGGCGTTGATCTCGGGGCTCATCGCGTTGAGGAAGATATCGACGACAGGCTGCATCCCCGGCAGCACCAACGCATCGATGGCGCCGCTGGGATTGCCGGCGGCGAACTGTGCCCCGGCGGCCTGCAGTGCCGCGGGCAGTCCGGCGGCCAGATCGCCGAGCGCCTTGCCGAGCGCGGTCACCGCGGCTGCGCTGGTTTCCCCGAGCGCGGCCAGGTTGGGGCCGAACTCCTGGGCGTTGACGACTATGTCCGCGAGTGTCTGCGCGATGAGCCAAACCGGGGGCGTGGTCATGAACGCCTGGTAACCGGCGACCGCGTTGTCGACGAGTTGCCGGGGGATCGGCGCCGGATTGGTGGTCTGGCGTTCGATGATGTTGTTGATCAACGTCTGCGTCGCGGTCGCCACGGGCTCGAAGACGGTCACCGGGTTGTCGATGGCAGCCGTCAGCGCGTACGGCATATGAACCTGCGGGACGGGCGGAGCCGTGGGGCTGACTGCGATGGCGCTGGCGCCAACGAGTGCCACCCCCGCGGCCAGGTACGACCGAGCAGCGAGTTGCATTGAGTCTCCTTACGGGAGCGTAACTAAGGTCGGCGCAGAAGTTACCCCATAGTAAGTTCGGTTGTCTGCAAACCCTCTTAACTAATTTTCAGCTCGTCGGAACCCGGCTGGCGCTCGGCAAATGAACTCAGGGCATCTGTGATACGGCTGGTAGTGCCCATTTCCCAAGGTCGAACAGTATGGTTGCGATACCGGCAGTAGCGATATTTGGGCGAGAGATCGACCGGCCGTAGCAAAGAAGTGGCAGGTATGGTCAATGGATTGCTAGCGAAGCTCCTGGGCGTAAGCGCGGTTAGGTTACCCAGCGGTAATGCAGACGTGATGTCAGTCGGGGAGTTAGCGCGCACACAGTGGACATCATGGTGTGATCTGTAAAACACAGACCACTGGGATGCGGTGCCGGACACTAATGAGACCGACGGTCCCGGTATTCGCGCCATGCTTGCGATGGCAACTAAGTGGCAGTCTCGGCCAGTTTCAAAATCTACGGATTTCGTTGTCGTGGTTTGCCCGCGACCGGTCAGACGGCCGTCACCTTGGCGCGCCTCTCGGCGAGCGATTGGAGCCCGTAAGCGGCCAGCGCGGCGGCCGAGAACGGCAGCAGCACCCAAAGCGGCGGACGTGCCAGCTCCCACACGAACAACGCCGCCCAGATCGGTGCCCGCTGAGTCACGGCAAGTACTCCGGCGGCACAGGTCAGCGATACCGCGGCGACGCTGACCGGGTGAACGTCCAGGGTGTTGATCGCAAGGGCGATAAGCGAACCGAGCGCGGCGCCGGTCGCGAGCGCGGGGGTGAGCATGCCGCCCACCGCGCCGGCGCGCAGGAAAATCGCCGTGAGGATGGGTTTGAGGAGCAGGATCACCGCGGCAGATCCGAGCGTCATGCCACTGTCGAGACTGACAGTCAGGATGCTCTTGCCATTGCCCGGGAGCTCGGGCCACCACACCGAACCAAGGCCGACGAGCAGGCCCGCCGCGGCGATGCCCGGGATGATCAGCCACGACGTGAGCGCCACCGTGGGGCGGGCCAGTGCCATGAGCCGGTTGAATGCCATGCCCACCGCGACCGCCAGGGGGGCCAGGACCAACGCGAAACCGGTCAGTAAATACGACAGGCTCGGGTCCGGCCATTCGAGCGGAGCCCGAACATGCGTCACCGGTGACGCGACGGCGACTGCCAACGCAGAGGTGACCAACGCGGCTCCGACTGCCCGTGGATGCCAGGTGTGCAACATGATCCGGATCGCGAACAACGCACCGCCGACCGGCACGCTGTATACCGCTCCGAGCCCGGCCCCCGCGGCGCAGGCGAGCAGAATCTCGCGGTCGTGGGGCGTCAACGCCCACCGTGAGGTGCCGGCGTCGCCGAGCGCCACGGCAACCTGACGGGGTGCGCCCTCACGGCCCAGCGATGCACCGGAACCCACCACGAGCACCTGGAGCGCGGCGTCGAGCGTCAGTGAAAGCCGGGGGATGGCACGGTGATTGGCGATGGTCGACGCCAGCCCGGGGACTTCGTGGTGCCGACGCAGAACCCACCAGCCGAACCCGGCCAGCGCTCCGCCGATCATCGGGCCGACTGCGCGGCGCACCGGGCTGCTACCGGTGACGCCTTCCAGTAGCGAGCCGAATGTGTACGCATAGGTGAGGTGCTCGACGAAGTGCAGGAGAACCGTCGTCGCCATGCCGGCCAGGCCCGCCAGCAACCCGATGACGACGATGCTGCAGCCGAACTCAAGCTCACGCCTGGTCACTCCGTGAATGTATGCGGGATACGCGGATTCGTCAGCGTGGTCGGGAAAGCCGGTGACGTGGGACTTCCCGCACGGCCGTCGGCGCCCCGCTATCGTCGGTGACGATGCCCAGCGAAACGCCCCGCCTGCTGTTCGTCCACGCCCATCCGGACGACGAAACCCTCACCACCGGCGCCACGATCGCCCATTACGCCGCGCTCGGCGCCGACGTGCATGTGGTGACGTGCACCCTCGGCGAGGAGGGGGAGGTCATCGGCGACCGCTACGCGCGGTTGGCCGTCGACCACGCCGACCAACTCGGCGGATACCGGATCAGCGAGCTGACCAAGGCGCTGAGCGCGCTGGGCATCGGCGCACCGCAGTTCCTCGGCGGCCCCGGTCGGTGGCGCGACTCGGGCATGGAGGGTTCACCGGCGCGCAAACAACAACGCTTCATCGACGCCGATTTCGACGAGGCAGTCGGCGAACTGGTGCAGATCATCGAGAACCTCCGACCTCACGTCGTCGTCACCTACGACCCCGACGGCGGGTACGGGCACCCCGACCACAAGCAGGCCCACCTCGTCACCACTGCCGCTGTCGCGGCTGCCGGCTGGGACGTCCCCAAGTTCTATTGGACGGTCATGGCGAGCACCGCGATGCGTGCCGGCCTCACGGGCCTGCAGGACGTTCCCGAGGACTGGATCCGGATCGACGTCGGCGATGTTCCGTTCGGGTACGCCGACGACCAGATCGATGCCGTCGTCGACGCCACCGCGCAGCTGCCGGCCAAGGTCGCCGCGATGCGCGCGCACGCCACCCAAGTCACCGTCGCCTCCGACGGGAGCGCATTCGCGCTGTCCAACAACCTCGCCCTGCCGCTGCTCGGTGAGGAGCACTACGTGCTCGTGTCGGGCGCCGCCGGGGAGCGGGACGGGCGTGGGTGGGAAACCGACCTGCTGTGCGGACTGAATCTGCAATAGCCAAAACCGGACGCGGTAAGCTCCGGTGAATCAGACGCGTCGAAGGGACATTCATGGACCCCGATCTGGATCCGAATCTGCAGCACTGGCAGGACCGTTTTGACAACTACCAGTGGGTGGTGGGTTCGATGGTCGGGCTGCTCGACAGCATTCCCACCTGACCCCGCCCTCGGACCTGGTGCTGGGTCGCATCGTCCTGGCACTGCTCGCGGTTGACGGCGTCATCTCGGCCGTCGTAGGTGCATTGCTGCTGCCCTCATATATCGGATCGATCCCATTTCCGGTGAGCGCGCTGGCGGTCGGAGTGGTCAACACCGCGCTCGTGTGGGCGGCCATGTACTGGACCGATTCCATGCGGATGGCGGCCCTGCCCCTGTGGACTTGGCTGGCCACCGTCGTTGCCATGACGTTCGGCGGCCCAGGCGGAGACATCATCTTCGCCGGCCGCGGATTGATGTCCTACGGATCGCTGATATTCATCGCCGCCGGTGCGTTACCACCGGCGGCGATGCTTCGACTGCGCTACCGCCGCTGACCTAGCTCTTGCCGTTGTCGGACTTGCTGTTGTCCTTGGACTGCTGGGAATCCTTGGACGACACGGTCTTTTCCTTCTTGACCTTGGGCTTCGGCGCCACGTTCTTGACCGCGTTCCTGACTGCCTCGCGGGTGTCGTCGGTGGCTTTCTTCACGCCCGCCGCCGACTTGTCGAAGGCAGAGCGGATGCCCTGTTTGCCTGAGGGCACGGTACGGGCCGGTGTCTTGTCGACCGCTTCTGTCTTGTCGACCGAGGTTTCGTTCGGCGCCTCGGTTGCTGTCGTATCGGCGCCGACATTCCGCAGAGACTCGCGTACCGACTTCGGGACGACGCTGATGTCGTCTTTCTGTGCGGTCGTGATCTCCTGCGCGCCGGTGTAGTCCGAAATGGCCTTGACGGTGTCTTTGAGGCCGTTGGCGAGGTTCTCCGACGCTTCCTTGGCGCTCTCGATCGTGCCTTCGAGAGCCTTTTCGGCTGTGCTCCCGGCGATCTCCGTGACCGGATTCACTTCGTCCGCCGCTGCCTGCACCTTGAGACGGTCGGTGAGGGTTGCGAGGCCGGTTCCCCCGGCCAGCGACTTGAACGCCGTGGCGAAGTCGTCGCGGGCCTTGGCGAGTGCGTCGGTCAGCGACGTGAGCGGGCTCTGGACGGCGCCTCCGAGCGCTGCTGTCGGTGCGGCGAGCGCGCTGGCCAGGAACGGTCCCTGCAGCGGCGGACGCGGTGGGAGCGGGATCGGCGGCAACGGGATGAACGTGCCGACGACATCGATGCCCAGCCACGCGACGGCCAGGACGGCATCCACGCCGAAGTCGGCGAGGTTCTGGATGATGCCGCCGTTCCCGCGCAACCAGTCGGTGAAGTTGAAGACGCCGCTGGCGACGAGGGATTGGCCGAAGTTGTAGGCGTCCATGAGTAGGCCGCCGGCCCATCCGCCGACCCAGGGAATCCATCCGAGTGCGTATGCGCCGACTTCGAATCCCCACCGCACCCAGGGCTCGACCGTCACATAGACCTGGTCGATCGTGTTGGCCAGATTAGGTGCGATAGCGATCGCGGTGGGTTGTGCGGTCACATCACCGGCGACCGCGGCCGACGGCGCGATGCCCGGCGCGGCGGCGGAACCGGTCTGGGTGGGGAGCTTCGGTGCCACCGCGGCCGTCATCCGGCTGGCCGCGGCGAGCAGATCGACCATGGCCTGCGTCAGCTGCGGCTGTGTGGAGGTCGGGTGCGCGGGGACGGCGATGTCAGCCGGAGCTGGTTGGACCGGGGTGAGCGCGATGGCTGTGGCGGTAGCTGCGGCGGCTCCTGCCACCAGATATGAACGAACACTTGTGGGCATCACGACTCCTTCGGTATCCCCTTCCCGACGGAAACAACTTACGCGGTCGGCAACCCGTTCGTCGTTCCTTTATGGTGTGTGTCCCCTAAGGGCCTGACGCCGTGCGGACATGCTGGGTCTATCGTGGCGGTTATGCCGGGCGCATTGGTTTCAGAATGTGAGACGCGTGGATGATTGTGCACAACGACGGGGTTACACGGGAGTGGCTCTGAACCCCCAGCACGGCGCCGATCTGCCCACCCCGGCCGTCCCACCGAAATCCGCGGTGCCCAGCGCGCCGACCACTTCGGGCGCCCTACGGCGGGTGTTGCGCCGAGCCCGTGACGGCGTGACGCTCAATGTCGACGAGGCCGCCATCGCGTTGACGGCCCGCGGCGAGGATTTGGCCGATCTGTGTGCCAGCGCCGCCCGGGTGCGCGACGCCGGCCTGGAATCAGCCGGCCGGCGTGGAGCCGGCGGCCGGCTTCCGGTCAGCTACTCGCGCAAGGTCTTCATCCCGGTGACGCATCTGTGCCGAGACACCTGCCATTACTGCACCTTCGTCACCGTGCCCGGCAAGCTGCGCGCGCAGGGCATGGGCATGTACATGGAGCCCGACGAGATCCTCGACGTGGCCCGCCAGGGTGCCGAGCTGGGCTGCAAGGAAGCGCTGTTCACCCTCGGTGACCGCCCCGAAGATCGCTGGGACGAGGCGCGGCAATGGCTCGACGAGCGTGGCTACGACTCCACGCTGGACTACGTGCGGGCCATGGCCATCCGCGTGCTCGAGGAGACCGGCCTGCTGCCGCATCTGAACCCCGGCGTGATGAGCTGGTCGGAGTTGTCGCGCCTGAAGCCCGTCGCGCCGTCCATGGGAATGATGCTGGAGACCACCTCGCGGCGTCTGTTCGAGATCAAGGGCGAGGCCCACTACGGCAGCCCGGACAAAGATCCTGCGGTGCGGCTGCGGACGCTGGACGACGCCGGTCGGTTGTCGATCCCGTTCACCACCGGCCTGCTGGTGGGCATCGGCGAGACGCTGACCGAGCGTGCCGAGACCATGCATGCGATCCGCAAGTCCCACAAGGAGTTCGGCCACGTTCAGGAAGTGATCGTGCAGAACTTCCGGGCCAAGGACCACACCGCGATGGCATCGACGCCCGATGCCGGGATCGACGACTTCCTGGCGACGATCGCGGTGACGCGCCTGGTGCTGGGGCCCAAGATGCGTATCCAGGCCCCGCCCAACCTGGTGTCGCGTGACGAATGCCTGGCGCTGATCGGCGCCGGCGTCGACGACTGGGGCGGTGTGTCACCGCTGACCCCCGACCACGTCAACCCGGAACGGCCCTGGCCGGCGCTGGACGATCTGGCCGACGTCACCGCCGAGGCAGGTTACGACCTGGTGCAGCGGCTGACCGCGCAACCGCAGTACGTGCAGGCGGGTGCGGCATGGATCGATCCGCGGGTGCGCGGGCATGTCGATGCGCTGGCCGATCCCGACACCGGGTTCGCGCTCGACGTCAAACCCGTGGGCCTGCAGTGGCAAGAACCCGACGAAGCGGGTTCGCTGGGCCGCATCGATCTGCACTCCGCGATCGACTCCGAGGGCCGGCTCACCGAGACCCGCAGCGACCTGGACAGTGCATTCGGCGACTGGGAGTCGATCCGCGCCAAGGTGCACGAGCTCGCCGCCCGCGCGCCCGAACGAATCGACACCGACGTGCTGGCTGCGCTGCGCTCCGCCGAACGGGATCCGGGCGGCTGCAGCGACGACGAGTACCTCGCGCTGGCCACCGCGGACGGTCCGGCACTGGAAGCCGTTACCGCACTGGCGGATTCGTTGCGTCGCGATGTCGTCGGGGATGACGTCACGTTCGTCGTCAACCGCAACATCAACTTCACCAACATCTGCTACACCGGCTGCCGGTTCTGCGCGTTCGCGCAGCGTAAGGGTGACGCCGACGCGTACTCGCTGTCCACCGACGAGGTTGCCGACCGTGCCTGGGAGGCGCATGTCGCGGGTGCCACCGAGGTCTGCATGCAGGGCGGTATCGACCCGGAACTTCCGGTCACCGGTTACGCCGATCTGGTGCGTGCCGTCAAGGCACGGGTGCCGTCGATGCACGTGCACGCGTTCAGCCCGATGGAGATCGCGAACGGCGTGACCCGCAGCGGGCTGTCCGTGCGGGAATGGCTGACAAGTCTGCGTGAGGCCGGTCTCGACACCATCCCGGGCACGGCCGCCGAGATCCTCGACGACGAGGTGCGCTGGGTGCTCACCAAGGGCAAGCTGCCGACGTCAGAGTGGATCAACGTGGTGACGACCGCGCACGAGGTGGGGCTGCGCTCGTCGTCGACGATGATGTACGGCCACGTGGACACGCCCAAGCACTGGGTCGGGCACCTCAACGTGCTCCGTGGCATCCAGGACAAGACCGGCGGATTCACCGAATTCGTGCCACTGCCGTTTGTGCACCAGTCCTCACCGCTGTATCTGGCCGGCGGCGCGCGTCCCGGGCCCACGCACCGCGACAACCGCGCAGTGCACGCCTTGGCACGGATCATGTTGCACGGCCGGATCCCGTCGATTCAGACCAGCTGGGTCAAACTCGGCGTCGAACGCACCCAGGTGATGCTGCGCGGCGGCGCCAACGATCTCGGCGGCACGTTGATGGAGGAGACCATCTCCCGGATGGCCGGCTCGGAGAACGGGTCAGCCAAGACGGTGGCCGAACTCGTCGCGATCGCCGAGGGCATCGGCCGCCCTGCCCGTCAACGCACCACGGATTACTCGCCCCTCGCTGCCTGACTCCCTTCCCGCCGTGGATGCGCTGGCAGTACCCACACCATCGCGCTCGCTAGGATCAGATCGGCCACTGGACCAGCCATGGCTGGCCCATAGCTGGGTTCGTTCGCAACTGACACGGTGGTGCACATGTCGAGCCAGGCTGGCAGCTCTGGGCTGCGGGGACGCGAACGTGATTGCGCGGTCCTGACGGAACTGGTCGCCGCAGCCGGCTCGGGTCAGGGCCAGGTACTGGTGCTGCGTGGTGAGGCGGGTATCGGTAAGACCGCGCTGCTGGATCATGTGGCCGAATTCGCTTCGGCCTCGGCGGGGTTCCGAGCATTGCGGGTCGCCGGGGTGCAGTCCGACCTGGACCTCGCCTATGCCGGCCTGCAACAGTTGTGCTCACCGCTGATGGGCCACCTCGGTGGGTTGCCGGGCCCGCAGCGGGACGCGCTGACCGTCGCCTTCGGCTATGGCACCGGACCGACGCCGGACCGGTTTCTGGTCGGGTTGGCGGTCCTGAGCCTGCTGGCGGCGGCCTCCGCCGACCAGTCGGTGCTGTGCATCGTCGATGACGCACAGTGGCTCGACCAGGTATCGGTGCAGACGCTGGGTTTCGTCGCACGACGGTTACTGGCCGAACGGGTCGCTCTCGTCTTCGCGATTCGCGACGGGCATTCGGAGATACTGGCCGGACTTCCCGAACTCATTGTCACCGGGCTGTCCGATGCCGACGCGCGAGCCCTGCTCGAATCGGTGATGCTCGGCGGTATCGACCCGTTGGTGCGGGACCGGATCGTCGCCGAGACCCGCGGTGTCCCACTGGCGATTCTCGATGTACCGCAGACCGTTTCGGCTACCGAGCTGGCGGGCGGCTTCTGGATCTCCGGCAAGCGTTCTTCCACCGCGGCCATCGAGGAGGGTTTCGTGCAGCGCATTCAGGCGCTGCCGGAGAGCACCCGGTGGCTGCTGCTCGTCGCAGCGGCCGAACCAGTGGGTGATCCCGCTCTGTTTCTGCGGGCCACGGCCTCGCTCGGCATCCCGGCCGACGCGCTGGGCCCGGCCGAGGCGGCCGGTCTCATCGAGTTCGGCACCCGGATGCGGTTCCTGCATCCGCTGATGCGTTCGGCCGCTTACCGCGCTGCCGAACTGGGCGAACGCAGGACCGCTCATCGAGCGTTGGCGGATGCGACCGATCCGAGCGATCACCCCGATCGTCGGGCATGGCATGCCGCCGCGGCGGCGACCGGACCCGACGACACGGTGGCCGCCGAGCTGGCCGCCTCGGCTGACCGCGCGCAGAGTAGGGGTGGAATCGCCTCGGCTGCAGCGTTTTTGGAGCGCTCGACCGTGCTCACCCGAGACCCCGAGCTGCGCGGCTCTCGCGCGATCACCGCGGCCCAGGCCAAGCGCGAAGCGGCGTCACCCGATGCGGCCTACGCACTGCTCGCGATCGCGGATTCCGCCTCGCTGTCTGCGCTGCAGCGAGCTCAGGTCGCGCGCATGCGCGCGCAGATGGACTTCGTCCGCAGCCGGGCCGGCGCAGCGGGAGCTCCGAAGGTCGGCGATGCGGCTGCGCACCTTCTCGCCGTCGCGCGGACCCTCGATGGACTCGACGATGACCTGGCCCGCGAGACGTACCTGGAGGCGCTCACCGCTGCGATGTACGCCGGGCGTCTCGCTGACCCCGGCCTGCTGGCAGAGGTGGCCGCGGCGGGCGGAACAGCGGTCGGCCGGGTGGCGCGGCTCGAACGTCCGCACGACTTCCTGCTGCGGGGCATGTCGTCGCGGATCATGAACGGACCCGGTGCGGGGTCCGCCGATCTGCGTGCGGCCCTTGAACTCTGGAACACCCACGCAGAACAGAGCCCGGGTCAATGGCTGTTCTGGCCGTTCCCCGTCGCGCAGGAATCGGCCGCGCATGAGATGTGGGACGACAAGGTATTGGAGCGCATCGCCACCGACACCGTGCGTCGGGCCCGGGAAGCGGGAGCGCTGGCCGCTCTGCCGCCCGCTCTCGGGTACCGGGCCGGCGTGCATTTCTATCGCGGCGAATTCGATGCAGCGACAAGGCTTATCGAAGAATCGAATGCTATCAACGCATCGATGGGTTATGTGCCGGTGCGCTACCACAGTTTGACGGTGGCAGCGTGGCGGGGCATGCACGACGAGGCCCTCGCCATCATCGCGGGAGCCGCCGCCGACGGGGCGGCCAGGGGCGAAGGACGGCTGCTCGGGCTTTGCGGCTTCAGCACCACGGTGCTCTACAACGGTCTCGGCCGCTACGAGGAGGCCCTGGCGGCGGCACAGACGGCCTGCGAATACGAGGACCTCGGGTTCTACAGCTGGTGCTTGTACGAACTCATCGAGGCGGCGGTGCATCTCGGTGACCGGGAGTCCGCCATCGCTGCGCTGCCGGCATTTCGGGAGCGGGCGGAAGTCAGCGGTACTGACTGGGGCCTTGGTGCACTGGCGGCGGCGCAGGCACTACTGGCCGACAACGAGAACGCCGAGGCCAGATTCGTCGAGGCGATCGAGCGATTGGAACGCGCCGATATCGCCTTGCACCTGTCGAGGGCCCGGCTGTCCTACGGGGAATGGCTGCGCCGGGTGAACCGCCGCACCGAGGCCCGGCGCCAACTCGCTGCAGCCCACGACATCTTCACCAAGATGGGCGCGCAGGGATTCGCCGAACGAGCCCGCCGGGAGTTGTTGGTGACCGGGGAGAAGGTCCGCAAACAACCGGTGGTGTCTGGTGATCAGCTGACCTCGCAGGAGGCGCAGATCGCCGGCCTGGCCCGCGACGGGCTGACCAATCAGGAGATCGGCACACAGTTGTTCATCAGCAATCACACCGTGGAGTGGCACCTGCGCAAGGTTTTCGTCAAGCTCGGCATCACCTCGCGCCGCCAATTGCGCACAGTGTCGTGGTCTGGATAGTTCTCGCCGCCCGGGGGCGTTCTACGGGAAAGGCAGGTCATGTCGACCGTGTCTCAGCCCTCAGAAGGAGAGAACATGAGCTTGGATAGCATTGCGCACCTTGGTAATCGGGGTCTCGATGAGTTGGTCCCGTCGCGCTACGCGGTGCAGGTCGGCGACATCGAGGTGCTGGTGATCAGCGATGGGGTGCTGCCGATCACCGCTTCGACGTTGGCCACCAACGCCGAACCAAGCGAGCTGGCGGGCTGGCTCGGCGACAATTTCCTGCCGCCCGAGGTGGTCGACTGGCCGCTGAATGTGGTGGTGGTGCGCACCGGCGAACGAACCATTCTCGTCGACGCCGGACTGGGGCTGGAGTTTCCGGATTTCCCGCGGGCCGGCAATACTGTGCAGCGACTCGAGGCGGCCGGTGTCGATCTGACGTCGGTGACCGATGTGGTGCTCACCCACATGCACATGGACCACGTCGGCGGGCTGATCACCAAGGGCGTCAAGGAAAGACTGCGCCCAGACCTGCGGGTCCACGCCGCGACGGCAGAGGCCGAGTTCTGGGAGTCACCCGATTTCTCCCGCACTGTCATGCCGCAGCCGATCCCGGACGTGCTGCGCCGGGTCGCCACGCAGTTCCTCGACGAGTACCGCGGGCAGTTGCGAACGTTCGAGACGGAGTACGAGGTCGCACCGGGCGTGCTCATCAGCCGCACCGGCGGACACACCCCCGGACACAGCGTGGTCCGCCTGGACTCCCGGGGCGAGAAGCTGACTTTCGCCGGCGACGCTGTGTTCGCGCCAGGTTTCGACAACCCCGAGTGGCAAAACGGATTCGAACACGACCCCGAGGAGGCGGCCCGCGTCCGGGTCGATCTGTTGCGGGAGCTGGCGGCGACCGGCGAGTCATTGGTGGCCACCCACCTGCCGTTCCCGTCGGTCTGCCGCGTTGCGGACGCCGGAGACGCGTTCCGCTGCGTTCCGGCTGTCTGGGACTACTGAACGCCTGTCGGATCGGGCTCGACGTGGCCGCCACCACGGATCGGACTACGGATTTTCAGGGGTCCGCGTAGGGCCCGCACAGGTGAGGCTGGATCCAGACGGAAACCAACTCTCACCTGGAGGTTCTCAACATGGATGTGCTCGACGCCAATACGCCGGCGGCGCAACAGTGACGCTGACATCTGTCCCGGACACATCGGACACCGCCGAATCCGACGCCGAGATGGCGGCGCGGTTCACCCGGGAGGCCGGCCCGCTGCGCGATGTGCTTCAACGCGGGGCCCGCCGGCTGACCCGAACCGAAGCCGACGCCGAGGATCTGTTGCAGGACACCCTGTTGCACGCTTATGCGGGCTTCCGCAAGTTCCAGGCGGGTACCAATCTGCGGGCGTGGTTGTTCCGGATCATGTACAACCGGTGGGTCAGCAACCACCGGGTTACGCAACGGCGGTTGGCCGAGATCGCGGTGGAGGACGTCACCGACCGTGATCTGGCTCGTGTTGCCGTGTACCGCTCCGACAGTCTGCGTTCCGCGGAGACCGAGGCGCTGGGCGCACTGCCCGATCCCAGTCTCACCGAGGCGTTGGCCGAACTCCCCGACGGCTACCCGGCGGTGCTGTATTACGCCTGCGTCGAGGGATACACCTACGCCCAAACCGCCGCCATCCTGAACATCCCGGTCGGCACCGTGATGTCGCGAGCATCCCGTGGGCGGCAGCGGTTACGGGAATCGTTGGCGCCGCCCGAACAACGTATCGCCTAGTCAAGGAGGCGCAGTGGAATTATCCCAGCAATGCGCGCTGGTCACCGGCGGCACCGCCGGTATCGGGCTGGCTTCGGCACGGCTTCTGGCCCAGGCTGGTGCGTCGGTCATGATCACCGGCCGTGATGCCGACCGCGGTGCCGCCGCGGCCGCCGGAATCGGACCGCGCGCCCGATTCATCCAGGCCGATCTGTCCGACATCCGCGCGGTGAAAGAGCTTGTGAAGCAGGTAGACACGGTCGACGTCCTGGTGAACAACGCAGCGAGCTTCCCGGCCGCGCTGACCGTCGACCAGGAAGTCTCGTCCTTCGAGCGGACGTATGGCACGAACGTCCGTGGACTCTATTTCCTCACCGCGGGGTTGGTGCCCGGGATGCTGCAGCGGGGACGGGGCAGCATCGTGAATGTGACCACCATGGTGGCGACGAAGGGTATCGCCGGTGCGTCGGCCTACAGCGCCTCCAAGGCGGCGGTGGAATCCCTGACTCGCACATGGGCGGTGGAATTCGGCCCAGCCGGGGTGCGGGCGAACAGCGTAGCTCCCGGACCGACCAGAACCGAAGGCGTGCAGGCGGAATGGGGCGAGTCCAACGAGGAGCTCGGTCGGTCGCTGCCGTTGGGCCGCACCGCGGACCCCGAGGAGATCGCCCAGGCGGTCCTCTTCTTGGCCTCGCCACGTTCGAGTTTCGTCACCGGTTCGACATTGCACGTCGACGGTGGCGGGAGTGCCCTGTGAACCGTTCGGTCGGTACCGGATTGAGGAGCAGCCATGACGAAGAAATATGACCCGGCTTGGGAAGGCGCACTGACCGTGGTGCACGAGGTGGTGCCTCCGTTCCTTCCCCACGGGGCACATGCGATGACGGTGGTCATCGAGTATCCACCGGGCAGCGCAGGTGCACCCCCGCACAAACATCCCGGTGGCCCCGCGTTCGGCTACATGCTCGAGGGGGAGATGCTCTTCGAGCTGGAGGGTGAACCGCCCCGTGTCATCCGCGCGGGGGAGGCGTTCTGGGAGCCCGGCGGCGATGTCATCCACTACTCGGATGCCAACCACCGCGACGACATCCGCAGCAGGTTCCTGGTCACCATGTTGTGCGTACCAGGGCAACCGATGCTGACCCTCGTCGACGACGAAGAGCTCGCTGCGCGGGCGCACCTGCGCGTTGTCGCCGAAAGCGAAGGGTGACGGCCCGTCGGCAGGAGGGCCTGGTGTATCGGCGAACGTGCCATGCGCCGAGGCGATTGCCAAGGGTATCGGCCGGCCGGCCCGTCAACGAACCACGGATTACTCGCCCCGCGCTGCGTAAGTAATGCCACGGGCGATCCCGCTGTACCGTGAGCGTGCGTGTCTGTCGGTGGACGCGGACTACGACAGTGCGCTCGCGCGGGTCAGGCAATTTACGTCGTGCCCGTCGCCGGCGGTTCCCGAGTCTGTCAACCGCCCACTGAGGATCTCGCAGGCCAGGCTCCCGGCATCGCCGATGATCGGGTCCGCACCCACCATCTGGTCGCCGACCCCGCTACTGAACAACGTCGCCTGGCCGCCGCAATGCGTGCCGGTCAGCAGAGTGCCCGCCGGACCCGAGGGCGTTGTGATGTCGATGCAGTTCGCGCCGGTCCATCTGACCACGGTCGTGTAGCCGCCTCCAGCTGTGGTGGCGGGGACGGCCGGAACCGGTGCGGCCGGGCCGGTCGCGGCCGGACCGCTGCCATTCCCGTCGTAGAGCGGGAGCCCTCCGCCGCCGGATGCCGACCCTCCTCCGGTCTCGCACGCGACGCCGTCGCCGTCCCGGTCCAGTTTCGTGCTGTAACCGGGTTGGCCCGCATAGAGGGGAGCGGCGCCGGCGGCTCGGGCCGCTGCGCAATTCGGGTAGGCGTTGGCGATCGGCGCCGCGAGGAGTGAGCTTGTTGCTGCGGCAGACATCAGGATGAGGGCGAGTAGGCGCATACCAGTGGTTCCGATCTTCAAATTGACAACTACGCAAATTGCTGACCACCGCATGATGCGCCGCCGGACTCAAGATCGAGAAGAAATCCGAGAAAATCGGGAATTGAATCGGACCACGGTCCGGTTAGTGTTTGGTGAAGGTGCCGGACCGACCGGCTCTCGAACCAAGGAGACACCATGACCGTCGCAGTAGCCACCGACCTGACCGCAGGCACCTGGGCCATCGACCCCGTGCATTCGTCGATCAACTTTTCGGTTCGTCACCTGATGGTGAGCAAGGTCCGCGGCAGCTTCGAGGCGTTCAGCGGCGCCGTCACGGTTGCCGAAGACGGCACCCCGTCGGTCAACGCCACCATCGACGTCACCTCGATCAACACCCGCAACGAGCAGCGCGACGCCCACGTGCGGTCCGCAGACTTCTTCGACGCCGAGAACCACCCGACCGCCACCTTCGTCTCGACCGGTGTGCGTCCCGACGGCGACGACTACATCGTCGACGGCGACTTCACCCTCAAGGGCGTGACCAAGCCGGTCTCGCTGAAGCTCGAGTACAACGGCGTCAACCCGGGTATGGGACAGGGTGCAGTCGCGGGCTTCGAGGCCTCGGTTGTGTTGAACCGCAAGGATTTCGGCATCGACATCGACATGCCGCTGGAGACCGGTGGCACCGTCGTCGGCGACAAGATCACCGTCACCCTGGAGATCGAAGCCCTCAAGCAGGCCTGATCCCGTGCCTTGTCGCGCTGGAGTGGCGCCGGCCAACTGCGCCACTCCAGCGCGACAACGGCGAGCTACAGGCGAGCAGCCAACTCCGTGCCCTGCTTGATGGCCCGCTTGGCATCGAGTTCGGCTGCGACAGCGGCGCCCCCGATGATGTGGGGCTCGATCCCGGCGGTGCGCAACGCATCCTCAAGATCGCGCACCGACTCCTGCCCGGCGCAGATCACCACGTTGTCGACGGGCAGCACCCGTCGGTCGCGGCGCTCGGTACCGAAGCTGATGTGCAAACCCTCATCATCGATGAGCTCATAATTCACCCCGGAAAGCTGTTGTACCCCTTTGGCTTTCAGTGACGCACGATGAACCCAGCCACTGGTCTTGCCGAGGTTGCGGCCCTGTGCGCCCTTGGTGCGCTGCAGCAGATACACCTCGCGGACCGCGGGGGCCGGCAATGCAGTGGTGAGTGCGCCGCGGGTTTCCTGGGGATCGGCCGCACCCCACTCGGCCTTCCACTCCTTGAGATTCAACGTCGGCGACTCGTCGGTTGTCAGGAATTCACTGACGTCAAAACCGATTCCGCCCGCGCCGATCACCGCCACCGACTTGCCCACGGGCGCACCGGTGATGGCCTGGGCGTAGGTGAGGACCTTCGGATGGTCGATGCCGGGAATGGCGGGAAGCCGCGGCGTCACCCCGCTGGCCAGGACCACGTCGTCGAAGCCGGACAGGTCGTCCACCCCAGCCTGGACCCCCAGTCGCACGTCGACCTCGAGCTTGTCGAGCATGGTGGTGTAGTACCGGATGGTCTCGTTGAACTCTTCCTTGCCGGGAATCCTTCTGGCCAGGTCGAATTGCCCGCCGATCGCCGACCCCGCCTCGAACAGGGTCACCCGGTGGCCGCGCTGGGCGGCGCTGACGGCAGCGGACAGTCCGGCCGGCCCGGCGCCGACGACGGCGACGGACCGGGCGCGGCGCGTCGGGCTGAGCACCAGCGAGGTTTCCCGCCCGGCCCGCGGGTTGAGCAGGCACGAAACCTTCTTGTGTACGAAGGCGTGATCGAGGCAGGCCTGATTGCAGGCGATGCAGGTGTTGATCTCACCGACGCGCTCCTCAGCGGCCTTGAGCACCCAGTCCGGATCGCTGAGGAAGGGCCGGGCCATCGAGATCAACCGCACGTGAGTCTCGGCCAGAGTCTGTTCCGCGGTCTGCGGCATGTTGATCCGATTGGACGCCACCACCGGGATGGAGATGTGCTCGGCCACCGCGCTACTGATGTCGACGAACGCGCTGTTGGGCACCGAGGTGACGATCGTGGGCACCCGTGCCTCGTGCCAGCCGAACCCGGAGTTGACCATCGTCGCTCCGGCCGCCTCGACTTCGGTTGCCAATGCGATGATTTCGTCCCAGCTCTGACCGTCCTCGACATAATCGGCCATCGACATCCGGTAGCAGATGATGAAATCGGAGCCCACCGCCTCGCGCACGCGGCGCACGATCTCGACCGGGAAGCGGCGACGTTTCTCCGGGGTGCCGCCCCACGCGTCGGTGCGCTTGTTGGTGCGCGGGGCCAGGAACTGGTTGAGCAGGTAGCCCTCGCTGCCCATGATCTCGACTCCGTCATAACCCGCCTCGCGGGCCAGCAGCGCGCAGCGGACGAAGTCGTCGATGGTGCCCTCGACATCGCGAAGCGCGCGTGGCCGGAACGGGTTGATGGGGGCCTTGATCGCGGAGGCGCTCACCGAAAGTGGATGGTAGGCATAGCGTCCGGCGTGCAGGATCTGCAACAGGATCTTGCCGTCGGCCTCGTGCACGGCGCCGGTGATCCGGCGATGCCGCCGTGCTTCTGACGAGGACACCAATTGCGAGGCGAACGGCAGCAGCCAGCCGGTCTTGTTCGGGGCGTAGCCGCCGGTGATGATCAGGCCGACGCCGCCGCGGGCCCGCTCGGCGAAGTACTCGGCCAGCTTCGCGGTGTCACTCGCGCGATCTTCCAGGCCGGTGTGCATCGAGCCCATCACCACCCGGTTGCGCAGGGTGGTGAACCCAAGGTCCAGCGGTGACAAAAGGTTCGGATACGCCAAGCCCATGTCGGCAGGGTAGGTGGGACCGTCGGTCCTATGCAACTAGTTGACTGACATTGCCGGGGGTACAAGTAATTGTCGTGGCGACTAGGCGAGGGGTATCTGCAACGTTTAGTATCTGTTACCACGCGCCACCCTTAAATGGTGACGCGCGAAGTTAGGGCACACTGAGACGAGCGTGCAGGTATGCGCAACGCATACTGTGACGTCGACTCATCAGAGTCCCGAACACCGAGCCCAGCAGCCCACTGGACAGGAGAGACATCAGTGACGTACGTCATTGCCGAACCCTGCGTCGACGTCAAAGACAAGGCATGTATCGAGGAGTGCCCGGTCGATTGCATCTACGAGGGTGCACGCATGCTGTACATCCACCCCGATGAGTGTGTGGACTGCGGCGCATGCGAGCCGGTCTGCCCGGTCGAGGCCATCTACTACGAAGATGACGTCCCGGACCAGTGGAGCAGCTACGCGCAGGCCAACGCTGACTTCTTCTCCGAGTTGGGTTCGCCCGGCGGTGCCTCCAAGGTCGGCCAGACGGACAACGACCCGCAGGCGATCAAGGACCTGCCGGCCAAGGCCGAGGACTGAGCACGGTCGAATCCGGCTTCGAGACTGACGTGGTGCGACAGCGTCGTTCGGCGGCATTGCCAGAGTTCCCATGGGACACCCTGGCCGACGTCACGGCTCTGGCTCGTTCGCACCCCGATGGGATCGTCGACCTTTCGGTAGGCACCCCGGTTGATCCGGTGGCGCCGGTGATCCGGGATGCGCTGGCCGCCGCCAGTTCCGCTCCGGGCTATCCGACGACCGCCGGCACCCCGGCCCTTCGTGCCTCCGCCGAGGCGGCGCTGCGACGCCGGTACGGCATCACCGACCTGGCGCCGGATGCGGTCCTGCCGGTGATCGGCACCAAGGAGCTGATCGCCTGGCTGCCGACGCTGTTGGCGATCGGTCCCGGCGATACCGTCGTCGTGCCCGAACTGGCCTACCCCACCTATGAGGTGGGCGCCCTGCTCGCCGGGGCGCAGGTCCTGCGGGCCGACTCGCTGACCCAGCTCGGGCCGCAGCGTCCCGCGCTGATCTACCTGAACTCACCCAGCAACCCCACCGGCCGCGTGCTCGGGGTGGACCACTTGCGCAAGGTGGTGTCCTGGGCCCGTGACCGCGGCGTGGTGATCGCCTCCGACGAGTGCTATCTGGGCCTGAGCTGGGAGGTCGAGCCGTTCAGCGTGCTGCACCCGTCGGTCTGCGACGGCGACCACACCGGGCTGCTGGCCGTGCACTCCCTGTCCAAGACTTCCTCGCTGGCCGGCTACCGCGCCGGGTTCGTCGCGGGCGACCCTGCCGTGGTGGCCGAACTGCTCGCGGTGCGCAAGCACGCCGGGATGATCGTGCCGACGCCGGTGCAGGCCGCGATGGTGGCCGCGCTCGACGACGACGAGCACGAGGCCGTCCAACGCGAGCGGTACGCGAATCGTCGTGCGGTTCTGCTGCCCGCCCTGCAGGCGGCCGGATTCACCGTGGAGCACTCCGAGGCGGGCCTGTACCTGTGGGCCACCCGCGGCGAGCCCTGCCGCGACACCGTGAAGTGGTTGGCCGAGCGCGGAATTCTCGCTGCGCCGGGCGAGTTCTATGGTCCGGCCGGCGCGCAGTACGTGCGGGTCGCGCTGACTGCGACCGACGAGCGCATCGCCGCCGCGGTCCAGCGGTTGGCCGCCTGAACCCTCGCGAGAGAAACCTCAGTCGAGCAACCCGAGCGACATCGCCGTGGTGACCGCCGCCGTGCGGTCGGACACCCCCAGCTTGTGGAACGCGCGCAGCAGGTGCGTCTTCACCGTGGCCTCGCTGATGTGCAGGGCGCGGCCGATATCGGCATTGGTGGCACCCGTGCCCACCAGCCCCAGCACCTCCGCCTCGCGCGCCGACAGCGTCACCGACGGTGCACGCACCGCATGCACCAATCGGTCGGCGACGCCCGGGGCGAGCACCGTCTTGCCGCGCGCGGCGTCGCGAACTGCGCGAGCCAACTCGGCCCGCGACGCGTCCTTGAGCAGATAGCCGGTCGCGCCGGCCTCCACGGCGCGAAGGATGTCGGTGTCGCTTTCGTAGGTCGTGACGACGACGATGTGCGTCGACGGATTGTCGGCCAGGATTCGCGCGGTCGCGGTGACGCCGTCGATCCCGGGCATCCGCAGATCCATCAGGATGACGTCGGGCCGCAGCGTGTGGGCCAGCCTGATCGCCTCGGCCCCGGAGCCGGCCTCGCCGATCACGGTCAGGTCGTCCTCGGCGTCGATCATGCCGCGCAGCCCTTCACGGACCACGGGGTGGTCATCGACCAACAGAACCGTCGTCATGCCGGCACCGCCACGACGACCCGCACCCCGCCGCCGTCCGGCGTGGAAACCGTCAACGTGCCGCCGACCTGATCCAGCCGGGCCCGCATACCGCGCAGGCCGAACCCGTCGACGTGATCGGTCTGTAGACCGATGCCGTTGTCGGACAAGGAAAGTCGTACTCCGTCCGCGGCCTTCTGCAGCCGCACGTGGAGCTCGCTGGCGTGGGCATGCCGGCGCACGTTCGCCATCGCTTCCTGCGCGCTGCGCAGCAGCACCACATCGGTGGCCATGCCCAGCTGCGGCAGGTCGTCGTCGATACGTACGTCGACGGCGATGCCGGTCTCGGCGGCGAGCCCCTCGGCCTGACGGCGCAGCGCGGCGGACAGGGTGCCCTCCTCCAACGCCGCGGGGGTCAGCCGGGTCACCATCGTGCGGGCCTCGGCCAGGTTGTCCCGCGCGGTGCTGCGGATCAGCTCGACGTGGCGGGTGGCGGCGGCCGGATCGCTCTCACCTTCGGCCTGCACGGCCTGAGCCAGCGCCACGATGCTGGTGAACCCCTGGGCCAGGGTGTCATGGATTTCCCGGGCCAGCCGCTCCCGCTCCGCGGCAACCCCGGCCTCGCGGGACAGCTGAGCCAGCTGGGCCCGGCTCGCCGCCAACTCGGCGACCGTGTCGGCTAACTGCTGCCGCTGCCGCGTGGTCGTCATGATCGTCGTGCCGATGATCGGGGCCGCCACCGCGCCTACCAGCGTCACCGCGGCCACCGCGGGCAGACTCGGCCACCCCAGCCCGTGGATCGCCACGGCAAGGCCCAACGGCGCCAGGGTGACCACGAACGTCAGCGTCAGCGCCGCCGCCAGCGGCAGCGTGGCGAAGATCAGCGGGAAGAGCGCCGGAATCGCCGCGACGGCCGGCGCCGCGGCCAGCAGGGCGATCAGCCACAGGCCGATCATCACCGCCACGAACGTCGCGGTGCGTGCCCGCACCGGGCCGGTGATCGGATCCGCCTCATGAATGACGTTGCGTCCGAACACCAGAACGATCACGACCATCGCGGTGAGGGCGCCGCAAGCTACCGGTACGTTGCCGCCGAGTGTGTGCCGCAGCACCACGACCGCGACGATCGCCGCGATGCACAGCCCGCAGACGTAGGTCTCCCACATCCAATGCCAGTCCGACGGCTCGCCTACGGCCGGCCTCGACGTTGTGGGTGGACCGGTTTCGGTCATCTGCCGATGCTAACGGTCTGAGGCCACCCAGTTGCCGTGGAAGCCGTGTGGAACTCGGACCGGAATATGCACGGTGGCAACGGGTGCCAGGCTCGCGGCATCGAGCAGCACGAGATCGCTGCGGTTCTCGGCGCGGTTGTAGACGAATCCCATGACCACACCGTCGTTCTCGTCGGCGTCCGGACCGGACGGGACGAAAACGAACTCGCCGGGTTCGCGCCCCGGACCGAAGTCGACCCGATCGGTTGTGCCGTCACGCAGGTCGTGACGCAGGATGGCGTCCGGTGCCGCGTCCGGTTCCGATGGGAGGCTGACGGTGTAGCCATACCTGTGCGGCAGTCCGGTGAGCCGATCGTCGACGCGCGGGAACTCCTGGGCCGAGTCGTCGAGTCGCTGCTCGCGCACCCGGCCGGTACGAAGGTCAATGGTCCAGCGGTCCAACGTGATCGAGTCGGTGAACAACCGGTCCCCGGTGGTGAACACCTCCGGGTGCCGGACGACGTCGAGCACGATCTGCTCGCCGTCGGGCCCGGTCTGGTCGTAACCGTTGAGGGCGTGGAACACGTAGCACGGCGGCACGTCGAACCAGCGGATGTCGGTGGCCGAACCCTCCCGCGGCAGCACCCCGAGACGGGCACCATGTTCAGGTGCCCACCGGTACGGCATCGACGTCGTCGGCAGTGCCGCGCGTTCGGATCCGCGCATCGCCGCGCGCAACACGAAGTCCGGTGCCGCGTGCCGCGCGGCGAATCCGGTCAGCAGCCGCGCCGCGGCCCGCACCGGAGCGCTCTTGACCATGGTGGTGAGATCCAGCTGTACCGGCAGGTCGTAGATCACCACGTGCTTCTCGGTCAGGGTGAAGTCATGCATCATCGTGTGTGTCGGCAAGGCGATGTCCACAGTGCGCCGCACCCTGCCGTCCACGCCGGTGACGGTGTAGCTCACCAGGTTTCCGCGCAGCGGGTTGTATGAGACGGCGTGCAGCTCACCTGTTTTCGGGTCGTGCTTGGGGTGGGCGGTGAATCCGCCGAACAGTGTCCCGCAGAAATCGGACGGCCCCACCGTGTCGAGTTCGTCGGTGAGCTCGTACGGCCGCGCACCGGCCTCGGTGATCACCAGCGTCTTGCCGGCGTGGCCGATGATGTTGGTGTTGGCCGGGAAATCGAATCCTCCCGCGTGCGCGCCGCCGGCCCACTTCTCGCCAAGTAGGCGGGCCACCGACGCTGACCGAACCCAGCGGTTGCGGTACCAGGTCGCGGCACCGTCGCGCAGCCGGATCCCGTGCGCCATGCCGTCGCCAAGGAACCAGTGGTGGTGCTGCGGGTCCGGTGCCTTCAGCGGGTTGGGCCCCGTGCGCAGATAGCGCCCATCGAGGTAGTCGGGAATGGTCCCGGTGATCCTGAGGTCGGTGACGGTGACCTCGTCGTGCACCGGTGCGAAGTTTCCGCTCAGAAACGGATGTTCGGATTCCTGCTGGACCGCTTCGGTAGTCATACCCATACGGTGCCGCTTCGGCGGCTTCGGCGCGACGACTTCACGGCTGATTCGTCTGTCAACCGAACGATGGACAGGGCCGCCTCACGCCGTCGCGCGCAGACTCAACGCGAGCAGCAGTCGCACATCGGCATCGTTGAGCGAGGCCCCCAACAGCTGCTCGGCCCGGCGGATCCGGTAGCGCACGGTGTTGGGGTGTACGTGCAGATGCTGTGCCGCCGCAGCGACGTCACCGAAGCAGTCCAGGTACACGCCCAGGGTTTCGGCGAGGGTCGGCTCCTCGGCCCGCAACTGTTGCACCCGTGGATCGATCAGCCGCTCGTCGGCCGCGATCGCGGTGACGATCTCGTCGAGCAGCACGGTGGTGCGTGCCTCGGCCAGTGAAGTGACCGGGGCCAGTGTCCCGGGGTGGCGTTCGGCGGTGTCGAGCACCCGGTCCACGTCGGTGCGGGCAGCGGCCGCACCGGACAACCCGGCCACCGGGCTCGCGATGACCGCATGCAACTTCAGCCCCAATTCGGCCCGCAGAGCCGCCACGGTGCCGCGTACCCACGAAGTCACTGCCTTGCCGGTGCTGGGGAACAAGACGTAGACGCGCGAACCCACCGAGGCCATCTGTGCGTCATGGCGAAAAGCGCTGGCGCTCAACGCCAGAACATCAGCGAGCCGAGTGCCGGCAGTTCCGCCGTCGAAGCCGATCACCGCGGCTCGGCCGTCGACTGCCACCCCCAGTTCGCGGGCGATCAGGCCGATGTCGGACGCCTCGTCCGGCTCTCGCAAGCCCAGCAGTTCCTGCACCCGCACGGCATGCGTCGACGGGGCGGCGGCCAACCGGGCCATGATGCGTGCGGCCAGCACCGCGGCGCCGCGCAGCACCTCCTCGGAGTCGTCGGCGAGCGGGCGGCTGCCCTGCTGCACCCAGATGGTGCCGACAAACGCCGGGGCCCGGCGCTCGTCGACCGCGGGTGCGAAGATGCCGATCGCCAGCCGGGGGCGCAGTCCGAGTTCGGGACGCTCGGCCACCCGTACCGCCTCCGGCCGGGAGCGCAGCGCGTCGAAGATGCCCCACTGCGCGATCCAGGCCAGATGCTCCGGTGGCCCGGCCCGGCCGAGGATGGAGAGCCGCCGTAACTCGTCGGCCTCGTCGCTGGACGCCGAATAGGCCAGCACGTGTGACTGGGCGTCCTCGATGCTGACCATGCCGTGCGTGCGTTCGGCCACGGATTGGGCCAGGCTGAACAGATCGGTGCCCGAATCGTGCAGGCCGCCGTCACCGTGGTGCTCGAAGACATGGTTGACCAACCGGTAGAGCCGCTCCCAGCGGGCCCGCGGATCGACGGCGACCACCGCGGTGCCTGCGGCCACTGCACGGCTGACCACCGTCGCCGACGGCTCCTTGACGAAGATCGCGGTGGGTGCGCGGCGCGCACTCTGCTGCTCGACCCAGCGCAGCGCATCGTTCTCGGAGACGCCGAGCAGGAAGAACACGTCGGCGGCCCCCGCGGACGGTGCCAGGCCCAGCCGCACATCGTCGGAATCGATCAGCGCGGCCGAGGCCACCGGCAGATCCAGGCCGCGTGGTGCCTGCACCAGCCGGACCAGCGTGGCGTCCAGCGCCAACAGCAGTTGGCCCAGGCTGACACCCGTCGTCCGCATGTTGTCCGATTCTACTGCTGTACGCGGTTAGGCTTGTCTGATCGGACAAGTGTTGTGTGGGTCACGTCGGGGATTCTTGACTCATGGATGCCATCACCGACGTGCCCTCGCCGGCCAACGAGCCGGTCCACGACTACGCACCGGGCTCGGGCGAACGCGCCCGGCTCATCACCGCGCTCGGCGACCTCGCCGGCGCCCCGATCGACCTGCCCCACGTCATCGGCGGCAAACACACGATGGGCAGCGGCGCACGGATTGACGTCGTGCAGCCGCATCGCCACAGTGCGCGGCTGGGCACACTGACCAACGCCGAACACTCCGACGCCGGCGCGGCCATCGAAGCCGCCCTGGCCGCCAAACACGAGTGGGCGGCGATGCCGTTCGACGAACGCGCCGCGGTATTCCTACGGGCGGCCGACCTGCTGTCCGGACCGTGGCGCGAGAAGATCGCCGCCGCCACGATGCTCGGCCAGTCCAAGACCGCCTACCAGGCCGAGATCGACGCCCCCTGCGAGCTGATCGACTTCTGGCGGTTCAACGTCGAGTTCGCCCGCCAGATCCTGGCCCAGCAGCCGGTCAGCAGCCCCGGCGTCTGGAACCGCACCGACCACCGGCCGCTCGAGGGCTTCGTCTACGCCATCACCCCGTTCAACTTCACCGCGATCGCCGGCAACCTGCCCACCGCGCCCGCATTGATGGGCAACACCGTGGTGTGGAAACCCTCACCCACCCAGACCTTCGCGGCCTACTTGACCATGCAGCTCCTGGAGGTCGCCGGGCTGCCGCCCGGGGTGATCAACCTGGTGACCGGTGACGGAATCGCGGTTTCCGATGTGGCGCTGGCCGATCCGCGTCTGGCCGGCATCCACTTCACCGGGTCGACCGCCACGTTCCAGCACCTGTGGCGCGAGGTCGGCGCGAACATCGATCGCTACCACACGTATCCGCGGTTGGTCGGTGAGACCGGCGGCAAGGACTTCGTCGTCGCGCACGCCTCGGCCCGCCCGCATGTGCTGCGCACCGCGCTGATCCGCGGCGCCTTCGACTACCAGGGACAGAAGTGCTCAGCGGCCTCGCGGGCCTTCATTCCGCGGTCGGTGTGGCACGAGATGGGCGACGATTTCCTTTCGGCCACATCGGACCTCAAGTACGGCGATGTCACCGACCTGACCAATTACGGCGGAGCCGTGATCGATGAACGCGCCTTCGCCAAGAATGTCGCGGCGATCGAGCGGGCCAAGGGCGCCGCGGGCGTCACAATCGCCGCCGGCGGCGAATATGACGACAGCGAGGGCTATTTCGTGCGACCCACCGTGCTGTTGTCCGACGACCCAACCGACGAGGCCTTCTCCACGGAGTACTTCGGCCCGATCCTGGCCGTGCACGTCTATCCGGACGGGGAGTACGAGCGCATCCTCGACGTCGTGGACACCGGCGCCCGCTACGCCCTGACCGGCGCGGTGATCGCCGACGATCGCGCGGCGGTGCTCACCGCCGCCGACCGGTTGCGCAACGCGGCGGGCAACTTCTACGTCAATGACAAACCGACCGGGGCGGTCGTCGGCCAGCAGCCGTTCGGCGGATCACGGGCCTCGGGCACCAACGACAAGGCCGGCTCGGCGCTGAACCTGTTGCGCTGGACCTCGGCCCGCTCCATCAAGGAGACGTTCGTGCCGCCCACCAACCACACCTACCCGCACATGGAGGCCTGAGATGGGCGTGTTTCAGCGGGTTGCCCGCCCGACGATCCTGGCCGCATCGCACTCGTTGCGGCTGCGCCACACGGCCGAACGCCTCCCGATCACCCGCAAGGTGGTGGACCGCTTCGTCGCGGGGGAGACCGTGCCCGACGCGCTCGACACCGTTGGTGCGCTGCGGGATTCGGGTCGGTTCGTCACCGTCGACTACCTCGGCGAGGACACCACGAGCAACGAGGACGCCGAACGTACCGTGCAGGCCTACCTGGCCCTGCTCGACGGGTTGGCACGCCGCGGTGACGGTGATGCGGCAGTGCGTCCGCTGGAAGTGTCGCTCAAGCTCTCGGCGCTCGGGCAGGCGCTGCCCCGCGACGGCGAGAAAATCGCCTACGAGAACGCGCACACCATCTGCGCCAAGGCCCGCGACGTGGGGGCCTGGGTGACCGTGGACGCCGAGGACCACACCACCACGGACTCGACCCTGTCGATCGTGCGTGACCTGCGCACCGAATTCGATTGGCTGGGAACGGTTCTGCAGGCCTATCTGCATCGCACCGAGGCGGATTGCCGCGAGTTCGCCGCGGCGGGGGCCCGGATCAGGCTCTGCAAGGGCGCCTACGACGAACCCGCCTCGGTGGCCTACCGCGACGCCGAGGAGGTCACCGGCTCCTACCTACGGTGCCTGCGGGTGCTTATGGCCGGGTCGGGCTACCCGATGGTGGCCTCACACGACCCGGTGATCATGGACGCGGTACCGGCACTGGCCTCTGAATTCGGCCGTGGCGTGGACGGTTTCGAGTACCAGATGCTCTACAACATCCGAGACGCCGAACAACGCCGGCTGGCCGAGGCGGGCAACCATGTGCGCGTGTACGTTCCGTTCGGCAACGAGTGGTACGGCTACTTCGTGCGGCGATTGGCCGAGCGGCCGGCCAACCTGATGTTCTTCCTGCGCGCCCTGGCCGAGCGGCACTGAGCCGGCCGCTATTTCAGCGTGTCGATCCGTGCCGAGAGCAGGTCGGCAAGGAGTTCGGTTTGCCGTGTCGTGAACCCGATTTCGCTGCAGCGATGAGGCCACTGTTGGGCCGCGTCAACGAGGTCGTCGGTCATCCGGGCCACCGCCCGGCTGCGCAGCCCGAGCCGTTCGGCAGCATCGAGGAACCAATTCCGATCAAGACGGTTGGCACGGCCATACAGGCTCATGGCCATCGGATCCCGCCAACCGGTGTAGGGCTGCGTGGTCAGCAGGTCGTATGCCGGTGTTGGCCGCCAGAAGCCATCGGGGCAGTAGATCGACAGGTTCTTCCCGTGCAGGTCACCGTTGCCGATCAACCAGGAGAACATCACGATTCGCAACAACTCGAGGGTGGCGGCTGCCCCCGATCCGCCGCCGCGAGCGCACGCGTCACCGAGGGCGCCGATCGCGGTTTCGGTGTGGATGCGGTACTTCGAGGCCGGATAGACGCCGGCGACCTGGCAGGCGTCCTCCTGCGCGATGCGTAGATCGCCTTGACGGTCGAAGCGCTCCACCAGCAGCGCGCTGCGTCCCTGTGCGTCATGCAGGAGATGTGTCCGAGCGGTTCGAAGTCCACAGTCAGCCGCCATCTGCATGAAGAAGTGCTCATTCTCCACCAGGCGCGGAAACCCACTGGGCGGGTTGAGTTTCAGGATTGCCGGCCCTGAGGTGGTACGCGCGGGAGTCGACCACATCGCGGCGCTGACCTTGGGCTGGACTCCGGACAGCCCGACGGGGTCCGCCGCGAGGGATCCGGTGAGGTCGGCGAAGACCGCGCGAAAGTCGTTGCTGTGCTTCGGGTCGAACATCGGGGTCAAACTGGGCGCGGCGGTGCCGGACGGCAGGACGCGGACATTGCCGACGGTGTCGGCGCCGATCGCGAGAAGCAAGGTGAAGTGATCATCGGCCGACGTCTTCGTCGACGCGGTCACGATCCCCAGCCGAACCCCTTCGGGCAGGAGCCCGGCGAAGAACGTCGGAACCGCACCGCCGTGCGTCACGAGCGGGTAGTCCCCGTCGCGGGGCAGCGACCACGACACCGACCGGGCGCGGTCTGACGACCCCGGCTCCGGCGCCGCACCGGTGTAATTGAAGACAATCTCGTCGCCGCGGTCACGGGCCAGCCTCGCGACTGCGTGATCGCCGAGATACACGTCGGCCTGCTCGATTTCGCGCAGCGCCTCGAAGTCGGTCATGTGGCGGTGACCTGAACCCTGAGGCCGAGAATGTCGGCGATCTCGATGACCGAGGCCAATTTGATTGAGCCCGTGCCGTGTTCGAGGGCTTGAATGCTGTAGCGCGAGACGCCGGCGAGGTCGGCCAGGACCTGCTGGGTGAGCCCCAGCTGGATTCGCCTGGCAGCGAAGGCTGCCCCCAGTTCGGCGATCTCGGGCGTCGTCGACCTGGGGGCCGGCTTGGTGCGGCGTGGCTCGGGCATCCGTCCTCCTTATGCTCGGATTTTCATGCACAAGGTGGGTTGGCCACTGCTATTCGGGCCGGAGCGGCCTTATGCTCAATTTTCCAGGCATTGAGCCCATGGTCTCGCTCTGGTGGGCCGTTGTCAACGATTATGAGTGAAATTTCAGGCATAGCGCTGGTGTAGCGCCAGTAAGGTCAGGGCCGCCAGGCTCTGGGCATCGGTGATCTCACCGTCCCGGATCATCCGGTCCAGCTCCCCGCGGGAGAACCACGCGCTGTGCATGTCCTGTTCCTCGGGCTCGCGTTCGTGCTCACCCTCGGTGAGCCCGGTCGCCAGGAACACCCACCCCCGCTGGCTACTCATCCCGGCAGCCACGTCGAGCTGGCCCAGACGTTCCATGCTCTCGGCGCGCAGCCCGGTCTCCTCACGAAGTTCGCGGTGGGCCAGCGCAGTCGGATCCAGATGTTGCTGTTCGGGTGCGGTGCCCTGCGGGAACTCCCAGCGCCGCAGCCCCAGCGGGTACCGGAACTGCTCGACGAGGTGAAACCGATCGTGAGCGGGGTCGTACGGGATCACCAGGGCATAGGTCGGCTTGTCCACAACGGCGTAGACGCCGGTGCTGCCGTCGGGCCGGACGACGTCGTCCTCGCGCAGTGTCAACCAGTTGTTCTGGTACACCTCGCGCGTCGCAGCCTGCCGGATCGTTCCCATCGTCTCCGTTACCCGTCCACGCGCAGGCGGATGTGCAGCCGCTGTGCTTCGACGTCGCCCTCGTCGATCTCGTCGGCGAGCGTGGCGGCGAACTCGGCCAGATTCGCCACATCGATGTCATGGGGCGACGGTTGGTCGACCAGAGAAAGCCGTGCCGACGCGCGTCTCAACAGGGCCGAGGCACCGGTCCGATTGCCGCGCTGCACATGGGTGATGCCCACGGCCAGCTGTGCCAATCCCTGCCAGAGCGCACGCTCGTGATCCGGGCCGTTCTTCCACGCCGCTTCGAGTACCTCGTGAGCACCGAACGCCTGACCACGGTCGAGCAGATCCTGGGCGTACGCGAGAGTTTCAGCCGGTGAGAGCTCCAGGTCATCGGGGATCCGGGCGACGCCTTCACTGCCGTACGGCAATGGCCGGCCAAGTGCGTCGCGCGGGCGGGTGCTGCGGGGCCGGCCGGAGTCATCGCGATCGCGCGTAGCTGTGCCCATGAGCACCAGCCTCGCGCCAACTCCGCATCCTGTCGAGTGCGTGGGATCGACGGACGGCACGCCGGTAGCCTCACAAGAGTGTTGCTGGCCTCCCTGAACCCCGCAGCCGTCGCCGCCGGCGCCGAGCTCGCCGACGCTGTATCCATCGACGGTGCTGTGTTGAGCCGCAGTGATCTCGTCGGCGCCGCCACCTCGGTGGCCGAGCGCGTGGCTGTCGCGCAACGCGTCGCCGTCCTGGCGACACCGACCCCGACGACCGTCCTCGCCGTCATCGGATGCCTGATCGCCGGTGTGCCGGTGGTCCCGGTACCTGCCGACGTCGGCGCGGCAGAGCGTCGACACATCCTCGCCGACTCCGGCGCCCAGGCCTGGCTGGGGGAGCGGCCAGAGGAGACCGAGGGACTGCCGCACATCCCGGTGCGGCTGCACGCCCGGTCCTGGCACCGCTATCCCGAGCCGGCACCGAATTCGACCGCGATCATCATGTACACCTCCGGGACGACCGGAGCGCCCAAGGGCGTGCCGATCAGCCGCCAGGCCATCGCCGACGACATCGACGCGCTGGCCGCGGCATGGCAGTGGACCGCTGCCGACACCCTGGTGCACGGGCTGCCGCTGTTCCACGTGCACGGCCTGGTGCTGGGTCTGCTCGGCTCGCTGCGGATCGGAAACCGCTTCGTACACACCGGGAAACCGACACCGGCCGCGTACGCGCAGGCGCAGGGCACGCTCTACTTCGGGGTGCCGACGGTGTGGTCGCGGGTGGTCAAGGACCTCGACTCGGCGCTGGCGCTGTCCACCGCACGGCTGCTGGTCTCCGGCAGCGCGCCGCTGCCGGTGCCGGTGTTCGACGAGCTGGTGCGACTGACCGGGCACGCGCCGGTGGAGCGCTACGGCAGCACGGAATCGCTGATCACCCTCAGCACTCGGGTCGACGGTGAGCGCAGGCCCGGCTGGGTCGGGCTGCCGCTGGCCGGAGTGCAGACCCGGCTCGTCGACGACGACGGCGCGCCGGTGCCTCACGACGGCGAGACGATCGGACGGCTGCAGATCAAGGGCCCCATGGTGTTCGGCGGCTACCTCAACCGGTCCGAGGCCACCGCCGACGCCTTCGATTCCGACGGCTGGTACCGCACCGGCGACGTCGCGGTCATCGATGCCGACGGGATGCACCGCATCGTCGGGCGGGAGTCGGTGGACCTGATCAAATCGGGCGGGTACCGCATCGGCGCCGGTGAGATCGAGACCGTGCTGTTGGGTCATGACGGCGTCGACGAGGTGGCCGTGGTCGGGGTGCCCGACGACGATCTGGGGCAGCGCATCGTTGCGTTCGTTGTCGGCAATGCCGCACCCGATACGCTGATCGAGTATGTCGCCCAAGAACTTTCAGTGCACAAACGTCCTCGCGAAGTGCGACTCGTGGACAGCCTGCCCCGCAACGCCATGGGCAAGGTGATGAAAAAGGAACTGGCGCAATGGGGTTGAGGTTCTCCGAGATCTGCATCGACGCACACGATCCCGAAGCGTTGGGCGCCTGGTGGTCGGAAGCGCTGGGCTGGCCCGCACACACCGATGCCGACGGCGACGTGCTGCTCACCCCGCCGCCGGGCGCCGGCCCGATCTGGCTGTTCACTGCCGTGCCGGAGGACAAGGTGGTCAAGAACCGTCTGCATCCGGACTTCACCCCCGACGATCAACAGGCCGAGGTGGACCGGTTGATCGGCCTCGGCGCCCGCCACGTCGACGTCGGCCAGGGTGACGAAACGTGGGTGGTGCTGGCCGACCCAGAGGGCAACGAGTTCTGCGTGCTTGCTGCCGAGCAGGGGTAGCTTGGGAAGTGACGGGGCGTAGATCGCACGTCACGCCCTGCCTCGGTTTGGAGGCACGTATGAGTTTCAAAAAAGTCGCGGGAACGGCGATGATCGCGGGTGCGCTCGGCCTCGGCTCCCTCGGGTTGGGCGCCGGTTCGGCACAGGCTGACCCTGGTTGGGGTCCCGATATTCCGTGGATTCCGGGGCCTGGTTGGGTTGACTGGAATCCTGGGGTCAACTGGGGCCCGCCCGGACAGGTCAAGAAGTGGTGCCCGTGGCAATCCCCGCCAGGTCACTGGGTGGGTGGCCCGCACGGGATTCCTTGCACCTAGGGCACACTCGCGCGCTGCTTGAGGTCCGACGACACCACGAGGACCGACAACACCGCGGCCACCAGAATCAGCGCAGCGACATCACCCCACAGATGTCCCATGTGGTGACCGTCGCCGAACGATTGCACCGCCATGATGACGGCGTGGACAAAGCTTGAGCACACGGTGAACCAGATCAGGCTGAGGTTCGCCTCGGGGCGCCGCGCCGCGATCCAGAGGAAAACACCGAGGGTGGCGTAGACCCCGACGATCATCATGAAGTAGTTGGACTGATAGGGGGCACCGGGATGCCAAGCCCATCCGGACGGCCAGACCACCGCCAGCGGATAGAGCAGAAGCATCACGGTGCCGAACAGGGCCAGCGCGATCTGTAGAAGTTTGTAGCTGGTTGAGGGTGCCATTGTGCGCTCCCAGGGACCGGTTTCATCGACCGCTGACGCGATCGTCAATTCACGGTACGCTGGCGGTCCCTGCTCCGGCGCTAGTTGGCGTGCAACGCCTCGTTGAGCGTGATGCCGGTGCCGTCACGCTTGACCACCTCGACCGCACCCGAGAGCGAATTGCGGCGGAACAGCAGGTTGTTGGCCCCGGAGAGCTCGACGGCCTTGGTGGTCTGCCCGTCAGCGGTGGTCACCTTGGTGCCGCCGGTGACATACAGCCCGGCCTCGATCACGCAGTCATCGCCGAGCGAGATGCCCAGGCCGGCGTTGGCGCCCAGCAGGCAGCGCTTGCCCACCGAGATCACCTCTTTGCCGCCACCGGACAGGGTGCCCATGATCGACGCGCCGCCACCGATGTCGGAGCCGTCGTCCACCACGACACCGGCCGAGATCCGGCCCTCCACCATCGAGGTGCCCAGTGTGCCGGCGTTGAAGTTCACGAAACCTTCGTGCATGACAGTCGTGCCCGCGGCCAGGTGCGCACCCAGGCGGACGCGGTCGGCGTCGGCGATCCGCACGCCCGACGGCAACACGTAGTCGACCATCCGCGGGAACTTGTCGACGCCGTAGACCGCGACGGCACCGCGGCGGCGCAGCTTGGCGCGCACCGTCTCGAAGCCCTCGACCGCGCACGGCCCGAAGTTCGTCCACACCACGTTGGCCAGCGCTCCGAAGATGCCGTCCATGTTGGCCTCGTGCGGCTTGGTCAGCCGGTGGGAGAGCAGGTGCAGCCGCAGGTAGGCGTCATGCGCATCGGCGGGCTTGTCCGCGAGGTCGGCGATCGTGGTCCGCACCGCCACCACCTCGACACCGCGGTCGGCATCGGGGCCGGTCAGGCCCGCGAACTCAGCGGGGATGTCATCGCCGCTGAGCTTCACCGTGCCGGCATCGCCAGAGGCGCTCAGCTCGGGGGCGGGAAACCAGGTGTCCAGGACGGTCCCGTCGGCGGTGATGGTGGCCAGGCCGACGCCAGATGCTGCAGTCACGTTGGCCAAGGTTACTGGACTACCGTTGAGCATCGTGGGCCTGGATTTGACTGCTGATCCGATCGCGCTGACCGCTGCCTTGGTGGACATCCCCAGCGAGTCACGTCATGAGCAGCGCATTGCCGACGAGATCGAGGCCGCGCTACGTGCGCAGGCGCCGTGGTTCGAGGTGATCCGCAATGGTGACGCGGTGCTGGCCCGCACCCACCTGGGCCGCTCGTCGCGGGTGATGCTGGCCGGACACATCGACACCGTGCCCGCTGCCGACAACCTGCCCAGCCACATCAAGAACGGCGAGATGTGGGGCTGCGGCACCTCGGACATGAAGTCGGGTGACGCGGTGTTCCTGCACCTGGCAGCCACCATTGCCGAGCCGAGCCACGACATCACCCTGGTGATGTACGACTGCGAGGAGATCGAGTCCAGCGCCAACGGGCTGGGCCGCATCGAACGAGAGCTGCCGGACTGGCTACAGGCCGACGTCGCGATCCTCGGTGAACCGTCCGGCGGCTTCATCGAGGCGGGCTGCCAGGGCACCATCCGCGTCGTCGTCGGCGCCACCGGCACCCGCGCGCATTCCGCACGTTCCTGGCTGGGCGACAACGCCATTCACAAACTCGGTGCGGTACTTGACCGGCTCACGGCCTATCAGCCCCGCAATGTCGACATCGACGGGTGCGTCTACCGGGAAGGGCTGTCGGCAGTACGTATCGACGGCGGCATCGCCGGCAATGTCATCCCCGACGCGGCATCGGTGACCGTCAACTTCCGGTTCGCCCCCGACCGCAGCGTCGAGCAGGCCCTCGCCCACGTGCACGAGGTGTTCGACGGCCTCGACCTTGACATCGAATTGACCGACGCCGCCGCGGGCGCCCTGCCGGGGCTGGCCAAACCGGCCGCCGCCGCGCTGGTGGCCGCAGCCGGGGGACAGGTCCGTGCCAAGTACGGCTGGACGGATGTGTCCCGGTTCGCCGCGCTGGGGATACCCGCCGTCAACTACGGTCCGGGCGACCCCAACCTCGCCCACAAGGTCGACGAACGGGTCGAGATCGCCCAGATCACCGCGGTCACCGACATGCTGCGGCGCTACCTGACATGAGCACCGTCCGCGTCGACAGCTGGATCTGGGCTGTGCGCCTCACCAAGACCCGGTCCGCGGCGGCGGCCGCCTGCCGGGGCGGACACGTCCGGGTCAACAACGTGCCGGCCAAACCGGCGCAGCACGTGAGCCCCGGTGACGAGGTGCGGGTCCGGCTCGACGGACGTGAACGAATCGTGGAGGTCATCCGGCCCATCGCCAAGAGAGTCGGTCCCGCCATCGCATCGGAATGCCTGATCGACCGCAGCCCGCCACCGCCGCCCAAGGAGATGGTGGCGTCCGTTCCGGTCCGCGATCGAGGCGCCGGCCGACCCACGAAACGTGAACGGCGACAACTGGATCGATTGCGCGAGACGTTCTGAACCGTAAATCGGTTGCATGCATGCGTAGTATGGGTCTCGCATCTGCTGTCAACCAAGGTGGGCCGAAAACATGCTGGGAGACGACATCTCCGGGTGATCCCGAGAGTCGATTCGTTCCTGCCCCTCAATGCGGTGCCTGTTGCCCGCATCACTTTGGAGTACCAGCATGTCTATCGTCTGTTCCCATTTGTCGTTCTCCTGGCCCGATGACGTCGAGCTGTTCTCGGACCTGTCGTTTTCCATCGGGCCCGGCCGCACCGGCCTGGTCGCACCCAACGGCGCCGGAAAGAGCACGCTGCTCAAACTGATTGCCGGCGAGTACCGGCCCTCCGCGGGCTCAGTGGTCGCCGATGGCGCCGTCGGCTACCTGCCCCAAAGCCTGCCGTTCACAGCCGATCTCACCGTGGCCGCGGTATTGGGGATCGCTCCGGTGCTCGACGCACTGGCAGCGCTGGCCGATGGTGACGCCAGCGAGGAGGTGTTCACCGCCATCGGCGAGGACTGGGACATCGAGGAACGCTCCCGTGCCCAGTTGGACCGGCTCGGCCTGGATGACCTGGCGTTGGACCGCCGGTTGGGAACCTTGTCCGGCGGGGAAGTGGTGTCTTTGGGGCTGGCTGCCCAACTGCTGAAGCGGCCCAGTGTGCTGCTGCTCGACGAGCCCACCAACAACCTGGACAGCGAGGCCCGGCACCGCCTGTACGACGCGCTGGACAGCTACACCGGTTGCCTGCTGGTGGTCAGCCATGACCGGGTGCTGCTGGACCGGATGGATCAGATCGCCGAGCTGTACCGCGGTGAAATCGTCTTCTACGGAGGCAATTTCACCGCCTACGAGGAGGCCGGCCGCGCTGCTCAACAGGTGGCCGAGGGCAATATCCGTAACGCCGAACAACAGCTCAAGCGGGAGAAGCGCCAGATGCAGGAGGCCCGCGAGCGGGCCGCCCGACGCTCGTCGACCGCGGCGCGCAACCTCAAGGACGCCGGGCTGCCGAAGATCGTGGCGGGCAAGCTGAAACGCGATGCCCAGGAATCGGCGGCCCGCGCCGACGACGTACACGCTCGGAGAGTCGACGATGCCCGGAGCCGGCTCGACGAAGCTGAACGAGCGTTGCGTGACGACAAGGTGATTGCGTTGGATCTGCCCGACACCGTGGTGCCTGCCGGGCGCACGGTGTTCGCCGGAGACGGCTTGCAGATCAGCCGCGGCGGCCGGAAACTGTTCGCCGACAACGGGATCGACCTCTCCATCCGCGGGCCGGAACGTATCGCCCTGACCGGTCCCAACGGAGCCGGCAAGTCGACACTCTTACGCATCATCGACGGCACCCTGGAACCCGACTCAGGAACGGTGCAACGGGTTGACGGGCGCATCGCCTCCCTGTCGCAGCGCCTGGACCTGTTGGACGACGAGCGTACGGTGGCCGAGAGCCTGGCTACCGCTGCGCCGAGCTTGTCACACACCCGGCGCATGCATCTGTTGGCGCAGTTCCTGTTTCGCGGCGACCGGATCCACCTGCCGGTGGCAGCGTTGTCGGGCGGGGAGCGGTTACGGGCGACGCTGGCGTGCGTGCTCTATGCCGAACCCGCGCCCCAGTTGCTGTTGCTGGACGAGCCGACGAACAATCTCGATCTGGTCAGCGTGGGACAGCTCGAATCGGCGCTGAACGCCTACCGGGGCGCGTTCGCGGTGGTCAGTCACGACGAACGGTTCCTGGAGGCCATCGGTATCGACCGGTGGCTGCGGCTGGACGGCGGAGAGTTGAGTGCTACTGGCGCCGCGGGTTGATGTTGTGGATCTGGGTCGGCACAGTGCCGACGCCGTAGCCGTCCTCAGCTGCGGCACCGGCTGAGGCGCGATTGCCGAGTTGCTCGTAGCTGCGATCAGCGGCGGCCCCGGCCTCGCCCACAGGAGCGCGATCACCGTCATGCTTGCGGGGCTCGGCGTCGTCCCTGCCGTCGTGCTTGGCGTCGTGCTTGGCGTCGGGCTGATCCGCTGGGCCGCCCCCAGCACCATCGCCGGGCCCCTGGTGGTCGGCGGCTTTGATGGCGTTCTCGGCTCCCGCGCCACCGGTGTCCGCGGCCGTGGCAGCAGCGTCCCCGCCGCCTCCCGCTGCCTGGGTAGCGGCTTCGACAATGCCCTGCACACCCTGCATGACTTGCTGTGGCGCCTGGGTCATCGCCTGGGTCAGTCCCTGCAGCGGCTGGGTGATCGACTGCGCCATCTGCGAAGCCATCTGGCCGAACTGGCCCAGCACCTGGCCCGCACCGCCCGCTCCTGCGCCCGCGGGATCGGCGCCGCCGCCGGCGCCGGACGCCGCGGAGCCTGCGCCCTCGAGCTGATCGGCCTGGGCCTTGAGCCGGCTGGCGGATTCCATATCGCCACGGGCATATGCCTGTGAGGCCTGGCCGAGCAATTCGGCCATCCTGCTCGCGGCAAACTGGGTGGCAGCTAAGGCGCCATCACGGGACGACTGGGCACCGCCGTGCGAATTCTGGAACGGAAAGCCGATCTGGCCGTGGCTGGACGCGAGGTCCGACGGGCCGGAGAACGCATTCTTGAAGTTGTTCATGTCTTCACTGACGCTGCCGACGGTCCCTTGCAGGCCTGTGATGGCGGCCGTGTCGGCGACGAACTGGTTCATCGAGCCCCCTGGAGATCGTGCGGTCCAACTGCGCATCCTACGTTCGGCGCGGGTGGGTGCCGAGCGGGAAGTTCACTCGGCTTTTGGCAGTCACGGTCCGGTAGACCTCACGCCGAGGCTTGGCGCGCCGCATCGTCCGCAGCGGCGAGCATCCCAACGTCGCGGTACCGAGCCGAAACCTCGGCCAGAGCCGCACCATCCCCGGCCGCCAACGCGCGGGCATGATCCAACGTCAGCTGCCCGAACACGCAGTCCAGATCCACCCTTGTCAGCGCGTCGACGGCCCGGGTGTCGCCCAGCCGCACGCCGTCGTGCAAGGCCCGCAGCATCACCGCGGATTGGCCGCCGCGCTCGGCGGCCTTGGCGGCCTCGCGCGCCGCGGTCACCGCGCCCACCGAATCCTTGCGGGCAGAGCAAGTCCAGGCTCGGGCCAGTGCCAACTCAGGTGCGAACAGCATCGACTTGAGCCCGTGCCGGGACTCCGCACGGGACAGTGCTTTTCCAGCCTCGACCGGCATGCCACGCTGACCGACGGCCTGCGCCAACAACATCCAGGCCAATGGTCCCCAGGAATACCCGGTCGGTGCCAGTGCGGCGGTTGCCTTGCGCAACAACGCAATCGCCTCGTCGAAACTGCCGCGGACCAGCAGCACGTCGGCCATCAACACCTCGCCGATGGCGCGGCCGGGCTGCAGCAGCTGGGTGAAATCGGTGATGCTCTTGGCCATTTCCTGCGCCTGGTCCAGCCGGCCGGTCATCATCAGCGCCGTGGTCTGGCCGAAGCCGCTGGTGAACCGCAACAGGCCCGGATGCCCTGCCGCGAGTGCACGGTGTGCCATCGCGTCCACCTGATCGAACTGGCCGATCCGCGCGCAACTCAGTGCTGCCGTCGACCCGGCCCAACCGACCGCGGTGTCATCGGCGGCGGGGGAGGCGAGTACTTCCAGTGCCAGTCCCAAAGCCCGTTGTGGCGCACCGGCATTCATCGCGAAAGTGGCCGCCAGCGCGTCGAGCGTGATCTGGGCCGTCGGTGTCGATACCCGGCGGCGGGTGGCGCGCAGGAACGCGGTGGCGCGTTCGGGCTCCGACAGCATCCAGAACTGATTGGCCGCCTGCGGCAGTGCCCACGCCATCAACTGGTCCTCGGTCAGGTCGGCGGGGTCGATCTGCGCCAGGACGGCATCGGCCTCACGGCCGCGGCCCTGCCAGGCCAACGCGTACGCCAGGGTGAGCAGCCCCTGGAATTCACCACCCGACGCCGTCGCGGCCCGCGCCAGTCGCTCACTCAATTCCAGGTCGCCCAGTCGAAGCGCCTCGCCGGCAGCGTCCACGAGTTCGGCCGCGGGCAGTGGGGAGTCGCTGTCGAGCGCCAGCACCGCCACCCGCAGCCGGTCCACCACACCGGGGCGGGGCGCCGCAGACAGCTGCTCGACCAGCGTGCTGCGCAGCCGCCGCAGGCCGGGCCCGCCGATCGTGGCGCGTATCGCGTTGAGAAACAGCGGATGCACACAACGCGCCACCGCCTCGTCGACGCACACGACGCCGCACTGTTGCGCCTCCTGCACCGCCTCGGTGCTGGTCAGGGCTGTCAGATCGGCAAGTGGCAGCGGATCGTGCACCGCCAGTTGACGCAATACGGCTCCCGCACCGTTGGGCAGATCGGCGAGAAACGTGGCCACCTGATCGGCCAGCCGGGCGTCATCGTGGCCCGGCGGGGAGATGTCGACACGACTCACCAAGCCGTCACCCCACAACGCCGCGACGTCATCGGGTGCCTGTGCCGCGGACGCGGTGACGATGAGTTTGGCCGCGCCGCTCACCGTGAGTTGGTACACCAGGGCTGCCGACAACCGGTCCAGCAGGTGCGCGTCGTCGACGACCAGCAACAGGTCGGACCCGAGCGCCTCGCGCGCGGCTCGCAGCACTTCGGCGGTCTTGCCCGCCGAGGGGATATCGATCAGGTGCGCCACCGCGGCGAACGGGACCGCCGCAGCCGATTCGGTGCCGGCGATCCACACGACCCGGCGGAAATCGCTGGCGAGATGTTCGGCCGCGGTGCGGGCGACGGACGTCTTGCCCACACCGGCCGGGCCGAGAAGAGCCGCGCCGCGGCGCTCGTGCAGGCCGGCCTCCAGACCGTCGAGCACGCGGTCACGCGGTGCGATCACCCAGTCGACAGCCATCCACCGGATCCTATGGCGGGCGGTGGCCGTTCAACGCCGAATCGAGGTCCGGGTGCGCCGACACCGCGTCGTCCAGGCCGCATTCGGTGATGATCCGCCTGATGCTCTGCTGACGGATGACCAGCCGGACCGTGATCCCTTGCTGACGGCTGTCGACGGTCTGCTTGGCCAGGGCGACGAGTGCCCCACAGCTCATGAAGTCCAGGAATCCGGCGTCGACGATGAGCATCGAGGATTCGGGCGCGGCAGCTGCCGACTCGCTGAGCATGCGTTGCCAGGCGGATTCGTTGTGGGCATCGACCTGTCCGGAGACCTGAACGATGAGGCCTTCGGGTGTGGTGCGAGCCGTCCAGTGCAGCTCGTGATTCTGCTGGGTCGATTCCACGGTGAAACCGAGCATAACCGCCGAAGTTTACGTTGTAAACGCCCCTGTTCAGGTCCCTGGTCAGGAGCCTGACCACGTTTCGATGCGGTCGAGCAGGGCCTCCAACGCGTCCTCGAACTCGTCGGTGCTGTGGTCCTCGGCCAGCATCGATTGCAGCCGACGCAGGTTCGGGTAATCGGCCAGCGACGTATCGGGCCGTGGCTCGGTGTCGAGCACCGTCTCGTCGGGACTGAGTGCGACACCGCGGGCGGACACCTCGAGCAGCAACTGGCCCACCAGGAATGTGGTGTACGTCCGGTACGCGGCCACGGCGGCGTCATCGCTGAACCCGTAGGAGATCAGTGTCTCCAGGAACGTCTCCATCCAGCGCAGGCTGCGCAGCGGCGGCCGCACCCACGGGGCTTCCGGCGCCTCAGTTGCCACAAGTGGGAACACCTCGGGGTGTTCGATCGCGATCTGGCGCACGCCATGGCCGAGCCGGAGCAGGAAGTCCTGCCAACCATCCTCCTGGCGGCGGGCGGCGAGCTGATCGGCGTAGAGGCGGTCCACGATGTGGTTCACGATGCCGGTCAGCAGGTCACCCCGGCTGTGCACATAGCGGTAGAGCGCCATCGCCTCGACACCGCAGGCCGTACCCAGCCGTCGCATGGTCAATTTCGTCAGACCGTCGCGATCGATCAGCCCGATCGCGGTGTCCAAGATGAACTCGCGGCTCAACCGTGTCGGTTGATCGACATCGTCAGTCACCAGGATCGTCCCTCCGCGTTCCGTTCAGTCTCCCTGCGAGCCGGGGCTGAGTCCATCACCGGCGGACATTGCCCACCCGTCATCGGCGGTTCACCAGCACCCTCTAGTTTGTGTAGGTGTCCGGTGAAACTGACCGCGAGTTTGCGGTGTGTGTCTATTGCGCTTCGGGGCCTACCCATCCCGAGCTGCTGGCATTGGCCAGTGAGGTCGGGGTGGCGATCGCCAAGCGCGGATGGACGTTGATCTCCGGCGGCGGCAACGTCTCGGCCATGGGTGCGGTCGCCCGTGCGGCGCGCTCGGCGAACGGCCGCACGGTCGGCGTGATCCCCAAGGCGCTGGTGCATCGTGAACTCGCCGACGTGGACGCCGAAGAACTCGTGGTGACCGACACCATGCGGGAACGCAAGAAGGAGATGGAGGACCGCTCCGACGCGTTCATCGCCCTGCCCGGCGGCATCGGCACGTTGGAGGAGTTCTTCGAGGCCTGGACGGCGGGCTATCTGGGGATGCACGAGAAGCCCGTCGTACTGCTGGACCCGTTCGGCCACTACGACGGATTGTTGAACTGGTTGCGTGGGCTCGTCGACTCCGGCTATGTGAGCAGCCAGGCCCTCGACCGGCTGATCGTTGTCGACGAGGTCGCCGCAGCGCTCGACGTGTGCGCGCCGCTTATGTAGAACCGGCGGTAACGCCCGGTTACCCGCGCGGCTATGGTGTTGCCCACACGAGAGCCATCTCGAGACCCACACAACGCGCAGGGGGAGACCGCATGACCGACCAGAAATCGGGCACCAGGAGCAGCGTCGGCCTACTCGACCTCGCCAGCCAGGTACCCGGTCTGCTGATGGACGCGCCGGTCATCGCGCGGGGCGTCCTCACCGGAATGATGGCCCGGCCGACGGCCAAGACCTCGATCGGCAAGGTGTTCCAGGAGCGGGCTGCCCAGTACGCCGACCGGGTTTTCCTCAAGTTCGGCGACGAGCGCATCACCTACCGCGAGGCCAACGAGACGGTCAACCGCTACGCGGCGGTGCTGGCGGCCAAGGGCGTCGGCCACGGTGACGTGGTCGGGGTGATGCTGCGCAACTCGCCCGACGCGGTGCTGCTGATGCTGGCGATCGTCAAATGCGGCGCCGTCACCGGCATGCTGAACTACAACCAGCGCGGCAAGGTCCTGGCCCACAGCATCGGGCTGCTCAATGCCACGGCAGTGGTCGCCGAGTCCGACCTGATCGAGCACATCAGCGAATGCGGGGCCGAGCCCAACGGCCTGATCACGGTCGAGGAGCTGCGTCGGCTCGCGGCCACCGCGCCGACCACCAACCCGGCCAGCGCGGCGGCCGTACTGGCCAAGGACAAGGCCTTCTACATCTTCACCTCGGGCACCACCGGCATGCCTAAGGCAAGCGTCATGAGCCACTACCGCTGGCTGCGGGCCCTGGCCGGGTTCGGCGGCCTGGGACTGCGCCTGCACAGCGATGACACCCTGTACTGCTGCCTGCCGCTCTATCACAACAACGCCCTGACCGTCTCGATCGGATCGGCGCTGAACTCGGGGGCGGCACTGGCCCTGGGCAAGTCGTTCTCGGCATCCCGGTTCTGGGACGAGGTCATCGACTACGGCGCGACCGCGTTCGCCTACATCGGCGAGATCTGCGGTTACCTGCTCAACCAGCCGCCCAAGCCGACCGACCGGGCGCACAAGGTCCGCGTCATCGTCGGCAACGGGCTGCGGCCGGCCATCTGGGATGAGTTCACCCAGCGGTTCGGCATCCCGCGGGTCTGCGAGTTCTACGCCTCCAGCGAGGGCAACACCGCCTTTGTCAACGTCTTCAACGTCTCCAAGTCCACCGGCATCTGCCCGAGCCCCGTCGCATTCGTCGAATACGACGCCGCCAGCGGCGAACCGGCCCGCGCCGCCGACGGCCGGCTGCGCAGGGTCAAACGCGGCGAGCCGGGGCTGGTGCTGTCCAAGATCAGCGCGCTGCAGCCGTTCGACGGGTACACCGATCCGTCGGCCAGTGAGAAGAAGCTGGTGCGCAACGCGTTCAAGGACGGCGACGTCTGGTTCAACACCGGCGACCTGATGCGTTCTCAGGGGCTGGGCCACGCCGCATTCGCCGACCGGCTCGGTGACACCTTCCGGTGGAAGGGCGAGAACGTGGCCACCACGGAGGTGGAGGCCGCGCTCGCCGGGGACCCGGTAGTCGACGAGTGCACGGTGTTCGGTGTCGAGGTGCCCGGTGCGGGCGGCCGCGCCGGCATGGCCGCCATTCAGCTCAAGGCCGACCACGAGTTCGACGGGAAGGCGATCGCCGACGCGTTCTACGGACACCTGCCGGCCTACGCCGTGCCGTTGTTCGTTCGCGTCGTCACCGAGCTGGCCCACACCTCGACGTTCAAGAGCCAGAAGGTGGACCTGCGCAAGCAGGGCTATGGATCGGAAATCAAGGACCCGGTGTACGTGCTGGCAGGCCGGGCGGACGGCTACGTGCCGTTCTACCCCGAGTACCCCGACGAAGTGACGGCCGGTCAGCGGCCCAAGTAGTAGACGCCAGGTTCCGCGCCGATTTCTACGCCTGGGTTGTCGATCGTGTCGGGCGACGACCAACAGGTAGAAAACGGCGCGGAATCTGGCGCCAATGCTGCCGTGCATGCCGCACCAGGCACTATGGAGGCGTGTTGTCGACGTGCAATGGCCTGTTCTGCGGGCGCCCGGTCGCGGGTGACCGTGCGCTGATCATGGCGATCGTCAACCGGACGCCGGACTCGTTCTATGACCGCGGGGCCACCTTCACCGACGACGCGGCCAAGGCCGCAGCGCAGCGGGTGATCGACGAGGGCGCCGATGTGATCGACGTGGGCGGGGTCAAGGCCGGCCCGGGCAGCATGGTCGACGCCGAGGAGGAGATCGCCCGCGTCGTGCCGTTCATCGAATGGCTGCGCACCACCTATCCCGACCAGCTGATCAGCGTCGACACCTGGCGCGCCGCGGTGGCCAAACAGGCCTGTGCGGCCGGAGCCGACCTGATCAACGACACCTGGGCGGGCGCGGATCCCGGGCTGCCCGAGGTGGCCGCCGAATTCGGCGCCGGGCTGGTGTGCTCACACACCGGCGGCGCCGTGCCGCGCACCCGGCCGTTCCGGGTGAACTACGGGATCACCGAACGCGGTGTCGTCGACGACGTCATCGCCGAGGTGACCGCCGCGGCCGAACGGGCGGTAGCAACGGGTGTGCCGCGAGACCGGATCCTGATCGACCCAACCCATGATTTCGGTAAAAACACTCATCACGGTCTTAGTTTGTTGCGCCACGTAAAAGATCTTGTTAAGACCGGATGGCCAGTCCTGATGGCGCTGAGCAACAAGGATTTTGTCGGGGAGACTCTGGGTGTGGATCTGACCGAACGCCTGGAGGGCACCCTGGCCGCGACGGCGCTGGCCGCCGCAGATGGTGCCGCGATGTTCCGGGTACACGAGGTCGGACCCACGCGGCGCGTGCTGGAGATGGTCGCGTCGATCCAGGGAGTGCGGGCACCCGCACGAACAGTGAGGGGACTGGCATGACTGCACTGCCTGAACTGGATGTCACCGATGGAGTGGTGGGCCACCGCTGGCTGACCGACCACAGCTGGAACCGGCCGAGCTGGACCATCTCCGAACTGGAGGCCGCCAAGGCCGGCCGCACGGTCTCGGTGGTGCTGCCCGCCCTCAACGAGGAAGAAACCGTCGCCTCCGTCGTCGGGACCATCACCCCGCTGCTGGGCGGGCTGGTCGACGAGTTGATCGTGCTCGATTCGGGTTCCACCGACGACACCGAGATCCGTGCGGTCGCCGCGGGGGCCCGGGTGATCAGCCGTGAGGTCGCGCTACCCGAGGTTGAGCCGCAGCCGGGCAAGGGCGAGGTGCTGTGGCGGTCGCTGGCCGCCACCACGGGCGACATCATCGCCTTCGTCGACTCCGACCTGATCGACCCCGATCCGATGTTCGTTCCCAAGCTGCTGGGCCCGCTGCTGACCACCGACGGTGTGCATCTGGTCAAGGGGTTCTACCGGCGGCCGCTCAAGGTCAGCGGCGCCGAGGACGCCAACGGCGGCGGCCGGGTCACCGAACTGGTGGCGCGCCCGCTGCTGGCCTCGCTGCGCCCCGAGCTGAACTGCGTGTTCCAGCCGCTGGGCGGCGAATACGCGGGTACCCGTGAGCTGCTGACCTCGGTGCCGTTCGCGCCCGGCTACGGCGTGGAGATCGGCCTGCTGGTCGACACCTACGACCAGCTCGGCCTGGACGCCATCGCGCAGGTGAACCTGGGCGTACGGGTGCATCGCAACCGGCCGCTGACCGAGCTGGCATCGATGAGCCGGCAGGTCATCGCGACCCTGCTGTCGCGCTGCGGGATCGCCGATTCGGGGGTGGGGCTGACGCAGTTCTACGCCGACGGGGACGACTTCACCCCGCGGGTGTCGTCGGTGTCGCTGGCCGACCGCCCGCCCATGGTGACCCTGCGCCCGCGCTAGGTGTCGTATGCGTGAGGCAGTATCGAGGACGTGACACTGATACTGCTGTACCTGGTGGTGCTGGTTCTGGTGGCCACGGTGCTGTTCGGTCTGGGCAGCGTCATCTTCGGCCGGGGTGAGACGTTGCCGCCGCTTCCGCGGGGGACGACCGCCACGGTCCTGCCTGCCTCGGGCGTCACCGGTGCCGATGTGGATGCCATCAAGTTCGCCCAGGTCGTACGCGGATACAAGACCAGCGAGGTGGACTGGGTGCTGGATCGGCTGGGCCGCGAACTCGATGCGGTCCGTGGGGAACTGGCGGCAGTTCGCGCGGCCTACGGTGTGCCCGCCGACTTCGATGACGACGCTGACCTGACTGTCGGCACCGCCGACGATGACCTGACTGTCGGCACCGCCGACGCCGAGGTGTCGGCCACCGCAGGCGAGGTCCGCACCCCGGAGGAGCCATGACCGACGATGGCCGGATTGTCGGCACCGCCGACGACGGCCGGATCCGGTGCGGTTGGGTGGTCCAATCCAGTAGTGCCGCCGCGGGCGACACTCTGTACCGCGACTATCACGACACCGAGTGGGGCCGGCCGCTGCGGGATTCCGGCGCGCTGTTCGAGCGGATCAGCCTGGAGGCCTTCCAGAGCGGGCTGAGCTGGCTGACCATCCTGCGGAAGCGGGAGAACTTCCGCGCCGCATTCGACGGGTTCGACGCGGCCACGGTCGCGAAGTACACCGACGACGACGTCGAGCGGTTGATGGCCGACACCGGCATCGTGCGCAACCGGGCCAAGATCCTCGCGACCATCGCCAATGCCAGGGCAGTCACCGAGCTCGACGTCGATTTGGGTGAGCTGCTGTGGTCATTCGCCCCACCGGCCCGGCCGCGGCCCGCTGACCTGGCCCAAGTGCCTGCGGTGACCACGGAATCGACAGCCATGGCCAAGGAACTCAAGCGCCGGGGCTTCAAATTCGTCGGCCCCACCACGGCATATGCGTTGATGCAGGCCACCGGGATGGTCGATGACCACATCGCGGCCTGCTGGGTCCCGGCACAGTAATTGTGACCGGTAAAACATGCCTTCGGTCGGTATCCGACGGGTCTTTGCACAACCATCGCCGCGGATAAGGAACAATAGGGGTAGTTCAGTAGCATTTCAACGCCGGGTGTCGCCAACGAGTGGGCGGCTTCGGCCCCAACCTGGCCCGCTGACGCGGGTCGGCGAAGTTGGAGGGAGCACTCGATGGCGGCGATGAAGCCCCGGACTGGTGACGGTCCACTGGAAGCAACCAAAGAGGGGCGAGGGATCGTGATGCGAGTACCGCTGGAAGGCGGTGGGCGCCTCGTTGTCGAACTGACTCCAGACGAGGCCGCTGCGCTGGGTGACGAACTCAAGGCCGTCACCAGCTGATCGACCTCGCAAGGTGTCCGCTCAGGCGGACACCTTGCGGTATATCTCCAGGGTCTGCTCAGCGATGTGCGCCCAGGAGAATTCTGCGATGCAGCGCTGGCGTCCTGCCTCGCCGTACTTCCTGGCGGTTTCCGGCTCGGCCACCAGTGAGTTGACCGCGTCGGCCAGCCGCATCTCGAAGAAGCGTGGGTCAGTCGCGTCGTAGTGCACGAGAAGCCCGGTCTGCCGGTCGGCGACGACCTCGGGGATACCGCCGACGTCGGAGGCGACCACCGGCGTCGAGCAAGCCATCGCTTCCAAATTCACGATACCCAATGGCTCGTACACCGATGGGCACACGAAAACTGTTGCAGCGGAGAGTATTTCGCGGATCTTGTTGATCGGCAGCATTTCGCGCACCCAGAACACGCCGGTGCGGGCCCGGGCGAGTTCGGCCACCGCCGAGGACACCTCCGCCGCGATCTCAGGGGTGTCGGGGGCGCCGGCACACAACACCAGCTGCACCTCGGGGCTGAACCGGTGGGCCGCGGCCACCAGGTGGGCCACGCCCTTCTGGCGGGTGATGCGCCCGACGAACGCCACGATCGGGCGGCTCATGTCCACCCCGAGCTCGGCGAGCACCGAGTCCTGGTCGGCCGGCGAAGTCGGGTACCAGACGTCGGTGTCGATCCCGTTGCGCACCACATGGACCCGGTTGGGATCGAGCGCCGGGTACGTGCGCAGCACGTCGTCGCGCATACCGGAGCTCACGGCGATCACCGCGTCGGCCGCCTCGACCGCGGTGCGCTCCACCCACGAGGACACCCGGTAGCCCCCGCCGAGCTGTTCGGCCTTCCACGGGCGCAGAGGCTCCAGTGAATGCGCGGTCAGCACATGGGGGATGCCGTAGAGCAGACCGGTCAGGTGCCCGGCCATTCCGGCATACCAGGTGTGCGAGTGCACCACCGTGGCCGCCGCCGCGGAGTTGACCATGTTGAGGTCCGCCGACAGTGTCGACAGCGCCGCGTTGGCCCCGCGCAGCGCAGGATCGGGCTGCGCCACGAAAGCCCCGTCCCGCGGGGCTCCCATACAATGGACGTCGACGTCGCAGAGCTGACGCAACTGCGCGACAAGTTCGGTCACGTGCACACCGGCACCGCCGTACACCTCGGGTGGATATTCCCGAGTCATCATGGCCACCCGCATATCCGAGACGGTAGTAGGTCGCCGTGGGTCCAGCTACACGCCGCACACTTCTGTTGCCATTGGCTGGCCGCGGTGCTGGTTGGCGGATAGGTTTGGACGCATGAGGGAGTTGCCACATGTGCTGGGCATCGTTCTGGCCGGGGGAGAGGGCAAACGGCTGTATCCGCTGACGGCCGATCGCGCGAAGCCGGCAGTTCCCTTCGGCGGCGCCTACCGGCTGATCGACTTCGTGTTGTCCAATCTGGTGAACGCCCGATATCTACGGATCTGCGTTCTGACGCAATACAAGTCGCATTCACTGGACCGTCACATCAGCCAGAACTGGCGCCTGTCGGGCCTGGCCGGTGAGTACATCACCCCGGTGCCGGCCCAGCAGCGGCTCGGCCCGCGCTGGTACACCGGATCGGCGGATGCGATCTACCAGTCGCTCAACCTGATCTACGACGAAGACCCGGACTACATCATCATCTTCGGTGCCGACCACGTGTACCGCATGGATCCCGAGCAGATGCTGCGGTTCCACATCGACAGCGGAGCCGGCGCAACCGTCGCCGGGATCCGGGTGCCGCGCGCGGAGGCCAGTGCGTTCGGCTGCATCGACGCCGACGACTCGGGGCGCATCAGGGACTTCGTGGAGAAGCCCGCGGATCCGCCGGGCACGCCCGACGATCCCGAACAGACCTTTGTGTCGATGGGCAACTACATCTTCACCACCAAGGTGCTCATCGACGCGATCCGCGCCGACGCCGACGACGACCACTCCGACCACGACATGGGTGGCGACATCATTCCGCGGCTGGTGTCCGACGGGATGGCGGCGGTCTACGACTTCAACAACAACGAGGTGCCAGGGGCCACCGAACGCGATCACGGTTACTGGCGCGACGTCGGAACGCTGGACGCGTTCTACGACGCGCACATGGACCTGGTGTCGGTGCACCCGGTGTTCAACCTCTACAACAAGCGCTGGCCGATCCGCGGTGAATCGGAGAACCTGGCGCCGGCCAAGTTCGTCAACGGCGGTTCGGCACAAGAGTCGGTGGTCGGTGCCGGAAGCATCATTTCGGCTGCCTCGGTGCGCAACTCGGTGTTGTCCTCCAACGTGGTGATCGATGACGGCGCCATCGTGGAGGGCAGTGTGTTGATGCCCGGGGTGCGGATCGGCCGCGGCGCGGTGGTGCGCCACGCGATCCTCGACAAGAACGTGGTGGTGGGTCCGGGCGAGATGGTCGGCGTGGACCTCGACAAGGACCGGGAACGGTTCGCGATCAGCGCGGGCGGTGTGGTCGCCGTCGGCAAGGGTGTGTGGATCTGACCCGTCTGGACGTCAGTCCGGGTTCATTCCCAGGGGTCGACCGCGGCCGGTCGGGGTGCCGCATTGCTGCGGGCGTTCACGCCGATCTTGGCCTCGCCCCGTCGCTTTCGCCACCGCCAGAGCCGGAAGGCGCCCCAGATCAACACCAGCAGCGCCACGAGCACCAGGATCGGTAGCAGGATCGCCACGAAGACCAGACCGACGCTCGTGACGTCTTCGACGGTGGACAGCACGGGTGCGGCGACCCCGGCGGTGGCGACGTTGGCGGCTGGTCGCACCGTCGACTTGGTCAACGACACGACCAGAGCGGTGACGGCGCCGATCGCCACCGGAATCCACTGGCCGGAATGGGCGAATGCGCCCGGGTCGGCCACGGCGGCGGTCTGGGACGCGGTGCCCGATCCGAACACGATGCCGCCCGCGGTCGGGCGGACGAAGGTCTGGATGGTGTCGTTGACGGAGTCGAGCGCGGGGATCTTGTCGGCGACCACTTCGACGATCAGCAGCACCGCGACGATCGCCATCACCCAGCCGTTCTCCAGCCAGGACCATCCCGACGGCAGTGACACCAGATGGGTGAAGCGTGACAGCAGACCCAGCGCCAGCAACGGGATGTAGGCATTGAGCCCCGCCGCAGTCGCCAGGCCGAAGCCGGTCAACAGTTCCATCACTGCAGTATGCGGCTAACTCGCACTGGTGCCGGGCGGTTCGCCGTTATCCGCTCTGGGTCGCGTTGCGCCAAGCCAGCGGGTTCAGTTCGCGGTAGGGATCCTCAGCCCGGAGGGTCAGCAGTTCGTCCAGGCTCTGCTCCAGCGATTCCTGGGTGCGCTGCTTGACGGTGGCCACCCAGTTGTCGTTCGCCACCCGTGCCGGTTTCGCGGTGCCGATCGGCTCGGCGAAGCGCAGATACATGCGCTGCGGCCGCGGGATCAGAGTGGGGCCGAGGCCGCGGACCAGCGGTATGGCCATATCGCGCTGACCGGTCAGCTTCTCGCCGACGGTCCGGCTGAGCCGGCCCAGCCAATGGTCACGGGTCGTCACTCCCACGTAGACGTCGTCGCCGCCGACGAGCGCCACGGGGACGATGGGATAGCCGTGTTCGACGGCGACGCGCGCGAATCCCGCGCGGCCCTCCCAGCGCAGTTTGTATTGCTCGCCCTTGAACTTGCCGATCTCGCGGCCACCGCCGGGAAACACCATGACCGGCTCGTCGTGTTGCATCAGTTCGCCGGCGCCCTCGGGTGATCCGACGACGGCCCCGCACGCCGCCATGAGGTCGGAGACAGGCCGGGGCATGTCACCGAACCGGCGGTCGGTGAGTGGCCGTACCCGTATCCCGATCTCGCGGCGCACCACGTACGGGATCAACAGGGTCTCGGTACCGAACTGGGTGTGGTTGCCCACCAACAGAAATCGTCCGTCGCGGGGCAGATTCTCCAAGCCGTCCACATAGGGCCGGTAGAGATTGACCAGCGGGTCGACGCCGTCGGCGACGGTCTCGACCGCGCGGCGCAGGGTCTGGACGTGGCTGGGTTGATTCATGATCTCGTCGATCTTGGTGACGGACATCGCCGCGGCTCCTCGGGCTGTGTTGATTCGAGTAGGGCTGGTGCCGTCCGGTCGGGGGATTCGCCGATGCGTTCGGACCTGTTGGCACCACGATACCGAACGAACTAGTTCGTCTGGTTATGATTCTGCGGTGAGAAGCACGACGGAACTGCGTGGTGAGATCCTGGCGGCGGCGCGCGCCGAGTTCGCCCGGTACGGACTGGCCGGGGCGAGGATCGACCGGATCGCCCGTACCGCACACGCCAGCAAGGAACGCCTCTACGCACACTTCGGTGACAAGGAGGCCCTGTTCCGCGAGGTGTTCGCCGCCGACGGGGCCGAGTTCTTCCGATCGGTCACCCTGCGTGCGGACGATGTCCCCGAATTCGTCGGGGACATCTACGACCTGGCCTGCCGTCGGCCCGAGCATCTGCGCATGATCACCTGGGCCCAGCTGGAGGGTTTCACCCTCGATGAGCCCCAGGCCGACGGCGCACCCGTGCACGCGCAGGCGGTGGCCGCCATCGAGGCGGCCCAGGCCGGCGGCCACGTCGACCCGGCCTGGAACCCGGCCGATCTGATCGCGATGTTGTTCGGGATCGGCCTGGCGTGGGCCCACCTACCGCATCCCGACGCGGCCACCGATGATCCGGCCGTCCTGACCTCGCGCCGGGCGGCCGCCGTCGAAGCCGCCACCCGCGTCGTGGCTCACCAGACGTAGGGCAGAAGCCGGTCGCGGACCTTCCGGGCGTACGCGTCGTAGCCGTCGAGCTCGGCGCGCAGCAGCTTCTCCTCGTCGACGATGCGCATGGCGAGTACCGCCATGCCCGGGAGCATGAACAGCAGCCCCCAGTACGAACCGAGGGCAAGCGGGATGCCGGCCATCATGACGACGTTTCCGGCGTACATGGGATGGCGGACGAACCGGTACAGGCCGGTGGTCACCACGGTTTGACCGGACTCCACGATGACGTTGGCGGCCGCGTAGCTGTTCTGGCTCACCACCAACATCGCGATCCCGAGTCCGGTGGCCACCAACGCGTTTCCCACCACCGACACCCAGGCGGGCACCACCGACCAGCCGAACCGGTGGTCCAAGACGCTCACGATGATCATCGCCGCAAGGAACGTGAATGCCAGTGCGCTGGCGATCTTCTGCACCGGTCTGGTCTCGGCGGCCGGTCCGGCCCGCATTCGTCGTCGCAGTGCGTCCGGATTGTGCACCGACAGGTATCTGCTCGGAACGAGGGTGGTCAAGGCGAACACCACGATGAATGCCCACCCCTGCCAGTAATGGAACGTTCCGGCCGGGCCGAACACCAGCGCACCGAATACGACCAGTCCGATGACGGCCGACACGGCGGTCAATAGACCGATTTTCACCTCACCCTCCTCACCAGACGTAGGGCAACAGCCGGTAGGGGACCTTCTGGGTGTACTCGTCGTAGCCGTCGAGTTCGGCGCGCAGCATCTTCTCCTCGTCGGCGATCCGTACTCCGAAAACCGGTATCGAGACGATGGACACGAGCAACGCCCAGTAGGACCCCAGCGCCAGCGGGGTGCCGAACATCATCAACACCGCGCCGAAGTACATCGGGTGACGGACCAGTCCGTAGAGACCCGTAGAGACAAGCTGTTGTTCGTCCTCCACCTGGATGCTGGCGCCGGCGAAGCTGTTCTGGAAGACCACTGTCTGCGCCAGGACGAGGCCGACCGCGACCAGGGCGTTGCCGAGGACGACCACCGCGGTCGGCACGCTGGACCAGCCGAACCGGTGGTCGAGGGCGCTGAGGACGAACGCTGCGACGGCCGAGCCCGTGACGGCCCAGATGACGATCTTCTGCACGATCCTGGTCTCCGCTGTCGGCCCGCCGTGTAGGCGCCGCTGCAGGGCCGCGGGGTCCTTGACCGCGAGGTACATGCTCGGTACCACGGTGGTGGCCATGAACACGGCGATGAAAACCCAGGCCTGCCAATAGTGGAACGTGCCGGCCGGCCAGAACAGCGTCGCGGCGAAGAATGCCAGACCGAGCACTCCCGATGCGATTGCCTGAAGCACGAGTTTCATCAGTTGTCTCCTATCGGGTTCACACCGCGTCACGGTTGCGATAGATCCAGCCCGCGACGGCCGCCAAAGCCGTTGCGGCGATGAGCATCACTGCCAGTGCCATGGCGGGGAACTGGCTCGGCACGGTGGTCTGCCCCACCGGGGACAGCTCGATCAGCCATCGCGGCAGCCGCAGCAGCGCCCCGAGATACAGCGCGGTGATCACGAACGTGACTGCCAGCCAGGCGATCCAGGGCGCGCGCAATGCCACGGCCAGCGCCGCGATCGAGGCCACCACGGCCAGCGCGGGCAGAAAGGCCAGCGCGGCCAGGGTGAGGCGGATGATCGTGCCCGGCTCGCCCAGCGTCAGTCCGGCGCCCAGGCCGTTGCCCAGGCCGGCGCAGAACATCAGGATCGCCGCCCCCGCCAGTGCACACCACACCGCACCCAGCAGCCACCGCCACCGCGACACCGAACCGGCCAGCACCGGCTCGCCCAGCCCGTTCTGCTCGTCGGCGTACACCCGCAGCACCACCGAGGCGACGTACGCGCTGGCCGCCGCGGCCAGGAACTGGGTCATGGTGGTGTAGATGCCGTCGTTGCCCGTCGTGGACAGCAACCGGGCGATCAACTCGTTGGTCTTGGCGGCATCGAGCAGCGCCTTGGTCATCGAGCCGAACACCAGCCCGGCCACGAACAGTCCCACGGCCCAACCGATCGTCTGGCCCCGTTGCAGCGTGAGGTGCAGTCGCAGCGGGCCGGTGATCGTGGGCGCGTCGGGCTTCTCTCCCGTCGATGCGATGGTGCCCGCGTCGTATTGACGACGACTCTCCAACACCGCGGCCAAGGTCATCAGCCCGACGGCCAGGATGGCCAACAGCCCGAACGGCCACCAGCGCAGATCGGTGAACGGACGCATCTGCTGTGCCCACGCGATGGGGGAGAACCAGCTCAGGGCGCTGCCGGAGTTGTTGATGACGTCCCCGGCCCCGCGTACCAGCGCGGCCACCGCGAGCGTCCCCATCGCTGCGCCCGACGCGGTGCGGGCCTGGCGCCAGAATTGGGCGGTCACGGCGGCGACCGCGCCGAACACCATGGCTACCCCGGTGATGCCCAGACACATGGCGGCGGTGTCGATCACCGCGAAACCGGTGGATGCCATCGCCAGGGTCATGGTGAGTGCCAGCACGGCGTTGAGCCCACCGACCAGGATCAGTGCGGCCGCGGTCCGGGCGTACCGACCAACCACCGAGGAGAGCACCAGTTCGGCGCTGCCGTTCTCCTCCTCGGCCCGGGTGTGGCGAATCACGGTGAGAATGGCCAGGATCGAGGTCGCGATGGTCAATGTGAGAGTCAGCTCGTTGGCCATCATCACGCCGAGGTCGGTCTCGTTGACGCCGAACATCGGGCCGCCCAGCATCGTCCCGGCAGGTGTCTTGAGCAGGTTCACCCGGGCCAGCCGCTGTTCCTCACCGGGGTAGGCCAACCGAATAGCGTTGGGCGCGTAGACCATCATCAGGGTCAGCGCGCCGGCCCACACGCTGAGCCGTACCCGGTCCCGGCGTAGCGCCAGCCGCAACAGTGTCGCGGTACCGGTGAACGGCGATGTGGTACTGCGGACCGGACCGGTGGGCCTGACCGGAGCGCTCGCGGTGGTCACCGGCTCGCCTCCTGGTACTCGCGCAGGAACATGTCCTCCAGGGATGCCGGTGCGACGTTGAGATCTTCGATTCCGAGGTCGGCCAGGTGCTCCAGGACGAACTCCAGTTCGGCCCGGTTCACCGAGAAGCTCACTGTGCCATCGCGGCTCGTGAAGTCATGCACGTACGGGGTGTTCTGCAGTGCGCGGCCATCGGAGCGGGTGCGCGCCGTGACCTTGGTGCGCATCAGGTGCCGCAGTTCGGCGAGGGAGCCGGAACGCACCGTGCGCCCGGACCGGATGATCGTCACGTTGTCGCAGAGCTTTTCCACTTCGGCCAGGATGTGGCTGGACAGCAGGACCGCGGCGCCCTGGCCGGCGACCTCGGCCACACATTGCTGAAATGCCCTTTCCATCAACGGGTCCAGTCCTGATGTCGGCTCGTCGAGAATGTAGAGCTCGGAATGGCAGCTGAACGCCGCGACGATGGCGACCTTCTGCCGGTTGCCCTTGGAGTAGGTGCGGGCCTTCTTGTGCGGGTCCAGCTCGAACCGTTCGATCAGGTCGTCGCGGCGCCGGGTGTCCACGCCGTTGCCGCGCAGCCGGCACAGGAAGTCGATGGCCTGCATGCCGGTCAGGTTGGGCCACAACGTGACATCGCCGGGGACGTAGGCGATTCGGCGGTGTAGGGCGACCGCGTCGCGCCATGGGTCGCCGCCGAGCAGTCGCACGGAACCCCCGTCGGCGCGCAGCAGACCGAGCAGCACCCTGATCGTGGTGGACTTGCCCGCGCCGTTGGGCCCGAGGAAGCCGGTGACGTCGCCGGGGGAGACCGTCAGGTTCAGTCCATCGAGGGCCTTGGTGTGCCCGAAAGACTTTGACAATCCGCGGATTTCGACGGAGTTGTTCACGCTGGCTCCTTGGTGTCGGTCTTGGTTTCGGACTCTGAGCTGAACGGGATGCCTTGTTCGCGTTGGTGCAGGAACGCCTCGTACATGGTCGAGTCGGTCATCAGGCCCTCGGTGTAGAGCTCAAGGGCGGGCAGCATCATGTCTTCGCCGTAGTCGCGCAGCACCCGGCGCAGATCCGTTGGGTCGTCATGCATCTGGAGGTACAGCAGAAACCCGCCGCCACTGCAGATCGCCATGAACCGCGCCCGGGCCCGCGGGTCGCGGCTGGGTTTGAGCACTCCGGTGCGCACGCCCTCTTCCAGGTATTCCTCGGCGTTGGCAACCATGGTGCGCCAGAACGTAGTCGCCAGGTCACTGCCGGACTGCATGCTGCGGACCAGGTAGGCCATCAGCGGCGCATAGGACTCGATCTCGGACATCTGGGCCAGCCAGGTCGCGGGGTCGCTGCTCTGCAGGGATTCGGTCTTGGCCTCGCGCACCACCTCTGCCACGTAGGCGTCGCACGCCTTGCGTAGCCCTTCCTTGGAGCCGAAGTGGTGGATCACCAGGGCGGCGCTGACGCCGGCGGCCTCGGCGATGGTGCGCAGCCCCACGCTGAATCCGCGCTGCCCGTACTGCTCGATCGCGGCGTCACGGATCCGGGCCATCGCTGTTCGATCATCGACTGAACGCATGTTTAATACGCTAAACATGCGTTCAGTTCGCGGTCAAGGGGATGCCGCGTCAGGAATCTGTAAAGAAAAATCCGGCCTCACCCCAAAGCGAGGGGTGAGGCCGGGAGGGAAGCGAGGAAAGTCAGTCTCGAGCGGCGGCCAGCAGGCCGTCGCCCAACGGGATCAGCACCGGGGTGAGTCGTTCGTCCTCGGCGATCAGCCGGGCCGCTTCGCGCACGGCGCTGACCTCGGCATCATTGGCCGAGGCGTCGCCGGCCCGGCCGCCGAGCGCGGCCCGGTGCAGCACGATCGCGCCGCCGGAACGTAGGAGGCGCACCCCCTCGGTCACGAACTGCGGCTGGTCGATCGGCTCGGCATCGATGAACACCAGGTCGTAGGACTCGTCGGCCAGGCGGGTCAGCACCTCCTGGGCGCGCCCGCTGATCAGGCGGGTCCGCCCGGGGCCGACACCGGCCTCGTGGAACCCCTGCTTGGCGATGCGCTGATGCTCGGGTTCGACGTCGATCGTGGTCAGCACGCCGTCGTCGCTCATGCCGGACAACAGCCACAACCCGCTGACGCCGGCGCCGGTGCCGACTTCGACGACCGCCTTGCCCCCGGTGAGCCGCGCGAGCACGCTCAGCAGGGCTCCCACCGCCGGGGTTACGGCGCCTGCGCCGAGTTCTTCGGCCCGCTCACGCGCAGCCGCGACGATCTCGTCTTCGGAGATCGACCGTTCGGCATGCGTGACGATCGCCTCGGCGTGACCGGGGTTGGAGCTGACCATGCCCGCAGCGTAGGCCAGACCCCGGGGGCGCCGTCGCGACACGCCCGTGCGTGGCGGTTATCACCGACGGATATTCGCTGGTTCGGGCAGGTGACCGGACGTATCGTCGGCATTCTCAGGGAAAGTTCAGATTGCTCATATATCCGCCACACCGGGATCAGGAACGGTATCCGCATGGAACACGGCGCCCGCTGGCGCACTGCCCAGCACAACCAGGACAGCAATCGGAATAACGAAGTGATCAGTCGTGTTGAGCTGAGTGAAATCTGTGATCAGGAGGATCCGACGAGCACCACCGCTGTTACCTCGAACCCCGCCACCCAACACGCCCCGGTGTCAATGGCACATCTGGAGCAGTTCACCGCGGGCGAGTGGGTCGAGCCGTCCGATGAATTGACCGGTACCGCGGTTTTCGACGCCACCGGCGACCAGGCCGCCATGCCGTCATGGGACGAGCTGGTGCGTCAACACGCGGACCGGGTGTACCGACTGGCCTACCGGCTCTCGGGTAACCAGCACGATGCCGAGGACCTGACCCAGGAAACCTTCATCCGGGTGTTCCGCTCGGTGCAGAACTACCAGCCGGGAACCTTCGAGGGGTGGTTGCACCGCATCACCACCAACCTGTTCCTGGACATGGTCCGTCGCCGTGGCCGCATCCGGATGGAAGCGCTGCCCGAGGACTACGACCGGGTGCCCGCCGACGACCCGAACCCCGAGCAGATCTACCACGACTCGCGGCTGGGGGCCGACCTTCAGGCCGCCCTGGACTCACTGGCGCCGGAGTTCCGCGCCGCGGTGGTCCTGTGCGACATCGAGGGTCTGTCCTACGAGGAAATCGGTGCCACGCTGGGCGTGAAGCTCGGAACCGTGCGCAGCCGCATTCACCGCGGTCGTCAGGCGTTGCGCGATTATCTGGCGAAGAACTCGCCGGAAACCGCCAAATCCGCCTAGCGGTGGTTGGTGTCCAGCGCGCCCGGTCGCGCTACATTCGGGTCAGGACATTTGGTCGTGGCGAGAGGAGCTGGGCGATGGTCGACCCGGGACATGTGTTCCGTCGGGCATTCTCCTGGCTGCCCGCGCAGTTCGCTTCCCAGAGCGATGCGCCGGTCGGCGCGCCTCGCCAGTTCGGTTCCACCGAGCACCTCTCGACCGAGGCCATCGCGGCCTTCGTCGATGGTGAGCTGCGGATGAGCGCTCACCTTCGGGCCGCACACCACTTGTCCCTGTGCCCGGATTGCGCGGCCGAGGTCGATGCCCAGGGCCAGGCCCGGGCCGCATTGCGGGACTCCTGTCCGATAGCCATTCCGAATTCCCTGTTGGGACTGTTGTCGCAGATACCGCACCACAGCCCGCAGCCTTCGGCCGAGGTCGATGAACAGCCTCCCTTTGCTGATGACCCGACGCAGAGTCGGCGTAAGCGCCGGTAGGCTGGACACAAGGCGATCAGTGACCGGCGTCGGCCTATCTGGCTGGGGCGGGCGCTCCAACAGAGAGTGATACACCGGTGACCAACCAGGACCAGTCCGACGAGAGCGGCCGTCTGGAACCGCGCCCTGTCGAGCGGCCTCCCGTCGACCAGTTGTCGCAGCGGACGTTCGGCCGTCCCACCGGCGTCGATGGCTCGTTCCTCGGTGCGGACAAGTACCAGGACCAGGGCGAGTACGCCCCCAAGGACCAACCTCCGGATCCGGTGCTGGCCGAGGCGTTCGGACGTCCCGGGGGTGCCGGTGACTCACTGCAGCGCCACCCCACCGACGCCGGCGCGCTGGAGGCCGAGAAGTACGCCGGTGACGACGATTTCGACGATCCCTGGCGCGATCCGGGCGCCATGCCGGCGCTGGGCGTACCCGCACAGGCCCCGGCCGCACCCGTGATCGTGGCGGCCCCGATCGGCAAGCTGGGCGCCCGCGAGGTGCTGTTCGGCGGCCGGGTGTCGTGGCCGTCGCTGTTCATCCTGTTCATCGTCGCCGGATTGATCGCCTTCATCGGCGGCTGGGTCGGGCAGAAGACGGCAGGCACCGTGCAGGCGTTCACCACCTCCAAGGTGACGCTGGAGACCGGTGACCTCCCGTCGCCGGACGCCGGCCGGTTCGCCACGGTCGCCGCGGCGGTCGAGGACTCGGTGGTGACCATCGAGGCCAAGAGCAAGACCGAGGGCTCACAGGGCTCCGGCGTCGTCGTCGACGGCAAGGGCTACATCGTCACCAACAACCACGTGATCTCCGATGCCGCGAGCAAGCCGGCTGACTACCAGATCACCGTCGTGTTCAACGACGGCAAGGAAGTACCGGCCAACCTGGTCGGCCGTGACCCCAAGACCGACCTGGCGGTGCTCAAGGTCGACAACGTCGACAACCTCGTCGTGGCGCGGATGGGTGATTCCGAGAAGGTGCGCGTCGGCGAGGAAGTCATCGCGGCCGGCGCCCCGCTGGGGCTGCGCAGCACGGTCACCCACGGCATCATCAGCGCGCTGCACCGGCCGGTGCCGCTCTCGGGTGAAGGTTCCGACACCGACACCGTGATCGACGGGCTCCAGACCGACGCCTCGATCAACCACGGCAACTCCGGTGGCCCGCTGATCAACATGTCCTCCGAGGTGATCGGGATCAACACGGCCGGAAAGTCGTTGTCGGACAGCGCCAGTGGCCTCGGCTTCGCGATCCCGGTCAACGAGGTCAAGCAGGTTGTCGAGAACCTGATCAAGGACGGCAAGGTCGCGCATCCGACGTTGCTGCTCAGCGCCGTCACGGTGAGCAACAGCGTGGCCTCGGGTGCTCAGGTCCGCAACGTCAACGCCGGTGGCCCGGCCGACAAGGCCGGCATCCTGGAGAACGACGTCGTGGTCAAGGTCGGGGACCGCAAGGTCGCCGACGCCGATGAGATGGTGGTCGCGGTACGTCAGCTCAAGATCGGGCAGGAAGCCCCGATCGAGGTGCTCCGCGACGGTCGGCCGATGACGTTCATGGTCACGCCGATCGGCGACGATCAAAAAGCGCAGTAGCAATGTTTGCGAACATCGGGTGGGGAGAGATGTTGGTCCTGGTGATCGCCGGTTTGGTGATCCTGGGGCCCGAGCGCCTGCCCGGTGCAATCCGATGGACATCGAATGCCCTGCGTCAGGCACGTGACTACGTCAGCGGTGCCACCAGCCAGTTGCGCGAGGACCTCGGCCCGGAGTTCGACGATCTCCGGCAGCCCCTTGCCGATCTGCAGAAGCTGCGCGGCATGACCCCGCGGGCCGCGATCACCAAGCATCTGCTCGATGGTGACGACTCGTTCCTGACCGGTGCCTTCGATGACCGCAAGACGGACCAGCCGTCGGTGCCGGGCGACCGGCCGGCGGATGCGCTCAACGGGCAGCCCGCGGCCGAACCGCCCGCCACGCCGGCAGACAAGCCGGCCGGCACGACGTTCGACCCCGACGCCACCTAGCGGCGGGTGGTATCCAGACCCAGCGACATCCCGGCCAGGCCGCGTTTGCGGGCCGACAATCCCTCGGCGATCTTGCGCAGCTCGGCGCCTGCCGCTGACTCGGGCGCCGACAACACGAGCGGCACACCGGAATCACCGGCCGCCACGAGCGCCGGGTCCAGCGGAACCTGGCCCAGCAGCGGCACCTCGGCGCCCACCGAGCGGGTCAGCGAGTCGGCCACCTGACGGCCGCCGCCCTCACCGAACAGTTGCATGACCGTGCCGTCGGGCATCTGCAGGCCCGACATGTTCTCCACCACGCCCGCGATGCGCTGGCGCGTCTGCAGGGCGATCGCACCGGCCCGCTCGGCCACCTCGGCGGCAGCCATCTGCGGAGTGGTCACCACCAGGATCTCGGCACCCGGGATCAACTGGGCCACCGAGATGGCGATATCGCCGGTGCCAGGTGGCAGGTCGAGCAGCAGCACGTCCAGATCGCCCCAGTACACGTCGGCCAGGAACTGCTGCAGGGCCCGGTGCAACATCGGCCCGCGCCACACCACAGGGGTGTTCCCCTGGGTGAACATCGCGATCGAGATGACCTTCACGTCATGGGCGATCGGCGGCAGGATCATCGAGTCGACCTGCGTGGGCCGGTCGCCGGTGCCCATCATGCGCGGCACCGAATGGCCGTAGATGTCGGCATCCAGCAGGCCGACGGACAGCCCGCGGGCGGCCATCGCGGCGGCCAGGTTGACCGTCACGCTCGACTTGCCGACGCCACCTTTCCCGGAGGCCACCGCGTAGACCCGGGTCAGTGAGTTGGGCTGGGCGAACGGGATCACCGGCTCGCGGGAATCGCCGCGCAGCATTTTGCGCAATTCGCCGCGCTGCTCGTCGTTCATCACGTCCAGGCTCACCTTGACGGCGCCGGTGCCGGGAACGTCGGTGACGGCAGCCTTCACCAGGTCGGCGATCTCGTTCTTCTTGGGGCAGGCCGCGGTGGTCAGGTAGATCTCGACGTGCACGCCCTGGTCGGCCTCGATCGAGATGTTCTTGACCATGCCAAGTTCGGTGATCGGCTTCCGCAATTCGGGGTCGATCACCTTGGCCAGCGCGGCGCGAACCGCGGATTGCAGCTCAGTGGCAGATTCGGACATCACCGCCGAGTCTACGGCGACGGCACTGCCACCAGGATTCAGCCCGGCCTCAGGCCGGTCCCGGGGCGGGCCCGGGGGCCGGTCCGGGCATCGGACCGAGTACCGGTGCCGAAGGCGCGGCCTCGATCGGCGGGCCAGCCGGAGCCGGAGCCGGGGCCGGCGGCGGGGCCAAGGGGCCGATCGGAGCGGGCGCCGCAGGTGGCGCCTGCGGCGGTCCTGGGGCGGGTGGCGGCGGGGGAGCCTGCTCGCCCAGGCAGAACACCACACACGCGGGCTGACGCGGTTGCTCCCACGGCGGGACCCACGGCGGCGGGGCGGCCGGCGTCTCCGACGGGATGGCCTGCGCCGGACCCGGCAACGGGCCGAGCACCTGCCCGGGGGCGAAACCGGGAACGTTCTGGGTACCGGTCTCATTGCGGTTGAGCAGCGGAATCAAGGCCAGCGGATCGCCTGCGGGGAGCCCGGTGGCATCCGCGGGCAGTCCCGGGCCGAGGCCTTCCGCGTGGTCCAGATGGGAATCGCCGATCGGCGGAATGGACCCGGTGATCTCGGGCAGGTCGACCGGCACCACGCCCGTGGCATACGCCGCGGCCCAGCCCAGGACGTTGCGGGCGTAGGCCACCGAGTTGTTGTACCGGAGGATGGCCGTCATGACCTGGGATTGATCACGCAGGTTGAGCCCGCCGCTGCACAGGTAACGGGCGGCGGCCAGCGCCGAGTCGAACACGTTCTGCACGTCGGCCTTGCCGTCACCGTCGCCGTCGGAGGCGTAGCGGGCCCAGGTTCCGGGCAGGAACTGCATCGGCCCCATGGCCCGGACGTACGAGACCCGTCCGGCCTGCGCGCTCTGGATGATGATCTCGTTGCCGGGCAAGGTGCCGTCGAGTGCCGGGCCGTAGATCGGGCGGACGGCAGTGCCGCGGGCATCGGTGGCGCCGCCGTTGGCGTGCCCGGATTCGATCCGCCCGATACCGGCGAGCAGATTCCAGCTGATGCCGCAGCCGGGGTAGGCCGCGGCCATCATCCGTTCGGCATTGCGGTACGCCTTCAGTGATGTTCCTGGAATGCCAAGGGCGCCAGGGCTGTTGACGACGAACGCGGGCGGGGGAGCCGAAATCGTGTTCATCGCCTTGATGCGGAAGTTCGTCGGCGGCCTGGCCGCGGCGACCACCGCGGGACCCGAGCGGTCGATTTGGGGTTCGACAGAGGCCAGCGGGGTGACGGCGGTGTTGGACACGCCGGCACCCGGGGCGGCCGATCCGGCGCCGGCGACCAGCACGATGGGGGCCAGGACGGCTACGCCGAGCGCAGGTGAGCGCACAAGCTGGCTCATCCGGCGCCGAGCGGTGGCGATCACCGCTCCTCCCCCTACGCGCACTTACCCGTCCTTAGGTCAGCTTTGGCCAAATACCATGTTGTGAACCAAGTCACCATACATAGTCCTGGTTTCTGTTGTTACGACAATCGTTGACAGCGAGATCAACCACTGCGTTTGGACCTGCGCTCGCCGCCGTCGGCTTTGCTCGCGACTGCGCGCTCGGTATCGGCCGGCAAGGTGAGTTCGGTGATCAGATCGCGCAGTTCTTCCAACTCGCGGCGCAGGTAATCGCGCGTCGCGACCTCGCCCACCGCCAGCCGGAGCGACGCCAGCTCGCGGGCCAGGTACTCGGTGTCGGCCTTGGTCCGCTCGGCCCGGCGCCGGTCCTCCTCCAGCGAGACCCGGTCCCGGTTCTCCTGCCGGTTCTGGGCCAGCAGGATCAGCGGGGCGGCATAGGCGGCCTGGGTCGAGAAGGCCAGGTTGAGCAGGATGAACGGGTAGGGGTCCCACTGAAACGCGAAGACGCCGATGTTCAGCGCGATCCAGATCAATACGAAGATCGTCTGGATCGCCAGATATCGGCCGGTGCCGAGGAACCGGGCGACGGATTCTCCCACCTGGCCGACGGCTTCGACGTCGACGCGCAACCCGAAGCTGCGGCGCGTGCGCGGCGTGTCCAGCCGCTGGCGCGCGGTCGATTCGCTCATGAGCCCGCCACCGGCAGCTCGGGTTCATCGCGTTCCCGCCAGTCGTCGGGCAGCATGTGGTCGAGCACGTCGTCCACCGACACCGCACCCAGCAGGTGGTTCTCCTCGTCGAGCACCGGCCCGCACACCAGGTTGTAGGCGGCGAAGTAGCGGGTCACCGCGGCGAGCGAATCGTCCGGGCTCAGACTCGGCAGGTCGGTGTCGATGATGCCGCTCACCAGGGCGGAAGGGGGTTCTCGCAGTAGTCGCTGCAGGTGGACGCAGCCCAGGTACTGACCCGTCGGAGTGGCGGTCGGCGGCCGGGTGACGAAGGCCATCGAGGCCAGAGCGGGCGTGAGGTCCGGGTCGCGTGCCCGCGCCAGCGCCTCTGCGACGGTGTTGTCAGGCGCCAGGACCACGGGCTCGCTGGTCATCAGACCGCCCGCGGTGTCGGGTGAGTGGGCCAGCAGCCGTCGCACATCCTCGGAGTCCTCGGGGTCCATCTCCAGCAGCAGCGCCTCGGCGTCGGCCGGGGTCATGGAGCCGAGGACGTCGGCGGCATCGTCGGGATCCATCGCTTCGAGGACGTCCGCCGCGCGTTCGGTTTTCAGCTGGCGCAGCACCGCTGCCTGCTCGTCCTCGGGCAGCTCCTGCAGCACGTCGGCCAGACGCTCGTCGTCGAAGGCCCGGTACAACTCGTAGCGCCGCTTGACCGGCAGTTCGCGGAGCGCCTCGGCCACCTCGACCGGGCGTTGACCCTCGAACTGCTCGAGCAGCGAGGCCACGCCCTGGTCGGGCATCGCGAGACCCGACGGGGTCAGCCCGTGCACGTTCTGCCACTCGACGACGTGGATGTTGCTGCGCCGCCCCAGACGTCGCTGTGGGCGCACCGCCACCCGGGTCACCACCCAGTCCCGGGTCCGGGTCTGTTCGATGCCCAGATCGACTACCACGAGGTCGATTCCGGCCAGCTGTTCCAGATCCGGATCGTCGATCCGCACCCGGGTCTCCAGCACCTGGCCCAACACCAGCACCTCGCCGGGGCGTTGGGCGAAGCGGCGCAGCGACACACTGCCGGTGGCCAGTGTCACCGAACCCGGTTCGATCGCGGTGACCCTCAGGATAGGAACGAAAATCCTTCGCCGGGTGAGCAATTCGACGACCAGGCCGAGAACCCGCGGTTGCTGGCGGACGATGCTGATACTGATCACCACATCGCGGACACGGCCGACAGACTCCCCGTCGGGACCCAGCACCACCATCCCCGCTAGCCGGGCCGCGTAGACCCTGTTCACCGCCGCCATGAGTCAAAGGGTAGAGAGTGTTGTCGTGGAGAACACGTATCGACCCCGTAGAACGTGCCTCTCGGTTCCGGGAAGCAGCCTGAAGATGATCGAGAAGGCCAAAAGCCTGCCCGCTGACGAGGTGTTCCTGGACCTGGAGGATGCGGTCGCTCCCGAGGCCAAGGAATCGGCCCGTACGCAGGTGGCGGCGGCGCTGGCAGACGACGGCTGGGCCGGCCAGCTGCGCGGGGTGCGGGTCAACGACTGGACCACACCGTGGACCTACGCCGATGTGATCGAGGTGGTCACCGGGGTTGCGGCCGCCGGCACCGACTTGGACCTGATTGTGTTGCCGAAGGTGACCGAGGCGGCCCATGTCCAGGCCCTCGATCTGCTGCTCAGCCAGCTGGAGGCCACCCACGGCCTGGAACCCGGCCGGATCGGCATCGAGGCGCAGATCGAGAACGCGCAGGGACTGACCAACATCGACGCCATCGCGGCGGCCCCACGCGTGCAGGCGCTGGTGCTCGGCCCCGGGGACATGGCGGCCAGCCTCAACATGCGCACCCTGGAGGTCGGTGGGCAGCCCGACGGATACGACATCGGCGACGCCCACCACCACGTGCTGATGCGCATCCTGATCGCCGCGCGCAACCGCGGTATCAACGCGATCGACGGGCCGTACGTGAAGGTGCGCGACGTCGACGGGTTCCGCCGGGTGGCCGGCCGTTCAGCCGCGCTGGGCTACGACGGCAAGTGGGTTCTGCATCCGGACCAGATCGAGGCGGGCAACGAGATCTTCAGCCCACGCCAGGCCGATTACGACCATGCCGAGCTGATCCTCGACGCCTACGAATGGCACACCTCGCACGCCGGTGGGGCCAGGGGAGCGGTGATGCTGGGCGACGAGATGATCGACGAGGCCAGCCGGAAGATGGCGCTGGTGGTCGCAGGCAAGGGCCGGGCGGCTGGGATGACTCGGCTGGCCGAACCGTTCCGGCCGCCGAGCTGAGGCGGGTCGTGCAGTGCCGCACCGCAATTCGATGCGGCCTGCTACGTGGAGGATATGCCGATCAGGAACAACAGAATCCAGCCCCCGTTGAGGAGGGTGCCGAGCACGCCGATGATGATGCCGGCGATTGCCAGGCCCCGGCCTGATTGTCCGCCCTGCGGACCGAAGCCGGATTGCCCGCCCTGCGGACCGAAGCCCGCCTGCTCGCTCCGCGTGATCTGGTTCAGCGCGGTGATCCCGAGACCGATTCCGACCAGGGCGGGAAGCAGTCCGATCGCGCACATCGCGAGCAGTGGCAGCGACATGATCGAGGCCACCAGCGATCCGATGGCCACGCTGTTGGTCGTGCCCGACGGCGACATCCCGTAGCCGCCGGGGTATCCGGGGCCGGTTGGGTACGCGGGGTATCCCGGCATGCCGTAACCCGGCGGAGGCGGATACCCGGGCACTGGCGGGGGATAGGGCGGGGGATAGCCGGCCGCGCCCGGGTACGGCGGTGGCGGCGCGTAGTCGTGTGGGATGTCCGCGGGATAGTCGATCGCGGGCGGATACGGCGGGCTGGCCTCGTAGCTCTGCGGTCCCAGCTCGTAGGACGGTTGCGCCCCGCCGCTGTGCGGCCGATCCTGGGAATGCTCGATGGAAGGTGCTTCGTAGCCGCCGGACAACGGTTCCGACGGCTGGGAGCCGGGGTCGGATGGCGGCGTTTCGCCCGCGTTGCCGTCCGGGTTTGTCATGCTGATCAACCTAGCGCACGGACGGCAACGCCCCGGTCGCGTGACTGCGGCACCAAATCCGGTGCCAGGGCGTTGCTGTAACGAGAGCCGCCGCCGAGCAGGCGGTGCGGAGGAGAGTGAAGATCGATGACGAGCCCATTTCAGTCCGGTCAGACACCGGGTGCCGCGCCCGCTGCGCGCGGCGCGTTGCCGACGCCGCCCAAAGGCTGGCCAATCGGTTCCTACCCGACGTACGCGGAGGCCCAGCGTGCCGTCGACTACTTGTCCGACCAACAGTTCCCGGTGCAGCAGGTGACGATTGTCGGGGTGGATCTGATGCAAGTCGAGCGGGTCACCGGTCGGCTGAGCTGGCCCAAGGTGCTCGGCGGTGGTGTGCTGTCGGGTGCCTGGCTCGGCTTGTTCATCGGCCTGATCCTGGGTTTCTTCAGCCCCAACCCGTGGAGCGCACTGCTCACCGGCCTGGTCGCCGGTGTCTTCTTCGGCTTGATCACCTCTGCCATCCCTTATGCGATGGCTCGCGGCACAAGAGATTTCAGTTCGACGATGCAGCTGGTCGCAGGCCGCTACGACGTTCTGTGCGATCCGCAGAGTGCCGAGCAGGGTCGGGATCTGCTGGCGCGCTTGACGATCTGACCTCATATGCGGCCGCGGGCCGGCCGCGGTGGCAAATGTCCGCAGGTCACGATTGTGACGCGGCACGCCCAAACTGTTGCACATAAGCGGGCAGAGCTCTACGGTTTGCGCGCGGGAGCCGCTCTGGCGGCGACATCGAATGCGAACGGGAGGCACAGCGGTGCGCGCTCGGCGGCTATGTGCTGCGGCAGTGGCCGCGTTGACGACGGCCTCGGTGCTGTCTGCGTGTGGTAAGGCCGATGGCGGGATCGTCATCAACTACTACACGCCGGCCAACGAGATGGCGACTTTCACCGCCGTTGCCAAACGCTGCAACTCCGAACTCGGCGACCGCTTCACCATCAAGCAGGTGAGTTTGCCGAAAGGTGCTGACGACCAACGGTTGCAGCTGGCCCGGCGGCTGACCGGTAACGACAAGACCCTCGACATCATGGCGCTCGACGTGGTGTGGACCGCCGAGTTCGCCGAGGCGGGCTGGGCGGTCCCGCTATCAGAGGATCCGGCGGGTGAGGCGGAATCCGACGCGCTGGACAACACCCTGCCCGGTCCGCTGGAGACCGCCCGCTGGCAAGGCAAGTTGTACGCATCACCGATCACCACCAACACCCAATTGCTTTGGTACCGAGCCGATTTGATGGCTGAGCCGCCGTCCACCTGGGACGGTATGGTGTCTGAGGCGAACCGCCTGCACGCAGCGGGCAAGCCCAGTTGGATTGCGGTGCAGGCCAAGCAGTACGAGGGCCTGGTGGTGTGGTTCAACACCCTGCTGGCCAGTGCGGGAGGGCAGGTGCTCTCCGATGACGGGAAGACCGTCACGCTGACCGATACACCGGAGCATCGTGCGGCGACGGTCAAGGCGCTGGAAATCATCAAGTCGGTTGCCACTGCGCCCGGCGCCGATCCGTCGGTGACCCAGACCGATGAGGGGACTGCCCGACTCGCACTCGAGCAGGGCAAGGCCGCCCTCGAGGTCAACTGGCCGTTCGTGCTGCCCTCGCTGCTGGAGAACGCAGTGAAGGGCGGAGTGAACTTCCTGCCGCTCAACGAGCGTGCCGACCTCGCCGGGGCCATCAACGATCTGGGCACCTTCTCGCCCACGGACGAACAGTTCGAGTCTGCCTACGAGGCCAGCAAAGATGTGTTCGGGTTCGCCAACTATCCGGGCGTGCGCGAGGGGGAGCCGGCCAAGGTGACCCTGGGCGGGCTGAACCTCGCGGTGGCCAAGACCAGCCAGCACAAGGCCGAGGCCTTCGACGCCATCCGATGCCTGCGCAACGTCGAGAACCAGCGCTACACCTCGGTCGAGGGCGGGTTGCCCGCGGTGCGCGAGTCGCTCTACGACGATCCGGCGTTCCAGGCCAAGTACCCGCAGTACGCGATCATCCGTGAGCAGCTCACCAACGCCGCGGTGCGTCCCGCGACCCCGGTGTATCAGGCTGTGTCCACCCGCATTTCGGCCACCCTGGCCCCGATCACCGACATCGATCCGGAGCACACCGCCGATGAGCTGACCGAACAGGTGCAGAAGGCCATCGACGGCAAGGGGCTGATTCCATGAGCCGCACCGACAACCGCACGTCCGAACGCAAGTTGGCGTTCGCGCTGATCGCGCCCGCCGTGATTCTGATGATTGCGGTGACCGCGTACCCCATCGGATATGCGGTGTGGCTGAGCCTGCAGCGCTACAACCTGGCGGCCCCCGACGACACCGCCTTTGTGGGGTTCGCCAACTACCAGACCATCCTCACCGACCGCTACTGGTGGACGGCGTTCGCGGTGACGCTGGCGATCACCGTCGTCTCGGTGACCATAGAGTTCGTACTCGGCATGGCGCTGGCACTGGTCATGCACCGCACCATCTTCGGTAAGGGTGTGGTCCGTACCGCGGTGCTGATCCCCTACGGGATCGTGACGGTGGCGGCCTCCTACAGCTGGTACTACGCCTGGACGCCGGGTACCGGTTACCTGGCGAACCTGCTACCCGACGGCAGCGCCCCGCTGACCGAGCAGCTGCCATCGCTGGCCATCATCGTGCTCGCCGAAGTGTGGAAGACCACCCCGTTCATGGCGCTGCTGCTGCTCGCCGGCCTGGCGCTGGTGCCGCAGGATCTGCTCAACGCTGCCCAGGTCGACGGCGCCGGAGCCTGGACGCGATTGGTGAAAGTGATTCTGCCGCTGATCAAACCGGCCATCCTGGTCGCGCTGCTGTTCCGGACCCTCGACGCGTTCCGGATCTTCGACAACATCTATGTGTTGACCGGAGGTGCCAACAACACCGGGTCGGTGTCGATCCTGGGGTACGACAACTTGTTCAAGGCATTCAACCTCGGATTGGGTTCGGCCATCAGCGTGTTGATCTTCCTGTCGGTCGCGATCATCGCGTTCATCTTCATCAAGATCTTCGGTGCGTCGGCGCCCGGTGCAGACGTGGAGGGACACCGATGACCGAGCGAGTGGGTGCGCGGCGCGCGACCGGGTGGACGATCGTGAACATCCTGGTGGTGCTCTATGCGTTGGTACCGGTGTTGTGGATCCTGTCGCTGTCGTTGAAACCGACGTCAAGCGTCAAGGACGGCAAGCTGATTCCGACCAAGATCACGTTCGACAACTACAAGGGCATCTTCAGTGGCAACATCTTCACCTCGGCACTGATCAACTCGATCGGTATCGGTCTGATCACCACGGTGATCGCCGTGGCGATCGGCGGCATGGCCGCCTACGCCGTGGCACGGTTGGATTTTCCCGGCAAGAAGCTGTTGGTGGGCGTAGCCCTGTTGATCGCGATGTTCCCGCAGATCTCGCTGGTGACCCCGATCTTCAACCTGTGGCGGAGCATCGGGTTGTTCGACACGTGGCCCGGGCTGATCATTCCCTACATCACGTTCGCACTGCCGCTGGCGATCTACACACTGTCGGCGTTCTTCCGGGAGATCCCATGGGATCTGGAGAAGGCCGCCAAGATGGACGGGGCCACTCCGGCCCAGGCCTTCCGCAAGGTGATCGCGCCGTTGGCGGCCCCGGGCATCGTCACGGCGGCCATCCTGGTCTTCATCTTCGCGTGGAACGACCTGCTCCTGGCGTTGTCGCTGACCGCGACGCAGCGGGCAATCACCGCACCCGTGGCGATCGCGAACTTCACCGGCAGTTCGCAGTTCGAGGAGCCGACCGGGTCGATCGCGGCGGGCGCGATGGTCATCACCATCCCGATCATTATCTTTGTTCTCATCTTCCAGCGGCGCATCGTCGCTGGCCTGACATCCGGTGCGGTAAAGGGGTAATTGGATGGCCGAAATTGTGTTGGACCGGGTCACCAAGAGTTACCCCGACGGTGCAGGCGGTACCAGAGAAGCCGTCAAAGAGTTCTCGATGACCATCGCCGACGGCGAGTTCATCATCCTGGTGGGGCCGTCGGGCTGCGGTAAGTCGACCACGCTGAACATGATTGCCGGGCTTGACGACATCTCGTCGGGCGAGCTGCGCATCGGGGGCGAGCGGGTCAACGAGAAGGCGCCCAAGGACCGCGATATCGCGATGGTGTTCCAGTCCTATGCGCTCTACCCGCACATGACGGTGCGCCAGAACATCGCATTCCCGTTGACCTTGGCCAAGCTCAAGAAGGACGAGATCGCGGCCAAGGTCGAAGAGACCGCCAAGATCCTCGACCTGACCGAACTGCTCGACCGCAAGCCGGCCCAGCTGTCCGGCGGGCAGCGTCAGCGAGTGGCGATGGGCCGGGCGATCGTGCGCCGCCCCAAGGCATTCCTGATGGACGAGCCGCTGAGCAACCTGGACGCCAAGCTGCGCGTGCAGATGCGTGCCGAGATCGCGCGGCTGCAGAGCCGGCTGGGCACCACGACCGTCTACGTGACGCACGATCAGACCGAGGCGATGACGCTCGGTGATCGCGTCGTGGTGTTGCTGGCCGGCGAGATCCAGCAGATCGGCACGCCTGACGAGCTGTACAACAACCCCGCGAACCTGTTCGTGGCCGGTTTCATCGGATCCCCGGCGATGAACTTCTTCCCGGCCACCTTCACCGACGTCGGGGTGCGGCTGCCGTTCGGCGACGTCACTCTGACGCCGCAGGTGCACGATCTGCTGGACCGTCAGCCCAAACCCGACAACATCATCGTCGGAATCCGGCCCGAGCACCTGGAGGATGCGTCGCTGCTCGACGGGTACGCCCGGATCCGGGCGCTGAGCTTCGGAGTGCGTGCCGACATCGTCGAATCGCTCGGTGCGGACAAGTACGTGCACTTCACCATCGACGGTGCCGGCGCGGAGGCGGCGCAGCTCGCCGAGTTGGTCGCCGATTCCGGGGGCGGTGTCAACGAGTTCGTGGCTCGGGTGTCGGCAGAATCCACGGTGGCCAATGGTCAGCAGATCCAGTTGGCGTTCGACACCTCAAAGTTGGTGATCTTCGATGCCGAAACCGGAGCGAACCTGACCCGTACCGAGCCCGTGGCGGCCGAGGAGCCCGAGGAGCCCGAGACCGAAGAAGCCGAGGCACCCGAGGCGCCCGAGGCAGCTGCACCCGCCGAATCGGCCGAACCGGCCGGAGAACCGACAGAAGAGTGATCGACGTCCTGGCTGCGGTTCGCGCCCATGTGGTCGAGCACTTCGGTGCGGTGGGTATCACCGCGGAACCTGTCAGCGCCAGCGTCACCTTCCTGGGAACCGAGCGCATCGACGTGCTGCGGTTCGGGCCGGACCTGCGGGCCGGGGGTACCGACAGTGCTGGCAGGGATCTGTATCACTATGTGACGCTGGGCTGTTCGCGGCACCCGATGTTCGATCCGACTGAGCTGGTCTCCGATCCGATCCACGGTCCCCGGGCCGAGGTGGTGCTGTCGCTGCGGGGGCCGACCCCCGGCGGGCTGGCCCGGTCGCTGGCCGTCCTGGCTGCCGCGCCCGCCGTGGAGGGGCTGATCCTGGAGGCCGACGCGCTCGTCGACCTGGAGACGCAGTTGTTCGACTCCGCACCGTTCAGTGCATTCCTGTTGGGCCCCAGCGATATCGGCGAGGTAGTCCTGTCCGACCCGCTGTCTCCGGTGACGGTGCTCTCGGCTACGCCGATCACTGCCACCGAGGCCGCCTGGGTGCGGCTCAAGGGTGCGGATGCGATGCGCGAGGCGTGGCAGACCGACGGGGTCGACGTGCTCGATCCGACCCGAAGGGCCGCCAGCCCAAGCTGATCCGGGCTAGAGCCAATCGTTGTGACGGAACGTGCGGTACAGCACGAAGCAGATGGTGGCCATCGTCAGTAGCACGGCGGGATAGCCCCACGTCCACTGCAATTCGGGCATGTGTTCGAAGTTCATCCCATAGATCCCGGCCATCGCGGTGGGTACCGCGGCGATCGCCACCCACGCCGAGATCTTGCGCATGTCGACGTTCTGCTGCATGGCGACCTTGCCGAGCGCGGCCTGCACCAGTGAGCTGAGCATCTCGTCGTAGCTCGTGACGCGGTCGGAGGCCTGCACATTGTGGTCGTGCACGTCGCGCATGTACCTGCGCACCTCGACCGAGATCAGGTCGTTGTGGTCGGTCAGCAACCGGGCCAGCGCGAGCGTCAACGGCGCCACGGCACGGCGCATCTCGACGACCTCCCGCTTGAGCAGGTAGATGCACTCGATGTTGGTGTGCGTGCGGGGGGAGAAGATGTCCTCCTCCATGGCGTCGATGTCGGTTTCCATCAAGTCGGTCACGTCGAGGTAGCTGTCCACCACGTGGTCGGCGATCGCGTGCATGACGGCGAACGGTCCGAGTTTGAGGATGGCGGGCGAGGATTCGAGCTGTTTCCGGACCCCGGCCAGTCCGCCGTGTTCGCCGTGCCGCACGGTGACCACGAAGTCCGGCCCGACGAAGATCATGATCTCGCCGGTCTCGACGATCTCGCGGGCCAGCGCCACCGACTCGTGCTCGACGTAGTTGATGGTCTTGAGCACCAGGAACAGGGTCTTGTCGTACCGTTCGAGCTTGGGACGCTGGTGGGCGTGCACAGCATCCTCGACAGCCAGCTCGTGCAAGCCGAAAACGTCTGCCACCGACTGCATCTGGAATTCGTCGGGTTCGTGCAGGCCGATCCAGACGAACGCCTTCTCGCCTGCGGCCTGCAGTTCGCGGACCTTGTTCAGTGCCGCCGCGTGGGTGTATTTGCCGGGCAGCCGGTCGCCACCGCTGTAGACACCGCAATCGACCATGGCCCGCGCCACCGGAACGTGGATCGTCCTGGCGTCGGGGTCTGCGGGCCGGGTCCTCGCCGTGGCCCGCAGGGCCGGTGGCAAGGCGCGGAATGTGGGCATCGTTTCCGGCCTTCCTGGGCGATGTGCAGCAACCTGATCAGCACAACGAATGGTACGCGTACCTACTGTTAAGTAACGCTCACCAGCGGGGAACCCGCCCCTGTGAGAATTGGCATTGAAGTACCCTTGCGCCGTGTCGGAAAGTACAGTCGCCTCCTCGTCCGAGCGCTCGTCAGCGGAGCGCACCCCGCAAGTTGTCATCGAAGACGCCGAGATCTTCGATCATCACGAAGGCGGAAAGCTCTCGGTCGAGTTGAAGGAGCCGCTGGATACCCAGCGTGCGCTGTCGATCGCCTACACCCCTGGCGTCGCCCAGGTGAGCCGGGCGATCGCCACTGATCACACCCTTGCCGCCAAGTACACATGGGCCAACCGCCTGGTCGCGGTGGTCAGCGACGGTACCGCGGTGTTGGGCCTCGGCGACATCGGCCCCGCGGCGTCGCTGCCGGTCATGGAGGGTAAGAGCGCGCTGTTCAAGTCCTTCGGCGGGCTGAACTCGATCCCGATCGTGCTCGCTACCAAGGATCCCGACGAGATCGTCGAAACCCTGATCCGGCTGCGTCCGACGTTCGGCGCGGTGAACCTGGAGGACATCTCGGCCCCGCGGTGCTTCGAGATCGAGCGCCGGGTCATCGAGGCGCTGGACTGCCCGGTCATGCACGACGACCAGCACGGCACGGCGATCGTGGTGCTGGCCGCGCTGCTGGGCGCCACCAAGGTGCTCGAGCGGGACATCCATGCATTGCGTGTGGTCATCTCGGGTGCCGGTGCGGCGGGTGTCGCCTGCGCAAACATCTTGCTGAACAAGGGCATCGCCGACGTCGTCGTGCTCGATTCGCAGGGCATCGTGCACTCCGGCCGGGACAACCTCAATGCCTTCAAGGCGGAGCTGGCCGGGCGCACCAACCCGCGCAAGCTCACCGGCGGTGTGGCCGAGGCGCTCGAGGGCGCCGACGTCTTCCTCGGGGTGTCGGCCGGCGTCGTGCCCGAGGAGCTCATCGCGACGATGGCGCCCAACGGCATCGTCTTCGCACTGTCCAACCCGGATCCCGAGATCCACCCGGACGCCGCCCGCAAATACGCGGCGGTCGTGGCGACCGGGCGCAGCGACTTCCCGAACCAGATCAACAACGTGCTGGCCTTCCCCGGGGTGTTCCGCGGTGCGCTCGATGCCGGCGCCCGCCGCATCACGGAGAAGATGAAGGTGGCGGCTGCCGAGGCGATCTTCTCCGTCGTCGGCGATGATCTGGCCGTCGACCACATCGTGCCCAGTGCGCTGGATCCGCGGGTCGGCCCTGCGGTTGCGGCCGCGGTCGCGGCGGCGGTTGACCCCGCAGAGTCCTGAGCTCACGAATGCGCCGCACCCTGGCGTCGGCACTACTGCTGCTGTTGGCGCTGGTGGCACCGGTGTTGGGGGGATGCGTGTCCAACTCGGCCCCGGCCGCTCTTGCGGTCGGGGCGGGTCCGGCGCCCGAGTCGGTGCTGCTCGGTCATCTCTACGCGGCGGCGCTGCGCTACTACGGCACCCCGGCGGTGGTGACCGACACCGATGGCGTCCCCGGCGTGCTGGATTCCGGATCGGTGACGGTGCAGCCGGGGTTCACCGGCAGGTTTCTGACCGAGCTCGATCCGAGCGCCACGGCACGCGCGGATGAACAGGTCTACCGGGATCTGCTGTCGGCGCTACCCGAAGGTGTCGCGGCCGGCGACTACACCATGTCGGCGCAGGACAAGCCCGCGCTGGTGGTCACCGAGGCCACGGCCACGGCGTGGGGTGGGACCGATCTGAGCGCGCTGCGCCGTAACTGTGCCAAGGCCCGGCCGGGTGCCGTGGCGTCGATGCGTGTGCCCGCGGCAGTCGGGTCGTGCACGCTGCCCGAGGCACTCGTGTTCCCTGATGACAAGAGCCTGTTCGCGGCCCTGCGGGCCGGCAAGATCAACGCGGCCTGGTCGACGACGGCCGATCCGGCCATCCCGTCGGACCTGACCGTGTTGGCTGACAAGACGTCCCTGATCCGCGGCGAGAACGTGGTGCCGCTGTATCGCCGCAACACGCTCGACGAGCGCCAGATCCTGGCTCTCAACGAGATCGCCGGTGTCCTCGACACGGGGTCACTGGCCGATATGCGCAGGCAGGTCGCCGAGGGCAAGGATCCCGGTGCGGTGGCCGATGCGTTCCTCCAGGCCAACCCGCTGGGTCACTGAGCCTTCCCGGTCAGCCGGGCAGGCGCCGGTTGATGACCAATCCGGCCACAGTGGCCGGCGCCAGGGCCATCACTCCCAGCCAGTCCAACGGTGAACACCGCGAACGAGCACACCAACAGCAGTGCGGGTACCTGCCGCCATCGTGAAATCCGTTGCGGGGCAACGCTGGAAAGCGGGTCCAGAGTCGCGAAGCGCAGCACGCGCCTGCGTTGTGACACCTGCGCCACCGCATACCAGGCGCACAGGGCCGGTACCGGTGTCTGCTGCTGTCAGGCTCAGGCGTGGCGGATGCGCAGCGGCATGTCCGGGTCGGCGTGCCCGCCGATCGCCTCTCGGATGACAGCGAGTACGCGCGGGTCTGTCGCGACGTAGACCTGGCGCTTGCCGTGCCGTTGGGCGCGCACCAGGCCGGCCAGCTTGAGCTTGCCGAGGTGGTGGCTCACGGTGGCCAGGCTCTGTCCGGTCTTGTCGGCCAGGGTGCCGACGTCCTGTTCGCCGCGGGAGAGCAGCCACAGGATGTGCAGACGTACGGGCGCGGACAGCAACCCGAAGGTGGCCGCGGTGTCTTGCAACAGCCGCGGCGGAAGCTCGTCGTCAGCTGGCGTGGGGTCGGGCACGGAACTCCTCTCGATGGCATCTGCCAGGCTGACGGATTTCTAACAGTTGTGCAAGCGTTTGACTGTTCGGATGTCTTGGGTTCTACTGGACTGCGACGCCGCACCCGCGGCGAACGGCGGCTTGGAGGTGGACCACATGGTCGAGGGAAGTAGTACCCGCCTCCGCGCACGGACGCAGCGCAACCTGTTGCAGTCCGTCTAGCCGGCCTCGGTCCGCGCGGAGCACAAACCCCACCCAAGGAGCCTCCGACGCGATAAGGACCGGATCATGACCTCACCCGGGATTCACCGCAGTGCGGGCCGTCTCGACGCGGTCGGCGACGTGATGCCGCTGCGCGAACTGGCCGAGGCGCCGGTGTTCACGGTGTTCCAGCAGATGGACGCGACGCCGCGGGGACTGACCGAAGCGCAGGCGGCTGAACGGCTGCACCGCCACGGCGAGAACCTCCCAACAGCCGCCGAGGACGGCTTCTTCGCGCGGCTCGCCGCGGCACTGCGCAGTCCGTTCGTCGCCCTGCTCAGCGGACTCGCCGCGATCTTCGTGGCCGTCGGTGACCCGCGCGGATCCATCACCGTGGCCGTAATGGTGGTCCTCGCGGTCGGGCTGCGGCTGTGGCAGCAGACGCGGACGGTACGGGCGACGCGACAGCTGCGCACCCTGGCATCGGCCACCGCGACGGTGCGCCGCCGGGCCGACGAATCCGAGGAACCGCTCGCGCGTGAAGTGCCCGTGAGCGACCTGGTGCCCGGCGACGTCGTGACGCTGCGGGCCGGCGACGTGGTGGCAGCCGATCTGCGGCTGCTGTCCTGCACCGACCTCCTCATCGACCAGTCGGTGCTCAGCGGTGAGGCGCTGCCGGTGCGCAAGAGCGCCTCGGTGGCCGACGGCGCCGCGGCCGGCACCGGGATCATCGAATCGGCCAGCCTGTGCTTCGCGGGATCGGCCGTGGTCGCGGGAAGCGGTACCGCGGTGGTGGTGGCCACCGGAAGTCAGACCTACGGCGGATCGCTCGCGCGCGATGCCGCTCGCGTGCGCACGGAGTCCAGCTTCGACATCGGGGTCCGCACCGTCGGCTGGACCCTGATCCGGTTCATGCTGGTGCTGGTCCCGATCGTGTTCGTGGTCAACGGATCAGTCTCCGGAATCTGGTCCCAGGCAGCGATGTTCGCGGTGGCGGTGGCGGTCGGCCTGACCCCGGAGATGCTGCCCGTAATCGTCACCTCCAATCTCGCACGGGGTGCCACCCGGCTGGCCCGCGACCGGGTGGTGGTGAGCCGGCTCAACGCCATCCAGGATCTGGGTGCGGTGGAGGTGTTGTGCGTCGACAAGACCGGAACCCTCACCGAGGACCGGGTGGTCTACGCCAACAGCATCGACGTCACCGGCCGGATCGATCACGGGGTTGCCGAGTTCGCCTACCTCGCATCATTTTTCGCCGATGAGTCGCACGACCGGCTGGACGCCGCGATGTGCGAGATGCTGGCCGAACACGGCATGCCGTTGCTGGCCGAGGCCGCTTTCGACAAGGTCGACGAGATCGCCTTCGACCCTGCGCGCCGCCGCTCCAGTGTGGTGGTGCAGCGCCAGCCGGATGAGCATGTACTGATCTGCAAAGGTGATCCCGACCGGGTGCTGCCGCGCTGCTCGCGGGTGTGGCTGGAGCAGGCGGATGTCGCGCTGGGCGACGACGTCCGGCTGGAGGCCGACGATCTCGTTCAGGCTTACCGCAGGCAGGGCATGCGGGTGCTGGCCGTGGCGGTCAAGCCGGGACCCGCCCGCCTGGAGCATTACCGCGAGGACGACGAAACCGACCTGATACTGGCCGGATTCGTGGGATTCGTCGATCCGGTACGGGCCAGCGCGGCGCCCGCTGTCGGCCGGCTCGCCGACTGCGGCGTCGAGGTGAAGATTCTCACCGGCGACAGCGCGATCGTCGCCCGGCAGGTCGCCGGCCAGGTCGGGGTCGACCCGGAGCGGGTGTTGGTCGGTACCCAGATCGACCGGATCGGCGACCACAGGTTACCCGCGGTGGTAACCGGAACGTCGGTGTTTGCCGAGTTGGGGCCGGGGCACAAGGTCAGGATCGTTTCCGCGCTCCGCCAAAATGGCTGTGCTGTCGGCTTTCTCGGTGACGGAGTGAACGACGTCGCGGCGTTGCGCACCGCCGACGCCGGGATCGCTGCCGACACCGCCACCGACGCGGCCAAGGACGCCGCCGACGTGATCCTGTTGGACAAGGATCTCGAAGTGGTGGCCCGCGCGGTGGTCGAGGGCCGGCGCACGCTGGCCAACACCATGAAGTACGTCAAGATCACCGCCGCGTCGAACTTCGGCAACGTGTTGTCGGTCGTCGCCGCAAGTGTTCTCCTGCCGTTCCTGCCGATGCTGCCCATCCAGTTGATGGTGCAGAACCTGCTGTACGACACCGCACAACTGGCCTTGCCGTGGGACCGGGTCGAGCGTGACTACCTGCGTGCGCCGCGACGGTGGCCGTCGGACGGCCTGGTCGGCTTCATGGTGGTCTTCGGTGTGCTGAGCTCGATGTTCGACCTGGCCACATTCGCCGCGCTGTGGTGGATCTTCGGGGCCGGCCAGAACCCGGCGATGTTCCATGCCGGTTGGTTTGTCGAAGGCCTGCTGACCCAGCTCGCGGTGGTGCTGGTGCTGCGCTCGACAATGGCGCCGTGGCGCGGCGCGCGCCCCGCCCGCATCGTGGTGGCGGCAGCCGCCGTCGTGGCGGGTGTGGGTCTGGTTCTCGGGTTCACCCCGTTGGCCGGTTTGCTCCAAATGAGTCCGTTGCCAATGACATACGCACTGTGGTTGACCGCGGTCGTGGCGGCGTACGGACTCGCCGCGCACGTGGTCAAGCGCAGGTACCTTCGCCGGCACCGTAGCTGGCTGTAATTCCTTCACGATTTCGAAAGCGAGCGCAGGATGACGACTGCGGAGATGTTGCTGCGCCTTGGGACCGGGGTGGGCCTGGGGGCACTGATCGGACTGGAGCGCCAGTACCGGGCGCGTATGGCGGGGCTGCGCACCAATGCGCTGGTGGCCGCCGGGGCCACGCTTTTCGTGGTGCTCTCGGCGCACGGCTTCGCCGGTGCCACCGCTGACCCGACACGGGTGGCCGCCCAGATTGTGTCCGGTATCGGATTTCTCGGCGGCGGGGTGATCCTGCGCGAGGGATTGACCGTGCGCGGGCTGAACACCGCGGCCACCCTCTGGTGTTCGGCGGCGGTCGGTGCGCTGGCGGGGGCCGGCATGTACGTCGAGGCGGTCGCCGGTGCCGGTGTCGTGGTCGCCGTGCACGTGATCCTGCGGCCGGTCGGGATGTTCGTGGACCGGCAGCCCGACACCGGGACCGAGACCCCGACCACCTACACGTTCCGCGCGATGGCCGCCGACAGCGCCGAGGCGCACGTGCGCACAGTTCTGGTAGATGCACTGTCCCGCACCGATTTTGCGCTGCAATCGGTGCAGAGCACGCACATGGCCGACGGCGACCGGGTCGAGGTGTGCGCGACGCTGAGGGCACCCGGGCGTGACGACAAGGGCATGGAGACGGCGGTCAGCCGGTTGTCGTTCGAGCCGTCGGTGATCAGTGTGCGGTGGCAGATCGACGAACCAGAGACCAACGAGGATCAGGACTGAGGCGATATGGCTGTGACACAAACCTTTCCGACCCGCGGCGCTCTGTCGCGACCGTCCCGCAGCGTGGCTGCCGACGTGCTGGTGTTCGTCGGCGCGGCCGCGGTGCTGTGGGTGGTCGTGCGGCTCGTGCAGAGCGCCGCAGTGCCGTGGCAGGTGACCTCCGCCCCGTCCTCGGTGTCCACCGATCTGGCGAATCTGCCGTACTACGCGGGCCGGTCGCTGTTGCGCATGTTCGCCGCGCTCGGGCTGTCGCTGGTGTTCACCTTCGTCTACGCCACCGCCGCGGCACGCTTGCGGCGGGCCGAGAAGGTGCTGATCCCACTGCTGGACATCCTGCAGTCGGTGCCGATCCTGGGCTTCTTATCGATCACCATCACCGGCTTCATCGCGTTGTTCCCGGGCTCGGAGCTCGGGCTGGAATGCGCCGCGATCTTCGCGATCTTCACGTCGCAGGCCTGGAACATGACGTTCTCGTTCTACTACTCGCTGAAATCGCAGCCGCGTGAGCTGGATGAGGCCTGTCGTCTGCTGAGACTGTCTCGGTGGCAACGGTTCTGGCGGGCGGATCTGCCCGGCGGCATGATCCCGCTGGTGTGGAACGGCATGATGAGTTTCGGCGGCGGCTGGTTCTTCCTCACCGCGGCCGAGGCGCTCAGCGTCAACAACCACGAATTCGCGTTGCCGGGTATCGGCGCGTTCGTCGCCGCCGCGAGCGACGCAGGTGAACTGAACAAGGTGCTGGTGGCGATCTCGGTGATGATCGTGATGGTGGTCGGGGTGAACGTGCTGTTCTGGCGCCCGCTCACGGCCTGGGTGGAACGGTTCCGGATGGAGGATTCCGAGGCGGCGCAGGCGCCGCGCAGTATCACCCTGGACGTGTTGCGCCGGTCGAATGTCTCGCGCCTGGTGGGACGTCCGCTCGGTTTTCTGGTCTACCCGATGGATCGGGTGATGTCGGTGTTCGGCGTCGCCGAGCGCCCACTACGGACCGCGATGGCCCGGCGCCGGTTGGGGGACTGGGTGTTCGGGGTCGTTCTGGCGGTACTCATCGGGTACGGCTGCTACCGCGCGATCGGTTTCATCTCGAGCACCGTCGGTCTCGGCGAGGTCGGCGATGCACTGCTACTCGGGCTGGCAACCTTTGCCCGGGTCGTGGTGCTGGTGGCGGTCGCGACCGCGATCTGGGTTCCGGTGGGGGTGTGGATCGGATTGAACCCCAAGGTGTCCCGGCTGGCGCAACCGGTGGTCCAGGTGCTGGCGTCGTTTCCGGCGAACTTCCTGTTCCCTCTGGTCACCGCGGTGTTGCTGTTCACCGGCATCAGCCTGAACATCGGCGGCATCCTGTTGATGGCACTCGGTGCGCAGTGGTACATCCTGTTCAATGTCATCGCGGGGGCCAGCGCGATCCCCAACGACCTGCGCGAGGCCGCCGCCAATCTCCGGCTACCGCGAATGCTCTGGTGGCGCAAGCTGATTCTTCCCGCGATCTTCCCGAGCTATGTCACGGGCGGCATCACTGCCGCGGGCGGGGCCTGGAATGCGTCGATCGTGGCCGAGGTGGTCAGCTTCAACGGCACCACGCTGACCGCAACCGGTCTGGGTGCCTACATCACCCATGCGACCGCGGCAGGCGACGGCGGCCGCATCCTCGTCGGCGTGATCGTCATGAGCATGTACGTGGTCGCGACCAACCGGCTGTTCTGGCGTCGCCTGTACACCTTGTCCGAACGCCGATTCTCCTTGTCCTGAAACGAAATCCGATGGAGGTTCCCATGACCGACAACGTACTGGTCAGCGTCGACGGCGTGAGCAAGAGTTTCACCGGGTCGGCCGGTGACTCCCTGCTGGTGCTCGACGACATCAAGCTGGACCTGCGGGCCCGCGAGGTCGTCGCACTGCTGGGCCGCTCCGGCTCCGGCAAGTCGACCCTGCTGCGCACGATCGCCGGCCTGATCGCCCCGACGAGCGGCTCCGTCCGTTATCGCGGCACCGAGCTCAACGGCGCGAATCCAGGCACCGCCATGGTGTTCCAGACGTTCGCGCTGATGCCGTGGCTGACCGTGCAGGACAATGTCGAGCTCGGCCTGGCCGCCCGCGGTGTGTCGCCGTCACGGCGGCGGGCGCAGGCCCTGGCCGCGATCGACATGATCGGCCTGGACGGGTTCGAATCGGCTTATCCGAAGGAGCTTTCCGGCGGCATGCGGCAGCGGGTCGGGTTCGCCAGGGCGCTGGTGCTGGAGCCGGATCTGCTGTTGATGGACGAGCCGTTCTCCGCGCTGGACGTGCTGACCGCCGAGAACCTGCGCACCGAGCTGATGGCGCTGTGGACCGGAGGGCAGTTCCCGACCCAGGCGATCTGCCTGGTGACCCACAACATCGAGGAGGCCGTGCTGCTCGCCGATCGGGTCATCGTGCTGGACGCCAACCCCGGCCGGATCCGCGCCGAGGTCAGCGTGGACCTGGCCCGGCCCAGAGACCGCCGCGCTCCGGCGTTCGAGGCGCTGGTCGACAAGCTCTACGAGCTGTTGACCGGTACCGAATCCGGTGCGGCGCGGCCCGAATCCACCGAGGCGACCCCGACGAGCGTCCCGCTGCCGGATGCCACCGTCGGCGGCCTGGCCGGGCTGGTCGAGATCGTCTACGCCAGAGGCGGGAAAGCCGACCTGCCCGACATCGCCACCGAACTCAACTTCGAGATCGACGACCTGCTGCCGCTCGTGGACGCCGCGGCCATGCTCGGGATGTTGCACGTGCGCCACGGGGACCTCGAATTGACGGTTACCGGAGGTGAATTCACCACCGCCGACATCCAGTCGAGCAAGCGGATCTTCGCCGAGCAAGCGCGCACGCGGGCGCCGTTGGTCCGCACCATCTGCACCGCGCTGGGTACCAGCTCCGATGGAAACCTGCGGGCCGGGTTCTTCCTGGATCTGCTCCGGCGTGGGTTCGGTCCGGACGACGCCCAGCGCCAACTCGACATCGCGATCGACTGGGGTCGCTACGGCGAGCTGTTCGACTACGACACCGACAGCGACCAGATCTCGGCAGATCCAGTGGCCGGCGTCAGCGCGGGATCATCCGACCCATCGCGGAGGCGAACAGCTTCTGGTAGCCGGAGCCGGTGATCCGCACGATGACGTCGAGGATCTTGGCGTCGGCCCCGACCAGCACGCGCGCCTTGTCCTTGCGCACGGCCTCGAGGATGATCGTGGCGGCGCGCTGGGGAGTGGTGTTGGCCAGCTGCCGATCGAAGGTTTCCGCGAGCGCCTTCTGGTCCAGTCCCTCGGCGACGGTGGCATTGCGCGCGATGGCGGTCTTGATCCCGCCCGGGTGCACACACGTCACCTTGACCGGATGCTTGGCCAGGGCCATTTCCTGACGCAGGGCCTCGGTGAAGCCGCGCACCGCGAACTTGGCCGAGTTGTAGGCGGCTTGGCCGGGAACCGAGAAGATGCCGAACAGGCTGGAGACGTTGATGACGTGCCCGTCGCCGGAGGCGATCAGGTGCGGCAGGAAGGCCTTGGTGCCGTTGACGACGCCCCAATAGTCGACGTCCATCACCCGCTCGATGTCCTTGAACTGGCTGATCTCGACGTCGCCGCTGAATGCGATGCCTGCGTTGTTGTAGATCTGGTTGACCTTGCCGAAGTGCTCCTTGACAGCGTCGGCGTAGAGCAGGAAAGCCTCGCGCTCGGTGACGTCGAGCCGGTCGGTCTTGACCTCGGCGCCGATCGCCTTGAGGCGTTCCTCGGTGACGGCCAGGCCTTCGGTGTCGACGTCGCTGATCGCCAATTTGGCGCCCGAGCGTCCCAGCTCGATGGCCAGAGCCTGTCCGATGCCTGATCCGGCGCCGGTTACGACGGCGACCTTTCCGGCGAAGCCTTCCATGCCCACTCCCTTGTGTCGTTCGACCTTTTGTCGAGATTAGCCGGTACCCGCGGTCTCGCGTTCGTCGGCTGGCTTGGTGGCGGTCACGAGGTGAGTTCCCACATAAGGGCCGCCCCACCACATCCGCCAGCCGAGATTTCGTCGCCGCACGTCTTGCCAGCCGATGGCGCGCAACCGGTCGGTGTGGCGCCGGGTGTCCCAGATATCGGCGATCGCCAGTCGCCCACCGGGGCGCAACACCCGGGCGGCCTCATCGAGTGCGCGGGACCGGCCGGCGCGATCCGGGATGTTGTGAATGGCCAGGCTGCTGACGATGACGTCGACGCTGGCATCGTCGAACGGCAGCGCGGTCATGTCGCCGGTGTGTACCTCGACCCTGTCGGCGACGCCCTCGGCTGCCGCGTTGGCCAGAGTCTGCTCCGGCGAGTTGCCGGTCTGATCGGCACGCCACAGGTCGACGCCCAGGGCGCGTCCGTCCGGTAGCCGTTTGGCCGCGGCGTGCAGCACCGCGCCGCGCCCGCAGCCGAGATCGAGCAGCGTCTCATCGCCCCGCAGGGCCAGGTCGTCGAGGATGTCGCGCCACACCGCGAACTTCCCGCGCCGCGTGGCGTGCACGAACAATCCGACGGTGGTCGCCAGCAACGCGGCCAAACCCCCTGCGAGCCAGCCGGTTCGGTGTCGACCGCGAACGATGCCGATGATCGCCGTGATCAGCAGGCCGATGAACGCGCCGCCGGCGATCGCGGCCTGGTTGCGTGCCGACACCTTGTTGTAATCGCCGTCGAATCCGTAATCCGGGGAGTCCATTTCTCCCACGGTAGGGCTATGACGCCGCCGCGCGCACCGGCCGCCATACCTGCGCCAGGGCCTCCAGCGGAATTCCGAGGGCGTCGCTCAGTCCGACGACCGTGCCGAACGCGGGGGAGGGCAGCCGGCCGGTCTCGATCTTGCGCAGGGTCTCCGGGGAGATGCCGGCATGTTCGGCCACCTCGTCGAGCGAGCGGGCGCCCCGGGCGGCGCGCAGGGTCTCGCCGAGCCGTCGGCCGGCTGCGATCTGTGCGGGTGTGAGCGGGGTGCGGACCACGGCTCCACGGTAGCGCCGGTATTTATATACCGCTAGTGTTGGTATTTAAATACCGAGGAAGGTGTAGACATGATCGAGCTGAAGACCGACGCCGAGATCGAGAAGATGCGGGTCACCGGGCGGTTCGTGGCCGAGGTGCTCAGCGAGCTGAGTGGGCTCGTCGCGATCGGAGTGAACCTGCTCGACCTCGAACACCACGCCCGCGACATGGTCAAAAGCCGCGGCGCCGAGTCCTGCTACTGGGACTACGACCCGTCGTTCGGCAAAGGTCCGTTCCGCAACGTCATCTGCCTGTCGGTCAACGACGCTGTGCTGCATGGCCTTCCGCATGACTACCGGCTGTGCGACGGCGATGTGCTCAGCATGGACTTCGCGGTGTCCATCGACGGTTGGGTGGCTGACGCGGCGCGCACCGTGATCGTCGGAACCCCCGCGGCCGCCGACGTGCGACTGGTCCGGGCCACCGAGGAGGCGCTGGCCGCCGGAACGGCCGAAGCACGGCCGGGTAACCGGCTCGGCGACATCTCGGCCGCCATCGGCGCCGTCGCGGCCGACTATGGCTACCCGGTCAACCTCGAATTCGGTGGGCACGGGCTGGGCCGGACCATGCATGAGGACCCGCACGTGCCCAACCGCGGCAATCCGGGCCGCGGCATGAAGTTGCGGGCGGGGATGACGCTGGCGCTCGAACCGTGGCTTGCCGCCGGCACCAACCGCATCGTCTACGACCGCGACGGGTGGACCATCCGATCGGCCGACGGCTCCCGTACCGCCCACACCGAGAACACCGTGGCGATCACCGAGTCCGGCCCGCTGGTACTGACGTGCTGACTCTTGCTGCCGCCTAGTGCTCGGGGCGCAGCAACAGTGTCGCGACGACGCTGATCACCGCGGTGGCCACCAGGTACCCGCACGCCAACCAGGGGGTGCCGCCGCCCGCCGCGATCAACGCCGTCAGGATCAGCGGGGTCAGGCCAGAGGCGTAGACCCCGGAGAGCTGATACACCGTCGACAGCCCCGTGTAGCGGGTGCGGGTCGGGAACAGTGACGCGTACAGCGTGCCCTGCGCGCCGTAGAACCAGGCGTGAATGACCCCGAACGCCAACAACATTCCCACCGCGTACGCCACGATGTTGCCGGTGCCGAACAACGCGAACGCCGGGAACACCACGACCGCGTACGCGGCGATGCCCGACGCGTAGACGGCCTTCGGGCTGAACCGGTCGGCCAGCAGACCCGACACCGGCAGCAGCACCGCCATGAGCAGCGCTGCCGCGGTCACCACGGTCAGGACGGGCACCTTGCCCAGGTGCAGGGTCGCGGTGGCATACGAGATGGTGAACACGCCCCAGGTGTTGAACGCGGCGCCCTCGCCCCAGCGTGACAAGAGGCCCAGCACGGTCGAGCGCAGCGTCGGGGGACGGAAGATCTCCTTCACGGGGACCGCCGAGCGTTCGTCGTCGTCGCGCAGCTTCTCGAACGCCGGGGTCTCGGCCACCCGGAACCGCACCACGACGCCGAAGATCACCAGCACGACGCTGAACAGGAACGCGATCCGCCACCCGTAGGCCTGGAACGCCTCGGCCGACAGCCACAGCTGCAACAGCACGAACACTCCGGTGCCGAGCGCCAGGCCCAGCGCCAGCCCGACCTGGGGGATGCTCCCGAACAATCCGCGGCGATGACGAGGGCTGTGCTCGACGGCCAGCAGCACCGCGCCGGCCCACTCACCGCCGAGGGCGAATCCCTGAACCACGCGCAACACCAGAAGCAGGATCGGCGCCAGCACACCGATCTGCGCCGCGGTGGGCAGCACACCCATCAACGCGGTGGCCGTGCCCATCAGCAGCATCGTCAGGGCGAGCGTCTTCTTGCGGCCGATCCGGTCGCCGATGTGACCGAAGACGAATCCGCCGATGGGCCGGACCAGGAACCCGACCGCGAACGTGGCGAACGCCAGCATCGTGCCGACGAAAGAGCTCTGGTCCGGGAAGAAGGTGTGGTTGAACACCAGGCTCGCGGCCGTGGCGTACAGGAAGAAGTCGTACCACTCGATCGTCGTCCCGAGCACGCTGGCCAGGACCGCGGTGCGCACCGTGGCGGGATTGGTGGGTGTCGCTGGGCCCGTCTGGGCGGGGGCGGCGACGGGCGTCAATGTCACCCTAGTTGTCTAGTTAGCGCCACTCGCCCCGCCCAGCGTTGTGCGCACCCTGATCGAAACCCGCCCCGAAAGAAGCGAAATGGTCGCTACCGTCGTGCGGCAGCGACCATTTCGTTGACTTCGGAGATCAGGGAAGCTGGTTACCCGAAGGCCAGATCGATGATCTCCTGCTGTTCGACGGCATGTACCTTCGACGACCCCGAGGACGGAGCCGACATCGCGCGCCGCGAGATCCGCCTGATCGGGGTGAAGTAGTCCGGCAGCACCTCGGGCAGGGTCAGGCCCAGTGACGGCCATGCACCCTGGTTGGCCGGCTCCTCCTGTACCCAGAACTTCTCCGTGGCGTTCGGGTAGCGGTCCAGAGTCTCCGCCAGCCGGCGCCGCGGCAGCGGGGCGAGCTGTTCGAGACGCACGATCGCGACGTCCTCACGGTTGTCCTTGGCCTTGCGTGCCGCCAGGTCGTAATAGATCTTGCCGCTGCACAACAGGACCCGGGTGACCTTGCTGCGGTCGCCCTCACCATCGGTGTAGGAGGCTTCCTCCAGCACCGAGCGGAACTTGTTCTCGGTGAAGTCCCGGATGTCGCTGACGGCGGCCTTGTTGCGCAGCATCGACTTCGGGGTGAAGACGATCAGCGGACGCTGGATGCCGTCGAGGCCGTGGCGGCGCAACAGGTGGAAGTAGTTCGCCGGGGTCGACGGCACCGCGATGGTCATCGAACCCTCGGCCCACAGCTGCAGGAAGCGCTCGATGCGGCCCGACGTGTGGTCGGGGCCCTGGCCCTCGTGGCCGTGCGGCAGCAGCAGCACGACGTCGGACAGCTGACCCCACTTGGCCTCACCGGAGCTGATGAACTCATCGATGATCGACTGGGCGCCGTTGACGAAGTCGCCGAACTGGGCCTCCCACAACACCATTGCGTCCGGGTTGCCCACCGAGTAGCCGTATTCGAAGCCCACCGCGGCGTACTCCGACAGCGCCGAGTTGTACACCAGGAGCTTGCCGCCGGTCGGGGTGCCGTCGGTGCTCGTGGCCAGCAGCTGCAGCGGGGTGAACTCCTCGCCGGTCTTGCGGTCGACGATGACGGCGTGGCGCTGGGTGAACGTGCCGCGCTGGGTGTCCTGGCCGCTCAACCGGACCAGCTTGCCCTCCGAGATGAGCGACCCGAGCGCGAGCAGCTCGGCGAATGCCCAGTCGACCTTGCCTTCGTAGGCCATCTCCCGGCGCTTCTCCAGCACCGGCTTGACGCGCGGGTGCACGGTGAACCCGTCCGGCAGGGCCAGGTGGGCATCGCCGATCCGGGCCAGCAGCGACTTGTCCACCGCGGTGGCCAGCCGCTGCGGGATCTGCTGGTCGGACTCGACGGACTCGCTGGGTTCGGCGGCGTGCTTCTCCAGTTCGCGCACCTCGTTGAACACCCGCTCGAGCTGGCCCTGGTAGTCGCGCAGGGCGTCCTCGGCCTCTTTCATCGAGATGTCGCCGCGGCCGATCAGGGCCTCGGTGTAGGCCTTGCGGGAGCCGCGCTTGGTGTCGATGACGTCGTACATGTACGGCTGGGTCATCGACGGGTCGTCGCCTTCGTTGTGTCCGCGGCGGCGGTAGCACAGCATGTCGATGACGACGTCCTTCTTGAACGCCTGGCGGAAGTCCACGGCCAGCCGCGCCACCCAGGCGCAGGCCTCCGGGTCGTCGCCGTTGACGTGGAAGATCGGCGCACCGATCATCTTGGCGACGTCGGTGCAGTACTCGCTGGAGCGCGAATCCGTTGGCGCCGTGGTGAACCCGATCTGGTTGTTGACCACGATGTGGACGGTGCCGCCGGTCGTGTAACCGTTGAGCAGCGCGAGGTTCAGCGTCTCGGCGACCACGCCCTGGCCGGCGAATGCCGCGTCGCCGTGCAACATCAGCGGGACGACGGGGTACTCACCGGAGACGTCGGCGTCCCTGCTGCCGTCCAGTAGATCCTGCTTGGCTCGGACCAGGCCCTCGAGCACCGGGTCGACCGCTTCGAGGTGCGACGGGTTGGCGGTCAGCGACACCTGAATGTCGTTGTCGCCGAACATCTGGATGTAGTTGCCGGATGCGCCGAGGTGGTATTTCACGTCGCCGGAGCCATGCGCCTGCGACGGGTTCAGGTTGCCCTCGAACTCGGTGAAGATCTGGCTGTAGGGCTTGCCGACGATGTTGGCCAGCACATTGAGCCGGCCGCGGTGTGGCATGCCGATGACGACCTCGTCGAGCGCGTGCTCGGCGCACTGGTCGATCGCGGCGTCCATCATCGGGATGACGGTCTCTGCACCTTCGAGCGAGAAGCGCTTCTGCCCAACGTATTTGGTTTGCAGGAAGGTCTCGAACGCCTCGGCCGCATTGAGCTTGCTCAGAATGTACTTCTGCTCGGCGACGGTCGGCTTGTCATGCTTGATCTCGACGCGTTCCTGCAGCCAGCGTTGCTGCTCGGGCTCGAGGATGTGGGTGTACTCCACGCCGATGTGGCGGCAGTACGCATCCCGCAGCACCGACAGCACATCGCGCAGCTTCATGTGTTGCTTGCCGGAGAACCCGTCCACCTTGAACTCGCGGTCCAGGTCCCACAGCGTCAGCCCGTGGGTGTTGACGTCGAGGTCCGGGTGACTGCGGAACCGGGTGTTGTCCAGCCGCAGCGGGTCGATGTCGGCCATCAGGTGGCCGCGGTTGCGGTAGGCCGCAATCAGTTCGATGACGCGTGCGTTCTTGTCGGCGATGGAGTCCGGGTTGTCCGTGCGCCAGCGCACCGGCTCGTACGGGATGCCGAGTTCGCGGAAGATCTCGTCGAAGAACTCGTCGTCCAGCAGCAACTGGTGGATGGTGCGCAGGAAGTCACCCGACTCCGCGCCCTGGATGATGCGGTGGTCATACGTCGAGGTCAGGGTGATCAGCTTGCCGATGCCCAGGTCGGCGATGCGTTCCTCGCTGGCGCCCTGGAACTCGGCCGGGTACTCCATGGCGCCGGCACCGATGATGGCGCCCTGGCCCTGCATGAGCCGCGGCACCGAGTGCACGGTGCCGATGGTGCCCGGGTTGGTCAGCGAGATCGTCACGCCGGAGAAGTCCTCGGCGGTCAGCTTGCCGTCGCGGGCCCGCCGCACGATGTCCTCGTATGCTGCGATGAACTGGCCGAAATGCATGGTCTCGCAGCGCTTGATCGCGGCCACGACCAGTGAGCGGCTGCCGTCCTTGCCGGGCAGGTCGATGGCCAGGCCCAGATTCGTGTGGGCCGGCGTGACCGCGGCGGGCTTGCCGTTGGCCTCGGCGAAGTACCGGTTCATGTTCGGGAACTTCTTGACCGCCTGCACGATGGCGTAGCCGAGCAGGTGGGTGAAGCTGACCTTGCCGCCGCGGGTGCGCTTGAGGTGGTTGTTGATGACGACGCGGTTGTCGATCATCAGCTTGGCCGGGATGGCCCGCACGCTCGTCGCGGTGGGCACCTCCAGCGAAGCGTTCATGTTCTTGACGACGGCTGCTGCCGCGCCGCGCAGCACCTGCGTCTCGTCGCCCTCGGCCGCGGTGGGAGCGGCCGGCGCAGCCTTGGCCGGAGCCGCTTTTGCCGGAGGCTTCGCGGGCGCCGCCGGAGCGGCGGTTGCCGGAGCGGCCGCCGCAGGCGCGGCCGGAGTTGCTGCCGGCGCAGCCGGCGCTGCTGGCGCTGCCGGCGCTGCCGGCGCCGTCGACTGACCGTTGGCGACGGTGTTGTCGGTGGTGGGCTCAGGGGAGTAGTCGACCAGAAATTCGTGCCAACTCGGATCCACCGAAGAGGGATCCTCGCGGAACTTGCGATACATCTCCTCGACCAACCACTCGTTCTGCCCGAATGGTGAAGGTGAACTGCTCACGGCAGACACTCGCCTCGATTCTTATGTCCGGCTCGCCGTCACAAGGAGGCTTGCCGCTTGTGTTTCTTCTGTGGGCGGTTGACCCCGCTCGACCGCCGCATAAAGGCTATCGCCTTTCGGCGCGACCCGAGGTCGGCATGGGCCTCAGGACTTTGCGGACGGCAGTACATGCAGCGTTGCAGGCCACCGCGGCGGGGGCGCGCCGAACGCCTGGCGGGCGTTGGCGACGATCTTCTTACCCATCAGCCGGTTGCCGACACCGCCGATGACAGCACCGATACCCACCGGCAGCATCTTGCCGAAAGCCATCGCGCCGCGCTTGAGCGTATACCGCTTGACGAAGTACTTGACCAGCCGGGAGTTGAGCTGCGAGACGGCGGGCAACGGTAGGGTCGCGGCACCGTCGGACAGCCATGCGCCGCTGGTGCGTCCGGTGCCCAGGAGGTCGGCGATGGCGTGCTTGCTGTCATCGCCGACGAGCACCGAGAGCACCAGGGCGCGGCGCCGTTCGCGGTGGTCGGCGGGGATGCCGTGGACCTCGGCGACCGCCAGCACGAACACCGACGTGGCTTCGAGGAACACGACTGTCTCGCCGGCGACGGCCGACAGGGCCACCAGGGTCCCGATGCCCGGGAACGCCGCCGCGGAGCCGACGGCGGCACCGCTGGCCATCACTGCGGCCAGGTAGTGCTTCTCGAGCCGGGTGACGATCTGGGCCGGGGTGGCATCGGGCTGGTTGCTGCGCAGCCGATCCACGTACGCCTTGACCGCGGGCGCCTGGACCCGTGAGCTGCCCTCGATGATGGTCGAGAGCACCCTGGCGGCGGCGCTGGGATCTTCGGACGCCTCGACCGTCGCAGGCAGTTGTGGCTTGGACCGCGCACGCACTTCGGGGCCTCCCAGGTGTGAACCCATCGTTGACTGCCAGGCTAACGCGTGACCTGACGCCGGGAGAACGAACGACGACCGGCTGCGGGTGCCCGAGGGTGACGGCTGTCACTGCGTACGTCCGCCGGACGTGACGGGGAACAAAAAACTCAAATGCGGGGCTGTTCAACTTCATGGCATCATCGCCCGACGTGGGGCAGGCAGCATCGGCAACAGCGCACACTCGGATGCCGGGCCGGATCCGGATGATCCTGGTGCTGGGCGCCCTGGTGGCGCTGGGGCCGCTGACCATCGACATGTATCTGCCGGCGCTGCCCCGGATCGCCGACGAGCTCTCGGTCTCCTCCTCGGTGTCGCAGTTGACGCTCACCGGCACCCTGGCCGGCCTGGCACTCGGCCAGCTGATCGTCGGCCCGCTGTCCGATTCGCTGGGCCGCAGGCGTCCCTTGATGGCGGGCATCGTGCTGCACATGGTGGCCTCGGTGCTGTGTGTACTGGCGCCCAACATCGCGATCCTCGGGCTGGCCCGCGGACTGCAGGGCATGGGTGCGGCGGCCGCCTCGGTGGTGGCCATCGCCGTGGTCGGTGACCTCTACAGCGGCACGGCGGCGGCGACGGTGATGTCGCGGTTGATGCTGGTGCTCGGGGTGGCTCCGGTGCTGGCCCCGTCGTTGGGCGCGGCGGTGCTGTTGCACGGGTCCTGGCACTGGGTCTTCGTCGCGTTGGTGGTGGCGGCCGGCGGACTGTTGGTGATGGCTGCGCTCGCCCTGCCCGAGACGCTGCCGGTTTCGCACCGGCGCCCGCTGGCGGTGGGCGGCATCATCGGCACCTACGTCGAGCTTCTGCGTGACTCGCGGTTCGTGATCCTGGTGCTGGTCGCCGCGCTGGGCATGTCCGGGCTGTTCGCCTACATCTCGGCCGCGCCGTTCGTCCTGCAGGGCCATTACGGTCTGGACCAGCAGGCGTTCGCGCTGGTGTTCGCCGCGGGCGCCATCGCGCTGATCGGCTCCACACAGTTCAACGTGGTGTTGCTGCGCCGGTTCTCGCCGCAGGCCATCACGGTGGCGGCGCTGACCTGGTCGACGCTGGCCGGCGTGGTGTTCGTCGCACTGACCGTCGCGCACGTGGGCGGGCTGTCCGCGTTCTTGGTGCCGGTGCTGGCGATCCTGGCCGGGATGGGCCTGGTGCTTCCCAATGCCCCGGCGGTGGCGCTGTCGCGCCATCCCGACGCTGCCGGAACGGCGGCCGCGCTGCTGGGCGCGGCGCAGTTCGGGCTCGGTGCCGCGGTGGCACCCGCGATCGGGGCCCTGGGCAACGGTGCGCCGGCGTTGTCGTGGGTGATGACGGCCGGCATGGCGATCGCCTTGGCGGCGCTGCTGATGGTGGGCCGGCGTAACGGTGACGACGATGCCGGCGAATACCCAGGCGACACGCTCGACGTCGCTCCGGAGGCGGTTGTCGAGCCGGCCTGACCCGTCCCGGGTAGCGTCGGCTGGGCGCGCCAACAACCCAAATTAGGTCGGACCCGAGGCCCAACCCACCACATTCGACATGTCTCCAGTGCTGAACGCCCGCACCCCGAGCCCGCAGGGCAGGGTGTCCGCGCGTCCGGAGAATCCGTGGAACGCGCTGTGGGCCATGATGGTCGGCTTCTTCATGATCCTGGTGGACGCGACGATCGTCGCGGTCGCCAACCCCACGATCATGGATCAGCTCGGTGCGGACTACGACGGGGTCATCTGGGTGACCAGTGCGTACCTGCTCGCTTATGCGGTGCCGTTGCTCGTCGCCGGTCGGCTCGGCGATGTGTACGGGCCCAAGAACCTCTATCTGGCCGGACTGGCCGTGTTCACCTTGGCCTCGCTGTGGTGTGGTCTGGCCGGCAGCGTCGAGATGTTGATCGCCGCACGCGTGGTGCAGGGCATCGGCGCGGCGTTGTTGACGCCGCAGACGTTGTCGACGATCACCCGCATCTTCCCGCCCGAGCGGCGCGGGGTGGCGATGAGCGTGTGGGGTGCGACCGCCGGGGTGGCCACCCTGGTCGGGCCGCTGGCCGGTGGCGTGCTGGTCGGGGGACTGGGCTGGCAGTGGATCTTCTTCGTCAACGTGCCGATCGGAATCCTGGGTCTGGCGCTGGCGGTGTGGTTGGTTCCGGTGCTGCCGACCCAGCCGCACCGGTTCGACGTGCTGGGCGTGGTGTTGTCCGGCGTCGGCATGTTCCTGATCGTGTTCGCGCTGCAGGAGGGGCAGTCGCGGGACTGGGCGCCGTGGGTGTGGGCCACCGGGGCCGTCGGCATCGCGGTGATGGTGGCGTTCGTGTGCTGGCAGGCGGTCAACACCGCCGAGCCGCTGATCCCGCTGCGGATCTTCAAAGACCGCGACTTCAGCCTGGCCAACGTGGGCGTCGCGACGATCGGGTTCGCGGTGACCGCGATGATCCTGCCGTTGATGTTCTACGCCCAGACCGTGTGCGGGCTGTCGCCGATCCGCTCGGCCCTGTTGACCGCGCCGACCGCGATCGCCAGCGGTGTGCTGGCACCGGTGGTGGGCCGCATCGTCGACCGGGCGCATCCGACGCCGGTGATCGGCTTCGGCTTCTCGGCCATGGCGATCGGGTTGACCTGGCTGGCGCTGGAGATGACGCCGACGACGCCGATCTGGCGGCTGCTGCTGCCGCAGGTGGTGATGGGCGTCGGGATGGCATTCATCTGGTCGCCGCTGGCCGCGACGGCGACGCGCAACCTGCCGCCGGACCTGGCCGGGGCCGGGTCGGGTGTGTACAACGCCACGCGCCAGGTCGGGTCGGTGCTGGGCAGCGCCGGTATCGCGGCGTACATGACGTCGCGCATCGGCGCCGAACTGCCGGGGGCGGCAAGTGCGGCGCCGCGCGGGGAGGGTTCGGCGGCCGAGCTGCCCGAGTTCCTGCACGCGCCGTTCGCCGCGGCGATGTCGCAGTCGATGCTGCTGCCCGCGTTCGTCGCGCTGTTCGGTGTGGTGGCGGCCCTGTTCCTGCTCGGTTTCGATGCCCAGCCCACCTTGGCGGCGGAGCCCGACCCGGAGCCCTACATCGATCCTCGTGACGACGATGACGACGACTACGTCGAGTTCACCGTGAGCCATGACGGCGACGACGACGCAGTGGACGCCGAGGCGGTGACGGATGCATTCCGGGCGGTCCCCGTGGCTCAACCGGTATCCGCTGACCCTGACCGGTGGGAGAACCTCTACGCCGAGTTCATGTCCGAGCGTGACCGAACAGTACGGCGCGATTGAGGTGACCACCGGGGTCGAACGCGGCCTTGACCGTGCGCATTGCCGCGATGTCGGCCTCGGTGCGTGACATCGCCACGTAGTCGCGTTTGCGTGAGCCGACGCCGTGTTCTGAGCTGACGTTGCCGCCGCAGTCGGCGATCAGCGTCATCATCGCGGCGTACAGCCCGGGTTCGGACTGGGTGGAGCAGCGCAGCACGTTCAGGTGCAGGTTGCCCTCGCCGATGTGACCGAACAGCACCGGGATGGCGTCTGGCGCGTGGCTGGCGATCAATTCGGCGGCCGCGTCGGCGAAACCCTGGATGGCCGACAGCGGCAGGGAGACATCGAATTTCAGTGGCGGGCCGAACAATCCGAGTACCTCGGCCACCGATTCGCGCACCTGCCACAACCGCTGCTGGGAGTTCGTGTCGACGCCGACGGCAGGTTCGCCGCAGAGGTCGGCGCCCTCGAGCGCATCGGCCAGGCGTTCGGTCTGGTCGCTGTCACCGGCCAGTTCGATCAGCAGCTGCCAGGCACCGTCGACCGGGGCGCCCACGCCGAGGTGCTCGGCGGTCAGTGCGCTGGCTCGGGCGTCGATCAACTCCAGGGCGGCGATGCCCTCGAGGTCGCGGAAGATGCGGCCGGCGCCGACCAGTGCGTCCAGGTTGGCGAACCCGCAGATGGCGGTGACCCGGTGGGTGGGGGTGGGATGCAGCCGGAGGTCCAGCCCGGTGATCACGCCGAGGGTGCCCTCCGCGCCGACGAAGAGGGAGGCCAGGTCGTAGCCGGTGTTGTCGCGTCGTACCCGGCTGTGCCGGTGCACCACCGACCCGTCGGGCAGTGCGACGTCCAGGCCCAGTACCTGCTCGCCCATGTTGCCGTAGCGCACCGTGCGCAGACCGCCGGCGTTGGTGGAGGCCATGCCGCCGACCGTGGCCGATTCCCGCGCGGCGAGGTCCACCCCGAACACCAGACCGGCCGCGGTGGCAGCCCGCTGCACGGCGGCCAGGGGAGTCCCGGCGCCGACACTGACCCGGCGCTCGACGGTGTCGACGGTGCCGATCTCGGTGAGTCGCTCGGTGGACAGCAGGATGTCGTCGTTCTCGGGCACCGTCCCGGCCACCAGCGAGGTTCGGCCGCCCTGCACCGTGACACACGCTCCGGCGTCGCGGCAGGCCCGCAGCACCGCGGCCACTTCGTCGGCGCTGCCGGGGCGGACCAGCGCGGTGGCCTGTCCGCGGTAACGCCCGGTGTGGTCGACGCAGCGACCGTCCAACACGTCGGGGTCGGTGGTGACGTACCCGGCACCGACGATCCCGGCAAGCGTTTCGGTAAGCGTTTCAGTCACCGGTCGGGTGTATCACAGGATCGGTCAGGGCCAGGAATGCACCGAGCGCGATCAGGCTGTCCGGCTGAGCCGGCAGATAGTCGGTGAGCTGGGGTGAGCGCACGATGTACGCGACATATTTGGCCCGGCTGATCGCCACGTTGAGCCGGTTGCGGTTCAGCAGGAACCCGATCCCGCGGGGCACATCGGCGGCCGAGGACGCCGTCATCGATACGAAGACCACAGGTGCCTGTCGGCCCTGAAACTTGTCCACCGTGCCGGCCTGTACCTCGGTCAGGCCCGCCGCGTCGAGAGCTCGACGCACGGTGGTCACCTGGGCGTTGTAGGGCGTCACCACCAGGAAGTGGTCCTGCCCCAGCGGCGTGCTGCCGTGCTCGTCGGTCCAGGTGGCGCCGAGCAGGCCGGTGATGGCCGCGACGATCGCTGCGGCCTCTTCGGGACTGTCGGTCGAATTGCCCAGGTGCCCGACCTCGAGTACCCGAACTCCGGGTTCGATACCGTCGAGTTTGCGTGCGCCACTGACCTTTTCGTGTGACTTCAGCCGACCGTCATAGGACAGGCGCGACACCGGGCCGCACACTGCCGGATGCATCCGGAACGAGCAGTCCAGGAAATAGCCGCGATCGGCCGGCAGCGTGTGCGCGCCCTCGACCAGCCACCCCAATGCGGAATCGTCGACCGGTGCCGGATGGGTGCCCTGGCAGACCTGGGGCAATTGCTGCGGATCCCCCAGGAGCAGAAGGTTGCGTGCGGCCGGGGCCACCGCGACGGTATTGGCCAGGTTGAACTGGCCGGCCTCTTCGATCACCAGCAGGTCGAGGCAAAGGCGCGGGACCCGGGCCTCGTTCGCGAAATCCCATGCGGTGCCGCCGATCACGCATCCGGGATGATCAGCGATGAACGACGCGAAGGCGTTCTCGCCGATCTCAGTCCACCGGGGGTCGGCGCCCTTGCGTTTCTTGGCAACCAGCGCCGCGTCCACCCCGGCGTCGATCACCTGATCCAGCAGATGCTCGATCACCGCGTGTGACTGCGCGACGATGCCGATCCGCCAGTGATATTCGTTGGCCAGGCGGGCGATGATCTTCGCCGACGTGTGGGTCTTGCCGGTGCCGGGCGGCCCGTGCACCGCGAGGTATGAGGAGTTCAGATCCAGCAGGGCCGCGGTGATATCGGCGGCGGTCTCCCCGCCGCGGGGCAGTGCCCGGCCGCTGACGGTGCGGGGTGGGCGGCGCAGCAGGACATCGGTCACCGCGTCGGCGGGCAGCTTCGGCAGACCGGCGGAGACGGTGGTTGCCGTGCTGTCGATGGATGCCTGCAGGGGCTTGGTGTTGATCGGCGGCCCGGGGGTCAGCGCGAACGGCACCTGGGCGAAGGCGTCGCCGTGTTTGGGTTGGCGTTCGGTGATCACCACCTCGGTGGGCGCATCCGGGTTGTTGCACTCGACGACGGCGGCGCTGCCGAAGCCGCGACGGTCCGGGTCGTCGGACAGGCCTGCCGGTGCCGGCGGGGCGTAGAGCGCGTACATCTCGGTGCCCAGCTCCCCGGTGTCGATGGTGCCGGTCAGCAGGACCTGTCGTTGTGGTTTGCGGGCCCGGGGCGGAGTGTGCCAGTCGGTCACGACCCGGGCTTGTTCGGCGACGAAAACACCTGTGCTGTCGGCCCATTCGTCGACAGGACTGTTGATCCGATCGAAATGACCCCACCAGAACGGTTTGTCCTCACGTTTGTGGAAACCGCGGGCCGCGGCGATGAGTGCCACCGCCTGTTGCTCGGCCGTTCGAGGTTCCACTCCGTCACCGGCGAAGCGCATCAGCTTGCGGTCGACGGCGTCGGCTTTCTCGATCGGTGCTCCGTCGCGCACCGGTTGTGGGCCGCGCGGTGGCACCTCGGCTTCGAACGCTCGATTGATCAGCCAGTCCCGCAGCCGGTGGGTGGACCGGCAGTCGTAGCGGTTGTAGTCCTCGATCTCCTTGAGTACGGTGGCAGCCTCGTCGTGGTGACCGGCGTCGCGCAGTGCGCAGTAGCGTGCGTATTCGGTGATCGAATCGGTGGCCTTGGTGACCTCACCGCCGCGCAATTCGTTACCCATGTACAGCGGTTCCAGCGATTTGATGCTGTAGTTCTCGGTGCCGACGCGAATGCTCTTGCGTACCAACGGAAGCAGATCGACGAGGATACCGTTGCGCAGCAGGTCGTCGACATCGTTCTCGCCGACCCCGTAGCGGCCGGTCAGACGCAGCAGGGTGCTGCGCTCATAGGGCGCGTAGTGGTAGATGTGCATCTTGGGAAAACGCTTGCGCCGCTTGCGGACCAGGTCCAGGAAATCGATGAGTACCTGGCGTTCGCTGGCCCGGTCGTGCGCCCACAACGGCTGGAAGTTCCCTTCGGCGCCCAGGACACCCCACAGGTATTCCAGGCCCCAGTCCTGTCCGTTGGCCGTCCACAACGGGTCGCCTTCGTAGTCGAAGAACAGGTCGCCCTTGTCCGGATCCGGCAGCAGCATCAGCGGTTGCGGATCGGCGACTTCGTAGGGCGGCTTGCCATCTGGCCGCGGTGCCACCTGTAGCCGGGCCTGCCCGCTCAGCGCGGTCAGGGCGCGCTGGGCCAACCCGGGCACCGCATCGGTGTGGTCGGCCAGTTGACGGGTGGTGGTGACACCGGCCTCGATGAGCCGGGCGCGCTGGCTGGCCCGAATTCCGGCCACCAGGAACAGGTCCTCGGTGGCGCGGATCTGCTGCTCGCATTCACTGCAGCCGAAACACGCCCGCACCGTGTCGTCGGACCACTGCACTGCGGTGCCGCCGGCCAGGTGACCGTCGAGCAGTGCCTGAAGCGCGGTGCGCCGCGGGCGGTACACCGCCAGCAGTTCGTCGACGCGGTAGCTGGATATCGCCCCGTCGCCGAGGACGAGGTCGACCTCATCGGCGACCGGCACGCCGGCGCCCGACAGCACATCGGCGTAGGCGGCCAGCTGGAGCAGCGCCTCCACCTTGACCGAGCGGGACAGTTTGGTGTCCCGCAGGCGGTAGCGCTGACCGTCCCAGATCAGGAAGTCGGCGAACCCGGCGAACCGTCCGTCGAACATCGCGGCCTGATAGATCGCCGGGTCGCGGCGTTGCGCTGCTTCGAGGGTGGCTTCGGCCGCCGTCGTCAGCCCCGCCGCCGTGTAGGTGGGCCGGCCGATCACCGTCACCTCAGAGTGCGCGCGCAGGTCCTCGAGATGGCGCTGCTCGTGTTCGCCGCCGAGTTGTGCGGTGCGAGCGAGCAGTTCGTCGTCGGACGACACCGCAGGGCCACGACCGAGCTGCGCGTCGAAGGAACGCAGCAGGGCGTACTCACAGCGGGCGGCCGCGGCCAGATCCGAGGCGCTGTAGATGACCGTCGGACCCGACGCGCCCTCGTCGGTGACGAACACGCTGCCACTGTAGGTGAGGGCACCGACATCGGGATGAAGCTAGACGTTGCCCGTCAACTCCACACCGCTGCCGTTCCAGCGGAACTTCACGGTGCTGGCCAGCCCGTGGAATCCGCCGGAGTACTGCAGCGCCACGGTGTCACCGGTGCTGACCGATTTGTCGATGCCATTGAAGCCGTAGGTGTCGGGCACGCCGGTCGGGATGAACTTGCCGAGGTGGAACAGCACCGCCCGGGTGTTGGGGTGCTCGGTGTTGGTGTTGGCCCGCACGATCACCGCCGACAGCTGTGCGCACTCGTTGAAGTTGCCCGCCACCGGCTCGGGGCTCCAGGCCTGATTGCTGCGCGGATCACGGGGCAGCTCGGAGACGGCCTTGGCGATCTCCGGGGCGGCCAGGTTCACCGCGCAGGGGTCGGCCTGTGGTGGTGCTGACGTCGGAGCGGCCTTCGGGGCAGGTGCGGACACCGAGGTCGGGGCCGGGCCGGGTCCCGCATCGGGGGTTTTGGAGACGGTTGAATCGCCCGATCCGCACCCCGCGAGAGTGAGCACAGCCGCCAAGATGGCGCCGGGGGCCATGGTGAACATTGCGACCCGTTTCACAGTTGGGCAACCTACCGCGCTCCTGTGGCGGGTTTGTGCAGGCGCGCGGCCAGGATTCCCGTCGATTGGCACTAGACTTCTGAACCGATGACCTCGCCAGACCCGGATTCGGGGGATACCGCCCCAACGTTTGCCGACCTGCAGATCCACCCTGCGGTGTTGAAGGCAGTCACTGAAGTCGGCTATGAATCGCCGTCGGCGATCCAAGCCGCGACCATTCCGGCCATGCTCGCCGGCTCCGACGTGGTCGGGCTGGCCCAGACCGGTACCGGCAAGACCGCGGCCTTCGCCATCCCGATCCTGTCCAAGATCGACACCACCAGCCGCAACACCCAGGCGCTGGTGCTGGCACCGACTCGTGAGCTGGCATTGCAGGTCGCCGAGGCGTTCGGCCGGTACGGCTCGCATCTGCCCGCGATCAACGTGCTGCCCATCTACGGCGGGGCGTCCTACACCGTTCAGCTGTCCGGGCTGAGGCGCGGAGCGCAGGTGGTGGTGGGCACCCCGGGCCGGGTGATTGATCACCTAGAGCGCGGCACGCTGGATCTGTCGAACCTGGACTACCTGGTGCTCGACGAGGCCGACGAGATGCTCACCATGGGCTTCGCCGAAGAGGTCGAGCGGATCCTCGCCGACACCCCGGAGTACAAGCAGGTGGCGCTGTTCTCGGCCACCATGCCGCCGGCCATCCGCAAGATCACCACCAAGTACCTGCACGATCCGGTCGAGGTCACGGTCAAGGCCAAGACCGCCACCGCCGAGAACATCACGCAGCGGTTCATCCAGGTGGCCGGCGCGCGCAAGCTGGACGCGCTGACGCGGGTGCTCGAGGTCGAAGAGGGCGACGCGATGATCGTGTTCGTCCGCACCAAGCAGGCCACCGAGGAGGTCGCCGAGCGGCTCAAGGCCCGCGGTTTCGCGGCTGCAGCCATCAACGGTGACATCAACCAGGCTCAGCGTGAGCGCACGATCAGCGCGCTGAAGGACGGCACGATCGACATCCTGATCGCCACCGACGTCGCCGCGCGCGGTCTGGACGTCGAACGCATCTCGCATGTCGTCAACTACGACATCCCGCACGACACCGAGTCGTACGTGCACCGCATCGGCAGGACCGGCCGGGCCGGCCGGTCCGGACATGCGCTGCTGTTCGTCACCCCGCGCGAACGCCACCTGCTCAAGTCGATCGAGAAGCACACCCGGTCGAAGGTTATCGAGGCCGAGCTGCCCAGCGTCGACGATGTCAACGCGCAGCGCGTGTCCAAGTTCCGTGACTCCATCACCGACTCGATCAATGGTCCGGGCCTGGAGTTGTTCCGTCGGATCATCGAGGACTACGAGCGCGAGAACGACGTGCCGATGGTCGATATCGCCGCGGCGTTGGCGTTGCAGTCGCGCAACGGCGAAGAGTTCCTGATGACCGAGCCGCCGCCGGAGAAGCGCCGCGAGCGCGACCGTGACGATCGGGGCGAGCGGCCCGCGCGCAAGGAGCGCCCGCCGCGCGAAGGGTTGGCGACCTACCGGATCTCGGTGGGCAAGCGGCACAAGGTCGGGCCCGGCCACATCGTCGGCGCCATTGCCAATGAGGGTGGCCTGCACCGCAACGAATTCGGCCACATCACCATTCGCGGCGACTACTCGCTGGTGGAGCTGCCGGAGAAGCTGCCCAGCAAGACACTCAAAGCCCTGGAGAACACCCGTATCTCGGGGATGCTCATCAATCTGGAGCGGGAGCATGTTGAGCGCGCCGACCGCGGCGATCGTGGGCCGCGCCGCGAATACAAGGGCCGTTCCGAGTACAAGGGCCGATCCGACAACAAAGACCGTTCGGATTACCGCGATCGCTCGGGGAAGCCGCACCGGAAGACCAAGTGACGGTCTCCAGGAGCGTGACGGGGCCGTCGGATCAGGGTGGCCTTGAGTCGATAGACACCGTGGCTTCTGCCTCGACGCGTGTCGCCGCTCTGACGGGGATCCGTGCCGTGGCCGCCATCCTGGTGGTGCTGACGCATGCGGCCTACACCACCGGAAAATACGGGCAGGGCTATCTCGGGCTGGTGTATTCGCGCGCCGAGATCGGTGTGCCGATCTTCTTTGTGCTCAGTGGTTTCCTGTTGTTCCGGCCCTGGGTGAAGGCCGCGGCCACGAATGGCGAGGCACCGTCGGTGCGCCGCTATGCCTGGCACCGGGTGCGACGGATCATGCCGGCCTATGTCGTGACGGTGCTGATCGCCTACCTGCTCTACCACTTTCGCACGGCGGGCCCGAATCCTGGTCACACCTGGATGGGGCTGTTTCGCAATCTGACGCTGTCGCAGATCTACACCGACAACTACCTGTTCGCCTATCTGCATCAGGGGTTGACCCAGATGTGGAGCCTGGCGGTCGAGGCGGCGTTCTACGTGGCGCTGCCGCTGATGGCCTATCTGCTACTGGTGGTGCTGTGCCGGCGGCGCTGGCGGCCGGGGTTGTTGTTCTTCGGCCTGGCGCTGCTGGCCGCGGTGTCGCCGGGGTGGCTGTGGATCGTGCACGATTCCACGAATCTCCCTGACGGGGCCCGGCTTTGGCTGCCCACCTACATGGCCTGGTTCGTGGCGGGCATGGCGCTGACGGTGCTGGGGCAGCTCAAGGTGCGCGGCTACGGGATGGTGTGTGTGCCGTTGGCCCTGGTGAGTTACTTCATCGCGTCGACGCCGATCGCGGGGGAGCCCACCACGTCGCCCGCCAAGTTGAGCGAGGCGCTGGTCAAGACGTTCTTCTACGCGTTCATCGCGGCATTGCTGGTGGCACCGCCCGCACTCGGCGACCATGGTTGGTACAACCGGTTTCTGGCTTCCCGCCCGATGGTCTTCCTCGGTGAGATCTCCTACGAGATCTTCCTGATCCACCTGATGATCATGGAATTGGTGATGGTCGAGGTGATGCGCGATCCGGTCTACACGGGGTCGATGTTCAACCTGTTCGTGCTCACGATGGTCTTCACCATTCCGGCGGCCTGGCTGCTGCACCGGTTCACGCGCGTCCGCTCCTGAATATTTAGTTAGGTTATGCTTACCTAACGAAGATGTTCACGGGAGGTGGCATGGGCGAGCAGAAGGCGTCGCGCGGGCTCGAAGGAGCCCTGGTCAAGCTCTGGCGGGGCGGTGACTACGAGCTGACGGTGTCGGGCCGTACCGAGCTCACGCCGAATTACCTCAGGCTGCATTTCAGTGCCGAGCGGTTGCTCGCCGAACACCGGGTGCACCCGACGATGTGGGTGCGGGGCTGGTTCCCTGACGAGGGCAAGGCCCATCAACGCGGCTACACGCTGGTCAACGCTGATCCTCAGGCCGGAACGGTGGACATCGATTTCGCCATGCACGACGGCATCGCCACCCGCTGGGCACGCGAGGCCCAGCCCGGCGACGTTCTGGACGTGACGGTCCTCGGCAGCAACTTCACGCTGCCCGAACCGGCACCGGCCGGCTACCTGATCGTCGGCGACACCGCCTCGCTTCCGGCCATCAACTCGCTGCTGGACGCGATCGGGGATGCCCCCGCGTGGGTCTTCCTGGAGGCGGGTCACGACGACGACCGTGAGCTCCCGGTCACCGGGGGCGCGGAGATCATCTGGGTGGACCGATTCGACGAGGATCTGCTGGAGACCCTCAGCGCATCGGCTTTCGACGCCTCCGACCACTTCGGCTGGGTCGCCTGCAACAACCGCACCACCCGGGCCGTGGCGCGGGTCTTCCGCGAGGAGTACGGGATCCCGCGCAGATCCATCAAGGCGCAGGCGTACTGGGTGGCCTGAGCCACCCGGATCACAGCGCGGTTTGGATCGGGGCGGGCGTCGCCGCGATCTCGTCGAGCACCTGGACGTTGTGGGCCACGTCGCGGCTCTCGCGCGCGGCGATCTCTTTGATCGCCAGATCGAATGCGCCGACCAGGCTGGGCGGGTCGAACACTGCCTGCGCCTGTTGGCTCACCTGTAGGTCTCGCGCCCAGATCGTCGCGGGCCGGGCGAATCCGGGTTCAAGGGCCAGTACCGTGGCGAACCGCCAGGCGCTGTCGCGCAGGGAGCGGATCGCCTCGTTGAGGACGAAGATCTGATGCTGTTGGAGTACGGCATAGATGTCCGCCAATGCCGGGGATAGTTCGTTGATGTCGTTGACCACCCCGCCGATCTGGCTTGCCAGCACCGCGTTGATGGTGTCGAAATCCTTGTGCAGCGAGGGTAGTCGGCCCGCGCCGACGAGACCCTGGACCGCAATGCCGAGATCCAGGACGATGTGGGCGGTGACCCCGGCGAGCATGTGCTGCACCAGGATCGGCTCGGGCTTGTCGGCCCACTCGAAGGTGGCCCGCCACGACCGGGTGGGTTTCGGGTAGCGGTCGGGGTGGAAGTACCCGTTGAGCGCATCGAAGTACCGGGACGCGAACGCCGCGTCGAGCCGGTCCATCCGCGGACCGTCCTCGAATGCCCCGTCCTCCACCGCGGTGCCGACTGCGATGGTGATCCGCTTGTACAGGGCTGCGAAATAGCCCAGCCGACTTGAGGTTTCCACGGCCCAGTCGGTAATCGTGTCGATCGCCGAGACAACTTCGGCGATGCTGGTGACCACCGGTAGCGGTGGCAGTGGCGTCGGATGGCTGCCCATACTCGAAAGTATGGGCCAGGTCAGCCTGTCCCGCCCGGCAATCGGCTACTCGACCGGTAGTTGTCCCGGTATGACGAGCGGGGCGACGAACTCGGCCAGCATGGCGCGCTCGTCGGCTTCGTTGCAGCCGGGAAAGACCAGCAGCGACACCATGACCCGCACCAGCCACCGGGCCCGCCGGCCCACCTCGTCGTCGCTGCCGTCGGCTCCGCCGGCGAGCGAACGGACGAAGCCCTCGACCAATGCCCGGATCACCTCGGAGTGTTCGGCCATCTCTCCGCCGATCGGTCGCTGTGCGGTGGCGAACCACGAGGCCAGCGCCGGACTGTCGCGCACTGCGTTCAGCGCGGTGATCACGCCTTCGATCAGCCGTTGCGCCGGATCGGTGACCGCGGCCACCTGCTCGCTGACCTCTTCGTACAGTCGGCGCGCCTCGCGGTGCACGTAGGCGGTATAGAGCGCGTCCCGATTCTCGAAATACCGGTACAGCGTGGCACGGGAACAGCCTGCGGCCGCCGCGATCTCATGCATGCCGACGGTCGCCGCGTCCTGTCGGGTGAACAGGGCGTCGGCGGCGTCGAGGATGTGGTCGGCGGCCACTTCGGACCGCCGTGCCGACAACCAGTCGCGGGGCATCAGGCCCCGGCCCGGAACGGCACCGACAACGGCCGTCGCACATAGCTGCCGCCTGCCCATGCCACCGAGTCCAGGTCGACCTCGAAATCCGGGTAGCGCGAGAGCAATTCGGTCAGCGCCACCCGGGACTGCATCCGCGCGGCCGCCGCGCCGAGGCAGAAATGCGCACCGTGGCTGAAGGTCAGGATGTTGCGCGGAGCCCGCCGCACGTCGAGTTCGGCTGCGTTGTCGCCGAATTCGCGTTCGTCGCGGTTTCCCGAGCCGTACAGCAGCAGGGTCTTCCGTCCGGCCGGGATCGTGGTGTCACCGATGGTGACGTCGCGGGTGGTGGTGCGAGCCAGTCCCTGTACCGGAGAGGTCAGCCGCAGGAATTCGTCGATCGCTTCCGGGATCAGTTCGGGATCGTCGATGAGGAGTTGGCGTTGATCGGGCCGCTGCTGCAGGAGTTGTACTGCGCCGCCGAGCATTCCGGTTGTGGTGTCGTTCCCGCCGGTGACCATGGTGAAGGTGAAGGCCAGGATCGACAGCACGCCGGCGATGTCGCCGTCGGCGCCGACGCCTGCGGCCACCAGGTGCGAGATCGTGTCGTCGCCGGGTTCGCTGCGGCGCCGTTCGATGAGCTCGGAGAAGTAGGCCATCATCGAGGCCACGGCGGCGCCGGCGGTGCCTATGGCCGCGGTGATGCCGCCGGCCGAGCTGTTGGCCGCGACGATCGCATCGGTCCAGGCGTCGAACTGGTCTCGGTCTTCCTCTGGCACCCCGAGATAGTGCGCGACGACCATCGAGGGCAGCGGTTTGAACAGCTCGGCGGCGATGTCGCCCCCGCCGTTCGAGCGCAACCCCTCGAGGCGCTCGACGACGAACTCCCGAACCTTCGGCTCGACGGCTTCTACCTGGCGTGGGGTGAACCCGCGGGAGACCAGCTTGCGGAACTCGGTGTGTACCGGCGGGTCCTGCATGACGAACGGCGGATTGTCGGCCAGGCCGATCATCTCCAGTTCGCCGTAGGTGACCGTCAGGCCCTGTGCCGAGGAGAAGGTCCCGTGGTCACGGGCCGCGGCCCAGATGTCGGCGTGCCGGGACAGCACGTAGTAGTCCTGCTCGGGATGCTCGTCGGGCACCACGTGGTGCACCGGGTCGTGGTCGCGCAGCGCGGCGTACATCGGCCAAGGGTTGGGCCAGGTGTCGGCGTCGGCGGGTACGAACCGGGCGGAGCTGTGAGACAAAGTCGCTGCCATGTCTTATTCGTACGACATCGAGCGGAATAGTGTCAATAGCTGGTTCGTGCGGTCGTACTCACCGCGCGTCGTGTAGGACAAGGTCTGCTGCGCGGTGGGCGATCATCATCGTGGGTGCGTTGGTGTTGCCCGAGGTCAATGTCGGCATGACCGACGCATCGATCACGCGGAGTCCCTCGATCCCGTGAACGCGCAGATGTGGGTCCACCACCGATCCGTCATCGGTGCCCATCCGGCAGGTTCCGACCGCATGGCCGATGCTGGCCTCGCGTTGTGCCAGCCAGGCGTGGTTCTGCTCGCCCGTGTTCCGGTATTCGCCGGCGATGCCCCGCATCGCCGAGGAATTCTCGATGATGTCGCGGGCAGTGGCGGTGCCCCTGAGAAGCCGCTGGACGTCATCGCCGTCGCCCAGGCGCTCGAATTCGATGCGTGGTGATCCGTGGTCCAGCACGACGCGACCACGTCCGCGCGGATGCATGAGCACGGTGTACACGGTGAATCCGTCGGTACGTTCGAGCCCCATCCGGCCGGAGTTGGAGTCGAGGTCGTAATGCATTGGGCTCACGGCGATTTGGAACTCATCGGTGAAGATCTGTGCCTCGAACGGAGACAGGGTGAGTATGCCTTCGCCTCTGAGCAACAGGGAACCGATCCCCTTGAGTGCACGGATGGGGCCCAGCGTATTGGCGGTGGGTACTCGAGATTCCCAGGTCTGGGTGGCGACCAGGTGATCCTGGAAGTTCGCGCCGACGCCGGGCAGATCCAACACAGCGCCCGACGGTCCGATTCCGGAACGCAACAACATGGCCGGTGAACCGATGGCACCTGCGCACACGAGGACCCCTTGGCGGGCCAGGAGTCGGCGGCCTGCACGGCTTCCACGGCCCGCACATTCGACACCTACAGCTCGGCCGTTCTCGACCAGAATCCGTTGCACGTACGTCCTGGTGAGAAGCCGGGGCCGTCTGTCCGGCGGTAGCGGTCGTAAGAAACCGCGCGCCGACGAAACCCTCAGTCCGCGGCGTTGATTGACCTGAGTCCGAGCGACGCCCAGCTGCGAAACGCCATTCTGGTCGGGGTTCAGTCGATGGCCGGCCTCGACGGCGGCCGCGATATAGGCCTCGTCGACGTCGTGATGGTGTCCGCACCACGACACCGGGATCGGGCCGGTAGCACCGCGATACGCATCCTCGCCGCCGGTCCAGGTCTCGATCGCCTTGAAATGCGGCAGCACCTCGTCGTACGACCAGCCCTGGCACCCGGCGTCGGCCCAACGGTCGTAGTCGTCGCTACGGCCACGCACATAGACCATGGCGTTGATCGACCCGCTGCCGCCGATGATCCGGCCGCCGGGAAACCGTTCGACGTCGCCATTCTTGCTGGAATCGGGTGCGCACTGGTGTTTCCAGTTCGCCGTCATGTAGAGCGAGGAGATCCCCGCCGGTATCCGGACATCGGGGCGACGGTCGGTCCCGCCGGCCTCGATGAGGCTGACCTCTGCGCCCGCCGAGGCCAAGCGCGAGGCCACGATTGATCCGGCCGAGCCTGCGCCGACGACGATGTAATCTGCGGCGTCGCTGTTGTTCATGTGGGCCCCTGATTCCGTTCGAGATTGCCTTGGAGGTCAGAACGGCGGTCGCGCAACCGTCAAACCACCCAATCGGTCGAAGCGGGGCCGACGCCTACCCACGTCCTGCCGGTACTGGTCAACGGTATGGAGTTCGGGCCAGACCTTAGCAATTGATTGTCCACTCGCCGATCTAATCGCCTCATGCGGATCGGCCCGCATTAGGCTCGGGCGTGATGAGCATCCCTGACACGCCGCAGCTACCTGCCCAGACGCCGACGTGTTACCGGCATCCGGACCGTCCCACCTACGTGCGGTGCACGCGTTGCCAGCGTCCCGTCTGCCCGGAGTGCATGCGCTCGGCGGCCGTGGGGCATCAGTGCGTGGACTGCGTCAACGAGGGAGCCAAGTCGGTTCAGGCACCGCGCACCCAGTTCGGCGGGAAGGTGCGCACGGGTGCGCCGATCCTGACCTATGCCCTTATCGCAGTGAACGTGCTGATGTTCGTGGTGCAGATGACCTCGAAGAACCTGGAGCAGGAACTCACGCTGTGGCCGCCCGGTGTCGCCGCGCACGACGAGTACTACCGCTTGGTGACGTCGATGTTCCTGCACTACGGCCTGATGCACCTGGCGTTCAACATGTGGGCGCTCTACGTGGTCGGGCCGCCGCTGGAACAGTGGCTGGGCCGGCTGCGGTTCGGGACGTTGTACGCGCTGAGCGGGCTCGGCGGCTCGGTGCTCGTGTATCTGCTGTCCCCGCTGAACAGTGCGACGGCCGGCGCCTCCGGGGCAATCTTCGGCCTGTTCGGCGCGATCTTCGTGGTGGCCCGCAAGCTCAACCTCGACGTCCGCTCGATCGTTGCCGTCGTCGTCATCAATCTGGTGTTCACCTTCGCCGGGCCGGCGCTGGGGACCGGAGCGATCAGCTGGCAGGGTCACATCGGCGGGCTGGTCACCGGTGCGGGCATCGCCGCGGCCTTCGTGTACGCCCCGCGTGAGCGCCGCAACGCGATTCAGGCCGGGGTCTCGGTGGCGGTACTGGTGCTGTTCGCCGCGTTGATCGCCTGGCGCACAACCAGTCTGCTCACCAGCTACGGGATGGCCTGAGCGGGGTCTAGATCGCCGCGCCCGGGTTGAGGATGTTCTGCGGGTCCAGCGCCCGCTTGATCCGGTGGTTGAGTTCCACTGCATCCGGGCCGATCTGACCGGCCAGCCACGGCTGCTTGAGCCGGCCCACGCCGTGCTCGCCGGTGATGGTGCCGCCCAGTCCCACAGCGAGATCCATGATCTCGCCGAATGCCAGCTGGGCCCGCGCCGCCATGTCGGCGTCGGCCGGGTCGAAGACGATCAGCGGGTGGGTGTTGCCGTCACCCGCATGGGCGATCACCGAGATCAGCAGGTCCCGATGGGCCGCGATCGCCGCCACTCCGCTCACCAGTTCGGCCAGTGCGGGCAGCGGCACCCCGACGTCCTCCAGGAGTAGTGACCCCTTGGCCTCCACGGCCGGGATGGCGAACCGGCGGGCCGCGACGAAGGCCTCGCCCTCGTCCGGGTCGGAGGTGGAAAACACTTCGGTGGCACCGCATTCGGTGAACACCTGTGCCATGAATTCGGCGTCGTCGGCTCCTGCGGCACCCCGATCGTCTGAGGCCGCCACCATCATCGCCGCGGCGTTGCGGTCCAGCCCCATCTTGAGCTTGTCCTCGACGGCGTTGATGGCAACCGAGTCCATGAACTCCAGCATGGACGGCCGGATCTTGCCGGTGATCGTCACGACTGAGTTCGACGCGGCTTCCACGGAATCGAAGGTGGCCACCACGGTGCAGGGGGAGTGCTGCGGGGGTAGCAGCCGCAGCGTAGCCTCGGTGACCACGCCGAGGGTGCCCTCGCTGCCGACGAACAGCTTGGTCAGGCTCAGTCCGGCAACGTCTTTCAACCTCGGGCCGCCCAGGCGCACCGCAGTGCCGTCGGCCAGCACGACCTGCAGGCCCAGAATGTAGTCGGTGGTCACGCCGTACTTGACGCAGCACAGCCCGCCCGCGTTGGTGGCGACATTGCCGCCGATGCTGCAGATCTCGAAGGACGACGGGTCGGGTGGGTACCAGAGGCCCTGTGCGGCAACGGCTTTCTTCACCTCGGCGTTGAGCAGCCCGGGTTGGACGACGGCGGTGCGGGTGACCGGGTCGACGGTGATGTCCCGCATCTTCTCGGTGGACAACACGATGCCGCCGTCGAGTGCCGTCGCGCCGCCGGACAACCCGGTGCCCGCGCCGCGCGGCACGACCGCCACCTGGTGCGCGCTGGCCCAGCGCAGCACGGTCTGCACCTCCTCGGTGCGGGTGGGCCGGACCACCGCCAGCGGTGTGCCCGCAGTCGGATCGGCAGCCCGGTCCTGGCGATAGGAGGCCAGGATGTCGGGGTCGGTGACGACGACACCCTCGGGGAGTTCGCTGATCAGCATCGGCAGCGCGGCGGCATTCACGCTTCGATGCTAGAAGGGCTGTCTCAGAGCGGGCGAATCGCTGCGCCCACCAGGTCGTCGGCTTCGCCCCGGCGCAGCATGAGCCGGGCGATCGCGTCGTCGGAGCCGTCGACGCGGTGCTCGTCGGCCCCTGGGCCCTGGACCCAGTTCGTTCCGGTCCAGGTGATCGCCATCGACTTCGACGGCGCGGTCAGCCTCAAGGTGACGGGCCCGCTCTCCAGCGGCTGGGCTTGGCGTAGCAGGAACAGCTCACCGAATCCGAGGATCGCTTCGATGGTGGCGGGGGAGAACGTCGAGTGCCGGTCGCCGGTGGCCACTCTCAGGTCGTCGAGGTGTACCCCGAATTCCAGGATCAGCGAGCGGAGCGCGGCGGCCACCGGGAAGTCGCCGAACGGGGCCGGTATCACCGGCCACTGACTGGGCGCCTGGTCGAACGCGGTCTGCAGATGTCCGACCGCCAGCCGGATGGCCGCCGGTAAGTCGGGGTTGGCCAGCGTGAGTTCTCTTGGCGGCGTGGTGATTTGGGCCCGTGCACGGTGGTAGGCCTCGGCGTCGCGGAAACAGACGACGGCCACGTGGTCGGCCAGGTCGTCGATTGTCCACCCCGCGCATGGGGTGGGGCAGCGGCGCTGGTCCGCGTCGAGGCTTTCGAGCAGGTCGGCGAAGGCCAGGGCCTCGTCGGTGGCGGCGGTGAGCAGATGGTCGAGGGTCATGTCGTCACGGTAGGCCCACCGACTTGGAAAAAACAAGTATCAAGTTGGAAATTCCAACTTCAGCTATTCTGGGCGTATGGCGTCACGGTCCTACGGGCAGCACTGCGCACTGGCGAAGAGCCTCGACATGGTCGGGGATCGCTGGACCCTGCTGGTGGTCAGGGACCTGCTGGAAGGCCCGCTGCGGTACGGGGATCTACTGAGCTCGCTGGCCCCGATCTCCACCGACATGCTGGCCGGGCGGCTGCGCGACCTGGAGGCGAACGGGCTGGCGCGCAAGCGGATGCTGCCCAAGCCCGCATCCACCGCGGTGTACGAGCTCACCGACGACGGCCGGGCGCTCGAGGAGGTGATCAACGCCTACTCCCGGTGGGGCCGGCATCTGATCGAGACCCGCGCACCCGGGGATGCGGTGCGTCCCGAGTGGCTGATCCGCGCGGTGCGTGCCTTCGTCAGTGCGGACCGTGACGGGCCACCGGTCACCGTGTGTCTGGTGACGCCCGAGGGGCAGGCGACCGTCGAGATCGGGCCGGACCGCATCGACGCGTGTGAGGACGGGACGGCGGCCGACGTGACACTCATGGGCGAGGCCGAGGTGTTGGGTGCGGCGATGGACCCGGCGCAGGTGCCCGCCCTGTTAGCCGATGGCAGCCTGGTGATCGACGGAGATCCCGCCGCGGTCAGGCAGTTGGCGAAAGTCTTTGCCCCGCCACGGATCAGGAGCTAGTCGAGCTCAGCCCACGGTCCGCTGGTCTCCTCTTTCGGGATCCACAACAGCGGCTGGCTCGCCCGGCAGTATTCCTGCGCCTGCTCGTCCCAGGGGAATCTGCCGTCCCGGTCGGGCCAGAACATCTGTACGACCGGGAACCATGCTTGGTGGAAGTCGATCCCGGCACCGAAGAAGTCCCGGTACCAACTGGGGTGTACCTCCCGGAGGGCCACCGAATAGTCGTCGAGGATGTCGTCACGTTCCTGGTCGGGTTCCAGTGGACGGCCGTCGCGGACTTCCTGTCCCGCGACATTGACGATCGTCATCATCGTTTCGATCCGTAGGCCGAACAGGCAGACCTCCGGACTGCGCAGGGTGTGCCACAGGCCGATCGAGTACGCCCAGTCGGCAGGGGCCTCGCCCCCGGCGCCGACGCCCATCACGTGCCAGCCGTGATCGGTCACGCTCGCGCTGATGCGGTTGTCGCGTTCCTCCCAGGCGGGGCCGTCGGCCGGGGGTGCGCACAGAAGGCAGAGGCACGAGTCGTCGCTCACCCGAAGAGGTTACGTCGAATCGTGTTCCTGTCTGGACGGCCGGTCCAGCTCGCGTAGCGCGGTCAGGAACAGCGCGACCAGGCCGAGCAGCAGCATCGGCAGGGACAGGGCCAGGAACGTCGCGTGCAGGCCGGCGGCGTCGGCCAGCGGCCCGGCCAGGATCAGCCCGAGCGGGCCTGCGGCGTAGGCCAGTGAACCCATCACCCCGACCACCCGGCCGCGCAGGTGCTGCGGTGCGGTGGTCTGCATGACGTAGTTGTAGATGGGCGCAATCGGGCCGTATACGAACCCGACGATCCCGCACAGCACCAGGATCAGTGGAAGCGGCGGCAGGAACGCGATCACAGTCATCGCCACACCGAGCGTGATCACCGCGGTCAGCATGGTGGCCCGTCGGCTCATGTACTTCGACAGCACCGCGTAGCCGAGTGCGCCCAGCAGCCCGCCGATGCTCAACGCCATCAGCACCCAGCCCAGTTCGGTTGGCTCGTTGCGGTCGGTGAAGTACTTCGGGAACAACACGGATTCCATCGGCATGTAGAGGCCGGTGGCCACCAGGTCGACGATCGCCAGCGTCCGCAATACCGGTGTGTGCCAGACGAATCGCAGCCCTTCGACGATGCCCGCGAGCACGCCCTCGGTCAGCATCGAGCGGTCCGGGGTGCCCGCGCCTTCCAGTCGTAGCACCGAGATGGCCAGGATCGAACAGCAGAACGCCCCGGCGGTCACCCACATGGTGTTGATCCCGCCGAGGGTGGCGATCAGCAGACCGCCGATGCCCGGGCCGACGATGTAGGCCAGGTTGAACACCGCCTCGTACACGCTGTTGGCGTGGTCCAGCGTCCACCCGGCCCGGCCCGCCGCCTCGGGCAACATGGTCTCGCGCGCGGTCATCCCGGCCGGGTCGAAGAACGCGCCGAGCGCGGCCAGGGCCGCCAGCACCGCGACATTGACCGCGTCCACCCCGAATATCAGGGCCAGCATCGGAACCGCCGCGACCGACAGGGCCGAGAGCAAATCGGAGATCATCGAGACCCGCCGGCGGCCCAGATAGTCGACGGCGGCCCCGGCGATCAGGGTGGCCACCAACAGGGGCAACGTCCCGGCCATCGCGACGATCGACGCATCGAGCGCGGATCCGTTGCGCTGCAACACCAGCCACGGGAATGCGACAATCGTGATGCCGTTGCCCGCGCCGGCCATCAACGCGGCGAACAGGATCAGCAGCAATGGGCCGCGCTTGGTGTTCGTCATGGGGTATCGCGGCGAATCTAACAGCGCGCCCGCACCCGCCGCGACGGAATTTCCGGCACAGTGAGTTGGTGCGATTGCCTCATCCCAGGACGGGGGTTGAGTTCACCTCGCCGGTACCGCCCGGTTCGGGGTGGCCCGGCGATCCGGCGGATGCGACGACGCCGGTGGCCAAGACCGCCGCGCAGGTGCGGCGACTGGCCGCCCGAGTGCCCACCGTGCCGGAACTGGACGCGCTGATCTCTGCCTGCCGGGCCTGCCCCCGGCTGGTCGAATGGCGCGAAGAGGTGGCTGTGGCCAAGCGAAAATCCTTTGCCGATCAACCGTATTGGGGTAGGCCGGCCACCGGGTTCGGTGCGGAGGCGCCGGGCATCTTCATCGTCGGGCTGGCCCCGGCCGCCCACGGCGCCAACCGCACCGGGCGGGTGTTCACCGGGGACCGGTCCGGGGATTTCCTGTTCGCCGCGTTGCACCGGGCCGGGTTGGCCAACCAGGCGGTGTGTGTCGATGCTGCCGATGGCATGCAGCTGATCGGCACCCGGGTGGCCGCGGCGGTGCGCTGTGCGCCGCCGGCCAACGCGCCGACCCCAGCCGAGCGCGCCACCTGCGCGCCGTGGTTGCAGGCCGAGTGGCGGCTGGTCGGGCCATCGGTGCGGGTGGTCATCGCGTTGGGTGGGTTCGCGTGGCGGGCCGCGCTGGAGTTGCTCGGTTCAGACACCAAACCGGCCCCGAAGTTCGGCCACGGCGCGACGGCGGTGCTGACCTCGGCTTTCGGCCCGGTCACCCTGCTCGGCTGCTTTCACCCCAGCCAGCAGAACACCTTCACCGGTCGGCTCACCGAGGCCATGCTCGATGACATCTTCGTCACCGCCGAACGCCTGGTGGCACAGGTGGGCGGGAACGAACCGGGCCGCTCGTGACGTTGACGCTGTCATGCGGCTTTCTGTCCTCGACCTCGTCCCGGTGCGTACCGACCAGTCCACTGCCGATGCCCTGACCGCAACGACTCACCTGGCCCAGACCGCCGACCGGCTCGGTTATACCCGCTACTGGCTCGCCGAGCACCACAACATGCCGGCGGTGGCTGCCACCAGCCCGCCGGTCCTGATCGCCCATCTGGCCGCGCACACCACGCAGGTGCGGCTGGGTTCGGGCGGGGTCATGTTGCCCAACCATGCACCGCTGGCGGTGGCCGAGCAGTTCGCGCTGCTGGAGGCCGCCCATCCGGGTCGCATCGACCTCGGCATCGGCCGGGCCCCGGGTTCCGATCCCGTCACCTCGCTGGCGCTACGCGGCGCCGCCGGCCGCGATGATCGCGATATCGAGGCGTTCCCGCAGTACCTCGACGACGTGGTGGCGCTGATGGGCGCGCGCGGGGTACGGGTGCCGTTGCCGCGGGATCTGATGCGGGAGAACTATGTGCTCAAGGCGACGCCGGCCGCGGTGACCGAGCCACGGATGTGGCTGCTCGGCTCGTCGATGTACTCGGCGCACCTGGCGGCGGCCAAGGGGCTGCCGTATGTGTTCGCCCATCATTTCTCCGGGCACGGCACTGCCGAGGCGCTGGCCGTCTACCGCGACGAATTCCAGCCCAGTGACCTGGCGTCCGAGCCGGTGACCTTCCTGACCGTCAACGCCTCGGTGGCCGAGACCACCGAGGAGGCCAAGGCGTTGCTCCTGCCGCAGCTGCAGATGATGGGCCGGTTGCGCACCGGTCAGCCGCTCGGCGCCCTCGATCTGGTCGAGGATGCCGAGGCGACGACTCTCACTCCGCAGGCACAGGCCATCGTGGCCTCCGGTCTGGCCCGCGCGGTCGTGGGCTCGCCCACCGAGGCGGCCGACCAGGTCCGGGCCCTGGCCGAAGAATTCGACGTCGACGAGGTCATGGTCAACCCGGTGGGCTCGGCTCGCCGCGGTGCCGACCCGGCCACCGCGACGGCGCGCGACACCACCCTGGAACTGCTCGCCAAGGAACTCTTCTAAGGCGTCAGCACGACCACCGGAATGGGGCGTGTTGTCCGCTTCTGGTAGCCGATGTAGCGGTTCTTGTTGCCCTTCATGTCGTTGACGATGTCCCACAGCCGCGGGTAGTCAGGGTCGCCGGGCAGCACCGGCTTGGCCGTGACGCCGAACCGCTTGGGGCCGACGTTGATCTCGACCTGCGGCTTGGCCTTCAGGTTGTGGTACCAGCCCGGAGATGTGGGCTCGCCACCTTTCGACGCCACCACGAGGTAGTCGGCGCCGTCTTGTGCGTAGGCCAGCGAATTCGCGCGCTGCTGACCGGTTTTGGCGCCGACGGTATGCAGGATCAGCGTCGACGGGCCGCCAGGGATCGTGTGGCCGATCCGGCCGTCCGTGGCTTTGTAGATCTTGTCGTGCAACATCAACATCGGGAGACCGATATAGCGCTCCCACCAGGGCATGCTCATGCGCTCAATCTTGCGCGGATTCGTCGAGCCGCGCCAACGCCGCACGTAGGAGGCGCCCTGATTCCTCACGGTCGGGGTCACGGCGCACCACCATGCCCTTGACGAACGACAGCTTGTCGCCGGCCTGGCGCGGCACCACGTGCAGGTGGATGTGGAACACGCTCTGGAAGGCGGCCTTACCGTCGTTGATCACGATGTTGTTGCCGTCGGCGTGCAGCCCGGACAGCCGGGCTGCGCGCGCGATGCGCTGGCCGATGCCGGCCATCGCGGCCACGGTTTCCGGCGGGGTATCCGTCAGGTCCACGGTGTGCCGTTTCGGGATCACCAGGGTGTGTCCCCGGGTGAACGGCCTGATGTCGAGAATGCCCAGGAAGTCGTCGTCCTCGTAGACGCGGACGGCGGGGGCTTCCCCTGCGACGATGGCGCAGAATACGCAAGACATGCCGCCACGTTAACCCCCGGCGGTGGCCGCCCATTCGGCGACGCGGCGTTCGCGCTCCTGCGGCGTGAAGTCCTCGACGCGCGTCATGACGGTCCAGCGCTGGCCGAACGGATCGAGGATGGAGGCGAACCGGTCGCCTGTGACGAAGGTCTGCGCGGGCTCACGGATCGTCGCACCCGCCTCCTCGGCCCGGGCCACCACCTCGTCGACGTCGGGGCAGTACAACCCGATCGAATGAGTTGCAGGGGCTCCGGGGGTGGGGGCAGCGATTTGATAGGCCTCCTGCGGATCGCCGAGCTGCAGCCGGCCGGTGCCGAAGTCCAACTCGGCATGTGCCACGGTGCCGTCGGGTCCGTCCATCCGCTCGGTGACATCGGCGCCGAACACGTTCTGGTAGAACGTGATCGCCGCGGCGGCACCGTCGACGCAGATGAACGGGGTCAGGCTGCTGTAGCCCGCGGGAATCGGTGTGACACTCATGTTGACCAGTTTCGTAGGCTATTGGCCATGGCCGCTTGGAAAAACGCGCCAGTGCGCGGGGTGGTCGGCCGTTCCGGCAATGTCTCGGCGTTCGACCTGCACCGGTGGGCGCCGTCGGAGGACGCCGCGAGGTTCGTCGAGCACTTCTGGTCGGTGAGTTGGGACCGGCGCGAGGCAGGTCCGGTCGAGAGCACCGTGATCACCTTCCCGGCCATGCATCTGACCCGTGAGTGGGGCGATGATGTTGTGCGCCATGGTCATCAGCTGCCCAGTACCTTGCTGCATGGTGTCGTGCCCAAGGTTTTCCGCATCACCATCAGCGGGCGCGGGGCTGTGGTCGGAGCCCGATTCCGGCCCGGGGGCTTCACCGCCCGCTTCGGTGGGGACGCTGCCGCGATGACCGGTCGGGTGGTACCTGCGAGTGACGAATTATTCGGTACACCAGCCGTTCTAAGTGAGGATGCGGCTACCGTCCACGCCCGCCTGGAAGCCGGCATCTCCGCTTCGACAGCCCCGATGGATGAGACCTACCGTGCGCTGGTCCCGTTGGTCGACCGGATGCGTGACGACGCGTCATTGCATCGGGTGGAACAGGTCATGGCGCTCTCACCGTGGAGTGCGCGGACCACGCAGCGGGTGTTCCGTCGCTATGTCGGGGTGACGGTCAAGTGGGTGCTGTGCCGGTACCGGTTGCAGCAGGCGGCGCTGGAGATCGAGAGTGTGCCCGGCGTCGATTTCGCCGATCTCGCAGTGCGACTCGGCTGGTATGACCAGGCCCACTTCATAAACGACTTCCGGTCCATGCTGGGCAGCACGCCGGGGGAGTACGCGGCTCAGCATGGAGGCGATTAGTCGTCGATATGGGTCGGCGGATCGGTGAAGGTGAAATCGAAGGGATAGTCGTGGCCCGGGCCCATCGGGTCGCAGCGCTTCACGGGCACCAGGTGGGAACTGAAACCGCTGGGCACATAGCCCCAAGTTCCGATGCAACGTTGCCAGCTGCCGTCGGGCTGGATGGGTCCGTCGCACTTGCTGATGACGTTACCGCCATACAGGCAGCCGGCACTGGCCGGCGGGGCCGAGGTGATCAGCCCGGCCGCCGTCAGCACGGCAGCCAGGCCTCCGATGATGAAGAGCTTCATGGGTTCTCCCGTCTGCAGCTACCCACGGACGCTACCGCGCAGGCAACTCGTGGGTGGCGCCTTTGTACCTTTCGCTGCGGGCAAGCAGCGTCTACACCTAATCAGAATGGTGGGGGTGGTCCGTATTCTTCGGCGAGCCAGGCTTGGTATTGGCGTTCGATTTCGAGGTCGTTGTTGAGTTCGGCGCGTAGCCGGCGTTCGGCGTTGATGCGGTCTCGGCGGTCTTGTTCGCGGGTTTGGCGGCGGGTCGGCATCATCGCGCCCCGGTTCGGGTGGTGGGCCGGCGGTTCGGGGAGGTTCAGTTCCCCGGTGGGTTGTGCCAGGGTCGGGAACAGGCCGGCGCCGTGGGGTTCAGTGGTGTAGGTGTGCCCGGTGGGTGCGGTGAATTCGACGGTGCCATCGGGCAATTGACGGTCTGACCAGCCCGCGCAGAAGGTCTTGACCAAGTGGTGGGCGCGGCAGTAGAGCTTGTTGTTCGAGGGATGCGTGGGCCCCAGCGGGTAGGGCATCGTGTGGTCGATGTCGCAGCGCTCGACGGGGGCATCGCAGCCCGGGAACCGGCACGTCAGGTCGCGCCAGCGGATGAATTCCGAGAGTGCGACCGAAGGGCGATAGCGAGGCTCACCGGCATCGGGGTCGGCGGGTTCGGCGGGCGCGCTGGGATCGGCCGACTCAAACATGTCGGGCGACTCGCTGGGTACTCCAGGTTCGGCAGGCTCGCCAGGTTCGGTGGGCTCGCCAGGTTCGGTGGTTTCGGTCGGCTCAGTCGCGTCAGACGACTCGCTGGGTTCTGCAGGTCGGGTGGGCACGTGCAGGGGCTTGAGTTTCGCCGTGGCGGCCAGGTCGCGCACCGACTCGGCGGGCAGGATCCCGTGCCCGGGTAGATATCCCGGATCATCCGAGCTGCCGTCGACGGTGGCCCGATCGGCCAGCACATGAACCACCGCCGCATCGGCCGCGGCCCGCTTCTGCGCCGCGGGGCAGTCGTCATGACCACACCGGCACGGCAGTTGGGATTCCAACCGGGCCAAGGGCCCCACCGCATCGGCGCGGCGCTGCTCATGGGTACGTGGATCGTTCTCACACACCGTGTCGGCCAGGGCGTTGAGGCGTTGATCCAACGCTGTCCCGTCGGCGGCATCCAGGTTGGCCCACACTGTGGCCTTGCCGGGGCTGCCCGGCTCGATCTGCACGAACCGTTCCTCAGCCACATCCGGGGGCACCCGCACCCCATTCGGGTCGAGTTTGGCGATCCACTGATCCACCCGATCCCGCAACTGCCGCTGCGAGAACCGCATCCACCGATGCGCCCGCGCCGCCAGTTCGGCATCCAACCCGGCCCACACCGCAGGATCCACGATGCCGGTGCGGGCAATGATGGTGCACACCACCCGATAGTCGATGTCCCCGACCGCGAACCGTGCCGCCACCTGGGGCAGCTTGTCCCGCAATACTCGAGCATGGTGAACCTGGGTCCCGGCCCGACCCCGACTGATCCGCAACGCCGCCGAGACCTCCGCGGCCACTTCCTCGAACGGATCAGTCCGCCACAAAATGCTTTCGACCAACTCCTGTTCCCGCAGGCTGTCCAACGCCCCGATCGCGGCCAACCGTGCCGCGATCGCCACCGACTCCGCCCGCGCCGCAGCACTGATCCTGTCGACCAGGGATACATCAGAATCGGTGTCGAACATACGTTCGATTATGCCACCGTCTACCGACACAAGCGCAGTTTCAGTGGATTCCGGTCTGGAGAAGCTGTAGCGCGATCGCTATCTTCCTGCCGCCTCATCGATCTTGTTGGTCATCTCCGAGACGAGCTGACCGAGGGTGTCGGCATCGGCGTTGCCTCCGCACAACTGGATTTCGGCCACGACATTGTGCCGTGGGGCGACCGCGTACTGACAAGTCCAACCGCCCGCGTCGCCGAGTTCATCCGCCGAGGAGGACAGCACGCCGTCGACTTCTGAGACATCGCCGTTGCGCCACTGGTGGGCCGACCCATCGGTATCGTCCGATTCCACGGTCTTTCCGGCGCATTGCTGCAATTTCTCTTTCGCCTTCTGGACGAATCGCCGCGCGGTGTCAGCATCGGGAAACGCTACGACTGCCTGGTCGAAATAGGCGCTCGGTCCGTCGCCGCTGTCGTCGGGTGACTGCAGATACTGCCGCCGTACGGCCGTCGATCCGCTGCCCTCGTGATCGCGTTCGGCGCCGGGGGTGCCGACCAGACAGGTTTCGCCGGGGTCACTGGTATCCCAAGTCGACTGAACACTGCCGTTGCCATCGTCGGAGTTGCCGATCAGCGTTCCGACGTGCAGGACCTTGCCGGCTTCTTCCTCGGTCAGCAGCGCACCCGACAACGCGGAATCCCCAACGGTCTTGGTCTTCTCGCCGAATCTGCCGAGCAGCAGAAGCGCCGCGACAATCACGACTACGACAACCAGGATCACCACGGCAATCATGATCAGCCGGGTGGATCGGTTGCCGGGCGGCGGGCCGGCCGGGGGTGGCGTCGGGTAACCGCCGGGGGCCGGTCCCCACCCCTGACCGGGCACAGGCTGTGGTGGCGGCCAGTTCTGCGAAGGGGGCCAGGGGCTTGTCGGCGGAAACGTCATCGATCACCTCAATCGGCTAGGGCGTGGTGGCTGAAGCGTAATAGGTTGCCCGCGACCCGGCCGCGCAGTCAGGGCAACGCCGCGGCCAGCGCCATGTGTCCCTCGAAGCCGAGCCGGCCGGCCAGGTCCCGGTACCGGTCGCGGAAATCGCGGTAGCCGGCGTCGTCGCCCTTGGCGCGGGCGATGAGAGCGCGGATCCGTAACAACATGACGTCGCGAAGGATGAGGCCATCGCCTACCGGGATCGCCACCAGTCTGGCGATCGCGGCCTCGGCCTCGTCCACGTCACCCGCGGCGCCGCGGTCCAGCAGGGTCTCCGCGAGGATTCCGGTCGCCAGGATGTTGTAGGGAAGCTGTCCACTGTGAAAGAGGTCGTCGACCGCTTCGCGCAGCACCCGGATCGCCCCGGCCCGGTCGCCGCGCTTGGCCCGTTCGCGCGCGGTGTACACATCGATGCCAACCAGCTCGGACATATAGAACCGTCCGCTCACGCACATCTGCCGTACCTGGCCGAGGATGGCCAGTCCGCGCTCCCGGTCCGCCGGCGAATCTCGGTTCAGCAAGGCGTATCCCATGGTCACTCGAGCCAGGCCGAGCGCGATGTCGTCGCCGGCGCCTTCGGTGATCTGCAGCGCCTCGTCGATGTCGCTCAGCGCGTCGTCGCTGGCGAGCAGTACGCCGCAGGACACCGTGGTGAAGTACGTCCAGGTGATGACGAGTGCGTGGGTGAATCTGTCGGTGTTGCGTGCCATGGCGAGAGCATGATCGAGGTCCGCGCGCCAACCATCAAGGCCCAGGGCCCATTTGGCGATGCTGCGTGCTGCGAAGGCCGCTGCCAGCGGTGAGCCGACGATGAAGTTGCCCTTGGTGGTGTCGCCGTCGGCCAGGTCGATCGCCATCTGGGACCAGCGCAGCACCTCATCCATTTCGCCGCTTTCGATCTTGAGCGAGATCGGAGTCGCCGACAAGCCGACGGTGAGTGCGGGATCACCGATGGACTCGATCAGGGTCATGTGCTCGGACACCTGCCGTGATGCGTCGCGCACCCGGCCCTGCAGCATCAGTTCGCCGGTCAGCCCGGCCATACCGATGGCCAGTGAGGCTTTGTCTCCGGCGGACTCGCACAGCTCCTGCAGTTCCTCGAACCGGGCGCCGGAGACCTTCACCTTGCTGCGGAAGCCATTGCCGCACACCAGAGTGCGCGGAGCTATCCGCATCGCGGGCCGGTCGGGATCGTCGGCGGGCAGCAGGTCGGCGATCTGCCGGGCGCGCTCCCAGCACATCTGGGCTGCCGCGGTATCGCGGTTGTTCGCCCACGCTCCGGCGCGCATGTGCCAGGTGTATGCCGCATGCAGGTCGCCGGCGGCTTCCAGGTGTTCGGCGATCAATGCTGCGTTCTCGTCGGCCAGTTCGGGTTCGCGGTCGGCAATGGTGTCGGCCAGGCGTCGATGCAGTTCAGCGCGATCGGACTTGAGCTGTGATTCGTAGGCGACGGTCCGCACCATCGGGTGGTGGAATGCGAACTCCGCGTGCGGGGTGTACTGCACCTGATCGATCAGCTCCGCTTCGATCAGATCCCCGAAGAACGGCTCGGTGTCCAGGCAGGCCAACAGACCGGCACTGAACCGGGACCCGATCACCGCGGCGGCGCTCAGTGTTCGTTTGGCCGCCGGATCCAGCCGGTCGATACGCGCGGCGATGGTGGCCTGGAGGGTGGCCGGCACGCTCACCCGGCCCTGCCCGTCGCACAGCACGTAGGCGCCGCGTTCGCCACGGAGCAGGCCTCGTTCGGCCAGGTCGCGCACGATCTCGAGGGCGAAGAACGGGTTCCCGGCGGCCCGCCCGGCGATGGTGTCGGTGAGGTCGGCTACGCCGTCACCGGGCCCCAGGAGCTCGGTGATCAAGGCGGAGGTCTCCGAATTATCCAGTGGCGCAAGCACTATCGTCTGTGCGCCATGGACATGACTCAATGCCCCGTGGTACTCGGGGCGGTAGGTGATCACGACGAGGGACGGAGTCTGCGGCGTCACCGACAGGAAGTCCGACAACATCGATTCGCTGACGCCGTCGATCCAGTGGGCATCCTCGATGACGTAGACCGCCGGCGTGGTCCGCGCCAGCGACGCCGCGTTGACCAGGGTGGTGAGCCGGCGTCGCCGAGCGTCGGGGTCGATCACCGGCAGAACGACATCGGGGTCGGCGATGCCGAGCAGGTCGTCGAGTAGCTCCAGACTCTCCGTGGTGTCGTCGGGGACCTGGTCTCGAACCTTCGCGCGGGCCGCCTCACGGTCCAGGTCTGCCACACCGAATCCTGCCCGCAGCAGGCCGGCGATGGCATGAAATGGGATTTCGCTGGTGTGCGACTCGCAGAATGTGGAGTTCACCGGTACACCGCGGGCGGCGGCCTTCGCCGCGAGCTCGCTGACCAGCCGGCTCTTGCCGATGCCGGGCCCGCCCACCAGCAGGACGATGCTGCCGTGCCCCTGGATCGAGCGCTCCAGGATGCCCTCGATGGCGGATAATTCCCAGCCACGGCCGACCAGGGTCGATTCGCCGACATTGAGCAGGTTGTGTGCGGAATTGAGCTCCAGTAGCCGGCGCGCCCGGATCGGCTGGTCGGCACCCTTGACCTGCACCATCTCGGGCGCGCCCAGCATCATGGTGTCTTCGACCAGGTGGGCGGTCGACTCGGTGAGCATCACTCCGCCGGGTGGGGCGACCGATTCCATGCGTTGGGCCATCCCCACGTGTTCGCCGATCGCCGTGTAGCTCATCGTGTCGGTGCCGACTTCGCCGGTGATGACCTGGCCGGAACTCAATCCGATGCGCAACTGCAGGTCGAGGCCGTCGCGGGCCTTTACCTGCACCGCCAGCAGGGCGGTCTGCTGGTGGATCTCCAGTGCGGCCAGGCAGGACCGAAAAGCATGGTCTTCCAATGCAACCGGCGCCCCGAAGATGGCCATGATGCCGTCGCCGGTGAACTTGTCGACGGTGCCGCCATATCGGCGGACCACGGCGGCGGAGTGGTTGAACAGATCGCTCATGATCTCGCGGAGCCGCTCGGCGCCCAGGGTCGATGCGATGTCCATGGACCGCACGACATCGGCGAACAAGACGGTGACCTGCTTGTACTCGGCGCCCGCTGCCGAAGTGACGGGCGCCCCGCACGCATCGCAATACCGGGCACCCGCTCGCGGCTCGGTACCACACGCGCGGCACGTCGCAGTTTCCGTCATTTCGAAGCCCCCGCCATCGGAGAACCTGCTGCAACGAGGATAGAACGCAGCAACGCCGAAAGGGTACGGATGCCACACTGGCACGATGGGACTTTTCGCCGACCGTGACGAATCGAGCAACGACCTGCGCCGACGCGTCCAGGAACTCGAGCGCCGGGTTGCCGCCCTGGAACGGGCCGCCTCGGCGGCCGGGCACCCGGTGTCAGTGCCGCCCACGGGTCAGCCCAGCGAGATGATGGCCAGCCAGATGGTCCGCCAGCTCGCCCTGCAGGGCAACAAGATCGCCGCCGTCAAACTGTTGCGCGATGAGACCGGGCTGCGGCTCAAGGAGGCCAAGGACATCGTGGACCGGCTGGCCTGACCGAACCTAACCGCCCAGTGCGGTCCGCCAGGCGTCCAATTTGTCCTCGTAGCGCATCGTCTGTGCGGGGCTGGTCGACGGCACCCGCACACTGGGCAGCGCGGGCGTGCCGACCAGGCGCCGGTAATTGGCCTCGGCGGCGGCCCCGTTGAACACCACCCGATCGAGCGTGGGACGTAAGGCGAAGAACACCGCAAAGTCGTTGGGCACCATGCTGTCCCGTTCCACGGCCGAATCGAGGCTGCCCTCCCGACGACAGGACCGCAGTACATCCCACACGGCAACGTTGTGTGCACACAGGGCCCTCACCCGATCCGGATAGGGCGCATCGGCACTGAATCCGAAGAGGGAGCCGGTGATCCGCCAGAACGCGTTGCGCGGATTGCCGTAGTACTGACCGGCAGTCAGCGACATCACGCTGGGCATATTGCCCAGGATCAGCACCCGGGGCGCCTCGCCGACGATGGGATCCAACCCGTGCAGCAGCTCGGTCACCCTCGCATGTATACCGCGCACACGCGGGCGCCCCGAACGGTGTGGGGGTTATGTCACGTTCGGGGCGCCATGTCGTGAGTCTTCAGCTCAGGTGATGGACCTCCTGCAGTCCGTACACCGGCGTTGCCAGGCCCTCGTAGCGGGCCTTGAGCTGCAACGCCAGATACAGCGAATAATGGCGGGATTGGTGCAGATTGCCGCCGTGCAGCCACAGATTGGGCTGTTGGGTGGGCTTCCACATGTTGCGTTGTTCGCCTTCCCACGGCCCGGGGTCCTTGGTGGTGTCGGAGCCGAGGCCCCACACCTTGCCGATCCGGTCGGCGACTTCCTGGCTGATCAGGTCGGCCGCCCAGCCGTTCATCGAGCCGAACCCGGTCGCGTACACCACCACATCAGCGGGCAGCTCGGTGCCGTCGGCCAGGATCACCGAGTCCTCGGTCAGCCGGTCCACCTCGCCGTGCGCGAGTTTGATGCTGCCGTCGGCGATCAGCTCGCAGGCACCGACGTCGATGTAGTAGCCCGAGCCGCGGCGCAGGTACTTCATGAACAGGCCGGAGTCGTCGTCGCCGAAGTCCAGATCGAATCCGGCGGCTTCCAATCGCGCGTAGAAGTCCTTGTCGCGCTGGCGGATTGCGTCGTAGATGGGCCGCTGGAAGTCGGCCATGATGCGATAGGGCAGGGATGCGAAGGTGAGATCGGCCTTCTCAGTGGTCATTCCCGCGGCGACGGCCCGCTCCGAATACAGGTCGCCCAGGCCGAGCTCCATCAGCGAGTCCGATTTCACGATGTGTGTCGAGGAGCGCTGCACCATGGTGACGTCGACGTCGTTCTCGTACAACGCTTTACAGATGTCGTGGGCGGAGTTGTTGGAGCCGATCACCACGACTCGCTTCCCCAGATATCGGTCCGGGCCGGGGTGGTGGCTGGAATGGTGCTGCTCCCCGCGGAAGGTCTCCTGGCCCGGGAGCGTCGGGATGCTGGGCTTGCCCGACATGCCTGTTGCGAGCACCAGCTGCGTCGGCCGCAGCGTGACGGGCTCGCCGTTGCGGTTCACCTCGACGGTCCACCGCTGCTCGTCTTCGTCGTAGGACGCCGACAGGCAGGCGGTCGAGCTCCAGTACGGCACCTCCATTACCCGGGTGTAGAACTCCAGCCAGTCGCCGATCTTGTCCTTCGGCGCGAACACCGGCCAGTTGGCCGGGAACGGCAGGTAGGGCAGGTGGTCGTACCAGACCGGATCGTGCAGGCACAGCGACTTGTAGCGGTTGCGCCACTGGTCGCCGGGGCGTTCGTGCTGGTCGACGACGATGGCGGGCACGCCGAGCTGGCGCAGCCGGGCGCCCAGCGCGATACCGCCCTGGCCACCACCGATCACCACGATGTAGGGCTGCTCGGTGTAGCCGAGCGTGAGGTCCTCGTCGAGGCGCTTCTCGGACCAGGACCGCCGGTCCGGATCGGAGCCGTGCACGGCGCCCAGCGGCCGGTTGGTGCCCTTGCGCTCCTCGTGCCCCTTGAGCTCCTGCAGGGTCGTGAGGAGGGTCCAGCCCAACTCGTCGCGCAGGCGCAGGTGCCCCTTGCCGCGGCCCACCGCGGTCTCGAATTCGATGAACGCCGAGGTGACGACGGCCTCCCCGTCGAATTCCTCGGTCGGGGTCTCCGCGGTCCGGAACCCGGACGGGTCGGTGTCCGCCAGCCGCGCGGTAAGCATGTCGGCGATGCCGTCGTGGCCCTCGAGGGTCTTGAGGTTCCAGGTGAAGGCGACCAGGTCACGCCAGAAGCTGTCGGTCGCGAACTTTCCGACGACGCGTTCGACGTCCCGGTCGGCCAGTGCGGATTCGAAATCGGCCAGCCAGGCGTCAACCCGTTCCTGCGGTGACAGGGTGGCCAGCGGTGCGGCGGTGGTCTGTGTCATGTGGCTCAGCCCACACCGTGTCAAACACCGCAACAAGGGTTGCACGGGGTTGCAACCGACCCGGCGTTTGAGACCGCAACGTCTTGCAACCCTTACGGCGCACCCGGCAGGTCGCCTAAGAACGTCCACTATGAAAGCAGCCGTGTACTACGGACCGAACAAGGTCGAAGTCGCCGATGTCCCCGAGCCCGACCCCGCCCCGGGCACCGTCAAGGTCAAAGTCGGCTTCAACGGAATCTGCGGTACTGACCTGCATGAATACTATGCAGGACCGATCTTCGTGCCGACCGAGCCGCATCCGCTGACCGGCCGGCAGCTGCCGCTGACCATGGGCCACGAGTTCTCCGGAACCATCACCGATGTGGGTGCGGGCGTCACCGGCTTCGCCCCGGGCGACCGGGTGGCCGTCGAGCCGATCTACCGATGCGGACACTGTGCACCGTGCCGGGCCGGCACCTACAACATCTGTCAGCAGATCGGATTCCACGGTCTGATGTCCGACGGCGGCATGGCCGAATACACCGTGGTGCCGATCGCCATGTTGCACCGGCTTCCTGACAACGTCTCCCTCGAACTCGGCGCGCTGGTCGAGCCGATGTCGGTGGCCTACCACGCCGCCACCCTCGGTGAGGTCGGCCCGCTGCACACCGCGGTGATCTTCGGCGCCGGACCGATCGGAATCGGCCTGTGGTTCGCGCTGCGGGGCAAGGGACTCGACGACGTGTTCGTCGTGGAACCCTCGCCCACCCGCAGGTCCGCGATCGAGTCGCTCGGTGCCTTGACCCTGGACCCGACGGCCGTCGACGTCCCGGCGTTCATCGCGGATCACACCGGGGGCCGCGGGGCCGACGCGGCATTCGACGCTGCCGGCGTGGCTCCCGCGATCGAGGCGGCCACGGCGTGCGTGGGTGCGCGCAAACCGACGGTCAGCGTTGCGATCTACGAGAAGCCGCTGACGACACCGTTGCTCAACCTGGTGATGAACGAGTCCAGGATCCAGGGTTCGCTGTGCTACACCTCGGCCGACTTCGAGGCGGTCATTGATCTCATGGCGCAGGGGGTGTACGACACGAGGGGATGGGTCACTCCCATCGCCATCGATGACGTGATCGACGAGGGGTTCGAAGCCCTGCACGCAGGCAGGAAGATGAAGGTTCTGGTCGACCCGAGCGGAGGTGCATCGTGACGTTGCAGAGCAAGGTGGCGCTGGTGACAGGCGCGGGCCGGGGGATCGGTCGGGGTATCGCGCTGCGGCTGGCGCGGGAAGGTGCCGACCTCGCACTGGTCGACGTGGTACCGGACGGTATCAACGCCGTCGCCGAGGAGATCGCCGAAATCGGCTCGAAAACAACGACTTTCGTCACCGACGTGAGTGACCGCGACTCGGTCTACGCGGCGGTCGAGCACACCGCGGCCACCCTCGGTGGGTTCGACATCATGGTCAACAACGCCGGGGTGGCGCTGGTCGGACCGATCGCCGAGGTCACGGCCGCCGACGTCGCCCGGGTGTGGTCGATCAACGTCGACGGCGTGCTGTGGGGAATCCAGGCTGCCGCAGCCAAGTTCATCGAGCTGGGCCGGCCGGGCAAGATCATCAACGCCTCGTCGATCGCCGGTCATGACGGTTTCGCCATGCTCGGGGTGTACAGCGCGACCAAGTTCGCGGTGCGTGGCCTGACCCAGGCCGCGGCCAAGGAGTACGCGTCTGCGGGCATCACCGTCAACGCCTACTGTCCCGGCATCGTCGGCACCGACATGTGGGTCGAGATCGACAAGCGGTTCGCCGAACTGACCGGCGCCGCCGAGGGGGAGACATTCCAGAAGTACGCGGGCGGCATCGCGTTGGGGCGGCCGGAAACACCCGAGGACGTGGCCGGATTCGTTGCTTATCTGGCCGGACCGGATGCCGATTACATGACTGGTCAGGCGGGTCTCATCGACGGGGGGCTGGTGTATCGGTAGCCCGAGTTTGGCGTCCCGATGTGATGTGGAGCACAATCGGCGATGATGGCCGGTTCGTCGATACCTGAGCCCGCGGTCTCGCCTGGTGAGGATCCGCGGCGGTACGCCATGCTCTTGTCGGCGGTGTACGACGCGACCATGTCGGGTGACCGCGCGCCTGCGCGTCCTCGGGCGGTGATCGAAGACTCCTGGAACAGGCTGCGCGCCAAGGGGATAAACCCGGATCATCACATCCCGCCGCAGGTCGAGACGACCGGCCTGGACTTGCTGCGGCAGCAGTCCGGACTCATCGCTGTACTCGACGATGTTTCGCGAGGGCTGGACTCGGTGATCGACGAGGGCCACAACATCCTGGTGGTGGCGGATGCCAGGGGACGGGTGCTGTGGCGCTCGGGTTCGCCGCGCGTGCTCAGCCTCGCCGACCGCCTCGGTTTCATCGAAGGCGCGACCTGGAGTGAGAACGCGGTGGGCACCAACGGGATCGGTACCGCGCTGGCCTCCCATCGTGCGGTGCAGATCTTCTCGGCTGAGCATTTCCTGCGCAGCCACCACCCGTGGACGTGTGCCGGCGCGCCGATCCGAGATCCGCGGACCGGTCAGGTGATCGGCATCGTCGATGTGTCAGGCCCGGCCTCCACGGTGCATCCGACGACGGTCGCCCTGGTGGACCTGGTGGCGCGGCTCGCGGAATCGCAACTGCGCGAGGCGCATGACCGAACATTGAACCGCCTGCGTGCGGTGGCGGCGCCCATCCTGGCCAGGGTGGGCAGCCCGGCACTGGCAGTCGATGGTGAGGGCTGGGTCGCGGCGGTGGACTCCTTGCCGCTGCACAACCGGATCTTGTTGCCCGAGAGCGGGTTACCCGGCCGGGTGTGGATTCCCCCGCTGGGCATGTGCGATGTGGAGGCACTGCCGGGCGGGTGGCTGGTCCGGGTGGCCGACGACGCCGAGCCCAGCGCGGCCCCGTCGCGGGTCATCCTCGACCTACGCGATGGCGAACCGACGCTGGAGATGTCCGGCCAGTTCGGCAGCTGGCGGCGCAGCATCTCCTGCCGCCATGCAGAGATTCTGCTGGTCCTGGCGACCAGCCAGCAGGGCCGGTCGGCACCGGAGCTGGCGGAGGATCTCTACGGCGACCGGTCCAGGGTGGTGACGGTGCGCGCCGAGATGTCGCGGCTGCGTAAGCAGTTCGTCGGCCTGGTGGCCGGCAGGCCGTACCGCTTCGGGGATTCGGTGGTCGTGGACGTCCGTTATCCCCAGGACATGTCGTCGTTGCTGGCGTCCTCGACAGCTCCGGCCGTTCATGCAGCCCGTCGGTATACCTTGACCTGATGGTGGCAGACCCCACACTCCTTGACGGGCTCGACGGCGAAGCCGGCGCACAGCGTGCCGAACTGGTCGAATGGCTGTTGTCCCGCGGCATCACGGCCGACCAGATCCGCCAGGCCGGTACCCCGATGCTGCTGGCCTCGCGCCGGGTGGCAGGCGACGACGGCACCTATGTGTCGACGCGCGAGATCAGCGAGCAGACCGGGCTCGATGTCGGACTGGTACAGCGACTGCAACGGTCGATGGGGCTGGCGACAGTCGAGGATCCCGATGCCGCTGTGCTGTTGCGCGCCGACGCCGAGGCGGTGGCGTTCGCCGAGCGTTTCCTGGAGCTGGGCATCGCTCCGGACCAGATCGTGTTGATCACCCGGGTGCTCTCCGAGGGACTGGGCCGGGCCGCCGAGGTGATGCGCTACGCCGCGCTGGCGGCCGTGCTGACGCCGGGAGCCACAGAACTGGAAACCGCCAAGGCGACCGAGGCGCTGGTGGCGGAGGCGGCGCCGCTGATCGGGCCGATGATCCGCGACATGCTGTTCGTGCAACTGCGCCACTCGTTGGAGACCGAGGCCGTGACTGCCTCTGAGCGCGCCGAGGGATTGCCGATGCCCGGTGCCCGGTTGGTCACCATCGCGTTCGCCGATATCGTCGGCTTCACCCGGCTGGGTGAGGTCGTGCAGCCCGAAGACCTTGAGCGGCTGGCGAATCGGCTGGCCGACGCGGCACGTGAGGTGGCAGTCGGCCCGGTGCGGCTGATCAAGACCATCGGTGACGCGGTGATGTTCGTCAGCACCGATCCGGCGGCACTGCTGGACGCGGCCCTGCGATTGGTGGCTGCCACCGAAACCGACGAGGAATTCCCGCGGCTGCGGGTCGGGCTGGCGACCGGGCCGGCGGTGAGCCGGGCGGGTGACTGGTTCGGTGGTTCGGTCAATTTGGCCAGCCGGGTCACCGGGGCGGCGCGGCCCGGGACCGTACTGGTGGCCGAGTCCACCCGCGCGGCGATCGGCGAGACCGAAGGCGGCGAGAGCCGGTTCGGCTGGTCGTTTGCCGGAGCCCGACACCTCAAGGGCGTCAAGAATGACGTGAAGCTCTTCCGGGCCCGGCCCGCATAGAGATCTCCAGAGCTTTATCGAATCTTCATCGAACGACTAGAGCAGCCACATCGACTCTCGGGACGCTGGAGATGTGATGAAACTGATGATGCTGAGTGCCGGCGCGGTGGTCGCGGCGGCCCTGGTGGCCGGCTGTAGCAACGACCAGGCTGACAGGACTGCCGAGCCGATGACGAACACCCAGAGCACCTCGGCGGCAGCGAGCTCACCGGTCGCCGGCGAGGCTCACAACGATGCCGACGTGATGTTCGCCCAGCACATGATTCCGCACCACCAGCAGGCGGTCGAGATGAGCGACGTGCTGCTGGCCAAGCAGGGTATCGATGCGCGGGTGACTGATCTGGCCACCCAGATCAAGGGTGCCCAAGCCCCGGAGATCGAGCAGATGCAGGGCTGGCTGAAGCAGTGGGGCAACCCCCCGATGCCCCCCATGCCGCCGATGCCGGAGCAGGGCCACGGAAACATGGGCCACGGCGACATGGGCCACGGAAATATGGGTCAGGGTGGCATGCCCGCCATGCAGGGCATGGTGTCGGAGACCGATATGACCGCGCTGCGCAACGCCCAGGGCGTCGAGGCGGCCAAGCTGTACCTGACGCACATGATCGCTCATCACGAGGGCGCGATCACCATGGCGCAGGACGAGATCAAGGACGGTCAGTACCCCGCGGCGGTCGAGATGGCCCGCACCATCGTGAAGACGCAGCAGCAGGAGATCGACACCATGCGCCAGATCCTGGGTTCGCTCTAACCGGTCGGCAGGATGATCGTGAAGGTGGTCCCAGCGCCCGAACTGCTCACGCTGATGCGGCCGCGGTGCGCTTCGACCAGGGCCTTCACGATCGCCAGCCCGATCCCGGAGCCGCCGTGGTCGCGGTCGCGCGCGGTGTCGGCCCGGTAGAACCGTTCGAAGACATGGGGCAGGTGCTCGGCGGGGATGCCCTCGCCGGTGTCGGTCACCGTCAGCCTGACGCTCCGGTCGGCGGCCATGCCGGCATCGATCGTCACCCGGCCCCCGGCCGGGGTGTGTCGCAGCGCGTTGTCGAGCAGGTTGCCCAGGATCTGGGCCAGCCGGTGCGGGTCCGCCCACAAAGATGGCAGGTTCTCGTCCGCCCGCCAGCCCAGCGTCACGCCCTTGTCGTCGAACCGGTCCTGGGCCGCGGCGACCGCGGCGGCCACCACGGTGTCAGTCGCTACCGGGACCGGGGTGACCGTGGCGGGGCTTTCCTCGGCCTTGGCCAGGGCGCCGGCGTCGCCGGCAAACCGGACCAGGCGGTGGGTCTGCTGGCGCAACATCGAAACAGTCTCGGGGTCAAGAGTTCTCACGCCGTCCTCGATGGCCTCGAAGTAGGCCTCCAGAACCGAAACCGGAGTGCGGATCTCATGGGCAAGGTCGCTGAACAGTCTGCGGCGGCCGGCGTCGACGGCCTCCAATCGCCCGGCCATCTGATTGAAAGAACTTGCCAGGGAGTCGAACTCGTCACCGAGATGAGCCGGCGGAACCCGCGAGTCGTAGTGGCCGTCGGCGATGGCCGTGGCGGCCTGCGACACCTGGGTCAGCGACTTCTGCAGACGCCTGCCGAAGTACCAGGTGACGATCAGGGCCGCCAGTATCGCGACGCACGACGCCACCCCGATCGAGATCACCGTGGCATAGACATAGGCCTCTTCGGCGTGCATCTGCTCGGCGGAGTCGCCGGATACCCCTGCGCGGTGCAGATGTTCGCGGAACAGCGGCGGACCGACGATGGCAGCCACCAGTCCGGTGGTGCCCGCACCGGCGACGAGCACCAGGGCCTGGGCCGAGAGCAGTCGGGTGCGCAGGCCGATGCTCACCGTTGGCCGTCCTGCCCGGTACCCATCCGGTATCCGACCCCGCGCACCGTCATCACGTACAGCGGATCAGCCGGATCGTCGCCGAGCTTGCGGCGGAGGTGACCGATATGGACGTCGACGAGGTGTTCATTGCCGACATAGGTGGTCTCCCAGACGGATTCGAGGATCTGGCGACGGCTGAGCGCCACCCCGGGGCGGGCCGAGAGCGCGGCGAGTACGTCGAATTCGGTGCGCGTCAGCATGATCGGCTCGTCATCGAGGAACACCTGGCGGCCGTCGACGTCGATACGCAGCGCGCCGAACACGCGGCCGTCGGTCGCGGCGGGGGAGGAGACGCGCGGGCGGCGCAGCATGGCCCGGATCCTGGCCACCAGTTCCCGCGGGCTGAACGGTTTGGTCATGTAGTCGTCGGCGCCCACCGACAGGCCGACGATGGTGTCCATCTCGGTGTCGCGGGCGGTCAGCATCACCACGTAGGCGTCGGAGAACGTGCGCAGCGATCGGCAGACCTCCACGCCGTCTATACCCGGCAGGCCGAGGTCGAGGACCACTACGTCGGGGTCGACCTCACGGGCCAGTCGCAGCGCCTCGGACCCGTCGTGGGCGAGGGTGACCTCGAACTGTTCGCGGGTCAGATAGCTGGCGATGACCTCGGCGAGTGGGGCTTCGTCGTCGACCACCAGGGCCCGGTAGCCGCCCGGAATGTGCTCCATCAGCCCATAGTGCAGGAGTGAGGTGGGGGACATAGGAATTTCATACCCTAGGGGGGTATAGTATGAAGCGATATCGAATCCGGTTCAGGAGGAAACTGCATGAGTACCCAGACTGTCACGGTCACCGGCATGACCTGCGGGCACTGCGTCACGTCGGTGCGTGAAGAGGTCGGCGGCCTTCCTGGCGTGCGCACCGTCGAGGTCGACCTGTCGACCGGGTTGGTGACCATCGACAGTGACAGTCAGCTCGATCCGTCCGCCATCAGCGACGCGGTCGCCGAGGCCGGCTACGCCGTCGCGGGTTGAGCAGGGGTCGATCGTGAGTGCGCCGCAGAAGCTCATCGGGTTCGTCGTCGGACTCGTCGTGGTTTTCGCCGTGTCCTTCGGGATCGGTTCTGCGGTCACGCCGGGCAGTGTCCCCGCCGAAGGCCACGACGTCGGCCACGGTTCAGCCCATGGGGCGGGGTACACGCTGCAACTCGATGAGACTGCGCTGCCGTCCGGCACCGAGGTACCGCTGCGGTTCCGCATCGTCGACGGCTCCGGCGCCCCGGTGACCGACTACGTCGAGAGCCACGAAAAGCTGCTGCATCTGATCGTGGTGCGCCGCGATCTCGCCGACTACCAGCATGTGCATCCCGTACTCGACGATTCCGGCACTTGGAGCGTTCCGCTGGATCTGACCGAGCCCGGCGACTACCGGGTATTCGCCGACTTCGTGCCGGCCGACGGTCGTGCGGTCACGCTCGACGCGGACATGGCCGTTGCCGGGAAGTACCAGCCGCAGCCGCTGCCTGCACCTGCCACCACTGCGACGGTTGACGGTTACACCGTCTCACTCGCCGGGGTGACCAGGGCGGGGCAACCATCGGAGTTGACGCTCTCGGTCAGCCGCGACGGCAAGCCGGTCACCGATCTGCAGCCGTACCTGGGCGCCTACGGGCATCTGGTCGCGGTGCGTGCGTCGGATCTGGCCTACCTGCACGTCCATCCGATGAGCGATGCGGCCGACCCGGCCACCGCGCCCGGTCCGCAGATCGCGTTCCACACCACGCTTCCCAGTGCCGGTGAGTACCGGCTGTTCCTGGACTTCAAGCACCGCGATGCGGTGCACACCGCCGAATTCACCGTTGAGGGGACACCGTGAGCACCGCCACCGGACACGTCGTACTCGAGATCGGCGGGATGACGTGTGCCTCGTGCGCCGGACGTATCGAGCGGAAGCTCAACCATCTGGACGGCGTCACCGCGACGGTGAACTTCGCCACCGAGAAGGCCACTGTCGACGTAGCGGGTGAGGTGACGCCCGAGCAGCTGATCGAGGTCGTCGAATCCGCGGGCTACACAGCACAACTGCCCGCCACCGAACCGGGTGAGAGCCATGTCGAGGGCGATCCGACCGCCGCGTTGCGCACCCGGCTGATCGTGTCGGCGGTGTTGACCATCCCGGTGGTGGCTATGGCGATGGTCCCGGCGCTGCAGTTCACCAACTGGCAGTGGCTCTCGTTGACCTTGGCCGCGCCGGTCGTGGTGTGGGGCGCGCTGCCGTTCCACCGGGCGGCCTGGAGCAACCTGCGCCATGGCACCGCCACCATGGACACGCTCATCTCGATGGGCACCATCGCGGCGTTCGGCTGGTCGCTGTACGCGCTGTTCTGGGGTACCGCCGGAATGCCGGGTATGACGCATCCGTTCTCGCTGTCGATCTCTCAGTCGGACGGCACCGGCAACATCTACCTGGAAGTCGCGGCGGGAGTCACCACCTTCATCCTGGCCGGCCGGTATTTCGAGGCGCGATCCAAGCGGCGTGCGGGGGCGGCGTTGCGCGCGTTGCTCGAGCTCGGCGCCAAGGACGTCGCAGTGCTGCGAAACGGTGTGGAACAACGCATTCCGATCGAGTCGCTGGCCACAGATGACGAGTTCGTGGTCCGTCCCGGCGAGAAGATCGCCACCGACGGAGAGGTGGTCGACGGTTCGTCAGCGGTGGATGCCTCGATGCTCACGGGCGAATCGGTGCCGGTCGAAGTCGCCCCGGGGGACCAGGTGGTCGGCGCGACGGTCAACGTCGGCGGCCGGCTCGTGGTGCGGGCCAAGCGAATCGGATCCGACACCCAGCTGGCCCAGATGGCCCGGTTGGTCGAGGATGCGCAATCTGGCAAGGCACAGGCACAACGCCTGGCCGACAAGGTTTCCGCGGTGTTCGTGCCGATCGTCATCGCGCTCGCGGTGGGAACCTTGGGTTTCTGGATGGGCACCGGCGGATCGGTGGCGGCGGCCTTCACCGCCGCGGTGGCGGTGTTGATCATCGCCTGCCCGTGTGCGCTGGGCCTGGCCACACCGACGGCGCTGTTGGTCGGCACGGGCCGCGGTGCCCAGCTCGGCATCCTGATCAAGGGGCCCGAGGTGCTGGAGTCGACCCGTCGCGTGGACACCGTGGTGCTGGACAAGACCGGGACGGTGACCACCGGGGCGATGACGCTGCTCGACGTGTTCACCGCGCCCGGAGAGGATCCCGCCGAGGTGCTGCGGCTGGCCGGTGCGGTCGAGGACGGCTCCGAGCATCCGATCGCGCGGGCCATCGCCAAGGGCGCCCGCGAGAAGGTCGGGGACCTGCCCCCGGTGGAAGATTTCACCAACGTGGCGGGCCTCGGGGTGCAGGGCGTCGTCGACGGCCATGCCCTGGTGGTGGGCCGGCGTCAGCTGCTGGCCGACTGGTCGCAACAGTTGCCCCAGGAGTTGGATGCCGCGATGCGCGAGGCTCAGGCGCTGGGCCGCACGGCGATTGCCGTGGGGTGGGACGGGCAGGCGCGCGCGGTGCTGGTGGTCGCCGACTCGGTCAAGCCCACCTCGGAGGAGGCGATCGGGCAGCTGCGTGCCCTCGGTCTGGAGCCGATCATGCTGACCGGCGACAACGAGGCGGCAGCGCACGCGATCGCCGAACAGGTTGGTGTGCAAGAGGTATACGCCGAGGTCCTGCCGCAGGACAAGGTCGATGTGATCAAACGCCTGCAGGACGAGGGCCGGGTGGTGGCCATGGTCGGCGACGGTGTCAACGACGCCGCGGCGCTGGCCCAGGCCGACCTCGGCCTGGCCATGGGGACCGGTACCGATGTGGCGATCGAGGCCAGTGACCTGACCTTGGTCCGCGGTGATCTGCGGGCGGCCGCAGATGCCATCCGGTTGTCCCGGCGCACGCTGGCCACGATCAAGGGCAACCTGTTCTGGGCATTCGCCTACAACGTCGCCGCGTTGCCTCTGGCCGCAGCCGGACTGCTCAACCCCATGTTGGCCGGCGCCGCGATGGCGTTCTCCTCGGTGTTCGTGGTCAGTAACAGCCTGCGGCTGAGACGATTCCGATGATCGCTGATCAATCACAGGCTGGATTCGATTCACGCACAACCGGAATCGTGGGTATCGCGCGGTTACAGTTGGAAACATCGTGATATCGCGCAGCTCTCGCATGCACTCACTGTCACGGCTGGCAGCCATGATGGCGATTGTCTTGTGGGCCGGGGTACTCACCGGGCAGTGGCAGGCGACGAGCCACGACCACCCGACGCATCTGCCGCACGCGGTCTCGGCAGCGATCGGCGAGGGCGCCGATCTGATGATGCTGGACCACCCGCACGTCAGTGATGGTTCGCCTGCACACATGCCGGATGACTTCACCGCCGCCGTTCTGCCCAGGCCCTCCGTTACCCCCGCAGCGCTTTCGGTTGTGGCGCTCGTCCTCGGCTGTGCGGTGGTGTGCGCGTGCGCCGCGGTGCGCGCGCAGCGAGGTCCGCCCGACCGACACGGTGTCCTCCTCGCCGGACAGGAACTTCTGACCCGGATCTGTATCGCACGCCGCTGATCTGCCGGCGGGGGTGCCGGCGCTCAATGCGCCGTTGCCCCAACGCTGTCCAGGTCAGTTGCCGCGCGCGGCCGCGGCGGATACAGAAACGGCAAATCCATGAACCATGCCCTGTCCACCCGTTCATTCCACATCCTGCGCCGAAACCATGGTCCCAACACCATGGTCGGTCACACTCCCACCCTGTGGGTGTCCACTCCGTTCGCCGACGCCGGGCGCGGATTCTGGGCGAAACTCGAAGGTTTCAACCCCGGCGGCATGAAGGACCGGCCCGCCATGCACATGGTCGAGCAGGCCCGGGCCCGCGGCGATCTGAAACCAGGTGGCCGCATCATCGAATCAACCAGTGGCACATTGGGCCTGGGGCTGGCATTCGCCGGCACGATCTACCACCACCCGGTGACCCTGGTGACCGATCCGGGTCTGGAACCCATCATCGAGCGCATGTTGACCGCCTACGGTGCCCAGGTATCGATGGTGACCGAACCGCATCCCACCGGGGGCTGGCAGCAGGCCCGGCGGGACCGGGTGGCCGACCTGCTCGCAACCGATGAAAACGCCTGGTACCCGGACCAGTACAACAACCCGGACAACGTCGAGGCCTACCGGCCGCTGGCGCTGGAACTCAATGCCCAGATCGGTCATGTCGACGTGCTGGTCTGCTCTGTCGGCACCGGCGGGCATTCGGCCGGGGTGGCGCGGGTGCTGCGGGAGTTCAACCCGGATCTGCGCCTGATTGGGGTCGACACCATCGGCTCGACGATCTTCGGCCAACCCGCCGCGACCCGCGTCATGCGGGGCCTCGGTTCGAGTATCTATCCCCGCAACGTGGATTACGCCGCGTTCGACGAGGTGCACTGGGTCGCACCGGCCGACGCGGTGTGGGCCGCCCGGACGCTGGCGTCGACGTACTACGCGAGTGGGGGCTGGAGCGTCGGGGCGGTCGGTCTGGTCGCCGGCTGGGCAGCCCGAAACCACCCGGCCGGCACCACGATTGCCGCGGTGTTCCCCGACGGCCCGCAGCGCTACTTCGACACGGTGTACAACGACGACTACTGCCGTGAACTGGGTCTGCTCGATCACCAACCTGCCGATGAACCGGAGACGATCGCCAACCACACCGACCGCGTGGTGCAAACCTGGACCCGCTGCGAGACGGTCGTCGACCCCACGGTGGTGGCTCGATGAGCGGACTCATCACTCAGTTCCGCAGTTTCGACCTGCCGAGCCGGCTGCTGATGGTCAACCAGTTCGGCATCAATCTCGGCTTCTACATGTTGATGCCGTACCTGGCCGGCTACCTCGCCGGGCCGCTCGGTCTGGCGGCGTGGGCGGTGGGCCTGGTGCTGGGAGTGCGCAACTTCTCGCAGCAGGGCATGTTCATCGTCGGCGGCACCCTGGCCGACCGGCTGGGCTACAAGCCGCTGATCGTCGCCGGGTGTCTGTTGCGCACTGCGGGGTTCGGTCTGCTCGTCGTCGCGGATTCCCTGCCGGCGATGCTGATCGCCTCGGCGGCAACAGGTTTCGCCGGGGCACTGTTCAATCCCGCGGTGCGGGCCTATCTGGCCGCCGACGCCGGTGACCGGCGGCTCGAGGCCTTCGCCACGTTCAATGTGTTCTACCAGGCCGGGATCCTGCTGGGCCCGCTGGTGGGAATGGCGTTGCTGGCCTTCGATTTCCGGGTGACCGCCGCTGCAGCGGCCGGAGTCTTCGCGGTGCTGACCGTGGCCCAGCTGCTCGCACTGCCGCGGCACCGCCCCGAACCGGTCACCGAGCGGAGTTCGGTACTCGACGACTGGCGCAGCGTCATCGCCAACCGCGGGTTCGTGTTGTTCGCGGTGGCGATGATCGGCTCCTACGTGCTGTCCTTCCAGGTCTATCTGGCGTTGCCGCTACAGGCTGCGGCGCTGCGGCCCGGGAACGAAACGGCACTGGTGGCAGCCGTGTTCGTGGTGTCCGGCCTGATCGCGGTGGGCGGCCAGTTGCGCATCACGCGGTGGTTCTCCGACCGCTGGGGCCCGCGCCGCAGCCTGGTGGTGGGTCTGCTGGTGCTGGCGGCGGCCTTCGTCCCGATGGCCGTGGTGCCGGACGGCGACCGGTTCGGTAGCGCCGCCGCGGTGGCCGCACTGCTCGGCTCGTCCGCGCTACTGGCCCTCGGCTCGGCCGCGGTGTTCCCGTTCGAGATGGACACCGTTGTAGCGCTGTCGGGCGATCGGCTGGTGGCCACCCACTACGGGTTCTACAACACCGTCGTCGGAGTCGGGATCCTGCTGGGCAACGTGGCGACCGGCTCGCTGATCGGCGCGGCGCGCGCCGCGGACCTGGCCGAATTGGTGTGGCTGGGCCTCACGGCAATCGGGCTGGTATCCGCGGCCGCGCTCTACGCGCTGACTCGGGACGGCGGGAAGCTGGCGCCCAGCGCACCGCTTACTGCATCGGAACCGTGACACCCTCCGAGGGCTGCACGATCACGAAGCCGTTGCCGTGGAACGCGACCTGAATGGCCTCGCCGGAGCCCCTGCCGATCAGCGCGCCCGCCTTGAAGCTGGTCTTGAGTTGGGTCTGCAGGTCCGCCGACCACGCCACGACGGCATTGGTGTCGGCGAAGGTCGGGGCCTCGGAGGCGTTGAGCACCACGGGCGGGCCGTCGGTGGTCAGCGCCACCCACCCGGTGCCGCGCAGGGTGGTGTTGAACAGGCCGCCGGTGGCGATGCTGCCGCCACGGACCCGTTCGATGTTCCAGTCCAAGCTCGATGAGAAGGCCAGCACGTTCTTGCCGCTGATCGACAGGCCTGAGTTGGACAGCTGCAGCAGGTGTACGTCGAAACCCTGATCGGCCAGGAACACATCGCCCTGGCCCTGGCAGCGCATCAGCGGAAGGCCTTCACCCGTGAGAGCTTTCTTGATGAACTTCGACGCGCCACCACCCTCGAAGGCGAAGTCGACGTTGCCCTGGTAGGCGACCATCGAGCCCTGCCGGGCCATGAAGGGTTCGCCGAGGCGTACCCGCAGCATCTTCTTGTTCTGGTTGGCGATCGGCGTCGCCTCTTTCTCGCTGAACCGCCCGTCGACGAGATCCCCGCTGATGCCGTTGAACCCGTCACCCGTGGGTTGGGTCTGAACCTGGGGCTGTGGCTGTTGCGGGGCCTGCTGTGGGGCAGCGCCCATCGGCGCCTTGCCGGCCTGACCCTGATGGGACACCTGGTCGGTCCAGGATTGCCCATCCCACCACCGGTATTCGTAGCGGCCCTCGGGGTCGGGCAGCCAGCCGGGTTGCCAGTTTCCGTTCACAGTCATTCCTCGAATCGTCGGGTGGAGGCGAAATCGACACCAGGCTACAAGTCGTGGATCTCAGCAAGTACCGTGACGACTACGGTAACTTCGTCCAGATGTCCGGCGAGAGGTTCGGTGGTTGATGAAAGCCGTTATCGCGCAGCGTGGTTCGGTGAGCGTCGAGGACGTCGTCGAGCCGGTACCCGGCCATGGGCAGGTACTCGTAGCCCCTCTGGCCTGCGGGATCTGTGGGTCCGACCTGCACCTGGTCGAGTCACAGGCCGCGATGCCGGACCTGGTGCCGGCCATCGTGCTCGGGCACGAGTTCGTCGGTGAGGTGCTCGACTACGGTCCCGGCACCGAACGCATCGTCCCGATCGGTACGGCGGTCACGTCCGTCCCCTACCTGGACACCGGCGACGGGCCGCAGCTGTTGGGGCTCTCCCCGGGGGTGACGGGCGGGCTGGCCGAACGCCTTGTTCTGCAAGAGAAGCGCCTGGTCCCGGTGACGGGCGATGTCCCCGTGCACTACGCGGCCTTGGCAGAACCTCTGGCGGTGGGTGTGCACGCCGTTGCCGCGGCCGACTTGCAGCCCGGAGACGCCGTGCTCGTCGTCGGTTGTGGGCCGGTGGGGCTGTCGGTCATCGCCTGCCTCAAGGCGGCCGGGGTGGGGCCCGTCGTCGCGGCGGATTTCTCGCCCGGCCGCCGTGCCCTGGCTGAGCAGATCGGCGCCGATATTGTCATCGATCCCGCGGTGACCAGCCCGTACCAGAGCTGGGCCGAGCTGGCCGGTACCCCGGTGCCCATGTCTCCGCTGATGGATACGCCGCAGCGAGCCAATACGGTGGTGTTCGAATGTGTCGGAGTACCAGGCATTCTCGCGACCGTGATGGAATCGGTGCCGCCGCAGACCCGGATCGTGGTGGTCGGGGTGTGTATGCAACCGGACACCATCACACCCGTAATCGGCACCACCAAGGAACTCTCGATCCGTTTCGTCTTCGCCTACCGCCCCGACGAGTTCGCCAGGGCCCTGGACTGGATCGTCAGCGGCACGGTGGACGTGGCGCCGTTCGTGACGGCGACGCTGCCGCTGGATTCGGCCACCGATGCCTTCGCGGAACTCCGGCAGCCTGACAAACACTGCAAGATTCTGCTGCTGCCCACCTGAGCGGCCGGTCAGCTGGCATTCTGGTGCCATGGCAAAGGAAATCGACCCGATCCGCGCCCAGGGTGCGCTCGCGGTCTTCAAGCAGCACCCCGGCATGGTGCTGTTCGCGGTGTCGCCGGCGATCGTGGTGCTGGGCGCCGTGTGGTGGATAGCCGGTCCAGGGTGGGCGGGGCTGCTGCTGGTGGCCCTCGTGCTCGCCGGCGGCGCCGCACTGCTGCTCAAGCGCAACTGACCGCTTAGCCGCAAAAACCGCGTTCGCCGTGGGTGAACGCTGTCCCATCTGCGGTGTAACGGTGTAATCATGTAATCATGTACAAACATCAACACCATCGCCGGTCTGCAGATGAGGCCGCCGAATGGTTCGCGGGGCGACTGCCCGATACCTGGTTCACCGGCGACCCGACCGTGATCGTCGACCGTGAAGAGATCACCGTCATCGGCCGGCTTCCCGATGCCACAGACAATCCAGAAGGCGAGACCGCTGCCCGCGCGTCCGGGCGGGCAGCCCGGTTCCGCGAGGAGACTCGTGGCGAGCGCATGCGCATCGCCGACGAGGCGCAGGGCCGTTTCGATCGCAAGGTCTCCTGGGGTGTCGAGGTCAGTGCCGGCGACGGCGGCACCGAGCGAATCCTGTTCACCCACATCGCCGTACCGGTGATGACCCGGCTCAAGCAGCCCGAGCGGCAGGTGCTCGACACCCTGGTCGACGCGGGCGTGGCGCGGTCGCGCTCGGACGCGCTGGCCTGGTCGGTGCGCCTGGTCGGTCAGCACACCGAGGAGTGGCTGGACAAGCTGCGCGACGCCATGAAGACGGTCGACGATCTGCGCTCCGAAGGCCCCGGCGCCTAGACCCGCTCGATCCCGACGTACACCGAGCCCAGCGTCGAGGTCTGCGAGAGCGGATCGATCGATGTGCGGTCGGCCAGCAGATTGCGGTTGACCCCGTAGGAGTCCGGTGCGCTGCCGTGTCGCGGGTCGAATACCCGTGAGCCCCAGCCATGGTCGAGCACGACGACCCCGCGGCGGGGCCGGTCGCTGAGGGAGGCCGTCACTTCCAAGCGCCCGACCGGCGAGACCACCCGCACCCGGTCGCCGGCCGCGATGCCCAGCGCTGCGGCGTCGTCGGGGTGGACGAGCACCTCGTTGCCCTTGCCTGCCGGATGCAGGCCCGGCAATTCGTTGAGCCACGAGTTCATCGAGTGCCGTCGGCGCCGGTTGCCCAGCAGGAACGGGAAACCCTCGGGCGCCCCGAGATCCGGTGTGGCGAGCAGTTCACGGGTCCGCGTCACGAACTCTGCCGGCGCCGCACGGACCTTGTGGTCCGGCGTCCGCAACGCCTCGCGGAACCGGCCGAACTGCCGGGGCCCGAGCACCAGGCCGTGCGGGTGCGCTTTGAGCTCGCGCCAGGTGAGCTTGTGCCCGTCGAACTTCCGTGAGGTGAGGATGATCAGGCGGTCCATCCACTGCGGCCCGAACGACAACCCGGGCCGCCCGAAGCGCTTTCCCAGCCACCGGGTAGCGCGGACAAAACTGTTGAGACCTCTGGCGCCGAACAGCGGACGGCGCATGGCCAGCGCCAGATCGGTGAATATCCGCCATTCCTCGCGGGCACCGTCCGGCGGCTCGACAGCCTTCACGCCGTACTGCACATAGGGCTCGTCGTGCATGCCGCTGGTGAAGGCCAGCAGATCATCGCGTTCCAGCCAGTGCACCGCGGGCAACAGCCAGTGCGCATGCCGGTGACTCTCGCGCTGCACCAGATCGATGGCCACCAGGAGATCCAGCTGGGCCAGGGCCTCGTCGAGGCTGGCCCCGTCGGGTCCGGAGACCACGGGGTTACCGGAGTTGATCACCAATGCCCGGATCTGACCGCGACCGGGTGTGGTGATCTCGTCGGGCAGTTCGGCCAGCGCGTGGGCGCCGGCCACCAGATCCCGCCCGGCCAGCCGGCTCGTGTGCGGGCGGGTCGCCGCCAGCCCGGCCAGTCGCAGCGTGTCGACATAGCCGGGCTCGAAGCGGCGTCCACCCGGACGGTCCATCCGCCCGGTGATCAGGTTGAGCACGTGCCCCAGCCATTCGGCCACCGTGCCCGCGGCCTGCAGCGACACGCCGGTGCGCGTGATGGCCATCGCCCCTGGCGCCGAGGCGAATTCGCGGGCCACCTGCTCGATGACGTCGCGGGCGATGTCGCACCGCGCGGCCAGGTCGTCGAGGTCGGCTTCGGTGGTCAGGGCGCGCAGATTGCCCACCCCGGTGGCCAGCTCGGCGCAATCGCCGCGGTGCTCGCGCCCCTCGTCGAGGATCACCTTGACCATCGCCAGCAGTAGCGCCCAGTCCTGGCCGGGGCGTACCGCCAGATGCAGATCGGCGGCCTGCGCGCTCTCGGTACGGATCGGGTCGACCACGACGATGCGCGCACCCTGCTTCTGGCGAGCCAGCGCGCGACGCCAGCCGCCCGGTACCGATTCCACCCAATTCCAGGCGCTCACAGCGGGATTGGCCCCGACGATCAGGAAGTAATCGCAGTTGTCGACATCGGACACCGGCACCATCAGTGGCGATCCGTACATGGCCTCGGCCACCACGTGCAGCGCGTTCTGGTCCACCGATCCGACCGCGTACCGGTTGTGCGTGCCGATGGCGTCCAGCCAGGCGTTCATGAACACCAGGTTCGACGACGAATATCCGGCCGGATTGCCGTAGTAGGCCGCCACCGCATCTGGGCCCCCGGCCTCGATGATGCGGTTCATCCGCTGCGCGATGTCGCTGATCGCCTCGTCCCAGCTCGCCTTGACATAGGTGTCACCGACCCGGCGCATCGGCGCGATGATGCGCCGCGGGTGTTCCACGACCTGACCGGCGGTGCGGCCCTTGGCGCAGAAATCTCCCCAGGTGTGCGGGTTGAGCTTGTCGGCGGCGATCTTGACCACGTGGTTGTCCTCGACCGTCACCTCGAGGCCGCACGAGGCCAGGCAGTACCGGCAGAACGTGTGCACGGTACCGGTCGCCATTACACCGACACTACGGTTTGTAACGGATTTCGGGCGCTAAACCCGGGTCATTTCCCAGTACCGGCCATGCCGCGACATGAGCTCCTCGTGGGTACCGCGTTCGATGATCCGGCCGGCGTCCATCACCAGGATCAGGTCCGCATCGCGGATCGTCGAAAGCCGGTGGGCGATGATGAAACTCGTCCGGTCCCGGCGCAACTCGGCCATCGCCTGCTGGATCAGCAGTTCGGTGCGGGTGTCCACCGCGCTGGTCGCCTCGTCGAGCACCAGCACCCGCGGCCGGGCGAGCACCGCCCGCGCGATCGTGATGAGCTGCTTCTCGCCGGCACTGATGGCGCCGCCGTCGTCGTCGACGCGGGTGGCGTAGCCATTCGGGAGGGTGTGTACGAACCGGTCCACATAGGCCGCCCTGGCCGCCTCGCGTACCTCATCCTCGGTCGCGTCCGGTCGGCCGTAGGCGATGTTGTCGTAGATGGTGCCGCCGAACAGCCAGGTGTCCTGCAGCACCATGCCGATCGAGGACCGTAGCGACTGCCGGCTGACCGTCGAGATGTCCACGCCGTCGATCAGGATCCGGCCGGAGTCGACGTCGTAGAACCGCATGAGCAGGTTCACGCATGTCGTCTTCCCTGCACCGGTGGGGCCGACGATCGCCACGGTGCTGCCGGCTTCGGCCACCAGCGACAGGTCCTCGATCACCGGGGTGTCCGGGAGGTAGCTGAAATTCACCCGGTCGAATTCGACGCGGCCCGTGTGGATCTGCAGCGGGGGATCCGGGTCGGGCGACTGTTCCTCGGCGTCGAGCAGGTCGAAAACACGTTCGGCACTGGCGATCCCGGACTGCAGCGTGTTGTACATCCCGGCCACCTGGCCGAGCGGCTGGTTGAACTGGCGCACGTACTGGACGAATGCCTGGATGCTGCCCAGGGTGATCTGCCCTCCCGCCACCTGCAGGCCGCCGACCACCGCGACGGCCACATAGCTGAGATTGCCGATGAACATGGTCGCCGGCCCCACCAGGCCCGAGAAGAACTGCGCCCCGATGCTGGATCGGTAGACCTCTTCGTTGAGTTCGTCGAACCGCCGTTGCGCTGCCTCCCGGTGCCCGAATGTCTTGACGATGGTGAAACCGCTGTAGGTCTCTTCGATGTGGGCGGCCAGTCGCCCGGTGTTACGCCACTGCGCCACGAACAGCGGCTGAGAGCGGCGGGTGATCCAGTGGATCACCCACAGCGACAGCGGCACGGTGATGACGGTCAGCAGCGCCAGCAGCGGCGAGATGGTCAGCATCATCGCGAGCACCGCGAACACTGTCAGCAGTGCGGTCAGCAGCTGGCTGACTGTCATGGACACCGAGGTCTGAATGTTGTCGATGTCGTTGGTGACCCGGCTGAGTACCTCGCCGCGCTGCCGGGAATCGAAGTAAGACAGCGGAAGCCGATGCAGTTTGTCCTCGACCTCGGCCCGCAGCGCCACCATGGTGCGTTGCACGGTGACGTTCAGCAACCGGGCCTGCAACCAAACCAGCACGGCGGCAAGCACATACAGGCCCAGCGCCAACGCGAGGGTGCGGGCCACCGCAGCGAAGTCCACCCCGTGACCTGGGACCACGTTCATGCCCGACAGCAGGTCGGCGAACGTGGTGTCGCCGCGGGCCCGGGCCGCCGCGATGGCCTGCTCCTTGGTCTGCCCCGCGGGTAGCCCGCGCCCGATCACGCCGTTGAACAGCAGGTCCGTGGCGTGGCCGAGAATCCGCGGGCCGATCACCCCGATCGCGACACCGGCCACGCCGAGCAGCACCACCGAGATCGCCAGACCGCGTTGCGGCACCAGGCGTCTGAGCAGACGCAGGGCCGACCCGCGGAAGTCGCGGGTGCGTTGGGGAGGTGCGACGGGCGTCCCCGAGCGACGCAGCACGGGCCCCGTCATCGCCGGTCTCCGGCGGTGATCGCCTGCGATGCGGCGAACTCGGCGTAGGTGGGGCAGTCGGCGAGCAGTGACTCATGGGTGCCGATGCCGACGACGCGGCCGTCCTCCACCACGACCACCTGATCGGCCTCGACCACCGTCGAGATCCGTTGCGACACGATCACGACGGTCGCGTCGGCCGATACCTCGCGCAGGGCGGCGCGTACCCGGGCATCGGTGTGCACGTCGAGTGCCGAGAACGCGTCGTCGAACAGATAGACCGCGGGCCTTCGGATCACCGCCCGGGCGATCGCGAGCCGCTGGCGCTGGCCACCGGAGAAGTTGATGCCGCCCTGGGCCACCGGGCGCTGCAGTCCGTCGGGGTGAGCGGCAACGAAGTCGTCGGCCGCCGCGATCCGCAGCGCCTCCCACATTTGTTCGTCGGTGAGTTCCTGCCCCGGTGCCGCGCCGTAGCGCAGGTTCTCGGCGACGGTCCCGGAGAACAGGTAGCCGCGCTGGGGGACCAGGCCGATCGACGCCCACAGCTGTTCGAGGTCGAGTTCTCGGACGTCGAGGCCGTCGATGCGGACCGCCCCGGAGGTGACGTCGTAGAACCGGCAGATCATGGCGAGCAGGGTGGACTTGCCCGAGCCGGTGGACCCTACGACCGCGGTGGTGGTACCGCGCCGGACATGCAACGAAACCTGCTGCAGCACCGGGCGATCGGCGCCGGGGTAGCTGAACGATGCGTCGTCGAAGGCGATCTCGCCGGTGAGAGTTCGCGGTCGGACCGGATCGTGCGGGCTGGTGATCTGGGGACGGGTGGACAGCACGCCGGTGACGCGCTCGGCGCACACCGATGCGCGCGGGATCATCACCGCCAGCACCGCCGCCATCAACACGGCCATCAGGATCTGCATGAAGTAGGCCAGGAACGCGATCAGTGAGCCCACCTGCATGTGCCCGGCATCGATGCGCAGCCCGCCGAACCAGATCAGTGCGACGCTGGAGATGTTCATGACCAGGGTGGTGGCCGGCAGCATCAGCGCCTGCCACCGCCCGGCGTCCAGTGCGGTGGCCGAAAGGGCCTGGCTGGCCTCGGTGAACCGGCGCTGTTCGACGGGTTCGCGGGCGAACGCCCGGATCACCCGGATGCCCGACAGCTGATCGCGCAACACGCGGTTGATCCCGTCGATCAGCCGTTGCATGCGACGGAAGATCGGCCACAGGTGGCGGATGATCCAGTAGTTGGTCAATGCCAGCACCGGCACGCTGACGAGCAGCAGCCACGACAACCCGGCGTCCTGGTGCAGCGCCATGAGGATGCCGCCGACCGACATGATCGGAGCGGTGATCAGGATCGTGGCGGTCATCTGCAGCAGCTGCTGGATCTGCCCGACGTCGTTGGTGGTTCGGGTCAGCAGCGATGGGGCGCCGAAGCGGCCGGTCTCCTCGGCCGAGAACGTGGTGACATGGTGGAAGATCGCCGAACGCAGATCGCGGCCGAAGCTCATGGCTGCCCGCGACCCGAAGAACACCGCGCCGATGGCGCATGCCACCTGTAGACCGGTGACGCCCAGCATCACTCCGCCGAGCTCGACGATGTGCCCGGTGTCGCCCGTGGCCACCCCGTCGTCGATGATGGCCGCGTTGACCGTCGGCAGGTACAGCGAGGCCAGGGTGCTGATCACCTGAAGTGTCGCGACGACCGCGAGCAGCCGCCGGTACGGCCGCACGTACTGTCGCAGCAGCGCCCAGAGCATCTGGCTACTCTCGCACACCGGCGCGGTGTCGTCGGTGTCCAGCCGCCGTCGTGTCCTTGCTGGTGAAAGTCCAGGTCAGTCGGCATGTCGGGATAGGGCATAGGTGTTGCCGCTACAGTGCATGGCGTGACTGTCCGCACGGCCGCCATGCCACGATTCGCCCACGCCAGAGCCTTCGCGGTGTTGGCTGCGGCAATGGTTCCGGTGTTCGCCGCCTGCTCGTCCGGCGAGCCGGCATCCCCGCAGGTTCCGCAGACCGAGTCGCCGAGTGCCGGTGGAACGGGCAAGCACGGCCCGCACTTTCCGCATTGCGGTGGCGTGACCGACCAGACGGTGACCGAGTTGACCCAGGTGCAGGGGCTGGTCAACACCGCGACCAATTCCTCGGGCTGCCAGTGGCTGCAGGGCGGCAGCATCCTGGGACCGCACTTCTCCTTCACCTGGTTCCGGGGCAGCCCGATCGGCCGCGAACGCAAGACCGAGGAGCTGTCGCGGACCAGCGTGGAGGACATCAACATCGAGGGCCACGGCGGTTTCATCGCCGTCGGGGAGAACCCGCTCAAGGCCGGTGACGTGAACCTGTGTGAGATCGGCATCCAGTTCGACGACGATTTCATCGAATGGTCCGTGAGCTTCGATCAGAAGCCCTATCCCGATCCGTGCGAGGTCGCCAAGGAGCTGACCCGCCAGTCGATTGTGAATTCCAAATGATGACGCGACTTGGGATCAGAGGACCGATGGCTGTGCTCGCCGGGCTGGCGGTGTTCGTCGGGCTGACCGGCTGCACCACCACGGTGGACGGCACCGCGGCCAAGGAGGGGTCCAGTGGCGGCCCCAGCAACAACAAGTCCGAGAAGACCTACCCCAACCTGCTCAAGGAATGTGATGTCCTGACCCAGGACATCCTGGCCAAGACGGTGGGTGCCGACCCGCTGGACATCCAGAGCACGTTCGTCGGCGCGGTGTGCCGCTGGCAGGCGGCCAACCCGGCCGGCCTGGTCGACATCACCCGGTTCTGGTACGAGCAGGGCAGCCTGGCCAACGAGCGCCAGACCGCCGAGAAGCTGCAGTACGCGATCGAACAACGCCGGATCGCCGGCGTCGATTCGATCGTCATGAGGCCCAACGGGCTCAATGGTGCATGCGGCGTGGCCAGCGACGCGGCCGGTGTGGTCGGTTGGTGGGTCAATCCGCAGGCGCCGGGAATCGATGCCTGCCCCATGGCCATCAAGCTCATGGAACTGACGCTGGCCACCAACTCCTAGCGAGGCACGTGGAAACGCACCAGCGTCGCGCCGCCGAGCTCGAGCTGGTCCCACGGGTGGCCGGTGCGCAGCGTGGCGATCGCCGAGGTCGGGAATTTCAACGAAATGCTCTCCGCCGCAGCGCGGTTGGATCCGTCGGCCAGTCCGAGCGCGACGGCGGACATGGCGGGTTCGTGCCCGATGACCAATACCGTGGAAGGGTCGGTGCCGAAACGTGACGACACACCGTTGATCTCGTCGATGACGGTGCCCGGCCGGGCGTCGTAGATGCGTTCGGCGAACTGCACGGGTGCCTGGATGCCGGTGCGTTCCAACGTCTGACGGGTCCGCGTCGCCGTGGAGCACAACACCGCGTCCACCGCGGGAAAATTGGCCCGGATCCAGTCGCCGGCCAGCGCGGCCTCCCTGATGCCGCGGGCGGCGAGCGGACGGTCGTGGTCGGCCACCCCGTCGGGATAGTCCGACTTGGCGTGGCGCATCAGCAGCAGGGTTCTGATCGGACTGATCGGGTCGGCCATTCCAACCAGGTTAGGCCATGCCGCTGCAGGTCCCAGGACTTGTCGGCCCCCGGTTTTAGACTCGCCTTGCTCGGAAGATGAACCCACAGGCAATGGACACAGAAGGGACGGGGCCCGATGCGTTTTCTGCATACCGCCGACTGGCAGCTCGGCATGACCCGTCACTTCCTGAATGGTGAGGCGCAGCCCCGCTACTCGGCGTCGCGCCGGGAGGCTGTGGCGGCCCTGGGCCCCGTGGCCGCGGCCGCGGGTGCGGAGTTCGTCGTGGTGTCCGGGGACGTCTTCGAGCACAACCAGTTGGCCCCGCGTGAGGTCAGCCTGTCGCTGGAGGCCATGCGGGCCATCGGCGTGCCGGTGTATCTGCTGCCCGGCAACCATGACCCGCTCGATGCCGCGTCGGTCTACACCAGTGCGCTGTTCACCGCCGAATGCCCGGACAACGTCGTGGTCCTCGATCGTGCGGGCGTGCACGAGGTGCGGCCGGGGCTGGAAATCGTGGCGGCGCCGTGGCGCTCCAAGGCGCCGACTTCGGATCTGATCGGGGACGTGCTGGCCGATCTGCCCGCCGACGGTGTCACCCGCGTGGTGGTCGGCCACGGCGGCGTCGACATCCTCGATCCGGACAAGGACAAGCCGTCGCTGATCCGGCTGGCCGGCGTCGAGGACGCGCTGGCGCGCGGTGCGGTTCACTATGTGGCATTGGGGGACAAGCACTCCCGCACCCAGGTCGGGTCGACCGGCCGGGTCTGGTACTCGGGCTCACCGGAGGTGACGAACTACGACGACATCGAATCCGATCCGGGACACGTGCTGCTGGTCGAGATCGACGAGACCGATCCGCACCGCGGCGTCCGGGTCGACTCCGAGCGGGTGGGCCGCTGGCGGTTCGTCACGCTGCGCCGTGAGGTGGACACCGACCGCGACGTGGCCGATCTGGACCTGAACCTGGATCTGTTGGAGGACAAGGAACGCACCGTGGTGCGTCTGGCGCTGTCGGGCTCGCTGACGGTGACGGACAAGGCCGCACTCGACGCCTGCCTGGACCGTTACGCCCGGCTGTTCGCCGCGCTGACGCAATGGGAGCGGCACACCGAGATCGCGGTCCTGCCCGCCGACGGAGAGTTCGACGACCTGGGAATCGGCGGGTTCGCAGCGGCCGCGGTGGACGAGTTGGTGGCCACCGCCCGCACCGACGGCGCCGGCGCTGACGACGCGCGGGCGGCACTGGGGCTGCTGCTGCGCCTGGTTGAGCGGGGGAGTGCGGCATGAAACTGCACCGCCTGGTCCTGACCAACTACCGCGGCATCACCCACCGCGAGATCGAGTTCCCCGATCACGGTGTGGTGGTGGTCAGCGGCGCCAACGAGATCGGCAAGTCGTCGATGATCGAGGCGCTGGACCTGCTGCTCGAGGCCAAAGATCGCTCGGGCAAGAAGGAAGTCAAGCAGGTCAAGCCGACGCACGCCGATGTCGGTGCCGAGGTGATGGCCGAAATCTCCACCGGCCCTTACCGGTTCATGTACCGCAAGCGCTTTCACAAGCGCGCCGAGACCCAGCTGACGGTGCTGGCGCCGGTCCGCGAGCAGCTCAGCGGCGACGAAGCTCATGAGCGGGTGCTGGCCATGCTCGCCGAGACGGTGGACACCAACCTGTGGCAGGCCCAGCGGGTGCTGCAGTCGAGCTCGACGGCACCGGTCGACCTGTCGGGCTCGGATGCACTGGCCCGGGCACTGGATGTGGCCGCGGGCGAGGCGGTCGCGCTCTCCGGGGACGAGCCGCTGCTGATCGAGCGCATCGACGCGGAGTATCTGCGCTACTTCACCGCCACCGGTCGGCCGACCGGCGAGTGGGCGGCAGTGACCAAGCGGCTCGCGGCCGCCGAGGGTGAGGTGGCGCAGTGTGCTGCCGCAGTGGCCGAGGTCGACGACGCGGTGCGCCGGCATGCCGAACTCACCGTCGAGGTCGCCGGTGTCGCCGGTCAACGCGAACAGGCCCGGGCCGGCCTGGCCGCGGCCCGCAAGGCCGCCGATGAGGTTGCCGCACTGCTGCAGCGGCTCAAGGAGGCCGAGGTGGTCGCCGAGGCCGCCCGGGTAGCCCAGGCCGCGTCGGCCGCTGCGCTGATCGAACGCCGACGGCTGCGCGCCGAGCTCGAAGAGCGCGCCGCCACCATCACCGAGCTGCAGGCCGCCCTTGGCGTGACCGAGGGTGAAACCACCACGGCCCGTGAGGTTCACGAGGCTGCCGAGGAAGCGGCCGAACAGGCTCGGGTGGCAGCGCAGGAACATGAAGCCCGGGTGGAGACGGCCCGCACCACGCTGACGCGCATGACCGATCGCGACGAGGCCGACCGGCTGGCCACCCGGCTGAGCAAGATCGACGCCGGAGTACGGGATCTGGACCGGATCAAGACTGAACTCGCTGAGATCACCCTCGACGATGCTGGGATGCGGACCATCGAGACCGCCGCGGTGGCGGTGGAACGTGCCGCGGGACAGGCTGAACTCGCCTCGGCGCGAATCGAACTCGTGGCCGTCGCGGACTGCGATGTCCGGGTGGATGAGGCGCAGGTATCCCTGGAGGCAGGCCAACCCTGGTCGGTCAACACCACTGCAGACACCGAAATCGATGTGCCCGGAGTGCTCACGGTCCGCGTGGTGCCGGGCACCCCCGCCGCGCAGACACAGGCCCGTCTCGACGAGGCGCAGAACGCGCTGACCGCCGTGCTGGCCACGGCCGGGGTCGGCGATGTGGAGGCCGCGCGTGTCCTCGACGCCCGACGCCGGGAACTGCTCGGTAGCCGGGACCGGTTGCGCGCCACGGTCGATGCGCTCACCGGTGAGGACGATCTGGCGGATCTGCGCTCACGGCTGACGCAGTTGCGGGCCGGCCAGCCCCACGAGGCCGGGCTGTTCGAGCTGGCCGGGCCCACCGACACCGCCACCGCCCGAACCGAGCTCGACACCGCTGTGGCAACGCACCGCCAGGCGGTGGCCGACAGTGAGACCAGCCGCAAGGTGGTGGCCGCCGCGGCCAAGAAGCTGTCGGAGAAGTCGACCCGGCTCAGTGTGCTGCGCGACAAGCTCACCACGGCCCAGGCGGAGATGACGGTGGCCGGCGGCCGGTTGGAAGTCCAGCGCGCGCAAACCGGCGACGACGAGCTGGCCGTCAAGGCCCAGGCCGCCGATGAGGAGGCCGGTGCCTCCGCGGGCCGGGTGGCCGCGCTCCGTACTGAATTGTCGGCCAACGAACCGGATTCGGTGAAGGCCGCGCTCGACGAGGCGGCGCGCCGCGCCGCGCTGCTGGACACCCGTCACGAGACGGCGGTCGAGGGGTTGCGGGAGGTGTCCGCTCAACTCAAGGTGTACGGCACCCAGGGGCGTAAGGGACATCTGGATGCCGCCGAGACCGAACGTGAACATGCCCATGCCGAGTATCTACGGGTGCACCGCCGGGCTCGCGCGGCCGAGACGCTGCGGTCGGTGATGGCGCGCCACCGTGATGCCACCCGGCAGCGCTACGCCGATCCGTTCCGCCTCGAGGTGCAGCGGCTGGGCCGGCTCGTGTTCGGTGAGGATTTCGAGGTCGACGTCGACAGCGATCTCAACATCCGGACCCGCACATTGTCGGGGCGGACGGTCCCGTACGAATCGCTGTCCGGCGGCGCCAAGGAGCAGTTGGCGATCGTCGCGCGGCTGGCCGGTGCGTCCATGGTGGCCAAGGAGGACAGCGTGCCCGTCATCATCGACGACGCGCTCGGTTTCACCGATCCGGCCCGGTTGACCAAGATGGGCGCGGTGTTCGACGCTGTCGGCGGGGATGGGCAGGTCATCGTGTTGACCTGCAGCCCGGAGCGCTACGCGAGCGTCGGCGGCGCACACCACATCGAACTGAGCGCCTGACGCAGGACGTGTCGTCGTTTTCGACGCCGGGGTCGCCTCTCCTGTGGACCCTAGGCCTGGGACGTCACTCCCGCACTCAGAAGTAGGCGTTGGCCGGAACGGGCGTGCCGTGCAACAGGTTCTGGCCGATCACCCGTGCCTTGTAGGCCACCGGGTTGTGCAACGTGATCGTGCGGATGTTGCGCCAGTGCCGGTCCAGGTTGCGCTGCCGGGAGGCGGCACTGGCCCCTCCGAGTTCCAGCAGTCGGGTGGCGGCTTCGGGGGCGACGTCGTCGAGGTGGACTTTGACCTTGGCGACTTTGAGCTGCGCTTCCGCGGCGAGGCGAGTATCGGGAACCCCGTCGACCGCGGAATCGGTCGCGGCTCCGATCGCCGCGGCTGCATCAAGGACCGCGGCCCGCGCCACATAGGCCGTACTGGCGAGAACCCCGAGCTGGCGTTGCAGCAGGGGATCGTCGGTCGGCCGCTCGGTGACGGCATGGCTGAAGTTGCGTTCGCGGGAGCGCAGTAGCGTCACACCGTCGTCGACGACATTGGCCAGGATGCCGGCGACCACCGCATGGATGAACAACTGGAGCGAGGCGTATTGCACGGTCGGCACCGGTTCGGCGTCATACGGTGTGTCGGTGAGTATCTCGTCGGCGGCGACGGCGACGTCGGTGAATGTCGTGGTACCCGTCCCGGTGCGGCGCTGGCCGAATCCGTCCCAATCGTCGACGAGCCGCACTCCTTCCCGGTCGGTGGGTACCAGGACGTTGGCCACTGAGTCGTGGTCGGTGGTTGCGGTGACAGTCAGATAGTCCGAGAACAAGGTGCCGGTGCTGTAGTACTTCTCGCCGGTCAGCCGGAACCCTGACCCGGCTGGATCGGCCAGCAGCCGGGTGTTGAACACCAGGCTGCCCACGGCCAGGGAACCCTTCTCGCTGAACGCGTTACCGAAGATCTTTCCCTCGGCGATCTTGCCCAGCCAGCGCTTGGACACCGGATCGTCGGCGCCGCGCAGCCGCTCCTCGGTGAACCAGAAGTGGGTCCGGAAGATGTGGGCCACGATGGGATCGGCCTTGGCCACGTCAATCACCGCGGAGAACAGCTGCGGCACAGTGAATCCGGCACCACCGAGGGACTCGGGCAGGCGCAGGGTGCCGAACCCGGCGCGCTTGAGCGCGGCGACCTGATCGAAGGGATTCTCGTCGTTGAGGTCGCGGTCCTTGGCGCCCGCGGCGATCGAGGCCAGCAGGTCATCCCACTCCGGCGTACCGGGCAAAACACGGGTCACGTTCTCGACGGTCGTCATGGCACCGTTGTATCCGCATCGCCTATGGGTGGGCACGCGTTTGGATCAGCCCGAACCTAAGCCACCTAGACCGCCCGCAGGCCATACACATACGTGGTCAGGTACTCGGCGATCACCGGGGCCCGGACTTCGGCCGCGTCCGGGATGGTGATCAGCAGCGCGTACAACCCGACCAGAAATGACACGCCGTTGTGCATCACGTCCACGTCGGCAGGGATCTCATTGCGTTCCTGCGCCCGCTGCAACTCCTCGACCACAGCGACGATCACGGCATGACCGGCCCACTCCTCTGACGGTGGCCGGGTGGTGGAAAAGTGCAGGGCCAGAAAATCTTTGAACAAACGGTGACCAAGGCGCCGTTCGAGTTTCTCCAGCATGCGGACGGATTCGGCCAGGGTGGCCCGCACATCGTGCGGTGTGGCGAAGAACCGGGTGAGTTCGGTGGCCATGCGGACCTGCTCGCGTTGTTCCAGCTCCACCAGGATGTGTTCCTTGGTGGGGAAGTGGAAGAAAAAGGTGCCGTGGGCGACACCGGCGGCCGACGCGATCGCGGCGGTATCGGCCGCCGCCATACCGTCGCGTTTGAACTCGGAGATCGCGGCCCCCAGCAGCCGTTCCCGCGTCTGGAGGCCTTTGCGGCTGCGTGGTGGTCCAGTGCGCACGGCCCGATGCTACGACACCGAAAAACTGACTGCACTCAGTATTGACTCTTTCAATTCGTACCGACTGCCGTTACGGTTTCGACAACAAGTGCTTCTGACTCAAGTCAGTTTTGGAGGTTGGCGTGCAGATCCTGGAGCAGGTTCAAGACCTGCCTGAAGCCGGGAACATCAAGGCCCAGTGGGTGAGCCTGTGGACCGGGCCGGTTGTCGGCGCGGTGCTGCTGGTGGCGCTGCTGGCGTTCCCCGGCTTCTGGCCGCCGATGTCGCCGACCTGGAACGCACAACAGGTCGCCGAGTTCTACGCCGATCACAACGCCTGGATCCGATTCAGTCAGGTGACGTTCAACCTGTGCGGGATCCTGATCCTGCCGTTCTTCATGGTGATCGTCGTCCAGATGAAGCGTATGAAGACCCAGAGCCATGTGTTCGCGTACTGCTACCTCACCGCGGCGGTCAGCGGCGCCACGATCTTCGCGCTGTCCAACGTGTTCTTCCTGGTGGCCGCGTTCCGTCCGGACCGCAACCCCGAGCTGATCCTGCTGCTCAACGACCTGGCCTGGATCGTGTTCGTCGCGCCGGTGGGCATGGTGGTGTCGCAGTTCGCGCTGCTGGCAGTCGCGGTCTACTTCGACAACGGGCCCGACCCGGTGTTCCCCCGATGGGTAGGGCATTACTCGCTGGCCACCGCAGTGGCCATGATCCCGGCGGCGGGCGCGGCGGTGTTCCACACCGGGCCGCTGGCCTGGGACGGCGTGCTGGCCTTCTGGTTGCGCAACGGTGCCTTCGCGGTCTTCGTCGTCGTGATGTTCTTCGTACTGCGTCGCGCGGTGCTCAACCAGGCCGTCAACGAGGGCGTAGTAGAGGGCACTGCGGCATGACGACAATGACAAAAGCGCCCCCGGGCAAGCCCGATGTGCGGTTGATGACCTGGTTCTTCCCGATCTGGTACGGAGCTTTCGGCGTCATCATCTGCATCCTCACCCGGGTGACACCGCCACCGCGGCCCGATGTCACCGCGGCCGACAAGGTGGCGTTCTTCACCGAACACGGTCTGACCATCAAGATCGGCTTCTGCCTGCTGCTGATCCTGCTGGGCGGTGCGGCGATGACCAACGGACTGGTCGCCTATCAGATCAAACGGATGTCGGTGGGGTCGGTGTTCGCCTACGGCTACATCGGCGGCATGGGCGTCGGCGCGCTGCCCGGGTTTCTGTTGGTGTCGGTGTGCTTTCTGACCGCGGCCTTCCGGCCCGACCGTGACCCGGAACTGATCAGCTTGCTCTATGACCTCGGAATGCTTTCGTACAACGGCTCATTGGGCTGTTTCACGGCTGCCTACCTGGTGTTGGCGATCGCCATCCTCTACGACAAGAACAACGTGTTCCCGGCCTGGTTCGCGTACGTGACAATCTGGCAGATCATCACCGAGGTGATCGCCACCCAGATGTTCGTCTTTTCGTCGGGACCGTTCGCATGGAATGGCTCGATCGCGTTCTGGTGGGCAGTGGTGGTGTTCTCGGTCTGGCTTTCGGCACTGATCGTGCTGTTGCGGCAGGCCGCGATGCGTGAGGCTGCAGAAGAGCCGGGACTGGAATGAGTGACGCAATGACGAGTAATCCGGTTCTGGCGCAGTCTGACTCGCAACGGCGAGCCGCATCCGGACGCCTGCCGGGCGACGGCCACATGTGGGTGATGGTGCTCGGTGATCTGGTCATCTTCGGTGGCTACTTCATCGTCTTCATGATCTACCGGACCATGCATCCGGACGAATTCCTGCGTGCTCAACAGCATCTCGACATCACCATCGGTGTCGTCAACACGGTGATCCTGCTGACCAGTTCCTGGTTGGTGGCCCGGGCCGTGCTGGCCGCTCGGGCCGGCCGCCCCGAGACCGCGATCCGGCTCACCTATGCCGGCGGTGTCGGCGGCGTGATGTTCATGGCCTGCAAGGGTTATGAATGGGTGGTCAAGATCCGGGCCGGCCACACCAACTCCGAGATGTTCTACTCGTTCTACTACGTGCTGACGGGTGTACACCTGATCCACGTGCTGATCGGGCTCATCGCATTGGGTGTGATCGTGCGGGAATTGCGCAATCCGGCCCGCCGTCGGACATCGGTGGTGGAGGCGGGCGCGGTCTACTGGCACATGGTCGACCTGCTCTGGGTGATCATCTTCGGCCTGCTGTACGTGGTGAGGTGATCATGACCGACAAGGCCGTGACTCAGACGTGGCTACTGCTGGTCGCCATCACCGTCGGATCCTGGTGGCTGGCGCCGGCCCAGTACTCGGATGCCCTCCGAGCCAGTGTGCCGATCACCGCGCTGGTGCTCGCGCTGACGCTGATCAAGTCTCGGTTGATCATCCGGCAGTTCATGGAGGTCCGGACCGCGCCGACGTGGCTCAAGCTCGCCACCGACGGGTGGCTGGTGGTGCTGTTCGGGGCGATCTTCGCCATCTATCTGAGCTGAGCGCTGCGCGGCACAATGGAGCGCAATGACGATGAACGCCAAGCGCAGGCGGGTGCACGACAAACTGGCTGCGCTACCGGGGGTGCGGGCGGTGCGACGCCCGGTCAGTCCGGGTTCCGACGAGCAGTTCGACCTGTTCTACGTACGGGCCGGGCGCAAATCCGCGCACCCGGTGGTGATCATCCCGGGTGGTCCCGGCGTCGCATCGATCCAGCCCTACCGCGCTCTGCGCAGGCGCGCGGCCGCGGCCGGGTTCGACGTGATCATGATCGAGCACCGGGGCATCGGGATGTCGCGGCATACCGATGGGGGTGCGGATCTGCCTCCGGCGGCCATCACCGTCGAGCAGGTGGTGGATGACATCGCCGCGGTGCTCGACGACGCCGGTGTGCACGAGGCGGTGCTCTACGGCACGTCGTACGGCAGCTACATCGCCGCGGGGTTCGGGGTGCGGCATCCCGACCGGATCGCGGCGATGGTGCTCGACTCTCCGCTGCTGTCCACCGCCGATATCGAAGTCATGCGCAGTGCCATTCGCGGGCTGCTGTGGGAGGGCACAGACCCGGAGACCGCCGGCCTGGCGCCCAAGGTGCGCCGCCTGGTGGCCGATGGGGCGTTGGCCACCAGAGGGGGAGAGCTGGCCGGCCTGCTCTATGGGTTGGGCGGTGCCGCACTGCTGGACCGCCAACTCGATCTGCTGCTGCGCGGGCGCACGCTGGTGTGGTCGGGTCTGGCCCGGCTGAGCCGGCTCTCGACGCGAAAAGCGCCGTACCGCAACGAGGTAGATCTTGTCGGGCGGATCGCGTTTCGCGAGTTGAACTACGCCGGCGTGCCCGACGGCCTGCCGCTGGACCCGGCTCTGGAGATGGCCGACATGATCGGCAGCGCGAAGTTCTACGAACCGTTCGAAGCCGAGCCCTTCGACTTGCTCGCCGAGCTGCCGGAGTTCCACTGGCCCACCGTCGTGCTGTCCGGTGGCCGGGATCTGACCACTCCGCCGGCTGTGGCCGAGCGGATCGCGGCACTGGTCCCCGAATCCGTGTTGGTTCGGATGCCGACGGTGGTGCACAGTGTCGTCGACACCCGCGAGCGTGCTGCGTTCGCAGTGATCCGTGCGGTGCGCGACGGTGTGGCCGAACAACTTTCGGCCACCGCCGCCGAGCTGGACGCCCTGCCTGCACGTCCCGTGATCCGGGTGGCGGTGTCTGCGATCGCGGTGGCCACTGTCGTGGAGACGGCGCTGCCCACTGCCAAATGGCTGTGCCCGGAAACTACTTGAGGAAGCCGACCTTGGTGTAATCGGTGTCGGCCAGCCCCGGGGCCCCGAAATTGGCCAGGTTGCTGCGCACCGCCACGTTGCCGGGTGATTGGAACAGCGGGAGGCTGAACACCTCGGCGAACAACATCTGGTCGAGCTCGTTGGCCAGGGCGCGCGCCTTGACCGGGTCCAGTTCTTCCAGCGTCTGCTCGATCTTGGCGTCGACCTCAGGGCTGCCGATCCTGCCGAAGTTACTGGCGCCGTCCTGCGTGTAGATCTGGGTCAGCGAGCTCAACGGGAAAGCGTCGCCGAGGAAGGCAAACTGGGCAATGTCGAAGTCGCCCTTGATGATGTAGTTGGTGAAAAATCCCGTGCCCGGCTTGGTGTCGAGCTTCAGGTTCACCCCGATCTGGCCGAGCATGTTCTGCGCGATCTGGGCCACCTGCCGGGTGCTGCCCGCGTCGTAGAACACGTTGCGGATGACGAGTTCCTTGCCGTCCTTCTCCCGGAACTGCCGTCCCTCAGGCACTTTCCAGCCCAGCGCGTCGAGTTCGGCCTTGGCTTTCTCGGGATCGAAGGCCACCGACGCCGCGTTGTCCTGATAACCCTGCTGGCCCGCGACGTAGATGTGGTTGTTCAGCGGCACCGGATTGTCGGTGAGACCCCGCTGGGTGATGTTGGCGATGGCCTGCCGGTCGATGCCCTTGGCGACCGCGCGGCGCAGGGCCGGATCGGCCAGGATCGAGCCGGGTGCGCCGTTGAAGGTCAGGTGGTACCAGCTGGCCGACGGCGCCCGTCGGATGCTGATGCCCGCGGTCTTGCGGGCGATGGTCAGTTCATCCAGCGACACGGTACCGGTTGCGTCGATGGTGTTGTTCTGCAGCGCCGGGATGCGGGCGGCGTCATCGAGCACCAGGTAGGTGATGGTGTCCAACACGGGAGGGGGACCCCACCATTTCGGGTTGCGGCTCAACGTGATCCGCTGTGCGCCCCGGTCGATGTTGGACACCACGAACGGGCCCGCCGACGGCCCGGGCTGGGTGAGTTGAGCCTTGTTGAAGGCCTCGGGGGTGGCGGTCATGCTCTTGGGCAGCAGGCTGCCGTTGCCGGCGAACATGCCCTGCCAGTCGGCGTAGGGCTTGGCGAAGGTCATCACGGCCTGGCGGTCGTCCACGCCGCGGGTCACCGAGGCTACCCGCTCGAAGCCGTTGGGCGCGGCGATGACGAACGCCGGGTCCTTGCCGCTGTTGGCCTCGGTCTGGGACTTGATGTCCTCCCAGGTGATCGGGGTGCCGTCGGTCCACACCGCCTTGGGATTGATCGTGTAGGTGACAACCTGCGGGTTGGTGCCGGTCAGTTCGACATTGGTGAAGTAGTTGGTGTTCACGCTCGCCGACCCGTCGGCCGCGATCACGAAGGCGCGGGGCATCGTGGATCTGGTGAGCGCGCCGACGTCGCCGGTGTTGCCGTCGAGGTGCAGCGGGTTGAAGTTCGGCGGGAACTCGGTCAGTGCCAGGCGAAGGTTGCCGCCCTGGCGCAGGTTCGCCACATCCTGCGGATTCATGTCGTTCGTGGTGCCCACCTCGGCGTTACCCCCGGCCGACGGGGTTTCCCGCTCGCCGCCCGAACACCCGGCCAGGGCCAGTGCGGTGACCGCTGCGACGACGGCGAGGCGTCGGATCTTCAATCCGTTCATCTCGCCGATGCTAGAGGGAGCCGGGGCAATTTGGGGACAGGACCCCGAGGTGTCAGTTGGCGGTTGCTGGGTCTGCGGGGGCCGATACCGTGATGACGGGGTGTGGTTGACGGGGAGGGGCGTCGTGACGGACACAGATGCAGGCGATGTTCGCTGGCCGCTTGCGACGCGGATCGGCTTCCGGTTCGGATCCTGCTACTTCGGCCTGTTCGGCCTGGCCTGCCTGCTGGGGTTGACCCCGATCCTGCTGGCTGGGGTGGGGATCAGGCTGCCGTGGTCGTCGGTGTCGGGGCTGCTCGCGACGCTGCGCCCGCCCATCGAGTGGACGGCGTCGCACATTCTGGGGCTGCGGGTCGAGAGTACGCAGGTGGGCAGTGACAGCGCCTTCCAGTGGACCGCTCTGTTTCTCATGGTGGTGGTGTCGACGGTGGCCACGCTGCTGTGGTCGGTGCTGGACCGCCGTCGCGGCGGGTATCCGCGGATGTGGGCCTGGATGTCGCTGTACTTGCGGCTCGTGCTGGCCGCCGCGATGTTCTATTTCGGGATGGCCAAGGCCATCCCGACACAGATGCCATTCGTCCTGAACCGCCTGGTCGAGCCGTTCGGCAATTTCAGCCCGCAAGGCGTGCTGTGGACGCAGGTGAGCATCTCCCAGCCGTACCAGATTGCGCTCGGCTCGGCTGAACTGCTTGCCGGTGTGCTACTGCTCATCCCGCGGGCGGTGCCGGCGGGAGCGCTCCTATGTGCAGTCGACATGACGCAGGTCTTCCTGCTCAACATGACCTACGACATCCGACTCAAGACGGTCTCGTCGATGCTGCTGCTGATGAGCCTGTTCCTGCTGGCTCCGTATGCCGCGCGGCTGGCTGCGGCGTTCTTCTCCGATCAGGCGGTCCCTGCGGCGCGTACACCGCAGCTGTTCGCCGCCCGGCGGGCCAACCGGATTGCGCTGGTGGCCCAGTTGATTCTCGGCGCGAACCTGCTCGGCGTCATCGCCGTGCAGAACTGGCGGCAATGGGCCAGACCGGTCCCGGAGTTGTACGGCATCTATCAGGTCGACGGTTTCTCCGCCGAAGGCTACCGGCGTGATCCGCTCCTGACCGATGAATTACAGTGGCGCCGAGTGATTTTCGACCGATCGTTCAGCATGGTCGATCCCGTGAGGCTGACCATCCAGCACATGGACGATTCGTTCGAGGAGTACGGCGGCACCATCGACCCGGGCCGGCATTTCATCGACCTGAACCACTACGTCGAGGTGGGTACCTTCAAGGAGACGCCGGTGCGGGTGCGCCTGACATATTGGTGGCCGGGCCCGAACCGGTTGGTCATCGACGCCGACGACTACGCCGGGCACCGCATCCACGCCTGGTGCACCAAGGTGGATCCGAATTCGTTTCCGGTGGTGGAACGTGGGTTCAGTTGGGTCCGTGAGGGCTCGTACAACAGGTGAACTCAGTCGACCGGCTTTGGTTGCGGAACCGCGGCCAGCAATTTGCGGGTATAGGCGTGCCGCGGGTTGGCGAACACCTCGTCGCCGGAGCCCTGTTCGACGACCGCCCCCTTGTGCATCACCGCGACATCGTGAGCCAGGTGCTTGACCACCGACAGATCGTGGGAGACGAACAGATAGGCCAGGCCGAACCGGTCCTGTAGGTCCAGCAGCAGGTTGATGATCCCGGCCTGGATCGAGACATCGAGCGCGGAGACCGGTTCGTCGAGTGCGATGATCTTGGGCTGCAATGCCAGGGCGCGGGCGATCCCGATGCGCTGTTTCTGCCCGCCGGAGAACTCGGCCGGATAGCGGCCCGCGTCGGCGCGTCGCAGGCCCACCAACTCGAGTAGCTCGGCCACCCGCTCGTCGATCCGCGGTTTGTCGAAACCGTTGGCGGTCAACGGCTCTGCCAACACATCCGACACCGGCAGCCGCGGGTCCAGTGAAGCCACCGGATCCTGGAACACCACTTGAAGGTCGGTGCGCAGGGCGCGGCGCGTTCTCCGGTTCAGGGTGGCCACGTCGGAGCCGAGGACTTCGATCGAACCCGACTGCGGTGCAGACAGATTCAGAATCTGGTGCAGGGTGGTGGATTTGCCCGATCCGGACTCGCCGACGATGCCGAGGGTGCGGCCGCCGCGCAGGTCGAAGCTGACGTCGTCGACGGCCCGGACCTCACCGACCTGCCGGCGCAGCACCGCCCCTTTGGTCAGTTTGTAGGTCTTGGACAGGTTGCGCACCCGCAGCACCACGTCGGCATCGGCGGGCCGGGCCTCGGGGGCGGCGGCGGTGGTGCCGGTGCCGGTCACCTGATAGATCTCGGCGGCGCTGTGCCCGCTGACCTGGTCGGTGCGGATGCAGGCGGCGTGGTGGCCCGGCGCCAATTCGATCAGTTCGGGTTCGGCGGCGTCGCACTCGTCGATGGCCAGCGGGCAGCGCGGGGCGAAGGGGCAGCCGTGCGGCGTCGTGGTGAGCGACGGCGGCGCCCCGGGGATCGGGACCAGGCGGGTGCCCTGCGGGGCATCCAGGCGTGGCACCGAGCCGAGCAGGCCGACGGTGTAAGGCATCCGGGCCTTCTCGTACAACCGGGTCACCGGAGCGTCCTCGACAGCCCGCCCGGCATACATCACCAGGGCGCGGTCGGCGAATTCGGCCACCACCCCGAGATCGTGGGTGATGATCAGTACCCCGGCGCCGGTGACGTCGCGTGCGGTCTTGAGTACCTCGAGAATCTGGGCCTGCACCGTGACGTCGAGGGCGGTGGTGGGCTCGTCGCAGATCAGCAGATCGGGGTCGTTGGCGATGGCGATGGCGATGACCACCCGCTGGCGTTCGCCGCCGGACAACTCGTGCGGGAAGGCCCGGGCACGCTGCTCGGGTTGGGCGATGCCCACCAGCTCGAGCAGTTCGACGGCCCGGGTACGGGCCGCGCGCCGGCCCAGATCGCGGTTGTGGACGGTGAGCGCCTCGGCGATCTGATCGCCCACGGTATAGACCGGGGTGAGCGCGGACATCGGGTCCTGGAACACCGTTCCGATGGTGTTGCCGCGGACCTGTGACATCTGCGCGTCGGACAAGCCGACGAGCTCCTCGCCGCGCAGCCGCACCGATCCGGAGACTTCGGCGAATTCGGGCAGCAGCCCGACGACGGCCATGGCACTGGCCGATTTCCCGGCGCCGGACTCGCCGACGAGCGCGACCACCTCACCGGCGCCGACGTGAAAGTTGAGGCCCCGCACCGCGTGTACCACGTCGGTGTCGGTCGGAAAGTCCACGGTCAGGCCGGATACTTCGAGTAGTTCGCTCATCGGCGTGCCTTCTTGCGTCGCAGCCGGCCGCTTCCCGGGTCGAGTGCGTCGCGCAGGCCGTCACCGATCAGGTTGGCACACAGGATGATCAGCACCAGTACCCCGGCCGGGAACAGGAACACCCACGGGAACGTGGTGGCGGATTTGGTGCCGTCGGCGATCAGAGTGCCCAACGATACGTCGGGCGCCTGGATGCCGAATCCCAGGTAGCTCAAACCGGTTTCGGACAGGATCGCCACCCCGACATTGAGCGCGGTGTCGATGATCAGGATGGATGCCACGTTGGGCAGGATGTGCCGGACGATGATGCGCCAACTGCTGACACCCATATAGCGTGCAGCCAAAACGAATTCGCGCTCCCGCAGGCTCAGGGTCATCCCGCGCACGATGCGCGAACTGATCATCCAGCTGAACGCCGAGAGCAGCACGATCAGCCAGAACACCCGGTCGGACTGGCTCAAGCGCGGCGTGACGATCGCGATCAGGATGAAGCTGGGTACCACCAGCAGCACGTCGACGATCCACATGAGCGTGCGATCGCGCCAGCCGCCGAAGTATCCCGCCACCGATCCGACCGTGGCGGCGATGACGGTCGAGATGAACGCCACGCAGACACCGATCAGCATGGATTTCTGCATGCCGCGCAGGGTTTGGGCGAAGATGTCCTGCCCGAGTGCGTTCGTGCCGAACCAGTGGTCGACCGACGGCGGCTCTTGCAGCGCGTAGTAGTCGAGGTCCGAATAGCTGTAGGGAAGCACCGAGGGCAGCGTGTAGCAGGCCACGAACATGATCACGAGCAGTGCCAGCGACACCACGGCGGGCCAGTTGCGCAGGAACCGCCGGAACACCAGGGTGCGCCGGGTGGCGAACTCCTCGGTGTGCAGACCGGAGCGGGCCGCGGCGGCATCACCGGTGGGGGCGGAGGTCTGGGTCATGTGACTCTCACCCTCGGGTCGAGCATCGCGTAGATGACGTCCGAGAGCAGGCCGGCGACCAGGATCACGGTGCCGGTGAACACCGTGATGGCCGCGATGATGTTGGTGTCCTGGGTGGCGATGCCCTGTACCACCCATTCGCCCATGCCGTGCCAGCCGAAGATCTTCTCGACGAACACCGCACCGGTGACCAGCCCGGCCACGCCGTACGCGAACAGGGTGGCCATCGGGATGAGTGCCGTTCGCAGCCCGTGCTTGAACAGGGCGCGACGCCGGGTCAGCCCTTTGGCCCGCGCGGTGCGGATGAAGTCCTGGCCGAGCACGTCGAGCATCGCGTTGCGCTGGTAGCGGCTGTAGCCGGCGATGGCTATCAGCGCCAGCGTGAGCGTCGGCAGCACGAGGTGCTGAAGCCGGTCGACGAACTGGTCCCAGGCGCCGCCGACGGGCACCGGCGCCGTTTCCCCCGTGTACTCGAAAATCTGGACGCCTAGTACCGAGTTCACGTTGAGCGCGGCGAGGATCAGCATGTTGGCGATCACGAACGATGGTGTGCTGATCACCAGCAGGGACACCACGGTGATGACGCGGTCCGACAGCCGGTACTGGCGGATCGCACCCCAGGCCCCGACCACCACGCCGATCACGGTGCCCGATATCGCGCCGATGACGAGCAATCGCAAGGTCACCCCGATGCGTCGCCACAACTCGTCAGCTACCGGCTGGCCGGTCACCGTGGTGCCGAAGTCGCCGCGGACCGCGCCGGCGGCCCAGTTCGCGTAGCGCAGCGGAATGGGCTGGTCGAGGCCTAGCTCAGCGGCTTTTGCGTCGATCGCGGACTGCGGTGGCCGCGGATTGCGCTGCTCGAGACTGTCGAGCGGTTTGAAGTTCAGCGACGTCAAGGTGAACGTCAGGAACGATGCCAGAGCCAGCAGCACGATGTAATTGAGCAGCCGGCGCGCCAGAAAGCGCGTCATCCGGTTCTTCCCACCCACGGCTGCATGCCAGACAGGGTAGATCAGCCGGAACCGGAATCCGGTCACCGTCGTCGTGTGAGATCACGGGCGCGCCCGCACTCGGTGGGTAACTGACAGTCGAGCCACAGCCTCGGCATAGAAATCGGTAGTTCACTGAATTACATGAAGGTCAGCGGGCTCAAGAATGTGAAAGTGATCGCTGCGGTAACCGGTGGTGCGGCAGTGGTGGGGCTGGGAGTCATCGGAGCCATTTCGGACGGTGTCGGGGCCCCGGGCTCGCCGGCGCTGGCGTCCGGATCCCATATGAACGTCGGCCAGACCAGCACGGATACGACGCCTCCGACTGCACCGGCGGTTTCGATGGCCGTACCTGGGATCAGGGGCTATACGCCGCCGTCCGGATTCGCCGTCACGCACTGATCGCCGGGCGAGGCGCCTGGTAGTGGTTTCGCCTCCGGCCGCATCGGATATACGAGGCGGCGGGAGGTGAGCGCATGGGTTGCGCGAAGGAAAACAATCAGCGAAATCTGAAATTGATCTCTGCCGGCATCGGCGCGATCGGCGGGTTAGCCACAGCGATGCTCGGAGTCGGGGTGGGCGGTGGTCTCACCGGCGCCCAGCAGCGGGTCGAACCGCCTGCCATCACCACAGGACAGACCGTCACTCCGACAACTCCGCCGACGGCTCCGGAGACATCCGAGGCCTCACCGACGGTATCGGCGACGACTCCGCCCGGGTTTGCCACTCCGCACTGATCACGGCTGATCCCGTCAGCCGGTAGGCGACGCGGCCGGTTTACCTTGCCCGTGGGTCCCGGGTAGGGAGGTCTGTATGACAGGAGCCGAACGCAACAAGCGGACCAACCATGCGATGGCCGGTGTGGGAGCGATCGCACTGGTGATGATGTGCGCCCTCGGCGCGATGCTGGCCGAGGCGCCGACGAGCGCGGCGGTGCCTGCGGTCAAAGTCGGTGAAACCGTAACGAAGACAACAGCTCCCAGTGAGTTGGAAACGTCTTTCGCGAAGCCGACGGTGAAAGCGCAACTGCCCGACGGCTACGGCAACTAGGGGGAGGGCCGACGGTTCGGGGCCTCACCGATGCTGGTGACGGCCGGCCTTTCGGTTGATGCCGGCCCGGTGCGGGTGGCCCGGACCAGGACCCGGTCGTCGACCCCGAACGGGGTCTGGGCGGAGGCCGGCAAGGTGTAGCTCTGGATGAACCCGTCGTTGCTGCGCACCGTGACCGAGGTGGCCGTCAGTTCGGTGATCGTGCCGGTCTGCGTCAGCGCCGTGGTGTAGCTGCCATCGTGGTCGGCCAGCACCGACTCGCTGTGGACGGTGGCCGGGTCGGGCCGGTCTCCCGGCCCGCGCATGCCGGGCGGTGGCCCGGGAAAGCCCGAGCTGTGAGTTTCGGTGGCGGCGTAGATCGTCGCGCCGCCGAGCCCGGCAATCGCCGCCGCAATGCCGACTGCGGCGGCCGTGTGTCGGATGCTCATGCGGTCCACGGTGCAGGTGTTGTCTGTGAGTCGGCTGTGTGCGTGCTCTGCGCCGGATATGGCCCTCTTTCACAGCTGGCGCATAGACAGCGCTCAGTTCGGGCCTATCGAGCCGGCGAATACTGAACGGGTGAGCATGACGACCAATGGCACCGATTCCGAGTCCGGGCGCGCTGTCATGCGCCGCGCCGACGGCAACCCGATCCAGGTCCTGGTGGTTGACGACGAGCCCGTACTGGCCGAACTGGTGTCGATGGCGCTGCGCTATGAGGGTTGGGACATCGCCACGGCAGGAGATGGCGCGAGCGCGATCACCGCGGCCCGGGAGAACCCGCCGGATGTCGTCGTCCTCGACGTGATGCTGCCCGACATGAGCGGTCTGGACGTTCTGCGCAAACTGCGCGAGCAGATTCCCGGCCTGCCGCTGCTGCTGCTGACCGCCAAGGATTCGGTGGAGGACCGCATCGCGGGTCTCACCGCGGGCGGCGACGACTATGTCACCAAACCTTTCAGCCTGGAGGAAGTGGTGCTGCGGTTGCGGGCACTGCTCCGGCGCACCGGGGTGACGAGCGAGGACGGCGGCGCGAAGATCATCGTCGGCGATCTCGTGCTCGACGAGGACAGTCATGAGGTGACCCGCGGCGGTGACTCGATCACATTGACTGCCACCGAGTTCGAGCTCCTGCGATTCATGATGCGCAACGCCAAGCGGGTGTTGAGCAAGGCCCAGATCCTGGACCGGGTGTGGAGTTACGACTTCGGTGGCCGGTCCAACATCGTCGAACTGTATGTGTCGTATCTGCGCAAGAAGATCGACAGCGGGCGCGATCCGATGATCCACACTCTGCGCGGTGCGGGTTATGTCCTCCGTCCCGCGCGCTGAGGTGACTGCCGGGACCGGAAGCGCCACTCGGTGGTGGTCACCGCGGACCTGGTCGCTGCGCGCCCGGCTGGTTGTCACCCAGGTGGCCCTGCTGGCCGTGGTGTGCGCCAGCATCGGGGTGGCCACGGAGTTTGCGCTGCAGCGGTTTCTGATGCACCAGCTGGACGAGCAACTGATCGAGGCCGGAAGGCGCTCGGCGGCCATCTTCGAATTGCCGCCTCCGCCACCGGGATCCCCGCCTCCGCCGGGGATGCGCGGCCACCATCGCGTGCCGTTCGATCCAGAGGAAGGGCCGGGCCCCGGATTTCTCAACGCGCCAGGGCAGGCCGCTCGCACGGTCGGTGCCGTGGTGTCGCCCCATCGGCCCGTGGATGCCGGGGTGATCACGGGTGAAGGGGAGCGGATCGAGGTGACCGCAGCCGCGGCGGCACAGCTGGCCCAGATTCCGGGAACCCGGGATCCCCAGACCGTCGACCTCGACGGGTTGGGCCGCTACCGGCTGATCGGCCTGCACCCGCGCCACGGCGGCTCGCAGATCATCGTGACCGGCCTGCCGACCGCCGTCGTCGACGACACATTGTTGTGGGTGCTGGGAATGTTCTGCCTGCTGGCGGCCATCGCATTGATCGCCGCGACGACCGCGGGCACGCTGATCATTCGGCGTCAACTCGCCCCGCTGTCACGGGTTTCGGCGGCGGCACGGAAAGTGGCCGATCTCGAACTCGATCGTGGGGAAGTGCAGCTGCCCACGCGGATCGTGCCCGTCGACCCGGCCGTCGCCCACACCGAAGTCGGTCAGCTGGGCACCTCGCTGAACCGGATGCTCGACCGCATCGCCGGCGCGCTGTCGGCCCGCCACGCCAGTGAGACCCGGGTACGCCAATTCGTCGCCGATGCCAGCCATGAGTTGAGAACGCCCCTCGCGGCGATCAGGGGTTACACCGAGCTGGCCCAGCGCAAACGCGATGACCTGCCCGCCGATGTGGCCCACGCGATGAATCGGGTGGAGTCCGAGACGACGCGGATGACGCAACTGGTCGAGGACATGCTGTTGCTGGCCCGCCTCGATGCCGGCCGGCCCCTGGAACGCGAGAGCGTGGACCTGTCCCGGCTCGTGGTCGACTCGGTCAGCGACGCGCACATCGCCGGCCCCGACCACCAGTGGGCACTCGACCTGCCCGAGGACCCGGTGATGGTCGAGGGGGATGAGGCCCGGCTGCATCAGGTACTGGCGAATCTGCTGGCCAATGCCCGGACCCACACCCCAGCGGGAACCTCGGTCACGGTTGCGCTGAAGCCCGGCAACAATGACGAGGGCGCGGTACTGCTGAGCGTCGCCGACGACGGCCCCGGTATCCCGGCGGCATTGCTGCCCGACGTATTCGAGCGGTTTGCCCGCGGCGATTCGTCGCGGTCACGACGGGAGGGCAGTACCGGGTTGGGCCTGGCGATCGTCGCCGCAGTGGTCAAGGCGCACGGTGGCACCATCGAGGTGTGCAGTACCGCCGGTTCGACCGAGTTCGTGGTGCGGCTGCCTGGGACGAGCTCACAGGGCACACACAGGACGGACCAATCGGACACCTAGCGGCCGCGGCAAACATGGAGTAGTGACCCTCGTTGCCGCAGATCCCGCTGCCGAGCAGGAGACGGCAACGCCGGCTGCCTCGGGGCCCGGCCGTACGAATCCCGGCCCCTCCAGCCCGGTCGCCCGACACATCGCGCTCGCGGCGTTGTTGGCCGGCACGGCCGTGCTCTATCTGTGGAACCTGTCGAGCAGCGGGTGGGCCAACGCGTTCTACTCGGCCGCGGCGCAGGCCGGGGCCCAGGACTGGACCGCCATGCTGTTCGGGTCCAGCGATGCGGGCAATGCCATCACCGTCGACAAGACACCTGCGGCGTTGTGGATCATCGACCTCTCGGTGCGCCTGTTCGGACTGAACTCGTGGAGTGTTCTCGCGCCGCAGGCGTTGATGGGTGTCGGAGCGGTCGCGATGCTCTACGCCGCGGTGCGCCGGGCCGCCGGCCCGTGGGCCGGTCTGCTGGCCGGTACGGTGCTGGCGCTGACGCCGGTGGCCGCATTGATCTTCCGGTTCAACAACCCCGACGCACTGCTGGTGCTGCTGCTCGTCACGGCGGCCTACTGCGTGCAGCGCGGGATCGAAAAGGATGCCAGCCGTTGGTGGTTCGTGGGCGCCGGGGTCGCGGTCGGCTTCGGGTTCCTCGCCAAGATGTTGCAGGCGTTCCTGGTGCTGCCGGCCGTTTCCGCCGCGGCGCTGATCGCCGGAGACCGCCCACTGGGCCGGCGGGTGCTCGATGTCGTCGCCGCCGGTGTCGCCATGGTCCTCAGCGGTGGTTGGTATCTGGTGTTGGTGGAGCTGTGGCCGTCCTCGGCACGGCCCTATATCGGTGGTTCGCAGAATGACAGCATCGTCGAATTGGCCCTGGGCTATAACGGTTTGGGACGACTGACCGGGGACGAGACGGGCGGCCTGGGAAACCTCAACTTCGATGTCGGGCCGGGCCGGTTGTTCGGATCCCAGATGGGCGCCGACATCGCCTGGCTGCTGCCCGCCGCCCTGATCTGCCTGGTGGCCGGGCTCTACCTGACCCGCCGCGTGGCCCGCACCGATCCGACCCGTGCCGCTCTGATCCTGTGGGGCGGTTGGCTGTTGGTCACCGCGGTGGTGTTCAGCTTCATGAACGGCATCGTGCACCCCTACTACACCGTCGCACTCGCCCCTGCGATCGGCGCGGTGACCGGGATCGGCGCCACGCTGCTGTGGCGGCACCGCGCCGATATCCGTGCCGCCACAGCGACGTCGGGTGCGGTGCTCGTGACCGCGATCCTGACGGCGGTACTGCTGGCCCGCCACGACGATCCGTATCCGTGGCTGCGGGCCGCGGTGGCAGTCGGCGGAGTGGGGGCGGCGGTACTTCTGCTCATGGTGGGACGGCTGGATCGCCCGATGGTGCGGGTGACCGCGGCGCTGGCCGTCGGGGCCTGTCTGGCCGGTCCGGCCGCATACTCGATCGCCACCGCGGCAAGTCCGCACAACGGGGCGATACCGTCCGTCGGGCCGTCGCGCGGCGGCGGCTTCGGCGGACTGTTCGCCGCACCGGAACCCGGTCCGACTCTGACCGCGACGCTGGCCGCCGATGCCGACCGCTACACCTGGGCGGCAGCAGTGGTGGGTTCGTCCAATGCCGCTGGATACCAATTGGCCACTCGTGCACCGGTAATGGCCGTCGGCGGTTTCAACGGCACCGATCCCGCGCCGACGCTTCAGGAGTTCCGACAGCTGGTCGACGACGGCGCGATCCACTACTTCATCCGCTCCCACATCATGGCGGGCGGATTCGGCGGACATATGCCGAGCGGCAGCCAGGCGTCCACCGAGATCGCGGAATGGGTACAGGCCCACTACAACCCGGTCGCCGTCGACGACGTGACCATCTACGACCTGACACAGCGTGCGACGAACACATAGCAGGCGCATAGCTTCGCCCCACCCAGATCACAAGCCGCCGGAGAACGATGAAGTCATGACAACCTTGGTCCAAGACCCCGAGCAGCGGTTCCAATTCGCGTCACGGCCCAACGCCGCACTGGCCGCCCGGGAGGCCGGGGTTCCAGTGCTCGACATTGTCGTGCCGGTGTACAACGAGCAGGCGGCGCTTGCCCATTCGGTACGGCGGCTGCACCGCTACCTCGAAGAGAACTTCGCCGTGCCCGTCCGCATCACCATCGCCGACAATGCCAGCACGGACGACACCCCGCGTATCGCCGCCGAACTCGCCTCCGTACTCGACGGTGTGCGGGTGGTGCGACTGGAGGAGAAGGGGCGCGGACGCGCACTGCGCGCCGTGTGGTCAACCTCGGACGCACCGGTGCTGGCCTACATGGACGTCGACCTGTCCACCGATCTGGCCGCGCTCGCGCCGTTGGTGGCGCCGCTGATCTCCGGTCACTCCGACCTGGCCATCGGCACCCGGCTGGGTCGCGGCTCACGGGTGGTCCGCGGAGCCAAGCGCGAGTTCATCTCGCGCTGCTACAACCTGATCCTGAAATCAACTCTGGCAGCTCGGTTCTCCGATGCCCAGTGCGGATTCAAGGCGATCCGGGCCGATGTTGCCCACCGGCTGTTGCCGTATGTCGCCGATACCGGGTGGTTCTTCGACACCGAGCTGCTGGTGCTGGCCGAGCGCAGTGGCCTGCGTATCCACGAGGTGCCGGTGGACTGGGTGGACGATCCGGACAGCCGGGTCGACATCGTCGCCACCGCCACCGCAGACCTCAAGGGCATCGGCCGGTTGCTACGCGGATTCGCCAACGGCTCGATCCCGGTGAACACCATCGCCGCGCAGCTGGGATCGTCGCGGAAATCGGGTGCCCCCCAATCCCTGCTGCGCCAGGCGGTGCGCTTCGGCGCCGTCGGCGTGGTGTCCACGCTGGCTTATCTGCTGCTGTTCACGGCGCTGCGGGCCGGCGTCGGCGCCCAGGCCGCCAATCTGGTGGCCCTGCTGGTGACCGCGATCGGAAACACCGCCGCCAACCGCCGTTTCACGTTCGGTATCGCCGGCGCCGGCAACATCACCCGCCATCATCTTGAGGGGTTGACGGTGTTCGCGATCGCGCTGACGATCACCAGCGGATCCTTGGGACTCCTGCACTTCGTGGCGCCCGTGCCGCACCGCGGCGTCGAACTTGCAGTGTTGGTGGCAGCCAACCTGTTGGCCACCGTGGTGCGCTTCGTACTGTTGCGGGGGTGGGTATTCCATCCCTCGCGGACGCGGCGTGCCGCCGGGTCGAACCGAGAGACAGGGCTATGACGACCATCGTTGACACGGCACCGGCTTCCGCGGAAGCGACCGCGGAATCTCCGAAGGCTCTCACCCCGCGCTGGGTTCGCCCCTCTTACTGGGCTCTGCTGGCCGGCACTGCGGTGCTCTACCTGTGGGGCCTGGGATCGTCGGGATGGGCCAACAGCTACTACGCAGCCGCGGCCCAGGCCGGCACCCAGTCCTGGAAGGCCTGGCTGTTCGGGTCATTGGACGCCGGGAACGCCATCACGGTGGACAAGCCGCCGGCCGCGATGTGGGCAATGGGGTTGTCAGGCCGGCTGTTCGGCTTCAACGAGTTCACCATGCTGCTGCCACAGGCACTGATGGGCATTGGTGCGGTGGCACTGCTCTACGCCACCGTGCGGCGGACCAGCGGTCCCGGCGCCGCGCTGATCGCTGGGGCGGCGCTGGCGTTGACGCCGGTGGCGGCCTCGATGTTCCGCTACAACAATCCCGATGCGCTCCTGGTACTGCTTCTGGTGCTCGCCGCCTACTTCATGGTGCGCGCGGTCGGCCCGGTATCGGCCAGGGCCAGCGCCGGGTGGGTGGCACTGGCAGGATGTGCGCTCGGTTTCGCCTTCCTGACCAAGATGCTGCAGGCGTTCCTGGTCGTGCCGGGCCTGGCGTTGATGTTCCTGGTGGCCGCACCCGCGGTCGGTATCTGGAAACGATTGGGCACCTTGCTGATCGGCGCGGCGACGATGGTCATCTCGTCTGGTTGGTACATCGCCCTGGTGGCATTGTGGCCGGCCGACTCCCGGCCCTACATCGCCGGTTCGACCGACAACAGCCTGCTGCAACTGGCATTCGGCTACAACGGCCTGCAACGCATCATGGGGCAGGAGGGCCCGGGGCCTGGCCACGGCCCGGGCGGCCCCGGACCCGGTCAGGGACCCGGCAGCGGCGCAAACCTGATGTTCGGCGGCGATCCGGGCATCGGCCGGATGTTCGGAATGTCCATGGGTACCGAGGCATCGTGGTTGTTGCCCGCCGCGCTGATCGGCCTGGTCGCCGTACTGTGGCTGACGCGGCGCACCGCGCGGACCGCCGGGCTGCGGGCCGGCCTGCTGATGTGGGGCGGCTGGCTCCTGGTCACCGCCGTGGTTTTCAGCTTCATGGACGGGATCATCCACCCCTACTACACCGTGGCGCTAGCGCCTGCCGTGGCCGCGGTCGTGGGCATATCGGTCGCCGAATTGTGGCGGGTTCGTGCACGGCTGGCTTCGCGGCTGGTACTGGCGGTCATGCTGGCCGGCACCGGGGTGTGGGCCTTCGTCCTGCTCGACCGGACCCCCGACTGGCTACCGGCGCTGCGCTGGATCGTGCTGGTCGGCTCGGTGCTCATCGCGGTGGCCCTGGCTGTCGTCGCCCACCGTCCCGGCAGGCTGACCGCGGTGGTGGCCTTGGCCGCCATGATGTTCGGCTTCGGTGCGACCGCGGCCTACACCGTGGAGACGGTGGCTGCGGGTCACAGCGGTGGACCGATCGCGATGTCGGGTCCCGAGCGGGACTCCGGGTTCGGCGGTCCAGGTGGGCCGGGCGGCCCGCCGCCGGGCTTCGGGCGAGCCGATGATCCGGCCCTGGCCGAGCTCATCTCGGGCGCCGAAGGCCGTTGGGCCGCAGCGAGTGTGGGGTCGATGATGGTCAGCGACCTCGAGCTCAGGACGGGGGAGTCGCTGATGGCAATCGGCGGGTTCACCGGCAGTGACAACTCGCCGACACTCGCGCAGTTCCAGCAGTACGTCGCAGACGGTCAGGTCCGGTATTTCCTGGATCGGCCCGAGGGCGGTCGCGGTGGGCCTGCAGGGCCGCCGCGCGAAGAGCACGGGAGTGCCGCAGAGATCACCGACTGGGTGAAGGCGCACTTCACCAAGACCCTGGTCGGCGACACTCCGGTGTACGACCTGTCGTCGCCACGTCCCTGACGTCCCGACTGCGGCGGCCGTCCTGCACCCCCGGCAGGACGGCTGTCGCTCGTTCCACGCAGCGGGCACCCCATCGACTCAGCCTGATTCTGCCGCTAGCCGCGCCGCCCATTGCGGGGTTAGCGTCGAAATATGTCTGTCACCGATCAGTACCTGGCCAACAACGAGGTCTATGCCGCGACCTTCACCGGGCCGTTGCCGCTGCCGCCGAGCAAGCACGTCGCGGTGGTGGCGTGCATGGATGCCAGGCTGGACGTGTATCGGATCCTCGGTCTGGGTGACGGCGAGGCACACGTCATCCGCAATGCCGGCGGTGTCATCACCGATGACGAGATCCGGTCGCTGGCCATCAGTCAGCGTCTTCTGGGGACCAAGGAGATCATCCTGATCCACCACACCGATTGCGGCATGCTGACTTTCACTGATGACGGTTTCAAACAGCAGATCCAGGACGACACCGGTATCAAGCCGAACTGGGCGGCTGAGTCATTCGTCGACCTCGAAGTGGACGTGCGTCAGTCATTGCGGCGGATCGAGGCCAGCCCGTTCGTCACCAAGCATGAGTCGTTGCGCGGCTTCGTCTTCGACGTCGCCACCGGCAAGCTCAACGAGGTCACGCTGTGAGGATGCCTCGTCAGTGCGTCGCGCAGGGCTGAAGTTCACGTTGGTAGCGCTACGGCGGGAATCCGGCCGTTTTTTCGCCACAGCGCTACGAACGCGAACGTCGCACCTGATTTTCGCGGCAGGCTCACCCCACCTTGTACGTCGCGATGGCCTTGGCCACCGCCTCGCCGTCGGGCGTGACGATATCGACGTCGCAGTTCACCAGGGACCTGCCCTGGCGCAGCACGCGCCCGAGGCCGATCAGATCGGTCGCCCGCGCCGGCGCCAGATAGCTGATGGTCATCGAGACCGTCACTCCGCGAAGCGAATCCGGAACCTCGGCCTGAGCCCAGGCCGCGGCCATCACCGTCACGTCGGCCAACGCCGCGATCGCACCGCCGTGCACCATGTCGGCGATCGTGATGTTCGAAGGATCCCACGGCAACCGCAGCCGGACCTCGGGGCCCTCCAGCGTTTCGGCAACGATCCCGAGCTTGGTCACGAAAGGCGACTGGGGCAGGAAATCCGCCATCACGGCCGGGCCGGTCTGGATACTCATGGCCGCCAGTGTGTGTCGACGGCGGTCGGCGTCTCAATTACCTGCGGGGTAACCGTCCCGGCTCGTGGGGGCGGGCAGCTGTGATGTCAGTACCCGAGAATCCGCCCTTCCCGCGGGGCATGGCGCTGCTGGTGGCCGGCAGCCTCTTCATGGAAATCCTGGACGCGACGATCATCACGCCGGCCATCCCGCTGATCGCCGCCTCGTTCGGTGTCGAGGCCATCGACGTCAATGTGGCGATCTCGGCCTATCTGGTCACGGTGGCGGTGCTGATCCCGGCCAGCGGCTGGTTGGCCGACCGATTCGGCACGCGCCGGGTGTTCATCGGGGCCATCGCGGTGTTCACCTTGGCCTCGGTCGGCTGTGCGGCGAGTACGTCGCTCCCGATGCTGGTGCTGATGCGGATGTTGCAGGGGGTCGGCGGCGCCATGATGGTGCCGGTCGGCCGGCTTGCCGTGTTGCGTCAGAGCGGCAAGTCGGACCTGGTGCGTGCCATCGCATTGCTGACCTGGCCGGCGCTGACCGCGCCTGTGTTGGCCCCCGTTCTGGGCGGGGCGATCGCGACGCTGGGCAGCTGGCGATGGATCTTCGCGGTCAACATTCCGATCGGCGTGATCGGAATTGTTCTGGCGCTCAAACTCGTCCGTGGCGAGCCACAGCGCACGGCCCGATCTTTGGATTGGCCGGGTCTGCTGGCGCTCGGCTCGGGGATTGCTGCGGCCCTGATCGCCCTGGAGAACATCCGGGTCTCGGGGACCGACTGGGGTCTGGTCGGCGGGTGCGGCGCCGCAGCGGTCCTGCTGCTCGCCGGCGCGGTGTGGCGGCTGCTCACCGCGACGGCCCCGCTCGTGCAGTTGCGGGTGCTGCGGGTGCACACGCTGCGCATCACCGTGGTGGCCGGGTCGCTGTATCGACTGGTCATCACCGCGGTGCCGTTCCTGCTCCCGCTGCAGTTCCAGCTGGAGTTCGGCTGGACGCCGCTGGCCGCCGGTGTCATGGTGGCCGCGCTGTTCGCCGGGAACCTGACCATCAAGCCGGCCACCACGCCGCTCATGCGCAGATTCGGCATCCGCACCGTGCTCCTGGTCAACGGGCTGGCCTCGGTCGCGTGTTTCGGCCTGCTGGCCCTGGTGCGGCCGGGCCTGCCGGTGGTCGTGATGGCCGTCGTTCTCTATCTGAGCGGGGCGCTGCGGTCGATCGGCTTCACTGCATACAACAGCCTGGCGTTCTCCGATGTCGAGGGGGAGGAGCTGACGCATGCCAACACGCTCAACGCCTCGGTGCAGGAGCTGGCCGCCGGCCTCGGCATCGCGGTGGCGGCGTTACTGCTCAGCCAACTGACCTCATATTCGGTGACCTACCTGGTCCTGGGCGCTTTGCTGGCGCTGACCCTGCTCGCCACGGTGCTCCTGCCCCGGCAGGCCGGGGCCCACGTCAGCGGGCACCGGCCTGACGGGTAGACCACCATTGACACCGCGGCGACCGGGCGGCTAGATTCCTGGCCATGCTTGCAATTCTGGCCATTCCTACCAACTTAATGGGGAAGTGATGACCACAGCGCAGAAATCCGATCAGCAGACCGGCCGTGCCGGTCACTACGAGCTGAGCCACCTGCGGTCCCTGGAGGCCGAGGCCATCCACATCATCCGCGAGGTCGCCGCGGAGTTCGAGAAGCCCGTGCTGCTGTTCTCCGGCGGCAAGGACTCGATCGTCATGCTGCACCTGGCGGTCAAGGCGTTCGCGCCGGGGCGCCTGCCGTTCCCGGTCATGCACGTCGACACGGGCCACAACTTCGACGAGGTCTACGCGGCCCGTGACGAACTCGTCGAGCACTACGGTGCGCGGCTGGTCGTCGCCAAGGTGCAGGACGATATCGACGCGGGGCGTGTGGTGGAGACGATCCCGTCCCGCAACCCGATCCAGACCGTCACGCTGCTGCGCGGCATCCGGGAGAACAAGTTCGACGCGGCCTTCGGCGGGGCCCGGCGCGACGAGGAGAAGGCCCGCGCCAAGGAGCGCGTGTTCTCCTTCCGCGACGAGTTCGGCCAGTGGGACCCCAAGGCCCAGCGGCCCGAGCTGTGGAACCTGTACAACGGTCGTCACCACAAGGGCGAGCACATCCGTGCCTTCCCGATCTCCAACTGGACCGAGTTCGACATCTGGTCCTACATCGGCGCCGAGAAGATCAAGCTGCCGTCCATCTACTACGCGCACCAGCGCAAGGTGTTCGAGCGCGACGGCATGCTGCTGGCAGTGCACAAGTACATGCAGCCCCGCAAGGACGAGCCGGTGATCGAGAAGACCGTGCGGTTCCGCACCGTCGGCGACGTCACCTGCACCGGCTGCGTCGAGTCAACGGCCGCAACGGTTTCCGAGGTGATCGCCGAGACCGCGGTGTCTCGGCTCACCGAGCGTGGCGCCACCCGCGCCGATGACCGGATCTCCGAGGCCGGAATGGAAGATCGCAAGCGAGAGGGTTACTTCTGATGTCGACGCTTCTTCGCATCGCCACCGCGGGATCCGTCGACGACGGCAAGTCCACGCTGATCGGACGGCTGCTGTTCGACTCCAAGGCTGTGATGGAGGATCAGCTGGCCGCGGTCGAGCGGACCTCCAAGGAACGTGGCCACGACTACACCGACCTGGCTCTGGTCACCGACGGCCTGCGGGCCGAGCGCGAGCAGGGCATCACGATCGATGTCGCCTACCGCTATTTCGCCACGGCCAAGCGCAAATTCATCATCGCCGACACCCCGGGCCACATCCAGTACACCCGCAACATGGTGACCGGGGCTTCCACTGCACAGCTGGTGATCGTGCTGGTCGACGCGCGCCACGGCCTGCTCGAGCAGTCCCGCCGGCACGCGTTCCTGGCCTCGCTGCTGGGCATCCAGCACATCGTGCTGGCCGTGAACAAGATGGACCTGATCGACTGGGACCAGGAACGCTTCGAGGCGATCCGCGACGAGTTCCACGCGTTCGCAGCACGATTGGACGTGCACGACGTGACGACGATCCCGATGTCGGCGCTCAACGGCGACAACGTGGTGACGAAATCCGATGTGACGCCCTGGTACGAGGGACCGTCTCTGCTGAGTCACCTCGAAGACGTCTACATCGCCGGTGACCGCAACCTGGTCGACGTGCGTTTCCCGGTGCAGTACGTGATCCGTCCTCAGACTCACGAGCACGCCGACCACCGCAGCTACGCCGGCACCGTGGCCAGCGGCGTGCTGCGTCCCGGTGACGACGTGATCGTGCTGCCGGCCGGAAAGCCCACGCGCATCACCCAGATCGACGGCCCCAGCGGTGTCGTCGAAGAGGCGTTCCCGCCGATGGCGGTGTCGATCAGCTTGTCCGACGACATCGACATCTCGCGCGGCGACATGATCGCCCGGCCCAACAACCAGCCCCGGGTCACCCAGGACTTCGACGCCACCGTGTGCTGGATGGCCGACGAGTCGTCGCTGGAGCCCGGTCGCGAGTACCTGATCAAACACACCACCCGCACCACGAGGGTCAAGATCACCGGTCTGGACTACCGCCTCGATGTCAACACCCTGCATCGGGACAAGTCCGCCAGTGCGCTCAAACTCAATGAGCTGGGCCGTATTTCGCTGCGTACCCAGGCCCCGCTGCTGCTCGACGAGTACAGCCGCAACGCGGCCACCGGATCGTTCATCCTGATCGATCCCAACACCAACGGCACCGTCGGCGCCGGCATGGTGTTGCGCGACACCCGCAACGAGACCGCGAGCCCCAATGCGGTCCGGCACGATTCGCTGGTAACCCCGGGGGATCGACTCAGCCGTGGCCGCACCGTGTGGTTCACCGGCCTGTCGGGCTCGGGCAAGTCCTCGGTGGCGATGCTGGTCGAGCAGAAACTGCTCGAAAAGGGCGTGCCTGCATACGTTCTGGACGGCGACAACCTGCGCCACGGCCTCAACGCGGACCTCGGCTTCTCGATGGCCGACCGGGCCGAGAACCTGCGCCGGCTGGCCCACGTCGCCGCGCTGCTGGCCGACTCCGGCCAGATCGTGCTGGTGCCTGCGATCAGCCCGCTGGAGGAGCACCGTGAGCTGGCCCGGAAGGTGGCCAACGAGGGCGGCGTCGACTTCTACGAGGTGTTCTGCGACACCCCGCTGGAAGACTGCGAACGTCGTGATCCCAAGGGTCTGTACGCCAAGGCCCGGGCCGGTGAGATCACCCACTTCACCGGCATCGACAGCCCGTACCAGCGGCCGAAGAACCCGGATCTGCGGCTCACTCCGGACCACGGCACCGCTGAACTGGCCGACATGGTGATCGAGCTGCTGGAATTACCGTCGTGAACGATCACGAACTGGCTGCCCGGCTGGCCACCAGGGCCGGGGATCTGCTGCTCGACGTCCGTGCCGACTTTGCCGATGCCTCGGCCGCCGAGCGAAAGGCGGCCGGGGACAAGCAGTCCCACGATTTCCTGATGGCCGAGCTGGCCGCGCTGCGTCCCGGCGACTCGGTGCTGTCCGAGGAAGCCACGGCCGACGAGCGGGCCGACCCGGCACGGCTGAGCGCCGAACGGGTCTGGATCGTCGACCCGCTCGACGGCACCCGGGAGTTCTCCGAACTCGGCCGCGACGACTGGGCCGTGCACGTGGCGCTGTGGAGCGCAGGCGAACTCGTGGCCGGCGCGGTCGCGCTGCCCGCGCAGAACACCACGCTGTCCACCCCCGAGGTGGCCGCACCGCGTCCCTTCGACGGTCCGCCGCGGGTCGTGGTGTCGCGCACCCGCCCGCCTGCAGTGGCGCTGGCCGTCCGCGAGGCACTCGGCGGAACCCTCGTCGAAATGGGTTCGGCCGGAGCCAAAGTCGCCGCGGTGGTCCGCGGAGTCGCTGATGTGTACGTACACGCCGGTGGTCAGTACGAGTGGGATTCGGCCGCGCCCGTCGCGGTGGCCCGTGCCGCCGGCCTGCACACCTCACGCATCGACGGCTCGCGATTGGTCTACAACTCGGCTGATCCGACGCTGCCCGACCTGATCGTGTGCCGGCCCGAGCTGGCCGAACGGGTCTTGGCCGTCACGGCGGGGTAGTCCCTCACAGAAATCGGTGCGCAGAACCCATCCCGAGCCATGCCAGGATCCGGGCATGGGGTTCTACGACTGCCGATGCATGCTGACCGGTGTAAGCGTCGATTTCGTCGGCGCTACGGCGGTGATTCTGCGCTGCACCGCGGCTGGTTACGAACCCGTCGCGCTGGGGCTCTCAGGCGAGTACGACGGTTACGGCACGATTGACGGCATCCCAGACGATGGAAACTCGACACTGGTCTACGAGTACTTCGCGCGTGAAAGCCGCAGTGGGCGATTCACTGCCAGGATTCACCCATTGGAGGATCTCGTCGAGTTCGACGATGACGACTTCAACCTCGATGCGCTGATTGGTCTCATCGAATCCTCCTGGTCGTTGTCGCCGACCTTCGAAGGCGATGACCTCGAGGTCCTGCCGTTGGCCGTTCTGGACGGGGACCCGCTGGTCTTTGCCTTGATCGCACAACCCATCTGGGATGCCGTCGCCGCCGCTGTGCCGGGTGAGGCATCGCTTCACGCGGCATTCGGCGAGGCCACCGTTCCGCAGGAGATATACGGCAGCCATCTTGCCGATGTCGACCGGCAGCTACGTGACTTTGCCGCGGTCCACGCGTTCGTACGCGCCCGCCAACTCCGTTGGGCCCCACCCGCCGATCCCGCTCAGCGATACCCGACCGAGATGGGCTCCCAGCGCGACAACGACGAGAACGCCGAGTTCATCGCGCAGGCTCGTGCCGACTACCGCGACAGCCCGGTCCTGTTGGCGGGCCTGGATGCGTACGAGAAGCGGCTGCTGGAGTCGTGATCCGACGGCCTACCTCGCAATCCCGTCGGGGAGCTGATCGGTTCCGACATTCGGACAGGCGAGCTTCAGTTCGTGGAGCGTGCTGAATGAATTCTGGTATCCGCCCATGTAGTTCTTGTCAGGCCACCCGTTCGGCGGCGCGCTGGGATTGCCCTGACTGAACTGGTGCAGTGCGTCCGCGAATGCCAGCGCTTTCCGTTTCAAATCGGGGTCTTCGATCGACGCGGCTTCGTCCCGAGCCGCTGCAGCCGCTTCAGCGGCCTTTCGGGTCACGTTCGGGTCGGCGACTCCGTCCCCTCCCGGGAGGGCGCCTGCCGTGACGAGGTGGTGGGCAATCTGATCGACGCGTTGGCAGTCCGCGCTCGGGGCCTTCTCGCTCGGTGCGGTGACGATCAGGATCACCGCGATGGGCGCCGCGACAGCGCCCATGACCAGCGTGATCTTGCCTCTCGACCAATCCGGTAGTCCCACCGATGCAGCCTAACCACCGCCGCTGGTCACTAGGCTCATCAACATGACCCGCCCCACGCTGCGCGAACTGGCCAGCCTCCCCGCCGCACCGGCCCGCCTCGCCGATTCCACCCTGGTCCTGATCGACTGCCAGAACACCTACACCCAGGGAATCATGGAGCTCGAAGGGGTGCAGGCCGCGCTCGAGCAGACGGCGCAATTGCTCGACCGGGCCCGCCGCGCGGGCATACCGATCATTCACATCCAGCACTCCGACGGTCCGGGCTCGCTGTATGACATCGAGGGGGAGAGCGGTGCGATCGTCGCGTCGGTGGCTCCACGCGAGGGAGAACCGGTGGTGGTCAAGCAGTTCCCCAATTCATTCGTCCAGACCGACCTCGACGATCGGCTGAAAGGCCTCGATGCGTCGAACCTGGTGCTGGCCGGATTCATGACGCACATGTGCGTCAACTCCACCGCGCGTGGCGCCTTCAACCTCGGATACGCCCCGACGGTGGTGGCCGCCGCCACAGCCACCCGTACGCTGGCCGGCCCCGACAGTGCACCGGTGCCCGCCGCGGTCATGCAGTCGGCGAGCCTGGCCGCGATGTCGGACTTGTTCGCCATCGTGGTCCCGGACGCCGCGGGGATTCCTGATTAGGCACGCCGACCCAGCGGGCACCCAGCTTCGGTGCATCGGTGCGGGCGATGAGTGAACTGGCACAATCCTGAGCATGCGGATGTCGGCGAAGGCGGAGTATGCCGTCCGAGCCATGGTCCAGCTCGCGACGGTCGCTGACGGCGAGCTGGTCAAAACCGATGACCTGGCCAAGGCGCAGGGCATCCCGGCGCAGTTCCTGGTCGACATCCTCACGGCCCTGCGCACCGATCGGCTGGTCCGCAGCCATCGAGGCCGCGACGGCGGCTACGAGCTGGCCCGTCCGGCCGGTGAGATCAGCATCGCCGACGTGCTGCGCTGCATCGACGGACCGCTGGCCAGCGTGCGCGACATCGGGCTGGGAGACCTGCCGTACTCGGGTCCTACAGCGGCGCTGACCGATGTCTGGCGTGCACTGCGCGCGAGCATGCGCTCGGTGCTGGAGGAGACCAGCCTGGCCGATGTGGCGGCCGGTTCGCTGCCTGGTCACGTCGACAAGCTGGCCGACGCCTACCGCGATCAGGAGCACAAGCGCGGTCACCGCTAGTCGCAGCGATCAGCCCCCGTACGGGCGCGTGATGATCTCCAGGTAATGCCCCGACGGGTCCTGGAAGTAGACCCCGCGGCCGCCGTCGTTGTGGTTGATCTCGCCCGGGTGCTGACCATGCGGATCGGCCCAGTGCTGGATGCCGCGGTCCTGGATCTTGCCGTAGATCGAGTCGAACTCGTCCTCGGACACCAGGAATGCGTAGTGCTGCGGCCGGACTTCCTCGTCGGGGCCGATCTGGGCGTAGTCCAGGCTCACTCCGTGATTCAGTGTCACGGCGAGAAACGGCCCGAATTCCTGCGGGCCGGGCAGCCCGAACAACTCGGTGAAGAACTCGGCTGAGACCCGCCGATCCTTGGCGGCGACGATCGTGTGATTGAAGGTGATTGCCATTCAGTCCAGTAAACCGCTGGACGGGTGGCCCCGGCAACGGTGCAGGATAGAGACCATGCCCAACACCCAGATCCTGGCCGGGCCACAGGTGCGGCTGCGGCCACCGGTTGTCGAGGACGCCGAGGTGCTGTACACCCGCATCGCCTCCGATCCCGAGGTGACGAGATATCTGTCTTGGCGCCCGCACTCGGGGGTGGCCGAAACGCGCCGCGTCATCACCACGTTGTTCAACGCCGGTGATGAGCAGACCTGGTTGATCGAAGTCGACGGCGAGGTGGTCGGGTTGTGTGCGCGGCGTCGCCCGCAGCCGTTCTCGGTGGAGTTCGGTTACTGCCTGGCCCGTCAGTGGTGGCGACGGGGCCTGATGTCGGAAGCGGTTTCGTTGATGCTGACCGACGTGCAGCCCGATCCCACTGTGTACCGGGTCACGGCATACTGCCACGTCGACAATGCCGGCTCGGCCGGGGTGCTGCGCCGGTGTGGTCTGTCGCTGGAGGGAAGGCTTGCGCGGTGTGCGACGTTCCCCAATATCAGTGACGAACCGCAGGACGTGCTGCTGTTCGGGAAGGCGGTGCGGTGATGGGCACATTCGATGTTCGCGGGCTGCGGCACCCGGTGATCGTGGCGCCGATGGCCGGTGGCCCCTCGACCCCGGAGCTGGCCGCGGCGGGCAGCGATGCCGGTGGGCTGGGGTTCCTCGCGGCCGGATATCTCACCGCTGATGCGCTCGTCGAAAGAATCACGGCCGCACGCGGTTTGACCACCGAGCCACTCGGCGTGAATCTCTTTGCACCGCAACCCAGTGCGGGTACGCCAGAACAGATCCAGGCCTATGCCGCCGAATTGGCCGGTGAAGCACAGCGCTACGGTGTGGAACTCGGTGCCCCGCGCTACGACGACGACGCGTGGGCGGCCAAGCTGGACGTGGTGTTCGATCTACGTCCCGAGGTGGTGTCGTTCACTTTTGGATTGCCCAGCGAGCCCGAGGTGGCCCGGCTGCGCGGCGCCGGCATCACCACCGTGGGGACGGTGACGACGCTGGACGAAGCCTGGCTGGCGGTGCACCGCGGGGTCGACGTCCTCGCCGTCCAGGGGCCGGGAGCGGGGGGACACCGCGGCACGTTCGATCCGGCGGCCTCGCCCGCATCGCAGTCACTGGACCATCTGCTGGCCGACGTGCTGGCGGCGGTGGATATCCCGGTTGTGGCCGCTGGCGGGCTGATCAACGCCGACGATGTCGCGGGGGTGCTGGCTGCCGGTGCGGCGGCCGCCCAGCTCGGCACCGCGTTCCTGCTGGCCGATGAAGCCGGGAGCAGCCCGGTGCACCGCGCCGCCCTGCAGAGTTCTGAGTTCACCGAAACCGTTGTCACCCGGGCGTTTTCCGGCCGCTATGCCCGCGGGCTGCGCAACCGCTTCATCATCGACCACGACGGTCAGGCCCCGCTGGGCTACCCCGAGATCCATTACCTGACAAGCCCGGTACGCAAGGCCTCGGTGGCCGCAGGCGATCCGCAGGGCACCAATGTGTGGGCCGGAACCGGGTGGCGCCAGGGCCGGACCGGTTCGGTGGCCGAGATCATGGCCGGGTTGGCGTAGAGGTCGAACGTGGACGGTTGAAATTGCACTCAGGGTCGTGAAAGTCGAGAAATCACGACCCTGCACGCAATCTCACAACTCAGTTTCTAGCCCGTCCCGGACCCACCCGCTCCACCACGACGTCGCCGTCGTCGGAGCGGACGGTGATCTCGGCGGCCGCGGTGTCGGGGTCGGTGGTCTCGGGCACCCGTACCTCTGTCGATGCTCCGGATTGTGCGTGTACGAGATACGGTCCCCGCTCCGGCAGTCCGATCACGACATCGCCGTTGCGGCTCACCGCATCGACGCGGCGCGGCGCGGAGTCGCGGAAGTCAACGGTGATGTCACCGTCAGACGTGGTGGCGCTGAATTCTTCGGTGACCGCGATCGGGTCGCGCGAGACGATCTCGCCGTCGACGGTGTGGGCCTCGACGCGGCGGGCAGCGCCGCGCAGGATGATCGCCCCATCGGTGACGCGGGAGATCAACTGGTCCACGTCGGCCTGCGCAATCACCGTGCCGATCTCCTGCTCGGTGCGCACCGTCAGCCGCCGGGCCTGCTCCGGCGGCACGGCGATCGTGATCTCCCCGCCGCGGGCCCATGCCAGCATGCGAGAGGGATTGCCCGCGATGGCGATCCGGGTCTCGTTGCCGTCTGTGGTGACCTGCAGTCGGTGCGCGCCGCTGTGAGAGGTGTTCACCAGGCGTAGATCCGCGGTGGCATCCCGAGTTTCGCGGTCCGCGGTGATACGGATCGCGACCGGGATGCTCGCGGTGTCGATCACCAGTGACCGCATCGTCGCGGGCAGGCCCTGGCGATCGGTGACGACCCGGACGGCACTCACGGCCCAGGCCGCCACACCGAGCGTGGCCACGGTGCCGGCCACCAGCAGCGTCGCCGCGGCGATCAGGACGAGGCGGAATGTGGTGCGTCCACCGGGGTTCAACTGAGGCGGCGGGTTCACCGGCGGCGGAGGGGCGATGGTGGTCACGATGGAAAGTCCTTCCCGGTAGGGATGTTCGGTCTAGGTCTCGAGGTAACGCAGTACGGCCAGCACCCGGCGGTTCTCGCTCTCGTCGGGAGCGAGGTCGAATTTCGTGAAGATCGAGGCGATGTGTTTCTCGGCCGAGCCGACGGAGATGTGCAGCGCGGCGGCGATGGCTGAGTTGGTTCTGCCCTCCGCCATCAACTGCAGGACGTCGCGCTCGCGCGGGGTCAGCTGGTCGAGGGCGCTATGGCGGGCCGAACGTAGCAAGATCTGTGACACCACCTCGGGATCGAGCACCGTGCCTCCGCCGCCCACCACCGCGACGGCGTCGAGGAATGCAGGCACATCGGCCACCCGGTCTTTGAGCAGATAGCCGAATCCTCTTGTGTCCGAGGCGATCAGATCGGCTGCGTAACGCTCTTCGACGTAGTGGGAGAGCACCAGGACGGGGGACTCGGGGTTCTGGCTGCGCAGTAGCGCCGCCGCCCGGATGCCCTCATCGGTGAAGGTCGGCGGCATCCGGACGTCGAGAATGGCCAGGTCGGGGTGATGCTCGTTGACCAGGCGCAGCAGGTTGGTGGCGTCGGGTACCCCGGCGACGATCTCGTGCCCGGCGTCGGCCAGGATCCGCTCGATGCCTGCCCGCAGTAGCGCCGAGTCCTCGGCGATCACGATCCGCATGGCAGCACCGCCGTGACGATCGTCGGTCCGGTGGCGGGGCTGGAAACCCCGAAGGTCCCGCCTGCGGCACGTACCCGTTCGTCCAGACCGCGCAGACCCGTCGCGTTCTCGCCGGCATCGATGACTGCGGCGCCCTGACCGTCGTCGAACACCGAGACGTGGAGCACGTTGGCGGTCTCATCCAACCGCACGGTGACGACGGCCTGAGTGGCGTTGGCATGCTTGGCGATATTGGTCAGCGCCTCGGCGACGACGAAGTAGGCGACCGATTCCACCTCATCGGGCAGCCTGCGCGGAAGTTCGATGTGCAATGTGGTCGGTACTCCGGAGGTCTCGGCACGGTGCACGACCGATGACAGCGCAGCGTCGAGACCTCGATCCGACAGGATCGTCGGGGCGATACCGCGCACCACGTTGCGCAGTTCCACCAGTGCGCTCTTGGCGTCATCGTGGGCCTCGGCGATCAGTGCCTTGGCGGCGGGCGGATCCGAATCCAGCTTGGTCTGGGCCAGCCCGATCGTCATCGCCAGGGACACCAGCCGGGGCTGCACGCTGTCGTGCAGATCGCGTTCGATGCGGTGGCGTTCGGTCTGCGCCGAGGACACCGCTCCCTGCCGGGCATCGGCCAGCGCGTTGACCTGATACTCCAGGGCTGCGGTGGGCGACGGCGACAAGAGCCAACGGTCGATCGCGGCATCCATGGCAGGGGCGAGGATCAGGATGGCCGCCGCGGCGATGACGGCGACGATCGCCAGCAGCCAGGCGATCGGCGGCGAGAGGAAGATCAGCCCGGCGTCGTTGTCGCTCTGCCGAATGGCGACGGCAGCGGCCGGACCCAAGAACGCAAAGGCGAGTAACGCGAACGCGAGGCCGGCGGCCAGCATGTCGTAGGTCATCCGAAGGTAGTGGTGGCATACGGCTTTCCAGAACCGGGTACTGCTGATGTCCAGCCACTGCTGGTGCGCCCAACCCTGGAACCCCGTGTGAGGCGACAGCTGGCGCGGCGGAATCCCGATACCGAGGCCGAACACCGCTTCGCTGCGCGTTCGCTCGACCCACTCGACACCGCGCATCAGGTAGATGAAGACCACCCCCGAGAGCAGGAATCCGATCACCGAAGGAATCGAGGAGAACCCGATGACCATGATGGACAACGGAATCCAGAACCACACCAATGCCACTGCGGCACCGGTGATCATCGATGCGGTCGGCACGAGGCCGATGTTGCGTGATGTCGTCACGGGCTCGGGCGCCGGCGGGGGCGATACGGGCAGGACCGGCGATCCGGTTTCGCTGATTGCGACCATGCCCTTCAACCTACGAAGTTGCGCGGCCCGGCGACACAGCGTTTTCCCCAGACCCGGGTGGGGGATAACCACCCCTGTCCTTCACCGATGAGTTTCGCCCGGCGGACCGGTCTACCCGCTGTCGCCCTCTCGAAACGCTAGGAGCAACCCATGACCGTCCTGTCCACATCCGACACCCATGCCGAAGGCCCTGTCGCCAAGCCGCTGAGCCGCAAGATCGGAATAGGGATCAGCGGGCTTGTCGGTGCCTTTCTCGTGTTCGACGCATTCGGCAAGTTCACCCTTCCCCAGCAGGTCAAGGACGGAACTGCCGCCCTCGGTTTTCCCGGTGGGCAGGCCCTCGTGATGGGAGTCGTCCTGGCGGTGTGCGTTGTCGTCTACGCCGTCCCGCGCACGGCGGTGCTGGGCGCGGTGGGCATCACCGCCTACCTCGGTGGCGCGGTAACCGCGAACATGCGTGTCGAGGCACCGCTGTTCAGCCACACCCTGTTCGCGGTCTATCTGGGTGTGCTGATGTGGATCGGACTGGTGCTCCGACGCCCCGAGCTGCTCAGGGTCGCCGGCCTGCGCCGTTGAAACCTACTTCGGCGCGGTGAGCTCCAACGCGATGTTGTCGGGGTCGCGGAACTCCAGGATGTAGGAGGGGCCGATGTCTTTGACGGGTTCGTGCGCGATGTCCAGATCGTCGAGGTGCTGCGCGGCATCGTTCAGCTCCGCGAGGTTCTTGAGCCGGAAGGCCAAGTGGTCCAGCCCGGTTCGGTTCTCGTCGAACGCGTCGCGCCCGACCGGACGCAGGCCGATCAGCGTTGCCCCGGCGTCGTAGATGACGCCTCCGTGCAGAAAACTGAGAAGGGCGCGGGTGGAGGCATCGGCGTCCTGCGGCAGTTCGATCAGAATCGGCCAGCCGAAAACGCTCTCGTAGAACTGCCGGGACCGTTCGATGTCGGTGACCGTGAGCCGCACATGGGCGACCGAGGACGTGGTGATGGCCATGGGGTTCATGCTGCCACCTGGACGTGACAGAATCCGTGCGTGCGCGTGGGAATGACGATGCCGGTCATGGAACCTCAGTTGGATGCGACGACGCTGCGGTCCTGGGCGCACGTCATCGACGGAGGCCCGTTCTCGTCGCTGCGCTGGGGCGAGCGCATCGCCTTCGACAATCCCGACAGCCTGACCTTGCTGGGCGCACTGGCGGCGTGGACCGACCGGGTACGGCTGGTGACCACGGTGGTGGTGCCGCAGTTGCATGACCCCGTGATGCTGGCGAAAGGGCTGGCGACCGGTGATCTGCTGAGCGGCGGCCGGTTGACCGTGGGCATCGGCGTCGGTGGCCGCCACGAGGATTACCACGCGGTCGGCGCCGACCCGTCGTCCCAGACCCGGCGGGGAATGGCCGAGCGCGTCGCGGTGATGAAACGGGTCTGGGCCGGTGAGAAAGTCACCGACTCGGTGCTTCCGGTCGGGCCGCCACCGGTTCAGACCGGTGGCCCGCCCCTGCAGATCGGCTCCATCGGGCCGAAGACCATCCGTGACGCCGCGGCCTGGGCCGACGGCGTAGCCGGCACGACTCTGGATCTGGATCTGACCCGCCAGGCCGAGTTGTTCGACATCGCCCGCACCGCCTGGGCCGAGGCGGCCAAACCCAAGCCGCACCTCGCCACGTCGTTCTGGTTTGCGCTCGGTAAACCCGAGGAAGCCCGCGCCCAGGTGCACCGGCACCTGCGCCGGTACATGAACTGGATCCCGGCCGAATATGTCGACGCCATGGCTCCCATGACCGGTTGGGCCGGCACCGAAGAGGAGTTGATCGAGGTGCTCGGCAAGTTCGAGGACATCGGTACCGACGAGGTGCACCTGATCCCCACCAGCTCCGATATCGACCAGTTGCGCCGTGTGGCCGAGGTGGCCAAAGTCTTCGCCTGAGGCATCCTGGCCGGGCCACTCCAGCAAAACGTGAGCAAGATCATTCCGAGGCCTGCCGCGTAGTCTGGGTCTCGAAATCGCGATGAGTTCCCCTGCGTTGTCGTCTTCAAGGTGAACTGTCTGCGGCGCCCTCGAATACCGAGTAAGCGCATGATAGATCGGCGTACCACGCGGCTGTTAACCCGGCGGTTACCTGCTGTTCGGTTACGGTGACCGGTCCGGTCGGGTGCAATGGGCTGCGGCCAGGGGCCACCCCATGCAGTTGCAGCTACAGCAAACGATCTCGGGCGTCTGACATGGCAGGACGCCAGCGGGGTTCTGGGACTAGCGTGTCAAATTGGCGTCGCCGTCAGGCGATGCCGGACACGACAGTTGGGGACTCAGAATGCAGAAGAGTTTGATCGCCACGACCCTCGCCGCGGGGGCCATCGGCGCTGCGGTGGCGCTGTCCGCGCCCGCGTCGGCCGATTCCAAGGGCAACAGCACCGTCGGGTGCTCGCCGTGTGACCGTGTGTCTTCGTCGGTCACCGATGCCGTCACCGACGCCGCCAAGAGCGCGCTCACCGGTGGGGTCGATCTGCCCGAGAGCCCCATCGTCGACAAGTGGACGTCGTTCCCCGGTAAGACCGCTGAGAAGTGGACGTCGTTCCCCGGCAAGACCGCTGAGAAGTGGGCGACGTTCCCCGGCAAGACCGCAGAGAAATGGGGAAGCTTCCCGGGCAAGGTTCTGAAGAAGTGGACCGGCTTGGGCTGAGGCCGACCGAAGGCACCAAACCCCTCACGAGCGTGCGGCAGGCAAGCCGCACGCTCGTGTGCTGTCTGCGGGTTAGCTGAAATTTCACTGATCCTAACTGTTCTCGCAGCACAGCCCGCCCCCTGAAATAGACGCAGCCCGGTTCACCGACCAAAGGAGCTCGTCTCAATGGCTGCGCCCGCAAGGCAGTTGCACCTCAACGCATTCCTGCGCAACATCGGTCAACACGAAGCGGCGTGGCGTCTTCCGGAAACCGATCTGTCGGGCGTCACCGACATCGCCCACTACATCGAACTGGCCCGCATCGCCGAGCGTGGCAAGCTCGACGCGGTTTTCTTCGCCGACCATCCAGTCCTCAAGGACCAGACCGAGTTTCGCCCGTTCGATGCGCTCGACCCGATCACGCTGGTTGCCGCGCTGGCCGGGGCGACCACCAACGTCGGGCTGATCGCGACGGCGTCGACCACGTACAACGACCCGTACGGTTTGGCGCGGCGGTTCGCCACACTCGACCACGTGAGCCGAGGCAGGGCCGGCTGGAACGTCGTGACGACGGCCAATGCGTCGGCCGCGGCCAACTTCGGGGTGCCAAATCACCCGGACCCGGCCGATCGGTACCGGCGTGCCGATGAGTTCCTCCAGGTCGCGTTGAAGTTGTGGGACAGCTGGGAAGACGACGCCATCGTCGGCGACAAGGTCGCGCCACGCTTCGTTGATCCCGCCAAGATCCACGCGATCAACCACTCCGGCCCGCATTTCGATGTGGCCGGGCCGCTGGAGGTGCCGCGTTCCCCGCAGGGGCATCCGGTGCTGTTCCAGGCCGGGTCTTCCGAGCCGGGTAAGGATCTCGCGGCCAGGTACGCCGAGGCCATCTTCACCGCGCAACCCACAGTGGACGAAGCCCGAGACTTCTACCGCGACGTCAAGGCCCGTATCCGGCGCTACGGTCGCAACCAGGACCAAGTGCACATTCTCCCCGGGCTGTCGACGATCATCGGTGGCACCGAAGCCGAGGCGCGCGAGCGGCAACGCGAGTTCGAAGAACTCACCGTGCCCGATTACGGGCTCGAACAACTGAGCGCCATCGTCGGATTCGCGGTCACCAAGGACGATCTGGACCGGAAACTGAGCTTCCCGGCCGAGGATCCGGGCGACACGTTCATCAAGAGCCGGCTTGCGCTGGTGAAGCGATTGGTCGAGACCGACAACCTCACCGTCGGTGAGCTGCTGCTGCGGCTCAGCAGCGGTCGGGGACACCGGTTGTTCGCAGGCACGCCCGAACAGGTGGCCGACACCATCGAGGAATGGTTCACCACCGGCGCCGCTGACGGTTTCAATCTCATCCCGCCGGCCCTGCCGTCCTCGCTGACCGACTTCGTCGACCACGTCGTCCCAGAGTTGCAGCGCCGCGGCATCTTCCGCGAGGAATACACCGGCAGCACACTTCGTGACCACCTCGGTTTGGACCGGCCGGCCAACCGATTCACCACCGGCGCGGACGCTCCCGTGTCGGCCGCGAGCTGACAGGGAACCAGATATGCGTAATCCGTTGACCCGCTTGACCCGGGTGATCCTGGCCGCCGGCCTCGTCGCGGGCGTGGTGGCCGGCTGCCAGTCGTCCGGATCCGGGGCGCAAGGCAGCGGCGGACTGTCCGCGGATGCACCGCTTCCGGTGGCGGTTCCGGAGGGGACCAGCCTGGTGGTCGCCGACGACGCGAACCGGCTCAAGACGTTGTTCAAACTCTCCGGTGAGCAGGACCGGCTCAGCGCCGACGTGACCTACGCCAACTTCAGCAGCGGACCGCTGCGCCTGGAGGCGATCCGTTCGGGCAACGCGCAACTGGGCCGGGTCGGCGATGTTCCGCCCATCCTCGCGCAGTATTCGGACGCCGGGGTGCCGATCGTCGGGGCGGTGAAGTACGACGGGAACGGGCTGGTGCTGGCAACCTCACCGGGTTCGGGTATCAAGTCACTGAAAGACCTGGCAGGCAAGAAGATTGCGATCAACGAGGGCACGGCGCAGCAGGCGGTCGTGCTACGCAACCTCAAGTCCGCCGGCCTGAGCATCAAGGACGTACAGCCCATCAATCTGGGTCTGGCCGAGTTCGCCGACGGCCTGCGTGCCGAGCAGGTCAACGCCGCGGTGCTCAAGCAACCGGACCGCGTCCGGTACCTCGCGTCCACGCAGGGGGAGGGGAGCATCGAAATCCCCAATGCCCCAGGTGCCTATCCCGGCCTGTACTACGTCTACGCCAGCAGGGAAGCGCTGTCCGACCCGGCTCGCGCGGCGGCCATCCGCGAGTTCGTGATCGCCTGGTACCGCGCCGAACAGTGGCTCAACGACAACAAGCAGACCTGGATCGACGAGTACCTGATCAAGGATCAGAAGGTCAGCCCGGAAGACGCAAAGGCCATCGCCGCGGCCGACGGAAAGTCCTCGGTGCCGGGGTTCACTGATGAGCTGATCACCACCCAGCAGGAGACCATCGACCTGCTGCAGCAGGCGGGCGCATTCTCCGGGAAACAATTGCCCGCCAAGGACGAATTCGATTCCCGGTTCGCCGATCTCAATGCGACGTCGACGGGCAAACAGTGACCACCGTCCAGACGGCGCCCGCTTCGGCGGTGACAGTGGGAGCGGAGGCTGCCGGACGCCAGGACTATCCGCATCTGGAACACCGGTCGGGCAGTGAACGCCGCCGGCGGCTGGGGCCGGGGCGCGCCATCCCCGCGTCGCTGGCCGTCGGACCGCTTCTGCTGGTTGTCATCTGGATCGTCACGTCGCAGCTGGGCATCCTCGATCCGCGTACCCTGCCGCACCCGCTGGACATCGTGCGCACGATCGGCGAGATGTGGTCGGACGGTCGCTTGCCCACGAACATCCTCGCCTCACTCAAGCTGGCATCGATCTCGTTGGCCATCGGCGTGGCACTGGGTCTGGTGCTCGCGTTGATCTCGGGGCTCAGTCGCATCGGCGAGGCCATCGTCGACGGGCCCATCCAGGTCAAGCGCGCCGTGCCGACCCTGGCCATCATCCCGCTCGCGATCATCTGGTTCGGCATCGGCGACACCATGAAGATCATCATCATCGCCACCAGCGTGCTGATTCCCGTCTACATCAACACCACCGCACAGCTCAAGGGTGTCGACCTGCGCCACGTCGAACTCGCGGAAACCGTTGGGCTTTCCCGCAGTCAGTTCATCCGCAAGGTGGCCATCCCCGGTGCCCTGCCCGGTTTCTTCACCGGGCTGCGGCTCGCGGTCACCATCTCGTGGACCGCGCTGGTGGTCGTCGAACAGGTCAATGCGACCAGTGGTATCGGCTATCTGATGACCCAAGCCCGGCTGTATGGGCAGCTGGACGTCGTGGTGGTCGGCCTGCTCGTCTACGCGGTGTTCGGACTCACCGGCGACTACGCGGTCCGGGCCATCGAGAGGAGAGCGTTGTCGTGGCGGCGCGCACTGGGAACCTGACCGACGAAGTCGCCGTCGTCCGGCAACTGAGCCGATCATTCGGTGGCACAACGATTCTCGACGCGGTGGACCTCAGCATCCGCAAGGGTGAGTTCGTGGCCCTGCTGGGGCGCAGCGGCTCCGGCAAGAGCACGCTGCTGCGGGCGCTGGCCGGGCTGGATCACGGAGTCGCCGGAACAGGGGACCTGTTCGTCGCCCGCGATGTGTCGGTGGTGTTCCAGGACTCCCGGCTGCTGCCGTGGGCGCGGGTACTCGACAACGTCGCGCTCGGTTTGTCCGGTCGCGAGGTCAGACAACGGGCGAGCACGGTGCTCGCCGATGTCGGCCTGGCCGGACGCGAACAGGCCTGGCCGTACGAGCTGTCCGGGGGTGAACAACAACGGGTGGCGCTGGCCCGGTCGCTGGTGCGCAATCCCGCGCTATTGCTGGCAGATGAACCCTTCGGGGCGCTCGACGCGCTCACCCGGGTTCGCATGCACCACCTGCTCAAGGAACTGTGCGCGAAGTACGAACCCGGGGTCCTGCTGGTGACGCACGATGTCGACGAAGCCGTGACGCTGGCTGATCGCGTGCTCGTCCTCGACGGCGGATCGTTCGTCGTCGATCGTCACCTGGACTTCCAGACGCCGGGTGCCCGCACCTACCGCAACCCTGAGTTCGTCGCGCACCGCGAGGCGCTGCTCGCCGCGCTCGGCGTGGGGGAGGCGGAGGGTCACAAACAGATCAGTGGTGACCCGCTGTAAACGGATCACCACTGATGCGAGGCGGTGTTCGGAGGTTTACTCCTCACCACCGCCGGACCACTTGTCCTTCAGCTTGCCGGGGAAGTCGCTCCACTTCTTGGCGACCTCGCCGGGGGCTTTGGCCCACTTGTCGGCGGTGTTGGCGGGGAAGCTGCCCCACTTGTCGGTGATGTTGCCCGGGAAGGTGGCCCACTTGTTCGCCTGAATCTCGGTGGCGCAGGACCACTTCTCGCCGCTGGTCGGCGTGTAGCCATCCTCGCTGTTGATCTTGTCGACGATGTCGGAGCAGTTCGGTGCCGCCGCGGCCGGCGCGGCGAGTGCGAGTCCGGCGCCCAAGGCTCCAGCGGCCACCGCTGCTGCGACGAACTTCTGCATGCTTTTGTCCCCCCACTGACGGAATCCCGAAACGTTGGGGTCACTGTATACCCTTGGGGCAGTTAGCTGAAGGCTTTTCTTCCGCCGCTTTGGAGACCGGGGCCACGTTCTGCTCAGGGCAGGCAGGACCCTCGGAACCGGGGTAGCGATGGATTCAAACTTTCGTTCGCCAGAACCGCACGGTCGGGTGAAGTGGCGATCATGCGGAGTCGCCGTTCTGGGCCAGGTGCTCGGCAAGTAATGCGCCGGCATTGCGGATGTGCCGGGCCATCGCGGCACGGGCCTTCTCGGGGTCGTTGGTCCGCAGATGCTCGATGATGGCGCGGTGATCCTGGGCCGAGGCCTCGGGCCACCCTTCCACCGCGGCGAAGAATTTTCGCGGTGCGTATGCCAGCGTTGTCTTGATCAGCCAGCGCATCTTGCGCGATCCGCTCAGCTCGTAGATCAGGGCGTGGAACTGATGGTTGAGGCGTTCCTCTTCATCGAAATCGTTGGCGGCAGCGGCACGTTCGAGCGCCTCCTGGATGCGTTCGAGTTCATCGACCGCGGTCGGCGTGATCGTGGCGGCAGTGCGGGCCGTGAGCTCACCGCCCAACAGCGCCTGGGCGTCATAGATGTCGCGAATGTCGTCGCTGGACAGCGCGGTCACCATGAAACCGCGCCGAGGCTCCACGGACAGAAAGCCCTCGGTCTGCAGTTGGAGCAGGCCTTCGCGCGCCGGAGTGGCGCTGATCCCGAGTTCATCGGCGACCGTTTCCGGTCGGATGAACTCTCCGGACTGCAGCTGTCCCGAAACGATGAGTTCGCGAACGTGGGCCGAGGCGACGTCGGACAACCGCATCGGTACGAGTCTTTTCGAGTTCCCGGTCATGGCATGCCTCAGATGTCGAGTCCGCCGCGTTTGACCAACTGCTTGGCGATCACGCCGCGCTGGATCTCGTTGGTGCCTTCACCGACGATCATCAGTGGCGCGTCACGGAAATAGCGTTCGACGTCGTACTCGGTGGAGTATCCGTAGCCGCCGTGGATCCGCACCGCGTTGAGCGCGATTTCCATCGCGGTCTCGGAGGCGAACAGCTTGGCCATGCCTGCCTCCATGTCGCAGCGCCCGCCGGCGTCGATCCTCTCGGCCGCATCGAGCAGGAGGCTGCGGGCGGCGTAGAGCTTGGTGCCCATGTCGGCGAGCATGTTGCCGACCGATTGGTGCTGCCAGATCGGCACCCCGAAGCTCTCCCGGTCCTGCGCGTACTGCAGTGCGTCGTCGAAGGCGGCACGGGCGACCCCGGTTGCCCGGGCCGCGACCTGGATTCGGCCGACCTCGAGTCCCTTCATCATCTGCGCGAAGCCACGTCCTTCGACGCCACCGAGCAGTGCCTCCGAATCCACCTGGCAGTCAACGAAATTGATCTCACAGCTCTCGACGCCCTTGTATCCCAGTTTCGGCAGGTCCTTCGAGACCGTGAAGCCGGGGACCTTCTCCACCAACAGGATCGACACCCCCTTGTGGGCGGGGCTGGCGGCCGGATCGGTCTTGCACAGCAGCGCCACGAGGCCGGCTTTGCGGGCGTTGCTGATCCAGGTCTTCGACCCGTTGATCACATAGCCGGATGCGTTCTTCGTGGCGACGGTCCGCATGGCCTGCAGGTCGGAGCCGCCGCCGGGTTCGGTCAGCGCCATCGTCGCGCGGAGCTCGCCGGTGGCCATCCGCGGGAGGTATTTCTGCTTCTGCTCCTCGGTGCCGAACTGCAACAGCAGCTTGGAGACCACGGTGTGCCCGCCCATCGCGCCGGCCAGGCTCATCCAGCCGCGCGCGAGTTCCTCGGTGACCTGTGCGTAGCACGGCATCGAAACGGCGGCGAAGCCATAGGGTTCCGGGATCGCGAGCCCGAAGATGCCCAGTTCCTTCATCGCCTCGATGAGCTCTTCGGGATAGGTGTTGGCGTGCTCGAGTTCGCGGACCACGGGCCGGACCTGCTTGTCGACGAAGTCGCGGACGGTACTGACGATGGCCTGCTCTTCGGCGGACAAAGTGATCACTGCTGCATCCTCCCTGAAAACTCTATAGAAAATATTCTATAGAGTTTTCGTTCCGGGGCCTTCGCCGGCGGCGGCGTCTAGCGTTTCCGACGTAGTGACCAGAGCGAGGAGGCGGTGTGATGTCACGGCCGAACGATCCGATGGCGGCGGTCCGCCGGTACATCGACGCTTTCAACCGGGGCGACGTCGATGGGTTGGCCGCGGCCTGCGCCGATCCGATGCAGATTCTCGACGGAATGGCGCCCCACGTGTGGCAGGGTCCGACCGCCACCCGGGACTGGTGGCGCGATGTGCTCGCCGAGGGCGAGCATGTCGGCGCCTCGGGCTACCACGTCACGCTCGGTGAGCCGCGGCACGTCGATGTCACTGGGGATTGTGGCTACGTCGTTGTCCCGACGACGATGACGTTCGATCTCAACGGTCAACGGATCGTGCAGAACGGGGGAGTCTTCACGGTTGCCCTCCGCGACGGTGACGACGGTTGGCGGCTGACGGCGTGGACCTGGTCGAAGGGCGTCAATAGCCCGGCATAACCCATCGCGCCGCTAAGGGAGTGGCTTCGAGTGGCCTTCGCGTAGCTTTGTTGCGACGGCATCGAGTCGGTATGCGTCCATCTGATCTTCGCGTAACGCGCCTGCGGGGGACTCGCCGGTGAACCAATACAGGAGCGGTGGAGTTTGCTTCTGATAGCTGCGTGCTTGCTCCATCGTCAACAGCCATACAGCATCGCGAGACAGGTCGACGCACGCCAGCCATTGCGCTGAATCTTTCACCGGGACCGGCCAGTTCAGTGAGTCCTTCCCCGTTCCGCCGGCAGGCACAGGCCTCCACTTGGTTTCACTTGAATGGTCTTCGCGACGCTCGACCCGGGCATGTACATCACCAGATCGATCCCGGAATCGGTGGTCAATCGAGCACTGTCGATGCCATGTTTGAGCAACTGATACTGCACCAGCAGTTCGCCAGCCGCGCCGATGGCCTGCGTGCCCAGTTTCGCCGGTGTCGTCATGAGTGCGTGCCCTCTCGTTGTCTGCCGGGCATCATCTTGCACGTGCAGGTAGACAGGGGCTGTATTTCTCGGTGAGATAGTGCTCAGCTGATAGGCCGTGAGTAGTTACTGGGCGGATCATCAGGGTCGGATCCCTCGGCGGCGATGGCTGCCCGTTCGATGTCATTCATGGATGGTTAGACGCAGCCGGGGGTGTGAACGGTTCGCTGTAATCACGTATCGAGGCGCATTAAAGTCCCGCACATGGCTGGCGGGGGGACCAACGGGTCCAAGCATGCGGATGGCATCCGGGCGTGGTGGAAGCGGGGCGGATGGAGGATGGTCACGCTACTGGCGATAGGCGTCATCGTCGGGGCAGTGGTGGAACACTGCGCCGACATCGTCCGTCATATCCCGATTGATTCGAACGGCCCGAACTGGGCCGACATCGCCATGGTCGTGCTTACTGCCATCCTGGTGATCGCTGGCACCATGGCGCTGTCCGCTGTCGCGGAGGCCCGCAATGCCCGCAATGGGCAACATATGGCGGAACTGTCGCGGCGGTGGGACGAGCCCCTCAATCGGGAGGTGCGCCGGGACGTTCAGCGCTACGCGACGGTTGGCCTAGACGACTTCGATCACACCGCCGCACCTGGACCGGAGCGACTCAAGGAGTCCGTGTTGGAGCTTCGACGGAGGAACGCCGTCGAGTATCGAACGCTGCTGACTGATCCGAGCTATCTGGAGGACATCGCGATCATGGTCGATCCCGGCCAGATGGACTTCGACCTCGTGTACCGCTCACTCGGCTTTCACGTCCCGTACCGCTGGAGTCTGTGGCGGCCGACCATCAAGGCTCTTCGGGAGAAAGACAAGGCGCCGTCCCGGTTCGAGCACTTTGAAGCGCTGGCGCTGCGGATTGCCCGAGAGGACACCAAAACGACCAAAATCGGACCCGACGGGCAGATCGAATGGAGCGACTTCCGGGAGTGACCGCGCTACATCCGACGCTGGTCAGAGCCATGAGACGGGATTGCGCGCAGATCGCACGTGTTAGCTGGAAAAACCTGTTTCCGCTGGTAGGAAGAGTGCCCCCGGCAGGATTCGAACCTGCGGCCTTCTGCTCCGGAGGCAGACGCTCTATCCCCTGAGCTACGGGGGCGCGGGCTGGAGACCAGCTGCGCCGATTGGGCTTGCATAGCGTAGCGCATACAAGAGCGAATACGGATTCGGGGCGCGGGGACCCCAGACCATAGGATGGACCCTCGTGACCCCCGCTGACCTTGCAGAGCTGCTCAAGGCTACTGCCGCCGCAGTGCTGACCGAACACGACCTGGACACCGCCGCGTTGCCCGACACCGTCACGGTCGAGCGCCCGCGCAACCTTGAGCACGGCGACTACGCGACCAACCTCGCGCTGCAGCTCGGTAAGAAGGTCGGCGTCAATCCGCGCGAGCTGGCCGGCTGGCTGGCCACCGCACTGGCCGCGGCCGACGGCATCGCCGCCGCCGAGGTCGCCGGTCCCGGCTTCGTCAACCTGCGCATCGAGGCCTCCGCGCAGGGCGTCATCATCACCAACGTGCTCGACGCGGGCGCGGCGTACGGCAACTCTGCCGAGCTGAACGAGAAGGTCAACCTGGAGTTCGTCTCGGCCAACCCGACCGGGCCGATCCACATCGGCGGCACCCGCTGGGCCGCGGTCGGCGACGCGCTGGGCCGGCTGCTGACCACACAGGGCGCCGACGTCACCCGCGAGTACTACTTCAACGACCACGGCGCCCAGATCGACCGGTTCGCCCGCTCATTGGTCGCCGCGGCCAAGGGAGAGCCGGCACCGGAGGACGGCTACGCCGGCAGCTACATCAACGACATCGCCGCGGCGGTGCTGGCCAAGCGGCCCGATGCGATGAGCCTGCCCGACGATGAGCGGCAGGAAGCCTTCCGTGAGATCGGCGTGGACTTGATGTTCACCCACATCAAGGAATCGCTGCACGAGTTCGGCACCGACTTCGATGTGTACACCCACGAAGACTCGATGCACACCTCCGGCCGCGTCGACCAGGCCATCGCCAAGCTGCGCGAGACCGGCAACATCTACGAGAAGGACGGCGCAACCTGGTTGCGCACCACCGAATTCGGTGACGACAAGGACCGCGTCGTCATCAAGAGCGACGGTAACGCGGCCTACATCGCCGGTGACCTGGCGTACTACCTCGACAAGCGCGAGCGTGGATTCGACCTGTGCATCTACATGCTCGGCGCCGACCACCACGGCTATATCGCACGGCTGAAGGCTGCCGCGGCCGCGCTCGGTGACAACCCGGACACCGTCGAGGTGCTGATCGGCCAGATGGTCAACCTGGTCCGCGACGGCCAGCCGGTGCGGATGAGCAAGCGCGCAGGCACCGTCATCACCCTCGACGATCTCGTCGACGCCATCGGCGTCGACGCCGCACGGTACTCACTCATCCGCTCCTCGGTGGACACCCCGATCGACATCGATCTGGCGCTGTGGTCCAGCGCGTCCAACGAAAACCCGGTCTACTACGTGCAATACGCGCATGCCCGGTTGTCGGCGCTGGCCCGCAATGCCGCCGACCTCGATGTCACCGCCGACACGGCTCACCTCGATCTGCTGACCCACGACAAAGAGGGCATTCTGATCCGCAACCTGGGAGAGTTCCCCCGGGTGCTCAAAGCCGCTGCCGCGCTGCGTGAGCCGCACCGGGTGTGCCGCTACCTGGAAGATCTGGCCGGCGACTACCACCGGTTCTACGATGCCTGCCGCGTGCTGCCGCAGGGCGACGAGGAACCGGGCGATCTGAACGCGGCGCGGTTGGCGCTGTGCGAGGCCACCCGCCAGGTTATCGCCAACGGACTGGCCATCCTCGGTGTCACTGCTCCGGAGCGCATGTGAACGCGCATCCCGCCGGGCCGCGGCACGCCGAAGAGGTTCACCACCCCGGCGCGCCGGTGAAGCCGCAGAGTCCCGACGAGGTCATGTTGCTGGCCCCGAATGTGTGGCCGCGCAACCTGGTTCGCGGTGACGGCGGTGTGGTGTCGATCGCCGGGGTGCCGGTCACCCAATTGGCGGCCGAATACGGCACTCCGCTGTTCGTGATCGACGAGGACGACTTCCGGTCCCGCTGCCGCGACATCGCCGCGGCGTTCGGCGGTGGCGACTATGTGCACTACGCCGCCAAGGCGTTCCTGTGCAGTGAGATCGCGCGCTGGGTCGACGAGGAAGGTCTGTCGCTCGACGTGGCCACCGGGGGCGAGCTTGCGGTGGCGCTGCACGCCGACTTCCCGCCGGAGCGAATCACCCTGCACGGCAACAACAAATCCGTTGCCGAGCTGACCGCGGCGGTCAAGGTCGGGGTCGGGCATGTGGTCGTCGATTCCCTGATCGAGATCGCGCGTCTGGACGAGGTCGCCGGAGCGGCGGGCATCGTCCAGGACGTGCTGGTGCGGGTGACGCCCGGGGTGGAGGCGCACACCCACGAGTTCATCTCCACCGCCCACGAGGACCAGAAGTTCGGATTGTCACTGGCCAGTGGCGCGGCGATGGACGCGGTACGCAAGGTGTTCGCCACCGACAACCTGCGCCTGGTCGGACTGCACAGTCACATCGGCAGCCAGATCTTCGACGTGGCCGGCTTCGAGGTGGCCGCACACCGGGTGATCGGCCTGCTGCGTGACGTCGTATCGGAATTCGGTGTCGAGAAGACGTCTCAGATGTCGATCATCGATCTCGGCGGCGGTCTGGGTATTTCCTATGTGCCGCAGGATGATCCGCCGCCGATGCAGGAGCTTGCCGACAAGCTGCTGGCCATCGTGCGTAGCGAGTCCGAGGCCGTTGGGCTCCCGACGCCGAAGCTCGTGGTCGAGCCGGGCCGCGCCATCGCCGGGCCGGGCACCATCACGCTCTACGAGGTCGGCACCGTCAAGGACGTGGCGATCAGCGCCACCGCGCAACGGCGCTACGTGAGTGTCGACGGCGGGATGAGCGACAACATCCGCCCCGCCCTGTACGGCGCCGAGTACGACGCGCGGTTGGTCTCCCGGGTCAGCGATGCACCCGCGACGCTGGCGCGGATCGTCGGAAAGCACTGCGAGACCGGTGACATCGTCGTTCGCGACACCTGGGTCTCGGAGGACATCGCGCCCGGCGACCTGCTGGCAGTTGCCGCCACCGGCGCCTACTGCTACTCGATGTCAAGCCGGTACAACCTGCTGTGCCGACCTGCTGTGGTGGCCGTGAAGGACGGCAAGGCGCGTTTGGTGCTCCGTCGGGAGACCGTCGACGATCTTTTGAGCCTGGAGGTGAGTGGTCAATGAGTGAGAAGCCCATCGGCGTAGCGGTATTGGGGCTGGGCAACGTCGGCAGCGAAGTGGTGCGCATCATCAACGAGAGCGCCGCCGATCTCGCCGCCCGCATCGGCGCCCCGCTCGAGGTGCGCGGCATCGGGGTGCGCAAGGTCTCCGGTGACCGTGGTGTGCCCAAGGATCTGCTCACCGACGACATAGTCGAGCTGGTATCGCGCGACGACGTCGACATCGTGGTGGAGTTGATGGGGCCGGTGAAGCCGGCCCGCAAGGCCATCCTGGCCGCGCTCGAGCAGGGCAAGTCGGTGGTCACCGCCAACAAGGCGTTGATGGCGCAGTCCACCGGCGAGCTGGCGCAGGCCGCCGAAAAGGCGCGCGTCGACCTGTATTTCGAAGCCGCAGTGGCGGGCGCCATCCCGGTGATCCGCCCGCTCACCCAGTCGCTGGCCGGTGATTCGGTGCTGCGGGTGGCGGGCATCGTCAACGGCACCACCAACTACATCCTGTCCGAGATGGACAGCACCGGAGCCGATTACGCCTCGGCATTGGCCGACGCCAGTGCTCTGGGTTATGCCGAGGCCGATCCCACGGCCGATGTCGAGGGCTACGACGCCGCGGCCAAGGCAGCCATCCTGGCCTCGATTGCGTTCCACACCCGGGTCACCGCCGACGATGTCTATCGCGAGGGCATCACCAAGGTGAGCGCGACCGACTTCGAATCCGCTCGTGCCCTGGGTTGCACTATCAAACTGCTGGCCATCTGTGAGCGGCTGACCAGCGATGAAGGCAAGCAACGTGTCTCGGCGCGGGTCTACCCGGCGCTGGTGCCGTTGTCGCACCCGCTGGCGGCGGTCAACGGTGCCTTCAATGCCGTGGTGGTCGAGGCCGAGGCGGCCGGTCGGCTGATGTTCTACGGCCAGGGCGCCGGGGGAGCGCCGACCGCGTCGGCGGTGATGGGTGACGTCGTGATGGCCGCGCGCAACCGGGTCCAGGGTGGACGCGGCCCGCGCGAATCCAAGTACGCCAAGCTGCCGATCGCCCCGATCGGGTTCATCCCCACCCGCTACTACGTGAACATGAACGTCTCGGACCGGCCCGGCGTGTTGTCTGCCGTGTCGGCCGAGTTCTCCAAGCGTGAGGTCAGCATCGCCGAGGTACGTCAGGAGGGCATGGTCGACGAGGGCGGCCGGCCGTGTGGTGCACGCATCGTGGTGGTCACCCACCAGGCCACCGATGCCGCGCTCTCCGAAACCGTCGAGGCGCTGGCCGATCTCGACGTGGTGCAGACCATCAACAGCGTGCTGCGTATGGAAGGAACGGACGCATGAACCCCGGGACGCAAGGAAAGACCAGCGCAGGACCGGTGCACCGGCCCTGGCCGGGATTGATCGAGGCCTACCGCGATCGGCTGCCGGTCGGCGACAACTGGACGCCGATCACCTTGCTCGAGGGTGGCACGCCGCTCATCCATGCCAAGCGCCTGAGCGAACTCACCGGTTGCACAGTGCATCTCAAGGTCGAGGGGCTCAACCCGACCGGCTCGTTCAAGGACCGCGGCATGACCGTGGCGGTCACCGAGTCACTGGCGCGCGGACAGCAAGCCGTGATGTGCGCTTCCACCGGTAACACCTCGGCCTCGGCTGCGGCCTATGCCGCGCAGGCCGGCATCACCTGTGCCGTGCTGATCCCGCAGGGCAAGATCGCGATGGGCAAGCTGGCGCAGGCGGTCATGTACGGCGCCAAGATCATTCAGGTCGACGGCAACTTCGACGACTGCCTGGAGCTGGCTCGCAAGATCACCGCGGATTTCCCGACCATCGCCCTGGTGAACTCGGTCAACCCGTACCGCATCGAGGGGCAGAAGACCGCCGCGTTCGAGATCGTCGACGCGCTGGGCACCGCGCCCGATGTGCACGCGCTGCCGGTGGGCAACGCCGGGAACATCACTGCCTACTGGAAGGGCTACTCCGAGTACCACCGCGACGGCCTGTCGGACCGACTTCCGCGCATGCTCGGCACCCAGGCGGCCGGAGCTGCCCCGCTGGTGCTGGGTGAGCCGGTCAAGGAGCCCGAGACCATCGCGACCGCCATCCGGATCGGTTCGCCGGCGTCGTGGTCCGGAGCGGTCGAGGCCCAACAGCAGTCCAAGGGCCGGTTCCTGGCGGCTACCGACGACGAGATCCTGGCGGCGTATCACCTGATCGCCCGCAGCGAAGGCGTGTTCGTCGAGCCCGCGTCGGCGGCCAGCGTGGCAGGTCTGCTCAAGTCGATCGAGGACGGCTGGGTCGCGCGTGGCTCGACCGTGGTCTGCACCGTCACCGGCAACGGCCTCAAGGATCCCGATACCGCGCTCAAGGACATGCCCACCGTCACCCCGGTGCCGGTCGATCCGGTTGCCGTCGTCGCCAAGCTCGGACTGGTCTGAGCCTGGTGAATCAGACCCTGCCCGCCGGACTCACGGCCACCGCTGTCGTCGCAGCGTCCAGCGCCAACCTCGGCCCAGGCTTTGACAGCCTCGGGTTGGCGTTGAGCCTTTACGACGAGATCATCGTCGAGACAACCGAATCCGGCCTTCAGCTGGAGGTCGAGGGGGAGGGTGCGGGCCAGGTGCCGCTTGATGCGACGCACCTCGTGGTGCGGGCCATCGAGGCGGGGCTGGCGGCCACCGGCCATCGCGTGGCCGGACTGATCGTGCGCTGCCGCAATGAGATTCCGCATTCGCGTGGTCTCGGGTCGTCGGCCGCCGCTGTCGTGGGCGGCTTGGCTGTGGTCAATGGTCTTGTGGCGCAAGCTGGTTCGGATCCGATGAGCGCTGAGCAGCTGATTCAGCTGTCCAGTGAGTTCGAGGGGCATCCGGACAATGCCGCGGCGGCAGTTCTCGGCGGGGCGGTGGTGTCCTGGACCGAAACCGATGACGACGGGCGGCCGCGCTACCGGGCGGCGCCGGTTCGGGTACATCCGGACATTCGGCTGTTTCCCGCGGTTCCGCAGCAGCGGTCGTCCACCGCCGAGACCCGCGCCGTGTTGCCCGAACAGGTCAGCCACGACGACGCGCGATTCAATCTGAGCCGTGCGGCCTTGCTGGTCGTGGCGCTGAGTGAGCGCCCGGATCTGCTGATGGCCGCCACTCAGGACGTGTTGCATCAGCCACAGCGCGCCGCGGCCATGCCGGCCTCGGCGGAATACCTGCAGCTGCTGCGGCGTTGTGGTGTGGCAGCGGTGCTGTCCGGAGCCGGACCTACGGTGCTTGGGCTGAGTTCGGCGGCGGGATTGCCTGATGAGGCCATGGATTACGGCACTGCCAATGGGTTCACCGTCAGGGAAATGTCGGTCGGAGCGGGCGTCCGCTGGACGTCTGGTGTGGTCGCCAGGAACTGACGATTGAGCGGCACGAGAAGAAGCAAACACCACACGCCCAGCGTCGATGTTGCTTGATTACTTGACCAAAGCGAGTTATTCTCGCTCTCGTCCAGCACTCGCAGGGTCTCTGCCTGCGTCGACACCAGGACGACCACCCAATCTTCTTGTGTTCTACTCGTGGACTGACGGTTCGCCGTATATCGGCGAATCCTGGCGATCGCCGTTGCGCAGGCGACGGTGTGAGCTACGCGCTCAGCGGTTCAGCTGAACGCGCATCGACCTTTGGGGAACCCTCGTACGACCTGATGAGCGAGGGAAAGAAAGGAAATCCGTGACAGATACGGACCTCTTCACGGCTGACAGCGCCAATGGCGCTGGGGATTCACCGCACGCCGTGACATCTGAAAGCACTGCGACCGCTGACACCGCGGCGCCGGCTGCTGCCTCTGCGCCCGGATCGGACACCGCGCGGCGCGCTTCGAGCGCCCGGCCCGCGTCGCTGTCGACCATGGTGCTGCCTGAGCTGCGAGCGCTGGCCAAGGAAATCGGTGTTGAAGGCGCGTCCGGTTTGCGCAAGAGTGAGTTGATCGCAGCTATCCGCGCCCACCGTGGCGAATCCAACGGTGCCGCCGAGGCCCCGCAAAAAGCCCCCGCCGACGTCCGGCCGGACGCCGGAGCCGAGGCCGCTGAGCCGCCGGCGACCCGTCGTCGTGAGCGTCGTGGTTCTTCGCGTCAGGCCGGTGCCCCGGTCGCCGACGCCGCCAATGACGACACCGCCAAGGCCGACGCCGCCAAGGGCGACACCACCAAGGGTGACGCCGCCAATGAGGCCGCCAAGGTTGAGGCGAAGGCCGATTCCGCTGTTGAGGCCGTCACCAAGGACGCCGAGCCTGCCGCTGAGCAGCAGGAAAAGCCTGCCAGGCAGGACAAGCGTGACCGCCAGGAACGGCGGGACAAGCGCGAGCAGTCCGGCGACGAGAACAAGGCCGACAACAAGCAGGACGACAAGCGCGACCAGAAGCAGGACCGCGACCAGCGGCAGGACAAGGGCCAGGCCCGCGAGTCCGATCAGCAGGACAACCAGCAGAACCGGGGCGGCAACTCGTCGGGCAACAACGACGACGACGGCGATGGCGATGGCCGTCAGGGCCGCCGCGGCCGCCGGTTCCGTGACCGCGACCGCCGCCGCCGCGGAGAGCGTGGCACCGAGGGCGGTAACGACACCGAACTGCGTGAGGACGACGTCGTCCAGCCGGTCGCCGGCATCCTCGATGTCCTCGACAACTACGCCTTCGTCCGTACCTCGGGCTACCTGGCCGGGCCGAACGACGTCTACGTGTCCATGAACATGGTCCGCAAGAACGGTCTGCGCCGCGGCGACGCGGTCACCGGTGCGGTCCGTGTGCCCCGCGAGGGTGGTGAGAGCGGCGGCAACAACCCGCGGCAGAAGTTCAACCCGCTGGTGCGCCTGGACAGCGTCAACGGCGGTCCGGTCGAAGCGGCCAAGAACCGGCCCGATTTCACCAAGCTGACCCCGCTGTACCCGAACCAGCGGCTGCGCCTGGAGACCACGCCTGAGCGGCTGACCACCCGCGTCATCGACCTGATCATGCCGATCGGTAAGGGTCAGCGTGCCCTGATCGTGTCGCCGCCCAAGGCCGGTAAGACCACGATCATGCAGGACATCGCCAACGCGATCACCAAGAACAACCCGGAATGCCACCTCATGGTGGTGCTCGTCGACGAGCGCCCGGAAGAGGTCACCGACATGCAGCGTTCGGTGAAGGGCGAGGTCATCGCCTCGACCTTCGACCGTCCGCCGTCTGACCACACCCAGGCTGCCGAGCTGGCGATCGAGCGGGCCAAGCGCCTGGTCGAGCAGGGCAAAGACGTGGTTGTCCTTCTCGACTCGATCACCCGTCTGGGCCGCGCGTACAACAACGCGTCGCCGGCCTCGGGCCGCATCCTGTCCGGTGGTGTGGACTCCACCGCGCTGTACCCGCCGAAGCGGTTCCTCGGCGCGGCCCGCAACATCGAGCACGGCGGCTCGCTGACCATCATCGCCACGGCGATGGTCGAGACCGGCTCGACCGGTGACACCGTGATCTTCGAGGAGTTCAAGGGCACCGGCAACGCCGAGCTCAAGCTCGACCGCAAGATCGCCGAGCGCCGGGTGTTCCCGGCGGTCGACGTCAACCCGTCGGGTACCCGCAAGGACGAGCTGCTGCTCTCCACCGACGAGTTCGCCGTCGTGCACAAGCTGCGCCGGGTGCTGTCCGGGCTGGACAGCCACCAGGCCATCGACCTGCTGATGAGCCAGCTGCGCAAGACCAAGACCAACTACGAGTTCCTGGTGCAGGTCTCCAAGACCGCCCCGGGCAACATGGACGTCGACTAAACGCGAGCGACGCGCGAATGGCCCCCGTACGCGGGGGCCTTTTGCGTATCGTCAGGCAGTTGCGTCGGGGCGTAATCCGGGCATCACGTAACGCCGGACGAACGCGAGCACCGCGTCGCCGTCGCTGGGATCCAGCGTGTTCCCGGGCAAGGTCGCCAGCGAGATCAGAACTCGCGCAACCCATTCCGACGCCTCGGGGACATCGATGTCGGCGCGGACCTCGCCGCGGTCGCGGGCGGCCACCAGGTATCGCGACCAGAATTCGGCGAGATCGGGGATCATGCCCTGCACGCCGGCGCCCGCACACGCGGCGAACTCCTCGGGCTCGTCGTTGCGTAGCTTCATCAACACCGCGCCCGGATCGTCATAGGCTCGCAGGCCGTTCGCGACACCCGCGACGAGTTGGCTGTCCAAGCCGTCGACCTGCTCGAGCATGGCGTGGGCTTCCGACCAGAATGTGTCGTTGAGTCGCACGATCACCGCGCCCAGCAGCGTCGCCTTGTCCGGGAAGTGGCGATAGAGCCACCCGCGGGACACGCCTGCGGCCTCGGCCACCTCTGAGACGGTGGTCGCGCGAATGCCCTTGGTGCGCAGACATTCTTCGGCAGCGTCGATCAGTCGATCTCGCACGCTGCGGGGTGCCGTGGTGCTGGTCAACTGTGGTGTCTCCTGGTCATCTGATGGGGTTAGGTACATGATTCTGCCAAGGGTGTATCCCGTCGCGCCACAACCATGGTAGACAGTTTTCTAAATCTGTTCACTGAACTTTGGGGAATCATCGGATGGCCGAAACGCTGCAGCAGTTGCTCCGCGAGCGCGAAAGTGGCGACGCGGTCGCCATCAAGTACGGCGAACGTACCTGGACCTGGCGCGAGCACATCGCCGAGGCGAAGGCCCAGGCCGCCACGCTGATCGGGCTGGCCGATCCGCGGCGTCCACTGCATGTCGGCACACTCCTCGGCAACACCCCCGACATGCTGACCGCACTGGCCGCCGCGGCGCTCGGCGGCTACGTGCTGTGCGGCATCAACAACACCCGTCGGGGCGATGCGCTGGCCCGCGATATCGCGCGGGTCGAATGTCAGATCGTGCTCGTGGACCCGCAGCACCGCGACCTGCTCGACGGCGTCGACCTGCCCGGCGTCACCGTGATCGATGTATCGGAGGCCGCCTGGTCGCCGCAGGAACTCACGCCCCAGCGCGAGGTCGGGCCCGATGACACGTTCATGATGATCTTCACCTCGGGGACCAGCGGCGAGCCCAAGGCTGTCGAGGTGGCGCACTCCATCGTGCTGTTCTCCGCCGCGGCGCTGGTGCAGCGGTACGACCTCACCGAGGCGGACACCTGCTACCTGGCCATGCCGTTGTTCCACTCGAACGGGGTGTACGCGGGCTGGGGCGTGGCGCTCAGTTCGGGCGCGGCCATGGCGCCCGCACAGTTCTCCGCGTCCGGCTTCCTTCCGGACGTCCGCCGGTACGGTGCCACCTATATGAACTACGTCGGCAAGCCGCTGGCCTACATCCTGGCCACCGCCGAACAGGCCGACGATCACGACAACACGCTGCGGGTGGCGTTCGGCAACGAGGCGGCTGACCGCGACATCGACGAGTTCAGCCGCCGGTTCGGCTGCAGCGTGTGGGATGGCTTCGGCTCGACGGAACTGGCGATCATCATCACCCGGTCCGAGGGCACCCCGGCCGGCAGTGTCGGCCAGGGATTTCCCGGGGTGGCGATCTACGACCCGGAGACCGTCGAAGAATGCGCAATCGCAGAATTCGATGACACCGGTGCTCTGGTCAACGCCGACGCCGCCACCGGGGAGCTGGTCAACACCAACGGCAGCGGGATGTTCCGCGGCTACCACAATGATCAGGGCGCGACCGATGAACGCCTTCGGCACGGCATGTACTGGTCGGGTGACCTGGCCTACCGCGACGCCGACGGCTGGATCTACCTGGCCGGGCGTACCGCGGACTGGATGCGGGTGGATGGCGAGAACATCACCGCGGCACCCATCGAGCGAATCCTGTTGCGGCAGCCGGTGATCAGCCGTGTGGCGGTCTACCCGGTGCCCGACGAGTTCGTCGGCGATCAGGTGATGGCGGCCGTCGTGCTGCGCGATGGCCAGGAGCTCACTCCGGAAGGGCTGACCGAATTCCTTGCCGGTCAGGCGGATCTATCGCCCAAATCCTGGCCGCGGTACGTCTGGCTCGCCGACGATCTGCCCAGCACCGCGACCAACAAGATTCTCAAGCGTGAACTGGTCGCCCTCGGCGCCGATCCGGCCGGTCGGGTGCTCTGGAAGCGCGACGGCACCACTTACTCGATTATTTGATCGTGTTGTCCCCTCGGGTCCCGCCCGTTCGTCTTGATGCTGTTAGACGATTCCCCCGAAGGAGATGACGATGAAATACGCAATCCTGATCTACCCCAAGCCGGGCACGCACGACGGTCTGCCGCCCGAGGAATATGCCGCACTCAACGCCGAGTACGTCGGGCTGCGTCAGGATCCTCGGTGCGTCGGCGGCGCCCACCTGGAGCCGGCCGAGACGGCGACGACGATCCGCAGCGGTCCGGGACAGGGACTGATCACCGACGGCCCGTTCGCCGACAGCAAGGAAGTTCTCGGCGGCTACTTCGTGCTGAAGGCCGCTGACCTGGATGAAGCCCTGGAGTTCGCGCAGCGCGTCCCGGCGATCAGGCTGGGTGGTGCGGTCGAGGTACGACCGCTCATCGATACCCCCGGGGAGGGGGCGCACTGATCGAGGCGATTTTCCAGCGCGAGTGGGGCCGGGTCCTGGCCGCACTCATCGGCATCCTCGGCGACTTCGACCTCGCCGAGGACGCCGCGCAGGAGGCGTTCGTCATCGCCGCCGAACGCTGGCCCCGCGACGGAATGCCGCAGGCGCCGGTGGCCTGGTTGGTGCGTACCGGGCGCAACCGCGCGATCGACCGGGTGCGTCGGGAACAGACTCGGCGAACCAAGACCGGGCTGCTCCGAGTCGATCAACGGACTGTGTTCCTGGACGACGTCGATCTGGACGACAACGCCATCCCCGACGAACGCCTGGAACTGATCTTGATGTGCTGCCATCCGGCGCTGGCCACCGAGGCGCAGGTGGCGCTCACATTGCGGGCGCTGGGCGGGCTCACCACGGCCGAGATCGCCCGGGCGTTCCTGGTTTCCGAGGAGACCATGAAGCGCCGGCTCTCTCGGGCGAAGGCCAAGATCAAGGCGACGAACATCCCGTTCGGGCTGCCCGCCGACCGTGTCCTGCCGGACCGCGTGTCGGCTGTGCTCGCGGTGATCTACCTGATCTTCAACCAGGGGTTCACCGATCGCGACGACCTCGCCGCGGAAGCGATCAGGCTCGGGCGCTTGGTCGCTGGGCTGAAGGCCGACGAGCCCGAGGTGCATGGGCTGCTGGCCCTGATGCTGCTGCACGATTCGCGACGTGCCGCCCGGATCGTTTCCGGTGCTTTGATCCCGTTGGCCGAGCAGGACCGGTCTCTGCACGATCAGACCAAGGTCGATGACGGCCGGGCCGCCCTCGACCGTGCGCTGGCTATGCGGCGACCCAGCGGACCGTACGTGCTGCAGGCTGCGATCGCCTCACTGCAGGCCGACCCGGAGATCGATTGGCCCGCGGTCGTCGCGCTCTATGAGCGGCTCGAGTACCTGACGGGATCGGCAGTGGTCGGGCTGAACCGTGCGGTGGCCACCGCCGAGGCGGGTGATCCAGCCCGCGCCCTCGAACTCATGGACGCGCTGGAGCTCGGCGATTATCGCTATCTGCCGTCGAGTCGAGCGGAACTGCTGCGCCGCCTGGGTCGAGACGACGAGGCGCGGCAGGCGTTCGAGCGTGCCCTGCTGCTGGCCAAGACGGATCCGGAACGGCGATTCCTCGAGCGCCGGTTGTCCGAGTTCCGATCGAGACCGGGGGAGGAATAGCGGCCGGTCATCCCGCGTTTAGGAGGTTGGCGGTTGACCTGGCATAATGAACCGCCGACCCTCGGTCCCGGTTCACGTCCGCGTGGGCGACCCGGGCCAACGATTGAAGAGGAACCATGAAAACAGGCATTCACCCTGAGTATGTCGAGACCACGGTGCACTGTGGTTGCGGCAATACCTTCCAGACCCGTAGCACCAAGCAGAGCGGCCAGATCGTGGTCGAGGTCTGCTCGCAGTGCCACCCGTTCTACACCGGCAAGCAGAAGATCCTCGACAGCGGCGGCCGCGTGGCCCGCTTCGAGAAGCGGTACGGCAAGCGCAAGCCTGCCGGTGATCAGGCTGCCGCAGCCGACAAGTAGCTACGTCAACGGCGCCCGATCTGTCGCATTTGCGTCAGATCTGGGCGCTGTTCTCGTTTCCGGAGAAAGTTGGAGGAGGCTGACGTGACGGATACCGCACCCGCGATCGAGGCGCTGCTCGCTGAGTACGCGGACCTGGAGCGCCAGCTCGCCGATCCCAACCTGCACGCCGATGCCTCCGCCGCCCGCAAGGTGGGCCGGCGCTTCGCCCAGGTGTCGCCGGTCGTGGGTACCTACCGCAAGTTGGATGCCGCCCGCGGCGACCTGGAGGCTGCCCGCGAACTCGCCGCCGACGACGCCAGCTTCGCCGCCGAGGTGGACGAGCTGACCGCCAAGGTCGCCGAGCTCGACGCCCAGCTGACCGACCAGCTTGCCCCCCGCGATCCCCACGATGCCGATGACATCGTGTTGGAGGTCAAGTCCGGGGAAGGCGGGGAGGAGTCGGCACTGTTCGCCGCCGACCTGGCCCGCATGTACATCCGGTATGCCGAACGGCACGGCTGGACCGTCACGGTGCTCGACGAGACGTGGTCTGACCTCGGCGGCTACAAGGACGCCACCATCACCATCGCCAGTAAGGGCGATTCCGCCGACGGTGTGTGGTCGCGGATGAAGTTCGAGGGTGGCGTGCACCGGGTGCAGCGCGTGCCTGTCACCGAATCGCAGGGCCGCGTGCACACCTCGGCCGCGGGCGTGCTCGTCTACCCCGAGCCCGAAGACGTCGAGCAGGTGCAGATCGACGAATCCGACCTGCGCATCGACGTGTACCGGTCCTCGGGCAAGGGCGGCCAGGGCGTGAACACCACCGACTCCGCGGTCCGCATCACCCACCTGCCCACGGGTATCGTCGTGACCTGCCAGAACGAGCGCTCGCAGCTGCAGAACAAGGCCCGGGCCATGGTGGTGCTCGCCGCTCGACTGCAGGCACTGGCGGAGGAGCAGGCATCGGCCGACGCATCGGCCGACCGGGCCAGCCAGATCCGCACGGTCGACCGCAGCGAGCGGATCCGCACCTACAACTTTCCCGAGAACCGGATCGCGGATCACCGGATCAACTTCAAGGCGCACAACCTCGACCAGGTGCTCGACGGGGACATGGACGCACTGCTCGACGCGCTGGCCGCCGCCGACAAACAGGCCCGGCTGCAGCAGCAGTCATGACCCGGCCCGCCAGGGGAGGCACCACCCGGCTGCGGCAGACGATCGAAGCCGCAACGGCACGCCTGGCCGCCGCCGGCGTCGCCTCCCCGCGCATCGACGCCGAATTGCTCGCCGCGCACGTCGCGGGTGTCGACCGCAGCCGGCTGATGTTCCTCGACGATCCCGGTGACCGGTTCGAGCAGGCCTACGACGAACTCGTCGCCGCCCGGGCCCGCCGGATTCCCCTGCAACACCTGATCGGCACCGCGCCGTTCGGCCCGTTGACGCTCGCGGTCGGCCCCGGGGTTTTCATTCCCCGGCCGGAGACCGAGGCGCTGCTGGAATGGGCTTGGGCGCAACAACTTCCGGGCAACCCGGTGATCGTCGACCTGTGCACGGGTTCGGGTGCTTTGGCGCTGGGGCTGGCTGCGAAGTGGTCTGACGCCCGGGTGCTGGCCGTGGAGAACTCGCCGGCGGCCCTGGAGTTCGCGCGTCGCAACGCGGCAGGGACGCGCGTCGAAATCTTGGACGCCGACGTCACCACCCCGGGACTGTTGCCCGAACTCGACGACCGGGTGGACCTGCTGGTGTCCAACCCGCCTTACATCCCCGAGGCTGCGGTCCTTGAACCCGAAGTGGCCGAACATGATCCTGTGCCTGCGTTGTTCGGCGGCCCCGACGGCATGTCGGTGATCCGGCCGATCGTCACGCTGGCCGCCCGGTGGTTGCGCGACGGTGCGCTCTGCGCCGTTGAGCACGACGACACCACATCCGAGCTCTCCGTCGAGGCCTTCACCCGCGACGGGCACTTCACCGAGGTCACCGCGCGCCATGACCTCGCCGGGCGACCCCGCTTCGTGACGGCGACCCGTATTGGGAGAAGCTGAGTTGATGCGCGCACCGACCGGGGAGTCGACATGACCATCTTCGATTGCACCGACGCCGATCAGCGTGCGACCGGTATCGCCTCGGCGGTCAGCGCGGTCAAAGGTGGCCGCCTTGTGGTGATGCCGACCGACACCGTCTACGGCATCGGCGCCGACGCGTTCGACTCGGACGCGGTGGGTTCGCTTCTGGCCGCCAAGGGCCGGGGCCGCAACATGCCGGTCGGTGTGTTCGTCGGTTCGTGGAACACCATCGACGGGCTCGTTTATTCGGTCCCCTCAGCGGCCCGCGAATTGATCCGGGCATTCTGGCCGGGGGCGCTGAGCCTGGTGGTTACGCAGGCCCCCTCACTGCAGTGGGATCTCGGGGACGCCAACGGCAGCGTCATGCTGCGGATGCCGCTGCACCCGGTGGCCATCGAGTTGCTACGGGAAGTCGGCCCCATGGCCCAGTCCAGCGCCAATGTCTCGGGCCAGCCCGCCGCGGTGACGGCAGCGCAGGCCCACGAGCAACTCGGCGACAAGGTCGAGGTCTATCTCGACGGCGGGCCCGCCGAACAACAGGCCGCATCCACCATCGTCGACCTCACCGGCACCCAGCCCCGCATCCTGCGGACCGGCCCGATCAGTGCGGGGGACATCGCTAGGGTCCTTGGCGTGGAAACGTCCACGCTCACAACAACACCTACGGAGTGATCTCAGCTTGCTGCAGTACGGTTCATCGGTGATGTCGGCCGGTGACGCAGTGATCCCCGCGGTCAATTCCGGCCTTCTCGCGCTGTCGGACCGGGGGGCCGGTGTGCCGCTGCGTGAGCTGGCGCTCGTCGGGTTGACCGCCGCGATCATCACTTACTTCGCCACCGGTTGGGTGCGGGTGGTGGCCATCCGGCTCGGCGCCGTCGCCTATCCCCGCGAACGTGACGTACATGTGCAGCCGACTCCGCGGATGGGCGGGCTCGCGATGTACATCGGGGTGGCTGCCGCGGTGCTGCTGGCCTCCCAACTGCCCGCACTCACTCGGGGTTTCGTCTACTCCACCGGCATGCCCGCGGTCGTGGTCGCGGGCGGGCTGATCATGGCCATCGGGCTGATCGACGACCGCTGGGGCCTGGACGCCCTGACGAAGTTCGCCGGGCAGATAACCGCGGCCAGCGTGCTGGTGACGATGGGTGTGGCGTGGAGCGTGCTCTACATCCCGTTCGGGGGAGTGGGCACGATCGTGCTCGACCAGGTGTCGTCGATCCTGCTGACGCTCGCACTCACGGTGTCGATCGTCAACGCGATGAACTTCGTCGACGGGCTCGACGGTCTGGCCGCGGGCCTGGGGCTCATCACCGCCCTCGCCATCTGTGTGTTCTCGGTCGGGCTGCTGCGCGACCACGGCGGCGACGTCCTGTTCTATCCACCCGCGGTGATATCGGTGGTGCTGGCCGGGGCCTGCCTGGGTTTCCTGCCGCACAACTTCCACCGGGCCAAGATCTTCATGGGCGACTCCGGGTCGATGCTGATCGGCCTCATGTTGGGCGCGGCGTCGACGACGGCTGCCGGGCCGATCTCGCAGAATGCCTACGGCGCACGCGACGTCTTCGCGCTGATGTCGCCGTTCCTCCTGGTGATCGCCGTGATGCTGGTGCCTGCCCTGGACACGTTGCTGGCCATCGTGCGGCGCACCCGGGCCGGCCGCAGTCCGCTCAGCCCGGACAAGATGCATCTGCATCACCGCTTGCTGCAGATCGGGCACTCGCATCGCCGCGCCGTGCTGCTGATCTACCTGTGGGTGGGCATCATCGCCTTCGGTGCGGCAGCGACGATCTTCTTCGATCCGCGCTACACCGGAGCGGTCGTGGTGGCCGCCATTCTGGTGGCGATCGTGGTGACTCTGATTCCCCTGTTACAACGCGGAAGCGAAGGCTCCGAGGACGAGCACGAGGCGAAGTACGACGAAAAGTAGTAGGCCAGGTTTAGGGGTGCCTACCATGTGTTAGTCTGCTGCCAGAACCCGAAAAACCTCGCGGGTTGCCGGCCCGGCCCATCGGTTCGACGAACCGTCAGGTGCCGATCAACGACCGACAAAGGGAGCTACCCCGTGGGTGATTCGAGCCCGCCCGCAGCCCTCCGATATTCTCGGCGGGCATGCACAGGCTTTTGCCAGGGGATAGCAACCGTTGGCACCTCCGAGGGTGCAGCTTTTTGTGACAGCGGGATTGGGGTGAAGCAGTGACGACGCCAGCGCACGACGCGCCGTTGGTGTTCCCGTCGGTGGCCTTCCGGCCGCTGCGTCTGCTGATTGTTTGCGTTGTCCTGACCGCGCTGGCCATCTTGGCCGCCGGATTCACCGGACACATTTTCTTCGGCGTCTTCTTCGGTGTCGGCCTGGCCCTCGGCTTGGTCAACGCCTTGCTGGTGCGCCGGGCCGTCGAAGCGATCACGGCCGAAGACCACCCGCTCAAGAAGAAGATGGCCGTGAACTCCGCGACACGGCTGTTGATCATCACCGCGATCGCCCTCGGCATCGCATTTGTCTTCAAAACCTCGGGCGGCATCGCGGTGCTGTTCGGGCTGGCGATTTTCCAGGCTCTGCTGGTGATGAGCACCAGCATCCCCGTGCTGCGGAAGATCCGCTCGAACGGCCTGGATGTCTTGGATACGGAATCGAAGGGTTGAGCTGACCTATATGACTCAGACGACGACCGTGCTCGCCGCCGAAGAGGGTGGCGCTGCCATCCACGTCGGCCACCACACGATGGTGTTCGAGCTGTTCGGGATGACGTTCAACGGTGACACCATCCTGGCCACCGCGGTCACCGCGGTGATCGTGATCGCCCTGGCATTCATCCTGCGGGCCAAGGTCACCTCGACCGGCGTCCCGGGCGGTGTGCAGCTGTTCTGGGAGGCCCTGACCATCCAGATGCGCGGCCAGATCGAGGCCGCGATCGGCATGAAGGTCGCGCCGTTCGTGCTGCCGCTGTCGGTGACGATCTTCGTCTTCATCCTGGTCTCCAACTGGCTGTCGGTGCTGCCGCTGCAGTACGGGGGAGCGGACGGCGCCGCCGCCGAGTGGTACAAGCCGCCGGCCTCTGACATCAACTTCGTGCTGGCGCTGGCCCTGTTCGTGTTCATCTGCTACCACGCGGCCGGCATCTGGCGCCGCGGCATCATCGGCCACCCGGTGAAGGTGCTCAAGGGTCACGTTCCCGCGCTGATGCCGATCAACATCGTCGAGGAACTCGCCAAGCCGATCTCGCTGGCCCTCCGTCTTTTCGGCAACATCTTCGCCGGCGGCATCCTCGTCGCGCTGATCGCGATGTTCCCCTGGTACATCCAGTGGGCACCCAACGCGATCTGGAAGACCTTCGACCTGTTCGTCGGCCTGATCCAGGCCTTCATCTTCTCGCTGCTGACGATCCTGTACTTCAGCCAGTCGATGGAGCTGGACCACGACGAGCACTGAGCATGACCGGCTAGACCCCTACAACTGCAGGACACGAACCTCTGGCGGCACAGCCACCAGTTATCAAGGAGGATAAAAGGAATGGAACTCGACCCCAACGCCCTCATCACGGCCGGCGCGCTGATCGGTGGCGGTTTGATCATGGGCGGCGGCGCCATCGGCGCTGGTATCGGTGACGGTATCGCGGGTAACGCGCTGATCTCGGGCATCGCCCGTCAGCCCGAGGCCCAGGGCCGGCTGTTCACCCCGTTCTTCATCACCGTCGGTCTGGTGGAGGCCGCGTACTTCATCAACCTGGCCTTCATGGCGCTGTTCGTCTTCGCCACCCCGGGCCTGCAGTAGTCCATCAGCATGGGTGAACTGAGCGCAACGATCCTGGCTGCGAGCCAGGCAGCCGAGGGAGGCGGTGGGGGCCAGAGCAACTTCCTGGTCCCCAACGGCACCTTCTTCGCCGTGCTGATCATTTTCCTGATCACGCTCGCCGTGATCGCGAAATGGGTTGTGCCACCGGTCGGCAAGGTGCTGGCAGAGCGCGAAGCGATGCTGGCGAAGACCGCCGCCGACAATCGGAAGTCGGCCGAACAGGTGGCCGCGGCACAGGCCGATTACAACGAGGCGATGGCCGGGGCACGCACCCAGGCATCGGCAATCCGTGACGAGGCTCGCGCAGCGGGTCGCGAGGTGGTCGACGCCAAGCGCGCCGAGGCGAGCACCGAAGTGGCCGAGACCGTGCGCCAGGCCGATGAGCAGCTTGCTGCTCAGAGTGCCGAGGTGCGGTCGGGCCTGGAGTCGTCCGTGGACGGACTCTCGCAGACCCTGGCCAACCGAATTTTGGGCGTCGACGTGAAATCAGGTGGGACGCAGTAGATGTCGATATTTATCGGGCAGCTGATCGGCTTTGCCTTCATCGCATTCATCATCATCAAGTGGGTGGTGCCGCCGGTGCGGAGCCTGATGCAGAAGCAGCAGGACGCCGTGCGGGTCGCGCTCGCCGAGAGCGCCGACGCGGCGAAGAAGCTCGCCGACGCCGATGAGATGCATGCCAAGGCGCTCGCCGAGGCCAAGGCCGAATCGACCAAGGTGACCGACGAGGCCTCGCAGGACTCCGAGCGGATCACCGCTCAGCTGGCCGAGCAAGCCGGCACCGAGGCCGAGCGGATCAAGGCGCACGGCGCCCAGCAGGTTCAGCTGATGCGCCAGCAGCTCATCCGCCAGCTGCGGACCGGTCTGGGATCGGAGTCGGTGGCCAAGGCCGACGCTCTGGTCCGGGCACACGTCGCCGACCCGGCCGCCCAGGCGGCCACCGTCGACCGGTTCCTCGCCGAGCTGGACCAGATGGCCCCGTCGGCCGTGCTGATCGACACCGCCGCAACCGCGAAGCTGCGAGCCGCGAGTCGCGAGTCGCTGGCGGTCGTGGTCGACAAGTTCGACTCCGTCGCAGGCGGTCTGGATGCCGACGGGCTGACCACGCTGGCCGAGGAACTGACCTCGGTGGCCAGGCTGCTGCTGTCGGAGTCGATGCTCACCAGGCATCTGGCCGAGCCGACCGACGACGCTGCCGCCAAGGTCGAGCTGGTCGACCGACTGTTGTCGGGCAAGGTCGGCAACACCGCACTGGACGTGCTGCGGACCGCCGTCTCGCAGCGCTGGTCGACCGAAGCGAACCTGGTCGACGCGATTGAACACACCGCACGTCTGGCGCTGCTCAAGCGCGCCGAGACCGCCGGTGAGGTCGACGAGGTGGAGGACCAGCTGTTCCGGTTCGGCCGCCTCCTCGACGCCGAGCCCAAGCTCTCGGCCCTGCTCAGTGACTACACCACCCCGGTCGACGGTCGGATTGCCTTGCTGGACAAGGTGCTTGGCGACGCGGGTGGGACCGGGACGGCGGCCGCGCTGTTGGCCCAGACTGTGGGACTGCTGCGCGGCGAGCGTGCCGACGAGGCCGTCATCGACCTCGCCGAGCTCGCAGTTTCCCGCCGCGGCGAGGTGGTCGCTCACGTGACCGCCGCGGCTGACCTGACCGATGCCCAGCGGACCCGGCTGGCGGAGGTGCTCACCCGCATCTACGGACACCCGGTGTCAGTGCAGCTGTATGTCGACCCGGAACTGCTCGGTGGTCTGTCGATCACCGTCGGTGACGAAGTGATCGACGGCTCGATCTCGTCCCGACTGGCCGCCGCGGCGACCCAGCTGCCGGACTAACCCGAACCAAGAACCACCCAAGAACAAGGTAGGAAGACGAAAAACCATGGCAGAGTTGACAATCTCGGCTGCTGATATCGAAGGTGCCATCGAGGACTACGTATCCTCGTTTTCCGCCGACACCGAGCGTGAAGAGATCGGCACCGTCGTCGATGCCGGTGACGGCATCGCTCACGTCGAGGGCCTGCCCTCGGTCATGACCCAGGAGCTCCTCGAGTTCCCGGGCGGTGTGTTGGGTGTGGCACTCAACCTCGACGAGCACAGCGTCGGCGCCGTCATCCTGGGTGAGTTCGAAAAGATCGAAGAAGGCCAGCAGGTCAAGCGCACCGGCGAGGTGCTCTCGGTGCCGGTCGGCGACGCGTTCCTCGGTCGCGTCGTCAACCCGCTCGGCCAGCCGATCGACGGCCAGGGCGACATCGAGTCCGAGACCCGGCGCGCACTCGAGCTGCAGGCCCCTTCGGTGGTGCAGCGCCAGGGCGTGTCCGAGCCGCTGCAGACCGGTATCAAGGCCATCGACGCCATGACCCCGATCGGCCGTGGCCAGCGTCAGCTGATCATCGGTGACCGCAAGACCGGCAAGACCGCGGTCTGCGTCGACACCATCCTCAACCAGCGCGAAGCCTGGGAGACCGGCGACCCCAAGCAGCAGGTGCGCTGCGTGTACGTCGCCATCGGCCAGAAGGGCACCACCATCGCCAGCGTGAAGCGCGCGCTGGAAGAGGGTGGCGCGATGGAGTACACCACCATCGTCGCGGCCCCCGCGTCCGATCCGGCCGGCTTCAAGTGGCTGGCACCGTACACCGGTTCGGCCATCGGCCAGCACTGGATGTACGACGGCAAGCACGTGCTGATCGTCTTCGACGACCTCTCCAAGCAGGCCGACGCCTACCGCGCCATCTCGCTGCTGCTGCGCCGCCCGCCGGGCCGCGAGGCATTCCCCGGCGACGTCTTCTACCTTCACTCCCGTCTGCTGGAGCGTTGCGCCAAGCTCTCCGACGAGCTGGGCGGTGGTTCGATGACGGGTCTGCCGATCATCGAGACCAAGGCCAACGACATCTCGGCGTTCATCCCGACCAACGTCATCTCGATCACCGACGGCCAGTGCTTCCTGGAGTCCGACCTGTTCAACCAGGGTGTGCGACCGGCCGTCAACGTCGGTGTGTCGGTGTCCCGCGTCGGTGGCGCCGCGCAGATCAAGGCCATGAAAGAGGTCGCGGGTTCGCTGCGTCTGGATCTCTCGCAGTACCGCGAGCTGGAGGCCTTCGCGGCCTTCGCCTCGGATCTGGATGCGGCCTCCAAGGCTCAGCTGGATCGTGGTGTCCGCCTCGTCGAGCTGCTCAAGCAGGCGCAGTACAGCCCGCTGGCGGTCGAAGATCAGGTCGTCTCGATCTTCCTCGGTACCCAGGGCCACCTGGATTCGGTTCCGGCCGAGGACGTCACCCGCTTCGTCGACGAGCTGCTGGAGCATGTCAAGGCCAGCCACTCCGACATCCTCAAGAGCATCAAGGAGACCAAGAAGCTCTCCGAGGAGAACGAAGCCAACCTTGTTGCGGTGATCAACGAGTTCAAGAAGGGCTTCGCCGCTACCGACGGCAGCTCCGTGGTTGTCAAGGAGGCCGATGCTGATGCACTGGACCCCGAGGACCTGGAGAAGGAATCGGTCAAGGTCCGCAAGCCGGCTCCGAAGAAGGCCTAGGTAACCAATGGCAGCCACACTTCGCGAGCTACGCGGGCGTATCCGCTCCGCTTCGTCGATCAAGAAGATCACGAAGGCACAGGAGCTGATCGCCACGTCGCGGATCGCCAAGGCGCAGGCCCGGGTCGACGCGGCCCGGCCCTACTCCACCGAGATCACCAACATGCTCACCGAGCTTGCGGGCGCCAGCGCGCTGGATCACCCGCTGCTCGTGCAGCGGGAGAACCCCAAGCGGGCTGGTGTGCTCGTGGTGTCCTCGGATCGCGGTCTCTGCGGCGGTTACAACGCCAACGTGCTGCGCCGGGCCGAAGAACTGTTCTCGCTGCTGCGGGAACAGGGCAAGAGCCCGGTGCTCTACGTCGTCGGCCGGAAAGCCCTGGGCTACTACAGCTTCCGGCAGCGGACGGTCACCCAGTCGTGGACCGGCTTCTCCGAGCGGCCCACCTACGAGAACGCCAAGGAGATCGCCGACACCCTGGTGGCGACGTTCATGTCCGGCGCCGATGACGAGGGCGACGATGCAGGAGCCGACGGCATCTTGGGTGTCGACGAACTCCACATCGTCTCCACCGAATTCCGTTCGATGCTCTCGCAGACCGCGGTGGCACATCAGATCGCGCCGTTGGTCGTCGAGTACGTCGGGGAGCCGGACACCGGTCCGCACACGCTGTATTCGTTCGAGCCGAATGCCGAGGACCTGTTCGACGCATTGCTGCCGCGTTACATCGCCACCCGCGTGTACGCGGCATTGCTGGAGGCGGCCGCCTCGGAGTCGGCTTCGCGCCGGCGCGCCATGAAGTCGGCCACCGACAACGCCGACGATCTGATCAAGGCACTCACGCTCGCGGCCAACCGCGAACGTCAGGCGCAGATCACCCAGGAAATCAGCGAGATCGTGGGCGGCGCGAACGCGCTGGCCGACGCGCGCTAGCCGGACCAAAGACGAAAGCCTCGTAGGAAAGCGAAGAGAGAATGACTGCTACTGCAGAAAAGACCGCGGGCCGCGTAGTCCGCATCACCGGCCCGGTGGTGGATATTGAGTTTCCGCGCGGCGCCGTGCCCGAGCTGTTCAACGCGCTGCACGCCGATATCACCTATGGCGCGCTCGCCAAGACCCTGACGCTTGAGGTTGCCCAGCACCTCGGCGACAGCCTGGTTCGCTGCATCTCCATGCAGCCCACCGACGGCCTGGTGCGTGGCACCGACGTCCGCGACACCGGCGCCTCGATCTCGGTGCCGGTCGGCGACGGCGTCAAGGGCCATGTGTTCAACGCCCTCGGCGACTGCCTCGATGAGCCCGGCTACGGCAAGGACTTCGATCACTGGTCGATCCACCGCAAGCCGCCGGCCTTCGCCGACCTGGAGCCCCGCACCGAGATGCTGGAGACCGGTCTGAAGGTCGTCGACCTGCTCACGCCGTATGTGCGTGGTGGCAAGATCGCCCTGTTCGGTGGCGCCGGCGTCGGTAAGACGGTTCTGATCCAGGAGATGATCAACCGTATTGCCCGCAACTTCGGTGGTACCTCGGTGTTCGCCGGCGTGGGTGAGCGCACCCGCGAGGGCAACGACCTGTGGGTCGAGCTCGCCGACGCAAACGTGCTCAAGGACACCGCATTGGTGTTCGGCCAGATGGACGAGCCGCCAGGCACCCGTATGCGCGTCGCCCTGTCGGCCCTGACCATGGCCGAGTACTTCCGCGACGAGCAGAACCAGGACGTGCTGCTCTTCATCGACAACATCTTCCGGTTCACCCAGGCCGGTTCCGAGGTTTCGACCCTGCTGGGTCGTATGCCTTCGGCCGTGGGTTACCAGCCGACGCTGGCCGACGAGATGGGTGAGCTGCAGGAGCGCATCACCTCGACCCGTGGTCGCTCGATCACTTCGATGCAGGCCGTGTACGTGCCCGCCGACGACTACACCGACCCGGCCCCGGCCACCACGTTCGCCCACCTGGATGCCACCACCGAGCTTTCGCGTGCGGTGTTCTCCAAGGGCATCTTCCCCGCGGTGGACCCGCTGGCTTCGTCCTCGACGATCCTGCACCCCAGCGTCGTCGGCGACGAGCACTACCGCGTCGCCCAGGAAGTCATCCGGATCCTGCAGCGCTACAAGGATCTTCAGGACATCATCGCCATCCTCGGTATCGACGAGCTGTCGGAAGAGGACAAGGTTCTGGTGTACCGCGCCCGTAAGATCGAGCGCTTCCTGAGCCAGAACATGATGGCGGCCGAGCAGTTCACCGGCCAGCCGGGTTCGACCGTGCCGCTCAAGGAGACCATCGAGGCCTTCGACAAGCTGGCCAAGGGCGAGTTCGATCACCTGCCCGAGCAGGCGTTCTTCCTCATCGGTGGCCTGGACGACCTGGCGAAGAAGGCCGAAAGCCTCGGCGCCAAGCTGTGATGAGCGCTCTAGCCCGAAAGGTGGTGTGGAATGGCTGAATTGAACGTTGAGATCGTTGCCGTCGAGCGTGAGCTCTGGTCCGGCACCGCTACGTTCGTCTTCACCCGGACCACCGCTGGTGAGATCGGCATCCTGCCGCGGCACATTCCGTTGGTGGCGCAGCTGGTCGACGACGCCATGGTGCGAGTCGAGCGCGAAGGCGAGGACGATCTGCGTATCGCCGTTGACGGTGGTTTCCTGTCGGTGACCGAGGAGACGGTCCGGATCTTGGTGGAGAACGCTCAGTTCGAAACCGAGATCGACGCCGACTCGGCCAAGCAGGATGCAGAGTCCGACGACGAGCAGACTGCGGCCTGGGGCCGTGCACGCCTGCGCGCGCTCGGCCAGATCGACTGACGACAGAGACGACAGATGAGCGCGCCCATGATCGGCATGGTCGCGCTCGTCTGCGTTCTGCTCCTTTTGGTCGGTGCCCTGAGTTACCGGCTGTGGAAACTACGTCAGGTTGGTGGAACAGCCGCCATCCTGCGTGACTTTCCCGCCGAAGGCGGTAGTGGCTGGCGCCATGGTGTGATGCGCTACCGCGGAGGGGAGGCCGGTTTCTACCGGCTGTCCAGCATGCGGTGGTGGCCTGACCGGCAATTGAGCCGGCGGGGGCTGGAAGTGGTGTCGCGTCGCGCCCCGCGTGGCGACGAGTTCGACATCATGACCGCCGCGACGGTCATTCTCGAACTTCGCGACCACAGTCCCGAACGCCGGCAAGGGTATGAGATCGCCCTGGACCGGGGCGCCTTGACGGCGTTCACCTCCTGGCTGGAATCGCGGCCGTCGCCGCGGGCCCGGCGGCGCAATTACTGAGCGGCTCCGGGCTTCCAGAGCACGTCCCCATCCGGGTTCGCCACCCGCGACAGGATGAACAGCAGGTCTGACAACCGGTTGAGGTACTTCGCCGGCAGAACGCTCACCGATTCACCGTGCTCTTGCACCGCGATCCAGGCCGACCGCTCAGCGCGGCGGGCCACAGTTCGCGCGACGTGCAACAGTGCGGACAGGGGAGTTCCGCCGGGCAGGATGAACGAATTCAGCGCAGGCAGCGCCTCGTTGAACTCGTCGCACCACTTCTCCAGCCGGTCGATGTAGGCCTGCGAGATTCGCAGCGGTGGGTGCTCGGGGTTCTCCACGACGGGGGTGGACAGATCGGCGCCGGCGTCGAACAGATCGTTCTGAATCTGCCGCAATACCGCCAGGATTTGCTGATCGGGTTCGCCGAGAGCGACTGCGACGCCGATGGCAGCGTTGGCTTCGTCACAGTCGGCGTAGGCCGCCAACCTCGAATCATTCTTGGAAACCCTGCTGAAATCACTCAGCCCGGTCGTGCCGTCGTCGCCGGTGCGGGTATAGATACGGGTGAGATGAACCGCCATAGCTGAACCGTACCGGGCTCGTGGACACGTTGGCCGGGCCCGCCGGATCTGTGCGAGCAGGCGGAAACTCGACGCCGGGCTGTTTACACTAACCGGCGTGAGCGAGCGTTTCTTGGTGACCGGAGGCAGCCGGTTATCAGGCGAAGTTGCTGTCGGTGGCGCGAAGAACAGTGTGCTGAAACTGATGGCGGCCTCGTTGCTTGCCGAGGGTACGAGCACGATCACCAATTGCCCTGACATCCTTGACGTGCCGCTGATGGCCGAGGTCCTGCGCGGGTTGGGCGCCACCGTCGAGCTGGACGGCGACACCGTGCGCATCACATCGCCCGACGAACCCAAGTACGACGCGGATTTCGCGGCGGTCCGTCAGTTCCGCGCCTCGGTGTGTGTGCTGGGCCCGCTGGTAGGACGGTGCAAGAAGGCGAAGGTTGCGCTTCCGGGTGGTGACGCCATCGGATCGCGGCCCCTGGACATGCACCAGGCCGGGCTCCGCCAACTGGGTGCGACCTGCAATATCGAGCACGGTTGTGTGGTGGCCGAGGCCGACCATCTGCGGGGTGCCGAGATCCAACTGGAGTTCCCGTCCGTGGGGGCGACGGAGAACATCCTCATGGCCGCGGTGCTGGCCGAAGGTGTCACCACCATCCACAACGCGGCGCGCGAGCCGGACATCGTGGACATCTGCGCCATGCTCAACCAGATGGGTGCCAAGGTCTCCGGCGCGGGGACCTCGACGCTGACGATCACCGGTGTCGATCGGCTCTATCCCACGGAACACCGGGTGATCGGTGACCGGATCGTGGCGGCGACCTGGGGGATAGCCGCGGCGATGACGCGCGGCGATATCTCGGTGACGGGCGTGGACCCACAGCACCTGCAGCTGGTTCTGCACAAGTTGCACGACGCCGGTGCCACCGTGACCCAGAACGATGACGGCTTCCGGGTGGTGCAGTACGAGCGGCCCAAGGCGGTCAACGTGGCGACGCTGCCGTTCCCGGGATTCCCGACCGACCTGCAGCCGATGGCGATCGGGTTGGCCGCAGTGGCCGACGGTACGTCGATGATCACCGAGAACGTGTTCGAAGCTCGCTTCCGGTTCGTCGAGGAGATGATCCGATTGGGTGCCGATGCGCGGACAGACGGCCACCATGCCGTCGTGCGCGGGATCCCGCAGCTTTCGAGCGCGCCGGTGTGGTCGTCGGACATTCGCGCCGGCGCCGGCCTGGTGCTCGCCGGGCTGGTCGCCGACGGCGAGACCGAGGTCCACGACGTGTTTCACATCGATCGCGGGTACCCGTTGTTCGTCGAGAACCTGCTGATTTTGGGAGCGGAGATCGAGAGGGTAAGCTCTTAGAAAGTGCCGGAGCGCAGCAAGTTTCATCAGCTGCTGAAGGCCTAGCTCAGGGAGTTTGACTCCCCGCCAGTTCGGTACTAGGCTGGCGGAGTTGCCTCGGTCCGGATGAAACAAGCCAGGACGGGCAGCTTGACAAGCCAGAGAGACTTGATTAAGCTGGTGAGGTTGCCCCAAAACAGGGCAGCGAAGAAGTAAAGTCTGTTGTTTGAGAACTCAATAGTGTGTTTGGTGGTTTTTGTTTGTTGTTTTTTGGCCACGCTCTTTTTCCCGTTTAGG